>NZ_JNYD01000019.1 GCF_000717175.1 Pseudonocardia autotrophica | reverse complement strand
GCCCCCTTCCGTCGCCGGCCCGAGCCGTCCCGCCCCTGCGCCCCGTCCCGCCCCTGCGTCCCGTCCGACCCCGGGCACGTCGCCCCGTCCCGCGCCGGGGCCGACGTCCCGGCCGCCCCACCCCGGCCCGTCCCGCCCCGGACACCCGCCGCACCCCGGGCACCCGCACCACGCCCTCCGCCGGCCCGGCCCGGGCCTTCCCCTCCCGCGCCACCCCGGACCGCTGCCGCCGGCCGTGCACGACCCGCGTCCGGGCAGCGGAAGCGTCGACGTTCGACTCCTTCCCTCCCCGGACGGGGACCACGCGGACCGCCCACTCACCGCCGCGGCCACCCCGCGCCTGGGCCGCCGCGCCCTGCGCCACGAGCAGCTCGCCACCCTGGCCGCGCCCCGCCGTCGGTACTCGCTCCTCGCCCGGCTGTTGTTCGTGACCATGGACCTGCTGTACGGCCGCCGCCGGACGCTGGAGAAGTTCCAGGTGCTCGAGGTCGTGGCGCGGATCCCGTACCAGATCTGGGAGAACGCGGCCTACCGCCTGTTCACCCGCCGGCACCGCGACGGCGCCCTCGCCCGCCGCATCCACGAGCGGATCGAGGAGAACCGGGAGCAGCAGGACAACGAGCAGTGGCACCTGCTGATCGTCGGCGAGCTCGTCCGGGCGTCGGGCCGGAAGCCGAGCCGGGTGCGCTTCCGGGTGCTCCCGCTGCTGCTCGCGCTGTCCTACTACCACGTGGCCTGGCTGATGTTCGTGCTCGCGCCGCGCTGGAGCTACCGGCTCAACGCCGACTTCGAGGACCACGCCGAGCACGAGTACGCCGAGTACGTCGCCGAGCACCCGGAGCTGGAGACGGTGCCGCACCGCTCCGCCTTCGCCGACCGCTACGGCGCCCACGCCACCGTCGCCGACCTGCTCCGCCAGATCGGCCACGACGAGCGCATGCACAAGGAGGAGTCCGAGCGCTACCTCGCCGAGGGCCGCCTGAGGTGACCGGACCGGGGTGATCCACGGGAGGGCGTAACGCGGGCGCCGGGCGCGGCGACGACAGGCCGAGGGTGGTGCCAGTACCACCCCGCTCCGGCGTGCCAGCCGGTCTCTTCGCCGCGGGCCCTCCCGGCGCGGACCCGGCCCTCCCTAGGGTGAGCAGGTGACACAGCAGACCGAGTCCGCAGCCGGCGCAGGCGGTCGCGCCGGCGGCGCAGCGCCCGGCCCCGCCCTCGTCGTCCGCGGTCTGCGCAAGACCTACGAGGCCGGCACGGCCCCCGTGCGTGCCCTGCGCGGTGTCGACCTCAGCGTGCGCGCCGGCGAGTTCGTGGCGCTCATGGGTCCCTCGGGCTGCGGCAAGTCCACGCTGCTGCACCTGCTCGCCGGCCTCGACCGCCCCGACGAGGGCACGATCGCCCTCGACGGCACCCGCATCGAGGAGCTCGGCGCCCAGCGGCTGGCCCGGCTGCGCCGTCGCAGCGTCGGCCTGGTCTTCCAGTTCTTCCACCTCATCGAGCACATGTCGGCGCTGGAGAACGTCTCGCTCGCCGCGCTCGTCGCCGGCGCGAAGCCCGCCGAGGCCACCGCCCGGGCCCGCGACCTGCTCGACCAGCTCGGCCTGCTCGACAAGGCCCGCGAGCTGCCCGCCGCGCTCTCCGGCGGCCAGCGCCAGCGGGTCGCGATCGCCCGCGCGCTGGCCAACCGCCCCACGCTGCTGCTGGCCGACGAGCCGACCGGCGCCCTGGACTCCGACGGCGCCGCCGAGGTCCTCGACCTCTTCCAGCGCCTGCACGCCCAGGGCCAGACGATCCTCATGGTCACGCACAGCCGCGAGGTCGCCGAGGGCGCGCAGCGGCTGGTCCGCATGCGCGACGGCCGGATCCTGGCCGACGGCGAGCCGTCCGGCCCGGTCGAGGTGCCCGCCGGGCTGCGGGTGGCCCGGTGAGCGACCGCACGCCGCTCCCGGCCGGCGCCGGGTTCCGCAGCCACCGCCGCGTCGGGATCGGGACGGGCCGGCGCGCCCGCAGCTCCCTGCTGCTGTCCGGGCTGATCGGAGCGGCCGGGGTGATCGCGCCCGGCGTCGTCGTCGGGCTGCTGGGCGGCGGTCCGGCCTGGTGGGTCACCGGGCTGATCGCCGGGGTCGTGCTCGCGGTCGGGATCGCGCTGATGTTCAGCGCCACCGCCCGGCGCGCCAGCACCGCGGTGCTGGTCGGCGCGTCCGAGTTCGGCGGCCTGTCCGTGGCGGTCTGCTCCGGCCTGCTCGTCGTGCTGCTGGTGTTCGGGCGGATCCCGCTCGGGGCCGAACGCGCGCTGCTGAACCCCGCACTGGTCGGGATGCTCGTCGTCGCGGTGGTGGCGGGCCCGCTCGGCCGCCGGGCCGCGCGCACGACCCGCGCCGCGCTGCAGGGCGTCCGCCGCTCGCCCGACGAGCTGCTCGCCGACTTCGCCGAGCGCGCCGGCCGCGGCACCCCCGTGGACGACCTGCTCCGCCAGCTCGCCGAGACCATGCGGCAGGACTGGCGGCTGTCCCGCGTGCAGATCTGGGCCGACCGCGGCGACGCGGCCCGGAACCTGGCGCGCAGCCTCGTCGTCCCGCAGCCGGTCGAGCCGGGTCCGGAGCCGCTGCCGCTCGACGCCGACGAGCTGGCCACGCTGCAGCGCGCCGGGGTCGCCGGGCCGGGCTGGCTGGAGCTCTGGCTCCCGCACCTGGTCGAGGAGGACGGGCCCGCCCGCCGCGGGCAGCTGCGGCTGGCCCCCGCGGTGCACGGCGGCGAGGTGCTCGCCCTCGTGGTGATCGAGCGGGACGCGGACGCCGACACCTTCGGCGAGGCGGACGAGCGGGCGCTCGCCGAGGTCGTCCGCCGGCTGGCGATCGTGCTGCGCAACCGCGCGCTCGACGAGGCGCTCCAGGCGACCCTGGCCGACCTGCGCCGCACCAACGCCGACCTGCAGGCCTCCCGCACCCGCCTCGTCGCGGCCGCGGACGCCGAGCGCCGCCGCATCGAGCGCGACCTCCACGACGGCGCCCAGCAGCACCTGGTCGCCCTCGCCGTGGGGCTGCGGCTGGTCCGCGACACCCTGACCTCGCCCGACGACCCCAACGCCGAGCTGCTCGACGAGCTCGACCGCGGCGTCCGCGACTCCATCCAGGCGCTGCGGGACCTGGCCCACGGCATCTACCCGCCGCTGCTGCGCGACGCCGGCCTGGGGGACGCGCTGCGGGCCGCGGCCAAGCGCAGCCCGCTCACCGTCGAGGTGCACGCCGACGGCGTCGGGCGGATGCCGGAGCAGGCCGAGGCCGCCGTGTACTTCTGCTGCCTCGAGGCGCTGCAGAACGCGGGGAAGCACGCCCCCGGCGCGCACGTCACGATCACGCTGAAGGTGGAGGCCGGCGCCGACGGCGACGAGCTCACCGTGGTCGTCGCCGACGACGGGCCGGGCTTCGACCCCGCCCGGGTCGCCGGCGGCGGCGGGCTGCAGAACATGGCGGACCGGCTCGGCGCGATCGGCGGCACCGTCGAGCTCGTGTCGGCGCCGGGCGAGGGCACGGTGCTCACCGGGCGCATCCCCGTCCCGGCCGCGGGGACGAACGGGGCGCCTGCCCCTCGACCACCGGTCTCCCCGGTCGCGTCGCGCCCCGCACCCGTGGCGGGCTGAGCCGTGCCCGCGCGCGCGCCCGGCGCGCCGGGCCACCGGGGCGCGGTCCGGCTCGTCGCCCGCGCCGAGCTGCGGGAACGGCGCTGGAGCCTGCTCGCCCTCGGCGTGGTGCTGGGCCTGGTCGGCGGCGTGGTGCTGGGGGCGGTCGCGGTCGGCGAGCGCACCGCCACGGCCTACCCACGGCTCGTCGAGGCCGTCCACCTCGACGACGCCCGGCTGATCGTGCCGTCCGACCGGCCCGCGCTGATCAAGGCCCTGCCGACCCTGCCCGGCGTCGCCGACGCGTGGCTCACCGAGGCGTGGGTGGCGCAGGTCGACGGCCCGCAGGTGCAGTACATGTCGCTGGCCGCGGGCACCGCCCCGCACCCCGAGCTGGTCACCCCGGTGATCGTCGCCGGGCGCGGGGTCGACCCGGCCACCTCGGACGAGGTGGTGATCTCCGAGCGGGCGGCGGAGCACGGCATGGGCGTCGGCACGGTGCTGCCGCTGCGGATGCTGACCCTCGAGGACATGGCGCAGTTCGCCGTCGGGTTCACCCCGCACGGCCCGGCGACCACGGTGCGCGTCGTCGGCGTCGCCCGGATGCCGGGGTGGGGGCAGGCCCTGCCCGACGTCCTCGCGGGGCCCGGGTTCGCGCGGGCGCTGGCCGGGACGGGGATCGGCCACGCCGCCTACGTCCGGCTCGCCCCGACGCCGGACGCCGCCGCCCGCTTCGACGCGGCCGTCGCCGAGCTGTCGGCCGCGCAGCCGTCGATCGTCGGCGACTACCTCACGCCGGGGGTGGAGCACCCGCGCGCGCCCGATCCCGCCGTGCACGCGGCGGAGCGGGCGCTGCTCATCGGCGTCGGGCTGTTCGCGCTGGTCGTGGGCCTGGGCGCCGTGCAGGTCGTCGGGCTCGGGCTGCTGCGGACCGCGGGCACGGCCCGCGCGGCCCGGTCGATCGAGTCCGCCCTCGGCATGACGGCGGCGCAGAGCGTGGCCGCCCGCGTCGCCGCGGCCGTCCCCGCGGCGGCGGCGGCCGGGCTGCTCGGCGCCGGGGTCGTGGTGGCCGCCGGCGTCCTCGCGCCCCTCGGCAGCCAGGCCCGCTTCGAGCCGGAGCCGGGCTTCCGGCCGCAGTGGGCGCTCGCGGTGGCCGGCGGTGCCGCGCTCGCGGCGCTGTTCCTGCTGGTCACGGCGGTCGCGGCCGCGTTCGCCTGGCGCCGCCGCGCGTTGGCCGTGCCCGAGCCGGCCGCGCCCCGGCCGGGCTCGCTGGCCGCCGCCGTCGGCGGGTCGCTGGGCCGGTGGCCCACCCTGCTGCTCGGCAGCAGGCTCGCCCAGGCGGGCACCCGGCGCGGCGTCCCGCCGGTGATCACGGTCTTGGCGGCCACGGCCGCGGTCGCCGGGATCGTCGCCACGGTGACGGTCGGGGCGAGCCTCGACCGGCTCGTCGCGAACCCGGACCGGTGGGCGGGCGGCGCCGACATCACGATCGCCGACAGCCGGGAACCCGACGTCCTCGCGCTCGTCGAGGACCCGCGGGTCGCGGCGCTGGCGATCACCGACACCTCGTACGCCCGGCTCGCCTCCGGCGACCCGCTCGGCATCGTCAGCATCACCGCCCGCAAGGGCGCCCCGCCCGTCGAGCTGGTGTCCGGGCGACTGCCGGCCGCCCCGGACGAGGTCGCCGTCAACCCCCGGGTGGCCGCCGAGCGCGGGCTGTCCGCGGGGGAGTGGATCGACACGCTGGGAACGGACGGCGCCCCGCACGCGATGACCGTCGTCGGGATCGCGGTGGTGCCCAACGAGAACCACGGCCCGCTCGGGCAGGACCTCCTCGCCACCGGCGACGGGCTGCTCGCGGTGAGCCCCGAGCGCAACCACCCGCTGCTCACCACGCACGTCTACGCCCGGCCCGGCACGGCCGCCGCGCTCGCCGCCGAGCTGGGCGGCCGGCTCGAGCTGTCCCCGCCGACCGTGCCCGAGGCGATCCGCAACCTCGGCGACCTCGGCCGGCTGCCGGACGTGCTCGCGGTGGTGCTCGCCGTCGTCGCCGGGACGGGGCTGGCGCACTCGCTGCTGGTCGGCGCCCGGCGGCTGGCGCGCGAGATGGCCGTGTTCGCCGTGCTCGGGGCCACCCCGGGCCAGGTGCGGACCACGCTCGGCGTGCTGGCCGCGTCGACCGCGGTGCCCGCCGTGCTGCTGGGCGTGCCGGTCGGGCTCGGCGTGGCCCGGCTGTTCTGGTGGCAGGTGGCGTCGACGATCGGGGTCGGCGGCGACATCGACGTGCCGGTCGGGCCGATCGCGCTGCTCATCGCGGCGGTGCCGCTCGGGGCCGCCCTGGTCGCGGCGGTCCCGGCGCTGCGGGCCCGCACCCCCGCGGTCTCCTCGCTGGCGGCCCTCTGATGAGCGGGGCGGGCTGGCACGGGATGCGGGCCGTCGCCCGGGCGGAGCTGCGCTCGGGGTTCCGCGCGCTGCTCGTCCTCGGCCTGATCGCCGGTGTGGTCGGCGGGCTCCTGCTCGGTGCCGCCGTCGTCGCGGACCGCACCGGCAGCGCCTACCCGCGCCTCGTCGAGCGCACCGGGCTCGACGACGCCCGCGCCTACCTCCCCGCCGACCTCCCCGAGGTCACGGCCGGGTTCGCCGGGCTGCCCGGCGTCGAGGAGAGCTGGACCGCCTACGCGTGGATCGCGCAGATCGCCGGGCCCACCCTGCAGTACACCTCGGTGATCGCCGGCCCCGAGCGGCCGGACGACCTGGTCACGCCGGTGATCGTCGCCGGGCGCGCGCCGCGCGTCGAGGCGGCCGACGAGCTGCTCGTCGGCGAACCCCTCGCCGCCGCGGCCGGGCTGCGCGTGGGTGACCGGATCACGCTGAAGATGCTGACCCTGCGCCAGGTCGCGCGGTTCGACGTCGGGTTCGGCGAGCCGGAGGGTGCCACCCGGCGGATGACGGTCGTCGGCATCGGGCGGATGCCGTCGTGGAACGGCCCCCTCGGCGACTCCATGTCGACGCCCGCCTTCGCCGCGCAGAACGCCGGCGCCGCGGGTGGTCGCTCGGGGTTCGCGCGGCTCGCCTACACCGGCGACGCGGCGGCCGACGCCGCGCTGCGGGACCGGTTCGTCGCCTCCCTCGCCCGCAGCTACCAGGGCCAGCCGCGGCCGTTGATCGTCGGCAACTACGTCCCGGAGATCCCGGTCTTCCCGACCACGGACGCCGATCCCGCGGTCGCCGCGGCCGAACGCGTGCTCGGCATCGGGCTGTGGGGGTTCGCCCTGGTCGTGGCGGTGGGCGGGTGCGTCGTCGTCGGGCAGGGGCTGGTGCGCCACCACGCCCGCGGCGCCGTCGACCAGCGGGTGGAGAACGCCCTGGGCATGACGGTGGCCGAGCGCATCGGGGCCCGGGTGCTCGCCGCCGGCGTGGGCGCGGCCGCGGCGGCGGTCGTCACGGCCGGGATGACGCTGGCCGCCGGCGCCATCGAACCCATCGGCAGCCAGGCCCGCTTCGAGCCCGACACCGGCTTCCGGCCCGTCTGGGGCACGATCGCCGGCGGCGGCGCGGTCGTGCTGCTCTGCTTCCTCGCCCTCGCGGCCGGCAGCGCGGCGCTGGCCGGGCGCGCCGCCGTCGCCCGGCCGCCGGCCGGCCGGCACCGGCCCGCCCGCTGGGCCGTGCGCTGGCCGCCGCTGTTCGTGGGGCTGCGGCTCGCCCTGCGCGGCCGCACGGTGCCCGGGACCATCGGCCTGCCCGCCGCGATCACGGCGACCGGCATCGCGGTGACGGTCGCCGGGATCGTCGCGTCGACCATGCTCGGCGCCAGCCTGCAGCGGCTCGTCGACACCCCCGCCCGGTACGGGTTCACCTCCGACCTCACCATCGCCGACGCCCGCGAGCCGGACATGGCCGCGCTGGCCGCCGATCCCCGCGTCGCCGGGCTGACCGAGGTCGAGACCGGGCGCGTGACCATCGATCCGGCCCGGTCCCGGCAGATCGACGCCTACGCCCACGTGCTGCGCAAGGGCGACATCCCGGTCTCGCTGGTCGACGGCCGGCTGCCGGCGGTGCCGGGGGAGGTGGCCGTCGGGGCGCGGGTGGCGGTGCGCGAGCAGCTCGGCCTCGGCGACTCCGTCGAGGTCACCTCGTCGGACGGGCGCACGGCCCGGCTCACCGTGACCGGCGTGGCCGTCCCGCAGCCCGAACGCGGCGCGCCGCTCGGCGAGGGCCTGCTGATGACGCCGGACCAGCTGCGCGAGCTCTTCCGGCAGCCGCTGGCGTCGGCGCACGTCCTGGCCGCGCCGGGGCAGGCGGGCGCGCTCTACGGCGACCTCGCGCAACGGCTCGAGGTGCACCTGCCGGGCATGCCGCCGGAGATCGACACCCTCGCCGGCCTGCTCCGGCTGCCCGAGATCCTGGCGACGCTGCTCGCCGCCGTCGCCGTGGCGGGGCTGGTCCACACGCTGATCAGCGCGGTCCGCCGGCACACCCGGGACGCCGCGCTGCTGTCCGTGCTGGGTGCGACGCCGGGGCAGGTGCGCGCCGCGCTCGGGGTCCTGGCCGGCACGACCGTGGTGCCCGGCGTCGCGTTCGGCGTGCTGCTCGGGCTGGGCGGCGGCCGGCTGCTGTGGTGGCAGGTGGCGAGCCAGACGGGCGTGGCGCCCGACGTCGCGGTGCCGGTGTGGCCGATCGCGCTGATCATCCCTGCGGTGCTGGTCGGGTCGCTGGTGCTCGGTGCGGTGCCGGCGGTGCGGATGGCCCGGGAGCCCGTCGCCGCCTCGCTCCGGGCCGGGTGAGTCCCCGGCCGCGGGCCGGATGCGCGGCTACGCCGCGAGCCGGTGCGCGGCTACGCCGCGGTGCTGATCCGGTTCCAGAGGTCGAGCAGCACGGGGGCGCCGAGCTCCTCCTTGTGCAGGTAACCCGCGATACCGGGACCGCCGGGGTCGATCCGCAGGTCCTCGAGACGGTAGGTCGAGCACAGCACGGTCCGGGTGCCCGGCGCGGCGGCGGAGACCCGCGCGGCCGCCTCGGCGCCGTCGATACCGGGCAGGTTGACGTCCATCAGCACGAGGTCCGGGTGCATCTCGGCGACGGCGTCGACGGCGGCCTCGCCGGTCTCCGCGACGCCCGCGATCTCCCACCCGGGCATCCGCCGGATGACCGCGGCGGCGGCGAACCGGAACGGCCGGTGGTCGTCCACCACCAGCACGCGCACCCGCGCCGTCGACGCGGCTCGTTGCTCCATGCGGGACAGTGTGCCCCGCCTGCGTCCGGTCCGCCGAGGATGCGGCCCGGTGGCCGCCCGGGGTGTCCACCGCCTGGAGTGACTGTGGTGCTGGCCCCACCCCTGTTCACGGGTTGAACCCCTCGTCGCCGCGGGCCCCGCGGCGGGACAGTTCCCCTCGTCATCCACCGGGCCGGTCACGGCCCCCGGGCGAGGGCCGACGGGCCCGGACCGCCACATCCCGAGAGGACCACCCATGACCGGCACCATCGCCCGAGCCGCCGCCGCCGTCGCCGTCGCGGCCTCGGTCACCCTCGCCACGGCGGGCACCGCCCTGGCCGCCGAGCCGGGCGCGCCGCCCGGCCCCGGGGCGTCGCCCCAGCAGGCCACGCCGACCGAGAAGGCCGCCGCCGAGGTACGCCCGGCGATCGTTTACCTCACCGAGACCTTCACCGCCTACGTCGGTGACGGCACCGGCCTGTACTACAACAACGGCCAGCCGCTCACGCTCAACGCCACCTGCACCGGTTTCGGCGTGAACCCGCAGGGCTACATCGCGACCGCCGGCCACTGCGTCGACACGACCAGCCCCGACGGCGTCCGCGCGGACTTCATCGCCATGGTCGCGCAGGACCTCGCCGCCCGCACGCCCGGTGTGACCGTGCAGGACGCCATGACCTACGGCATGGCGAACTGGACCGTGGAGGGCCAGGCCAAGGGCTCGCCGATCGACGCGCAGTACTCGGCCGTGATCGGCTCCGGCACCGGCAGCGGCACCAAGGGCGAGGTCGTGCCGGCCCGCCTCGTCGACTTCCGCCCGCCGGCCCAGGGCGACGTCGCGCTGCTGAAGATCGAGAGCTCGGACCTGCCGTCCGTGCAGCTCGGGACCGACACGGACGCGGCCATCGGCACCCCGGTGCTGTCGATCGGCTACCCGGCCGCCGCCGACGCCGTCACCGACACGACCCTCGAGCCGTCCAACAAGGACGGCCAGATCAGCACCAAGCGCACCATGGGCAGCGTCCCGTACTACGAGACCTCCGCCTCCCTCTCGCCCGGCATGAGCGGCGGCCCGACCGTCGACATGGACGGCGACGTCCTGGGCATCAACAGCGCCCACCTGCCCAACGACCAGGCCTTCAACTTCATCGCCCCGGCGGGCGGGCTGAACGAGCTGCTGGCGCGCAACGGCGTGCAGAACCAGCTGGGCCCCAACGACACCCTCTACCGTGACGCGCTCGCGAACTACTACGCCGGCCACTACACCGACGCGATCGCGGGCTTCGAGCGGCTGCTGCTCGTCGACCCCGACCACGGGCAGGCGCAGCAGTTCAAGACCGAGGCCGCGAAGGCCAAGGAGCGCTTCGGCGACACCCCGGTCGTCCCGGTCGCGCAGCAGAGCGACGACACCGGCCCGTGGGGTCTCGCCCCGTGGCTGTTCTGGACGATCGTCGGCGGTGCGGCCGCGCTGGTCGTGGGCGGGATCGCGCTGCTGGTGGCGATGCTCCGCCGGCGCAAGGGCCGCGGCGAGGGCGTCGTGGCGGACATCCCGGCCCCGCGCGACCCGCGCCTCGACGGCTACGCGGACTGGACGTCCGGCGCGCAGGCCCCGCGCATGCCGCAGGCACCGTGGGGGAGCACGCCGATGCCCCAGCCGGCCCGGCAGGCCCCGCAGGCGCCGGCCTGGCAGCAGCCGGCCCGGCCCACCGGACCGACCGGTCCTGCCGACGGCCCGACCACGGTCGTCACCCCGGCCGACATCATGGCCTCGCAGCGCCCCGCGCCGGCCGCCCCGTTCGTGAGCCCCGGTGCGCCGGTCACGCCGGTCACCCCGCAGCCCCCGGCGGCCCCCACGCCGCCGCCGGCCCCGGCCGCCCAGCCGGTCAACGGGTCGGGTGAGGAGGCCGCCGCGCCCACCGCGGTCGTCTCGATCCCGAAGGCCGGGAGCTGCACGAACTGCGGCTCGACCGTCACCCCCGGCGCGGTCTTCTGCGCCACCTGCGGGACCCGCCAGAGCTGACCCCGCAGCACGGACCCGCTGCACCGACCCGAGGGCCGGCCCGGACATCCGGGCCGGCCCTCCGGTCGTCCGGCGAAAAAAATCTTCCGCGGCCGTGTCGAAAAGGCGGGTGCCTCTCCGACCACTCCGAGAGCGGCGCCCACGAGGGCGCCCCGGATGCGGGAGGAACCGCCGTGCGCACCCTGATCCACTTCGTCCACACCTCGCTCGACGGCCGCATCCAGGGCCCGCAGGGCGAGTTCGACTGGCCCGAGATGGGCCCGGAGCTGTCGGCCTACTCGATCGAGCTGAACGACCAGCTGGACACGCTGCTCTACGGCCGTCGGGTCTGGGAGATGATGGCCGCCTACTGGCCGAACGCCGACAAGGTCTCCGACCACCCGCACGACCGGGCGTACGCGCCGCGGTGGCGGGCCACGGACAAGGTCGTGGTGTCCCGCACCCTCGAGCGGGTCGACGCCGAGAACACCACCCTGATCCGGGACGACGTGCTCGCCGAGGTGGCGGCGCTGAAGGAGCGCCCCGGCAAGGACATCGTGCTGATGGGCGGGGCGGCCCTCGCGGGTTCGCTGGCCGCGGCGGGCCTGGTCGACGAGGTGCGGATCTGCCTGCACCCGGTCGTCCTCGGCGGACCGCACGCGGTGCTGGACACCGGCGGCACCCGACTCGCCTTCGACCTCGTCGGCACCCGGGTGTTCGACGGCCGCGTGGTCGAGACGACCTACCGCACGCGGCGGTGACCGTCGACCCCCCTGGTCAGGTCCGACCGCCGCGATCCTCGCCTCGCTGCCCGTCGACACCCGGGGACGCGCGGTCGTCGAGGTCCCGACGGCGGAGGACCGGCAGGAGCTCGCGGGCCTGCCGGGCGTCGAGGTCCGGTGGGTCGTCCGCGACGACCCCGCAGCCACGCCCGGCCGGGAACCGGATCACGCTCCCCGGCCGCCCGCCCGTCGTCGGTCCGGGGACCTGGCAGGCCGCCCGGGACGAGCTCCTGGTCCGCGAGAAGGCCCACACCCGCGCGGGCGACGCCCTCGCCGCGGCCCGCCGCCGTGCCCGGAACGAGGGTTCCCGGGCCTACGAGGCGCGGGCGTCGGGCTCCGGCGGGCGATGCCCGGGCCGCCGATCGGGCCGGGAATGCTCGGAGCGGTGATCAGGGCGGTGCTCGGTGCGCTGGTGCGCCGGATGCGGCCGGCGGGCGACGAGGACCGTCGCCGGCGGGAGGTTGCGCCAGACGACCGGCATCGCCTCGACCTCGGCGAAGCGGGCCGCGAAGGCCCGGCGCAGCTCGCGCGCCCGGTTCGGCAGCGCGGTGCGGGTGAGGACGGCGGTCGCCATCCCGTCGGGGGTGAGGGCGGCTGCGATCGCGTCGAGCACGGCGTCGCGCCGGTGGGCGGGCAGGAGCGTCCACGGCAGCGACGTCACGACCGCCTCGGCGCGTGTGATGCCGGCGTCGGCGAGCAGCGCCGGGAGCCGCTCCGCGTCGCCCTGCCGGACGTCGACGCCGGGCAGGTGCGCGGCGAGGTGCCGGGCGAGCACCTCGTCCAGCTCGACCGCCAGCAGTCGCGATCCCGCCGGCAGCCGCTCGTGGATCTGCCGGGTGAGCGCCCCGGTGCCCGCGCCCAGCTCGACGACGGTCGGGGTGCCCGAGTCGGGCAGCAGGCGGGCGAGCTGCGCGGCGAGCGCGCGGCCGGACGGCGCCGGGGAGCCGAACAGGTGCGGGCGGCGGATCGCCCGGCAGAGGAAGGCCCAGCCGGCGCGGTCGTGGACGCGGCCGGACGAGATCCGGGAGGTCATGCGCGCAAAATGCACCATCCGCGGCGTTCCCGCAGCGCGGAGGGCGGAACGATCACCTGTTCTGCACATAGACACTCCGGCGCCGAGACCAGGACAATGACCAGCGGGGACAGCCGGCGCATGATCACTCGGGCCGTCCCTGGGCCGTCCGAGCCTGCTCAGAGGCCTCCTGGCCCGTGCTCCACGCCGCGTCGACGGCCTTCCGCGTCCGGTCCTCCGACCCCGGCAGGAGGTGCCCGTACGTCGTGAGCACGAGTGTCGTGTTGTCGTTCCCGAGCCGCTCGGCAACGGCCACCACGGATTCACCCGCAACAGCGGCACGCTCGCGTGGTGATGAGGTAGTACGTGCTGAGGGGATGCGGGACCTGGCCGAGGACCTCGGCAGATGTTGAGGAGCCGATGAGCGGCTGGCCCGTCTGGAGAGAGTCGACCGATTGACGTCGTGGACCGGTGGACCCACGACGTCCCCACTGCCTGTCGATCCGGGCAACTGGCCACGCTGACCACCCGGGCTCGGGCAATACGTAGTTGTACGCATACGCCCCAATCGGGCAGGACAGGACAAACCTGCATCAAAGAGGCACTTCTTCTGGTTCGCCAGCGTGACGATCACATGACCTGGAGCGAACACTCTGACGCGCTCGCAGACGCGAGTCGCAGTCCTCAATGGAGAGGTCGTCCATGAAGCTCTCGCGTACCTTGCTGGCGACAGCCGTGGCCCTGCTCGGTGCCTTCGCCTTCACCGGCACGGCACAGGCCGCTGAGGTGACCACTTTCCACCTGCAGGGAAGGAACACCGCGGGTGACAACGGGTACTGCTCATTCCCCGTCACGATCCTCTACACCAGTAACCAGAAGCTGCGGCCGGGCCCCAACGGTCTGGTGACCGGAAACGCCACCGCCAAGGTCACCAACGACATAAGCGGCAAGACGCTCACCTACAATGTCAGCGGACCCTCAAGGACCACCATCAATTCCGATGGGACCTTGACCGCCGTCGCAGGCGGGCCGAACCTCCTGTTCACCACCGTCGCCAACAGCTACCCAGGGGTGCCGCAACTGGCGTACAGCACCGGCCGCGTGCAGTTCACGCTCACCCCGCCTGCCGCGCCTGGCTCGCCCCCGGAGGGCAATTTTGGAAGGACCACGAGCTACAGCCTGAGCGGCTCCCGGACGGATGTCTGCGCTGCTCTTGCGTAGGTGACGAGCGTCATCCGACCGCCAAGCCGCGCTTCTGAGTGAAGTATGGCGGGGTCGGCCCGGAGGTCTTCGAGGGCCGACCCCGCCTCGCGATCGAGGATGTCACGCAGCGGGATAGCGATAGCCGTCGGCGAGGGCGGCCGCTACTTCGTGGAGGAGACGCACGCGATCGTGCGGCCGTAAGAACCTAGTCCTCGTTGGGCCGATCGCCCTCGCGGTCCTTCTGAACCGGCCTGGCTCCGTCGGAGGCGTGGTTCAGGCCACCTCGGGTGTCGAGGCAGCCTCGTTCAGGTCACGGTAGCGCTGTTCGAACTCCGCGGCGGGACGTGTCCGAGCGCGGAGTGCAGTCGGGCGTGGTTGTACTAGTGCACCCACTCCGCGGTCGCGCGCTCGAACTCGGCCCGTCCGCTCCAGGAGCGGGGGGTGGCGCTCGACGAGCTCGGTCTTGAACAGCCCGATGGTGGACTCCATGAGTGCGTTGTCCAGAGCGTCGCCGACGGTGCCGATGGAGCCGGCGATCCCGGCCTCGCGCAGGGCTTCGTGAACGCCAGAGACGTGTATTGCGACCCAGCATCGGAGTGATGGACCAGTCCGGTGGCGGTGAATTCGGCATTCGCTCGTCTGCGGGGTGAACAGGGCCTGCTCGAGCACCGACAGCAACAGCGGCGTGCCCTTCGAGGTGCTGACTCGCCAGCCCAGTATGCGCCGGGAGTAGACGCCGGTGAGCAACGCGACGTAGCAGAACCCGGCCAACGTCCACACGTAGGAGAAGTCCGCCACCCACCACTGGTCCGACTTGGAGGTGGGCAACGTGTCCTATGTGGAACCGCTCGGGTCATCCCTGGGCCGCAGCAGGCTGCGTCACCGCCGGACACGCCGGGACGGATCAGGGCATCTTGTGGTCCAGAAATCGGCTAATCAGGCAAGTCGACTAATGAGTCGAGGTCCAAACCTCAACCCCGAATGCTAGTTACCTGTTCTGCAGGTAGACCAGCACCGCGGACACCCGGCGGTTGAGGTCGCGCTCCTCGGAGAGCCCGAGCTTGGAGAAGATCGAGTTGGTGTGCTTCTCGATCGCCCGCTCGGACAGCACGAGCGCGGCGGCGATCGAGGCGTTGCTCTTGCCCTGCGCCATCTCGCCGAGGACCTCGAGCTCGCGCGGGGTGAGCGCGTCGAGCTCCGACGGCTTCGCCCGCTGCGCCGCAACCAGGCCCTCGATCACGGTCGGGTCGATCACCGAGCCGCCGTCGGCGACGCGGCGCACCGCCTCGGCCAGCTCGTCCCCGTCGGCCACCCGCTCCTTGAGCAGGTAGCCGCGCCGGGCGGTGCCGTCGGCGAGCAGGGTCAGCGCGTACTGCGCCTCCGCGTACTGCGACAGCAGGATCACGCCGGTCTCCGGCTTGCGGACGCGCAGGTCCGCGGCCACGGAGAGGCCCTCGTCCGAGTTGGTCGGGGGCATCCGGATGTCGGTGACCACGACGTCCGGGTCGTGCTCGTCGATCAGCGCGGTGAGCGTCGGCAGGTCGGGGGCCGCACCGACGAGCGAGAGGTCCTCGGTGCCGTCGATCAGGCGCACCAGTCCGTGCCGGAGCAGGGCGTTGTCCTCCGCCAGGACCACTCGGATCTTCACACGCCCAGCCTAGAGGGGGCCCCGCGCGGCACGGGGGTGTGCCGACCACACCGTTGCCGGGCAGTGACCACCCGCGCGGACGCAGGGTGACACCGGTGCCCCGGCGGCGTCGTCCCGCGAGGGTTCCCGTCGAGCGATCCGAAGGAGCCGACGATGTCCCTGCACCTCTCGGCCGACGACTACGCCGGCCACACCCTCACCGCGCCCGCCCCGGCCGTGCCGCCCGCGACGGGCTTCCGGCGGCGTGCTGTCGGCCTCTCGGCGGCGGTCGGTGGCCTGCTCGTCACCGCGGGCTTCGCGACGACGGTCTGGGAGACCGGCGAGGGGACCCTCGCCTACCTGGACTCCCTGAGCGTGGACCCGCTGCGCAGCCAGGTCGCGGCGGTCCTGCTGTTCTTCGGCTACATGGGGATCACGCCGACGCTGCTGGCGCTCGCCGCGATGACCCGCCGGCGCGGGCGGGTGCTCGGCAGCCTGGCCCTGATGCTGTCCTGGATCGGGACGCTGGCCCTGCCCGGCCTGCTGGTCACGGACTTCTACGACCTGTCCATCCGCCAGCACCTCGCGCCCGACGTGGCCGTGCAGGTGTCCGAGGGCGCGCAGAACCTGCCGCTGGCGGCGTTCCTGGGCGGGCCGACGATCATGCTCGTGTTCCTCGGCCTGGCGCTCGGTGCGGTCGCGGGCCGGCGGGCCGGCTTCCTGCACTGGAGCCTCGCCCTGACGATCGTCGCATCGGTCGGCCTGATCATGGTGCCGGCGCTGCGCTACAGCGCGGCGGCCAACATCGTCGGCGGCGCGCTGCTCGGCCTGTACCTGCTGGTCGTCGGGATCCGCGCGCTGCGGATGAGCGACCGCGAGTGGGTCACCGGCACCCGTGAGTGCCGATAGTCGCTCTGGCGACCATTCGCACTCACGACCGGATCAGTGCAGGCCCAGCACCGGCTCGCGCGGGCGCTCCGCGCGGGCCGGGGGCACGGCCGCGAGCACGAGCGGCGGCACCCGCCCGCCGGAGCGCAGCGCGCGGCGCCGGGAGCGCAGGTAGAGCCACGGCCCGGAGAGCAGCGCCCGGTGCCGCCGGCCGGAGCCCGGTGCGGCGGGCTCGGCGCCACCCGTCACCCCGGCGTCGCGGTCGGCGATCGCGCCCAGCCGGCGCACGGCCGCCGGGATGCGGCGCAGCGCTGCGGCCCGGCCGCGCGGCGAGAGCGCGACCTTGGTGAGGAAGCCGGCCAGGCCGACCGCGTAGCCCTCGACCTGCTCCTGCAGCCCGACGAGGTCGCTGCGGTGGTGGTGGCGCACCCAGGCGGCCGGCTCGTAGGCCAGCACGTGCCCGGCGAGCACCAGCCGCACCAGGAACTCGCAGTCCTCGCCGCTGCGGGTGGGGGAGCCGGGGCCGAAGGCCTCGTCGAACCCGCCGATCTCGCGGGCGACGTCCGCCCGCACGGCCAGGTTCGCGCCGATCCCCAGCAGGCCGGGGGCGAACGGGAAGATCGCCGAGTCCGCGGGCGGCGCGGCGAGCGAGAAGGTCCGCGGGCGGAAGCCCTTGGCCCAGCCCAGCGTTGCGTCGGCGAGGAGTTCCTGCTCGGTGTCGAGGCGCGCGGCGAGCACCGGCCCGCTCACGCAGACGACCTCGGGGTCCGCGGCGAACGCGCCGGCGAGCCGGCGGGCCCAGGCCGTGTCGACCTCGGTGTCGTCGTCGGTGAAGGCGACGAGCCGGGTCTCCGCCTCGGCCAGCCCGCGGTTCCGCCCGGCGGACGTGCCCCGGCGCGGCTCGCGCAGGTAGCGGACCCGGGGGTCGCCGATGGCGGCGACGACCCGCTCGGTCGCGTCGTCGGCCGGGTCGTTGTCGACCACGAGCACCGTGACGGCGGGGTGGTCGCCGGCCAGCACGGCGCGCACCGCGCGGCCCAGGCTCTCGGCGCGCCCGCGGGTGGCGATCACGACGGTGACCGGCTCGACGGAGCTCGGCACCGGCCGCGGCTCCGGCAGGGCCCCGAGCTGCTCGCGGACCGCGTCGGCCACGGTCACGGCGTCGGCCACGCCGGCGCGCAGCGGCACGGTCACCTGCCCCACGGCGTCGCCGTGCGCGGTGACCAGCAGCCTCGCGGCGGTGTAGCGGGGCTCGACGTGCAGGCCCGCGACGTCGTCGACGTCGGTCTCGCCGACCCACGTGGGTCCGTGCTCGTCCGTCATCTCGCGTCCCTTCCGTCCCGGCCCGGCTCCCGGCGTTCGGGCGTCCCGGGTGGGACGAACACCAGTCTCCGCACGCACGCTGTGACCACCCTGAGAACGAGCACATCCCCAGGTCAGTGACGTCCTTGCGGGTGCACCACCGGGTGGTTCACGCGGTTGCGATCACGCTCCGTGTCGATCGCCGATCGACGCGCCCGGGCCGGGGTAGGGTCCTTGCGTGGGTGAGGGATCGAGGGTCCGCCGGCCGCGCGCCGGCATCGTCGTGACCGGGAGCGAGCTGCTCACCGGCGCCGTCCGGGACGCCAACGGGCCGTGGGTGGCCCGCGAGCTGGGCGAGCTCGGGTTCGAGGTCGCACAGGTCGTGCTCGTCGGGGACCGGCCGGAGGACCTGGCCGCCGCGCTGCGCCAGGTGACCGAGGGCGGCGTCGACCTGGTCGTGACCAGCGGGGGCCTCGGGCCGACCGCGGACGACATCACGGTCGAGATCGTCGCGGCGTTCGTGGGTGCGGAGCTGGAGCTCGACACCGCGATGCAGGAGACGATCGGCCGCCGGGTGGCGCGGTGGGCGCGGCGCACCGGGTTCGCCGGGCCCGCCCTCGACGAGGCCACGCGCAAGCAGGCCATGGTGCCGCGGGGGGCCGTCGCGCTGGAGCCGGTCGGGACCGCGCCCGGGCTCGTCGTCCGGCGCCCGGACGGGCCGCTCGTCGTCGTGCTGCCCGGGCCGCCGCGCGAGCTGCAGGGGATGTGGCCGGCCGTGCTGGAGGCGGCGCCCTTCGCGGAGCTGCTCGCCACCGTGCCGCGGGCCGAGGCGAGGTCCCTGCGCTTCTTCAACCTGCCCGAGTCCGAGATCGCCGAGACGCTCCGCGACATCGAGCGCGCCCGGGACCTGTCCGACGTGGAGGTGACGACCTGCCTTCGCCGCTCGGAGCTGGAGGTCGACCTGCACCCGTTGCCCGGCGCCGAGACGGTCGCGGCCGAGCTGGCCGACGAGCTGATCGCGCGGCACCGCAAGCAGCTGGTCAGCGCGGTCGGCGCGACCACGGACGAGCTGCTCGCGGAGGCGCTGCTCGAGCACGGGCTCACCGTCGCGACGGGGGAGTCGTGCACCGGCGGGATGCTGGCGTCGCGGCTGGTCGACCGCGCCGGCTCGTCGGACTACGTCGACGGCGGGGTGGTCGCCTACTCGAACGAGGCCAAGACCTCGCTGCTGGGCGTGCCTGCCGAGATGATCGCGGAGCACGGGGCGGTGTCGCCGGAGGTGGCCCGCGCGCTGGCCGACGGGGCGCGGGAGAAGTTCGGCGCCTCGATCGGCGTCGGGATCACAGGGGTGGCCGGGCCGGGTGGCGGGACGGAGGCCAAGCCGGTCGGGTACGTCTGCTTCTGCGTCACGACGGCCGACGGGCAGGTCCTCGCCCGCGACCCCGTCCTGCCCGGGTCGCGGGGGGACATCCGGGAGCGCTCCACCGACCTCGCGATGCACCTCCTGCTCCGCGCCGCAGGCGGCCTCCCGCACTGAGTCCCGGCACCGCGAGTCGGGCTCCGGCACCGCGAGTCGGGAGTTCTGGCACCGCGAGTCGGGAGTTCTGGCACCGCGAGTCGGGAGTTGTGGCACCGCGAGTCGGGAGTTGTGGCACCGCGAGTCGGGAGTTCCGGCACCGCGAGGCGGGAGTTCCGGCCTCCGGCGAGTCGGGGTGTGGGTTCCCGTGATACGGGGCCGGGCCCGGGGGTGCGGGCCCGGCCCGGCGGCTCAGCTCGCCCGGGCGGCGGCGAAGCGCTGCTGCGCGTCCGCCCAGTTCACGACGTTCCACCACGCCTTGACGTAGTCCGGCTTGACGTTCTTGTACTGCAGGTAGAAGGCGTGCTCCCACATGTCCAGCAGCACGATCGGGACCTGGCCGGCCGGCAGCTGGGACTGCTGGTCGTAGAGCTGGTGCACCAGGAGTCGCTTCCCGAGCTGGTCCCAGCCGAGGATCGCCCAGCCGGAGCCCTGGATCGTGGTGGCCGCGGCCGTGAAGTGGGCCTGGAAGGCGTCGAACGAGCCGAAGTCCTCGTCGAGCGCCGCGGCGAGCTCGCCGTCCGGCTTGTCGCCGCCCTCGGGGGAGAGGTTCTGCCAGAACGCCGAGTGGTTCACGTGGCCACCGAGGTTGAACGCCAGCGTCTTCTCCAGCCCGACGATCGCGTCGAAGTTCCCGCCGGCGCGTGCCTCCGCGAGCTTGTCGAGGACGCCGTTGAGGGCGGTGACGTACGTGTTGTGGTGCTTGGAGTGGTGCAGCTCCATGATCTCCGGCGCGATGTGCGGGGCGAGGGCGCCGTAGTCGTAGGGCAGGTCGGGCAGCGTGTACTGGGCCACGAGGGGTGCTCCGTTCCGTGTCGGGGTCGGTCGTGATCGACGCTATCCCTTGTTGCAACTTCTTCGCAGGTCGAAGTCATCTGCGATAGAGTGATCCGCGTCCGCCCGATGCGGACCCCGGCGTAGGTGATCGTTCTGGCAGCTCGACATCCGTGCGCCACGAGAGGGCCGTCCGGCACGTCCGGCGGCCCTCTCGTCGTTCCGTTTCCGTGTCGGACCGGCTGGTCGCGCTGCCCCGGACCTGCGACGATTCCTGCGTCGCCACCGGCGCTCCCCGCGGTGGCGGGGGAGGTGGACGACGTGGACGACGGCAGGATCTTCGGCGACGGCCTGGCCGTCGGTCCCGATCTCCGCGGAGCCGCGGAGGTCGCGACCGCAGAGGCGCTGGCCGGTTTCGAGGGGCGCGCACCCGATCTGCTGGTGGTCTTCGTGGCCACCGGGCGCGGCGGCGATCCCGACGCGGCGGCCGCGGCCGCCGTGCGCGCCATGGAGATGGCGGGCGCCCGTGCCGCGATCGGCACGACCGCCCACGGCGTGATCGCCGACGGGCGCGGCGTCGAGCAGGAACCGTCGGTCTCGGTGTTCGCCGCGGCCCTGCCCGGCGTCCCGCTCGACACGTTCCGGCTCGGCGCGCGGCGCAGTTCCGGTGGCATCGAGGTCACCGGCACGCCACCCGCGGCGGCCGCAGCCGCCGCGGAGGCGGCGATCCTGCTGGTCGACCCGTTCTCGTTCCCGGTCGGCGGCTACCTCGAGCGGTCCGCCGAGCTGCTCCCGGGCCTGCCGTTGATGGGCGGGCTGGCGAGCGTCGGCGCGGCGCCCGGCGGCAACCGACTCGTACTCGACGGCGAGGTGCTCGACGGCGGCGCGGCCGGCGTGCTGATCGGCCGGGGTGCCGGGGTCCGGACCGTGGTGAGCCAGGGCTGCCGCCCGATCGGGCCGCCGATGATCGTGACCGCGGCGGAGGCGAACCTTCTGCTGGAGCTGGCCGGCGAGCAGGCCTACGCGAAGCTCGGCGCGATCGTCCAGGCGCTGCCGCCGGAGGAGCGGCACCAGGCGGCGCAGGCCCTGCATCTGGGCGTCGCGATGGACGAGTACGCCGACGAGCACGGCCGCGGCGACTTCCTCATCCGTGGCGTGATGGGCATCGACCCGGAGGCGGGCGCGGTGGCGGTCGGCGACGTCGTCGAGGTCGGACGGACCGTGCGCTTCCAGGTGCGCGACGCCGCCGGCGCGGGCGAGGACCTCGCCCACCTGCTCGACGATCTCCCGCAGGTCCGCGGCGCGCTGCTGTTCTCGTGCAACGGCCGCGGCGCGGGCATGTTCCCCGACGCCGACCACGACCCGCGGATCGTCCGGACCGAGCTCGGCGAGATCCCGGTCGCCGGGTTCTTCGCCGCCGGGGAGATCGGGCCGGTGGGTGGGCGGAACCACCTCCACAGCTTCACCGCCTCGGTGCTGGCGTTCGAGTAGTCGGCGGCGCAGCGCTCGAAGCGTCGTGCTCGGCGGGTGCGGGGGTGCTCGGCGGGAAGCGTCGTGTTCGAAGGGGTGCGCGGCGCTCGAACGGGTGTGGCGCGCGTGAGCGCGGGCGCGGCGGTCCGCCGAGGTGCGTCGATCGGGGCGGGTAGAGGCGCCGGAAGTCTCGCGGCTCGTTCGGCCGCCCAGGTCGCCCGGCACAACCGCAGGGCGAGGTCCCACCCCCCGCCGGCCGCCTCGAGCGTCGACACGACCGATACGGCGCGGTCTCACACCCCGGAGGTTGCTCGCACAGGCCGTCGACGGGAGGTGTCACGTCCCGGCGGGTGTGCCGGCACCCGCGGGCGAGTCGAAAGATCCGGAGCACGTCGCCCGGCGCGAGGTTTCGTCAGGAAGATCGACTCACTCGAACGTGCGCAACCGGACCGCTACCGACCACGCTCGGTCAGCGCACCATCCGGAAGAAGGTCCGCACCTCGTCGACGAAGGTCTCCGGCTGCTCCAGGGACGCGAAGTGCCCGCCCGCCACCGGGTGCGAGAAGTGCCGCAGGTCGGTGAACCGGCGCTCGAGCCAGTGCCGCGGCAGCCGGCTCATCTCGTGCGGGAACACCGTGGCGCCGGTCGGCACCTCCACAGTGTCCATGCGGGGTTTGCGGAAGCTCTCCCAGTACAGCCGCGCGCTGGAGGCGGCGCTCGCGGTGAGCCAGTAGATCATCACGTTGTCCAGCAGGCGGTCCCGCGGGATCGTGTTCTCCGGGTGCCCGGCGCAGTCCGTCCAGTCCCAGAACTTCTCGACGATCCAGCACGCCTGCCCGACGGGCGAGTCGGTGAGCCCATAGCCCAGCGTCTGCGGCCGGGTGGACTGCTCGGCCGAGTAGCCGGTGCCCGTGACCTTGAAGCGCTTGGCGAACATCAGCGCCTCCTTCTCCTCGCGGGAGAGGGAGCGGCGCTCGTCCTGGGGCGGGGCCTCGGCCAGCGGCATCGTGAGGTGGATGCCGGCGAGGGCCTCGGGCATCCCGGTACCCAGGGCGGCGGTGATCATCGAGCCCCAGTCGCCGCCCTGCGCGCCGTAGCGGTCGTAGCCGAGGCGGTCCATCAGCTGCGCCCACGCGGTCGCGATCCGCTCGACGCCCCACCCGGACACCGAGGGCTTGCCGCTGAACCCGAAACCGGGCAGCGACGGGATGACGACGTGGAAGGCGTCGGCGGGGTCCTCCGGCTTGGTCAGCGCGTCGATCAGCCCGACGTACTCGATCACCGACCCCGGCCAGCCGTGCGTGAGGATCAGCGGCAGGGCGTTCTCGTGCGGGGACCGGACGTGCAGGAAGTGCACCTCGACGGTGTCGTCGCCGCCGCCGTCGAGACCCGTCGTGAACTGCGGGTACGAGTTCAGCTCGGCCTCGCAGCGCCGCCAGTCGTACTCGTCCGCCCAGTACGCGACGAGCTCCTTCGCGTAGTCGAGCGGCACGCCCTGCGTCCAGCCGCCGACCGTGGCCGGCTCCGGCCAGCGGGTGCGGCGGAGCCGGTCGCGCAGGTCGTCGAGGTCGGCCTCGGGGACGTCGATGCGGAAGTCGCGCACGGCCCTACAGTTGCACGCCGCGTGTGAGGGCGCCGTCGGCCACCAGATTGGTCCCGCTGATCCGGCTCGCGCGCGGGCTCGCCAGCATGACGACGGCGTAGGCGGTCTCCTCGGGCGTTCCCATCCGGCCCGTCGGGTTCAACCCCATGGCCTCGGCGAAGAACTCCGGCTGCGTGCGCTCGATGTTCTGCCAGACCCCGCCGTCGAAGTAGACGTTGCCGGGGGAGACCGCGTTGGCGCGGATGCCCTTGGCAGCGAGGGTGAAGGCGAGCCCGGACATGTAGTGCACGATCGCGGCCTTCATCACGCCGTAGGAGCCGCCGGCGAAGTCCGCCTCGCGCCCGGACACGCTCGACACCGCGACGATCGCCGGCACGTCGCTCTTCTCGAGGTACGGCATCGCCGCCTCGACCATCCGCACCGTGTGCATCAGGTCGACCTCGAAGGAGTTCTTCCAGTTCTCCTCGCCCGGCCCGATGGCCAGGGCGCTGACGTTGGCGATCACGATGTCGATCCCGCTTGCCTCGCCCTCGTCGCGCACCCAGGCGGTGAGGGCCTCCGCGTCGGCGACGTCCAGGGCCCGGCCGCTCGCCCCGGTCGCCTTCGCCTTGGCCGCCACCTCGTCGGCGTTGCGGGCGCAGAAGGCGACCGTGGCGCCCTCTTCCACCAGGAGGTCGACGACGGCGCCGCCGATCCCCTTCGTCCCGCCGGTGACCAGGGCCTTCCGGCCGCTGAGCTGCAGGTCCACGCGTCTCTCCTCTAGATCGTGCGGGCCGTGTCGCGCAGGTGGGCGTGCATGCCCCCGTACGCCGACCCGGCGGGCAGGAGGTTCTTGGCGATCTTGGTGACCGCGCTGTAGTTCGTGTCGACCACGTTGGCCAGCGGCGACTCGGAGATCTGGGTGAGCAGCTGGTAGGCGTCGAGCCGGTCCAGCCCGTACAGCTCGCCCAGCCAGGCGATCATGCCGATCTGGCTGGCCCGCCAGGCGTCCTCCAACGGCCGGGCCGAGCCGACGACGGTGTAGTGCGTGTCCGACTCGATCCGCGGCCAGACCGTCGGCGTGTCCTTGATCAGCTCGACGATCAGCGTGACGTCCATGGCGCCCTCGACGGCGGTGCCGCAGCTCTCGCCCTCGCCCTGGCGGTAGTGCCCGTCGCCGACCGAGAAGAGCGCACCCTCGACGTTGACTCCCAGGTAGCAGGTCACGCCCGGCTTCATCTCCGGCGTGTCCATGTTGCCGCCGAACAGGTCCGGCACCAGGCTCGACCGCACCTCGCGCCCTGCCGGGGCCACGCCGACCGTGCCCAGCATCGGGTTGCACGGCAGCTCGAGCTCCAGGTCGACGCTCTGCGCCGCGAAACGGACGACGCCCCGCGCCCGGTCGAGCTCGTAGATCCAGGTCCGCTCGGGCAGCGGGTCGTGCAGCAGCGCGGTGCGCTCGGTGGTGGAGAGCGCGCCGAAGAACGGGATCGTCGACGACGCGCCCCAGTCCCGCGCCGGCGTCATGTCGACGAAGTGCAGCGCGAGCGTGTCGCCCGGCTCCGCGCCCTCGACGAAGAACGGGCCGGTCTGGGGGTTGACCTCGGCCATGTTCAGCACGGCGCTGGGGCGGTCGCTCGTGGAGGTCAGCCGCCCGGAGAAGGCGTCCTCGGTCCAGAGCCGCAGCAGCGTGCCCGGCGTGATCCGGTGCGACGGCGCCACCCCGCCGAAGGTCCAGACGTACTGGTCACGCGTCGGCCGGTACTCCACCACGTCCATGCCGGCGATCGTTGCGCCTTCACCCAGCGCGCCACAACCCCGGACGGGGTCACGGCTGCGTGGCGAGTGCGGACGCGCCGAGGGCCCGCGAGATGCCGCGCGCGGCGGCCAGCACCGCGGGCACGTAGGCGTGCGGGTTCGCCTCGATCGGGACCACGATGGACAGTGCGGCGACGACCCGGCCCTGGCCCGCCCGGATCGGCGCCCCGACCGACTGGGAGACCATCTCGATCTGCTGCTCGCTGATCGCCACGCCGGTGCGGCGGACCTCCCCCAGGAGGTGCCGCACCCGGTCCGGCTCGGTCAGCGTCCGCTCCGTGAAGCGGCGGAAGGGCGCCGCCAGCACCTTCTCGACGTGCTCGGGGTCGGCGTGCGCGAGCAGCGCCAGCCCGACGCCCGTGGCCGTCGCCGGCAACCGGGACCCGGCGCGCGACCGGATGCTCACCGCGTCCCGGGCCGCGAGCCGCTCGACGTAGACGACCTCGGCGCCGTCGAGCACGGCGAGCTGGACGTTCTCCCGGGTGACCTCGTGCAGGTCCTCGAGGTACGGCATCGCCCGCTCGCGCAGCCCGAGCCCGCGCGGGGCCAGCGCACCCACCTCCCAGAGCCGCAGCCCCACCCGGTAGAGCCCGCCCTCGCCGCGCTCGAGCGCGCCCCACGCGGCCAGCTCGCCGACGAGCCGATGGGTCGTGGTGAGGGGGAGCCCGGTACGCCTGCTGATCTCGGTGAGGGAGAGCTCCGGGGTGGCTGCGGTGAAGGCCCCGAGGACGTCGAGGACCCGCGCCGTCACCGTCGACCTGCCCGCCACGAGCGGGCATTCTTCCGCACAACGGAAGGCTGGTCGAGCGGTGAGGGCTCCGTGCCCCACAGTGCTGGGCGACGCGCCGACAGGCACCGTGCAGCGAGACGCTCGGAGAGGAGCGATCGATGACCCTGGCCCATCCCCGGCCCTACCTGCAGCCGAGGGACACCCACCCGCCGCTGGACTTCGCGGGGTACAAGAGCACCGGGCTGCGGGCCCCGACGCAGCGGCCGATCGTCGTCCCGCAGCGGTTGACCGAGGTCACCGGCCCGCTGCTCGTCGGCGAGATCGGGCCGAACGACCACGACCTGACCCGCCAGCACGAGGGCGAGCCCCTCGGCCAGCGGATCACCGTGTCCGGCCGCGTGCTCGACTCCGACGGCCGCCCGGTCCCGGACACGCTGGTGGAGGTCTGGCAGGCCAACGCCGCCGGCCGCTACGCGCACAAGCGCGACAACTGGCCCGCCCCGCTGGACCCCAACTTCTCCGGCGGCGGCCGTGTGGTCACGAACTCGCTCGGCGAGTACTCGTTCACCACGATCAAGCCCGGCGCCTACCCGTGGGGCAACCACCACAACGCCTGGCGGCCGGCCCACATCCACTTCTCGCTGTTCGGGCGGGCCTTCACCCAGCGGCTCGTGACGCAGATGTACTTCCCCGAGGACCCGCTGTTCGCGTTCGACCCGATCTTCCGGTCGGCGCCGGAGGGCGCCCGGGAGCGGATGATCTCGACCTTCGACATGGACACCACCCAGCCCGAGTGGGCGCTGTCCTATCGCTGGGACATCGTGCTGCGCGGCCGCGAGCAGACCCCGTTCGAGGAGCCCCATGAGTGAGCAGCTGCCGCTGACGCCGTCCCAGACCGTCGGGCCGTACCTGCGGCTCGGGCTGGACTGGCCGAAGGGCGCCGACGTCGTTCCGCCCGGCACCCCGGGCGAGATCGTGATCTCCGGGATCGTCTACGACGGCGCCGGCGTGCCGATCACCGACGGGCTGATCGAGACCTGGCAGGCCGACCCGGACGGCCGCTTCGCCCACCCCGACGACCCGCGCGGGGCCGTCGAGCCCTCCGTCCCGGGCTTCCTCGGCTTCGGGCGCAGCTGCACGGACGAGACGGGCCGCTGGAGCGTCCGGACCGTGCTGCCCGGCGCGTTGCCGGCGCTGGACACCGAGGCCCAGGAGGCGCCGCACCTCGACGTGTCGGTGTTCGCGCGCGGCCTGCTCGACCGCGTCGTCACCCGGATCTACCTCGCCGGCCAGCCCGGCAACGACGCCGACCCGCTCCTCGCCGCCGTGCCGGCCGAGCGGCGGGACACGCTGGTCGCCGAGAAGGTCGGGGAGGCGGAGTACCGCTTCGACATCCACCTGCAGGGCGACCGGGAGACGGTCTTCCTGCAGGTCTGATCCCTCGTCAGGGCACGTTCGCGAAGCTCACCGAGCGGAACGTGTAGTCGCCGGAGCCCGGCGACACCGAGTCCGGGGAGGTCCAGCGCGCCGCCTGATGCGCGGCCGCTGCGGCCTCCCCGCTCGTGTTCTCGGCGTCCTCCTGCTGCTGCGCGCAGGTCTTCGCGGACAGCAGGGCGACCTTGTCGGTGCGGTTCACCGACTCCGTCCAGTCCGCGCCGGGGCCGGTGGCCAGCGACGTCAGGTCGTAGCAGTGCCCGACCTTCGGGTCGACGAGCGTGTCCGACTGGGGCGACCAGGAGCCGTCCCACGCGGTCCCGTTCTGCGCCAGGTAGTAGCCGTGCGCGACGGCCGGATCATTCGTCGGGGCCGCGGAGGCCGCCGTGGCGGCCGCGACGCCACCCGTCGCGACGAGCGCGATGACCGCGAGTGCCAGTGCCGTCCGACGCATGTCCGGCCGTCCCCCTGTCGATGTCCCGGCCCGCCACCCGGACGGGTGGCGATCGACCTCACACAGTCAACGCGCGTGCCACGGACCGGTGACGGGTAGAGCTGATCACGACTCCGTCACGGATCTCCCCGTCGGGATGAAAGATCGTCCCTCACAGCGTTTGCACAGCTGAGGAAGGGCGTAGACCCAGGCGGGGATGCGACAAAGGTACCGGTCACGGGGATCGGCGGAAGAGGTGGACGGGTGACGGCGAGCAGGGCGGTCGGGGTGACGCACCCGGGGCACGTACTCGCCGAGCTCACCGCCGGTGCCGTGGCGGGACTGGGCCGTGGGGCCGCTGCGTTCCGGGCGCGCTTCCCGCTGCTGGCGCAGCTGGTCCGGTACAGCGTGGTCGGCGGGCTCGGCACCGCCGTCAACGCCCTGCTCTACCTGCTCATGCGGCTGGTCCTCGACGCCGTGCCGGCCAACCTCGTCGCGCTGCTGCTCAGCACCGCGGTGAGCACCGAGATCAACCGACGCTTCACCTTCCAGGGGGCCTCGGCCCACCGCTGGCGGGTCTACATCCAGGACGCGGGGACCGTCGCCTTCTACGCCGGCTACAGCACCGCCGTGTTGCTGGTCCTGCACGAGATCGTCCCCGGCGCCACGCCGCTGGAGGAGACGGCGGCGGTCACACTGGCCAGCGTGCTCGGCGGGCTGATCCGGTTCGCCGTGCTCAAGGCGTGGGTGTTCGAGACCCGGTCCGGGGACGCCGAACCGGCTGCCGACGGCGATCGGCCGGGCTACGGTCCGGACCATGGCGGACACGACGGGGTTCACGTCCTTCGACGTCACGGTCGACGGGGTCAGGATCCACGGGACGCGCGGCGGCGAGGGCCCTCCGGTGCTCCTGCTCCACGGCTTCCCGCAGAGTCACGTGATGTGGCGACCGGTGATGCGCGAGCTGGCCGAGCGGCACACGGTCGTCGCGACCGACCTCCGCGGGTACGGGGAGTCCGACCGTCCGCCCTCCGGTGAGGACCACTACGGCTACTCGTTCCGCGCCATGGCGACCGACCAGGCCGGGGTGATGGCCGAGCTGGGTTTCGAGCGGTTCGCCGTCGTCGGGCACGACCGGGGCGCCCGCGTGACCCACCGGCTCGCCCTCGACCACGCCGACCGCGTGGAGAAGCTGGCGCTGCTGGACATCCTGCCGACGAGCTACGTCTACGAGCACGTCGACCGCGCGCTCGCCCAGGCCTACTACCACTGGTTCTTCTTCATCCAGCCCGCCGACGTGCCCGAGCGTCTCATCGCCGGCGACCCCATCTACTACCTGCACCGCCTGCTCGGCAGCTGGGGGAGCGGGCTCGCGGCCCACGACGCCGAGTCCCTGGCCGCGTACGAGAAGGCCTTCGCCGACCCCGAGGCGCGGCACGCGATGCTCGAGGACTACCGGGCCGGCGCCACGATCGACCTGGAACACGACGCCGAGGGCGCGACGCTCCGTGCGCCGACCCTGGTCCTGTGGGGCGAGAAGGGCGTGGTCGGCCGCAACCCCGAACCCCCGACCGAGGTCTGGCGCCGCCACGCCGCCGACCCCGCCCTCGTCACCGGCCGGGCGATCCCCGACGCCGGGCACTTCCTGGTGGAGGAGAACCTGCCCGCCACCCTCTCCGCCCTGCGCGACTTCCTGTGAGCGGCAACTGCCGCTAGAGGGGCAGTTGCCACTCACGACCCGCGGTGAGCTGGGCTTTTGCCCTCACCGGGGTGGGAGCACGCAGAACTCGTTGCCCTCGGGATCGGCGAGCACGACCCCCGGATGGCCCTCCGCCTCGTCGAGCACCCGTGCGCCCAGGTCGACCAACCTTGCGATCTCCTCGCCCTGCCCCGTGCCCTCCGGCGGCGCGAGGTCCAGGTGCATCCGGTTCTTGCTGGACTTCTCCTCGGGCACCGGCTGGAACAGCAGCGCCGGCTCGCCGGGAAGCTCGACGTAGGTCGTGCCGGTGGCGTCGTCCCAGGTGAACGGCTCGCCGCGGCCGAGCGCGGCGGACCAGAAGCGGGCGAGCTCCGCGGCGTCCCGGGCGTCGACGGCCACCGCGAGCACCCGGCTCGTCACGACCGCACCTCCCCGTCCCACAGCTCCAGCAGGGCGGCGCGGCGCTCCCCCCGGTCCAGCCCGCGGAGGTCGGCGACGCCCCGGTCGGTGACCACCACCTCGACGTCGTGCGAGGCCGTGGTGACCGGACGGGAGAGCCGCTCGACGAGGGTGGGCCGCTCCTTGACCGTCGAGGGCATCGCGATGACGGAGAGCCCGGAGCCCCGCACGCCCGCGGCGCAGAAGTCGGGGTGCCCGCCGATCATGCCGGCGCTCGCGCGGCCGACGCCCTCGACGTTGACCTGGCCGTCGAGGTCGATCTCCAGGGCGGCGTTGAGGCCGATCAGAGGCGGCGCCCCGGCCGCCGACAGCCGCCCGATGTCGTGGGTGACCTCGATCGGGTGCAGGATCCGCCGGCCGTCGGCCCACTCGTAGAGCCGCCGCGTGCCGCAGAGGTAGGCGGCGACCGGCTCGTCGAGCAGCAGGCCCTTGGCGTCGAGGTCGACGACCGGATCGGGCAGCAGCCCCGAGTCGATCCGCACCGGCACCTCGAGGGCCCCGACCATCGCCTGCGCGAGCCGCCCGGGTCCGACCTGCACGCGCGCGCCTTCGGGGACGAGCCCGGCGACGTGCCGCGCCACGATCTCGTCGGCCGGGGTGGGGACGGCGTCGGGGATCTCGATCGGGGGCGCGTCCGTCTCGCCGAGCACGGTGACCTGCTCCTCGGGGATCGGCGGGCCGACCTCGGCGAGCGGCGCGGCGGTGGAGACGACGGCGGCCACCGGCACCCCGGCGTCGACGAGCCCGCGCAGGTAGGAGGCCTCGGCGCCGAGGTGCAGGCCGTCGGGGCCGCGGACCAGGGTCGCGACGAGCAGGTCGGGCCTCAGCGCGCCGGCCATCAGGGCCGGGACGGCGGACAGCCGGCAGGGGACGACGTGCGCCTGCCCCGCCTCGACCATGCGTCGGACGCCGGGCCCGCCCATCAGCACCCGGATGTCGGCGAAGGCTTCGGGGTCCAGGTCGGGCGCGAGGCCGGGCATCCAGCCGACGACGAGCCGGACCCCCTTGCCCTCGGCCGCCCGGCTCAGCGGGCCGTGCAGGGCGAGCGGCGTGCCGCACCCGTCGCCGAGCGCCACCCGCATCCCGGGGCGTACCAGATCCGACAGCTCCGTCGCGGCGACCATGGTCGGATTCGACCACACGGCGGGACGGGCCGGGAGGACCTAGATTCCAGGTATGGCCGACATCGCAGGCGCCGCCCAGTCGAGCACGGACGAGTTCGTGCGGGAGCCGCTCGGCGTACAGGAGCGGATCACCTCGGACGGGTCGTCGCCGTGGCCCGTCGAGCCGGACCGCTACCGCCTGGTCGGGGCGCGGGCCTGCCCGTGGGCGAACCGCGCGATCATCTCGCGCCGCCTGCACGGCCTGGAGCCGGTGATCTCGCTGGGCATCGCCGGCCCGCTGCACGACGACCGGAGCTGGCGTTTCCACCTCGACCCCGACGACAAGGACCCGGTGCTCGGGATCGAGTACCTGCGCGAGGCCTACGAGAAGGCGGTGCCGGGCTACGACCAGGGCGTGACGGTGCCGGCGGTCGTCGAGGTGGCCGGTGGGAAGGTCGTGACCAACGACTACAAGGCGCTCGAGTTCGACTTCGCCACCCAGTGGTCGGCGTACCACCGCCCGGGCGCGCCGGACCTGTTCCCGGACAAGTACCGCGACGAGATCGAGGAGATCTCCGAGCAGATCTTCCACGATGTCAACAACGGCGTGTACAAGTCCGGGTTCGCCAAGGGACAGGGGGCGTACGAGCGGGCGTACACGGCGCTGTTCGACCGCCTCGACGAGCTCTCCGACCGGCTCGCGGACCAGCGCTACCTCGTCGGCGACACGATCACCGAGGCGGACGTGCGGCTGTGGGTCACGCTCGTCCGCTTCGACGCCGCCTACCACGGCCACTTCAAGTGCAACCGGCAGAAGCTCACCGAGATGCCGGTGCTGTGGGCCTACGCGCGGGACCTGTTCCAGACCCCGGGCTTCGGCGACACGATCGACTTCACCCAGATCAAGCAGCACTACTACGGGGTCCACAAGGAGATCAACCCGACGGGCATCGTGCCGGCCGGCCCGGACCTCTCCGGCTGGCTCACCCCGCACCACCGCGAGGAGCTGGGCGGGCGCCCCTTCGGCGACGGCACCCCGCCCGAGCCGCCGCCGGTGGGGGAGCAGGTTCCCCCGCTCGGCTGAGCCGTGTCGCGACGCGCGGGGCGGGGGTGTGCGGGACGGCCCGGCGCGGCAGGGACACTGGGGTGCGATGCGGATCGAGAGCTTCCCTCCCGGAGACCTGGCGCCCGAAGCCCCCGAGCGGCCGCGCCCGCCGCGTCGGCGCCGCCGGGCGGTCTCGGTCCTCAGCGCCGGGCTCGTGGTGGGCGCGCTGCTGGCGGGGATCGGCGTGATCACCGGGGCGGCGCCGGACGTCGCGCTCTCCGCCCGCGCTGAGCAGACGCCTCAGCAGCAGGTCGCGCCCGACCCGCAGGCCGCGCCCGACCCGCAGGCCGCGCCGGAGCCGGCCGACCCACGCCCCACCTGCGTCTCCATGGTCGAGGCGCTCAGCCCGCGCGACCGCCTGGCCCAACGGCTGATGGTCGGCGTCGAGGCCGCCGACCCCGCCGGTGCCGCGAAGATCGTCCGGGACTCGCACGTCGGCGGGATCTTCCTGGGCGGCAACGCGAACGCCCTGCTGCAGAACAAGGCGCTCGACGCCGTGCAGGAGGCCGGGAACCTCCCGGTCGCCGTGGCCGTCGACGACGAGGGCGGCCGCGTGCAGCGCATCGACGACCTCGACGGCGAGCTGCCCAGCGCCCGCGCGATGGCGAGGAAGACCCCCGAGCAGGTCCGCGCCCTCGCCGAGGAGCGCGGCCGGCAGCTGGCGGCGCGCGGCGTGACCTGGGACCTGGCGCCGGACGTCGACGTCAGCGACCAGCCGGCCACCTCGGTGATCGGGGACCGCTCCTTCTCGAACGACCCCGCGGTGGTCACCCGCTACGCCGGCGCCTTCGAGGAGGGACTGCGGCAGGCCGGGGTCTACGGCGTGCTCAAGCACTTCCCCGGGCACGGGCACTCCAGCGGCGACTCGCACCAGGGCCGCGTCTCCGTGCCGCCGCTCGACCAGCTGCGGCAGGCGGACCTGAAGCCGTACACCGACCTGCTGGCGCAGTTGGACCACGATCGGGTCGGCGTGATGGTCGGGCACCTCGACGTCCCGGGCCTCACGGACGACCTCCCCTCCTCGCTCACCCCGGCGACCTACACGCTGCTGCGCGACGAGTACCGGTTCGACGGCGTGGTCATGACGGACGACCTGGGCGCGATGAAGGCCGTCAGCAACCGGTTCACGCTGCCGCAGGCGAGCCTGACGGCGCTGGCGGCGGGCGCGGACGTTGCGCTGTCGTCGAACGTCGAGCCGGTCGCCCCGATCCTCGACACCCTCCAGCAGGCCCTCGACTCCGGGAAGATCGCCGCCGTGGACAACGACCGCGCGGTCGAGCGCATCCTCGCCGCCAAGAACCTCTGCCGGCGGTAGAGAACGCCGAACGGCGTCCCCGCGCGGGAGGCGGGGACGCCGTCCGTGGTCACCGGGCCGGTGCGTGACCACCCGGTGTGGCCCGGTGACGGGCTCGGGGGTCAGGCCCGGCCCATGAAGATCACGGGGTCGGAGAAGACCTCACGGGTCCACTCGGCCTGCAGCTCACCGGTGCCGGAGCCGACGGCGAAGGCCTTCTCGTACGTGTAGCTCTTGCCGGGCAGGACGGTGGCGGACTCGGCGAGCTGGAGCTGGTCGAGGTCCGTGATCTCCTCGGCCTTCGCGCCGTCGAAGGTCACATTCGGCCCGTTGCCGAAGGTGTTGACGTCGTAGTTCTGCGTCGTGCCGTTCTGCACGGTCACGGTCAGCAGGACCGCCCGGTCGACGTTCTGCGGCGCGGCGAACCGCGACGGGGTGAAGTCGGCCGGCGCCGCGATCGTCACCGCCAGCCCGTCCTTGTAGGTGTACGTCTGCCCGAAGCTCACCGTCTGCGCTGCGGCCGGTGCGCCCGCAGCGGCCGTCGGGGCCGCGCCGGACACCGTGCCCGAGGACGTCGAGGTCTCGCTGACCGCGCTGGCGAAGGCGGTGGCCCACAGGATGCAGACCAGCAGGGCGATCGCCGACAGCGCGATGCCCGCGACCGAGAGGCCCTTGTTGTCGGCCTTGCCGCTGGTGACGCGCTGCAGGCCGAAGCCCGAGAGGATCAGGCCGAGGATCGACAGCGGCCAGCCGATCACGCCGACGAAGGGGATCCAGGCGAACAGCAGGGCCAGCAGGCCGAGCACGAAGCCGGCGGTGCCGAGGCCGTTGCGCGGCTGCGGCGCGGACGGCGGGACCGGGGCGTACTGCTGCGGTACCTGCGCCCACGGCTGCTGCGGGGCGCCGTACTGGCCGTACTGCGGGTACTGGCCGTACTGCTGCGGCGGCCCGTACGGGCCGGGGTACTGGGGCTGCCCGCCCTGCGGCGGCTGCGAAGAGGTGGTCACGTTGGGCCTTTCGGCGCAACCTGCTGCTCCTGTTACCGCTCCCGCCGGCGATCGTCAGAACTGATGAGAGAACGCGAACGGCGCTCTCGCTCACCGGGAATGAGCGAGAGCGCCGTTCGCCTGAGCAGGGAGTTACATGTCCAGCCCGCCGTTGACCGCGACGACACTGCCGGTGATGTAGCCGGCGTCGTCGTCGAGGAGGAACTGGACGGCGCGGGCGATCTCGTGCGCCTGGCCCAGCCGCCCGACCGGGACGTTCGCGAGCAGCTTCTCCAGCACCTTCTCCGGGACCGCGGCCACCATCTCGGTCTCGATGTAGCCCGGGGCCACGCAGTTGACCGTGATCCCCTTGCGCGCCACCTCCTGCGCCAGGCTCTTGCTGAACCCGAACAGGCCGGACTTCGACGCCGCGTAGTTCGCCTGGCCCACGGCGCCGGACTCGCCGATCACCGAGCTGATGTTGACGATCCGGCCAAAGCCGTTGCCGGACATGTGGTCCAGCACGGCCTTGGTCATGTAGAACGCGCCGGAGAGGTTGATCCGCAGCACCGCGTGCCAGTCCTCGACGGTCATCCGCCGCACCGTCTTGTCGACGGTGATCCCCGCGTTGTTGACCAGGTAGTCGATCTTCCCGTGGGCCGCGAGCACCTCGTCGGCGTAGCGCTGGCAGTCCTCCGGGGAACCGACGTTGCCCTGGTGCACCGAGACCGAGCAGCCCTCGGCGCGCAGCTTCTCGGCCAGGTCGTTGGCGGCCTTGGAGTTGGAGCTGTAGCCGGCGGCCACGTGCACCCCGGAGCGGGCCAGGGCGGTGGTGATCGCCGCCCCGATCCCGCGGGCGCCACCGGTGACGAGGGCGACGCGGGGCTCGGGGTGGGTGTCGGTCGCGAGCGGAGCGGGGGCGGCGGAGGTCATGATCAGGTCTCCAGTTCCTCGAGGGTGCGTGCGATGCCCCGGCGGACGGCGTCGACGAGGTACGGCCGGAGCTGGTGCGGATCGACGATCTTGTGGACGGACCCGACGCGCTGGGCCCGCTGGATCGAGTGGGTGCTGTCGAACTCCTCGGCGACGGCGCCGAGCTTCTCCGAGCGGACGGCGGCCCGAACCGAGGCGAGCTCGGCGCGCAGCCGGGAGGCCTCGGCGTCGGACCCGGCCTCGACGGCGGCGGCGATGCGCGCCTCGAGGGCCGTGACCCGCTCGTCGGCGGCGGTCCGCTTGCGGACCTCGCCGGCGAACACCACGGCGGCGGCCGGCGCGCCGCCCAGCACGGAGGCGTACGAGCCCTCGACGGCCGCGACCTCCATGTGGTCGTTGAGCGTCGCGGAGAAGACCACGAACGCCCCGCCGTGGTAGCGGGAGACCACGCAGAACACGATCGGGCCGTCGAAGTTGACGATCGCCCGGCCGATCTCCGCGCCGTACTCCAGCTGCAGCGAGCGCAGGGACTCCGGCGAGCCGTCGAACCCGGAGAGGTTCGCCAGCACCACCAGCGGCCGGTTGCCGCTCGCCGCGTTGATCGCCCGCGCCGTCTTCTTCGACGAGCGCGGGAACAGCGTGCCCGCGGTGAACTGCTCGGGCCCGTCGACGGGCAGCACGCCCCGCCGCGGGATCGGCTTCGACTCGATGCCGAGCAGGGACACGGGCTGGCCGCCCAGGTGTGCGTCGAACACGACGACGGAGTCCGCGTCGTGCATGTCCGCCCACCGCTCGAGCGGGGCGTGGTCCAGGTCGGCCACGCCGCGCATCACGGAGCGGATGTCGAAGGGCTTCTTGCGCCCCGGGTTGGTCTCGGGCGAGAAGATCTCGCCGAGCGTGGTGAACTCCCCGCCCTCGTGCGGCGCGGTCGTGACGTCGCGCTGCACCGGGTCGTTGGTCGGGGCCGGCCGCGGGAACCGCTCGCCGGGCACCCGGTAGGTGTGCTCGTAGTGCCGGAACAGGACGTCGACGGCCCCGGCCAGGTCCGGCGCCCAGTACTGCGCCTGCCCGTTCGGGCCCATGATCCGGTCGTAGCCGCCGATGCCGAAGTTGTCCTCGGCCGAGACGCCGCCGGAGTAGTCCAGGCTCTGCTTGCCGGTGAGCACCATCGCGCTGTCCGGCGTCATGACCAGGATGCCCTTGGTGTGCGTGAGCATCGTGGCCTCGGCGTTCCAGTAGGGCTGGGCGCCGACGTTGATCCCCGTGACGACGACGTTGACCTCGCCGCCCACCTGGGTGAACTCGATGATCGCCCGCAGCGCACGCGAGATCCAGTCCATGTTCTCCGTGCCGGAGTCCATGGCGATCTTGGCGCCCGACGACACCGCGAACCACTCGAGCGGCACGTCCAGCTCGCGGGCGAGCCGGATCGCCGCGCACACCCGCGCGCACTCGGGCTCGGCCAGCGCGCCCAGCCCCCGCGTCGGGTCGCCGAGCAGCACCACCCGCGTCATGCCCTCGGGCTGATTCGCCGTGGGCATGGTGACCGTGCCGAGCACGATGTTGGCCGTGTTGCGGCCGGGCTCGCGCTCGACCGGCTCGGCCACCGGGTCGACCCCCGAGCCCTCGACCAGGTCGTACTCGACGAACCGGCCGTCGGGCCCGGTCAGCATCGGGATGATCTCGTACGGGTAGACCGCACCGCGGCGCTGCGCCTTGATCACGTTCTGGGCGTAGGCGTCGAGCTCGCGCATGAGGCCCGTCGGCGGCTCGTCGAGCCGGACGGTGAGGCCCGCGCCCGGCGGCCGGGACAGCCGCAGCAGGTACTCGTGCGGGCCCCCCTCGTTCGACCCGGCCTCGCCCGGGCGGTCCGCGCGGAACTGCACCAGCACCTGCTCCAGGCCCAGCGACCCGGTGCGGGCGGCGAGCCGCCGGACCACCGTGTCGAGCTCCTCGAACGGGATGTCGACGACCGGCCAGACGTGCAGCAGGATCCGGTTCCAGCCCAGCTTGGCCAGCTTCGGGTCCCGGCTCCGCGCGCTGCGCAGGCTGTCGAGGCAGGCGTCGATCGCCCGCTCCAGCTCGGGCAGCGACCGGATGACGCCGGCGTCGTCCCGCAGCACGGTGAGCCGCCGGACGTCGGACAGGGCCAGCAGGCGCTGGTCCTCGCGCACGTTCTTGCCGGTGGCGTGGAACAGGTGCACGTCCGGCTCGGCCGGCAGCCGGCGCAGGTCGAAGTTGCCGAGCCGCCACAGCCCGAGCCGCTCCGCGACGAGCGGGTGCAGGCCGCGCAGCGTGCGGTCCTCGACGAGCGTGCCGTCGGACTCCGGGCGGAAGGTGAACCAGACCGGGCCCGGGTCGGCGAGCGCGTCCGGCGCCCCGGACGGGTTCGGCCGCACGGCGACGGCGACGCGGGCCACCCGGCCCGCCGGCACCGCCCCGATCGCGGCGCGGACCCGGTCGGCACGGGCGTCCGGGTCGCCCCGGTCGTCGGCGTGCGTGGACGTCACGTACAGGTCCACCAGCGCCGTGCGCCCCTCGGGCAGCTCCTCGACCAGGCGCCGCATCTGGTTCGCCGCGGCCAGCGCGCGCCGCGGGTCGTTGTTGTCGATCACCGTGGCGAGGACCGAGTGGTCGTTGCCGCGGTGCGTGTAGGACGCCGTGAGCACCGGCTGCCCGATGCTCTCGCTGATCCGCAGGTCCTGCAGCGGCCGGATCCGGTAGTAGCGCCGGGTCATGACCTCGAGCAGGGCGGCATTGTGCCGCGTGCCGAACACCCCGAGGATCGGCTCGGACGAGGCGACCAGCGCCTCGATCCGCCGGGCGCGGTCCGGGGTGTCCGGGTGCTCGGCCAGCTCGTCGAGCTGCACGCGGACCTCGCGCTGCACACGCTCGCGCTCCGCCTCGACGGCCGGGGCGTCGAACGAGTGGTAGCGGACCCGGCGGGCCAGGTCGCCGACGACGGGATGGCGCAGCTGGGTGGCCAGCACCAGGCCGTCGAGCGTGCGCAGGTACTCCTCGCGGGTCGCCGCCGGCAGCCCGGTCAGGGACTCCGGGTGCGCGAGCCGCCACTGCAGCAGGTTGAGGATCACCGGCTCGTGCGCGGTGGCGCGGCGGTGCGCCAGGAACATCCAGTACAGCGCGGGCTCGAGCTGCGTGCCGGAACCCTCGAGCTCCACGCCGTAGTGCGCGAGCGCGCGGCGCAGCTTGGCGCGGAAGGACTCCGGCAGCTGCTCCTGCTCGACGTCCCGGGACCGCAGGTAGGCGTGCAGGTACTCCTGCGGGTTGCGGCCGGACTCGCCGTTGCCGTTGCCGTTGCCGTCGGAGGGCTCGTCGGACTCGCGGCGGTTGCGGGACAGCGCGGACAGGTCGGTGAAGATCCGCAGCACGGCGGTCTCGCCGGCGAGCACGGCCGGGTCGTCCCCGGGCAGCGCGGCGCGCGCGGCGTCGAGCCGGGCGAGCAGCGGGCGGGACTCCCGCTCGTCGACGTCGAAGCCGAGCACCTGCCAGCGCAGCGCGGTGAGGGCGTCGGCGGCGGTGGCGGCCGGGTCCTCGTCGGTACCGGTGCCGAGCAGCGCGGCGAAGTCGGCGCGGTCGCCGCCCGCGGCGGGGCCGGCGGCGTCGGCCGCGGGCTCCAGCCGGACCAGCTTCGTGCCGCCCTCGACCTGCGTGTTCGACGGCACCAGGACCTCGGCGACCGTGCCCGCGAACGGGGCCCGCAGCGCGGTCTCCAGCTTCATCGACTCGACGATCGCGACGACGTCGCCCTCGGCGACCTCCTGCCCGGCGATCACCGGGACGGCCACGACCATGGCCGGGGCGGGCGCGCGGACCATGCCGGCCTCGCCACCGGAGATCCGGTGCACGGCGCCGTCGACCTCGACGAGGTAGTCCGTGTCCTGCGGCGCCGACAGCACCGAGTACGTGGTGCCGCCGACGGTGAGCCGGCGCTCGAAGCGCCCGGAGCGCTCGACGTCGACGTCCACGGCCTGCGGGGCGCCGCCGGGCACCTCGAGCACCACGCGGTAGCGGTTGGCGCGGGTCCGGGCGACCCGCAGCCGGTAGGACTCGCCGGCCGCGCGGACGTCGGTCTGGTGCCAGGTCTCGGCGCCGACCTCGGGCCGGCCGCGCTCGGCGGCGGTGAACAGCCGCTCCTGCTGGCGGGCGACGTGCCCGTCGTGCGCCTCGACGGCGGTCGCGAGGAGCGCGACGTCGAGCCGGCGCGGCGGGGTGTAGCCCTGCGCCATCAGCCCGTCGAGCCAGGTCGTGTCGGTCTCGCCGGCGATCAGCTCGGGCCGCTGCAGCAGGTCGAGCAGGAAGGCCTTGTTGGTGGTGCCGCCGTCGATGACCGCGGCGGTCTGGCGCAGCGCACGCAGCAGCCGGGCGCGGGCCTCCTCGCGGTCCCGGCCCCAGGCGATGATCTTGGCGATCATCGAGTCGAACTGCGGCGGGATGACGTCCCCGGTCGCGACGCCGGTGTCCACCCGGATCCCGGGGCCGGCGGGCAGCGCGAGGTGCTCGATGACGCCGGGGGCGGGCGCGAAGCCGCGCTCCGGGTCCTCGGCGGTGAGGCGGGCCTCGATCGCCCAGCCGGTGCCGCGCGGGGGCTCCGGCGCGATGTCGGCCAGCTTGCCGCCGCCCGCGACGTGCAGCTGCAGCTTGACGATGTCGACGCCGGTGCACGCCTCGGTCACCGGGTGCTCGACCTGCAGCCGGGTGTTGACCTCGAGGAACGACAGCAGCCGCTCCTTGGGCTCGTAGAGGAACTCCACGGTGCCGGCGTTGACGTAGCCGGCGGCGCGGGCCAGCTCGGCGGCGGAGGAACGCAGCAGCTCCTCCTGCTCGGCGTCGAGCGCGGTGGAGGCGGACTCCTCGATGACCTTCTGGTTGCGGCGCTGCACGGAGCAGTCGCGCACGCCGAGGGTCCAGACGTCGCCGGTGGCGTCGGCGACGACCTGCACCTCGACGTGCCGCCCGCCGCTGATGGCGCGCTCGAGGAACACGGTCGCGTCGCCGGCGGTCTTGCCCGCCTCGGAGGAGGCGCGCTCGAAGGCCTCGGCCAGCTCGTCCGGCGTGGTGACCTTGCGGATGCCGCGGCCGCCACCGCCCGCGGTGGCCTTGACCATCAGCGGGTAGCCGATCGTCTCCGCCTTCTCCCGCGCCTCGGCGAGGTCGGCGACCGGGCCGCCGGACCAGGCCGCGAGCGGCACGCCGACGCGCTCGGCGAGCTTCTTCGCGGCGATCTTGTCCCCGAGGTCGCGCATGACCTCGGGCGACGGGCCGATGAAGGTGATGCCGAGGTCCCGGCACAGCTCGGCGAACTCCGCCTTCTCGGAGACGAAGCCCCAGCCCGGCCAGACGGCGTCGGCGCGGGCCACCTTCAGGGCGCGCTCCAGCTCCGCGTAGTCGAGGTAGGGCGACGGACCGAGGTGGTCGGGGTCGTCCGGGCCGATGAGCACGGCCTCGTCGGCCTCGCGCACGAACATCGCGCGACGGTCCACGGCGGTGTGCAGCGCGACGGTCCGCAGCGGGGATCCACCCGCGGCGTTCCACTCGCGTACGGCGTGGATGAGCCGCATGGCGGGCTCACCACGGTTGACGATCGCGATCCGGGAGAAGCTGCTCACGAGGGCCATCCTGCTACGCCCCGAAGGCCGCGTGGACATCCTCCACCGAGGTTCCGGCGACCGGATTCCGCGGTAACACCGTTGTCGACCGGTCCCGCACGGCGGGCGGCAGCACGACCTCCGGCGCCATGATGGCGGGGTCGACGGTGAGGACGGCGTAGCCGCCGACCGCGCCGGCCCCGAAACCGGGCGCGAAGACCCGCGTCGGGCGGTCGATGACGCCGTCGCGGACGGCGTCGAACAGCGCGATCGGGATCGACGCGGCGGACACGTTGCCCATGTCGCCGATGTCGAAGTACAGCTGGTCGGCGCTCAGCCCCGCCTTCTCGGCCAGCTGCACGATCATCGTGCGGTTGGCCTGGTGCGGCACGATCAGCTCGATCGCGTCGAGCAGCTTCCCGCCCGCCGGGCCGGGCAGCGCGTCGAGCTCGCCGATCATCTGCTCGAGGTAGCGGGCGACGAGCGCCTTCACCTCCGGCCCGTAGACCGTGATGTCGTTGTCGAACTCCGGGTTCGGCCAGATGATCGAGTTGACCTGGGCGGGCGGGCCGCTCGCGTAGGTCTGCAGGACCTCGACGTCGCCCGCGGACCCCTCCGCCGCGGGCGCGACGACGAGGGCGGCAGCACCGTCCCCGAAGATCATGCGCGAGGTGCGGACCCCGCCGATCTTGTCGCTGAACTTCTCGACGCAGACCAGCAGCACCGGTCGCCCGACCTCCTGCAGCTGGCGCACCGCCTCGGCGAGGCCGTAGGGCAGGCCGGCACAGGCCGCCACGATGTCCGCCGAGCAGTGGGTCTGCAGGAGGCCGAGCTCGCCGGAGAGCCAGGTGGCCAGCGACGGGATGAGCCGGTCGCTGGTGCAGGTCGCCACGAGGACCGCGCCGATCTCCTCCGGCTTGCGGCCGGAGTGGGCGAGGGCGGCGTCGGCCGCGGCGAGCGCGAGGTCGCCGATGTCGTGCTCGGAGTAGCGCCGCCGCTCGATCCCGGTCTTCGCCGTGATCTCCGCGGCGCTCATCGGCGACCAGGAGAAGCTGGTGTTGCGCACGACGTCCGTGTTCTCGCAGACGTGCTCGCCGCGCACGACCGCCAGCGACTCGATCGCCGGCCTGACCGCGAACGTCTCGGCGACCTTCACCGGCTCGAGCGGCGTGGCCGGCGCGACGGGCGTGACGGCGGGCCGGGAGGGGCGGGTCCGGACGGGCGCTCCGTTGCGGACCCGGTCCAGGAACGCCGCCACCTCCCGGGTGCGCGGGTGGAACGCGATGACGACATCGTCGTCGCCGATCGCCGACGCCTCGCGCAGCTCGGTCCGCGACCGGGTCCACGGGTACTGGTTGTGCAGCACCATCGCCCAGCGGGACAGGGCCTCCAGCTCGGGGGCCTCCTCGTGGGCGTCGAGGATCTCGGTCGGGGAGAAGGTCGGGTAGTCCGGCTCCAGGTCGGGCAGGACGAAGGTGAGGGCGCCGGGCTCCGCGAGGAACTCCGCGACGGTCGGCTTCACGGGCTCGAGGTCCGTCGCGTGGTGCTTGCGGTTGCCGTACACGTCGTTGAGCAGGCCGAACAGCCGCTCCTCGACCTCCGGGTACCGGCCCTCGGGCAGCGCCTGCCAGGCCTCGACGACGGCGGCGGCCTTGCGCTCGGCGTCGACCCACGGGGTGACGACGGGCAGGAACACGTCGTCCCGGGTGCGCGGCAGGTCGCGCCAGCGGGTGGGGCGCTTCTCGTACATGGTGAGCGCCCAGCGGTTGACCCAGAACAGGTTCTGGCCGAGGTCGCGCAGCAGGTCGTACCGGCGGGTGTACGCGCCGCGGGCCACGCGCTCGGCGATCTCGGTCCCGGTGGGGGCCTTGGACTCGAAGTCCCGGCCGATGACGGCGGCCGCGCCGTCGAGCGTGTCCAGCACGGAGAAGTCGAGATCCGGCGAGAAGTTCGCAGGGAACACGAGGCGGCCGTGGCGGTTGACCACGAACGGCTTCATACGGTTGCCTCCAGGCGGCGACGCTGATCGAAACGTGGGCCGAACAAGGCGGAAACACAGGTCGGCGCGGCGGGCGGCGGCGCGACGACCCGGATGGTTTCGTGCTTCGGCGGTGAGAGAACCGTAGCGGGAATTGACCGGAGATCGGAACGTGACCTGGCTCTTCACCCGTCTGCTGATCCCTATTGTTGGGTATCCGAGGAAATGTTACCCGCGAGTTCTACTCAAGGGTTTTACCAGTGGGTTCGCTGTGCGGACCCGGAGTCCGCGCAGATCATCGACGTGTCACCGTCCGGTGTGGACGACGCCGGCCGCGGGCGGACGCGGGGTTCTGGCACCGGGTGCCGATCCGCTCTAGGGTCCTGGGGCATGGCCCGTGTCACGTACCTGACCCCCGAGACCGCCCCGCCCGCCGTCGCCTCGACGCTGGCGAAGATGCCCCAGCTGCACGTCTTCCAGATGGTCGCTCACGCCGAGACAGCCTTCCGGCCGTGGCTGAAGTTCGGGGGCGCGGTCCTCGCCGATCTCGCGATCGACCCGTTGCTGCGCGAGCTGGTCATCCTCCAGGTCGGACGGCTCGCGGCGCGCTACGAGTGGGAGCAGCACGTGCCGATCGCGCTCGCCGCGGGCGGCACCGCCGAGCAGATCGAGGCCCTCGACCGGGGCGAACTAGGGACTTTCGACCCTGGTAGCCGGGCGGCGTTGGAATTCGCCGCGGCACTCGTGCGTGACGGGGAAGTGTCGGACGAGAACTATGCGGCACTCGCGGCCGAGTTCTCGGAACGGGAAATTGTGGAGATCGCGCTCACCGCGGCGCATTATCTCGGCCTCGCGCGCATCATGACCGCGCTCCGGATCGACCCCGACGCGCCCGCGGGGCCCGACGGTCTGCCCGCGGCACGCCTGGAACGGCCCTCCGCTGGGTAGGCTCGCCGAGATGGAGATCCTCGCCGGACGGGTGCTGCTGCGCCCGGCCGACCCGGACGTGACCACGGCCTTCTACCGGGACGTGCTCGGGCTGGCCGTCTACCGGGAGTTCCCCGGCGGCACCGTGTTCTTCCTCGGCGGCGGGTTCCTGGAGGTGTCGGGACACGCCGCCGAGCCTCCCGCGGAGCGCACCGGCGTCGCGCTCTGGATGCAGGTGCGGGACATCGCGGCCGCGCACAAGGAGCTGGCGGACCGGGGCGCCACCATCGTCCGGGAGCCGCGCCGCGAGCCCTGGGGGCTCGACGAGATGTGGCTGACCGACCCCGACGGCGTGAAGATCGGGATCGTGGAGATCCCCCCGGAACACCCCCTCCGCCGCGACACCCGGGGGGAGTGAGGGCGCCGGCCGACGGAGTGTGGCTGAGGGAGTGCGCCTTGCCTGAAGGGGTGTGCTCGGGCCGTACTGCGCCTCAGACCGAGCGGAGTCGGGCGCCCGGGCCCGGGTCGGAGGTGAGCTTGGTGCGGGGCTCGATGAGGTGCCCCGCCTCGCAGCGCAGCTCCGCATGCACCTCGGCGCCGCAGTCGGCGTGCCGGATCACCATGGGCTGCCCCGCCTCGCCGGCGAGGTGCCGGTCGCCCCAGTCCCGCAGCGCCGTCATGACGACGCGCAGGTCCTTGCCGGCGGGCGTCAGCCGGTACTCGTGGCGCTCGCGACGGCCCGGTTCGCGGTAGGGCACCTTCTCCACCAGGCCCGCGTCGACGAGGCCGGCCAGCCGGCGGGTCAGCACGTTGCGGGCGATGCCGAGGTGCGCGGCCAGGTCGTCGAACCGGCGCACGCCGTTGAACATGTCCCGCAGCACGAGCACGGTCCAGGCGTCGCCGATCAGCGCCGCCGTGCGGGCGACGGAGCAGGTGCCGCTGTCGAAGTCGGTCCAGGCCGATCCGGGCGACGGTGCAGACGCTGCGGACGTCATGCGCGCCAGGGTAGCCGCGCGGCTGGGTTGCCGCCAGAAACCCGGGTGAGACGTCAGGCCGCTGCCCGGCTCGCCAGCGCGGGGTCGTCGCGCGGGTCGGTGACGCCCTCGGGCGCCGGCGTGACGGCGGCGATGGCCATCGCCAGCACCGCGGCGACCGCCGCGGCCAGGAAGACGACGGTGTAGGCCGTGCCGGCGGGCCGCGTCTCGCCGCCCACGTCCATCACGAGCGCGGTGCTCACGGCCGCGACCACCGCGGTGCAGGTCGAGGTGCCCAGCTGGCGCATCAGCGTGTTCAGGCTGTTCGCCGCGGCCGTCTCGGTCTCGGGGACGGCCCGCATGATGAGCAGAGGCAGCGCGGAGTAGGCGAGGGTGGCCCCGATCGCACCGATGGTCGCGGTGCCGATCAGCAGCAGCTCCGACGACGGCAGCAGGGCGAACCCGACGTTGCCCACCGCCAGCAGCGCGGTGCCGAGGATCAGGGTGGTCCGCGGCCCGCGGATCCGGGAGATGATCGCCGAGGCGGACGAGAAGACGACCATCGACCCGCCGATCGGCAGCAGCACCACGCCGGCGACCAGCAGCGACAGCCCGAAGCCGTACCCGGTCTCGACGGGCGCCTGCAGGATCTGGGTCGCGAGCATGAAGGTCGCGAACATCGAGAAGCCGATGAGCACCGTGGCGCTGTTCGTCATCAGCACCGCGGGGCGGGCCGAGACCCGCAGGTCGACGAGCGGGGCGCGGCGACCCAGCTCCCAGCGCGCCCAGATCGCGAGCAGCACGGCGGCCGCGCCGAACAGGCCGAGGACGGTCGGGCTCGTCCAGCCCCACTCCGTGCCCTTCGAGATGCCGAGCAGCAGGCAGACCAGGGCGGCGGCGATCCCGACGGCGCCGACGGCGTCGAACCGGCCGCCGGTGCGCACCCGCGACTCGGGGACCAGTCGCGACACGAGCAGCAGCTGGATCACCGCGACCACGGCAGCGCCGGCGAACAGCCAGCGCCAGGAGGTGAACTGCGCGACGAGCCCGGTGATGGGCAGCCCGATCGCGCCGCCGACGCCGAGCGAGGAGCTCATCAGCGCGACACCGCTGCCGACCCGCTCGGGCGGCAGCACGTCCCGCATCAGGCTCATCCCGAGCGCGATGACGCCGAACGACACGCCCTGCAGCACCCGGCCCACGATGAGCAGCACGATGTTCGGCGCCGCGGCCCCGATGACCGAGCCCGCCAGGATCAGCGCGATCGAGATCAGCAGCATCCGCCGCTTGCCGTACATGTCGCCGAGCCGGCCGAGCACCGGCGCGGACACCGCGCCGGCGACCAGGGTGGCGGTGACCAGCCACGCCGCCGTCGACGGGGAGACCGACATGAGCCGCGGGAACTGCGGCAGCAGGGGCACGACCATCGTCTGGATGAGCGACACCAGCAGACCGCAGGACGCGAGCACCAGGATCGCCACGGTCGGGCGAGCGGGCGGTGCGGTTGCGGCGGAGGCGGGCGATTCGGCCAGATCGGCGCTCACGAGGTGTGGGTCTCCGTCCACGAGAGGATGCCTGATCAGGTGACCACGACCCCCGACTCCGTGGCAAGGCGAAACCTTGCCTTTGCCAAGTAACTCACGCTGAACGGTCGTCGGGGAATACGGAGGGCGCTACGGTTCCGGCATGGCGGACCTCGTCCTCCCGCTCGGCGCGTCCGGGGCGACCGACCTCGCGACGGCCGGCGGCAAGGGGGCCTCGCTGGCCCGTGCGGTGCGGGCGGGGCTGCCGGTGCCGCCGGGCTTCGTCGTCACCACGGCCGCCTACCGCGGCTACGCCGCCGGGCTGCCGGAGCGGCCGCGTCCGGAGGACTTCACGGCCGCGTTGCCCGACGACCTCGCCGCCGCCGTCCGGGCCGCCTACTCCGCCCTGGGCGGCCCGCCGGTGGCGGTCCGGTCGTCGGCGACCGCCGAGGACCTGCCCGGGCTGTCGTTCGCCGGCCAGCAGGAGACCGTGCTCGACGTCCGCGACGCCGACGGGGTGCTCGACGCCGTCCGGCGCTGCTGGGCGTCGCTGTGGGCCGGGCGGGCCGTCGCCTACCGCGACCGCGCGGGGATCGGCGGCGCCGAGATCGCCGTCGTGGTCCAGGAGCTGGTCCCCGCCGAGTCGGCCGGGGTGCTGTTCACCGCCGACCCGGTGACCGGTGACGAGGACCGGATGCTGGTCGACGCCGCGTGGGGCCTCGGGGAGGCGGTCGTGGGCGGGCTCGTCACGCCGGACGCGGTCGTCGCCGACGCCGCCACCGGTGCCGTGCGCGAGCGCCGCACCGCGGACAAGGCCGTGCGGACCGTGCGGACCGACGCCGGGACGGTCGAGGAGCCCGTGCCCGCGGAGCTGCGTCGCGTCCCCGTGCTCGACGACGCGCGCGTGGCCGAGCTGGTCGCCCTCGGCCGCCGGGTCGCGGCCCTGTACGGCGGCCCGACGGACGTCGAGTGGGCGTGGGCGGGCGGACGGTTCGCCCTGCTCCAGGCCCGCCCGATCACCACGGTCCGCGACCCGTGGAACGACTCGCGCGGCCGCGACCACCTGTGGACCAACGGTAACCTCGGCGAGGCCGTGCCGGGCACCATCACCCCGCTGACCTGGTCCTTCCTGGAGATCTTCACCGCGCACGCGATGACGACCTCGGCGCTGCCGGGGCTGCGGGCGTACGGCCGGATCGGCGGGCGTGCCTACATGGACCTGTCGACGGCGTCGGCGCTGGCCGGCCTGGTCGGCGTCCCGCGCGGGCTGTTCGTGCGCCTGGTCGGCAGCGCCTTCGGACGGATCCCGGCCGGGGTTCGGGTCCCGCGCGCCGTGCTCGACCGCCGGGCGGCGCGACGGGCCCTGCTGCCCGCGGTGCGCGAGGTGCTGCGGACCGTGCGCCGGGAGAAACCGCACGTCGCCGCGTACGTCGAGGGCAACCCGGCCCGTTGCGCGGCGCTGGCGGCCCGGGTCGCCGGGCTCGACGCGGCGGGGTTGCGGACGGCATGGACCGCCGAGCTGCAGCCCCTCCTGGTCCGCGCCAGCGCGATGCTGCAGGTGGCCGGCCGCAGCGACCCGCGCGCGCTGCTCGGCGCCCGCGCCCGGCTGGAGCGGCTGCTCGGGCCGGCCGACGCCGCAGCCCTCGCGACCGGCGGGGAGCTGGAGAGCCTCGGCCCCGTCGTCGGGCTGGCCCGGGTCGAGGTGGGGGAGCTGTCCGAGGCGGAGTACCTGCGCCGGTGGGGGCACCGGGGCCCGCGCGAGTTCGAGGTCTCGGCGCCGCGCCCGGCCGAGGACCCGGAGTGGGTGCGGCGCGAGCTGGGGCGCTTGCGGGCCGCCGGCGCCGGCCCCGCCCAGCTGCTCGAACGCCAGCGCGTCGCCCGTGAGGAGGCCTGGGACCGGCTGCGCCGCGAGCAGCCGCGGCGGGTGCGCGGCGCGCGGAGGGCCGTCGACCGCTGGATCCGCGCCGCCGGCGGCCGCGAGCGCACCCGGTCGGAGGTGGTGCGGGTGTTCGGCGTGCTCCGGGCGTGGGCGCTGCGGGCGGGTGAGGTGACCGGGCTCGGCGACGCCGTGTTCTTCCTCGAGCTCGACGGCCTGCTGCGGGCCCTCGAACCGGGCGCCGACGCGCCCGCCGCCCGCGCCGCGCGGAACCGCGCCGTGTTCGAGGCCTACGACGCCCTGCCGCCGTACCCCGCCGTGATCCGCGGGGCGTTCGACCCGTTCGCCTGGGCCGCGGACCCGCACCGGCGGGCCGACCTGTTCGTCGAGGGCCGCCCGCCCGTGTCCGCGGACGGCGCGGACGGCGCGGTCACCGGGTTCGGCGGGGCGGCCGGGGTCGTCGAGGGCGCCGTGCGGGTGCTCGCCGACGTGGCCGACGGGGCGGCGCTGCGCCCCGGCGAGATCCTCGTGACGACCGTGACGAACGTGGGCTGGACCCCGCTGTTCCCGCTGGTCGCGGCCGTGGTCACGGACGTCGGGGCGCCGCTCTCGCACGCCGCGATCGTGGCCCGCGAGCTGGGAATCCCCGCCGTCGTCGGCTGCGGGGACGCCACCACCCGGCTGCGCACCGGCGACCGGGTCCTGGTGAACGGCTCCGCGGGGACGGTCACCCTGCTGGGCCGCCCGTGACCTCCTGCACGAGCGCCACCAGCCGGGGCACGGCCGGGTGCGTGGGCGGGTCGGTCCAGACCAGCCACACCGGGACGGGCGGGGCGTCGGCCAGGGGCACGTAGGCCACGCCCGGCAAGCGGTGCAGCTGCGAGGTCGCGGCCGGGGTGACGCCGACGGCCCCGCCGGAGGCGATCCGCACCAGCCAGTCCTCCGTGGTGGCCACCCAGGAGATCTCGAGCCGGGAGGCCGCCGGCCAGAGCGACGCGGCGGTGGTGCCGGTGACTCGGTTGATCGCCACGGTCCGGCCGACGAGGTCGGCCAGGGCGAGCGACGCGCGGGCGGCCGGCTCGTCGCCCTCCGGCACCGCCGCCACCCGCGTCTCGTCCGGCAGCCGCGCCGCGCGCGTGCCGGGGATGCGCACCCGCCCGCGGAGCACCGCGGCGTCGACCGGGACGCACGCGCGGCGACCTGCTCACCGTCCTCGGCTACGGGCTGGCGCTCGGCGGCATGAACATCTGCTTCTACGAGGCGATCGCGCGGAGCCCGCTCGGGGCAGCCGTGACGCTGGAGGGGCGCGTCACCTTCGCCGTGGTGATGAGCCTCTCACCGGCCGTCGCCGCGCTCGCCGGGGCGCTGGTGCTGGGGCAGGCCGTCACCCCGGTCGGCGCGGTCGCGATCGCGCTGGTGGTCGTGGCCTGCGCGGGCGCGGTCCGGTGGGGCGGCCGGCGGGCGGCACCCGTCGAGGCATGATGCGGGCGTGACCGCACGCCCCCTGCGCACCCGCCTCGCCCCCGACGTCGTCTCCGCGGACTTCTGCGCCTTCTGGACCGAGCGGCACCTGGGCACCCTGGTCACGTTGCGGAAGGACGGGACGCCGCACGTCGTGCCGGTCGGCGTCACGATCGACGTCGAGGAGGGCCTCGCCCGGGTGATCTGCCGCGGCGGCTCGCAGAAGGCCCGCAACGTCGCGGGGGCCGGGCCGGAGGGCGCCCGCGTCGCGGTGTCGCAGACCGACGGCCGGCGCTGGTCGACGCTCGAGGGGGTCGCCGTCGTCCGGGACGACCCGGAGTCCGTGCGGGACGCCGAGCAGCGCTACGCCGCGCGCTTCCGCGTGCCCCGGCCGAACCCCGAGCGGGTGGTCATCGAGATCCGCGTCGACCGCGTCCTCGGTATGGTCTGAACCGATCCCGTAGCACGGACCTGTCGGATCGTGTCCGGATCGGGCACGCTGGACGCACTTTCCGGGTCAGGAGTCCCCACCGTCGCGGGCCGGCCCGTCCGGCACACCGTCACGATCCGGTGCCGGGCAGCGCAGGACAGCACGCAGACCACGCACCAGCACGCGAGGACCGAGGGACACGGTGAGCAGCGCACACGAACCTGCCGCGAGCACGGCCGACGCGACCGGCGACGGGGCGATCACGGCCGGCGCGCCCGACGCGCCGGACAACGTCGTGCACTTCTCGCGGACGCAGGCCGTCACACAGGCGGACCTGGAGATCCGCAGGCTCGGCACGAGCCGCATCGACTCCCCGATGCTCGACCTGCTCGACGCGCGGCAGACCACCGAGCACTACGTCGACGAGGACGACCGCGTCCTGCTCGACGACACGATCGCCCGGGTGACCGCCCGCGGTGTGCCGATCGACCAGCTGCCGGGCCTGGAGCCCTGCGGGCCGCGGCGCAAGATCTACTTCGACCCGTCGAAGACCCGCGCCGGCATCGTGACCTGCGGCGGGCTCTGCCCGGGGCTCAACGACGTCATCGCCGGCCTGGTCCGCACCCTGACCTACCACTACGGGGTCCGGCGGGTCGTCGGCTTCCGCAACGGCTACCAGGGTTTCATCTCCCGCTACGGCTACGACGAGGTCGAGCTCACCCCGCAGTACGTCCGCGACATCGCGGTCGACGGCGGCACCGTGCTGGGTACCTCCCGCGGCCACCAGGACCCCGAGGAGATCGTCGACTGCCTCGAGCGGATGCACATCAACATCCTGTTCGTGATCGGGGGCGACGGCTCCATGCGGGGCGCCATGGGCATCGCGCGGGTCATCGCCGAGCGCAACCTCAAGATCGCGGTCGTCGGGGTGCCGAAGACGATCGACAACGACATCCCGTACATCGACCAGAGCTTCGGCTTCCAGACGGCCTTCTCCCGGGCGTCGGACTCGATCCGCGCGGTCACCGTCGAGGCCAAGTCCACGGCCAACGGCATCGGCCTGGTCAAGCTGATGGGCCGGCACTCGGGCTTCATCGCCTGCTACGCCGCGCTCGCGCGCAGCGACGCGGACGTCGTGCTGATCCCGGAGGTCCCGTTCGCCCTGGAGGGCGACACCGGCCTGCTGGCCCACCTGCGCAGGCGGGTGGAGCAGCGCGGGCACGCGGTGGTCGTCGTCGCGGAGGGGGCGGGGCAGGAGCTGCTGGAGGCGGCCCAGGCCAGCCGCTCGACCACCGACGCCTCGGGCAACCGCAAGCTCGGCGACATCGGCCGCTACCTGCGGGACCGCATCGAGGACCACTTCGACGGGGCCGGGATCGAGACGTCGGTGCGCTACATCGACCCCAGCTACGCGATCCGCTCCGTGCCGGCCAACCCGTACGACAGCGTGTACACGGTCCGGCTGTCGCAGGCGGCGGTGCACGCGGCCATGTCCGGGCGCACGGCGATGGTCGTCGGGCGGGTGCGGCGCCGCTTCGTGCACATCCCGATGCCACTCGCGGTGAGCAAGCGCAACCAGGTCGACCCGCACGGCGACCTCTGGCAGGCGGTGCTCGAGTCGACCGGACAACCCGTCCGCTTCGGGGCCTGATTCCCCCTACTGTGGCGGGCGTGCAGCACCCGGCCCTGCGCTTCCTCGGGCACTCGACCACCCGCCTGGAGCTGGGCGGGCGCGTCGTCCTCACCGACCCCGTCCTCACCCCGCGGGTGTCGCTGCTGCGCCGCGTGGTGCCGCCGCTGCGCGCCGAGGACTGGGTCGACGCGGACCTCGTCCTGATCTCCCACCTGCACGGCGACCACCTGCACCTGCCCTCGCTGCGGCTGCTCCGTCCCGACACCCGGGTCGTGGTGCCGCGCGGGGCGGCCGAGTGGGTGCGCAGGCGCGGCGTGCGGCGCGTCGAGGAGATCGACGTCGGGCAGGAGATCCGCGACGGCGGGGTGCGGGTCACCGCGGTGCCGGCCGCGCACAGCGGGCACCGGTGGGGCCCGCGTTCCACCCGCGGGCCGCAGTCGCCGGCGCTCGGGCACGTCCTGGAGGCCGACGGCCTGCGCATCTACGCCGCCGGCGACACCGACCTCTTCGACGGGATGGCCGACCTCGGGTCCCTCGGCCTGGACGTCGCCCTGCTGCCGGTGTGGGGCTGGGGCCCGAATCTCGGCCCGGGGCACCTCGACCCGGAGCGGGCCGCCGAGGCCGTCGACGTGCTGCGGCCCCGGCTCGCCGTCCCGGTCCACTGGGGGACGCTGGCCGTCGCCGGGCTGACCCGCGCACCGGCCGGGCACGGCGCACGGATGCGGGCGCTGCTGCACGACCCACCGCACCGGTTCGCCGCCGCGGCGCGGGAGCGGGGCAGTACCAGCACGATCACGATCGCCCGGCCGGGGCAGGACGTGCCGCTCGACGGCGAGGGGCACCGGGAATGATGTCCGCGTGACGGGCACCTTCGCGGCGGACTGGACGAACCCGCAGGCCATCGGCTACCCGGTGCTGATCGGCGGCGTCCTGCTCGGGTCGGTCGTCCCGGTGGTGCCCACGGGCGCGGTCGTCGGCGCGGCCGCCGCCGTCGCGATGACGACCTCGCACCTGTCGCTCCCGCTGGTGCTGCTGGCCGCGACCCTGGCCGCGTTCGTGGGCGACGTCGTGACCTACGGGGTCGCCCGGCTGGGTGGTGGGGCGGCGGTGCGCTTCGTCGCCCGCGGCCAGACGCCGGAGCAGCTCGCCCGGGCCCGGGCGCGGTTCAGGCGACACGGGTGGCAGCTGATCGTCGTCGGGCGGCTGGTGCCGGCGGGGCGGATCCCGGCGCTCGTGGCCGCGGGCACCCTGGGCTACCCGTGGCGCCGGTTCCTGCCGTCGGCGCTGGTCGCGTGCCTGCTGTGGGCGGTCGCGTACGCCCTGCTCGGCATCCTCTCCGGCGGGCTGTTCGACGACCCGCTCGTGGCCACGCTCGGTGCTGCGGTGCTCGTGCTCCTGGTCGGCGCGCTGTCCGCGGGGATCGCCCGGCTGGTGCGACGACGGCGCGCCCGGCGTGCCCCGGACGTCGTCCCCGACGAGCCGGGGGAGATGATCGATCCCGCGGCCGGCCCGGCGCGGCGCGGCCCGCTGCCGCCGCCCACGCCGACCGACCAGGAGCGCCCGTGAACCGGACCGGCCCGATCGTCCGCGACTACCGCGCGACGCCCGTCGAGCGCGGGCCGCTGCTGCGCGGCGGGCGCGTGGTGGCCCGCGTGGTGCTGGTGTGGGCCCTGGTCACGGCCGCGCTGCACCTGCTCGACGTCTGGCTCACCGGGTTCGCCATGGCCGGCTGGTGGCAGCCCACGGTCTGCGCGCTGCTGCTCGGCCTGCTCACCGCCGTCGTCTGGCCGTTGGTGCTGCGGGTCGCGCTGCCGCTGGCCCTGTTCACCCTCGGCCTCGGCAGCTTCGTGCTGCTCGCGGCTGCGGTGCTCGCGATCTTCTGGCTCGTGCCGGGTGTGGAGCTGACGAACATCCGCACCGCGTTCGTGGTGGTCGTGGTGATGACGGTGGTCAACGCCGTCGCCACGAGCCTGCTGGCCGTCGACGAGGACGAGCTGTTCTTCCGCCGCGCGGTCCGCCGCAGCCGGCGGTCGGCGGCCCCGGAGCAGCAGACGCCCGGGGTGCTGTTCCTGCAGATCGACGGGCTGGGCCACGACACCGCGCGCCGCGCCGTCCGCGACGGGACCATGCCGACGCTGGCCCGCTGGCTCGCCGAGGGCAGCCACACCCTGCAGCACTGGACCACGGACTGGAGCTCGCAGACCGGCGCCAGCGTCTCCGGGATCCTGCACGGCAGCAACCACGACATCCTCGGGTTCCGCTGGTACGAGAAGGACCGCGACCACGTCATGGCGTGCGCGCACCCCGCCGACGCCGCCGAGATCGAGGGCCGGCACTCGGACGGGCGCGGCCTGCTCGCCGTCGACGGGGCGAGCCGCGGCAACCTCTTCACCGGCGACGCCCCGCACTACAGCCTCACGATGAGCACGGTGACCGTGCTCGGCGGCAAGCGCTCGGCGCGGCGGCGCGACCACGTCGGCGGCGGGTACTGGGCCTACTTCGCCAACCCGGTCAACGGCATCCGCACCTTCGCCGGCGCGCTGGTCGACGCGGTGCGCGAGGTCGTCGAGGCGTCCTCCCAGCGGCGGGCGGACGTCCGGCCGCGCACCCACCGCGGCGGCCTCTACCCGCTCGCCCGGCCCGGGACCACGGTGATTGCGCGGGACGTCGTGGTGTCCGCGCTGATCGAGGACATGCTCGCGGGCCGGCCCGTCGCCTACGCGGACTTCCTGGGCTACGACGAGGTCGCCCACCACTCGGGCATCGAGCGCTTCGACTCGCTCGCGGTGCTCCGCACGATCGACCAGCAGATCGGACGGCTGCACCGCGCCGCGCAGCTCGCGCCGCGGCCGTACCTCGTCGTGTGCCTGTCCGACCACGGGCAGACGCAGGGCCAGGCCTTCGCCGACCGGTTCGGCGAGTCGATCGAGCAGTACGTCGGCCGGCTGTGCGGGGCCCCGCCGCCGCGGCCGCGCCGGCGGCTCTTCGGCCGCACCCCCGCCGAGCGGTCCACCCGGCGGGCCGCGGAGGGCTGGCAGGTCGGGGCGGCGCTGGCCGAGGCCTCGTCGGGCGGGGGGTTCGTGGCCAGGCGGCTGCGGGCGCGCGTGGAGAAGGCCGGGGCCTCGCCCGCGAAGCACCGCACCGAGTCCGGGAAGCCGGGCGAGGTGGTGCGGGCGGCGCCCGGGGTCGTGGTGTGCGCGTCCGGGCACGTGGCGATGGTGTCGTTCACCGAGCACGAGGGGCGGGTGGAGCTGGAGACGATCGAGCGCGAGTTCCCCGACCTGCTGCCCTCGCTCGTCGACCACCCCGGGATCGGGTTCGTGCTGGTCCGCAGCCGGGAGCACGGCGCGGTGGTGCTCGGCCGGGACGGCGTGCACCGGCTCGCGAGCGGCGCGGTGGTCGGCGACGACCCGCTGGCGGACTACGGCGAGCACGCCCCCGACCTCGTCCGCCGGGTCGACACCTTCCCGCACTGCCCCGACATCATGATCAACAGCCGCTACGACCCGGCGACCGACGACGCGTCGCCCTTCGAACCGCACGTCGGCTCGCACGGCGGGCTCGGCGGTCCGCAGAGCCGCGGCTTCCTCCTCGCCCCTGCGGAGCTCGCCGACCCCGGCGAGATCGTCGGCGCCGAGCACCTGCACCGGGTGTTCCGGGGCTGGCTCACGGACCTCGGCCACCCCGAACCGGCGACCGACCGCCCGGCTCCCCAGGTCGCCGACGTGGCGGAGGAGCGGGCCGCCCGGGTGCGGTGATCGTTCCGAGCGTGACAGGAGCGCCGGTCGGGGAGCGGTGGTGTGACGCTCGCGTTCCCCGCAGCGGTGATCCTTCTGAGCGTGACAGGAGCGTTGGGTGGGGTGCGGTGGTGTGACGCTCGCTTTCCTCGCGGCGGTGATCCTTCTGAGCGTGACAGGAGCGTTGGTCGAGGGACCGTCATGTGCCGCTCGCGCCGATCATGCTGCCGGTGATTCTCCCGAGCGTGACAGGAGCGCTGCGCCGACAGCAGTGCAGTGACGCTCGCCCTCGCCCGGGCCGCGGTGGCAGGCTGGGTGAGCGGGTCGCGAGGGGGCGGGTGCGATGGGTGAGCAGATCGTGCTGGTGCACGGGCTGTGCCACGGCGGATGGTGCTGGCGCCCGGTGGCGCGACTGCTCCGCGAGGCGGGGCACGAGGTGTTCACCCCGACCCTGACCGGCCTGGGGGAGCGCGCCCACCTGCTCACCCCGGAGGTGGGCCTCACCACCATGATCCGCGACGTCACGGCGGTGCTGGAGGCCGAGGAGCTCACCGACGTCCTGCTCGTCGGGCACAGCTTCGGCGCGCTGCCCGTGCTGGGGGCGGCCGAGCGGGCCCGGGACCGGATCCGGCGGCTCGTGCTGCTCGACGGCCTGGTGGTCGAGGCGGGGCGGCGCGCGTTCGACGCCCTGCCCGAGGACGTCGTGCTGCAGCGGGAGCTCGACGCGAAGCGGCGCGGCCACGGTCTCGCGCTCCCGCCGCCGCCCGCCGAGGCCTTCGGGGTCACCGACCCGGACGACGTCGCGTGGGTCGAGCGCCGCATGACCCCGCACCCGCTGCGCAGCTACCGCGAACCGCTGGCGCTCGACGGCCCGCTCGGTGCCGGCCTGCCGGTCACCTACGTCCACTGCACGCAGCCCGTCTACCCGGCGCTGGCGTCGTCCCGCCAGGTGGTGAAGGACTTGGCCTGGGAGTGGCGGGACCTGCCCACGGGGCACGACGCGATGGTCACGGACCCCGAGGGCACGGTCGCCGCCCTCCTCGGCTGAGCGGGGGCGCCGGGCCTACACGTCCGCCGGCGGCTCGACCTCGCGGCGGAGGATCTTGCCCGTCGGGCCCTTGGGGAGGGCGTCGACCAGCCAGACCGCGCGCGGGTACTTGTAGGCGGCGAGCCGGTCCCGGACGAAGTTCTTCAGCTCCTCCGGGTCGGCCTCCTCGCCCGGCTTGAGCGCGACCGCGGCGCCGATCTCCTCGCCGAGCTCGGCGTGCTTGATCCCGACGACGGCGGCCTCGGCCACGGCCGGGTGCTCGTAGAGGGTCTCCTCGACCTCGCGGGGGTAGACGTTGTAGCCGCCGCGGATGATCAGGTCCTTCTTGCGGTCGACGATGGTGTAGTAGCCGTCGGCGTCGCGGGTGGCGATGTCGCCGGAGCGGAACCAGCCGTCCGGGATGGCCGCCTCGGTCGCCTCGGGGCGGTTCCAGTAGCCCTTCATGACGTTCTCGCCGCGGATGGCGATCTCGCCGGGCTCGCCGTCGGGCACGTCGCGGCCCTCGTCGTCGACCACGCGCATCTCGCAGCCGCGCACCGGGAAGCCGATGGTGCCGGGCTTGCGCGGGCGGCCGGGCTGGTTGAACGAGGCGACCGGCGCGGTCTCCGACAGCCCGTAGCCCTCGAAGACCTCGCAGCCGAAGGTGGACTCGAAGTTGCGCAGGATCTCCACGGGCATGGCGGAGCCGCCGGTGATGCACGTGCGCAGCGAGGACATGTCCGCGTTCGCGGCGTCGGGGGAGTGCAGCATCGCCGCGTACATGGTGGGCACGCCCTCGAACACGGTGACCTTGTCCCGGGCCACGACCTGCAGCGCCTTGGACGGGTCGAACCGCGGGATCAGGGTCAGCGTGGACCCGGCGACCACGGCGGCGTTGAGCCCGCAGGTCAGGCCGAAGACGTGGAACAGCGGCAGGCAGCCCATGATCACGTCGTCGGCGCTGATCTCGATGAGCGTCTCGACCGTGGTACGGGCGTTGGAGTCGAGGTTGTGGTGGGTCAGCTCGGCGCCCTTGGGCTGCCCGGTGGTGCCGGAGGTGTAGAGGATGACGGCGGTGTCGGAGTCGGCTCGCTCGACGGCCTCGGGCGCGGGAGTGCCGCCCAGCTCGGCCGGGCCGGTCGCGGGCACCACGATCCCCGGGATCCCGACGGCCTTCGCGGCCTCGGGCACCACGTCGCCCGAGCCGTCCCAGCCGTAGACCAGGGACATCCCCGAGTCGCCCAGGTAGTACTCCACCTCGCGCGCCTTGAGCAGCGGGTTCATCGGCACCACGACGGCACCCGCCAGCAGCGCGCCGTAGAACAGCACCGGGTAGGCGGGAACGTTGGGCAGCACGAGCCCGACCCGGTCGCCGGGGTTGATCCCGCGCTCCTTCAGGTCCCCCGCGACGGCGGCCGCCGCCTCGTGCAGCTGCCGGTAGGTGAGGACGTACTCGTCGAGCTTCACGGCGGTGCGGTCACCGTGCTCGCGCGCGGTCGCGACGAGGTTCGCGGCCAGGTTGGTCATCGTCGACTCTCCGGGGTTACGGGCGGGTAGCTTGCCGGGACACTACCGGCCTCTCCTCCCAGGGGCGCACACTCGGGTGGCGTGCGCAACCGGACGATCCGGGCGCCACCGTGATCGGTGACGGCGCCCGGTCCGCCCCGATATCGTCCGCGCATGACGCCGCCCGCCCTGGAGATCGTCGTCGGCGGGCGGCGGCTGCCGGTCGCGCCGGGCCGCCCGTTCGTGATCGGCCGCGGCCCGGAGGCGGACCTCGACGTCGGGCACCCGCGAGCCTCGCGCCGGCACGTGATCGTGGAGCACACCCCGCAGGGCTGGACGCTCACCGACGCCTCCCGCAACGGCACGTGGGTCGACGGCCGGCGGGTCACCACCCTTCCGCTCGCCGGCCCGGTCTCGGTGAGGCTCGGCGACACCGCCGACTCCGCGGTCGTGCAGGTCCTGCCCGTGAGCGCACCCCCGGCGCCACCGGCGGTCCCGGCGCCGGCCGATGTCCTGGCCCGGCAGGGCGGGCAGACCTCGGTCCGGCACGTCCTCACCACCCGGCTCACGGTGGGGCGCCTGCCGGACAACGACGTCGTGCTCGACGACCTCCTCGTCTCCCGCCGCCACGCCGAGCTGCACCGCAGCGGCGCGGGCTGGCGGATCGTGGACCTGAACAGCGGCAACGGCACCTTCGTCAACGGCGTGCGGGTCACCTCCGCCGAGATCACCCCGCGGGACGTCGTCGGCATCGGGCACGCGCTGCTGCAGCTGCAGGGCGACCGGCTCGTCTCCGCCGAGGACACCGGCGACGTCGGGTTCTCCGTCCAGGGCGCCTCGGTCACCACCGACTCCGGCAGGACGCTGCTCCGGGACGTCTCCTTCGCGCTGCCGGGCCGGAGCCTGCTCGCCGTCGTCGGGCCGTCCGGGGCGGGCAAGTCGACCCTGCTGCGCGCGCTGACCGGTTCCCGCCCGGCCGACGTCGGCGAGGTCCGCTACGCGGGCCGCGACCTCTACGCCGAGTACGACGAGCTGCGCCACCGCATCGGCCTCGTCCCGCAGGACGACGTGCTGCACCCCCAGCTCACCGTCCGGCGCGCGCTGCGCTTCGCCGCCCGGCTGCGCTTCCCCGCCGACGTCCCGGAGGCCGCCCGCGAGCGTCGCATCGACGAGGTGCTGGCCGAGCTGAACCTCACCGAGCAGGCCGGGCAGCGGATCGACACGCTCTCCGGTGGCCAACGCAAACGCACCTCCGTGGCCCTCGAGCTGCTGACCCGGCCGAGCCTGCTGTTCCTCGACGAGCCGACGTCCGGCCTCGACCCGGGCCTGGACAAGTCCGTCATGCAGACGCTGCGCGGGCTGGCCGACGGGTCCGACACGCGGTCGGGCAGCGGCGGCCGGACCGTCGTCGTGGTCACCCACAGCGTGCTCAACCTCGACCTCTGCGACCGGCTGCTGGTGCTCGCGCCCGGCGGGCACGTCGCCTTCTTCGGGCCGCCGCGGGAGGCGCTGGAGTACTTCGGCGCGCCGGACTACGCCGAGATGTTCCTGCTGCTGGAGCGGGTGCCGGGGGAGACCCTCGCCGCCCGGTACCGGGAGTCGCGGCAGCACTCGCGGTACGTCGCGCAGCCGACGGCGGGGATGCCGCGGGTCGTCGAGCGGGCGGCGCCGGAGGTGGCGCCGCGCCAGCAGGGCTTCGGCGCGCAGCTGGGCGTGCTGTGCCGCCGCTACCTGGCCGTGATCGCCGCCGACCGGCAGTACGCGATCTTCCTCGTGGCGCTCCCGCTGGTCCTCGCGGCGCTGGCGCGGCTCGTCCCCGGCGACTCCGGGCTGAGTACGACACGGGCGCTGGAGCTGCAGGAGGTCCAACCGAGCCAGCTGATGCTGGTCCTGGTGCTCGGCGGGGCGCTGATGGGGGTCGCGGCGGCGATCCGCGAGCTGGTCAAGGAGCGGCCGGTCTACGTCCGGGAACGCGCGATCGGGCTGTCGATGCCGGCGTACCTGCTGTCGAAGCTGCTGGTGCTGGGCGTGGTCACGGGGCTGCAGGCGGCGGTGTTCACGCTGCTCGCGCTGGCGGGACGACCCGGGCCCGACTCGGCCGTCGTGCTCGGGTCGGGCCTGCTGGAGGTGCTGCTGGCGGTCGTCGGCGTGACCGTCGTGACCATGCTGGCCGGGCTGGTGATCTCGGCGGCGATCGGCAACGCGGACCGCGGCATGCCGCTGCTGGTGCTGGTCCTGATGCTGGAGCTGGTGGTCAGCGGCGGGCTCTTCCCCGTGGCGGGCTACGCCGGGCTGGAGCAGCTGGCCTGGCTCGTCCCGTCGCGCTGGGCCTTCGCGATGGGTGCGGCGACCGTCGACCTGAACCGGGTCGCGCGCGGCGGCCCCGACCCGCTGTGGACGCACGACGCCGCGCACTGGCTGCTCGGCGCCGGGGTGCTGGTGGGCATGGCCGGGGTGCTCGCCGTCGCGACCGGGCTGGTGCTGCGGAGGCTGGACCCCGTGCGCCGACGCCGGTAGCCCGCACACCGGGTGTGGTGCCAGCACACCTCCGCCGGCCCCGCGCGCTCCCTAGCGTTCCCCTCACCGCTTCACGAGAGGAACGACGACCATGGTCTGGTTCGGGATCATCCTGCTGCTGGCCGCCGGCGGCTGCCTGTGGGGGGCCGGCCGGTCCCGGCGCAAGGTGCACGCGATGACGGCCGCGGAGACGCTCTCGGTGCCCGAGCTGCTCGAGCTGCAGGGCATCTCGGCCGAGCTCACCGGGCCGGGGCAGTTCCGCAAGGTGTGCGAGGTCGTCGGCGAGACGGCGGCGGCGCCGGTGGGCCTGCTGCGTTCCGAGCTGGCCGGCGTCGACTGCGTGTGGCACGCGCACCGCGTCCAGCGCCGCTACAAGCACTACGACCGGGACTCCGACGGCGACACCCGCGTCACCACCCGCACCGAGACCGTCGCCGAGATCAGCTCCCCGCACGGCTGGGCGCTGCGGCGCGACGGGCACACGATCGGCGTCGACCACGGCGGCCGGCGGCCCGACGGCGTCGAGACCGTCGTCGACCGGTTCGAGCCCGCGCACGACCACCGGCCGCAGGGCGCGCTGGCCGGGGCGATCTCGGTGCTCGGCGCGCTGGCCGGCGGCGACCGCGACGAGACCATCGGCTACCAGCACACCGAGTGGGTGCTGCGGCCCGGCACGCGGATGTACGTGCTCGGCGAGGTCGACGACCGGGACGGCCCGCTCGTGGTCCGCGCGCCGCGCGACGGCTCGCCGTTCGTCATGTCCACGAAGACCGAGGAGGAGCTGACCGATTCCGCCCGAACGGGTCAGCGCATCTGGGCCTGGATCGGCGCCGGCCTCGGCCTCGCCGGCCTCGCGCTGGTGGTGCTCGCGGTCCTGTAGCGGTCCTGCAACCGTCCGCCCGGCCGTGACCTCGCGTCGCGCCCGGGCCGGTATCTAGAGTCGGGCCGTGGCTGATCTCCCCCCGCTCGACCCCGACGAACCCACGCCGACCGGCCCGCTCGCCGGGGTGGTGGTGGCCGACTTCTCCCGGGTCCTCGCCGGCCCCTACGCGACGATGCTGCTCGGCGACCTCGGCGCGACCGTGGTCAAGGTCGAGGGCCCGACCGGCGACGACACCCGCACCTGGCAGCCGCCCACGGTCGACGGGCCCGACGGCCCGGTCGCCACCTACTACCTGTCGATCAACCGCAACAAGCATTCGGTGGTCCTCGACCTGAAGGACCCCGAGGACCTGGCGGTCGCCCAGCAGCTCGCGGCCCGCGCGGACGTGCTGATCGAGAACTTCATGCCCGGCTCCACCGCGAGGTGGGGCCTGGACGTCGACACCGTGCGCGGGACCAACCCGTCGATCGTCTACTGCTCCATCAGCGGGTTCGGCGACGCGGGCGGCGCGAAGCTCGGCGGCTACGACCTGCTGATCCAGGCGACGTCCGGCCTGATGAGCCTGACCGGCGACCCGGACGGCACGCCGTACCGGGCGGGCGTCGCGGTGTTCGACGTGATGACCGGGCTGCACGCCGCCGTCGCGATCCTGGCGGCGCTGCGGCACCGCGACGCCACCGGCGAGGGCCAGCACGTGAAGACGAACCTGCTGTCCGCGGCGCTGTCGAGCCTGGTCAACCAAACCTCGGCGTACGTCGCGGGCGGCGTGGTGCCGAAGCGGATGGGCAACGCCCACCTCTCGCTGTTCCCCTACGAGCCGCTGCCCACGGGCGACGGCGAGCTGATCGTGATCGCCGCCAACGACCACCAGTTCCGCCGGCTCTGCGGCGCCGTCGACGCACCCGAGCTGCTGGAGGACCCGCGCTTCGGGTCGATGGTCGAGCGCACCCGGCACCGCGACGAGCTGCGCCCGCTGCTGCTCGAGAAGCTCGCCACCAAGGGCGCGCAGGAGTGGTTCGACGTGCTCAGCGCGGCCGGCGTGCCCTGCGGCCCGATCAACACCGTGGACCAGGGCATCGAGCTCGCGGAGAGCCTCGGCCTCGCCCCGGTCGTGCACCCCGGCGGCGGGCCCGGCGGGGTCCGCAACCCCGTCGACTACTCGGCGACCCCGCCGGACTACCGCCGCACGCCGCCGGCCCTCGGCGCGGACACCGACGCCGTCAAGGCGTGGTTGAAGGGCTGAGAACGGGACGGGCCGGGCGGGGGAGGGGATCCCCGCCCGGCCCGCGCCGGACCGGCCGCGCGTGCGGCCGGGGTCTGGTGCTCAGCCGCCGCCGTTGCCGCTTCCGTTGCCCTCGCCGCCGAACGGCGAGCTGCCGCCGAACGGGTTGAGCTGGCCGAACGGGTTGCTGCTGCCGCCGCCCTGGCTGGTGCCGCCGCTGCTGGTCGTGGCGCCGGTGTCCTTGGTGCTGCCGAGCGTCACGTCGACCGTGCGGGCCGCGGACCCGGTGCCGACCGTGAGCGTGACCTTGTCGCCCGGGGCGTAGGAGCCGATCCGGGCGACGAGGTCGGAGAAGTCGCTGACCGTCGAGTCGCCGACCTTGGTGACGACGTCACCGGCCTTGATCCCGGCCGCCGCCGCCGGGCCGCCGTCCGTCACCGCGGCGACGGTCGCGCCGTTCTCCGTGCCCGACGAGCGGGTGCTGCCCTGGACGCCGAGCACGGGCTTGGTGGCACTGCCGGAGTCGATGATCTCCTGCGCCACCCGGCGGGCCTGGTCGACCGGGATCGCGAAGCCGAGGCCGACGCTGCCGCTGCTCTGCCCCGCGGTCGCGATCGCCGAGTTGATGCCGACGACCTGGCCGTCGAGGTTCACCAGCGGGCCGCCGGAGTTGCCCTGGTTGATCGGGGCGTCCGTCTGCAGGCCGTTGTAGACGACGCCGGAGCCGTCCTCGCCCTGCACCTGGACCGTGCGGTTGAGGGCGCTGACGATGCCGGTCGTGACGGTGCCCTCGAGGCCCTGCGGCGACCCGATCGCGACGACCTGCTGGCCGACCGCCACGTCCGTGGTGCGGCCGAGCTCGGCCGCGGTCAGCCCGGAGACGCCGTCGAGCTTGATGACGGCGAGGTCGTAGCTCGGCGAGGTGCCGACGATCGAGGCGGAGTGCTGTGAGCCGTCGTTCAGCGTGACCTGGATCTGCCCGGTCGAGCCCGAGACGACGTGGTTGTTGGTGAGGACGTCGCCGTCGGAGGTGAGGATCACGCCGGAGCCCTCGGCCGCGCCCTGGCCCGTGGTCACGCGGATGTCGACCGTGCTGGGGCTGGCCTTCGCCGCGGCGGCCTGCACGGTGCCGTTCGTCTGCACGTTCGAGGCGTTCGACGCCGGCTGGCCGGACAGGGTGACCCCGCTGGCGGAGCTGCCCCGGTCGAGCAGGGCGTAGGCGCCGCCGAAGCCCGCGCCGCCGCCGACGAGGCCGGCGATGAGCGCGGCCGCGACGATGCCCACCCACGGGCGGGAGGGCTTGCGGGGGCGGTCGTCGTGCAGGAAGGAGGTGTGCCCGCCGGGCGGCGGGTCGTTCGGCCCGCCGGTCGTCGCGGCCTGCGGGTCGGTGACGCCCTGCTGGGCGTAGGGGCCGTAGGCGGGGCTGCCGTAGGGGCGGGTGCCCTGGTCGGCACCGCCGTGCCCGCTCGTCTGGGCGTAGCCGGGCGTGCCGTAGACGGAGCCGCGGCCGTAGGCGTACGGCGAGCCGTAGGAACGGGTCGGGTCGGTCTGCTGGGTCGGGGCGTCCCCGGCGGAGGTGCTCACGGTGCTGTCGGTGCTGTGCGCAACGTCCCCATCGGGCCGGGAGTGACCCCGCTGCTCGTCGGTCATGCCACAGACTCTGCGCCCTGAAGCTGAGATCTGCCTGTGCTCGCCCTGGGAAAGGCCGTGCAGTACGGCACCGTTTCCGGTAAGGGGCCCCGCAGGACCCCTTACCGGGCTCCGGTCAGAGCAGCTCGACGATGGTGGCGTTGGCGGTGCCGCCGCCCTCGCACATGGTCTGCAGGCCGTAGCGGATGCCCCGGTCCCGCATGTGGTGCAGCAGCCGGGTCATGAGGATCGTGCCGGAGGCACCCAGCGGGTGGCCGACGGCGATGGCCCCGCCGAGCGGGTTGAGCACCTTGTCGTCCGCACCCAGCTCGGCCTGCCAGGCCAGCGGGACCGGGGCGAAGGCCTCGTTGACCTCGAAGGCGCCGATGTCCGAGATCGACAGGCCGCTCTTCCTCAGCACCTTCTGCGTGGCCGGGATCGGCCCGGTCAGCATCATCAGCGGGTCGGCGCCGGAGACCGCGCCGGAGTGGTAGCGCGCGATCGGGGTGAGCCCCAGCTCCTTGGCCTTCTCCGGTGTGGTGATCAGGGTGGCCGACGCGCCGTCGGAGATCTGCGAGGCGTTGCCCGCGTGGATCACCCCGTCCTCGCGGAAGGAGGGCTTGAGCTTCGCCAGCTTCTCGGCGGTGGTGCCGCGGCGCAGGCCCTCGTCCGCGGTGAACTCCGGCAGCCCGGGCACCTGGACCAGCTGGCCGTCGAAGGCGCCCGCGTCGATCGCGGCGGCGGCGAGCTCGTGGCTGCGCGACGAGTACTCGTCGAGGCGCTGCCGGGTGAAGCCCCACTTCTTCGCGATCCGCTCGGCGCCGATGCCCTGGTTGAAGTCCTCGTTCGGGAACTCGCCGCTGGTCAGGTCGGCCTCGTAGCGTTCGCGCACCAGCGAACCGAACGGGCGGCCGAGGTCGCGGCCCGCGCCGAGCGGCACCCGGGTCATGGCCTCGACGCCACCGGCCACCACGACGTCGTACTGGCCGGCCATGACCATGCCCGCGGCGAAGTCGAAGGAGGACTGGCTGGACCCGCAGGCCCGGTTGATGGTGACGCCGGGGACGGTCTCCGGCCAGCCGGCGGCGAGCACGGCGTACCGGCCGATCTGCGCCGCCTGGTCGCCGACCTGGTTCACGCAGCCCCAGACGACGTCGTCGATCACCTCGGGGTCGATGCCGGTGCGCTGCTGCAGCGCCCGCAGGACGTACCCCGACAGGTCGGCGGGATGGACGTCGGCGAGCGAGCCGTTGCGCTTTCCGATCGGGGTGCGCACCGCGTCGACGATGACGGCCTCGGGCATGGTTCCTCCGCGTCCACTCGAGAGCTATCTGAACGAACGTACGACACTGTGCGCCCGTCGAGAACCCGAGTGAACTACCTCACGGGCTCGCAACCGGGTGTCGAGCGGACTGGATCGATGAGGTAGGTTCGGCCGCAGCGAAGGGGAGTAGCTCTCAACGCCGCGGTCGACATACTGGCGATCCACATCGCCCGGCTGCGGGGCCTGACCACCACCAGGCGAGCGAGACCTTCGATCCGGTTCACGTCGGATCGAAGAGACCCCGTTCCCTCGATCCGGCCCGAGATCGAGGGGTTGTGTGGCGATGCAGGACGTGCTCGCGGCGTTCCTGATCAGTTTCGGCGTGATCTTCGTGGCCGAGCTCGGCGACAAGTCGCAGCTCATGGCACTGACGTTCGCGACACGCTACAAGACCTGGCCCGTGCTGCTGGGCATCACGATCGCCACGTCGGTCGTGCACCTCGTGTCCGTCGCCGTCGGCCACGGCCTCGGCGCCACCATCCCGACCGGCTGGATCGCGCTGGTCGCGGCCGTCGCGTTCCTCGGGTTCGGCGCCTGGACGCTCAAGGGCGACTCGCTCTCCGACGACGAGCAGGAGAAGGTCAACCGCAAGGCCCGGTCGGCGGTGGTCGCGGCGTCGGTGGCGTTCTTCCTGGCCGAGCTCGGCGACAAGACGATGCTGGCCACGATCACGCTGGCCACCCAGCACGGCTGGTTCGGCGTGTGGCTCGGGTCGACGCTCGGCATGGTCGCGGCCGACGCGCTGGCGATCGTCGTCGGCCGGCAGCTCGGCAAGCGGCTGCCCGAGCGGACGATCCGCTACGGCGCCGCGGCCGGGTTCGTCGTGTTCGGCGTGGTGCTGCTGGCCGACGCGATCGGCCAGCTCACCGGGCGGGGCGCCTGGGAGGTCGCCTCCGCCACGCTGAACCACAACCTCGCCGCCTGGCTCGCCGTCGGCCTCGGGGTCGTCGCCTGCGTGCTGGTCGGCGTCGGACGGCGCTGGGCCCGCGCCGGCGCGCGCCGCTCGCCGATGCGGACCGGGCCCGGATCGCCCGCCTGGTGGTCCCGGGCGCTGTTCGCGGTCGCGTTGCTGCTCGGCCTGGTCGCCCCGCTGCTCGTCGCGTTCGACGTCATCGAGCCGATCGCCGTGTTCAGCTCGCCGGGCTGGGTCGTGGTCGGGGTCGGGCTGCTGCTCCTCGGCGTGGCCGTGGTGCTGGCGTCGCTGGTCCAGATGGGCACGGCCCGCCGGCGCGGCCAGAACCTGGCCCTGACCAGCAGCGGCTTCTACGCCCGCGTCCGCAACCCCGCGTTCACCGGCATGATGGTCGCCACCGCCGGCGGGCTGGTCATGGCGCCCACCATGCTCGGGGTGCTGGCCACCCTGCTGATCGTGGTCGCGGTGCAGATCCAGGCCCGCGCGGTCCGCGAGCCGGGCCTCACCCAGGCCCTCGGCGAGGAGTACGCGAACTACCTGGCCCGCACCGGCCGGTTCCTCCCACGCCTGCGCACCCCGCACCCCGAACGCCGCGCCGGCCTGCCGGAGAACGACCGCGAACGCGTCGGCTGACCCCTGTGAGTGGCGATAGTCGCCATAGCGACTATCGCCACTCACGAGGTGGGTCAGCTGTACCAGGTCGGCTCGGGCAGCTCGTCACGCAGCAGGAACGCCCCCACCTCGCGCCGCTTGTAGGCGACGGGGTCGTGCAGGGTGTGGGTGCGGACGTTGCGCCAGAAGCGGTCGAAGCCCAGCTCCGTGGCGGTGGCCCGGGCGCCCAGGCCCTCGAACACCCGGCCGGTCACCTCGAGCGCGACGTCCGTGGCCCGCGCCTTGACGGCCGCCACCCGGAGCTCGTGCTCGCCGCGCTCCTGCGGCGTGACCTCCCAGGCGTTGCGGTGGATGGCCAGGCCCTCCTCCGCGACCCGGTCGGCCAGCGCCTCGACGGCCCAGAGCTTCGACGCCAGGTCGCCGTACAGGTCGAGCTGGTACGGCTCGTCGACGGCCCGCTCCTGCCCGCCGTGCAGCCACGGCCGGGTCCGGGTGCGGGTGTACTCCGCGGCCTCCTCCAGGGCGCCGCGCGCGATGCCCAGGTAGAAGCTCACGAACACGAGCTGGATCGTCGGCACGTTGAGCGTGTTGTAGACCCGCGGCTCGAACGCCTTCTCCCGGAAGCCCGCGGCCTGGTCCCACGGCACCTGGACCTCGCTGATCGTGACGCTGCCGCTCTCCGTGAGCCGCTGGCCGATGTTGTCCCAGTCGTCGTGGAACGTGATGCCGGGCTGCTGGCTCGGCACGATCGCGAAGATGTGCGTCTCCGTGCCGTCGAGCACGCCCTCCAACACCGTGACGTCCGAAACCTTGCTGCCGGTGGAGAAGGACTTGCGGCCGTTGTAGACGATGTGGTCGCCGGCGTCGCGGATCACGACGTCCTCGTCGCGCGGGTTCACCGCGCCGCCGAAGAACCACTGGTTGCGGGTGGCCTCGGACTCGACGGCCTCGATCTGCTCGGCCGTGCCGACGAGCCGGGCGGCCCAGAACCACAGCAGGTGGTAGCCGAGCAGCTGACCGATCGAGCCGTCGCCGGCGGCGACCTCGCGGATCACCCGGTAGGCGAGCGGCCACTCCTGACCGCCGCCGCCGTGCTCGACCGGGCCGAGCAGGGTGACGAGGCCGGCGTCCTTGAGCAGTTGGACCTCGGCGTGCGGGGTCTCGCCGGCGCGGTCGCGGGCGGCGGCGCCCTCGGCGAGGACCGTGCGCACCTCGCGGGCGCGGGCGAGCCACTCGTCGGGCGTCGCGGGGGTGGTCGGGAATCGGGTCTCGGGACGGTTCTCGAGCGTGGTCATGACGGGTCCTGTCGGTAGGTGTCGGGTGCGTGCAGCGGCGACCCGCGGGTGCAGGGCAATGCGGCGGCCGGGACGGAACACCGACGACCGCAGCGGGCGGGCACCGGAACGCGGCCCGCCGGGCACGCGGAAGGATCAGCAGAGGATCGCGTTATGGATCCACAACGCGCGAACTCGGGCCCTGAAATCGCATTATGGTTCCATAACGCGGCAAAACGGGGGCTGCAATTGCGTTATGGTTCCATAATGCGATCGGGATGACCCGGACAGGACTGCGTGACGACGCGGGCGTGGTCGATGTGGCGGCGGCGGGTCAGCCAGGCGTGGGCCGACCCCGCCGTGACCGTGCCGCGCCGGGACGAGCGCGGCACCCGCTCAGGAGCCCGCGACGAGAGCGGGCTGGCGGGCGGCGAGCTCCGCCTCCTTCTCGCGCACGATCGGCAGCACGTGCCGCCCGAAGTACTCGATCTCCTCCTGGAAGTGCAGGAAGCCCAGGAGCAGCAGGTTCGCCCCGCGCCGCTTGTACTCGATCGCGCGGTCCGCGACCTGCTCCGGCGTGCCGATGAGCTGGGTGCGGAAGCCGTCGTTGTACTGGACGAGGTCCTCGAAGGTCGAGTCCGCCCACATGCCGCGCTTGTCGCCCGTGGAGGCGCCCGCCTGCTGCACCGAGGACCGGAAGCCCTCGACGGCCTCGACGTCGGCCTTCGCGACGATCTCCCGCAGCTGCTCGCGCGCCTCGCGCTCGGTGTCACGGGCGATGAGGAAGCCGTTGAGCCCGAACCGGACCGCGCCCGGGCCGGTCTCCGGCCGTCCGGCGTCGCGGGCGTGCCCGCGCACCTCGTGCACCTGCTCTGTGAAGCCGTCGTAGTCCTTGCCGTTGGAGAAGTACCAGTCCGAGACGCGGCCGCCGTTCCGACGGGCGGCGGTGGAGTTGCCGCCCTGGAAGATCTCCGGGTGCGCCCGGCCCGGCACCTCGACCGGCTTGGGCTTCAGATCGAAGTCGTGGATCCGGTAGAAGTCGCCGCGCAGCTCCGCGTGGTCGCTGGTCCAGATCTCGCGCAGCGCGCGGATGAACTCCTCGGAGCGGCGGTAGCGCTCGTCGTGCTCCAGCCAGGGCTCGCCGAGGCTGGTGAACTCGTCCTTGAACCAGCCGCTCACCACGTTCACCGCAGCCCGGCCGCCGGAGAGGTGGTCGGCCGTCGCGACCCACTTCGCCAGCACGCCCGGGTGCCAGAGCCCCGGGTGCACGGCGGCGATGACCTTGAGCCGCTCGGTGGCGAGCAGCAGGGCGAGCGAGAAGCTCGTGGACTCGTGCTGGTGGTCGGCGCCGTACGACGCCATGTACCGGACCTGGGACAGGGCGTACTCGAAGCCGTTGTCCTCCGCGGTCCGGGCGAGCTTCTTGTTGTACTCGTAGCCCCAGTCGGTGCGCTGCTCCATCGTGCTCGTGACGAGGCCGCCGCTGACGTTGGGCACCCAGTAGGCGAACTTCAGCGGCTCGGCGGGGAGGTCGGGGGAAGAGGACACAGCTGTGCTCCTGCGGGAAGAAGGGGATGTCGGTACGCGCGGGGAGGCGGGTCAGCGACAGGCGCAGGAGTGCACGCGCTTGTGGTCGACGTGACGCCGGCGCGTCAGCAGGATCGTGGCCACGGGACGAGCCCACCAGACGCGACCCGGCCGGGTCAAACGGCCTCCCACATCGCGAACCCGTCCGGACAATCGGGCCGATCGGCACAGCGGGCGATCCACACCGCGGGAATCGTCGCGGCGACGAAATGCGGCCGGGCCGTGGGGCGTTCGGCCAGAGGTGACGACGACGGAGAGCACCCTGCAGCAGGACTGGGACACCTGGCACGCCGTGCGCGAGGAGGAGCTCCGCACGCCGCACGGCTGGCTCAGCCTCACCGCACTGGAGTGGATCACCGAGACGCCCACGACCTTCGACGGCGTCCCCGGCACCTGGCGCGCGACCGGCGACGGCGGCGTGGAGCTGACCGCCACGGCCGCCGACGGGCTCGTGGCCCGGGGCGCGCCGGTCGACGGCACCGTCCGGCTCGTGCCGCGGGACGGCCTGCCCGGCGCCCTGGTCACCGCGGGCGACCGGAAGATCGAGGTCGCCCGGCGCACGGACACCTATGCCCTGCGGGTGCGCGATCCGCAGGCGCCCACCCGCACCGGTTTCTCCGGCGTCCCGGCCTTCCCGGTCGACGAGCGCTGGGTGGTCGACGCCCGCTTCGAGCCCTACGCCGAGCCGCACCGGATCACGGTCGGCGCGGTGGTCGAGGGGCTGAACCACTTCCCGATCGCCGTGGGCACCGTCCGGTTCAGCGTCGACGGCACCCCGCAGGAGCTGGTCGCGCTGGCGGGCAAGGACGCCGGCCTGTCCTTGCACTTCCGCGACGCCACCTCGGGCGACACCACCTACGGCGGCGGCCGCATCCTCAAGGCCGGCGAGCCGGGCCCGGACGGGACGCTGCGGGTGGACCTCAACCGCGTCGTCAACCTGCCCTGCGCCTTCACCGCGTTCGCGACCTGCCCGCTGCCGCCGGAGGGCAACACCCTGACCGTGGCCGTCGAGGCGGGGGAGAAGCTTCCCGCCTGACCGGCGGCGACGCTGCGCTCACCTCGCCCCGACGAGCCCGAAGCGCTGTGCCCGGAGCACCGCGGTGATCCGGTCCGAGGCGCCGAGCTTGAGGTAGCAGCGCTCGAGGTGCTTGTGCACCGTCCGCTCGCCGATGCCGAGCCGGCGCGCGATGAGCCGCGTCGTCACGCCCTCGGAGAGCAGCCCCAGCACGGCCAGCTCGCGCGGGGTGAGCTCGATCGCGCGCACGGCGTCGATGCCGTCGGGCCCCACGCCGGACAACGCGGCGGCGTACGCGCGGGCCTGCCGCTCCAGCCCGTCGACCAGCCGGGCCACGCGGCCGGCCAGGGCCAGCTCGGCCTCGGAGAAGGGGTCGGCGCGCCCGGGCACCAGCGTCCTCGGCTTGCGCCCGCCGCCGTAGGGAAGGGCGAGCAGGTGGGGCACGTGCCCGCGGCGCAGCAGCGACCGGCCCTCGCCGAACGAGCGCGCGAAACGGGCCGGGACGTCGGCGAGGCGCACCGGGGCGCGGGACCCGGTCGAGGCGTACCAGCGGACCAGCGGGTGGTGCCGGATCTCCGGCGACGCGCGCCAGGCCTCGATCTCCGCTCGGGCCCCGTCGAGATCGGCGTCGGACGGGTACAGGCCGGTCCGCAGGCCGCCGCCCGGCAGCGGGTCGTTGGTGGTGACCGCGCCCGCGTCGAGGGTGTCCCGCAGCATCACCGCCACCCGTTCCAGCGGGAACTCGGTGAGCGGCTCGGCGAACAGCGCCGCCGTGAACTCCAGCCAGTCGGCCTCCGTGCGCACGTCCACCTCCACACGCCACCCGCCCCCGCGATCCTGGCGATCGCGGGGGCGGGCGTGAACGGGCGCGGCGGGGAACCGCCCGGACGGACCAGGGTCAGACCGGGGTGCGCTCGCGGTCCGGGTCGGCCGGCCGGGCGGTCCGGGCCGGAAGGGCCTTGCGCACCAGCGGGAACAGCAGGAGCAGCGCGATCACGGCGTAGACGGTGATCGCGATCGGCGTGGAGACCAGGGTGCTGACGTCGCCGTCGGCGATCTGCAGGGCGCGGCGCAGCTGCAGCTCCGCGTCCGGCCCGAGGATCACGCCGATGATCGCCGGCAGCACCGGCAGGCCGTAGCGCCGCATCACGAACCCGACCGCGCCGATGCCCAGCAGGACCAGCAGGTCCACGGCCTGCCCGGAGACCGCGTACGCCCCGATGCAGGCGAAGAACAGGATGCCCGCGTAGAGGTACGGCCGCGGGATCCGCAGCAGCTTCGCCCAGGCCGGCGCGAGCGGCAGGTTCAGCACCAGCAGCAGGACCAGGCCGACGAACAGGCTGGCGATGAGCGTCCACACCAGGTCGGGCTCGGTCTGGAACAGCAGCGGGCCCGGCTGGATCCCGAACTGCTGGAAGGCGGCGAGCATGACGGCGGCGATCGCCGTCGTCGGCAGCCCGAGGGTGAGCATCGTGGACAGCGTCCCCGCCGAGGACGCGCTGGCCGCCGACTCCGGGCCCGCCACACCTTCGATGGCGCCGGACCCGAACTCGTCGCGGTGCTTCGACAGCCGCCGCTCGGTGACGTACGACAGGAAGGTCGGGATCTCCGCGCCGCCGGCCGGGATGGAGCCGAACGGGAACCCGATGAACGGGCCGCGCAGCCACGGCTTCCACGCGCGCCTGACGTCGCCACGGGACAGCCACGGCCGCCCCACCGGGATGACCTCCTGCTGCCCGCGACGCAGGTGCGCGGCGACCCAGAGGGCCTCGCCGACGGCGAAGAGCCCGACCGCGACGATGACGACGTCGATGCCGTCGGCCAGCTGCGGCACGCCGAAGGTGAGCCGGGGCTGCCCGCTGAGCGGGTCGAGCCCGACCAGCCCGATCGTGAGGCCGATGGCCAGCGCCGCGAACCCGCGGATCCGCGAGCTGCCGAGCACGGAGGTCACGGCGACGAACGCCAGCACCATCACCGCGAAGTAGTCCGGGGCGCCGATGTCGACGGCGACGGACGCGACCAGCGGCGCCAGCAGCACCAGCCCGATCACGCCGAGCAGGCCGCCGACGAAGTGCCCGATCGCGGCCGTGGCCAGCGCCTGCGCGCCCCGCCCGGACTTGGCCATCGGGTTGCCCTCGAGCGCGGCCATCACCGACGCGCTCTCGCCCGGGGTGTTGAGCAGGATCGAGGTGGTGGAGCCGCCGAACATCGCGCCGAAGTAGATGCCGGCGAACATGATGAAGGCGCCGGTCGGGTCGAACGCGTAGGTCACCGGCAGCAGCAGCGCCACCGCCATGGCCGGGCCGATGCCCGGCAGCACGCCGATCGCGGTGCCCAGCAGCACTCCGATCGCGGCGAACAGCAGGTTGGCCGGGGTGAGGGCGGCGCCGAAGCCGCCCATCAGGCTGGTCAGCGACTCGATCATGCGCCGAACACCCCCATGAGCGGGCCGCCGGGCAGGTCGACGCCCAGGAGGCCGTCGAAGATCACCCAGGTCACGACCGAGACGCCGGCGGCGATGAGGAGGTCGCGCAGGTAGGTGCGCGAGCCCAGCGAGTACGTGGCCCCCCAGAAGAGGACGACGCCGGCGATCGGCCAGCCGAGCAGCGGGATCAGGGCCGCGGTCGCGATCAGGAACCCGGCCAGCATCCCGACGGTGCGCAGGTCCGGCGGCGTCGACAGGTCGATGTCCTCGCCGGCCTCGGCCTCGCCGTGCCCGCCGCGCAGGACGTCGACGGTCAGCAGCACCGACAGCAGCAGCAACGCCCCGCCGAGGACCAGCGCGACCGTCCGCGGGCCGAGCGGGTCGGAGTCGCTGCCCGCGCCGCTCTCCAGCAGCGTGTCCACCACGACGAGCACGCCGACGACGAACAACAGCAGCGACACCCCGAGCTCGGAGTGCTCCTTCAACCAGCCCCGCTTCTCCCGCGGCGGCGCGGGAGCCTTCTCCTCCACGGCGGTCATGACGTCAGCCCCAGTTCCCGCAGCACCCCGGCCACGCGCTCGTTCTCGCTCTCCAGGAAGGCCCCGAACTCGGGGCCGGGCTGGTAGGCGTCCGTCCAGCCGTTGCGCTCCAGCGCCTCCGCCCACTCCGGGCTGCGCCGCAGCTCGTCGAAGGCCGCCTCGAGGTCTGCCCGGCCCTCGTCGGACAGCCCGGGCGGGGCGACGATCCCGCGCCAGTTCGTGAACTCGACGTCCAGGCCGGCCTGCTTCAGGGTCGGCGCGTCGACGCCGGGGACCGGGGCGCCGGCCGTCACGGCCAGCACCCGCAGCTCCCCGGCGTCGATCTGGTCGGCGTACTCGCCGAGCCCGGAGACGCCGAACGCGACCTTGCCGCCGAGGACCGCGGCGAGGAGCTCGCCGCCGCCGTCATAGGAGACGTAGTTGACGTCCTTCGGGGGCAGCCCGGCCGCCTTCGCCATCAGCATCGGCGCCAGGTGGTCCGGCCCGCCCGGCGAGGAGCCGCCGCCGACCGGGACCCCACCCGGGTCCGCCTTCCATGCGTCGACGAGCTGCCCGAGCGACGTGTACGGCGAGTCCTTCGCGACGACGACGATCTCGGTCTCCTGCGTGAGCCGCGCGATCGGCGTGGTGTCGGCGAGGGTCGAGGGCGAGTCGTTGGTGTAGACGCTGCCGACCACGCCGAGGCCCATCGACATGACGAGCTTGTCGTTGCCGCTCTCGTTGACCGTGCGCCCGAGCCCGACCGTGCCGCCCGCGCCCGGGAGGTTGAACACCTCGACCGGGCCGGTGAGCCCGGCGTCCTCCATGGCCTTGGCCGCGGTGCGGGCCGTGACGTCGTAGCCGCCGCCGGGGGAGTTCGGGACGAGCACGCGCAGGCCGCGCAGCTGGGTGCCGTCACCCCCGCCGGTCAGGGCGCCCACGGCGGGCGGCACCAGCAGGACCGCGGCGGCGGCCACCAGTACCGCCAGCGCGGCGGACAGGCCGCGTGTCGGTTTCTCCCGGACGGACATCGGTGTCGATCCCTCCCCGTCGAGTGGACTGTGGCGCTCATCGTGCGGGGCGCGGGTTCCCGCTGTCGCGCTTGTGTCCGCAACGGTGGTTGTGGTCGTTCTGTACACGCGCCGGAGGGCACCGCCCCCGCCTAGGCTGGCCGCGTGCGCCGACGCCCGCTGGCCCGCCAGTTCCTGGTCTGGCAGCTGCTGGTGGTGGCCATCCTGCTCGCGGCGGTGGCCGCGCTCGCCGCCGTGCAGTCCGACGCCGCGTTCCGGGAGACCCAGGGCCGGCGGATGCTGTCGGTCGCCGAGGACGTCGCCGCCACGCCCGGGATCCGCGCCGGCCTGGTCAACCGGAACGTCGACCTGCTGGCCAGCTTCGCGCGCAGCGCGGAGAACCTCTCCGGTGCCGACCGGATCGTGGTCGTCGACGCGAACCGGGTCGTCCGGAGCTCGCCGGACCCCGCCGAGCTGGGCATCCCCTTCGAGGTCGGGGAGTCGACGGCGTTCGCCGGCCGGGCCTGGACCGGCGCCGCGGACCGGACCGTCGTCGCCGAGGTCCCGGTGATCGGCGACGGCGGGCAGGTGGTGGGCGTGGTGTCCGCCGGCATCCGCGCGCCGACCCTGGTCGAGGCGCTGGCCCCGGCCCGCGGGGAGGTCGCGGCGCTGCTCGGGCTGGAGCTGGCGCTGGGCGTCGCCGGGTCGCTGCTGCTGGCCCGCCGGGTGCGCCGGCAGACCCTCGGGCTGGAACCCGACGAGATCGTCGAGCTGGTGCAGCGGCGCGAGGCCATGCTCCTCGGCGTGAAGGAGGGAGTGGTCGGGCTGGATCCCGAGGGCCGGGTGACGCTGCTCAACCCGGCCGCGCGGGAGCTGCTCGGGCTGCCGGCGGCGCAGGTCGGCGACGAGGTCGACGGGCTGGGCCTCGACCAGCGCCTCGCCGACGTCCTCACCGGGCGCGCGGCGGGGGAGGACCAGCTGGTGCTGCACGGCGGGCGGGTCCTGGTGCTGAACCGGATGCCGGTGCAGGTCGACGGGCGCGGCGTCGGCGCCGTCGTCACGCTGCGGGACCGGACGGAGCTGACCGCGCTGCAGGACCGGCTCGACGCCTCCCGCACGCTCACCGACACCCTGCGCGCCCAGGCGCACGAGTTCACCAACCGGCTGCACACCATCGCCGGGCTGACCGAGCTCGGCGAGCACGACGAGGTGCGCCGGTTCGTCAGCGGGATCGTCGCGGCGGCGGAGGGCTGGCGGCGCGAGGTCGTGTCGCGGGTCGGGGAGCCGGCCGCGGCGGCGCTGCTGGTCGCGAAGGCGAGCCTGGCGACCGAGCGGGGCGTGCGCCTGCGGCTGGCCGAGGACACGGACCTGCACCCGGCCGAGGCGGACCCGGGCCTCGGCGCGGACCTGGTCACCGTGCTGGGCAACCTGGTCGACAACGCGCTCGACGCCGTCGGCCCGGCGGGAGGGTGGGTCGAGATCGGGCTGACCGAGCGGGAGGGCGCGGTGCACGTGCGGGTGCGGGACTCCGGCCCCGGGGTGGCGTCGGACCTGGCCGAGGAGGTGTTCCGGCACGGGTTCACGACCAAGGCCGCGGAGGCGGCCGCGGCCGGTCCGGCCGGCGGGCGCGGGCTGGGGCTCGCGATCGTGCGCGAGGTGTGCCTGCGCCGCGGGGGCCGGGTGGCGGTGGAGAGCGGCGGGGCGGGTCCGGACGGCAGGGGCGCGACCTTCACCGCCGTCCTGCCGCTGCAGCCGGAGCGGGCGGAGGTGGGCGCATGAGGGTGCTGGTCGTCGACGACGACTTCATGGTCGCCAAGGTGCACAGCGGCTATGTCGCGCGGATCCCCGGCTGCGAGGTGGTGGGCGTCGCGCACCGCGGCGCCGAGGCCCTCGACCTGGCCGCGCGGCTGCGGCCCGATCTCGTGCTGCTCGACGTCTACCTGCCGGACATGTCCGGCATCGACGTGCTGGGCAAGCTCCGCACCGGCGCGCCCGACGACCCGTCCGTCCTGGTGATCACGGCCGCGGACGACAGCGCCACGGTCGCCGCCGCCCTGCACGGCGGCGCGCTGCACTACCTGGTCAAGCCGTTCGACTCGCGGGCCCTGCAGGAGCAGGTGGAGCGGGCGGTGCGGATCCGCGGGCGGCTGGCGAGCCTCGACCGGGCCGGTCAGGCCGACATCGACCGGCTCTTCGGCGACGACCGCCCGGGCGGCGGGACCGGTACGGCGGCGCGGCTGCCCAAGGGGCTGACCGCGCCGACGGCGGAGCTGGTGGAGCGGGTGCTGCGCGCGGCCGACGGCGACCTGTCGGCCAGCGAGTGCGCGGAGCGGACCGAGCTGTCCCGGGTGAGCGCGCGGCGCTACCTGGAGCACTTCGTCGACACCGGCGCCGTGACCGTGCGGCTGCGGTACGGCGGCACCGGGCGGCCGGAGCGGCGGTACAGCTGGGCGCGTCGCTGATCGGCCCAGCTCAGCCGGGGTCGTGCGTGCGGAGTGCCGCTAGAGGGGCAGTGCGCACTCACGGGTGTGGGCGAGGACGGCCGCGGCGACGGGTTCGACCACCGTCGGGTTGAGCGCGTGCCCCATGCCCTGGACGCGGACGAGCCGGCCGGCGCCGAGCGCGCGGACGAGGTGGCCGGCGTGCGGCGGCGGGTTCACCGGGTCCTCGGGGGCCTCGATCACGAGCGTCGGCACGGTCACCCCGGCCAGCTCGGCGCCGCGGTCCAGTCCGTCCGTGTCGGCGACGGCGTGTGCGGCCGGGTTGTCCACCCGCCCGGAGTGGGCGACGACCCGCTCCTCCAGCGCGCGGAAGCCCTCGGCGTCGAACGGGGTGCCGGTGCCGTTGAGCAGCCGCCAGTGCTCGACCCGCCAGGCCAGCTCGCCCTGGAGGTCCCGGTCGTCCGTGAACTCGCCCCACAGCCGCAGCAGGGCCGGGTCGGGGCCGGGCAGCTCGGGGTCGCCGTACGCGCCGAGGGCGGCGGTGCAGAGGACCGTGGCGGTGAGCAGCCGGTCGGGGTGGTCGAGCAGCAGCAGCTGCACGAGCGTGCCGCCCATCGACATCCCGACGACGTGCGCCCGCTCGATCCCGAACGCGTCGAGCACCGCGAGGGCGTCGGCGGCGAGGTCGCGGATCGCGTAGGGGGCGTCGTCGAAGGCGTGCGTGGAGAGGCCGGTGTCCCGGTGGTCGTAGCGGATCACGCGGTGCCGCTCGGCGAGCCGGTCCAGCAGCGCGTCCGGCCAGGCCAGCCCCGACGCGTTCGCGCCCATCACCAGCAGCAGCGGTTCCGCGTCCGGCGTCGGGCCGGGGATCTCCTCGGCCCACAGCTGCACGCCCGGGGCGACGTCGACCATCAGTTCCACGCCCCGCACCCTAGAGAACGCCGCACCCGGCCCGGCGGGAGGCCGGACCGGGTGCGGGGAGTCGCGGGCGTCAGGACGCCCGGCGGCTCACTTGAGGGCGTCGAGCAGCGCCTGGCGCTGACGCTCGCCGAGGCCGGCGGCGCGGCGGGACGCGTCGATGCCGGTGCGCTCCAGCAGCGCCGAGACCTTGGCGGGGCCGTAGCCGGGCAGGCTCTTGAGGAGGTCCGCGACCTTGGTCTTGCCGACGATCTGGTCGGACTTGGCCCGGTCGAGGACGGCGGGGATGGTCTCCTCGCCCTTCGCGATCTTGTCGCGGAGCTCCTTGCGCGCCGTACGGGCCGCCGCGGCCTTCTTGAGCGCCTCCTGGCGCTGTTCGGGGGTCAGTGCGGGCAGTGCCATGGTGAGTGCTCCTCTCCTCTCCCATCGACCACCCGCTCGGGGGTGCGTCGGTGGTCGTTCCTGGTACAGCGTGGCCCATAGCGTGGCAGAACACCGAGGGCGGCACGCGGGGAACCCCCAGTTCAGAGGCTCGAAAGGCTCTATAACGGTGTCGCGGAACCGCGAACGGCCGGTTACGGGCGTCGGACGGTCAGCCCGCGGCGAGCTGACGGCGCAGCCGAACGTCGTCCCAGAGCGTCCGGACGGACGCGATCCGACCCTGCCGGACGGCCACCACGGAGACCGCCAGGACCCGCAACGGACGGCCGGTCGGGGGTATCCCGGGGAGCAGCCAGGGCAGCTCGCGGTCGTGCGTGAAGGTCCACCGCAGCTCGTCGACGAGCCCACGGGTGTCGACCGTGCGGGAGATCCGCCGGCGCGCGAGGTCGGCGGGCAGGTGCGGCGTGACGGTGCCCGCGAGGTGCCGCTCGATCTCCGCCCGGTCGTTGCCGCCGGTCATCGCGGGCATGTCCACGAGCACGGCCTCCGGGGCGAGCAGGGCCGCCGCGGACGCGACGTCGCCCCGCTCGTACACGGCCGACCAGAAGTCGTCCCAGACGCGCTCGGCCTCGCGCATCAGGACCTGCATGGACGGGGTCACGAGCGAACGGTAGGTGGCGGCCCGGCGATCTCCAACCGGGCCGCCCGGGTCACGCCGCTTCGTGGTGCTTCGCGACCGCCTTCGCGCCCGTCATGCTGATGAGCCGGTGGCCGCGGTTGCGCGCGTAGCGCAGCGAGCGGACCCAGTTGTAGAGCGTGCCCAGCCGGTTGCCCCAGCCGATCAGGAACATGACGTGCACGTAGCACCAGAGCAGGTAGGCGAGGTAGCCGGTGATCTTGAACCCGCGCACGTCGGCGACCGCCTGGCGGGCGCCGATGGTGGCCATGCTGCCCTTGTCGAAGTAGTGGAACGGGGCGGGCGTGGTGTGGTCGCCCTTGGCCCGCTTCGCGATCAGCTTGCCGACGTAGGTGCCCTGCTGCATGGCCACCTGCGCGACGCCGGGCAGCCGGTCCACCGTGGTGACCATGTCGCCGATGGCATAGACGCCCTCGGCACCCGGGAGGCTGCAGTCCGGGTCGACGGCGAGGCGCCCGGCCCGGTCGGTCTCGGTGCCGGTGACCTTGGCGAGCATCGCCGCGAGCGGCGAGGCCTGCACGCCGGCCGCCCAGATCTTGGTGCGCGCGGTGATGGTGTCGACGCCGTCCGGGCCCTTCACCGTGATCGAGTCGTAGTCCATGTCCGTGGCCGCAGTGTTGAGCCGGACCTCGACGCCCATCTTCTCCAGCCGGCGCTGGGTGTACTTCTGCAGCTTCGGCGCGAAGGGCGGGAGCACGGACGGCGCGGCGTCGAGCAGGATGATCTTCGCCGAGCGGGTGTCGATCGTCCGGTACTCCTTCGGGAGCACGTAGCGGGCCAGCTCGGCGAGCTGCCCGGTGATCTCGACGCCGGTCGGGCCCGCGCCGACGACGACGAAGGTCAGGTACGCGTCCCGCTCCTTCTCGTCCGTCGCGACCTCGGCCAGCTCGTAGGCGCCGAGGATCTGGCTGCGGAGCATCCGCGCGTCCTCGATGCTCTTCATGCCCGGCGCGTAGTGGCTCCACTCGTCGTGTCCGAAGTAGGCGTGCGTGGCCCCGCCGGCGACGACCAGGTAGTCGTAGGGCAGGTCCAGGCGCTGCTCGTTCGGCGCGAGGGCGTGCACCACCTTGGCCTGCACGTCGATGTCGAACACCTCGGCGAGCAGGGTGCGGGTGTTGGACTGCGTCTTCACCACCCGGCGCAGCGCGGGCGCGATCAGGCCGGGCGACAGGATCCCCGTCGCCACCTGGTACAGCAACGGCTGGAAGAGGTGGTGGTTGGTCCGGTCGAGGAGCGTCACGTCGACGTCGGCGTGGGCCAACGCCTTCGCCACGCGCACCCCGCCGAACCCGCCGCCGACGACGACGACCTTCGTTCGGCCCTCGCGGGCGGGGGTGTCCCCAGTGCTGCTCACGTCCGTCTGCCCCTCTGGTGCTCCGGTCCGGTGGATCCGGGCGTGCCGGTGCCCGGTTCGTACCGGTGTCTGGTGTACCGCAGCCCGGGCGTCGTCGCAGGACCGCGCCAGGAAAGGGTAATGGGCGGGCCCCGGGCGTGGCGCGCCCGGCGGGGTCCCGGGGCTCAGTTGCCCCCGGAGCCGCCCTCGCCGCCGCTCTCCGCGCCCGACCCGCTCCCGCCTTCGCCGGCCGTGGGCCCCGCGGCGGCGGCGCAGGAGTCGGCGAGCGAGGTCGGGGCGGCGGTGCCCGCCGCGGTCTCGTCCGAGCCCGAGGTCTCCGGGGTCTCGGCCGTGCTCGGCGCGGCGGCGGTCGTGGGCGGGGCCGCCGCGGCGGGCGGCGGGTTGATCGCGTCCTGCACGACCTTCTGCATGTACTCGACGTCCGGGCGCGAGGTGTCGAACTTGCCGTCGGCCTCGTTCGGGTCCGGCAGGCTCGGGTCGAACGAGATGCTCTGCAGGGTGAAACCCTCGCCGGCCAGCGAGACCAGGGCCGGGAGCACCGCCTGCGGGATGTTCGTGTCGACGTTGTCCTTGGTCGCCTGCGCCACCTGCTGGAAGTTGGCCAGGAGGTCCGTCGGGCTCTTCTGCTCGAGCACCGCCTGGATGAGGCAGCGCTGGCGGCTCATCCGCTGGTAGTCGTTGCTGTCGCGGCGGGAGCGCGCGAACCAGAGCGCCTCCTCGCCGTTCAACGTCTGGATCCCGGGCTGGATGTAGCCGTCCGGCTTGACGTGCCGGCCGTCGGCCGTGACGCCGTTGATCGGCAGCGGCACCGGGCCGACGTCGACCGTCACGCCGCCGACCGCGTCGATCATCGTCGAGAAGCCCGCCATGTTGACCTCGAGGAAGTAGTCGATCGGCAGGCCCGTCATGTACGAGATCGACGACTGCAGGAGGTTCAGCCCGATGTCGTTCGTCGGGCCGGTGGGGGCGAGCGACGGGTTGTTGTGCGCGTAGGCGTACACCGCGTTGAGCAGGTAGTCGCCCGACAGCGGGCTCGCGGGGTCGTGGAAGCCGTTCGGGAACTTCTCGGCCATCGCCGACCCCGGCGGGAACTCGGCGCGCTGGATGTTGCGGGGCAGCCCGAAGATCGTCGTGCGGCCGGTCCTCGTGTCGATGCTGGCCAGCATCATCGTGTCGGTGCGCGTGCCGGTGCGGTCCGGGCCGGCGTCGCTGCCCAGCAGCAGCACGTTCAGCCGCGGCTTGTTGATCGCCTCCGCGGCCGCGGTGCCGCCGGCCCCGCCGCTGAACAGGTCGTTGAGCAGGGAGCGCTGCGAGTTCGCCAGGTCGGCCGCGTAGCCGAACGGCACGGCCACGGCCATGCACAGCACCGCCGCGACGGCGGTGCCCAGGACCTTCCGCCCGGCGCCCATGTCCCGCGGGCGGGCCAGGGCGTAGGTCCGCGCGATCTGGGCGATCCAGCCGAGCGCGGCGACGAGCGCGACGACCGCGCCGACGGCGAGGACCGTCGTCGAGACCGCGTTCTCGAGCAGCGCCCGCCGGCTCATCGTGAGGACCGCGACCGCGCCGGCCGCCAGGACCAGCAGGAACAGGCCGAGGATGAGCCCGCCCGTGCGCCGGCGGCGCAGGATCAGGTGCCCCGTGCCCGGGACCAGCGTCGACGCGGCCGTGGTGGCCAGTGCCGCGCGCAGGGTGCGGCGGGCCGTGCCGCGCCGGCCGGCCCTGCCCTTGCCACCGACGCTGCCGTTCCTGCCTGTGCTGCCGTTCCTGCCGGTGCGGGTGGCGCCGTCCCCGGCCTCCGCGCGGCGGCGGGCGGCACGGTCAGCGGCCGCCTCGCTCGCCGGGATGCGGCGGGGGACACGGGTCGCGGCCGGGTCGTCGAGGCCGGTCGTCCGGGCCGCGGCCGAGGCGCCCGCGGCCCGGGCGGGGGCACGGGTCGGGGCGCCGCGCTCGGGAACGGCGCGGTCGGGACCGGAGCGGGTGTCGGCGCGGTCGGAGCCGGTGCGGGTGCCGGTGGCGGCACCGGTCGTGCCGACGGTGGGCCTGCCGTCGGTGGGCCTGCTGTCGGTGGGCCTGCCGCCCGGCGGGAGCGTGCCGGGGCGCCGGCCGGCCTGGCCGGGCGGGCGCCCGTCGGGTGTCGCGGTGGCGCGGGTGCGGTGGGCCGCGGCGCCCTCGGGTCGTCGCGTGCCGGGACGGCGCTCGCCGGGCCGCCCTTGCTGACCCGGCTGACCGGCCTGCCCGGGTGGCTGACCGGCCTGCTCGGGCCGGCCCGCACCGCCGGGCGGGCGACTGGGGTCGGAGGGGGAGCGGCGGGCCTGGTCGGGCACGCGCCCCGGGGGACCGGGCGGGGCCGCGTGCGCACCGGAGCCGCCGCGGGCGGACGCACTGGCGCTGCGGTCGTCCCGCCGGGGTCCGCCGGGCCCACCGGGGCGGCCGGGGGCGCCGGGGCCGGGAGGCCGGGCGGGACCGCCCTGCTCCGGACGTCCCTGCTCGGCACGTCCCTGGTCGGTCCGGCTCTGCCCGCTCCGGCTCTGCTCGGTGCGGCCCTGGCGCGGCGCGCCGCCCGCGGAACCGCCGCGGCCGCCAGGACCGCCGGGGCCACCAGGACCGCCGGGGCCCCCGGACCCGCGGCGCGGGGCGCCGGAGCGGTCGGCGGAGCGGTCGGCGGAACCGCCGGGGGTGCGGGGGTCGGCACGGGGGTCGGCCCGGGGGTCGCGGGGCTCGCCGGCGGACCTGCTGCCGCGGGACCGGTCGGGCCGCCCGGGGTCGCCCGCACCGGGACGGCCGGGGTTCCGCGGATCGCCGCCGGTCCGGCGGTCGGGCGCACGGTCGCCCCGGCCGGCTCCACCGGGTCCGGAGGGGCCACCGGGACCGCCCTGCGTCGGGTGTGCGCCGCGGCCGCGGTCGGCGGACCGGTCGCCCGGACCCGGCCGGCCGGGGTCGACGGGGGTGCCGCTGGGGGTAGCGCCGGGGCGAGGACCGCCCGCGCGTCCGGGCGGCGGGGCGCTCGCGGAGCGGTCGGAACGGTCGCCGCGATCGCCGCGGTCGGGCCGGCTCGCGCCCTGGCCGAGGTCCGGCGCGGGCGGGCGGCCACCACCGGGCCTGCTGCGCGACGGGACGTCCGGGCCGACGGGGCCCGGCGCGCCGGGCCCCGGCACCGCGGGGGCGCCGCGGCCGTCCGGGCCGCCGGGGCCGCCGGGGCCGCGCCGCGCGGGACCGGGCACGTCCGGGCGTTCGGCGCCGGCCGCGTGCCGCCGGGAGGGCCAGGGCTCCCGCGGGGCGGGCGCGTCGCCGGACCGGCCGGAGCCGTTCGCGACCCCGTTGCGGCCGGTGGGGCCGCCGCCCGTGCCGCCGTCGACGCCGTTCAAGCCGGAGCCGCCGGTGCCACCGGAGCCGTTCGCGGGCCGCCGGGGCGGTGCGGGCTCCTGCACGAGGGGCCGCTCGGCGCGGCGGGGCCAGGGCTCGCCGGAGTGCGCCGGGCGTCGTCGGGAGGGGAGCTCACCGGGATCCCGGACGTCACGGAGCTCCCGGACGTCCTCGCGGGCGCGTCCGGTGCGTGCGTCGTCGGCCACGTCGGACACCCCCTTCTCCACAGCGACTCGGGACCGTACGTGCTGGTACGTGTGGCGGGGGTGTGCGGGTGTCCTCGTCGCGAGGGCACCGGGTCCACCGCCGGCACGCGGGATCTCGGCGGCGAGATCCCGGCGAGGATACTGCCCGTCACGACACGGCCGGGGGTACCCCTACTGGTAGGACACGAACACCGGCCGGACCGGCCCGACGGCCAGCGTGTCGGCCGGGTCGAACATCGGCCGGTCCTCGTCGTAGAAGTTCTTCCAGCCCCAGGTGACACCGGCCGGGACGGCCTGGTGCAGGCGGTCCCAGGTCTCCATCTTCTCCGCACGCGTGCCGAAACCGTCGGCGTGGAGCACGACGGACAATTCGTCACGGTCCGTGACCAGTTGCTCCCGGTCCCGGATCATCTGGGCCTGGAACTGGTGCAGCATCAGCAGTTTCTGCGGCAGGCGTGCCTCCCGGCTGAGATCGGCGAGCCAGGTCGCGACGGCGTTGACCTCCGCCGCATCGACGAAGCCCACCTGGACGCGGTGCTTCTGTCCCGCGCGCAGCCGCCACTCGGGGTCGAGGGCGAGGCCGACGTTCGGCCGCCGCAGCAGGTCGGTGTAGCGGCGGGCCTGGGTGAGGAAGTCGCTGCGGCCGGGCTGGAGGTCGAGCACCACGTACATGCCCGCCGCGGCGGCCGCGTCGACCCACGGGACCAGGTCCTCGGGCGCGGACTCGTTCGAGTAGTCGCCGTCCGCCCCGGGGGCCGAGCTCGCGACGGTCGCGATGATCTCGAACGCCGGCACGACGGGTTCGCCCGTGAGCGGGGCGTACCGGTCGGCGAGGTCGCGGGCGCGCTGCACCGAGGCATCGACGCCCTGTTCCCCCAGCACGCCGAGCGCGGGCGCGCCCGGATGGCCGTAGAGCGCGACCATCGTGCGGCCGGGGAAGAGGACGTGTCCGCCGCCGGGCAGCTCCGGGACGGGCGGCGGCGCGGACGTGGTCGGTGATGCCGCCGTGGGCGGGGCGGTGGACGGCGGGGCGGCCGCGTCGAGCGGGGCCGCGGCGCTGGTCGCGCACCCGGCGAGCACGAGAAGGACACCGAACAGGGGGAGCAGGAGCCGGATCCGTCGCGTCGCCGCCATCGACGATCACGCTAGGTGACGCCCGATCGGGCGCGCCCGACGACACGCGGTGCACGACGAAGGGTGCACCCGGTCGGCGCAGCGGTCGGTGGTGCGCCGGACGGTCGGTCCGGTGTGAGGTGCAGGGCCCGGTCGGTGGCCCCGGTCAGCGGATGCGCGCGAGCGGGCCCGTGGGCCCCTCCTCGCGCGGCGGGCGGCCGCGGAGGATCCGCTTGAGCGCGGCGGTGTGCCGGCGGCTCACCGGCAGCTCCGGCGCGCCCGGCCCGTGCCCGATCCGCACGACGTACCCCGAACCGGACAGCCGCAGCTCGGTGATCAGCGGCAGCGAGACGAGGTACGCGCGGTGGATCCGCACGAACCCGGCCTCGCGCCAGCGCTCCTCGAGCACGGACAGCGGGATCCGGACGAGGTGGCCGCCCTCCGTGGTGTGGAGGCGGGCGTAGTCGCCCTGGGCCTCGACGAACCGCACCGTGGACCGGGGGACGAGCTTGGTGGTGCCGGCCAGCTCGACCGGGATCACCTCGTCCTCCGGCGGCTCGGGCCGCGCGGGCGGGCCCTGCGGGGCGGGCCGGGCCGGCATCGGCCTGCTCTGCGCCTTGGTGGCGATGGTGCGGTCGATCGAGCCGGCGAGCCGCTCGGAGCGCAGCGGCTTGAGCAGGTAGTCGACCGCGCCGATCTCGTAGGCGTCGACGGCGCGGTCGTCGTGCGCGGTCACGAACACCACCGGCGGCGGCGAGGCCATGGCGGACAGGACGCGGGCCAGCTCCAGCCCGTCGAGGCCCGGCATCCGGATGTCCAGGAACACGACGTCCACCCCGGACTCGCCCGGGCCGGCGCCCGGCCGGCTCCCGAGGATGCGGAGGGCCTCCGTCGCGTCGGGCGCCGTGAGCACGGTGCCGACGCGGTGGTCCTCGTTCAGCAGGTGGGCCAGTTCCTGAAGCGCCGGTTCCTCGTCGTCGACGGCCAGGACCGTCAGTCCGTCCGAGACCTGCGTGCTCACGAGCGCCTCCTCGTGCATGTCGGGGAGCGGGCCGGGGAGCGGGCACCGCCACCTGTCGTGCCCCGACACCTGTGGGTGACTGCCGGCACAACGCTAGCGAAGGGGTGCGCCCCGCTCGACGACCGGTCGACGGCTGTTCCTCCCGCAGAGGCGAACGGCCCTACCGCGGGCCGGGCACCGGCGTGTCCCCGCATGTCCAGTCCGCGACCGACCGTCCGGGAACACCGGACGACCGTTCACCGTTCCGTCCGGTTGCCGATGCAATCATCGTCGGCGACGAGGGGGAGCACATGCAGTTCGGGATCTTCACGGTCGGGGACGTCACCACCGACCCGACGACGGGCGCCACGCCGAGCGAGCACGAGCGGATCCGGGCGATGGTCCGGATCGCCGAGCACGCGGAGGCGATCGGCCTGGACGTCTTCGCGACCGGCGAGCACCACAACCCGCCCTTCGTGCCGTCCTCGCCGACGACGCTGCTCGGCTACGTCGCCGCCCGCACCGAGAGGCTGGTGCTGTCGACCTCGACCACGCTGATCACGACGAACGACCCGGTGAAGATCGCCGAGGACTTCGCGATGCTGCAGCACCTCGCGGGCCCCGAGCGCGTCGACCTCATGCTCGGCCGCGGCAACACCCCGCCGGTCTACCCCTGGTTCGGCCACCGGATCCAGGACTCCGTGGCGCTGACGGTGGAGAACTACCAGCTGCTGCGCCGGCTCTGGGACTCGGAGGGGCCGGTCGACTGGGAGGGCCGCTTCCGCACCCCGCTGCACGGCTTCGTCTCCACGCCCCGCCCGCTCGACGGCGTCGCGCCCTTCGTCTGGCACGGCTCGATCCGCACCCCCGAGGTCGCCGAGATCGCGGCCTACTTCGGCGACGGCTTCTTCGCGAACAACATCTTCTGGCCGCCGGAGCACTACACCCGCCTCATCGGCCTCTACCGGCAGCGGTTCGAGCACTACGGCCACGGCCCGGCGGCGGCCGCCACCGTCGGCCTGGGCGGGCAGTTCTTCATGCGCCGCAACAGCCAGGACGCGTGGGACGAGTTCCGGCCGTACTTCGACGTCGCGCCCGTGTACGGCCACGGCCCGTCCATGGAGGACTTCACCGAGCGGACCCCGCTGACCGTCGGCAGCCCGCAGCAGGTGGTCGACCGGACGCTGACCTTCCGCGGGCACTTCGGCGACTACCAGCGCCAACTGTTCCTCGTCGACCACGCGGGTCTGCCGCTGAAGACGGTCCTGGAGCAGCTGGACCTGCTCGGCGAGATCCTGCCGACCCTGCGCGCCGAGTTCGAGGCGCTCCGCCCGCACGGCGTCCCGTCGGACCCGCCCACGCACGCGGAGCGGGTCGCGGCGCGGGCGGCGGCGGAGGCAGGGGTCGAGGACGCGCCGGCCGGCGTCTGACGTCACTCTTCGTGGTCGGCGTCCGGCCGGCACCACCCCGAGACGTGCGGCGGCGCCGGATGGTTCCCGTTCGCCCCCGGATGTGATGTTGACCCGCCGTGACGGTAACCCGGTTGCCGCAGTCGCGGCGGCACGGGCACTCTGGACTCCGTGATCGTGACTCGGGAGGTGGGAGCGGTGCCGCACGTGCCGCCGTCGCCGTGCCGTCACGGTCGCCATGCGCGCGGCTGGTGTCGCGGTCACTGACCGTTCCCCCGCCCGTCGCCCGTCCCGGAGATCCCCGATGCGCCCCCTGTGCTCGTCCCGGTGCCTGATTCGTCCGTTCCTGAGCCGTCGTCGCCCCGTCGACCATCTACGGACCGCGAGCGCACTCTGTCGGGCCGGCCTCCAGGCACCCGCCGATCCCGCCGCCGTTCACGTTCGTCCGTAGGAGTACGACATGACCGCCCCGATCCACGACCGGGAGGCCGCCACCCCGGCGCCCCGGGCCGAACAGGCCGCCGACCTCGACCCGCCGACCGTGCGGCTGCCGAGGCCGACCCGGGACGACCGCCGCACCGAGATCGTCGACCGGCTGCTCGACGCGCTGGAGGACCTCGTCGCCCGGCACCGCGCCCTGGCCGGGAACCCGGCGCAGGTCGACCTGCACGCCGAGCTCATCGCGGCCGAGGTCGCGCACGAGCTCGCGGTGACCCGCGCGGCCCTGCGCCGGGCACCGCACCTGCGCCGGACCGGCTGAGACCTTTCCGACGGCCCGCTTCCGACGGCCCGCTCCCGACGGCCCGCTCCCGACGGCCCGTTCCCGACGGCCCGTTCCCGACGGCCCGCGACGCACCCCGCGTCGCGGGCCGTCGGCGTTCACGGCCGTCCGCGCTGTTCACGGGCACCCCGGCCGCCCGGAGGAGGCCGGTCCTGACCCTTCGGAGGGGCTCGGGACCGGGATGCCGGGCCGCACTATGGCACCGAGTGCCGAAATAGTAGGGTGGCCGCAGACACGCGGATCCGAGCTGCGAAGGGGCAGGCGCGATGGCCAGCACGAAGAACTGGTTCGAGACGATCGCCGAGGCACAGCGGAGGGCCAAGAAGCGCCTGCCCCGCTCGGTGTACCTGGCGCTCGTGGCGGGCACCGAGAAGGGCGTCACGGTCTCGGACAACGTGGAGGCGTTCAGCGAGCTCGGGTTCCGCCCGCGCATCGCCGACCTGCCGGCGCAGCGGAACCAGGCGACCACGGTGATGGGGCAGGACATCTCCTTCCCGGTGATCATCTCGCCGACGGGCGTGCAGGCCGTCTACCCGGAGGGCGAGGTCGCCGTGGCGCGCGCCGCCGCCGGGGCCGGCACGGCGATGGGCCTGAGCTCGTTCGCGAGCCGGTCCATCGAGGACGTCGCGGCCGTGAACGACAAGACCTTCTTCCAGATGTACTGGGTGGGCTCCCGCGACCAGCTGCTGGCCCGCGCGGAGCGCGCGAAGAAGGCCGGGGCCAAGGGCCTGATCATGACCCTGGACTGGTCGTTCGACTCCGCCCGGGACTGGGACGCCCCGATGATCCCGGAGAAGGTGAACCTCAAGGCGGCGCTGCACTTCGCGCCCGAGGTGCTGCGCAAGCCGCGCTGGCTGTTCGACTTCGCCAAGACCGGCAAGCTGCCCGACCTGACCACCCCGAACCTGGCGATCGGCGACGAGGCGCCGCCGACCTTCTTCGGCGCCTACTTCCAGTGGATGCAGACCCCGCCGGTGACCTGGGCGGACGTCGCCTGGCTGCGCGAGCAGTGGGACGGCCCGTTCGCGGTCAAGGGGATCATGCACCCGGACGACGCCCGCCGGGCCGTCGACGCCGGCTGCACGGCGATCTCGGTGTCCAACCACGGCGGCAACAACCTCGACGGCACCCCGGCGTCGATCCGCGCGCTGCCGGCGGTCGTCGACGCGGTCGGCGACCAGATCGAGGTGCTGCAGGACGGCGGCATCCGGCGCGGCTCCGACGTGGTGAAGGCTCTCGCGCTGGGCGCCAAGGCGGTGCTGATCGGCCGCGCCTACCTCTGGGGCATGGCCGCCGCGGGCCAGCACGGCGTGACCAACACCCTCGAGGTGCTGCGCCAGGGCATCGACTCCACCCTGCTCGGCCTGGGCAAGTCCAGCATCCACGAGCTGTCCCGCGACGACCTGATCATCCCGGAGAACTTCGCCCTGAGGGCCAAGTCCTGATCCGGCCCCGGGGGCCTCACCGCACGACGAGGTCCCCGGGCTCCGGGTGGCGCAGCCACCGCCACATCTCGGTCCCCTCGAACGGGCAGTTCGCGGCCGAGCGGCCGTGCGCGTTGCGGTAGTAGTTGTCGACCCGCGGGTCGCTCCAGGTCCGGGTGCGCTCCCGGGCGTCGAGCGCGGTGTTGTAGGAGTCGTAGGCCTCCTCGGTCACCTCGACCGACGAGCGTCCGGACAGCACCAGCTCGGCCACCCGGTCCAGCGCGAACCGGGTCGTCATCTCGGAGAAGGTCACCACGCCGAGACTGAACGGGTTCATGTTCGGCCCGTAGAGCAGGAAGAAGTTGGGGAAGCCCGGCAGCATGGTGCCCAGCCAGGCCCGCGCCCCGTCGCGCGCCCACAGGTCCTCCACCCGCCGCCCGCCCCGGCCCCGGATCTCCATCGGCCAGAGGAAGTCGTTGGCCCGGAAGCCGGTGGCGTAGACCAGCACGTCGAGCGGGTGGTCGGCGCCGTCGGCGGTGCTGACCCCGGTCGCGGTCACCTCGGTGATCGGTGCGGTGACCAGGTCGACGTCGTCGCGGAGCAGGGTGTCCACCACGCTCAGCCCGGGATCGACGACGACGGGCCGTGCGGACATCGGCGGATGGTCGGGGGTCATCGCGGTGACCAGGTCCGGCCGGCCCGCCAGCTTGCGCTGCAGGAACTCCAGCCGCTGCTCGCGCAACCGCGCGTTGAGGGCGCTGAGCGTGTGCGGGTCGGACCACTCCGGGTCGATGGTGAACGCCGCGCTCTGCACGTGCGGGCCGGACAGCCAGCTCACCCGGAGCCGCTGGAAGTTGCGGTACCAGGGCACGTTGCGGTCCAGCCACGTCGCCTCCGGCGGGAACGCCGTCCGGTAGCCGGGCCGGTCGAACACCCACTGCGGGGTCCGCTGGAAGATCGACAGGTGGCCCGCGGTCCCGGCCAGCTCGGGTGCCATCTGGTAGCTCGTGCAGCCCGAGCCGATCACCCCGACCCGGGCGCCCTCGAGGTCGAGGCCGGCGGGCCAGCGGGCGCTGTGGAAGGCGGCGCCCTCGAAGAGCTCCGCGCCGGGCAGGTCCGGGATGTTCGGCCGGGCGAGGAAGCCGACCGCGCTGATCACGGCGTTGACGGCGATCTCGCGCTCGCCCTCCGGCGAGGCGAGCGTGACCCGCCACCGGGCGGCGGCCTCGTCCCACACCGCGGAACGGACCTCGGTGTCGAACTCGATGTGCGGCCGCACGCCGAAGGTGTCGGCGACCCAGTTGAAGTACTTCTCGTTCTCCGCCTGCTCGCAGAAGGGGTTCGGGTACTCGTAGTCCACGCCGAACAGGTGCGTGTAGGCGCGGCTCGGGGTGTCGACGCGCGCGCCCGGGTACCGGTTCTCGTACCAGGTCCCGCCCACGCCCGGGTTCTTCTCGACGACCGTGTACGGGATCCCGGCGCGCTCCAGCTGCACCGCGGCGCCCAGTCCGCCGAGCCCGGCACCGATGACGAGGACGGAGAAGCCCGCGAGCGCCTCCGGATCCGGCGTCCGCGGCCACCGCAGCCCCCGTGCGAACGGGTCGACGGCCAGCTCCTCGGTCCAGCACTCCAGCTCGTCGGCGGGCAGCTCGACGCCCGCGACCAGACCCATGCTGCGCGGCAGCCGGTCCGCGGGGCCCAGCGGCAGGTCCGGGGCGCCGCGGTCGCGGTGGGCCGCGAGGAACCGCAGGGCCTTCTCGCGGACCAGCGCGGCGTCGGCCTTGTCGGCCAGCCGCATGGCCTCGGCGTTGCCCGCCGGGGCGAGCGTGACCGGGAGCCGCGCGAGGGACTCGTCCCCGGTGAGCTGGTACAGCAGCCCGCGCAACGTCATCGGATCGGCGACGGCGAGCGCGGCGCGGATCTCGTCGTCCGTCGCCCCGCCCAGCTCCTGGCCACTGTTCGTCATCGAACGGCCTCCCCCTCGAGGAACGCCTCCGACGTTAAGACGAGTGCATGAAGGTTGGCAATGCTCTCTTCCGGGTGGGCGCCGGGTTCGGCTCCGGGCTCAGCTGAGGGCGAGGCCCCGGGCCCGCAGCACCCGGCGCTCGAGCGGCCGGAACACCAGCAGCTCGATCCCGATGCCGACCACGAGGATCAGCAGCACCGCCGAGAACACCGCGGCGATGTCGTTGAAGTCGCTGCCGTTCTTCAGGTACGCACCCAGTCCGATGCCCAGGGCCGGCCCGGCGGCGATGATCTCGGCGGCCATCAGCGAACGCCACGAGAAGGCCCAGCCCTGCTTGCAGCCGGCCAGGTAGCCGGGCAGCGCGGCGGGGAGCAGGACGTGCCGGGCGCTCGCCAGGCCGCGGGCGCCGAGGACCCGGCCGACCCGCGGCAGGATCGGCGGGATCTGGTCGATGCCCGCCACCAGGCCGTTGGCGATCGACGGCACCGAGCCGAGCAGCACCACGAAGTAGATCGTGGCGTCGGTCAGGCCGAACCAGAGCACCGCCGCGGGCACCCACGCGACCGACGGCAGGCTCTGCAGGCCGGACAGCAGCGGGCCGATGGCCGACCGCACCACCGGCACCTTCGCCACCAGCAGGCCGAGCGGCGTCGCGATGACCAGCGCGATCGCGAAGCCGAGGAAGGCGCGGCTGATCGAGGTCCACAGGATCGACCAGATGCTGCCGTCGGCGACGATCGTGAGGAACGAGTCCCACACCGCCATCGGCGCCGGCAGCTTGAACTCCGGCAGCACCGCCGAGGCCCACACGACCTGCCAGATCACCACGATCAGCACGAGCGCGACGACCGGCGGCAGCACGCTCGACGACGCCCGCCGCCACCACGGAACGCGGTTGACCGTCGGGGTGTCCAGGGCGTCGAGCCCGGCGAGCGCCTTCGCGCTGTCGTCCGTGCTGCTCCCGCCCTGGCGTTCCACGAGCTCAGGCGGCATGGCTGGTGATCACCTGTCGCAGCCGGCCGGTGATCTCGTCGTGCAGCTCCGGCCCGTGCTCGTCGACGCTCCACTCGCGCACGACCGTGCCGGGCCGCGACGAGAGCAGGACGACGCGCTGGGAGAGCCGGACGGCCTCGCGGACGTCGTGGGTCACGAAGACCACGGTGGTGCCGGTGGCCTCCCACACCCGCAGCAGCTCGCCCTGCAGGACGTCCCGGGTGATCGCGTCGAGCGCCGCGAACGGCTCGTCCATGAGCAGCAGGCCGGGGGCCCCGCCCTGCGCGCTGCCGTCCGTGCTGGTGGCCGCGGCGAGCGCGCGGGCCAGCGACACGCGCTGCCGCATGCCGCCGGAGAGCTCGTGCGGGCGCTTGTCGCCCACGCCGTCGAGCCGGACGAGCTCGAGCAGCTCCCGGGCCCGCTCGCGGCGGGCCCCGCGGCCCTGCCCCGCGAGCTGCAGCGGCAGCTCGACGTTGCGCGCCGCGGTGAGCCACGGCATGAGCGCGGCCTCCTGGAACATGAACGACGGGCGCGCCGTGTTCACCGACACCGTGCCGGTGGTCGGCTCCTCCAGCCCGGACAGCAGGTTGAGCAGCGTCGACTTGCCGCAGCCCGAGGCGCCCAGCAGGCAGAGGAACTCGCCGTGGGCCACGCGCAGGTCGATCCCGCGCAGCGCCGTGACGGCGCCCGTCCCGGTGCCGAAGGTCTTGCCGACCCCGGACAGCTCCACCGCGGTGTGCGCGGTGCGGCCCCGGCGGGCGTGCTCGATCTCGGACTCGATGCTCGTCGTCACCCGTCTCATCCCTGCTTGTCGAGGCCCGCGGCGTCGACGGGGGTCTGCCCGGCGGCCTGGCGGACGGTGTTGAGGGCGGTCACGTCGACGAAGCCCTGCAGGTTCGTCTCCGTCGGCGTGGCGCCCGCGGTCACGCTGTCCTCGGACAGCTGGGGGAAGGTCGAGGCGAGCGGGTCGCTGTCGAAGCTGAGCTCGGAGAAGGCGCGGTCGAGCACCGGCTGGGAGAGCGACGAGTTGGTGATCTGCTTGATCGAGTCGTTCGTGATCTTCTTGGCCTCGTCCGGGTTGGAGCTGGCGAAGTCGATGGCCTTCAGCTCACCGCGCAGCAGGGCCTCCACGGTCTGCGGGTGCTCCTGGAGGAACTGCGTGCGGACGATCAGCACGGTGGTCGGGAACTTGCCGTCCGGCCACAGCGACTTCTCGTCGACGAGGACCGTGGCGCCCGCGTCGACCAGCCGCGAGCTCCACGGCTCGGGCAGCCAGCCGCCGGAGACCTGGCCCTGCTTGAACAGGTCGAGCGTGCGCGGGTTGTCGATGTTCTGGACGGTGACCTTGTCCGGTCCCTCGCCGATCTCGAGGTTGTTCTCCTTGAGCCACTTCTTGAGCGCGACGTCCTGCGTGTTGCCGGCCTGCGGGGTCGCGATGGTCTTGCCCTTGAGCTGGTCCGGGGTGGTGATGTCCGGGCTGGTCACGAGCTGGGCGCCGGCGGAGGTGGAGCCCGCGATCAGCCGGACCGCCTCGCCGTCGGACTTCGCGAAGGCGTTGATGGCCGGGCTGGAGCCGATGAAGCCGGCGTCGAGGGAGCCGCCGAGCAGGGCGTTGACCTCGTCCGGGCCGGCGTTGAAGGTCTGGGTGGTCAGCTTCGTGCCGCTGCCCAGCTCCTGGGCGAAGTAGTTCTGGGCCACGCCGATCAGCGCGGGCGCGTGCGTGATGTTGGGGAAGTAGCCGAGGCGCAGCTCGGTCGCGGGGGAGGTGCTCGTCGGAGCCGCGGGGGTGCTCTCCTGCGCGCGCGAGCAGCCGGCGGCCAGGCCGACGGCGGCCAGGGCGGCGAGCAGGACGGTCGCGCGGCGGCGCAGGGCGGGGGCGAACATGGGCGGTGGTGGGTCCTTCCGGGGCACCGGTCCGCCCCGGACCGGCCGGGACGACCCGGCGGGTTGCGGTGCGCGTCAGACGGCGCGGGCGCTCGGGCGGGGTCGGGGCAGGGCGCGACGACCGGTGCCCGGGGTCCGGGCGGGCTCGTCGGCCCTCAGCGACATCCCTCGTCGAACGCGTGGCTCCGGCGCGAGGGCCAGAAGCGCTCGAGATCGAACGACCGCAGCGCGGGAGGCGGGACGGGGGACCCGTCACCGTGCGCAGCGGCCGTCATGCCCCCATCGTGCGACGTGCGCGCGGACCGGACAACCACGCGACCGGATCCCGGGACTCGCCCGCAATTGACCGGACATCCGTATGCGTAATGCGGATGCCTTGACCTCCCGGGGTCGCTCGGCGACCATCGGGCGTCATACCGAGTAGTACGGTCAACGACGACCTGGAGGACCCGGGTGCGTGTCACGAAGGTGTGGACGGCGGTCTGTGCGCTGGTCGGCGCGATCGCCCTGACGGCGGGCTGTGCGAACACCGGCTCGGCCCCGCAGGGCGGGTCGGGCGGCTCCGGCGCCGCCAGTACGTCGGGCCCGGTGAAGGTCGGCGTGATCGTGCCGCTCAGTGGCCCGGCCGGCCCCAACGGGCAGGACGTGCTCGACGCCATCCAGGTCCAGGCGGATGTGATCAACGCCGAGGGCGGGGTCCTCGGCCGGCAGCTGCAGATCGTCGCCAAGGACGACCAGAGCAACCCGGCCAACGGCGTGAGCGCGGCGACGCAGCTGGCGAGCGAGGGCGTGTCGGTCGTGATGGGCGGCTGGAACTCGCCCGTCACGCTGGCCATCCAGCCCGTGCTGGTGCGGGCCGGGATCCTCAACATCACCACGATCCCGCAGAACGCCACGATCCTCGGCAACGCCGACCCCGACGCCGTCCGGCTCAACGCCGGCAACGCCGTCGGCGCCTACGTCGCGGGCCAGTACCTGGCGAAGAACCTCGGCGCGAAGTCCGTCGGCTACCTGCTGGAGAACGACGCCTACGGCAAGGACCTGGGCGCGCTGCTCACCGCCCAGCTCCAGCCCGCCGGGGTGGCCGTGGCCTCCGAGCAGACCTTCGACTACTCCGCCACGGACTTCCGCGTGCCGCTGTCGAACATCCAGGGTGCGGCGCCGCAGGCCGTCTTCTCGGCCAACGCCGCCGAGTCGTCCGGGATGCCGGCGCTGGCCCAGCAGTACGCCCGCTCCGGGATCGGCGCGCCGCACGTCGCCGCGCTCGGCACCGTCTCGCCCAAGGTGATCGACCTGGCCGGGGGCACCGCCGTGGACGGGCTGTACTCCGCGGACATCTACTTCCCGGACGTCGCGCCGTTCAACGGGTACCCGGAAAACCAGAAGTTCGCCGACGCGTTCCGGCAGAAGACCGGCAACCCGCCCGACAAGTACGCCGCGCTCGGCGCGCAGAGCGTCGACGTGTGGGCCGCCGCGGTGACCAAGGCGGGCACGCTGGACCGGCAGCCGGTCGCCGACGCCATCCACGGGCAGACCTTCACCGACACCGTGATGGGCGACGTGACCTTCACGGACAAGGGCCAGATGCAGACGAAGGTGTACGCCTTCACCGTCGAGGGCGGGAAGATCAAGGTCCTCGACGAGGTGCCGGTCCCGGCCGAGGTCTGGAACTCGTGACCGCCCTCCGCGTGGAGGGCCTCTCGGTGCGGTACGGCAGCCTGCAGGCGCTCGACGACGTGTCGTTCGCGGTCGACGGCGGCGAGATCCTCGGCGTCATCGGCCCGAACGGCGCGGGCAAGAGCAGCAGCTTCGCCGCGGTCACCAACGTGGTGCGGCGCAGCGGCCGGGTGCTGCTGCGCGGCGCGGACACCGACGGCGTGCCCACGCAGGTGCTGGCTCGGCGCGGGCTGCGCCGGACCTTCCAGCAGAACTCGTTCTTCGGCGGCCTGACGGTGCTGGAGAACGCGATGACCGCGTTCCAGGTGGAGCGCGGGACGGGGCTCGGCGGCGCGATCGTCACGCCGTGGCGGGAGGCCCGGGCGCGGCGGGAGTGCCGGGCCGCGGCCCGCGCGCTCCTGGCGGACTTCGGCATCGCCGAGCGGCACCACGACACCCGTCCCGACGACCTGCCGTACGGCCTGCAGCGCGTGCTGTCCGTCGCCCTGGCCCACGGCCCCGGCGCGGACGTGCTGCTGGTCGACGAGCCGGCGGCCGGAGTGGGCGGCGACGACATGCGCGCCCTCGCCGACCTGCTCCGCGAGCTGCGGGAACGCGGCCTCGCGATCGTGCTGATCGAGCACCACATGGACCTGGTGATGGAGATCGTCGACCGGCTGCTGGTGATCGACCGCGGCGAGACGATCGCCTACGGCCCGCCCGCCGAGGTGCAGCGCGACCCGCGGGTGCTCGAGGCCTACCTGGGGAGGACGGCGTGAGCGCGCTGCTCGACGTCGCCGACCTGCGGGTGCGCTACGGGCACAGCCTGGCCGTCGACGGGGTGTCGGTCCGGGTGGGTGCCGGCGAGCTCGTCGCCGTCGCCGGGGCCAATGGTGCCGGCAAGTCGACGCTGGTCGACGCCGTCGCCGGATGGTCGCGCGGACGTCCCGCCGTCACCGGGTCCGTGCGGCTCGCGGGGCAGGACGTCGGCCGGCTCGCGGCCCACCGCCGCGCCGGGCTCGGCCTGGTGCTGGTCCCGGAGGGCAAGGGCGTGTTCGACGGGATGACGGTCCAGGAGAACCTGCGGGTGGTGCGTCCGCCCCGGGGAACCGCCGGCCGCCCCTACTCGGTCGACGACGTGCTCGACGTGTTCCCGCGGCTGCGCGAGCGGATCGCCGCGCGCTGCTCGACCCTCTCCGGCGGCGAGCGGCAGATGGTGGCGATCGGCCGCGCGCTGCGGGCGGCCCCGCGCCTGCTGATCCTCGACGAACCCTCGGTCGGCCTGGCCCCGCGGCTCGTCGTCGAGGTGCTCACCCACATCCGCGACCTGGTCGACGCCGGGCTGTCCGTGCTGCTCGTCGAGCAGAACGTGCGGGCCGCGCTCGAGGTCGCCGACCGGCTCCACCTGCTCGACCAGGGCCGGATCGTCGCCTCGGGCACCGCCGCGCAGATGCGCGAGGACGACCGCGTCGCCCAGGCCTACCTGGGAGGGCTGGGCCCGTGATCCTCGCCGCCCTGGTCAACGGGCTCGCGCTCGGCGCGGGCTACGCACTCCTCGCCGTCGGCTGGACGGTGCTGCTCGGCGCCGCCCGCCTGGTCAACTTCGCGCACGGCCAGCTCTACATGCTCGGCGCCTTCGTCACCTGGTTCGCGATCAGCCGTTTCGGGCTGCCCTACGGGGTCGCCGTCCCGGTCGCGCTGGTGGTCGTCGCCGTGCTCGGCGTGGTCCTGCAGCTGCTGATGACCCGGATGACGCTCGACCAGAACATCGTCAACCTCATGCTGGTCACGCTCGCGTTCGGCTACCTGCTGCAGGGTGGGGCGGCGCTGCTGTTCGGCGGTGACCCGCAGACGATCGACAGCCCGCTGCAGCAGCAGGACCTCGCGCTCGGGGCCGCCCGGTTCACGGGCCAGGACGTGCTGATCGTGGTGCTCGCGCTGGCGTTCTACGCGCTGACCTTCGTGGTCCTCGGCCGCACCGACCTCGGCCGGATGGTCCGCGGCGTCGCCGAGGACCCGAAGCTCGCCCAGCTCTACGGGATCGACGCGGCGCGCGTCTACCTCGCGGTGTTCGTGTTCTCCGCGGTCTGCGCGGCGCTCGCGGGCGCGGTCGTGGGGCCACGCAGCCCGATCCTCACGTCCATGGGCTTCGAGGAGGTCATCGTCACCTTCCTCGTGGTGGTGCTCGCGGGCGTCGGCAACCTCGTCGGGGGTCTCGTCGTGGCCATCGGACTCGGCCTGTTCACGGCGTTCTTCGGGACGTTCTTCCCGCCCGCCTACTCCACGGCCGCGGCGTTCGTCGTGCTGCTGGTGGTGCTCGTGGTCCGCCCGCAGGGACTGGCGGCCCGCCGATGACCGCCGACGTCGCGACCCGGGGGACGACCGGCGCGCCGGCCGCGCGGCGCGTGCCGACCTGGGCCCGCGCGCTGCTGTGGGTGGTCCTGGTCGCGCTCGCGTACCTGCTCCCGTCCCTGCTCGGCGGGTCGGACCGGATCTACACGACGGTGGTGCTGGTCGCCATCTTCGCGATCATGTCCTACGGCGTCGACGTCGTCCTGTCCTATCTGGGCGAGGTCAGCCTGGGGCACACGCTGTTCTGGGCGGCGGGCGCGTACACGACCGCGATCCTCGCCGTGCGGTCCGGCTGGACGCCGATTCCGGCGCTCCTGGCGTCGATCGTGGTGACGGTGCTGCTCGCGCTGCTGCTCGGCCTCGCCACCCTGCGGACGCGGGAGTTCGTGTTCTCGCTGGTCACGTACGCGGCGGCGATCATCGGGCTGACGGTCGTGCAGAACACGCAGGCCCTCGGCGGGTCCGACGGCGTCGTCGGCGTCCCGTTGCTCGAGCTGCCGGCGTTCGGCGGGACCTACGTCGCCCGCACCAACGCCGAGCTGTGGCCGATCGCGCTGGTCTGCCTCGTGCTCGTCGTGCTGCTCGTGGCGCGCTTCCGCCGGTCCCGGCTGGGCACCACGGCGCTGATGGCGCAGATGAACGGCGAGCTGTCCACGGCGATGGGGGTCGACGTCCGGCGCACCCGGATGCTGGTCTTCGTGCTGTCCGCGCCGATCACGGCGCTCGCCGGCTGGCTCTACGCCTACCAGCGCAGCTACGTCAGCCCGGACCTGCTGTCCCCGACCTTCCTGCTGTTCATGCTCACCGCGGTGATCCTTCCGGGCCGCCGGCTGCTGCTCGGACCGCTGGTCGGGGCGCTGCTGCTGACGAGCCAGCAACAGCTCGCCTCGCTCGGCGGCGACGCGGACAAGATCGTGCTGGGCGGCGTCCTCGCCGTGGTGCTGCTGGCCTCGCCGACCGGGCTCGTCGGGATCTGGCACGGCCTCGTGCGGCGGGTGCGAGGATCCCGGCGGTGACGCGCGAGCTCTCCCGGTCCGGCGCGGGCCCCGGACGCCAGGACATCCTCGAGGCCGCCGCGGTGGCCTTCACCCGCAACGGCTACGACGCCACCACCATCGACGACATCGCCGACGAGCTGCGGGCGACCAAGGGGCGGGTCTACCACTACTACCGGAGCAAGGCCGACATCTTCCTCGACGTCGTGCTCACCGGGATCCGGGACCTGCTCACCGAGGTGCGGCCGCTGGCCGAGGCCGAGGGCGACGCCGTCGAGCGGCTGGAGCGGATGGTGCGCCGGCACGCCGCGAAGATGATGACGCGCAACGCCTTCCAGCGCGTGGCGGTGCAGGCGGTGGAGATGCGGCGGCTGGGGCAGGGCCCGCGCTACGAGTCGCTCCACGACATCGTGCGGATGCGCGACGAGTACGAGCAGCTCTTCGCCGACGTCGTCGCGCAGGGGCAGCGCGAGGGCGCGTTCCGCGGGACCGACCCGCGGCTGGCGACCAAGCCCGTGCTCGGGGCGCTCAACTGGATCACCGTCTGGTACGACCCCGAGCTGGCCGGGGAGGACGGCGTCGGGCAGATCGCCGACGAGTACGCCGAGTTCGTGGTGGGTGGGCTGCGGAGGGGGAGCGGATGAGCGAGGCGCGACGGGTGCTGGTCGCGGGGGCGAGCGGGCTGGTCGGGGAGGCGGCGGTCGAGTCGTTCGCCGAGGCGGGCTGGGAGGTCGTCGCGCTGTCCCGGCGCCCGCCGGCGCGCCCGGTGCGGCACCTGGCCGTCGACCTGACCGACGCCGCCGCGACGGCCGAGGCGGTGGCCGACCTCCGGCCGTCGCACCTGGTCTACGGGGCGCTGCACGAGAAGCCGGGCCTGATCCGCGGCTGGCGCGAACAGGACCAGATGCGGACCAACCTGGCGATGTTCCGCGCGCTCCTCGACCCGCTCGCGCCCGGCCTCGAACACGTCACGCTGCTGCAGGGCACCAAGGCCTACGGCGTGCACCTGCACCCGATCCCGGTGCCCGCGCGGGAGCGGGCCCCGCGGGACCCGCACGAGAACTTCTACTGGTTGCAGGAGGACCACCTGCGCGCCTCGGCCGCCGAGCACGGGTTCGCCTGGACGATCCTGCGCCCGCAGATCGTGGTCGGCCCCGCGACCGGGGTGGCGATGAACCTGCCGCCGGTCATCGGCGTGTACGCCGCGGTGCGCCGCGAGCTCGGCCTGCCGTTCGGATATCCGGGCGGGGCGGGCATCGCGAGCGAGGCCGTGGACGTCCGGCTGGTCGGCGACGCCGCCCTGTGGGCCGCCACCGCCGAGACGGCCCGCGACCAGCACTTCAACCTCACCAACGGCGAGGCCTTCAACTGGCGCGACCTCTGGCCGGCCCTCGCCGACGAGCTCGGCATGGCCCCCGCGCCGGACGAGCCGGTCCGGCTCGCGGAGTACCTGCCCGCGCACGCCGACGTCTGGCGGCGGATCGCGGAGCGGGAGGGGCTCGTCGAGCCCTCGCTCGACGCGCTGCTGGGGGAGTCGCACTTCTACGCCGACTACTGCTTCGCCCACGGCGCCACCGAGGCGCGGCCGCCGGCCCTGGTCAGCACGGTCAAGGTGCGGCAGGCGGGGTTCGGCGACTGCTACGACACCGAGGAGTCCTTCCGGCACTGGATGCGGGTGCTGCGGGAGCGGAAGGTGCTGCCGGGCTGAGGAGGCCCGGAGCGGGCTCCACGAACCTCGTTCCCCGCGGCGCAGCGGACGGGGACGAGCGTCGACCCTCGCCGTCCACAGGCCGTTCTGGGAGCCTCACGTACTGAGGATCTCCGATTTGATGGTCTTCATGGCAAAGCGCGACTGCAGTCGTCCGAGTCCGGGCAGCGCCATCAGCTGTCGGGTCATGAACTGCTCGTAGGTGGGAAGGTCGGCGACCGCGACCAGGGCGAGGTAGTCGGGCCGGCCGAACATCCGGCGAGCCTCGACGACCTGCTCGAACGCCACCAGGGCCGCCTCGAAGGCCTCGACGGTGTCCTTGCCCTGGTCGGCGAGCTCGAACTCGACGTGGACCTCGAACGCGCGCCCGATCATCGACGGGTCGATCCGTGCGTGATAGCCCAGGATCACGCCTTGCTCCTCGAGACGGCGGACCCGGCGCAGGCACGGCGAGGGGGTCAACCCGACCCGGTCGGCGAGTTCGGTGTTGGTCAGCTGAGCGTTCCGGCGCAGCTGGTCGATGATTGCGCGATCCGGAGATGTCCGCGCTGCTGGCCTTCGCCGGCGTCGCCGCGACCCTGATCATGGTCCCCGGCCCGGACTGGGCCCTGGTCCTCGGCGCGGGCTCGCGACGTGGGTTCGTCGCACCCTCGGTCGCCGGTCTCGCCGTGGGCTACGTCCTGACCACCGCGGTGGTCGTAGCCGGCGTGGCGCCCCTCGTGGCGGTCCAACCGGCGGCACTGCTCCTGCTGACCCTGGTCGGTGCCGTGTACCTGCTCTACGTCGGGGTCGGCATGCTGCGCCGCCCGACCACCGACGCGCCACCGGGAACCCTCGCCCCGAGGAGCGTGAGCCTGGGTAGAGCCGTTCGCCAGGGTGCCGGGGTCAGCGCGCTCAATCCCAAGTCCTTGCTGTTCTTCCTGGCATTCCTGCCGCAGTTCGCCGACCCGGGCGGTCCTTGGCCTTTCGCCGTCCAGCTGGCCGTCCTCGGCGGCACGTGGATCCTGCTCGCATCGATGTTCTACGCCTTCCTCGGCTACACCGCGCAACGCTCCCTCCACCGGCGACCCACGCCGGCCCGCATCCTCACGCGCATCTCGGGGGCGGCGATGATCCTCGCCGCCCTCGTCCTGCCCCTCGAACAGCTCGTCCTCCACATCGCACACACCTGACAGCTGGCACGCGGGCAGCGCCGCGCTGGGAGGTCCGGGTTCCAGCTGGACCTCGGCGCGATCCGAGGTCTCGCGTCTCTCGTGGATGTCCGAGTGTCCGGATGCGCTGGAACATGGCGCCGAGGCAGCCACAAGTCCTCGGGTGATGCGGCGGCTGGAGCGGATCGGGGTCGACGCGGTGGCCGGGCTCGACCGGCACGGCACCTTCGCCGAGCACGGCTACGCCTCGCCGACCCGGGCGCTGCAAGATCTGCTGCGGCTCGACCGCGGGGTCGCCGCGCAGCGGGTCGCGGTGGCCGAGGCGGTCTGCCCACGGGTCGGGCTCGACGGCGCCGCGCTGCCCGCGAAGCTGCCCGCCACGGCGGACGTGTTCGCCGCCGGGGACACCTCCCTGGCCCACGTCTCGGTGGTCGCCCGACTGTTGGCCTCGCCGCCCGCCGGCCGGCTCTCCCCGGAGATCTGGGCCGGCGCGGAGATCCAGCTGGCCGGCGCCGCCGCCACCTACACACCTCGGGAGTTGCAGCAGTGGGGCACCGCGCTGCTCGACGCGCTCGACGCCGACGGCCCGGAACCCGACGACGCCCCGCCGCCGCAGGTCAACGAACTACGCCTGACCCGCTACGCCACCAAACCCGGCGGGCGGCTGGTCGGCCGCTACGACGACGCCGCCCTGTTCGAGGCGATCGCCACGGCCCTCGATGCGAAGGCCGCGCCCCTCACCGCCGACGACGACCGGACCGCCGCCGAACGCCAGGCCGAGGCACTGGCCGAGGTGTGCGGCTGGGTCCTCGAGCACGGCGAGCTGCCGTCGGTGGGCGGGCGGCGCCCCACCCTGACCGTGCAGATCCGCCTCGAGGACCTCGAACAGCGCGCCCGGGCCGGGATGCTGGAGTTCGCCGGACAACTGAGTCCGACCGCGCTGCGCCAGTTGGCCTGTGACTGCGGGGTCGTGCCGATCGTGCTCGACGGCCAGGGCCAGCCCCTGGACGTCGGCCGGCTCACCCGCTCGATCCCCGACGGGCTGCGCCGCGCGGTGACCGCCCGCGACGGCGGTTGCGCGCATCCCGGCTGCGACTGCCCACCATCCTGGTGCGAGATCCACCACGTCACCCCGTGGGAACACGGTGGCCATACGGCCCTGGGGAACCTGGTCATGCTGTGCAAGGCCCACCACCGCCAGATCCACTCCACGGACTGGGTGGTGCGCCTGCGCGACGGGATCCCGGAGTTCATCCCGCCCGCCTGGATCGACCCCGACCAGATACCCCGCAGGCGACCCCGCCCCTCGAACCTCGACCGATCGGACGAGGGACGACGGCGCATCGCGCAGCTCGTGTAGGCCCCGCGGCTGCGGGGCTGCAGCGCTGTGCCCACCGCGGACCTCCGCGCGGATCCCTCAGCCCTCCCGCGGAGGCAGCCCGTCGACGTGACTGGTCGCCCGCTGCTGCGGTCGGTCGCGGTCTCGTCTACTTCTACTTCGCGAAGTCCTGCACGGGGCGGCGCTCGGGTTCGCTCGTGCATCGCTGGGCCGAGCGGGACGGCAGCTACCCCGACCTGGTCGCGCAACGGTCGGAGACGCTTTCGCTGCTCCTCGGGCTTCGAGCCCCCTCAGCAACCATCCTCCACGGTCGGCGCGAAGAGACCCCAGGCCCCGCAGGACAGGCACTTGCGGTAGCTGACCGCGCCGTCCGAGGTGTGGTGGTGCGACCCGGCGGCCCAGGTGTGGCGGTGTTCCGGGTTCGGCAGGGTCCGGCCGGGCCGGACCGTGATGAGCGTGGTGGGCATCGTCGTTCCTCTCGTGGGTTCTTGCCGGACCGTCCGGCCGGGGCTCCTCGCCCTGCACCCACGCTCTCGTCTCCCGGCCCCATCGAGGATCCGGTGACCGACGGACGTCCCGCCCGATGCCCGGGTCGACCGATCGGCCGACCCGCTCAGCCCGCGCCCAGCGCCGCCTTCGCCCGCTCCAGCCCCTCGTCCGCGACCACCCCGCGGATCGCCTTCTTGTCGTACTTGCCGACGCTCGTCTTGGGCACCTCGGGCACGAACAGGAACGTGTCCGGGATCCAGAACTTGATGAACCCCTCGGCGAGCAGGTGGTCCCGCAGCTCGTCCGCGGTCAGGGAGGGATCGCTCGGCACCACGCAGGCCAGCGGGCGTTCGAGCCACTTCTCGTCCTCGATCCCGACGACGGTGGCCTCGGCGACCTTGGGATGCAGCATGAGCGAGTTCTCCAGGTCGATGGTGGAGATCCACTCGCCGCCGGACTTGATCAGGTCCTTGGAGCGGTCCTTCAGCAGGACGTAGCCCTCGGGGTCGATGCAGCCGACGTCGCCGGTCCTGAGCCAGCCGTCGATCATCGAGTCCTTGGTCCGTTCGTCCTTGTAGTACTCGGACGCGGTGAACGGGGAGCGGACGAAGAAGTCCCCGATGGACTGCCCGTCCCAGGGCAGCTCCTCGCGGGTCTCCTGGTCGCACACCTTGATCTGCAGCAGCGGGATCGGCAGGCCCTGGGTCTGGCGCAGCGCGTAGATCTCGTCGTCGTCCCCGTCGGCCAGGGTGGACTTGAGCGCGAAGAAGCAGATCTGCGGGGAGTTCTCGGTCATGCCGTAGCCCTGCATGACCTCGCAGTCGTACTCGTCGCGGAACCACTTCATGACGGCCTTCGACGGCGCCTGCCCGCCCAGCCAGAGCGTGGAGAGCGTCGACAGGTCCCGCGGCCGGTCCGACGCGCGGACGGCGTCGCGGATCATCGTCCCGATCGTCACCGCCGCGTTCATCCCGGTCACGCCGAGGTCCTCGATGATGTCGACGTAGTCGGCCGGCGACGGGTGCGCACCCGGCAGTACCAGCGTGGCGCCCTGCAGCAGCGCGGTGTGCGGGATGTTCCAGCCGTTGCAGTGGAACATCGGCGCGACCTCGAGCCACACCTGCGACTCGCTCATGTTCAGCTTGTCGTGCATGGCCAGGCACATCGCCTGCAGCACCATCGCCCGGTGCGAGTACACGACGCCCTTCGGGTCGCCGGTGGTCGCCGAGGTGAAGCACATCGCCGAGGCCGAGTGCTCGTCGAACTCCTCGAACTGCGCGTCCTCGTCGGCGGCGGCCAGGAGCTCCTCGTAGCAGTGGACCGGGAGCGGCAGACGGTGCTCGGGCACCGAGTCGGCGAGCACCACGACCGCCTCGACCGTGGGCAGGCCCAGGTCCAGCAGGTCGGCGACGAGGTCGAGCTGGTCGACGTCGACCAGCAGCAGGCGGTCCTCGGCCTTGTCGATGGTGAACTTCTGCTGCGCCGGGGAGAGCCGCAGGTTGATCGTGTGCAGCACGGCCTGGATGCCGGGCACGCCGAAGTAGGTCTCCAGGTGCCGGTAGTGGTTCCAGGCCAGCGTGCCGACCCGGTCGCCCGGCCCGATGCCCAGCGTGCGCATGGCGTCGCCGAGCCGGCGGGCCCGCTTGCCGAAGTCCCGGTAGGTGTAGCGGTGGTACTCGCCCGGCCCGAGCCGGGTGACGATCTGCTTGTCCGCGAACAGTCGCTCCGTACGCCAGAGGAACGAGTGCAGGAGCAGCTGGCTGTCGAACATCAGACCACGCATGGGCGCCTCCACGGTGAGACCCGGATCGCGGTGGAGCGTGACATGCTACTGATCCGCCGGGCAACCCCCGGCGGCTCCGATCACCCCTTCCGGACCTCCCGCGCGGTGCCTCCGAACCGCGCGCGGAAGGCCCGGCTGAAGTGCGAGGCGTCGACGAATCCGCGGTCGAAGGCCAGCTCGGAGATGGTGCGGTGGCGCTGGGTGGGGTCGAGGAGGTCGGCGCGCACGGCGTCGAGCCGCTGCGCCCAGATCCACTCGGCCAGGGAGCAGCCCGCGTCAGTAGCTCCGCGGCAGCCCCAGCACGTGCTGCGCGAGGTAGTTCAGCACCATCTCCTGCGGCACCGGGGCGATCCGCTGCAGCCGGGCTTCCCGGAAGTACCGCTCCACGTGGTACTCGCGGGCGTAGCCGAAGCCGCCGTGGGTCTGCACGGCGGCGTCGGCCGCCTGGAACGCGGCCTCGGCGGCGAGGTACTTGGCGGTGTTGGCCTGCTCGCCGGCGTGCAGTCCGCGGTCGATCCGCCAGGACGCGTCGCGGATGACCAGCTCGGCGGCGCGCAGCCGGGCGTGCGCGTCGGCGAGCGGGAAGGCGATGCCCTGGTTCGACCCGATCGGCCGGTCGAACACCACCCGCTCGCCGGCGTAGGCGACGGCGCGGCGCAGCGCGGCCCGCCCGATGCCGAAGGCCTCGGCGGCGATGAGCACACGTTCGGCGTTGAGGCCGTCGAGCAGGTAGCGGAAGCCCGCGCCCTCCTCGCCGACCCGGTTCTCCACCGGCACCCGCAGGCCGTCGTAGACCACCTCGCAGGAGGCGACGGCGTTGCGGCCCAGCTTGTCGATCGGCGAGATCGTGACGGCCGGGTCCTGCAGGTCGGCGACCAGCAGCGTCATGCCCTGGGTCGGCTTCGCGGCCTCGGCGCGCGGGGTGGTGCGCACGAGCAGCAGCACCTTGTCCGACTCGAGGGCCTTCGACGTCCAGACCTTGCGCCCGTGCACCACGTAGGCGTCGCCGTCGAGCACGGCCCGGGTGGTGACGTTCGTGGTGTCCAGCCCGGCGTCGGGCTCGGTCACGCCGAACGCCACGTGGAGCTTCCCGGACGCGACGTCCGGGAGTACGCGGTGGCGCAGGTCGTCGCTGCCGTGCAGCACCACCGGGTGCATCCCGAAGATCGACATGTGGATCGCGCTGGCGCCGTTCATGCAGGCTCCGGACGCCGCGACCTCCTCCAGCACGATCGACGCCTCGGTGATCCCGCGCCCGCCGCCGCCGTACTCCTCCGGCATCGCGATGCCGATCCAGCCGCCCTCGGCCATCGCGGCGTAGAACTCCCACGGGAACGTGTGGGTGCTGTCCCGCTCGCTCCAGTAGTCGTCGTCGAACCGGGCGCAGACCGCGCGCACCGCCTCGCGGATCAGCCGGTGGTCGTCCTCCTCGGTGAAGTCCACACCTCTACGAGTACAGGTCGGCGTGGGCCGCGCGCAGCTTGTACTTGAGGACCTTGCCGCCCACGGTGTCGGGCAGCGCGTCGGCGAAGACGACGGCCTTCGGCGTCTCGTATCCCGCGAGCCGCTCGCGGCAGTACGCGATGATCTCGTCCGCCTCGGGCTTGCGGCCGTCCCGCGGCACGACGACGGCGGTCACCGCCTCGCCCCAGTGCTCGTGCGGGAGCCCGATCACCGCCGCGCGCAGCACGTCCGGGTGCTCGTGGAGCACGGCCTCGACGCGGATGCTCGACACGTTCTCGCCGCCGGACTTCACGATGTCCTTGTACCGGTCGACCATGACCCGCAGGCCGTCCTCGTCGACGGTCGCGGAGTCGCCGGAGTGGAACCAGCCGCCGCGGAAGGCCTCCCGGGTGGCCTCCGGGTTGCGGTAGTACCCGGCGGTCATGATCGGCGAGCGGTAGACGGCCTCGCCGGGCCGGCCGTCGCGGACCGGGTCGCCGAGCTCGTCGACCACGTCCGAGGCCAGCATCCCGCTGGGCACGCCCACGTAGTTGACGGCGGGGGCGCTGCGCGCGTGGACCTCCGGCCAACGGGTGGGCCAGAACCGGTGGCACGCGATCGCCTCGGTCTGGCCGAAGATCCCGAGCGTGACGAAGCCCGGTGCGGCGCGCGCCGCCAGCCGCTCCAGCACGGCGGGGGAGAGCGCACCCCAGCCGTAGACGAGGATCGACAGGGGCGAGACGTCCAGGTCGGGACGGGCGTCGAGCTCCTCGGCCAGCGCGGTGACGAACTGCGGGGAGCCGGCCCACAGGGCGGTCGCGCCGGTGGCCGCGGTGGCCTCGGCGACCGGCCCCGGGGCGGGTCGGCGGCCGAGCGCGACGGACCCGCCGGAGACGAAGGCGCCGAAGGGGAACAGCTCGTCCCCGATGTGGTAGATCATCGGCAGGAACGTGCAGAGCCGCAGGTCGGAGTCGTGCCGCAGGCCGCGGGTGAGCGAGAGCGCGAAGTTGAGCGCCGCCAGGTGCGCGTAGCTGTGCGAGAGCATCACGCCCTTCGGCATCGCGGTGGTGCCGGAGGTGAACAGCAGCTGCCAGATGTCGTCGCCGTGGATCTCGACCTCGGGCTCGTCGGCCGAGGCCCCGGCGACGAGCTCGCCGAACGCCGGGCTGCCCGCCACCGGCCCGCCGCCGACCGTGATCGTGGCGCCCACGGTCAGCCCCGTCACCGCGAACACCTGCTCGACGCGCGGCCACAGCTCGGCGTCGACGAACGCGAACCGCGGCTCGGTCAGCCCGATCAGGTGCTCGAGGACGTCCGCCGCCAGGCTCGGGTTGAGCGGCACGGCGACCATCCCGGCCTTCGCGATCCCGATCTTCGCCAGCAGCGCCTCGACCGAGTTCTCGCAGATCAGCAGCACCCGGTCGCCGGGGGTGAGCCCCGCCGCGGCCAACGCCTGGGCGACCCGGTTCGCCGTGTCGTCCGCCTCCCGGTAGGTGACCTCGGCGAACCGCTCCTCGCCGCGCGCCCCGTCGACGGCCGTGAGCGCCACCTTGTCCGGGTAGCTCCAGGTCAGCCGCTCGAAGAGGTCGCCGACGGAGGTGCGTTCCCAGCGGTGGACGGCCCGCCGCCCGCGCAGGGTCTCGACGTCGATCGAGGCGGGATCGGGCAGCGCCGTGCCGTGCGGCTGGAGGGGCAGCATGCGGGCCAGCATGCCGTGATCGCCGTCACGATGGCAAGGCTGCAGTCATTCCCGGTTCACTCGGCCGTGCCGGGCACGGCCTCCGCCGACGCCGCCTCCGCGGGCTCGACGCCGAGGCACGCGTGGGCCATCCCGTCGAGCAGGTCGGCCTGCCGCTCGTCGGCCAGCCCGCTGCGGAAGAACAGCGTCGACTGGATGGCGCCGATGGCGGCGTGCACGGCCAGCCGGAGCTCGCCGTCGGCCAGGTCGCGGCGCAGCGGGGCCAGCACGTGCACCCAGTCCTCGAGGTAGTGCCGCTGCAGCCGGCGCAGCCGCCGCCGGTCCTCCTCGGGCAGCGTGTGCACCTCGCGGTGGTAGACGGCGAGCACGCTCCGGTCCTCGATCGCCACTCGAATATGGTCCCTGACCAGTGCAGACAGGTGAGCCCGCTCGTCGCCCGGGCCCGCCAGCACCGCCCCGGCGCCCTCCTGCAGGCGGGCCATCACCCGGTCGAGGAGGGCGACGAGGATCGCGGTCTTGCTGTCGAAGTGGCGGTAGACGCCGGACCCGACGATGCCGGCCTCGGCGCCGATGTCGGCCATCCCGACGGTGTGGAAGCCGCGCCGGGAGGCCAGCTCCGCGGCGGCGGCCAGGATCCGCTCGCGGCGCTCCGGGTCCCGCCGGCTGCGCCCTCCGGCGGCCGTGCCGGGGGTGGCGGCGGTGGTGGGGAGGGTCGGCATCTGGTCATCATGGCAGCCGCACGGTAGGGTCCGCCACGAGTGAACCAGAAATCACAATTGGGGTTCCGGGAGACGCGACGGGAGTCGGAGTGGACTTCGCCGAGAGCGACGAGCACCGCGACCTGCGGGCGGCGGTCGGGGCCGTCGCGGCGCCCTACGGGGGCGCGTACTACGTCGAGCACGCCCGCGCGGGCACCGAGTGCACCGAGCTGTGGCACGCCCTCGGCGACTCCGGCTTCGCCGGGGTCAACGTGCCGGAGGAGTACGGCGGGGGTGGCGGTGGCCTCGTCGAGCTCGCGCTGGTGTGCGAGGAGATCGCGGCGCAGGGCGCGCCGATCCTCCTGCTGCTGGTCACGCACGCGATCTCGGCCGAGGTGATCGCCGAGTACGGCACCGAGGAGCAGCGCAAGGAGTGGCTGCCCGGGCTCGCGAGCGGCCGGCAGAAGGTGGTCTTCGCGATCACCGAGCCCGACGCCGGGTCCAACACCCACAAGCTCTCGACGCGGGCGCGCCGGGTGGGGGACGAGTGGGTCGTGACCGGCGAGAAGTACTACATCTCCGGCGTCGACACGGCCGAGGCGCTGCTGCTGGTCGCCCGCACCGGCGACGAGGGGCAGCTGTCCCTGTTCCTGGTGCCCACGGACACGCCCGGCCTGCAGAAGACCGTGCTGCCGGTCGACGTCATGCTCCCGGAGAGGCAGTTCACGCTGCACTTCGACGAGGTCCGGCTGCCGGCGTCGGCGCTGGTCGGCGCGGAGGGCCAGGGCTTCCGGCAGGTCTTCCACGGGCTCAACCCGGAGCGGATCACCGGCGCCGCGCTCTGCGTCGGCATCGCGCGCTACGTCCTGGACCGCGCCGCGCGGTACGCGCAGGACCGGCAGGTGTGGGACCGGCCGATCGGCGCGCACCAGGGCGTCGCGCACCCGCTGGCCAAGGCGAAGATCGAGACCGAGCTGGCCGCGCTGATGACCCGCAAGGCCGCCTGGCTGCACCAGAACGGACTGCCGGCGGGCGAGGCGTCGAACATGGCGAAGTACGCGGCGGCCGAGGCCGCGCTGGCCGCGTGCGACGCCGCGATGCAGACCCACGGCGGCAACGGCGTGGCGCAGGAGTTCGGACTGCTGCCGTACTGGGGGCTGGCCCGGCTGCTGCGGATCGCCCCGGTGAACCGGGAGATGATCCTCAACTTCGTGGCCCAGCACAGCCTGGGCCTCCCGCGGTCCTACTGAGGAGCGCCCGTGACCACCAATCTGATCCATCGGGTCAACGTCGGCGACGCGCTGACCCGGTCCGCCTTCGCCCGTCCCGACCACCCCGCCGTGGTGGACGGGGACCGCCGCTGGACCTACGCCGAGCTCGACGCCTGGGTGAACCGGCTGGCCCGCGGCCTGCGGGACCGCGGCTACCGGGTCGGCGACGCGCTGGCCCTGGCCTCGGCGAACAGCGCCGAGTTCCTCGCCGTGTACTACGCCTGCGCCAAGGCCGGTGTGGTGTGCGTGCCGATCAACCTGGGCTGGCGGCCGCCCGAGGTCGCGTACGTGCTCGACCACTCGCGGGCGCGGGGGATCGTGGTGGAGAGCGGGCTGCTGGCCGGCCTCGCCGAGCTCGACCTGCCCGAGACGGTCGTCGTCGGGGACGGCCCGACCACCCTCGCCGACCTCGAGTCCGCCGACGGCTCCCCGGTCGAGGTGGAGATCCCCGACCGCGCGCCGCTGAGCTACCTCTACACGTCGGGGACGACGTCGTTCCCCAAGGGCGTGGTGGGCACGCACCTGGCGATCCACCTCGAGTCGATGTCCGCCGCGCTCGACTCCGGCTGGACGACCGCGGACCGCTTCCTCGCGATGATGCCGATGTTCCACACGGCCCAGCTCAATGCCTTCTGCACGCCGGCGGTCACGGTCGGCGCCACGATCCACGTGCACCGCGGCTTCGAGCCCGAGCGGTTCCTCGACACCGTCGAGTGCGAGAAGATCACCCAGGTGTTCGGGCTGCCGATGATGTACCGCGCGGCGCTGGAGCACCCGTCGTTCGGCTCCCGGGACCTGTCCTCGCTCAGGCGGGCCGTGTACGCCATGGCGCCGATGCCGGAGGCGCAGATCAAGGCCTGCCTCGACGGCTTCGGCTGCGACTTCGCGCTGCTGTTCGGCCAGACCGAGATGTCGCCGATCACCACGCTGTTCCGCCCGGAGCACCAGCTCACCCACGTCGGCGCCGTCGGCACGCCGCTGACCGGGGTCCAGGTCGCGATCATGGGTCCGGACGGTGCGCTGCTCCCGCCCGGCGAGCAGGGCGAGATCGTCTACCGCGGGCCGTCCACCATGCAGGAGTACCTGCGCGACCCGGAGGCGACCGCGGAGGCGTTCCGGCACGGCTGGTTCCACTCCGGCGACGTCGGGCGCTTCGGCGAGGACGGCGTGCTCTGGTTCGCCGACCGCTCCAAGGACGTGATCAAGACCGGCGGCGAGAACGTCGCGTCGATCGAGGTGGAGCGGGCGGTGTACGACGCCGAGCCGAAGGTCGCCGAGGTCGTGGTGGTCGGGCTGCCGCACGAGCGGTGGAGCGAGGCGATCACCGCCGTCGTGGTGCCGAAGCCGGGGGAGACGGTCGACCCGGAGGCGCTGCGGGTCGCCCTCAAGGACCGGCTCGACGGCTACAAGGTGCCCAAGTCCGTGATCGTCGTCGACGAGCTGCCGCGGACCTCCACCGGGAAGATCCAGAAGAACGTCGTCCGCGAGAGCTTCGCGGACCACTACGGGGGACGCTGATGCCCGTCCTGAAGACCCTGCTCGACGTCTCGTCGGAGACCTACGCGAGCAACCGCACGGCCCAGCTGGAGGTGATCGACCAGCTGAACGAGCAGCTGGACCTGGCGATCGCCGGCGGCGGGGAGCGCTACGCGCAGCGGCACCGCGACCGCGGCAAGCTCCCGGTCCGCGAGCGGCTGGAGCTGCTGCTCGACCCGGACAGCCCGTTCCTGGAGCTCTCCCCGCTCGCGGCGTGGGGCACCGAGTTCACCGTGGGCGCCTCGGTGCTCACCGGGATCGGCGTGGTGTCCGGGGTGGAGTGCGTGGTGATCGGGCACGACCCGACCGTGCGCGGCGGCGCGATGAACCCGTACTCGTTGAAGAAGACGTTGCGCGCGTTGGAGATCGCGCGGATCAACCGGCTCCCGGTGATCAACCTCGTCGAGTCCGGCGGCGCCGACCTGCCCACCCAGGCGGACCTGTTCGTGCCGGCCGGGCGGATCTTCCACGAGCTCACGGAGCTGTCCTCGCTGGCGATCCCGACGATCGCGCTGGTGTTCGGCAACTCCACCGCGGGCGGCGCGTACGTGCCCGGCATGTGCGACTACGCCGTGCTGGTCGACCGGCAGGCGAAGGTGTTCCTCGGCGGCCCGCCGCTGGTCAAGATGGCCACCGGCGAGGAGTCCGACGACGAGGCGCTCGGCGGCGCGGAGATGCACTCGCGGATCTCCGGGCTCTCGGACTACTTCGCGGCCGACGAGCGCGACGCCGTCCGGCTGGGCCGGCAGATCATGTCCCGGATCAACTGGCACAAGCTCGGGCCGGCGCCGGCGGCGAGCCCGGAGCCCCCGAAGTACGACCCGGAGGAGATCCTCGGGATCGTCCCGCCGGACCCGAAGGTGCCGTTCGACCCGCGGGAGATCCTGGCCCGCACGGTCGACGGCTCGGACTTCGACGAGTACAAGCCGCTCTACGGCACCTCGCTGGTCACCGGCTGGGCGAGCATCCACGGCTATCCGGTCGGGGTGCTGGCCAACCACCGGGGCGTGCTGTTCAGTGAGGAGGCCAGGAAGGCGACCGAGTTCATCCTGCTGGCCAACCAGACGGACACGCCGCTGATCTTCCTGCAGAACACCACCGGCTACATGGTGGGCAAGGACTACGAGCAGGGCGGGATCATCAAGGACGGCGCGAAGATGATCAACGCGGTGACCAACAGCCGGGTCCCGCACCTGACGATCAACATGGCGTCGTCCTTCGGCGCGGGCAACTACGGGATGTCCGGCCGCGCCTACGATCCGCGGCTGATGTTCGCCTGGCCCGGGGCGAAGCTCGCGGTGATGGGCGCGGCCCAGCTCGCCGGGGTCATGTCGATCGTGGGGCGGGCGTCGGCGGCGTCGCAGGGCAAGCCGTTCGACGAGCAGGCCGACGCGGCGCGCACCCGCGCGATCGAGCAGCAGATCGAGGCGGAGTCGCACAGCTTCTTCGTCACCGCCAAGCTCTACGACGACGGCATCGTCGACCCCCGCGACACCCGCACCGTGCTCGGCCTGTCCCTGTCCGCCGTGCACTCCCAGACCGTCGCCGGCCGCCGCGGCTTCGGCGTCTTCCGGATGTGAGCGCCCCCATGTCAACCAGCAGAATCCAGAAGTTGTTGGTGGCCAACCGCGGGGAGATCGCCGCCCGCGTCATACGCACCGCCCACGCCCTCGGCATCGCCACCGTGGCCGTGTACTCCGACCCCGATGCGGACGCCCCGTTCGTCCGGCTCGCCGACGAGGCGGTACGCCTTCCCGGCGCGTCCTCGTCGGAGACCTACCTGCGCGGCGACCTGGTGATCGAGGCGGCCCGCGCGACGGGTGCGGACGCGGTCCACCCCGGCTACGGGTTCCTGTCGGAGAACGCCGGGTTCGCCCGGGACTGCGCCGCGGCCGGGCTGACCTTCGTCGGGCCCTCGCCGGAGGCCATCGCCTCGATGGGCTCGAAGCTCGAGGCCAAGGCGCTCATGGACAAGGCGGGCGTGCCGGTCCTTCCCGGGGCGACGGTGGACGAACTCTCCGACCTGAGCGCGATCGCCGCCGACATCGGGTTCCCCGTGCTGGTCAAGGCCGCGTTCGGCGGCGGCGGCCGCGGCATGCGCGTCGTCCACGACCCGGCGGAGCTGGCCGACGCAGTGGCGGGCGCGCGGCGGGAGGCGGCGTCGGCGTTCGGCGACGGGACCGTGTTCCTGGAGCGGTTCGTCGTCGACCCCCGGCACGTCGAGGTGCAGATCGTCGGGGACACCCACGGCGAGGTCGTGCACGTGTTCGAGCGCGAGTGCTCGATCCAGCGGCGCTACCAGAAGATCGTGGAGGAGAGCCCGTCCCCGGCGGTCGACGACGCGCTGCGCGCCGAGCTCGGTGCCGCTGCGGTCGCCGCCGGGAAGGCGATCGGCTACACCGGCGCCGGGACCGTCGAGTTCGTCCTCGACCAGGACGGGAGGTTCTTCTTCCTCGAGGTCAACACCCGGCTGCAGGTGGAGCACCCCGTCACCGAGCTGGTCACCGGCCTGGACCTGGTGGCGCTGCAGTTGCGGGTGGCCGAGGGCGAGCCGTTGCCGCCGGAGGTGACCGGCGCCGTCCTCGACGGGCACGCGATCGAGGTGCGGCTCTACGCCGAGGACGTCCCCGCGGGGTTCCTGCCCGCCACCGGCACCCTGCACCGCTTCCGCATCCCGGAGCTGCCCGGCGTCCGGCTGGACACCGGGGTCGAGGACGGCTCCGTCGTCAGCCCGCACTACGACCCCATGCTCGCCAAGGTGATCGCCCACAGCCGCACCCGCGCCGAGGCCGCCCGCACCCTGGCGCGGGCGTTGCAGCGGGCGGAGATCCACGGCGTCACGACCAACCGGGACCTGCTCGTCGACATCCTCCGCGAGCCCGAGTTCCTCGCCGGCGGCACCGACACCGGCTACCTGACCAGGCACTCCGTGCTCGTGAGTGGCGATCGTCGCTCTGGCGACCATCGCCACTCACAGGCCCTTGCGGCGGCTCTCGCGAGCCAGGCGGCGAACCGGGGCGAGGCGCGGGTGCTGGGCGGGCTCCCGAGCGGGTGGCGGAACGTCGGCGGGATGCCGCAGCGGGTGGCCTACAGCCTGCGTGAGGAGACGCTGGAGGTCGCGTACACGTTCCGGCGGGGTGGGTTGACGGCCTCGGTGAACGGCGAGCGGCTCGCGGTGCGCCTCCTCGCCGCGACGCCCGAGGCCGTCGAGCTGGAGGTCGACGGGGTGCGGCGCCGGTACGCCGTGCACCGCGTACCCGGCTGGTCCTTCGTCGACGGGCCGGACGGGTCCGCCGCCCTCGCCGAGGTGCCCCGCTTCGCCGACCCCGACGCCGTCGCCCACGCCGGGTCGCTGCTCGCCCCGATGCCGGGCGGCGTGGTCCGGGTGCTCGCGGCCCCCGGCGACACCGTCTCGGCCGGTCAGGCCCTCGTCGTCCTCGAGGCGATGAAGATGGAGCACACCGTCGCCGCACCCGTCGACGGCGTGGTCGGCGAGGTCCACGTGGGGCCCGGCGACCAGGTGGAGACGGGCCGGGTGCTGGCCGTGGTCGAGGAGGAGGCGTCGTGAACATCGCCGGGCTGCTGCGGCGCGCCGCGGCCGACCACGCGGGCCAGATCGCCCTCCGGCTCGACGACACCGAGATCGGGTACGCCCAGTTCGCCGAACGCGGCGGCCGGTTCGCCGCCTACCTGCGCGCGACCGGGGTCGAGCCCGGCGAGCGGATCGGCTTCTTCCTGCCCAACTGCCTGGAGTACCTGATCGGGCTGCTCGGCACCTGGCAGGCCGGCGCGGTCGGCGTCCCGCTCAACCACCTGTTCCCCGACGCGCCGCTGCGGCACGCGATCGAGGACTCGGGGGTGACCCGGCTCGTCGCCCCGCCCGGCGAGGTCGAGCGGCTGAAGACCGTGCTCGGCGGAGGCGGCCCGGAGATCCTCACCACCGGCCCGGACGGCGGTTTCGCCCGGGTCCTGGCCGCGCACGAGCCGGTCCACGACGTGGTGCCGCGGCTGGACCGGGACGACGCGCTGCTCATGTACACGTCCGGCTCGACGGGTGTGCCCAAGGGCGTGCGGCAGACCCACCGCAACACCACCGCCCAGGTCGACGGCGTGATCGACCTCTACGAGCTCACCGCGGCCGACCACGTGCTCAACTGCATGCCGCTGTTCCACGTCGGCGGGCTGCAGCTGGCGAGCCTGCCGATCCTGCTGCGCGGCGGGCAGATCACGTTCATGCCGCGCTGGGACGTCACCGTCTGGCTCGACCTCGCGCAGCGGCTGCGGCCCACCTACGGCGGCCTGATCTCCACGATGATGATCGACGTCGGCAACCGGACCGCCGCGAACCCCGTCGTCCTCGACTCCTTCCGGATCTGCATGTTCGGCGGCTCCCGCACGCCCACGGCGGCGATCGAGCGGCTGGAGGCGGGCACCGGGATCCGGGGCGTCGAGATCTACGGGCAGACCGAGCAGAGCGGGCTCGTGGTGTCCTACGCGCCCGGCGACCCGCGGCGCCCCGACTCGATGGGCAAGCCGTTGGAGCAGGTCGTGCGGACCCGGCTCGTTCGGGTGGGCGGGGCCGACGACCCAGCCGGCGGGCCCGACCTGCGGCCCGGCGACGAGGGCGTCGGCGAGCTGTGGGTGCAGGGCGACGCGGTGACGCCGGGGTACTGGGGGATCGAGGCCCCGGAGAAGTGGTCGGACGGCTGGTTCCGCACCGGCGACCTCATGTCCGCCGACGCCGACGGCTACCTGTACTACGTGGACCGGATCGACGACATGATCGTCTCCGGCGGCGAGAACGTGTTCCCGCAGATGGTCGAGGAGCACCTCGCCGACCACCCCGACCTGGCCGAGGTGGCGGTGATCGGCACGGCCCACGAGCGCTGGGTGGAGCAGGTGACCGCGGTCGTCGTCCCGACGCGGCCGGACGTGACCGCCGAGCAGATCGCCGAGTGGTGCGCCACCAACCCCGACCTGCGCGGCATGCACAAGCCCCGGCGGATCGAGATCGTCGACGCCCTGCCGCGCACCGGCAGCGGCAAGCTGAACCGCCCCGAGCTGAGGAAGAGGTTCCCGTGAGCGAGACCCTGACCGACGTCGTGACCTACGAGGTCGTCGACGGGATCGCCTGGCTCACCATCGACCGGCCCGAGGCGCGCAACGCGCTGAGCAAGGCGGTCCGCGACGGGCTGTGGGAGGGCACGCACCGGTTCGTCGCCGACGACTCCGCCGCCGTCCTCGTGCTGACCGGCGCCGGCGACAAGGCCTTCTGCGCCGGCGGCGACCTGAAGGAGATGGCGGAGACCTCGCTGGAGATCCCGCCGCCGGACTTCCTGCCGCAGTTCGGGCGCAACGTCGAGGTGCCGAAGCCGACGATCGCGGCGGTCAACGGGGTGGCCTACGCCGGCGGGTTCCTGCTGGCCCAGCAGTGCGACCTGGTCGTGGCCGCCGAGCACGCCCGGTTCGCCGTCACCGAGGTGAAGGTGGGCCGGGGCTCGCCGTGGGCCGCGCCGCTGTCCTGGCTGGTCCCGCCGCGCGTCGCGCTGGAGATCCTGCTGACCGGCGACCCCCTCGACGCGGCCCGGGCCCGCGAGGTCGGCCTGGTCAACCAGGTGGTGCCGGGAGGAGAGTTGCGGGCGCGCACGCAGGAGCTCGCCCGGCGGATCGCGGCCAACGCGCCGCTGTCCGTGCGGGCCGCGAAGCGCACGGCGTACCTCTCCGCGGAGTGCACCCGCGCGGAGGCGTACGACCGGGCGGAGGAGATCTGGGCGCCGGTCTACCGGTCGGAGGACGCCCAGGAGGGGCCCGCCGCGTTCCGCGACAAGCGGACCCCGGTGTGGAAGGGGAGATAGCGATGCCCGTCTCGATGACCGCGCTGGCGGACGACCTCGCCGCCGAGTCCGCGGAGCTGCGCGCGATCCTGGCGCCGCTGGACCACCACGGCTGGGCCCGCGACACCCCGGCCGAGGGGTGGACCATCGCCGACCAGGTGTCCCACCTGGCCTACTTCGACGACGTCGCGCTGCAGTCCGCCACGGACCCCGAGGCGTTCCGCGCCGAGCTGGAGCGGATCGAGACCGAGGGCGGCGTGAACCCCGACGCGGTGGCGGCCCGGTTCCGCGACCTGTCCGGCGGCGAGCTGCTGCGCTGGTTCGACCTGTCCCGGGAGCGGCTGATCGACGCGTTCCGGGGCCTGGACCCCGGGCTGCGGGTGCCGTGGTTCGGGCCGCCGATGAGCGCCGCGTCGTCGCTCACCGCCCGGATCATGGAGACCTGGGCGCACGGGCAGGACGTGGCCGACGCCCTCGGCATGGTCCGCGAGCCCAGCGCCCGGCTGCGGCACGTGGCCCACATCGGGGTCGGGGCGCGGGCGTTCAGCTACGCGCTGCACGGCCGCGAGCTGCCGGCCGCGCCGATCCGGGTGGAGCTCGACGCGCCGGACGGCTCGCTGTGGACCTGGGGGCCGGAGGACGCTGCGGACCGGATCACCGGGACCGCCCTGGACTTCGCCCTGCTCATCACGCAGCGGCGGCACCGGGACGACCTCGCGCTCGTCGTGACCGGCCCGGCCGCGGAGGAGTGGGTGGCGATCGGCCAGGCCTTCGCCGGCGAGCCCGGGACGGGCCGCGAGCCCGGACTGTTCGTGGGAGGTTCTGCATGACCGGCGGCATCACCCCGGCCGAGAGCGACCGGCCGATCCGCATCGGGAACTGCTCGGGCTTCTACGGGGACCGGCTGCGGGCGGCGCGCGAGATGGTCGAGGGCGGGCCGATCGACGTCCTGTGCGGGGACTACCTCGCCGAGCTGACGATGCTGATCCTGGCCAAGGCGCAGGCCAAGGACCCCGCCGCGGGCTACGCGCGGACCTTCCTGACGCAGATGGAGGACGTCCTCGGGACCTGCCTCGAGAAGGGGATCAAGGTCGTCTCGAACGCCGGCGGGCTCAACCCGGCCGGCCTGGCCGCGGCGATCGAGGCGCTCGGCACCGACGCCAAGGTCGCGTACGTCGAGGGCGACGACCTGCGCGGATCGCTGGGCGCGATCGACCCGCCGGTGGACGGCAAGCCGGTGTCCGCCAACGCCTACCTGGGCGGCTGGGGCATCGCCGAGGCGCTCGCGGCCGGGGCGGACGTCGTGGTCACGGGCCGGGTCACGGACGCGTCGCTCGTCGTCGGGCCGGCGGCGTGGTGGCACGGCTGGGACCGGGAGGACTTCGACGCCCTGGCCGGCGCGGTGGTCGCCGGGCACGTGATCGAGTGCGGGCCCCAGGCCACCGGCGGCAACTACGCGTTCCTCGACGAGATCACCGACCGCCGCTACCCGGGCTTCCCGATCGCCGAGGTCGCCGTCGACGGCTCGTCGGTGATCACCAAGCACCCCGGGACCGGCGGGCTGGTCTCGGTCGGCACGGTCACCGCGCAGCTGCTCTACGAGATCGCGGCGCCCGCCTACCTCGGCCCGGACTGCACCACGCACTTCGACACGATCCGGCTGGAGGCCGACGGCGAGCACCGGGTCGCGATCTCCGGCGTCCGCGGGAGCGCGCCACCGCCCACGTTGAAGGTCGCGCTCAACGACGCCGGCGGCTACCGCAACACGATGACGCTCGTGCTCACCGGCCTGGACATCGAGGCCAAGGCGGCGTTCGCGGAGGAGCTGCTGTTCGACGTCCTCGGCGGGCGGGGGCGGTTCGCCGAGGTCGACGTCCGGCTGCTGCGGTTCGACACCCCCGACGCCCCGGCCAACGAGCGGGCCACGGCGCACCTGCGGATCACCGTCAAGGACCCCGACCCGCGCACGGTCGGCCGGGCCTTCTCCAACGCCACGATGGAGCTGGCCCTGGGCGGGTACGCGGGCTTCCACACGACCACGCCGCCGAGCGCCGAGTCCGCCTACGGCGTGTACCGGCCGGCCGCCGTGCCGCGGGAGGCCGTCACGCACACCGTCGTCCTGCCCGGCGGGAAGCGGCGCGTGGTCGCGGACCCGCCGGTGGCGACGGCGGGCACCGGACCAGCCGCCGGGTCCTCGACCCCAGCAGAGAGTGAACACAGCCGACCCGGCGGCCCCACGCGACCGGCGCCCCTCGGCACCGTCTGCGGGGCGCGGTCCGGCGACAAGGGCGGCGACGCGAACATCGGCGTCTGGACCCGCAGCGACGAGGCCTACGCCTGGCTGCGGGCGTTCCTCACACCGGACAAGGCCCGGGAGCTGCTCGGACCGGAGGCCGCGGAGCTGCCGATCGACGTGCACCCCCTGCCGAACCTGCGGGCGCTCAACGTCGTGGTGCACGGGATCCTCGGCGAGGGCGTGGCCTCCTCCACCCGGCCGGACCCGCAGGCCAAGGGCCTGGGGGAGTACCTGCGCAGCAGGGTCGTCGAGATCCCGGAGGCGCTGCTCGGGTAGGCCAGCTCGTCGGTCAGGGGTGGGCCGGCACCGGGTCGCCGGCACGTCCCGGGACGGCGTCGGGCGCGGTGACCTCGAGGATCGTGCGGACCACCAGCGCCGGGTCGTCGTACATCGGCACGTGCCCCACGCCGGGCAGCCGGACGCGCTGCGCCGCCGGGAACAGGGCGCGGAAGCGCTCGGCGTAGCGCGGGGCGGGCAGCAGCCGATCCTGCGCGGACCAGGCGATCCGCACCGGCACGTCCGGGGCGGGCACGGTGAAGTGGTAGTCGATCGCCGAGCGCAGCAGCGGGCGCAGGAAGCGGCAGCGGGCGTTGTCGCGCAGGAAGGCGGCGGCCTCGGCGGGCTCCAGCCGGTCGCCGTGCTCCACACCGAGCCGCAGCAACGCCTTGCGTGCGGGCGCGAGCCGCACGGCCCGGTCCAGGTGCCGCTCGGTGCGCCGGGCGAGGTCGTGCGCCGGCACCAGCAGCCGCCAGACCCGGTGGACCTCGTCGCTGTCCGGCAGCCAGCCACCCGCCGGGGACAGTGCGACCACCGAGAGCGCCCGGCCACGGGCGGCCAGCTCGAGGGCCAGCCAGCCGCCGAGCGAGTTGCCCACCAGGTGTGCCTGCGCGATCCCGGCCGCGTCGAGGGCCGCCTCCACGCCGTCGACCAGCGCGGGGACGGTCGGGCGCACCCGCACCGGGAAGATCTCGCCGCCGACGTGGCCGCGCAGGGCGACCGTCCGGACGTCGTGCCGGGCCCGCAGGCCGGGCAGCACGCGGTCCCAGGCGTGCACGCTGCCGCCGAGCCCGTGCAGGCACACCAGGGGCTCGCGAACGGGCTCGCGGGCGTGCGGGTCGGCCATCCGGGCTCCTCCGTCGTCAGGTGAACGACAGGGGAATCGCCGCAACGGCCGGGAATGTCACACGCCGGGCCGGATCCCGGCCGATCAGGCGGGCGGAACCACCCGGTCGAGCCACCCCAGCAGGTCGGCGACGACCTCGTCCCGGTTGGTCTCGTTGAACACCTCGTGCCGGGCGCCCGGCCAGATCCGCACCGTCACGTCCTTGAGGCCGGCCGCCGCGAGCCGGTCCGTGAGCGGGTGCAGCAGCGCGAGCCCGCCGTGGACGGGGTCGGCGTCGCCGACCGTGACCAGGACCGGCAGGTCGGGCCGGATGCGCGCGACGCGCTCGGGGTCGGCCAGGACCCGGCCGCCCGCGAACATGGCCTTCGACCCGGGCACATCGAGCCCGAAGCCGCAGGCGGGGTCCGCGACGTACTTGTCGACCTCCGCCTCGTCCCGCGAGAGCCACTCGTACCCGGTGCGCTGCGCGAAGGGGGCGTTGAAGCCGGCGAGGTCGATCGGGCCGTCGAGGTCGAGGTTCGGCTCCAGGAGGTCGATCACGGCGGTGCCCGAGAGCACCAGCCCGTCGATCTCGCCGCTGTGGTCGATCACCCACTGCTGCGCGGCGAACGAGCCCATGCTGTGCCCGAGCAGGACGACCGGGACACCGGGGAAGGCGGCCTTCCCGGCGTCGAGCAGGATCCCGATGTCGTCGACCAGGCCGGTCCAGCCCGTGGTGCCCAGCACCCCGTGCCGCTCCGGGGTGCCGGCGGTGGCGCCGTGCCCGCGGTGGTCCTGGCCCTGCACCACGAAGCCGCGGCCGACGAGCGCCGCGGCCAGCCGGTCGTAGCGGCGCAGGTGCTCGCCCATGCCGTGGGTGAGCTGCACGATCCCGCGCGGGGTGCCGGCGGGCTCCCACCGGTAGGCGGTGACCTCGGTGCCGTCGCGGCCGGTGATCGTGAAGGTGGTCGGCTCGGTCATGGGACCTCCTCGTCGCGCTCGGGCGTGATCGTCGTCGGCGCCCCGCAGACGGGTCAAGGCTTCACGAGGCCCCGCGGTTCCACGCCCCCAGCACCAGCAGCGTCTTCGTCCCGGTGACCGTGCCCGCGGTGCGCAGGGTGTCGATGACCTCCTGCAGGTGGGCGACGTCCCGGACCCGGACCCGGACCAGCGCGTCCGGGTCGCCGGCGATGGTGAAGATCGACTGCACCTCCGGCACGGTGCTGGCGGTGGCGACGATGTCGGGCACCCGGGTGGTGCCGGCGTACCGGAGCTCGGTGAAGGCCTCGACGCCCCAGCCGAGCTTCGCGTGGTCGATCTGCGCGGTGAAGCCGGTGATCACGCCGATCGCCTGCAGCCGGTCGACGCGGCGCTTCACCGCGGCCACCGACAGGCCGACGATCCCCGCCATGTCCGAGTAGGTGCGGCGGCCGTCCTCCTGGAGCAGGTCGAGCAGCCGGTGGTCGATGGCGTCGATCTCGGGCACGGGTGCTCCTCGCGCAAAGAATTCGGGTCGAGTCGAGCCTAGCCGGCCCTGCTTTGCGTCTTGTCGGCCACTTCTCGCGACTTGCTTGCGTCCACCCCGATCACTCCGGTGTGCTCGGCGACACGTGCGCCGGAACCGGCGCCCCGGGAGCGACGGGAGCCGAGCTTGAGCATCGACACCACCGTGACCCTCGACGACCGCTACGCCGCCGAGCGCGGGCGCGTCCTCCTCACCGGCATCCAGGCGCTGGTCCGGCTGACCCTGGAGCAACGCCGCCTCGACACCGCCCGCGGGTTCGACACGCGGGTGTTCGTGTCCGGCTATCAGGGCTCGCCGCTCGGCGGCCTGGACTCGGAGCTGCTGCGGTCCCGGCGCTTCCTCGACCCTGCGGGCGTGGTGTTCCAGCCCGGCGTGAACGAGGAGCTGGCCGCCACCGCCGTCGCCGGCACGCAGCTGCTCGGGGAGGTCCCGGGCCGCCGGCACGAGGGCGTCGTCGGGTTCTGGTACGGCAAGAACCCCGGCCTCGACCGGGCCGCCGACGCCATCCGGCACGGCACCCTCGCCGGCACCGCCACGCTGGGCGGCGCGGTCGCAGTGATCGGCGACGACCCGGCGTCGAAGTCCTCGACGGTGCCCAGCTCGTGCGAGCCGATGGCGCAGAGCCTCGCGATGCCGCTGCTCGCGCCGGGCTCCGTGCCCGAGATCGTCGAGCTGGGGCTGCACGCCGTGGCGCTGTCCCGGGCGACCGGGCTCTGGACCGGGCTCAAGATCGTCGCGGACATCGCCGACGCCTCGGCGACCGTCGACGTCGAGGGCCTGCGCCGCGGGATCCCGATGCCGCCCGCGCGGCCCCGCCCGCCGGTCGGCGCGCTCGTCGGTCCGGCCGCCCTCGACGCCGAGCACGACATGCTCACCCGCCGTCTCGACCTGGCCCGCGCCTACGCCCGCGAGGCGGGGCTCAACCGCGTCACCTTCACCTCACGGCAGGCCCGGCTGGGGATCCTCGCGAGCGGCACCGGCTACGCGGTGGTGCTGCGGGCGCTCGAGGACCTCGGGCTCGACGAGGCCGCGCTCGACGACCTCGGTGTCCGGCTGATCCGCCTCGCCATGCCCTTCCCCGTCGACGCCGCCGAGCTCGCCGCGCACACGGCCGGGCTCGAGGAGGTGCTCGTCGTCGAGGACAAGGTGCCGTTCCTCGAGGGGCACCTCAAGGAGGCGCTCTACCGGGTGCCGGACGCGCCGTTGGTGATCGGGCGGCGCGACGAGCGCGACCGCCCCCTCCTCACGGCGCGCGGCCAGCTCGGTGCCGAGGACGTGGCGCGCGCGATCGCGTCGCGCATCGGGCCGGGGCGGCTGCCCCGGACCGCCGCGGTGCACCTGTCCGCGATCGAGCCGAAGAAGCCGTCGCGGATCGGGCTGCCGATGGCAGGGAGCTCGCGGACCCCCTACTTCTGCTCCGGCTGCCCGCACAACACCTCGACCCGCGCGTCCGACGACACGCTGGTCGGGGTGGGTATCGGCTGCCACGCCATGGTCGCGATCAACGGCGAGGGGCGCGGCCACCGGATCGGCCTGACCCAGATGGGCGGCGAGGGCGCGCAGTGGCTCGGCCTCGCCCCGTTCACCGACGACCGGCACTTCGTGCAGAACCTCGGCGACGGCACCTTCCACCACTCGGGCTCGCTGGCCGTGCGCGCGGCGGTGGCCGGCGGCGCGACCATGACCTTCAAGCTGCTCTACAACGACGCCGTCGCGATGACCGGCGGGCAGCAGGCCGTCGGGCGGCTGTCGGTCCCGGAGATCACCACACTGCTGGCCACCGAGGGCGTCCGGCGGATCGTGATCACCACGGACGACCCGGGCAAGTACCGCGGTGTCGCGCTCGACCCCCTCGCGTCGGTGCGCCATCGCGACGACTTCGCCGCCGCGGAGGCCGAGCTCGCGGCCGTCGACGGCGTGACCGTGCTGATCCACGACGACCGGTGCGCGGCGGAGGAGCGCCGGCTGCGCAAGCGCGGGACGCTGCCCACCCCGGCGGAGAAGGTCGTCGTCAACGAGCGGGTGTGCGAGGGCTGCGGCGACTGCGGGGACAAGTCGACGTGCCTGTCGGTGCAGCCGGTGGCGACGGAGTTCGGCCGCAAGACCCGGATCCACCAGCCCTCGTGCAACTCGGACCTCTCCTGCCTCAAGGGCGACTGTCCGTCGTTCCTGCTGGTGGAGCCGGGTACGCGCCCGCGCCGCGAGGTCCCGCCGCTGCCCGTCGAGCTCGTCGAGCCCGAGCCGCGGTTCGACGGCAGCGAGACGCTGGTCCGGATGCCCGGGATCGGCGGGACCGGCGTGGTCACGGTGTCGCAGATCCTGCAGATGGCCGCACACCTGGACGGCCGGTTCGCGGCCGGGCTGGAGCAGGTCGGGCTGGCGCAGAAGGGCGGCCCGGTCGTGTCCGACGTCCGGATCGCCAAGCAGCCCGTGCGCGGCTCGCTGCGCGCGTCCCGCGGCACCGCGGACGTGCTGATCGGCTTCGACCTGCTCGGCACGGCCGACGCGGCCAACCTCGCCGTCGCGCGGCCGGGGCACACGGTGGCCGTGGTGAACAGCGCGATCGTGCCGACGGCGGCGATGGTGACCGGTCGCGTGGTGCTGCCCGGCTCGCCGGACGACGCGTTGGAACGGATCGCCGCCGCGACCGGCGACGAGAACGTGCACGTCGACGCGCAGGGCCTGGCCGAGGCGCTCTTCGCCGACCACATGCCCACGAACATGCTGCTGCTCGGCGCGGCCTACCAGCACGGCTGCCTGCCGGTGAGCGCCGAGGCGATCGAGCAGGCGATCCGGCTCAACGGGGCGGCGGTGGAGAAGACCCTGGCCGCGTTCCGGTGGGGCCGGGCCGCGGTGCTCAACCGCGAGGCCGTCCTGGCCGCCGCGCTGCCCCCGGCCCGGGCGACGGTGGAGGTCTCCGCACGCTCCCGGGAGATCGCCGGGCTGATCTCGGAGGGCCTCGACGAGGCCGTCGCGGTCCGCGTCGAGGACCTCACCGGCTTCCAGAACGAGGCCCTCGCCGCCCGGTACGCCGAGGAGGTGCGCCGGGTCGCGGCGATCGCCGCGGAGAAGGCCGGCGCGGCCGGCGAGCGGGTCGCGGTCGCCTACGCCCGCGGGCTGCACAGGTTCCTGGCGTACAAGGACGAGTACGAGGTCGCGCGGCTGCACCTCGACCCCGTCGAGAAGGCACGCCGCGAGGCCGAGTTCGGGCCCAACGCGGCCGTCTCGGTCCTGCTGCACCCGCCGGTGCTCCGGGCGCTGGGCATGAAGAACAAGATCCGGTTGTCCGGGCGCACGGCGGAGATCGCCTTCCGCGGCCTGCGCGCGGCCAAGGGCCTGCGCGGCACCCCGCTCGACGTCTTCGGCCTGGCCGGCGTCCGGCGCACCGAGCGGGCGCTGGTCGGGGAGTACCAGGCGCTGGTGCGGTCGGCGCTGGAGTCGCTCACGCCGGACACGGTCGACCGGGTCGTCGCGATCGCCGGGCTGGCCGACGAGGTCCGGGGCTACGAGGACATCAAGCTCGCGGCCGTCGAGCGGTTCCGGGCCAAGGCTGCGGATGCGCTGGCCGCCCTCTGACCTCTGAGTGGCGATGGTTGCCATGGCGACCATCGCCACTCACAACTGACCGGGGAGCACGGCGTGGGCCTGCTCGAGAGGACGGGCCTGGAGGCGGAGCTGAGCCCCGCCGTGCTGGACCTGCACCGCTCCGTCGAGCGCGTACTCGATCCCCGGGGCATCCTCAACCCCGGCAAGGTCGTCTGACCCGATCCCCCTTGGGAAGGAACCTCGCATGAGCTCCGACACCGCCGTCGGGACCGAGGACCAGCTGGTCCGCTCCGGCGTACGCCGGGCCGGGCGCCGGCTCGTCCCCCTCCTGATCCTGCTGTACTTCGTGAACTACCTGGACCGCGTGAACATCGGGTTCGCCGGGCCCAACGGCATGAACGAGGACCTCGGCCTGTCCGCGACGATGTTCGGCGTCGCGGCCGGGGTGTTCTTCATCGGGTACCTGCTGCTCGAGGTGCCCAGCAACCTGATGCTGCACCGCTTCGGCGCCCGCCGGTGGATCGCGCGCATCCTCGTGACCTGGGGGATCATCGCCACGATCATGGCGTTCACGCCGAACGCCACGGTGCTGATCGTGCTGCGCTTCCTGCTGGGCGTGGCCGAGGCGGGCTTCTTCCCCGGGATCATCCTGTACCTCACGTACTGGTTCCCGGCCGCGCAGCGGGCCCGGATGACCGCGTGGTTCATGACCGCGATCCCGGTCTCCACCGCGCTCGGCGCCGTCGTCTCGTCCCTGATCATCGAGCACGGCGACGGGCTGTTCGGGCTGGCCGGCTGGCGGGTGATGTTCCTGCTGGAGGGGATTCCGGCGGTGCTGCTCGCCGTCGTCGTCTGGTTCTCGCTCACCGACCGGCCCGCGGCGGCCGGGTGGATGCCGCAGGCCGAGAAGGACGCGCTCGAGCGCGCGCTCGCGGCGGAGGGCCGGGAGGTCTCCGAAGCCGGGCCGAAGTCCGTGCTCGGGGCGCTGAAGAGCCCGCGGGTCCTGGCCCTGTCCTGGGTGTACTTCGGCGTGGTCTACGGCCTCTACGCGCTCGGCTTCTTCCTGCCCACGATCATCAAGGGCTTCTCCGCGCAGTACGGCACCCACTTCACCACCGTGCAGCAGGGGCTGATCAACGCCATCCCGTACGCCGTCGGGCTGGTCGCCATGATCGTGTGGACCCGGCGCTCGACCAACCCGACGGTCCGGGTGGCGGTGCCGGCGCTGGTCGGCGGCGTGGCGATCCCCGTGGCGCTCTACCTGTCGAACCCGTGGCTGGCGATGGTCGCCGTGACGATCTGCGCGTGCGGCGTGCTGGCGGCCCTGCCCGGCTTCTGGTCGCTGCCCACGTCGTACCTGACCGGCGCGGCCGCGGCGGCGGGCATCGGGCTGATCAACTCGCTGGGGAACATGTCCGGGTTCGTGGCCCCGTACGTCACGGGCGCGCTGTCCGACGCCACCGGCAACAACAAGCTCGGGCTGTGGGTGGTCGGGATCTGCATGGTCTCCGCGGCCGTGGTGACCTGGCTGCTCCGCCGCACGCGGAGAGGCGCCGCGACGCCCACGAAGTGACGGTCCAGGAGTGACTTCTCAGGGGCGGCGCCGCCGGACCACGGCACGCGCCGCCCCCACGATCCGCTCCAGGCCCTCCGCGTGGGCGCCCTGCCAGTAGACCCGCCCGCAGGAGCGGCACCGGGCGAACTCGGCGTAGGTGCGCCGGGTCCCGGCCTTCAGCTCGCCGGCCACCTCCTCGGGGGGCGCCGGGGCCAGGTCGCCGTTGCAGGCGGTACACCGGGTCGAGGGCGCGAGCGGCGGGGCGAAGCGGTCGAGGACGTCGGCGAGCTGGTCGTCCGGGCGGTCGCCGCGCACGTGCGCGCCGGCCCAGAGTGCGCGGCGCATCAGCAGGCCGCGGTCCTGGGTGAGCACGATCCGGTGCTGCGCGGCGCCGTCGCGGACCAGCTCCGCATCGGCGGCGTCGTTGCGGTAGGCGGCGTCGATCCCGAGCACCCGCAGCCGGCGGGCCAGGGTCCCGAGGCCGACGTCGAGCAGGAACCCGGTCGCGCCCGGCACCTCCTGCGGCCGGTCCACGGGCAGGATCGCGACCTCCACCCCCGGCACCGGGCGGTCCTGCGGGGCGGCCGGACGACCGTCGAGCCGCAGCGCGCCGACCTCGGTGAGCGGGATCCCGAGGCTCTGCACGACGTGCCCGAGGGTGGCGTCGCCGTCCCACGGCACCGTCGCGCGGGCGCGGCGGCGCTCCCGCGCGAGGAACGACCACAGCGCCGGGTCGGTGCGCACGTCCAGCGTCCCCGGCGTGCGCGGCTCCGGGCCGGGCATCCTCCCGACGCTACCGGCGGCCGGGGGACCCGTACTGCGCCGTCCGGGGCAGTCCCCGCACGCCGCGTGGCACGCGGGCTTCCCGAGACGGCACGATGCGGAGCGTGATGGACCGCCCGTACGTGATCGCCTCGGCGGCGGTGTCCCTCGACGGCTACATCGACGACGTCGCCGAGGCGCGGCTGATCCTGTCCGACGAGGAGGACCTCGACCGCGTCGACGAGGTGCGGGCCTGGGCCGACGCGGTGCTGGTCGGGGCCAACACCATCCGCACCGACGATCCCCGGCTGCTCGTCCGCTCCGCCGAGCGGCGCCGGGCCCGGGTCGCGCAGGGCCGGCCCGAGTCGCCCGCCAAGGTCACGCTGACCCGGTGCGGCAAGGTCGATCCCGGGGCCCGCTTCTTCACCACGGGCGACACCGAGCGGTTCGTCTACACCTGCGACGCCACGGTCGACGAGGTGCGGTCGAAGCTCGGCGGCGTCGCGACCGTCGTCGGCGCGGGGGACCCGCTCGAGCTCCCGCGCATGCTCGCCGACCTGCGGGGACGCGGCGTCGAGCGGCTGATGGTCGAGGGCGGCGGGGCGGTCCACACCCTGTTCCTCGCCGCCGACGCGGTCGACGAGCTGCACGTGGTATACGCGCCCTTCTTCGTCGGGCAGCGCGACGCCCCGCGCTTCGTCAACCCCGCCGACTTCCCGCAGGGCCCCGCCTCCCGCATGCGGCTGGCGAGCTCCCGGCAGATCGGCGATCTGATGCTGCTGTGCTACCGACCGCGGAAGGATCGAGCGCGGCATGACTGAGCGCGCGCTCTTCCTCGACGCGCCGGGGCGGGTCTCCCTGCACGAGGTCGAGGTGCCGCGACCCGGGCCGGACGAGGTGCTGGTCCGCACCCTGCACTCCGGCGTCAGCCGCGGCACCGAGGCGCTGGTGTTCCGCGGCGGGGTGCCGGAGAGCCAGCGCGCGGCCATGCGGGCGCCCTTCCAGGAGGGCGACTTCCCGGCGCCGGTGAAGTACGGGTACCTCAACGTCGGGGTGGTCGAGGAGGGCCCGTCCGGGCTGGCCGGACGCGCGGTCTTCTGCCTGTACCCGCACCAGACCCGGTACGTCGTGCCCGCGTCCGCCGTGACCCCGGTGCCGGACGGGACGCCGCCGGAGCGCGCGGTGCTCGGCGGCACGGTCGAGACCGCGGTCAACGCGCTGTGGGACGCCGCGCCGCTGGTGGGCGACCGGATCGCCGTCGTCGGGGGCGGGATGGTGGGGTGCTGCGTCGCCGCGCTGCTCGCCGGCATCCCGGGCGTCCGGGTCCAGCTCGTCGACCCGCTGCCGGCCCGCGCCGCGGTCGCCGACGCCCTCGGCGTCGCGTGGGTCCCGCCGGAGGAGGCCGCCGACGGCTGCGACCTCGTGGTGCACACCAGCGCCACCGAGGCGGGGCTCGCCCGGTCGCTGGAGCTGCTCGGGCCGGAGGGCGAGGTCGTCGAGATGTCCTGGTACGGCGACCGCCCCGTGCGGGTGCCGCTGGGCGAGGCCTTTCATCCCGGCCGCCTGACCATTCGCAGCAGCCAGGTCGGCATGGTCTCCGCCGCCCGGCGCTCCCGCCGGAGCTTCGGCGACCGGATCGCCCTCGCGCTGCGCCTGCTGGCCGATCCGCGGTACGACGCCTTGGTCACGAGCGAGGGGTCGTTCCCCGGGCTGCCCGCCGACCTGCCGCGGATTCTCGCCGACGGCGGTGAACCGTCCGGGCTCCTCCACCGTGTCACCTACTGACACCGCGAGGAGGAGCAGTTGTTCGGGATCACCGTCCGCGACCACATGATGGTCGCCCACAGCTTCCGCGGCGAGGTCTTCGGACCGGCGCAGCGGCTGCATGGCGCCACGTTCGTGGTCGACGCGACCTTCCGGCGCGCCGAGCTCGACGCCGACGACCTCGTCGTCGACATCGGGCTGGCCACCACGGCCCTGCAGGCGGTGCTCGGCGAGCTCACCTACCGCAACCTCGACGACGACCCCGCCTTCGCCGGCCGCAACACCTCCACGGAGTTCCTGGCCAAGGTCGTCGCCGACCGGCTGGCCGAGCGGGTGGCCGCCGGCGAGCTGGGGGAGGGCGCCCGGGGCCTGGAGGGCATCGCGGTGACGCTGCACGAGTCCCACGTGGCGTGGGCGAGCTACGAGCGGCCCCTTCCGTGACGGTCGCCGCCCCGGCGGTGGCGGCCGTGCTGCCCGCCGACGTCGACGACCCGCAGCGGCCCAGCGGCGGCAACGTGTACGATCGCCGCGTCCTGGCCCGGCTCGCGGGGGTGCACGAGATCGCGGCGGGCGGCGCGTGGCCGCACCCGTCGCCGGCCGACCGGGCGGCGCTCGCCGATTCTCTGGCAGCCCTCCCCGACGGTGCCGTGGTGCTCCTCGACGGGCTGGTGGCCTGCGGGGTCCCCGAGGTGGTGGTGCCGGAGGCGGGGCGGTTGCGGCTGGTGGTGCTGGTGCACCTGCCGCTCGCCGACGAGGCCGGCGCCGCTCCCGCGCTCGCCGAGCGGGAGCGGGCGGTGCTGGGCGCCGTCGCCGCGGTCGTCGCGACGAGTGCGTGGTCGGCCGCGCGGCTCGCCGCCCTGCACGGCCTGCGCGACGTCCCGGTGGTCACCCCCGGCGCGGACCCCGCGCCCCTCGCCACGGGCTCGGACGGCACGAGCCTGCTCTGCGTGGGCTCGGTGACGCCGACCAAGGGCCAGGACCTGCTGGTCGGCGCGTTGGCCGAGATCGCCTCCCGGCCGTGGCGCTGCCGGCTGGTGGGCCCGCTCGGCCGGGCGCCGTCGCACGTCGAGCTGGTCCGGGGCGAGCTGGAGCGGCACGACCTCGCCGACCGGGTCCCGCTCGACGGCCCGCTCACCGGCGCGGACCTCGACGGGGCCTACGCCGCCGCCGACCTGCTCGTCCTGCCCTCGCGCGCCGAGGCCTTCGGGATGGTCGTGCTGGAGGCGCTGGCGCGGGGGATCCCGGTGCTCGCCACGGACGTCGGCGGGGTGCGGGAGGCCCTCGGCACCACGGCGTCCGGCGAGCTGCCCGGTCTGCTCGTCGCGCCCGACGCGCAGTCCCTCGCGGCCGGCCTGGCCGAATGGCTCGACGACCCGGCCCTGCGCGGCCGCCTCCGCGAGGCCGCCCACGAGCGCCGGGGGACGGTCCCGGGCTGGGACGTCCCCTCCGCCGCCCTCGCCGCGGTCCTCGAGGGGGTGCGGTCGTGAGCGCCCCCGCCCTGCCGACCCCGGCAGTGCAGTACGGATCCACAACGCCCTCGAACCCTGCCACCGAGCCGCACTATGGAGCCATAACGCACTCGGACCCTGCTGCTGGGACGCGTGAGCGAGCCATAGCGCGCTGTGTGGGTGCTGCGTGGCGGGCTGTGCGGCCGGTGCTGGGGTCGTCGCGGGTCCGGACGGCCGCGGCGGTGGCGCTGCTCGCCGTCGTGATCTGGCGGTTGGGCGCGGGTCCGGTGTTCGACGGGCTGCGCGCGCTCGACCTCGACGCGGTCGTCGCGGCCCTCCTGATCGGCGCCGCGACGACGCTCTGCGGCGCCGCCCGCTGGGTCCTGGTCGCCCGGCGCCTCGGGATGCCGCTGCGCCTGGGCCCGGCCGTGGCGCACTGCTACCGGGCCCTGTTCCTCAACTCGGTGCTGCCGGCCGGGATCCTCGGTGACGTCGGACGGGCCGTCGAGCACGGACGCGCGGTCGGCGACGTCGGCCGCGGCGCCCGGGCCGTGATGCTGGAGAAGGTCGCGGGGCAGATCGCGCTGGTGGTGGTCGGGACGGTCGTGCTGGTCGCCGAGCCCGCCGTCCTCTCCGCGCTGTCCGTGCCGGCCCAGGTCTGGGGTCCGGCGCTCGGCGTGCTCGGCGCGGGCGCCGTCGTCGCACTGCGCGTCCGCCGGGTCCGGAGCGGCCTGGGGACCCTGCTCGCCGACGCCCGCCGCGGCCTCCTCGCCCGCGACGCCTGGCCCGGTGTGGCCCTGCTCTCCCTCGCGGCGCTCGCCGGCTACCTGGGCCTGTTCCTGGTCGCCGCCCGCACCGTCGGCGCGACCGCCCCGACGACGCAACTGCTCCCGCTCCTGGTGCTGGCCCTGTTCGTGATGGGCCTGCCGGTCAACGTCGGCGGGTTCGGACCGCGCGAGGCGGTCGCCGCCGTCGCGTTCGGCGCGGTCGGTCTCGGCGCCGCCCAGGGCCTGTCCGCCGCCGTGGCCTACGGCGTCCTGACGGTGGTGAGCACCCTCCCCGGCGGCCTGGTCCTCCTCGCCGGGCTCCTCCGCCGCGCCCGTCCCGCTCGCGGCCTCGCGACCGCCACGGCAACAGCCACAGCCACAGCCACGGCCTGATCGACGGTTGCGTGCGCTGACGGTCGTCCCGTCCGCCGTCCGCGCACGCAACCGACGATCACGGGAGGCCCCCGGAGCGACGAGACGCCCGAGAACGACGAGACCCCGGTCCACGCGGACCGGGGTCGTGATCGGGGAGATGTTCTCTGTGTCCGAGGGGGGACTTGAACTCCTATGTGCACACACGCATCGAGGTACACGCAGGAGCCCCTAGGCACCGTCTGAGCTGCATAAACGGTCTGAAGAGGCCGCCGCTGGAGCATCGAGATGCATCCAAGATCCAGCTCGGCGGTATCGCGGCGGGTATCGCCGCAGGGATCAGGCTTGCACGGGGACCGCCCGTTGAGAGCGCACGCACCCCGCTCATCAACGAAGGCGGGCCCGAACCAGCGATCTCAGCGCTGGCCGGGCCCTTGATCGCCCCAGGAGGCGACCCGTGCAAGAACGTAGTGCTACCTCGAAGAGGCCCAGTGCCCCGGCTGGGCGTGTCCCAATCGGCGCGGAGTCGGTGACGCGGCGCCTGCCGGTCGTACGGCCCCGTCCCGTCCCGCCGCTCAGCCGGCTCATGCTCGACATCCACGCGGCGCAGGACGTCGCCCTCCGCGGATGGAGGGCCGAGCTTTGATCCGCTTCGTCCTCGGGCTCGGCGTGGCCGTCCTCGTCGTCGTCCTCTTCGCCCGCTACGTGGGCAGCGTGCCGAGCGCCAGCGACGTCCTGCCCGCCACGCCGGCCAGCTCGGCCATCACCTGCGAGTCGACCGGCGGGCGGGACCTCGTCCGCGTGCTGCCGGACCAGACCGTCGAGGTTGTCCGCTGCGAGGTGGACCAGTGAGCGCGCGGGAGCGCTGGGCCCGCACTTGGCCCGTCCTGCTCGCCGTCTCGACCGTCAGCGCGGTCGGCGGGCCGGCTGCGGTCGCCAGCTACCGGCACGCCCGCGACGTCATCGCCCGGGCCGGCGACCCGGTCATGGCGCCGTGGCTCGCACTGACCACGGACGGGATGCTCGTCGCCGCACTGGTCGTGATCTGGGTTCGGCGACACCGCGGCGAAGCAGCCGGCCGCGGACCGTGGGCGGCGTTCTGGGCTGGCATGGTCGCGACGATCGCCGCGAACCTCGCCGCCGCGGAGCCCACCGTCATCGGGTACGTCGTGGCCCTCTGGCCACCCGTGTGCCTGGCGATCACGCTGGAGTTGGTGGCGCTGGTCGCCGCCCGGCGCGCCTCGGTGGAGGCCGTCTCAGAGCCCGCTGAGGTCGACGCTGAGGCCCTGGCAGACCCGGACCCGGGTGAGTGGTGGGCGGAAGCGCCCGCCCTGGCCGCCCCGGTGGGCGAACCGGCGGGCGAAACGGGCGAGGACCGGGTGGCGATGCTGGTCGCCGCGGGTCTCGGCCGGCGTCGGCTCGCCAAGGAGCTGGGTATTCGGGAGCACGAGGCCCGCCAGCTCCTCGCCGCGCATCGGGCGGAGGTGGCCGCGTGAGCGCCGAGATCCACGAGGGCGAGCTGGTGCCCGTCGATCCGCCCGAGCAGCCGCGCACGATCTACGCCACGGCCATCGCGGTTAGGGAGACGCAGAAGCGCCCGATCGTGCCCGCGTATCTCCGCAACCGGGACGAGGCCCGCCAGCTCGGCGGGTGGCTGGCGAAGTACGGCGCCCACGTCGCCCTCTACCACCTCACGCGACTGCCGAAGTACGCCGGGAAGCTCGCCGCCCGCGCCCCGTACGGGGTGCTGGTCGCGCTCCTGGCGGTTGGGGCGTGGGTGTTCGACCGGGAGGCCACCGCGCTGCGCTCGCAGGCCGTGGCCCGCGGGAGCGTCGACGAGTACATGAAGCTTTCGAAGCAGCGGAACCAGCGGGTCCGGCAGCGCGGCACTGTCGCCCTGGCCGGCCTCGTCGCCCTTGTCGCGCTCACCGTGGTGGTGGCGTTCCTGCCGAACTGGGTCCAAGCCGTTTACGTCACGGCCGCCGTGGTGGTGTTCGGGAAGCTCGGCACGCCGGCCGACCGGCGGGTTACCGACGTCACCACCGTGACCGCAGCGGCCCCGCCGCGGCTGACCGCAGAGGTCGTGACCCGGGCCCTCCAGTCCATGGGGATCGCCGCGATGAACGCCAAGGGCGCCTCGATCTCCTACGTCGCCCCGATCACCCGCGACGGGCCAGGGTGGCGCGCGGACATCGACCTCCCGTTCGGGGTCACGGTCGCCGACGTCGCCGAGCGGCGGGACCGGCTCGCCTCGGGACTGCGCCGGCCCCTGTCCGCGGTGTGGCCGGAACCCTCGCTCGAGGAGCACGCTGGCCGGCTCGTTTTGTGGGTCGGGGATCAGCCGCTCAACCAGGTGAAGCCGAAGGCATGGCCGCTGGAGAAGTCCGGCAGCGTCGAGCTGCTCGGCGGGACGTTCCCGTTCGGCACCGACCAGCGGCAGCGCCCGGTGATGGTCAGCCTGGCCGAGACGAACGCGCTCGTCGGCTCGCTACCCGGCGGCGGGAAGACGGCCGCGGTGCGGGTGCTCGCCCTCGCCGCGGCGCTCGATCCGTACGCCGAGCTCCGCATCCACGAGCACAAGGGCAGCGGCGACCTGGAGGCCCTCGCGCGGTGCTCCCACCGCTACGTCTCCGGCGTCTCCGACGCGCACATCGCCGAGACGCTCGACTCCATGCGGGAGGTGTACGCCGAGCTGGAGAAGCGGGCCGCGACCCTGCAGAAGCTGCCGAAGTCGGTCGTGCCGGACAACAAGGTCACCCCCGAGCTGGCCCGCACGAACCGGGCCCTGCGTCCTCTCGTGCTCGTCGTCGACGAGGCCCAGGAGGTGTTCAGCCACGGCGAGTACGGCGAGGAGGCCGGCAAGCTCGCCGAGGGGATCATCAAGCGGGGCCGCGCCCTCGCGGTCATCGCCCTGTTCGCGACGCAGCGGCCGGATGCGAAGAGCCTGCCGACCGGGGTGTCGACGAATGTCGGCGTCAGGTTCTGCCTGCGGGTCATGGACCAGCTCGCGAACGACATGGTGCTGGGGACGTCGATGTACCGGAACGGCGTGCGGGCGACGACGTTTACCCCCCGGGACCGCGGCATCGGCTACCTCGTCGGGGTCGGCGACGAGCCGGCCGTCGTGAGGACGTACTACGTCGACACGGTGGCCGCCGAGAAGGTCGCGGCACGGGCGAGGGCGGCCCGTGAGCGGGCCGGCACAGTGACGGGCTACGCGCTCGGCGAGGAGGCCCCGAAGACGGCTGCGGCGTCGCTCCTGGACGACTTGGCCGTGGTGTTCGCGACTATCGAGGTGGAGAAGGTGTGGCGCGAGGACGTCTGCGCCGCGCTCGCCGAGAGGTGGCCTGATCGCTACGGCCAGCTCACCCCGGACGCCCTGACGGCGGCTCTCCGGCCGCTCGGGATCACTACCGGGCAGGTGTGGGGCCGGCTGCCGGACGGGGCCGGCGCGAACCGGCGTGGGATCACCCGCGAGGACGTCCAGGCCGCGCTCGATCGGCACCGTAGAGAGATCACCTCTAGCGCCGGAGCGCGCTAGGTCTAGCGGGGGTGCTAGCGCCCAGGCGAGGGGCTTGACCTGGGCGCTAGCGCCTAGCGCCTACCCCGGACCAACCGCTTGAAACCGGCCAGGAGGCCATCGTGTGGACCCTCATCGCGCTAGCGCTAGGAGCGCTGGTGGTCTACGTCGCGGCGTGCGCCTGGTGGCCGTTCATGGCCTGCCGGCGCTGCCTCGGCACCGGTAAGAAACGCTCGCCGTCGGGCAAGGCGTGGAGGCCCTGCCCGCGGTGCGGCGGCAACGGCAGGCGCGTCCGGCTTGGCCGGCGCATCTACGAGATCTTCCGCACCGGCGCCTAACGTCGACGGAAGGAAGCACGACAAAGCTCGGCGCGCTCGTCGCGTCGTAGGGGGCGCATAGCGCTGCACTACCACCGGTGCGAGGGACTACCCACCCCGGACGCCAACAGGGCCCGGCTCGAATCCATCGAGCCGGGCCCTGGGTGCGTGAGAGCGACTCTAGTATCCCCGCTGGGGCCCTCGATCCACCCTCGTCGCTACGGTTACTCCTGTACCCAGAAGAGGCGTTCCGACGCTGCGGTCCGGATGCGCAAGGAGCGGTGGACGCGGCGACGGGAGGGCGAGATGGGAGAGGCCCCGCGGCAACGGGGCCTCTCCGGTGCGTCTCCCCTGGTGTGCAGCAAGTGCCCTGGCAGGCAGACCAACTACGAATCGAGGTGACGCGTGCCCCGACACTACCCGGCGCGCTCCAACTCCCAGGACCCCGACGGCGACGACTGGGTCTCGCGGCTGATCCGCGCGGTCAGACCCGCCATATACGGCGCCTCCTGGGTGCCGTGGCTCCGCATCCTCGTCCTAGTCGCCCTATGGCTCCTGCTGAGCTAGATCCGTCAGGCGCTCGGCGGTGGCACATCGTGGTGCCACTCGTCGAGCAGCTCCAGCGCGGAACGGCCCTCGACCTTGCCGAGGACCTCGAACAGCTCGGCGACGTCACCGGCAAGACTGTCCGCGAGGTCGCGTAGCCCAGGCACGCCGTGAGTCTCTGCCAGCCACGCCGTGCACCGCCGCACGGCCTCCATGCCCTCCGGTGAGGCCGGCGGGTACGCCAACCAGGCCCGCACCATGTCCGCGCTCGTCTGGGCGATCACAGCCCCATAGGGGTCTTCCGTCATGGCCCGGATGATGCATGCTGGTCGCTGCCCGCTTCCCCCGGGCTGCTCGTATTACTGCGCCCACAGGGGGAATCGTGAACGAACGGCAGCTCCGCGCCATCGAGAAGCTCCGTGCCGACCAGGCCATCGTCAGCGCCACTGCGGACCGCGTCCGAGGTGGGCTCCTGCCCATGCCCGACCCCGAGCGCTACCGCCAGCCGCTCGGTGAGCTACTCGACGCCCTGGCCGAGCACCTGCCCCACGTCGACCCGCCAGTCCGGGAGCACGCCGTCCGGGTCTGCCGCAACGCCTTTGGCGACCGCATGGACCAGCCCGGAACTCGGCGGAGCCGGCGACGCTGAGAGGTCGCCCGCCAGCGCGGAGTAACAATCCGAGGCCAGCGGAGACGTACAGGCGTGGCAAATCCCGACGGAGTACAGCTCCTGATCGACCAGCTTGACCGGCTCGGCCCCGATGCATCGCGGGCCGTCGCGCAGCAAGCCGCGCGAATCGCCTTCTCGGAGGACGTACGGACGGACCAGGACGTGGCCCAGGTGTTCAAGTTCCTCTACAGCGCCACGGCGCAGCCGGCCCCTGCTGATCCCGCGCACCCAGACCTCTCTTCCGGCGAGATCTCGCGCTAGAAACAGACGATGCCCCCTGACCTCGATGAGTCAGGGGGCATCGTCTTTAGTTGTGCAGCAGATACGACTCGACCTGATCGAGCGACAGGCCATAGCCGCGACGAGAGCCGTCGGAGGCGACGATTTCTCGGTCAATCCACACCTGCCCAACGTAGATGTCTCGGACGAGGCGGAACGTGCCATACCCGATCGACCGCGGGTCACGTCGTCGGCACTTCTCCAGGACGAGGCCCTGACGAGTCGCCATGCGACGGAGACGGTTTTCGCGAACCTGTTCGCTCATGGTTCATGCAATCCTTCCGGTGATGCCGGAAGCGATGCTGCCCGGCTAGAAGTGGGTTGGGAGACCCGTACAGACCCCGAGGAGCCTTGGGGCTGGGTCAATTCGCGCGAAGCCCGTAGAGAGGCAATCCGCCCCCGTCAGGCCGCCTCGTCGCCGTCGTACCACTGGACGTCATCCGCCCATTTCCGCGACACGCGCAGACCGTGGGGGGTGTACCAGCCCGCGAGACGCGGCTGGCCCGCCGGCCGGGTCGTGCTCGGCCGAGACGCCGGCGCCGCACGGTCTGCCTTGCTGTAGTTGCAGTGATCGCACGCAGCACGAAGATTCTGCGGATCGTCGGTGCCGCCGCGGACCTTCGGCACGATGTGGTCCACAGTGTTCGCGGGCTGACCGCAGTAGCCACACCGGTGGCCGTCGCGCTCCAGCACGAACTTGCGGATCTTCTGCCAATCGGCGCCGTAACCGCGGGCGGTCGTCGCCGAGTAGCTCGACTTGCCCTTGTACGGCCCCCTCGGGCCTCGCGATGTGCCCATTGGGCCTCCTTGAACGCCCCCAGAGCACCGGGGGGAGAATCGAAATGACGGGTTGTGGGGTCGATTGGCCCGGCGGTGACCTTTTGCTCCCCCATCCCCTTTTCGCAGGTCAGGGTTGGCGTGGTCGTCGTTCGTTCGCCCGGCAGCCCGACGACCACGCCGGAGCGAGCAGGCGCGAAGCCATGGCTCCTGCTCGCCCTGTCTGTGGGTCAGGCGGCGCGCAGGTCCGCGCTGGTCGCTGCGTAGGCCGGCCACGTCACTGCGCTGACTTCGAACAGCTCGACCTCGTGGATGCGGCGCACCTCAACGTCTGCGCCGTGTCCGTCGTGGGTCTCGATCTGCTCGGTTGTCCAGTCGTCATCGAGGACGCGGAAGCCGAAGCTCATGCCGTCGACGTTGGCGTTGCGCAGGTTCGCCTTGAGGTCGCGCACGTACGACAGTTCTTCGTCGAGGTAGGAGTCGACGGCCAGGCCGTGCTCGTCCTCGCTCAGGTCGAGGGTGCCAGCCGATACCCGGCTTACCACATAGAACGGATTGTGGTCGAGCAGGAATCGCACATCGGCAGTGCGCAGCGTATTAGCGAATGCGCCTGGTGCGATCTCCTCATAGAAGCCCATGAGAAGTGGATTGCCGATCGCGGTACGCGAGTCGAATACGGCTGCGTATCCGTTGAATCGGCCGGTGCTGGCGTCGCTCGCCGCGCGGATTTCAGTGCGCGCGGTCGCGAGGGGAATGTGTCGTCGCTCGGGCAGGCCGGCGATGTCGTGGCGCATAGGGGCTCCTGGAGTTCGGGCGTTGGAGTGGTGCCCCGACACCCGCCGTGGTTCCGTGCGGTGAAAGGAGAGAAAGCCCGCGCGGCCTGCGGCGAGATGTCGAGGCGGTGCACGTCCAGAGCCCGGCGCCCCAACAACACACCGGTTGAATGCTCGTCGTGCTCGGGCAGGACGGCGCCGGCTCGCCGATGCACCGGAGTGCACCGCTGCGTTGCGGTGCGGCGTCCGTGTCGGTGTTGAGCCGTGCGGCTGTCCTGTCCGCTTCGGGGTCGTGCGTCGTCCGTCATGCCCAGCCGGGACGTCGACACCCTCGGGTCAGCCGCGAGGGTGGACCGGCCGGCGTGGAGCGAGTGCGCGGAGGTGGTGCGCGGCTCGCTCCTGCCGGGTGCGGTGTCCTCGGGCTGGAAGTGGGTATGAGGGGCCGCCCACAGCGCGTCTCTGGGAAGCTGCTGCGGGCGGCCGCCCTCGGGCAGGCGATGCGGCGGAAGTCGCTCCAGCGCCGTTGCTGGGCGTTGATATGTGCTCGCATGTCCTGCAGATCGGGGGCACACTCGGCCGGGACGAGGAGGTAAGTCGTCCCGGCCGGCGTGGGTTTCAGGTCGCGTTTGAGCGCAGGCACGCCCCGCTCTCTAGGACGGGATGCTGCGTGCCTTGGTTCGCCGCGCGGCGCAGGTTAGTGAGACCCGGGCCGTGCTCGCGGCGCGACTTTGACGCCCGCCACCTGAGGTTCAGTCAGCCGAGCTGGTCGGCTTCTTGCGGCGCACGGTGGGCCGCTTGGCCTCGCGGGTGTCGAGGTACTGGTCGAGGGTCTCGAACATCTCCTCGCGGCCGCTGTAGGCCGGATCAGCGGTGTCGAGGATCTCGCCAGCAGCGACGACTCGGAGTGCTCCGTCGATCCACGTCGCGAACGGGCTCACGCAGCGGGTGGCGGCCATCAGGCGACCAGCATCCGGAACGCGCCGTCGTTGACGCTGTCGCTGCCGGTCCTGTACCACGCGAACCAGCCACGCTGGCCGGTCGGGCGCCGGTTGGAGCCGAACAGGTGGGGCACCAGCTCGATGCGGAACCCGACGCGGTCGGCGATCACGAAGTGGCTGAAGTCGCCGTAGACCATGAGGTTGTCGGTGCCACCGGCGGCCCAAGTCGAGTCCATCGCCTCGCACTCCAGCGCGTCGCGGCCCATCAGCTTCGCCGGCTGGTCAGCGCCGATGCGCTCCCACATCTGGGCGCCACCGTTGGCGTCGAACCTGCGGACGCTGTTGTAGACCGTGCGGTGCGCGAGCCACGACGCCCGCTTGCGGAAGCGGGCCGGCAGGGCCGAGTCAAGGGCGTAGATGTCGCCCGCGGCGAACGCCCCGTCCTGGATCGTGGAGACGACCGACGAGCCACCCGCGAGGGCGGTCACGATTCCCGTGGGCTGGCCGCTGCCGGTGCCGGTGGCGAACGCCTCGGCCTCCAGGTCCTCCTTGCCGGCAGCGAACAGCCGGGCAAGCTCCTGCGCCACGTTGGCCTCGTCCTCGAGTGCCTCGATCGAGATCGGGACGAAGCCGCGAGCGGCGTGCACCGGGATGGCCGGGCTGTCGAACGGCGGGGTGTCGTCGCTGACCTCGGAGCCCTCGGCATCCCACGACCAGGAGATCGCCTCGGAGCCGACGCCGTGCCAGACGTCGCCAGTCGCGACGACCTGGCGGGCGATCTGCCGGATCTCGTTCAGAGTGCCGTTCGACCGAATGATCACGGCGGGGTCGAGCTGGAACGGGACCAACACGCCGCCAGCGTTGTCGGTCAGCGACATGGCGCGGGCGACCTGCCGGCTGTGCTCCATCGCCGCGGTCTCCTCCGGGGAGAGCTCGTGCGCGGCGTCGCGGGCCAGCTTCGACCAGGCCCTGTAGTAGGCCGGCGAGGACAGCGCGAGGACCAGGCGCGACAGGTTCCCGTTGCCGTCGTCGTGCTGCTCAACCATTGCCGTCGCGGCGGCCCGGATCTTGTCGTTGGCGCCGGGCATCTGCTCGACGGCGTCCAGGGCGCGGGCCCGGTACTCGGAGGTGACCGCGTGGCGATCACGGCCGAACTCCTGCACGGCACGCAGCTCCCACGGGTTTCCGAACCGGCCGCGGCGAGTCTGAGCGGAGGCGGGGTCGCGGAAGGGGTCGGCGTCGTAGTGGTCGGCGCTGCCACCGCGGGCGCTGACGACCTGCCCGTAGTCGACACCAGAGTGGTACTGGCGGTCGATCTCGTCGGCGTCGCCGCGGACGACGAACCGCGGGCCGCGGGCGGCCTCGGCGCGGGCCTGCTCGGACTGGTGACGGACGACCTCGGCGAGACGCAGGGCGAACGCCTGCAGCTCGGTGCGCTTGGCGCGGGCGGCGTCAAGCTGGGTCTGCTGGTTCCGCGTGGGGGTGCGCCCGGCAGCGGCGGTCTTGATGGCGCCAATCTCGGCGGCGCACTCCTCGACGGCCTGGTGGGCCTCGCGGAGCACCTCGTCGAGCACGTTGGCCGGGTACGCGTACGCGGCGGCGTGGTCGGCGGTGCGCAGCTCGTCGAGCAGGCCGGCCGGGTCGTGGCCAGCGGCAGGAATGTAGTTCACGAGAAATCCTCCGGAATGGGGGCAGATAGTGGCTTGCCCCCGGCGCGCGGCGGAGCCCTCTTCGTGGCTTCCGTTTCCTGACCTCGCTTTGTAGGTCGGGGCGCCCAGGAACGCGAACGGCTCGTGCGCCGCTTCGTGCGCACGAGCCGTTACCTCTAGCGTGAGATGGCTGTCAAGCCACGTCGGTGTCGCTTCCGAGGTCGCGGGCGAGGATTTCGCGGATCTCGGCGGCTTCCTGCTCGGTCAGGATTTCACCGATTGTGTCGTCCTCGATCTGGCGCCGGACGTCCTCCATCAGCTCGTCCCTGCGTCCCATTTCTAGCTCCATGACCAGCGCGAATGCCCAGTAGACGTCAGCGGCGCGGATCTGGCCGCGCTCGTGCTGGGCGCTACCCATCTTGTGCATGAGCGCGATATGGATGCGGAGGTCGGAGTCGGTGAGACGCCGGATTGCGAGGTCGAGCCCCGGGATTTCATTCCGTGACATGATTCACTCTTTCGGACTATTAGGCGGCGTCGGCGATGATGATTCGGACCGGTCCGAACTCGTGGACGATCCGCTCGATTGCCTTGCCCTGCTCGATGCCCTCGGGTCGGATTCCGGGAATGGAGGTCGCGAGGTGTCGCCCCCGGAAGATTCGGTGATCCTGGGGAGCGCGGGCATGTTCGTGCAGCGGGTCGGGCCGGCGCGGGGTGAAGCGGTCCGTCATGGCGGTGGTGATCCTTCGCAGGTGTGCTCGGGGAGCTGTCGGCTGAGGGGCGGGGCGAAGCGGTGCGACGTCCCAGCGGTCGAGCAGGGGCGGCCCGGCGTAGAGCGGCGCGGCGACGTCTCGCGAGGAGGTGGGCCGCTCCGACACGGCGTCGAGGCGGCTGCCGGCGGCGCGCGACCACGGTGTCGCGCACGTAGCCGGCCAGGGCCGCACCGGGGGCGCGCCGCTGCGCCGCCCGGTGACTCGCTCCCGCTCGACGGGGGTGCCGGTGACCACGGCCGGCGTGTGCCGGTCGCAGCCGCTCTCGTCTCCCCGTCGGACCCCTGCCCAGCACGGCGGGCAGTCAGGCAGCCAGTACGGCTGCCCCGGCCAGAGGGTCACGAGGCCATCCCCAGCGGGTCGTCAGGGACAGCCTCGTCAATAGGGACACCGGCAGGGACACCCTCGATGACGCCCTGACCTGCGGAAGGGACAGTAGGGACAGCGGGGACAGCAGTAGGGGTGACGCTGTACCGTCCCCGATCCGCCTTGACGAGCTGCCCGTCGTCCGCCATGCGAGCAACGGTTTTCTTGATCAGCTCGTAGCCCAGCCCGGTGCCCTCTGCGATCTGCTTCGGGCCGCCACCCGGGTTCGCGCGGACCCAATCGAGGATCACGGCCCGGGTCTCCCCGACCAGGTGATCGAGCGCCGGCCCGTCCAGTGCTTCCCACAGTCCGCGGTCGGGGTCGAACGTCAGCGCGTACTCGGTCTCGTCGACGTCTCGGCCCGTCACGTGAAGGCTGCCGTCCGCCGAGCCGCGAGAGCGCCGCAGGACCACTACAGCGTCGGACGCACCTGCGAGGCCGTTGGTGCCGGACACCTCGGCCAGGAAGTCTTCCGACCCCATCTTGCGGACGTGGTGCACGAGCACGACCGCGATCCCGTAGTCGTCGGCGATTCGCTTGGCGAACCCGACAGCGGAGTAATCGGCGTCGTATGCCGAGACCCCCGGCGGCGGGTTGCCGCGCATCTTCGCGAAGACATCGATGATGACCATGCGTGCATCGGGCCGCTCGTCCAGCCATGCGCGGATGTACGCCGCACCGGCCGGGAACGGCGGACATGTCGTCTCCAGGGTGAGCCGGCTGAGATCACCGGTGATCGGCTCGTCGCCGAGCACCTTGCGGAGCCGGTTCTGGAGCCGGCGGCCTGTGTCCTCCAAAGCGAGGTACAGCACGTCACCCGCGACGACGTCGATCCGGCCCAGCGCCTTGCCGCCGAGCGCGACCGCCACCGCCAGGTGCAGCGACAGCCACGACTTGCCGATCTTCGGTGCTCCAGCGAGCACGGAGACGCCCTCGGCGATGATGCCGGGCACTGCGAACCGCGGCGGCTTGAACACCGCGGCGACGAGCTCGGCGCCGGTCCACGCCGTCTTTCTGTCCCTGGCGACCTCTAGGTGTCCCTGCTGTCCCTTCTGTCCCTTCTGCAGGTCAGCGGGTCGCAGGGGTGTCCCTTCGGGTGTCCCTGCCGGACGGAGCCTGTCCCTTCTGGGCTTCATCATGCGGCGCCGACCTCCAGGGCGGCGGCCCGCAGGCGAGGCGTTGCCCACCCCGGCTGCTTCCGGCGCTCGACGAGGAGATCGTGGGGAGTCCAGCTCGTCGCCACCCACCGCCAGTCGAGCGCGGCACTGATCGCGTGGCTCGCCTCGATCAGGTCGTGGCGGCGCTGGTGGCGCAGCTCGGCGACGTCCAGGCCGGCCCGGATGGCGACGAGCAGTGGCGCGTTCCACGGAGTCAGGGAGACCTCGATCCCGACGCGCACGTGATCGAGGTCCGCGAGCGTCACATCGAGCCGGCTCACGCCGCGGCCGCCGTGTCCGTGTCGGACTGCTCGACGCGCTTGCGCACCTCGATGCGGACGGCCGCGGCAAGGGCCATGCGGTCGTCCTGCTCGCGCGTCCGTGCAGGAAGCCTGCGGTACTCGGCGGCCTGGACGTCGAGCTGACGGCTCAACTCGATCAGCCGGTCGAGCGGGATTCGGTCAAGCTCGCGGACCAGCGCGAACGGGTTGTGATCCGGCTGCAGGGTTGAACCCGAGAGGCCCGGGATGACATCCTGCGATCGAGACCGGCTCTTGTGATGGGGGCTGAGGTTCTCGATACCGGCGACGTACGGGGCGGCCACCCCGGCGTCGCCGTTCTGCTTCTCGGGGCTCACGCGGCGGCTCCACCCTCAAGCATCTGAAGCAGCGGCAGCCGCGGGATGAGGATGCGCCGGCCGACCTTGATGCTGGGCAGCTGCCCATCCTCGATGGCTCGGCTGACGGTCCGCGGGTCGAGGTGGAGGAGCCGAGCGCAGTCCGCCAGCGTGACGGTTGCGTCCGTCGACTGGCGGAGCCAGTTCAAGTCACGCGTTGATGCGCCGGTCTGTGTCCGCGCGGACAGGGCGGTCGCCATAGCGGGCCTCCTGATCGAGCACCTGAGACGGTGCGGTCAAAACGATCGGTCAGATTGACCGTCACGGCGCAGCATGGCATACGGCCTCGGGCTACGTCCAGCCGCATTGCGCTACCACGCTCAACTTCCATGCGCTAAGGTCACCGCCGTGGTCGAAGACGAGGGTGACTGGGCTAGCGAGCTTGCCGCTCAGATCGGGCAGCGTGTGCTGCACTTCCGGCAGTGGCACAAGCCGAAGCTGAGCGTGCAGGTCGTAGCCGACCGGTGCGCTGCCGCTGGGCACCCGCTTGACCGGAGCGTCATCGCGAAGATCGAGAAGGGACAACGACGGACGGTCACCGTCGCAGACATCCTCGCCCTCGCCGCGGCGCTCGAAGTGACTCCCGTGGCGCTGATTTTCCCACTCGGAGAGCAGGAGGAATTCCAAGTTCTGCCGAATCGGCGGGTGACAACCTGGAGGGCTGTCCAGTACTTCATTGGCGACTCCAATAGCGTCGACTGGCGAGGAGATATCAGTCTTCGCGAGCGGGGGCAGTTGGTAAAGGCGGAGCCGGCCGAGTGGGAGAAGAGGTCGGGCACGTGGCTCATCGCAGCTTGGCGGCGTCACGACGAGTACGCGGAGCAGTGGGAGTCTGCCACTCAAACCGCTCTCCGCATCATCCGCGAAGTAGAGGAAGCCGAGGAGCTTCCGGAGAATCTCGCGATACGACTTCCGGAGACTGCCGATTGGGAGTCCGCCAAGGGGCGAGCGGAGGACATGCTACTCCTGCAGCAGGCGCATATTCATAGTCTTGTGCGAGCCATTGCGCGGCTTCGAGACGAGATCCGCGAAGCGGGTTTCAAGCCTCCGAGGATTCACGATCGCTACCTCGCGGACGCGGTCTTCGGCTACGAAGAGGACCCGGAGTGACGATCAGCAAGCGCAAGCGTCGCTCGGCAGGCGACGGCGGAATCTCGCCTTACCAGACAAAGAGCGGTGAGCGTTTCCTGATCAAGTACCGCGTGCCAGCTCCGGACGGGATCGGGACGAAGCAGGTTCTGCGACGCGGCTACACCTCACAGAAGGCTGCGGCGGCCGCGCTGAGGGAGGCACTCGTCGAGGTCGGTAAGGGGACGTATGTCGCCCCCACCAAGCTGACGCTCGGCGAGTACCTCACCGAGACGTGGTTGCCGGCGCTGCGCTTGAAGCCGTCAACGGAGGCGTCGTACCGGAAGAACGTCCGGCTGCACGTTGTCCCGCACATCGGCGGCGTGGCGCTCGCCGGCCTGACCGGGCAGAGGCTCACGGCTCTCTACCGGAAGCTGGAGTCCGAGGGGCGTGTTGACGGAGCTGGTGGCCTGTCGGCACGCACCGTGCGATACATCCACACGATCGTGCATCGCGCCCTTCGGGACGCCGTCGATGACGGGCTACTCGCGGCCAATCCGGCGGACAAGGCGAAGCCGCCGACGAACGCGCAGGCGAAGTCGCCGGAGCTGCGCTATTGGACGGCTGCGCAGCTCGCCGCGTTCCTCCAGTGGGCCAGGCGTGACGAGGACGAGCTGTTCCCGGCGTGGCAGCTCCTCGCCATGACCGGGATGCGACGTGGTGAGGCGCTGGGGCTGCGCTGGAGCGACCTCGATGTCACCGCCGCTCGGGTCGCCATCCGCAGGAGCGCCGTGCTGGTGAAGCACCATGGCGAGGGGGAGACGATCGAGATCGGCCCACCCAAGAATGGTCGCGCCCGGGTCGTGGACGTGGACCCCCGGACGGTCGCCGTGCTCCGGACGCACCGGGCCAGCCTGGCGGAGCTTGACCTGCGGCTTGCTCGGGATGAGGCGCTCGTGCTGCCGAGCAGGAACGGCGACGTCCGGCACCCCGAGCGCTTCTCTCGTTCCTTCGCCGCGAGCATTGCTCGGGCCGGGAAGGCGCTCGGCGACCAGGCTCCGCCGGCCATCCGTCTACACGACCTCCGGCACACGCACGCGACGATCCTGCTCCTGGCCGGCGAGCACCCGAAGGTGGTGCAGGAGCGCCTCGGGCACGCGACGATCTCCATCACGTTGGACGTCTACTCGCACGTCATCCCGACGATGCAGCGTGAGGCGGCAGCCCGTTTCGCAGAGGCGGTGTACGGCTCGTGAGCCACGACGAAAACCCCGCCGGGTATCAGCGGGGTATCACTCGACCTGATCGGCGCTCCGGGGCCGGTGCGATGTGGGCGCTGACCTGCGCACTCCTCGCCATGATCTTGTGTCCGAGGGGGGACTTGAACCCCCACCCCCTACTCGGGGACTAGCACCTCAAGCTAGCGCGTCTGCCATTCCGCCACTCGGACCTGCACCGCCCGGGCCCGGCCCGGTGCGACCGTTGAAGCATAGCGGAGGCCTCCCGGGGCCCGCGCAGGGGCATGGGTGTGGGGCCGGGGTGGTAGGAACGTGGTCATGACCGGCCCGCTCAGCGCGGTGGACGAGGTGGTCGAGCTCTGCTCGGACCTCATCCGCATCGACACGTCCAACACCGGCGACCCGGAGACCGTCACGGGGGAGAAGGAGGCGGCGGAGTACGTCGCCGGGAAGCTCACCGAGGTCGGCTACGAGGTGGAGGTGCTCGACTCCGGGGCGCCCGGCCGCTCCAACGTGTTCTGTCGGCTGAAGGGGGCGGACCCGGAGCGCGGCGCGCTGCTGGTGCACGGCCACCTCGACGTCGTGCCGGCCGAGCCGAGCGAGTGGTCGGTGCACCCCTTCTCCGGCGCGGTGCAGGACGGCTACGTCTGGGGCCGCGGCGCCGTCGACATGAAGGACATGGTCGCGATGACCATCGCGGTCGCCCGGCAGTTCAAGCGGGAGGGCTACGTCCCGCCGCGGGACATCGTGTTCGCCTTCGTGGCGGACGAGGAGGCCGGCGGCTCGTACGGGTGCCAGTGGCTGGTGGAGCACCGGCCGGACCTGTTCGAGGGCGTGACCGAGGCGGTCGGCGAGGTGGGCGGGTTCTCGCTCACCCTGGGCCAGGACCGCCGCGTCTACCTGATCGAGTCCGCCGAGAAGAGCATGGCCTGGATGCGCCTGCGCGCCAAGGGTCGGCCCGGCCACGGCTCCTTCCTGCACGACGAGAACGCGGTGACCGTCCTGTCCGAGGCCGTCGCCCGGCTGGGCAACCACCGGTTCCCGCTGGTGATGACGGACACGGTGCGTGCCTTCGCCGACCAGATCCGCGAGCTCACCGGCATGGAGTTCCCGGACGAGGACATCGAGGGCGCCTTCGCCAAGCTCGGCCCGGTCGCGCGCATGGTCGGCGCCACGGTCCGCGACACGGCGAACCCGACCATGCTCAACGCCGGCTACAAGGCCAACGTGATCCCGTCGACGGCCGAGGCCGTGGTCGACTGCCGGGTGCTGCCCGGCCGTCGGGACGCCTTCCTCCGCGAGGTCGACGAGCTGCTCGGCCCGGACGTCGAGCGCGAGTGGATCCAGGACCTCCCGGCCCTGGAGACCGAGTTCGAGGGCCCGCTGGTCGAGGCCATGGCCGCGGCCCTGCGCACCGAGGACCCCGAGGCCAGGACCGTCCCGTACATGCTCTCCGGCGGCACGGACGCGAAGTCGTTCGTCCAGCTGGGCATCCGCTGCTTCGGGTTCGCCCCGCTGCGGCTGCCCCCGGACCTGGACTTCGCCTCGCTCTTCCACGGCATCGACGAGCGCGTGCCGGTCGACGCGCTGGAGTTCGGCGCCAAGGTCCTCGACCGCTTCCTGCGAACAGCGTGAGCAGGAACATGAGACAGAGCCTGAGGAACTGCTGATGGATCTCACGGGCAAGGTCGCGCTGGTGACGGGCAGCGCCTCCGGCATCGGCGCGGCCGCGTCCCGGCGGCTGGCCGCGGCGGGCGCGCACGTGGTCGTCGCCGACCGCGACGGGGACGCCGCCGAGCTGGTCGCCGGGGAGATCGGGGGCACGGCCCGCGTCGCCGACGTCACCGACCCCGAGGCCGTCGCGGCACTCGTCGCGGCGGCGGAGGAGGTCCAGGGGCACCTCGACGTGGTGCTGCTCAACGCCGGCATCACCTCGGGCCAGTCCGGGATCGCGGATCTCGACCTCGCCGGCTACCGGGCGATCATGGGCGTCAACCTCGACCACGTGGTCTTCGGGCTGGCCGCCGCGGTGCCGGCGCTGCGCCGGGCCGGGGGCGGCCGGATCGTGGCCACGGCCTCGCTCGCCGGCCTGGTCCCGATGCCGGGGGACGCGCTCTACACGGCCTCGAAGCACGCCGTCGTCGGGTACGTCCGGTCGGCGGCCCCGGTGCTGGCGACGGAGGGGATCGTGGTCAACGCGGTGTGCCCCGGCTTCGCCGACACCCCGCTGATCGCGCGCGCCAAGGCGCAGTTCGGCGACTTCCCGCTGCTCACGGCCGAGGACGTGGCCGCCGCGGTCGAGGCGATCCTCGAGCGCGGCGAGCCGGGCGAGTGCTGGTTCGTGCAGCCCGGGCGCGAGCCCGCGCCCTACGGCTTCCGCGGCGTGCCCGGGCCCAAGGGCGCCGGCGCGCCACCGCCGGTGGACTGGGAGACCGGGCGGGACTAGTAGGAGAGCTCCGGGAGCATCTGCCCGGTGCGCCGGCGGCGCAGCCACACCTTGCGCACCCCGCCCGGATAGAGCCGCACCCGTGACAGCTCCCACCCGGCGTACTCGGCCTGGATCGCGAGGCGCACCGCGGCGGTCAGCCGGGGGACGTCGCCGTCGATCCGGAGGGGGCGGTACTCCCAGTCCCCCTCCACGTGGGGTTTCCCGTCGGCGTCGACCGCCTCCACCGCACCGGTACCTGCCACCGGTCACCTCCTGCCGTGCTCGCGACCCCCGGTGAACCGGGGGTTACGCGTCCACCATACGAGGGTGTCGCGGGCCGGTGCCAGGGTTGGGCAGGACCTTCGCAAACCGGTCAGGGCCCGGCGCTGACGTCGTCGAGCGCGGCCCTGATCTCCGGCGGCAGGGACACCGACTCGGTGGCCAGGGAGGCGGAGAGCTGGGCGGCGTCGCGGGCCCCGACGACGGCCGCGGCCACCCCGGGCCGGTCCCGCACCCAGGCCAGCGCGACGGCCAGGGGAGACGTCCCGAGCCCGTCCGCCGCGGTGAGCACGGACTGGACGATCCGGGCGCTGCGCTCGTTGCGCCGCGCCTCGACGTAGGCCGCGAGGAGGGGCGAGGTCGCGCGCGAGTCCGCCGGCGTGCCGTCGGTGTACTTGCCGGTGAGCACCCCCCGCCCGAGCGGGGCCCAGGCGAGCAGGCCCAGGCCGTGGTGCCGGGCCGCGGGCAGCAGCTCGGCCTCGGGGCCGCGGTGCAGCAGCGAGTACTCCGCCTGCGCCGACACCGGGAGCACGACGTTGCCCAGGGCACGTGCCCGCTCGGCGACGGTGGCGAGCTGCCAGCCCGCGGGGGCGACCAGCCCGGCGTAGCGGACCTTCCCGCTCAGCACCGCGACCTGGATCGCCGAGAGCGTCTCCTCGAGCGGGACCTGCGGGTCCCAGCCGGGCAGCTGCCACAGGTCGAGCCGGTCGGTGCGCAGCCGCCGCAGGGTGGCGTCGAGGCCGTGCAACAGGGCGCCGCGGGCCGCCTGCCGGCCCAGCGCGCCGTCCGGCGGCCCGCCGCGGGCGGCGATCACCAGCTCGTCCCGGTCGACCAGGCCCGCCTCGAGATGGACGCCGAGGACCTCCTGGGCGGTGCCGTCGCCGTAGACGTCGGCCGTCTCGACGAGCGTCCCGCCGCCCTCGACGAAGGCGAGGAGCTGCTCGCCCGCGCCGTCCGCGTCCGTGTCCTCGCCCCAGGTCATCGTGCCCAGACCGATCCGGGACACCTGCAGCCCCGACCCCCCGACCCTCCTGCGCAGCACCTCCACGAGCCTGCCACCCGGGGGTGGGCCCGCGGCGGCCGACCCCGCCCTCGCTACCGTGACGCCCCGTGACCGCCACCCGGGACGACATCCGATGAGCTGGCTCGAGGTCGTGGTGCTCGGCCTGGTCCAGGGACTGACCGAGTTCCTGCCGATCTCCTCGTCGGGGCACCTGCGGATCGTGTCCGGGCTGTTCTTCGGCCACGACCCGGGCGCCGCCTTCACCGCCGTGACCCAGATCGGCACCGAGCTCGCGGTGATCATCTACTTCGCCAAGGACATCGGGAACCTGGTGGCGACGTGGTTCCGCGGGCTGCGCGACCCCGAGGTGCGCGCGACCCAGGAGTACCGGATGGCCTGGATGGTCATCATCGGGACGATCCCGATCGGCGTGCTCGGCGTGCTGTTCAAGGACCAGATCGAGACGGTCGCGCGCAACCTCTGGCTGATCGCGACCACGCTCGTGGTCTTCGGCATCCTGCTGGGCCTCGCCGAGCGCTACGGCCGGCAGGAGCGCCCGCTGGAGAAGCTGACCATGCGGGACGGGATCATCCTCGGCTTCGCACAGGCGATGGCCCTGGTCCCGGGGGTGTCCCGGTCCGGCGGCACGATCACCGTCGGCCTGTTCCTGGGCCTCGAGCGGGCCGCCGCCGTGCGCTTCTCGTTCCTGCTCGCCATCCCCGCCGTGTTCGCGTCGGGCCTGTTCACGCTCCCGGACGTCTTCGCGGGCGACGGGCCCTCGCCCGCCCAGATGATCGTGGCCGTGGTGATCGCCGGGGTGGTCGGCTACGCCGTGATCGCGTGGCTGCTCAAGTTCGTCGAGAAGAACACCGTCTACGTGTTCGTCGCCTACCGGATCGCGCTCGGCGTGGCGCTCATGGCGGCCCTCGCCATCGGCGCGGTCTCCGCCACCTAGGGTCCGGCACGTAGTCTCGATCGTCGTGACCACCCTGATCCTGCTCCGGCACGGCCGGTCGACGTCCAACACCGCCGGCGTGCTCGCCGGCCGGACGCCGGGCGTCGAGCTGGACGACAAGGGCCGCGAGCAGTCGGCGGCGGTGGTCGACCGGCTCGCGCCACTGCCGATCGCCGAGATCGTCACCTCGCCGATGCTGCGGTGCCGGCAGACGGTGACCCCGCTGGCCGGGGCCCGCGACCTGGTCCCGGTCGTCGAGGAGGACCTGTCCGAGGTCGACTACGGCGACTGGACCGGCGGGAAGCTGTCCGAGCTGGCCAAGGAGGACCTCTGGAAGGTCGTCCAGGCGCACCCGTCGGCGGCGGTGTTCCCCGGCGGCGAGGGGCTCGCCGGCATGCAGGCCCGCGCGGTCGCCGCGGTGCGACACCACGAGCGGCGGATCGCGGCCGCGCACGGGCCCCACGCGATCTGGGTCGCCTGCAGCCACGGAGACGTGATCAAGGCCGTGCTGGCCGACGCGCTGGCCACCCACCTCGACAACTTCCAGCGGATCGTGGTCGACACCTGCTCGATGTCGGTGGTGACCTACACGACGACCCGACCGTTCGTCGCCCGCGTCAACGACGTCGGCGGCGACGTCGCCTCGCTGGTCCCGCCGCCGCCGAAGGAGGGCGAGGAGGGGCAGGGCGACGGCACCCCCGAACCGGCCGCCGAACCCTCGTCCGACGCCGTGGTCGGCGGCTCCACAGGGGCCTGACGAGCTCGTCGGCCACACCGGGGTGCCACGCCCGCGGGGTTGGCCTACTCTGGGTTTTGCCATGTCACGCGTCATCCACGTCTTCCGCCAGCCCGAGCGCTTCGTCGCGGGCACCGTCGGCGAGCCCGGCGACCGGGCCTTCTACCTGCAGGCCATCGAGGACGCGCGCACGATCAGCGTGCTGCTGGAGAAGCAGCAGGTCTCGGTGCTCGCGGAGCGGATCGAGGCGCTGCTCGCCGAGATCGCGCGGCGGTTCGGCAGCGAGGTCGACACCGGGCAGGAGATCGAGTCCTCGGACAACGACCCGCTCGCCGTGCCGCTCGAGGAGGAGTTCCGGGTCGGCACCATGGGCCTGGGCTGGGACGCGGACTCGAGGTCCATCGTGGTCGAGCTGCTCGCGGTGACCGAGGAGGAGGTCGACGAGTCCGTCGTCCTCGACGACACCGAGGAGGGCCCCGACGCGCTGCGCGTGTTCCTCTCCCCGGTGCAGGCCCGCGAGTTCGCCGACCGGGCCGAGAAGGTCGTCTCGGCCGGGCGCGCCCCGTGCCCGCTGTGCGCGGAGCCGCTGGACCCGCAGGGCCACGTCTGCGTGCGGCTCAACGGCTACCACCAGCGCTCCCCGATGGGGGACGTCTCCGGCGCGGGCGAGTAAGCGCGGTTGACCGGTTCCGACCTGCGCGATCCCGCGGTGCTCGACGTCCTGCGCAGGGGACGCATCGAGGTCACCGGGCGGATGGTCGACGCCTCCAACGCCACCCTGTTCGGCACCGTCTCGGCGGACGGCTGCACGCTGCAGTGCGTCTACAAGCCGGTGCGCGGCGAGCGCCCGCTGTGGGACTTCCCCGACGGCACGCTGGCCGGCCGCGAGGTCGCCAGCTTCCTGATCTCCGAGGCCGCGGGCTGGCACGTCGTGCCGCCGACCGTGCTGCGCGAGGGTCCGTTCGGCCCGGGAATGGTGCAGGCCTGGGTGGAGACGGAGACCACCGAGGACCTCGTCGACATCTGCTCGCCCAAGGAGGTCAAGGCGGGCTGGCGCGGCGTGCTGCGCGCCCGGGGTGACGACGGTGCGCCGGCGGTGCTGGTCCACGCGGACGACCCGCGGCTGCGGGCCATGGCCGTGTTCGACGTCGTGGTCAACAACGCCGACCGCAAGGGCGGGCACGTCCTGGCCGGCGACGACGGCCGGGTCTACGGCGTCGACCACGGGCTGACGATGCACGTCGAGGACAAGCTCCGGACGGTGCTCTGGGGCTGGGTCGGCGAGGAGCTCGACGACGCGGAGATCGAGGCGCTGTCCAAGCTGCGCGCCGAGCTCGCCGGGAACCTCGGCGAGGAGCTGGGCCCGCACGTCACACTGTCCGAGATCCGGGCGCTCACCGACCGGGTCGACCTCCTGCTGGCCGTGCCGCTGTTCCCCGAGCCCTCGGGCTACGGGCCCGCCATCCCCTGGCCCGCGTTCTAGGCTTGCCGGCCATGAGCACCACCATGCCGGCGGCGTTCGTCGGGCACGGCAGCCCCATGAACGCGCTGGAGCGCAACCGTTGGACCGAGTCCTGGCGCGCCCTCGGCGAGGCGCTGCCGCGGCCGCGCGCGGTGCTCGTGATCTCCGCGCACTGGTACATCAACGCCACCGCCGTGACCGCGATGCCGCGGCCGCGCACGATCCACGACTTCTTCGGCTTCCCGCAGGACCTGTTCGCCGTCGACTACCCGGCGGCCGGCGCGCCGGAGCTCGCCGAGGAGGTCGCGGAGATCGTGAAGCCGACGTGGGTGGGGGCGGACGTCGACAGCTGGGGCCTCGACCACGGCACCTGGTCGGTCCTCGCGCACGTCTTCCCCGGGGCGGACGTGCCCGTGGTCCAGCTGTCGATCGACGCGACGAAGCCGCTGGAGTACCACCTGGACCTCGGCGCCCGGCTCGCCCCGCTCCGCGAGCGCGGGGTGCTGGTGCTGGGCAGCGGCAACGTCGTCCACAACCTCGCCGGCATGGACGCCCGCCGGCCCGAGTCCGGTTTCGACTGGGCGCAGCGGTTCGACGAGGCCGCCCGGGCCGTGCTCACCGGCGAGCCCGAGGAGGTGCTGCGGCTGCGCGAGGCCGGCGACTGGGCCGCGGCCGTGCCGACGCCGGACCACCTCGTCCCGGTCCTCTACCTCGCCGGGCTGGGCGCGGCCGCCGGGCACGGCGCCGACGTGCTGGTCGACGGCTACGCCTACGGCTCGCTGTCGATGACCTCGTACACCCTCGATCTCGACGGAACGCCCGCGACGACCGGTGCGGACCACGCCGCGCCGCTGCCCGACGGCGTGCCCCCGGAGTCCACCAACATCTAGTTCCGGCCGTGGCCGTCGAGCCAGGCCGCGTCGAACCAGGGCGGGAGCGGGGGCGTGGCGTCGAGGGTCAGCTCGCGGTCGCGGAAGCGGACGGTGCGCGTGCCGTCGGCCCGCGCCGTCACCCGGACCGGCTCGAGGTTCTCCGGCTCGCCCGCCTCGTCGTCGCCGAAGCAGGTCACCACGAACGCGCGCATCGGGGCCGAGTGGGTGGCGACGACGGCGACCTCGCCCGCCGGCAGCGCCAGCGCGTCGATCCCCCGCCAGACCCGGTGCGCCGCGACCTGCGGCGGCTCGAAGTACAGACCGGGCGTGCGGATCCAGTGCGTGATCGGCCCGCCCGCCGCGGCGGCCTCGCGGAAGTCCGAGTCGAAACGGGCGTACTCCTGCGCCCAGTGCGGCAGCTCTCCCTCCAGACCCAGGCGCTCGCGGACGGCGACGGAGGCGTCGACCACCCGTCCGTGCAGGAAGAAGCGCAGGTTGTCGAAGGCGGGATCGGGATAGGGCTCGCCGGCCGCGATCCCGGCGTCGACCAGGACCTCGTGCACCAGCGCGGCGGTGGCGGTCGCCCGTGCGGTGCGGGCGCGCGGCATGTGTACCCGGACGTCCGCCGGGAGTGCGGCGGCCAGCGCCTTCCCCCGCGCCCGGGCCTGCTCCTCGCCGCGGGCGGTGAGCCCGTGGTCGCCGTCGTAGCCGTGGGTCTCCCCGTGCCGGAGCAGGACGACCTCGTACCCGGTCACGGGCCACCTCCCTGTGCGCGCCTGGGGCCACCGTAGATCGGTGCCGCTGCCACCCGGGACCGACCGTTGCCGCCTCGGGAACGCGCCTACGCAGGGTGCCTACGCAGTTCCGCGTATGGCCACGGGACCCGCCGACCGCCACGCTGGGTGACGACGAGGAGGTGAGCCGGGTGGATCCGGGGACGGGCGTGCGCCGCGCGCTGCCGTACGCGCCGGGGGAGTGGACGCGGCTGGTCTCCTCGGCGGTCATGGGCCTCGCGACCGTGGCCGGATCGTCCCACGTGAGCGCACTGCCCTCGCGGCTCGTGCTGGAGTGCGGCCGCCGGCTCGTCACCGCCCTCGACCCCGCCTGCCGGCCCGCCCGCCGGGGCGAGCAGCACCTGAGCCCGCACCTCGTGTACGTGACGGTCGATCCCGGTGACGTCGCGGTGCTCGGCGCGGCCGCGCGGGAGCTGGGGCTCCGGCTGCTGCCGCCGGTGCCCGCGGCGGGCGATCCGGGCGGGCCGTCGCCCGTGCTGGACCCGCCGGCCACCGACGCCCCCGCCGCGCTGTCCGTGCTGGTCCCGGACATGACCCTGATCCACGTGCTGCTCGACACCGACCACGGCACCGACACCGACGTGCTGCGCCGCTGGGGCGCCGACGGGCCCGTGTTCGGCGCGCCGCCGCCCGAAGCGGTCGCCGCGCACCACCGCGTCGCCGCCCGCGTCCTCACGCTCTGGCGCGCCGGCCTCCCCGGGTAGCGGATCACACCTCCTCGCGACGATCGCGGGTCGCCCCCGCACCGCCCCGGGGGGCAGGATGGGCCCCCGGGAGCGGGTGGCGCCGATCGCGCGGCCGCCCGCAGGCGGAACTCACGAGCAGCGACGAGCGACACCACACCGAGGGAGCGAGCGCATGGCGGAGAAGAGCCGGATCGGCGTCACCGGGCTGGCGGTGATGGGCGCGAACCTGGCCCGGAACATCGCGAGCCGCGGCGTCGCGGTCGCCGTGCACAACCGCACCACGGCGAAGACCGAGCAGTTCATGGCCGAGCACGGCAGCGAGGGCGACTTCACCGCCACCGAGTCCGTCGAGGACTTCGTGAACGCGCTGGAGCGGCCGCGGCGGATCATCGTGATGGTCAAGGCGGGCAAGCCCGTCGACGCGGTCATCGAGGAGCTCACCCCGCTCCTCGACCAGGGCGACATCATCATCGACGCCGGCAACTCGCACTTCCCGGACACCGTGCGCCGCACGGCCGAGTGCGAGGCGAACGGCATCCGGTTCATGGGCGTCGGCGTGTCCGGCGGCGAGGAGGGCGCGCTGCTCGGGCCGAGCATCATGCCCGGCGGCGACCCGGAGGCCTACGCCGAGGTCGAGGAGATCTTCACCGCGATCTCGGCCAAGGTCGACGACACCCCGTGCTGCGTGCACGTCGGCCCCGGCGGCGCCGGGCACTACGTGAAGATGGTGCACAACGGCATCGAGTACGCCGACATCCAGCTCATCGCCGAGGCGTACGACCTGCTCACCCACGTCGCCGGGCTCGACGCCCCGGCGATCGGGAAGATCTTCGAGGAGTGGAACACCGGCGACCTCGAGTCCTTCCTCATCGAGATCACCGGCAAGGTCCTCGCCAAGACGGACGAGAAGACCGGCCGGCCGCTCGTCGACGTCATCGTGGACCAGGCCGAGCAGAAGGGCACCGGCCGCTGGACCTCGCAGGACGCGCTGGACCTCGGCGTCCCGCTGACCGGCATCACCGAGGCGGTGTTCGCGCGGACCCTCTCGTCGCTGCGGGACGAGCGCAAGGCCGCGTCGACCACCCTGGCAGGCCCGTCGCCCGCGCAGAAGGCCGACGAGCAGCTGGTCGACGACATCCGGCAGGCCCTCTACGCGTCCAAGGTCGTGGCCTACGCGCAGGGCTTCGCCCAGATGCGCGCCGCCTCGATCGAGAACGACTGGGACCTCAAGCTCGGCGACATGGCCACGATCTGGCGGGGCGGCTGCATCATCCGCGCGCAGTTCCTCAACCGGATCCGCGACGCCTACGCCGAGCACCCGGACCTCGACAACCTGCTCATGGTTCCGTACTTCACCGAGGCCGTGGCGACCGCACAGGACGCGTGGCGGCGGGTCGTGACCGTGGCGACGGAGCAGGGCGTGGCGATCCCGGCCTTCTCGAGCTCGCTGTCGTACTACGACGGCTACCGCCGCGAGCGCGGCCCGGCCAACCTCATCCAGGGCCTGCGGGACTACTTCGGCGCCCACACCTACCGGCGCATCGACGCCGAGGGGGCCTTCCACACCCGCTGGGCCCAGGACGGCTCCGAGGTCCAGACCGGCTGAGCGCGGCGCGGATGGCCGACGTGCGCGCCCTGTTGATCGACATCGACGGCGTCCTCACCGTGTCCTGGGAGCCGCTCGAGGGTGCCGTCGACGCGCTGCGCCGGATCCGCGCATCGGACCTGCCGTTCGCGCTGGTCACCAACACGACCTCGCGCACCCGCGCCGAGATCGCCGGCACGCTCGCCGACGCCGGCTTCCCGGTCGAGGTCGACGACGTCCTCACCGCCCCGGCCGCCACGGCCGAGCACCTGCGCACCCACCACGCCGACGCGCGCGTGGCCCTGCTGAGCAGCGGTGACGTGGCGGCCGACCTCGGCGACGTCCGGTTCGTGGACCTCACCGAGCACGCCGACGTGGTGGTGCTGGGCGGGGCGGGCCCCGAGTTCACCTACGAGGCCCTCGACGCCGCGTTCGCCCGCCTGCAGGAGGGCGCCACGCTGCTCGCGATGCACCGCAACCTGTACTGGCGCACGTCGTCGGGCCTGCAGCTCGACACCGGCGCCTTCCTCGCCGGGCTCGAGGAGGCCGCGGGCGTCGAGGCCACGGTGCTCGGGAAGCCGTCGGAGGCGTTCTTCGCGGCGGTGCTGTCGCGCCTGGGGGTGGCGGCCGCGGAGGCCGTGATGATCGGCGACGACGTCGAGGCCGACGTCCTCGGCGCCCAGGCGGCCGGAATCGGCGGCGTGCTGGTGCGGACCGGCAAGTTCCGCCCGGAGGCCGAGGAGGGCGTCGGCGGGGAGCGCCCGCAGCGGGTGGTCGACTCCGTCGCCGACGTCCCGGACCTGCTCGGGCTCTAGGGGATCGGGCTGAGTGATTCGGCTGAGGAATCGGTTCGGGGGATCGGGCGCGCCGGGGCCGGCAGGTACTGGCGGAACCCCGGCCACGGCGAGCAGGCTGTCGGGCCGGGGCGGTTCGAGCGCTGGGGGGACGTGCGTGATGGGTGTGCGAGGGCGACTCGCCATGGCGGTGGTCGGTTTGACGGTGCTGGTCGCGGCGTGCACGGCGCGAACATGCTCTCCGACGCCGCGAAGGCCGCGAAACCGCTGGTCTACGTGCCGCACACCAAGTCCGGCGAGGTCCGGGTGATCGACCCGGCCACGTTCGCCGTCGTGGGGACCTACCGGCTGGGCGGCGAGCTGCAGCACGTCGTGCCGTCCTGGGACATGCGCACGCTGTACGCCACGGACGACATCCTCAACAAGGCGGTGCCGTTCGACCCGGTGACGGGCAAGCCCGGCGCTCCGATCCCGGTGCAGGACCCCTACAACATGTACTTCACCCCGGACGGCAGCACGGCGATCTCGGTGGCCGAGGCACAGAAGCGGCTGGTGTTCTACGACCCGCACACGTGGGTACAGCTGGGCGACCTGCCGACCCCGGACTGTGCCGGCATCGACCACGCCGACTTCACCCCGGACGGCCGGACCGCCGTGTTCACCTGCGAGTTCGCCGGACGTGTGGCCGTGGTCGACGTCGCGCGCCGCACCCTGCTGCGGACGATCGACATGCCCACCCGCAACACGCGCATGGGCCCGCAGGACATCAAGCTCGCCCCGGACGGCTCGGTCTTCTACGTCGCCGACCACGACCAGAACGGCCTCTGGGTGCTCGACGGCGCGGCCACGCGCGTCCTCCGCGAGATCCCGACCGGGCACGGCGCCCACGGCCTCTACCTCTCCCGGGACGCGACGCGGCTGTTCGTCACCAACCGGCACGAGGGCTCCATCAGCGTCCTCGACGCCTACACCGGCGCGCTGATCACGACCTGGCACATCCCGGGCGGCGGCAGCCCGGACATGGGCAACGTGACGGCGGACGGCAGCCAGCTGTGGCTCTCGGGCCGCTACGACCGGGAGGTCTACGTGCTCTCCACGACCGACGGCAGCCTGATCCGGAAGATCGACGTCGGCAACGGCCCGCACGGGCTGTGCGTGTGGCCCCAGCCGGGGCGCTACTCGCTCGGCCACACCGGAATCACCCGGTGAGCCCCGACGAGCAGGACACGGTCGCCGGGTCCCCTACGGACCGGCTCTTCAAGCTGGCCCTGCTCGTCAAGGGGATCGACGGCGCGGTGGAGCTGATCGGCGCGATCGTGCTGGTCGCGGTGTCCGGTGCGGCCGTGCACCACCTCGTCGCCGAGGTCCTCGCCCACGACCTGCTCGGCCCGGCCGACGGCACCCTCGCGCGCCACTTCGTCGCCGGCACCACCGAGTTCGTGTCCGGCGACCGCACGTTCGCCGTGCTCTACCTGGCCCTGCACGGAATCGTGAAGCTGGCGCTGGTGGTGGCGCTGCTGCGCAAGTGGCTGCCGGCCTACCCGGTCGCGATCGCCGTCCTGCTGCTGTTCGTGGTGTACGAGGTGATCCGGGCGGTCCACACCGGTTCGCTCGTGCTGCCCTTCCTCGCCGCCCTCGACCTCGCGATCACGGTGCTGGTGATCCGCGAGTACCGGATGCTGCGCCGGGAGCGCCGCGCCGAGGAGACCGCCTAGGCTGCCGCCGGCGCCCGCAGCCGCTGGACGATCTCGCGCGCGGCCGCCCGGCCCGCGCGGTTGGCGCCGATGGTGCTGGCCGACGGCCCGTAGCCGACGAGGTGCACCCGCGGATCGGCCACGGCGCGAGTGCCGTCGAGCGCGATCCCGCCCTGCGGCGAGCGCAGGTGCAGCGGGGCGAGGTGCCCGACCGCCGGCCGCCAGCCGGTGGCCCAGAGGATGACGTCGGCGGGCTCGGTGGTGCCGTCCGCCCAGGCCACACCGTCGGGGGTGATGCGGGAGAACATCGGGCGGCGGGCGAGCACGCCGCTCTCGATCCCCTCCCGGTACGCCGGGGTCAGCGGCAGGCCGGTCACGCTCACCACCGGCCGCGGCGGCAGGCCCGCCCGCACCCGCTCCTCGACGAGCGCGACCGCCTCGCGCCCGGCGACGTCGTCGAACGGGCCCTCGCGCCAGCGCGGCGGCGTGCGGGTGACCCAGGTGGTCGCGGCGGCGACCGGCGCGATCTGCAGCAGGAACTGCACGGCCGAGGTCCCGCCCCCGACGACGACCACGCGCTGTCCCGCGAACGCCTCCGGGCCGGGGAAGTCCACGGCGTGCAGCTGGCGGCCGCGGAACTCCGTGGCGCCGGGGTAGGCCGGGACGAACGGGCGGGTCCAGGTGCCGGTGGCGTTGACCAGGGCCTGCGCGGTCCAGGTGCCGGCGTCCGTGTCGACGTGGAGGAGCTCGTCCACCGACCGCACGGCCGTCACCCGTATCGGCCGCCGGACCTGCAGGTCGAACTCCCGCTCGTAGGCCGCGAAGTACTCCGGCACCACCCGGTTGGCGGGGCGGTCGGGGTCCTCGGGCGCGAAGTCGAGGCCCGGCAGCGAGTGGATGCGGTGGGCGGAGAAGGCGTCGCCGGCCACGCGGAGGGTGTCCCAGCGGTGCCGCCACGCCCCGCCGGGCGCCTCCTCGGCGTCGAGCACCACGAACCCGGGACCGGGCTCCAGCCCGGCGCGGCGCAGCCCCCAGGCGGCCGAGAGCCCGGCCTGCCCGGCGCCGATCACCACGACCTGCGTGTCCACGCCCCGTGCAACGCCCGGGCCCGGGCGATCAGTCCCGGCGATCAGTCCCGGCGATCAGTCCCGCACGCCGAACCGGTCCGCCCAGGCCCCGACGTCGGCGAAGGTGGCGTTGCCGCCGCACACCACCAGCCCGAGCCGGGCGCCCGGCCCGACCCGGTCGAGGATCCGGCGCGCGGCGGGCACGAGGCACCCCGCGGCGGGTTCCGTCCACAGCTTGGCGTGCGCGGCGAGGTCGAGCGTGCCGCGGACGGCCTCGGCGTCGGGGACCACGAGGATGTCCGTGACCAGGGCCGTGACGTGCTCGTACGTCAGCCGGGCGGCCGACGGGGCGCTGAGCGAGGTCACGATCGACGACAGCGCGACCGGCGTGGGCCCGCCCGCGGTGATCGCCGCGGACATGGCCTCGGCGCCGGTCGTCTCCACGCCCCAGATCCGGACGTCCGGCCGCCGGGCGCGCAGCGCCGCCGCGACGCCGGAGATCAGCCCGCCGCCCCCGATGCTGACCAGGACGTCCGTGAGCTCGCCGGCGTCGTCGGCCAGCTCGAGCCCGACGGTGCCCTGCGCCGCGACGACGATCGGGTCGTCGAACGGGTGCACCATCGTCCGGCCGGCCGCCTGCAGCTCCGCGGCCAGCGCGAACGCCCCGGCGATGTCCGGGGTGAGCCGCACGTCCGACCCGGTGGCCCGGCAGGCCGCGACCGTGCGCGACGACGCCGACTCCGGCATCACGACCGCCGCGTCGATCCCGAGCGCGGCGGCCATCTCGGCGACGGCGATGCCGTGGTTGCCGCCGCTCACCGCGACGACGCCCGCGGCCCGCTCCTCGGGCGTGAGCGACAGCAGCTTCGCCGTGGCCCCGCGCGCCTTGAACGACCCGGTGCGCTGCAGCAGCTCCAGCTTGGCCGTGACCGGCACCCCGAGCAGCGCCGACAGGCCCGGGCTCTCGACCGTCGGCGTCCGGACGACGTGCCCGGCGATGCGCTCGGCGGCGGCGGTGATCTCGGGGAGGCCGATCAGGGAGCTGCTGAGTGTCACACCTAGATCGTGCCCTGCTCGGTCGTGCCGGCGGGGACCGGCGTGAAGGTCTTCACGTCGAGCGGGGCGGCGAGCCGGCCCTTCAGCGCGGCACCGACCTCGGCGAGGGCCGGGGCTGCACCGTGGGTCTTGAGCGCCTCGGCCGACTCCCAGCGCTCCACGAACACGAGGTCGGTCGAGTCGCCGGTGCTCTCGTGCAGGGCGTACTTGCCGCAGCCCGGCTCCCCGTGGACCTTCGGGATGGCGGCGAGGAACGCCTCGCGGACGGCCTGCTCCTCGCCGGGCTTGGGCGAGATGGTGGCGATGACGATCACGGGGCTCATCGGGGTTGCTCCTTCAGCGGTTGAGGATGCGGTTGAGGGCGGGGGCGACGTCGCGGTGCGTGTGCACCGGGTGCAGGGTGCCGTGGCCGAGGCGGGCGAGGTCGCGGCCCAGCGGCAGGTCGTGCTCGCCGTCGGTCTCGAGCAGGACGTGCAGCTCACCGAAGCGGCGGGCGAGGTCGCGGGGGTCGGGGCCGGCGTTGTGCACGGCGTCGGTGAGCAGGATGGCGGTGCGCTTGCGCGCGGCGGAGCGGGCCAACTCGGCGTGCGCGACCGAGAGCCCGAACCCGACGTTGGTCAGCCCGCGGGCGGGGATGCGCAGCAGCTGGTCGAGCAGCTTCGACGGCGTGGCCGGGGTGGTCAGCGGCTTGAGCACTGCGGCATCGGACCAGAACGCGACCAGGGCGAGCTGGTCGGAGGCGCCGGACAGGTCCGCGGACAGCGCGGCCACGGTGGCCGCGGCGATGCGCACCTTCTCCCCGCGCATGGACCCGGAGACGTCGACGATCAGCACCGCGGCCCGCCGCGAGCTCATCCGCTCCCGGACGATGATGTCGGTGTCCTCGGGCCGGGGCCGCTCGGCGAGCATCTCGATGGTCTTGTCGAGGTCGATGTCGTCGGAGCGGTAGGCGTAGGGGACCGAGGCCAGGGCGCCGGTGCCGCGCTCGGCGCGGGCGTCCCGCGGGCGGCGGCGCACCGACAGCCGCCGCGCGATGGCCTGGGCCATGGACGCGACCACCGGGTCCGGCGGGGTGTCCTCCAGCAGCTCCCCGAGCTCGCGCTGCCGCGCGGTCTGCGAGGTCACGAGCACGCCCTGCCCGCCGGCGGGCAGCTCGTCCTGCCCGCCGGAACGGTCCGGGTTCAGCTCGGCGACGACGGGCGCGCCCTTGCCCTTCGAGAACAGCTCGGGTGCGGTGTCGAGGCGCTTGGGCTTGCGCCGCAACGGGGCCAGGTTCCGTCGCTCACCGGGGTCGGCGGTGGGCAGCGCGACGGAGTTGTCGAGGTTCAGGCGGTGCGGGCCCGGCGCTGCCCGCCGGGGGCGGAGAAAAAATGGTTCTCCCAGATCTCGGTGATGACCCGCTCCGGAGTCGCGTCGGAGGCCTCGTCGACCCCGACCCGCGCGGACAGCGCCAGCAGCGCGGCGTCGAGCACCACCCGGCTGTGTTCCGCGCCCGGGCCGATGCGCTGCAGCTCCATCGCGATCGCGACCAGGTCGATCGCCCCGCGCACCGACGAGCCGCGGCGCAGCTCGGGGTGGATGCGGGTGGCCCGGGTCAGGGCCACGCCGTCGTCGATCAGGGCCCGGTCCTCACAGCCGGTGCGGCGCGCGACGATGTCGCCCTCCTCCTCGGCGGACTGGTAGCCCACGGCCAGGCGGCACCAGCGGTCGTAGACCGAGTCGGAGATCCGGGCGGTGCCGACGTTGTCGAACGGGTTCATCGAGGCCAGCACCCGGAACGTCGGGCCGGCGGCGAGGGTCCCGACGCGGGGCACGGTGACCGCGCGCTCGGCCATCGCGCCGAGCAGCACGTTGAGCGTGTCCTCCGGGGCGCGGTTGAGCTCCTCGATGTAGAGGAACCCGCCGCGCTGCATGGCCTCCACCAGCGGGCCGGGCACGAAGTTCTCCGCGGAGTAGTCCTCCTGCAGCACGCGGGCCGGGTTGTGGTGCCCCACGAGCCGGGCGGGGGTGAGCTCGGCGTTGCCCTCCACCAGCACGAACGGCACGTCCCAGTGCTCGGTGATGGCGCGCAGCATCGTGGACTTCGACGTCCCCGGCGGGCCCTCCAGCAGGATGTCGCGGCCCGCCGCCACCGCCGCCAGCACCAGGGTCAGCTCGCGGTCGCGGCCGACCACGGCCTGCGCGATCGCGTCCCGCGCGGAGCCGTCGACCGTGGGGCTCGTCGTTGATGCACTCACATCACCATCCGACAGGCCTGGCGAACGTTCGTCAACCCGGCTCTTGTGTGACTACCGGTCGGTCGGTAGTCATTGTGGCGTCGGCCACGACGCGGTGGCCGCCCCGAGGATCCGAGGAGGACCCCCACCGTGAAGACGCACGCCTCCATCCTGCGCAGCGCCCCCGGCAAGTTCGAGTCCGCCGACCTCGAGCTCGAGGGCCCGCGCAGCGGCGAGATCACCGTCAAGCTCGCGGCCTCGGGCCTGTGCCACTCGGACGACCACATGGCGACCGGCGACATCCCCGCCGGCACCTACCCGCTCTGCGGCGGGCACGAGGGCTCGGGCGTGGTGACCGAGGTCGGCCCGGAGACGCCCGGGTTCGAGGTGGGCGACCACGTCGTGTTCACCTTCGTGCCCTCCTGCGGGCGCTGCCGCTGGTGCGCCGCGGGCATGCAGAACCTCTGCGACCTGGGCGCCAACATGATGGTCGGCTCCCGCTTCGAGGACACCTCCAGCTTCCGCATGACGCTCGACGGGCAGCCGGTCGGCCAGATGTGCGGGATCTCCACGTTCAGCGAGTTCACGACGGTCAGCGTCAACTCCGCCGTCAAGGTGCCGAAGGAGGTCCCGCTGGTCCCGCTGTGCCTGCTGGGCTGCGGCGTCGGGACGGGCTGGGGCTCGGCGGTGAACGCGGCGCAGGTGCAGGCCGGGCAGACGGTCGTCGTGATGGGCATCGGCGGTATCGGGACCAGCGCGGTGCAGGGTGCCGCGCACGCCGGTGCGACGAACGTGATCGCCGTCGACCCGGTCGCGTTCAAGCGCGAGAGCGCGATGGAGTTCGGCGCCACCCACACGGCCTCGACGATGGAGGAGGCCTCCGAGCTGGCGAGCCACTTCACGAACGGCCAGGGTCCGGACTCGGTGATCGTGACCGTCGGCGTCACGACGGCGGACCACGTCGGCCAGGCCGTCGCCGCCGTGCGCAAGGCGGGCACGGTCGTGGTCACCGGCGCGGGCAAGGCGGAGCTGTCCCAGGTGCCGATCAACCTGCTCGAGCTGACCATGGCGCAGAAGAAGATCGTCGGCGCGCTGTTCGGCGCGGCCAGCCCGTTCACCAGCATCCCGTGGCTGACCCAGATGTACACGAACGGCCGGCTCAAGCTCGACGAGATGATCACCAAGCGGTACTCGCTCGACGAGGTGGCCCAGGGCTACGAGGACATGCACGCGGGCACCATCATCCGCGGGATCGTGGAGTTCGACCGCTGATGACCCGGCGCTGGATCGCCCCGACCACCCTCGGCGACCTCGTCGACCGGCGCGCCGCCGAGCACCCGGCGGACGAGGCGCTGGTGTTCCCGGACGGGCGGGCCACCTTCGCCGAGCTCGCGGAGCGGGCGCAGCTCCACGCGCGCCGGCTGCTCGGGCTCGGCGTCGGCCGCGGCGACCGGGTGGGGACATTGCTGCCGGCGTCGGTCGACCTCGTCGCGGTGATGATCGGGGCGGCGAAGATCGGGGCGGTCACGGTGCCGGTCAACGCGCGGTTCAAGGCCGTGGAGCTACGGCAGATCGTGGTGCACTCCGGGATGCGGGTGCTGGCGACCGACGCCGCGTCGGTCCCGCTGGTCCGCGAGGCGACGGCGGAGGGCGCCCCCGAGCTGCACCACGTCCTCGTCCTCGACGACCCGGAGTCGCTCGCCGCCGCCGACCGCTCGGCCGCGGCGGACGAGGAGGTGTGGGCGCGCCAGCCCGGCGTCCGGGTCCGGGACACCGCGGTGATCGTCTACACCTCGGGGACCACGGCCGCGCCGAAGGGCGCGATGCTCAGCCACGAGGCCCTCACCCGGCTCGCCGACGGGATCGGCGAGCGGATGGCGCTCACCCCGGACGACCGGGTGTGGACGGCGATCCCGCTCTTCCACGGCGGCGGCATCACGTTCCTGCTCAGCTGCCTGACGGCCCGGGCGGCATTCGTGCACCCCGGCTACTTCGACCCCACGACCACGCTGGAGCTGCTCACCACCGAGCGGGTCACGGTGGCCCTGGCCGCCTTCGAGACGATCTGGATGCCGGTGCTGAACCGGCCGGACTTCGCGGACTTCGACCTCTCCGGGGTCCGCCTGGTGATGGCCGTGGGCGTGCCGGAGCGGCTGCGGGACATGGCCTCCCGGCTGCCCTGGGCCGTGCACGTGTCGTGCGTGGCGATGACCGAGTCGTCGGCCTTCCTGACGCTGAACCGCAGGGACGACCCGTTGGAGAAGCGCGTGACGACGGGCGGGCACCCGATGCCCGGGATGGAGGTCCGCGTCGTCGACCCGGAGACCGGCGCCGACCTCCCGCCCGACACGCCGGGCGAGCTGCTCTTCCGCGGCCCCACCGCCTTCGACGGCTACTTCCGCGACCCGGGGCGCACGGCCGAGGTGATCGACGCCGACGGCTGGTTCCACACCGGCGACCTCGTCGTCGCCGACGCGGACGGCCGGCTCACCTTCCGCTCCCGGCTCAAGGACATGCTCAAGGTCGGCGGCGAGAACGTGGCCGCCGCCGAGGTCGAGGGGTACCTGCTCGGGCACCCGGCGGTGGACCTGGTCGCGGTCGTCGCGGCACCCGACGCGTACTACGTCGAGGTCCCGGCCGCGTTCGTGCAGCTCAAGCCGGGTACGACCGCCACCGAGGAGGAGCTGATCGAGTACTGCGTCGGGCGGATCGCCACCTACCGCGTGCCGCGCTACGTCCGGTGGGTCGCGCCGGGGGAGTGGCCGATGTCCGGCACGAAGATCAAGAAGTACCTGCTGCGCGAGCGGATCGCCGACGAGCTCAAGCAGCGCGGCATCACCGAGGCGCCCCGCATCCGCACCCCGTGACCCTGTGCCCCTGTGAGTGGCGATAGTCGCTATGACGACTATCGCCACTCACGAGGCCCGGGGGCGGGAGGACAGGACCGGCGCCTCGGTGATCCCCGCGGCCTTCAGCTCGTCGGCCAGGCGCTCCTTGAGACGGAACTTCTGCACCTTGGTCCCGGACATCGGGAACTCGTCGACGAAGCGCACGTACCGCGGCACCTTGAAGGTCGCGATCCGCCCGAGGCAGAAGGCGATGAGCTCCTCCTCCGTGGCGGTGGCCCCGGCCTTGAGCTGCACGAACGCGGCGGCGACCTCGCCGTAGCGGGCGTCCGGCGCCCCGACGACCTGCACCAGCCCGACGGCCGGGTGCTCGCAGAGGAACCCCTCCACCTCGGCGGCGGCCACGTTCTCCCCGCCGACCTTGAGCATGTCCTTCAGCCGCGACACGAACCGCAGCCGCCCCGCCTCGTCGGCCACGACGAGGTCCCCGGAGGCGAACCAGCCGTCGGCGTCGATGCGCGCCGCCGTCGTCCCGGGGTCGCGGTGGTAGCGGACGAGGCGGGAGGCGCCCCGGAACCGGAACTCGCCGGGGACGCCGGGCGGCACGGCCTCCCCGGTCCCCGGGTCGACGACCTTCGCCTCCATGTGCCGCAGCGGGACGCCGCTGGTGGTCGCGCGGACCTCGGCGGGGTCGTCGGGCGAACCCATGCAGCAGAACCCGAACGACTCGGTCATCCCCAGGCAGGAGGTCTGCACGGCCTGCGGGAGCCGGGCCTGCATCGCGCGCATCCGTTCCGGCGCTCCGACGTTGATCACCAGGCGCAGCGCCGAGAGGTCGGCCTCCGGGAAGCGCGGGTGCTCCAGGACCGGCACCCAGATCGTCTCGAAGGCGGGGAAGCCGATCGTGCAGCGCTCGCGTTCGAGCTGGTCCAGGGCCCGTCCGGGCTCGAAGGTGCCCACGTGCACCATCCCGCACCGGCCGGCCAGCGCCGCGATCGCCACGTCGAACCCGCCGCAGTGGAACATCGGCAGCGGCGCCCAGAACCGGTCGTCCGGCCGCAGGCCGAGCCGTTCCGCCACCGCCCCGCCCTCGGCGACCAGAGATGCGTGGTCGTGCACGCAGCCGCGCGGCCGCGAGGTGGTGCCGGAGGTGTAGAGCATGAGGATCGGGTCGGACGCCCGCAGCGCACCCCGGGCCTCGTCGGCCCCGGCGGGATCCGCCGACTCGTCCAGCCCGTGCAGGAAGCCCGGCCCTGGTTCGTCGAGGGCGACGACGGCGCGGAGCAGCGGGGCGGCGTCGAGCGCGAGCCGGCCCGGTGTGCCCTCCGCCAGCCCCGGCAGGGCCTCGTGCAGCACCGGAGCGAACCCGGCGGTGCTGATCAGCAGCCGCAGGTCGGCGTTCTCGATCATGTAGCTCAGCTCGCGCGGCTTGAGCCTCGGGTTCAGCGGCACCGTGACCGCGCCGATCCGGGCCGCGGCGAGCCAGAGCCGGTAGCTGTCGAGGCAGCCGTGCAGCAGCAGCCCCACGGAGTCCCCCGGCCGCAGGCCGAGCGCCCAGAGCGCGGCCGAGAGCCGGCGCGTCGACCGGGCCAGCTCGGGGTAGGTCTCGCGGCCGTCGGGGAAGACGACGCCCTGCTCCGGCGCGTCCACCGCGCGGCGCTCGAGCAGGTCGGGAACGGTGGTGTCCGGCATCCTCGTCGGCCCTTCCGATCTGTCTAACGATCGTTTGACAGTGGACGGTAGCAACGCCCGCGGTCCGCGTCGAGGCGGCTGACTATCAACCGTCCAGTAGTTAGGCTGGGCCCCGTGATCACCGAGGAGGAGCTCGCCGGCACCGTCGGTCACAGCATGCCCGGCGGCACCGCACGCGTCGAGCACTACGCGGACTGGCTGCTGCGCGACGCGCTGGGCGCTCCGCCGGGCGAGCCGGGCCTCGCACACCCGACGTTCGCGTTCCTCGCCGCGCAGGGAGGTGTGGGGCTGAGCCTCGAGGAGGTCTTCGCCGTCTTCGGCGCCTCCTCGGCCGACGGCCCGATGCTCGGGGAGTGGGCCGTGGACTTCGCGGAGCCGCTGCGGCTCGACGTCGACTACGCGGTGACCTGTGTCGTCGAGTCCGCGCGGCGCAAGACGGGGGCGCGTACCGGGGTGTTCGACCTGGTCACCGTGCGGATCGAGCTGACCGGGCCGGACGGGACCGTGCACGTGACCGTCCGGCCGACGTACGTGTTCCCTCGTCGATCGGCGGTGTCGGCGTGAGGGTCGGGGACCTGCTGCCGGAGCGCGTGGTCGAGTCGGTCGACCCGGAGAAGATGAAGATCGCCGCGGCGCTGCTGCGGGACCCGAACATGATCCACCTCGACCCGGCGGTCACCGAGAAGCTGGGCATGGGGTCGCGGGTGGTCAACCAGGGGCCGCTGAACCTGGGCTACATCCACACCCTGCTCGAGGAGTACGGGCGGGTGGTCGCCTCGCGCTTCCGGTTCCACGGCAACGTGTTCGCGGGCGACCGGGTCGTCGCGGGTGGGCGGGTCACGGCCGTCGACGGGGACCTCGTCGACTACGAGGTCTGGCTGGACGTGACGGGCGGAGCGCGGGCAGTCTCGGGGACGGTCCGGATCCGCCGGGCACGGTGAGCGCGTCCCGCGCACGGGTGCTTGCGCGATCCGGTCCGCCGTGACACCGTCGTCAAACGGTCGGTTGGTAGAGAGAGGTGTCATGCCGAGCTACGACGTCGTGGTCATCGGGGCCGGGGCCGCCGGGCTCTCCGCGGGAGCGCTGCTGGCCAAGGAGGGCAAGCGGGTCGTGGTGCTCGACCGCAGCCCCTATCTGGGCGGGCGCGCCATGGCCGTGCCGGACGAGGGGTTCACCGTCAACCTCGGCGGCCACCTCATCGAGGACGGCGGCTCGGGCATCACGAAGGTGTTCGAGCACGTCGGCAAGGAGCTGATCCACGGCGAGGTCAGCAACGACATGCCCATCTGGGAGAACGGCAAGGGCTGGGGCTCGATCCGGGACCGGTACACCGACCGGACCGAGCTCAAGAAGGTGATCAAGGCCCTGGTCAACACCCCGTACGAGGACCTCGACGACTGGGACGACCGCTCCCTGCGCGAGTGGATCCATCAGTACACGGACGACCAGGGCGTGGTGGACCTCTTCGAGTTCATCTCCGTGCTGGAGTGCATGACCGACAACTGGTACGACCACTCCGCCAGCGACAACCTCTACGTGCGCAAGATGCACTTCGAGGAGCGCAACACCGCGGCCTACTCCTGCTGGCCCGGCCAGGGCTGGGACGGGATCTGGCGCGACCTCGCCGACGCGATCACCGAGAACGGCGGGGAGCTGCGGCTGGGGACGTCGGTCGAGCGGGTCGTCATCGAGAACGGCGCGGTGAAGGGCGTGGCGGTGGGCCGCGAACCCAAGGTGCTGCCCAACGAGTTCTTCGAGGAGGAGATCCTCACCGCACCCGCCGTGATCTCCACGCTGCCGGTGTGGAACGTGCTGAACGTCGTCCCGCGGTCCGCGCTGCCCGAGTGGTACGCCTCCCAGATCGAGTTCCTCGCCCAGGACAAGTTCCGGATCGCCTGGCTGGGGCTCTACCTCGCCACCGAGGAGCCGGTCACGCAGTTCGACCCGCGCGAGCTCGCCACCTGGACCTCGACGCCGTCGACCGACTGCTCGGGCTTCATGTTCGACCAGTCCGCGATGGACCCGTCGTGCTCGCCGGAGGGCACCCACCTGCACGTGATGGGCGCGATCATCCCCGGCGCCAAGGGACGGGACCGCGAATGGTGCCGCGCGACCATGGAGGCCTTCGAGCGCGACGCCGAGGTCATGTGGCCGGGCTTCGCCAAGCCGATCTGGCGGCGCCGGCACCTGGTGTTCGAGCCGAGCTTCGGCGTGATCCAGATGCCCGGCCTGGTCGGGAAGTACCGGCCGCACTGGCGGGCGCCCAACGTCGAGGGGCTGTGGTTCGCCTCCGAGACCTTCCGCAGCCGCGGCATCGGCACCGACCGCGCCGCGCGCGCGGCCCTGACCTGCGTCGAGGACTACCTCGGCGCCCGGATCCCGACCTTCGGCGACGGGTGGAGGTACTAGAAGGTGCAGCGGCTCCAGCTGGGCGTCCCCGGGCAGATCATGCCGCCGGCCGACGCCGCCGTGAAGTTCGCGCAGCGCAGCGAGGCCGAGGGGTACGACGCCGTGTGGTGGCCGGACCACCTCATGGGCTGGCACGCGGACACGATGTGGACCCCGGACCTCACGCCGCTCGCGAAGGTCCAGGCCAACCCGCACACCTACTTCGACCCGATGATCATGATGGGGGTCGTCGGGGCGCAGACCGAGCGGATCAAGGTCGGCGTGGTCGTCACGGACCTGATCCGGCGGAACCCGGCCATGGCCGCGGCCACGGCGTTGACGCTGGACCACGTGACCCGCGGGCGGGCGATCATCGGGCTGGGCTCCGGCGAGAAGCTGAACGTCACGCCGTACGGGATGTCGTTCGACAAGCCCGTCGCGAAGCTCTCCGAGGGCATCGACGTGATGCGCCTGCTGTGGGAGGCGGACGGGCCCGTCGACTTCCGGGGAACGTTCCACACCCTGGAGAAGGCGGTGCTGGGGCTGCAGCCCTACGGGGACACCCCGCCCGAGATCTGGACCGCCGCGCACGGTCCACGGATGCTGCGGCTGACCGGCACCAAGGCGGACGGCTGGCTGCCCACCAAGATGACCGCGCCGGACTACGGCAAGGCGCTCACCGCGATCCAGCAGGCCGCGCAGGACGCGGACCGCGACCCCGCGAAGATCACCCCGGGCATGCTCGGCTACATCCTCATGGGCCCGGACGAGGAGACCGTCCGGCGGCTGACCGAGGCGCCGCTGGTGCGGGCGCTGTGCGTGCTGCTGCCCTCGCAGGTGTTCCGGGACCTCGGTGTCGAACCCCCGCTCGACGCGGGCTCGGGCTTCCACGACTTCATCCCGACGACGATCCCGCGCGAGGAGTCGCTGCGGATCATCGACGCGATCCCGCCGGAGGTGGTGCGGCACTACGCCTTCTGCGGCACCCCCGAGCAGGTCGCGGAGGAGCTCCACGAGTACCGCGAGGCGGGCCTGGAGCACCTCGTCATGTGGAACATCACGGCGTTCGGCGACCCCTCGCTGGCGAAGTGGTCGTTCCAGGCGATGGCGGAGCTGAAGAAGCTGGTGGGCTCGTGAGCTCGCCCGTCGACGGGAGGGCCGTCGTCGAGGGCTACTTCGCGGCGATCAACTCGGACTCGTTCGCGGACCTGGCCGAGGTGTTCACCGACGACGTGGAGATCCACACGGTCGGCGCGGAGCCGGTCGTCGGGCGGGAGGCGGCGCTCGCGCACTTCCCGGCCGTCCTGGCGAACTACGCCGAGCACGAGGACCGCGTGACGCGCTGGATCGAGACCCCCGAGGCGATCGTCACCGAGATCGACTTCGAGGGGAAGCTCGCCGACGGCCGGCCGGTCGTCTTCTCCGCGCTCGACGTGTTCGACCTGCGCGGCGGACGGATCGCCAGGGTGACGACCTGGTACGACACCCGGGACGTCCGGCGTCAGGTCCGACCGTGACGTCGTCGTGAAGCTGGGGGTCACCCTGCCCGTCGACGACGGGCTCGGCGTCCCCGAGTACCTCCGGCTCGTCCGCGCGGCCGAGGAGGCGGGCTACGACTCGGCGTGGGTCGGCGAGGTGACCGGGCCCGAGGTCTTCTCGATGCTCGGCGTCCTGGCCGCCAGCACGTCGCGGATCCGGCTGGGCTCCGGGATCGCGACGGTCTACCCGCGCTCGCCGGCGCTCGCCGCGATGGGTTTCGCGACGCTCGCCTCCGCCGCGCCCGGCCGGATCGTGGCCGGGCTGGGCGCGAGCAGCCCGATGATCACCGAGGACTGGCACGGCCGCACGCACAGCCGCCCGCTGGCGACGATCGAGGGCTACGTCCGGGTGCTCCGGGCGGCCTGGGCGGGGGAGCGGGTGTCCGTGGAACACCCGCGCACACAGGGCTTCCGGGCCACGCTCCTGCCGCCGGAGCCGCCGCCGATCGTCGTCGGGGCGATGAACCCGGGGATGCTGCGGCTCGCCGGCCGGGTGGCCGACGGCGTGTTCCTCACCTGGTCGCCGGTCGACGAGATCGCGGCCAAGCTGGCGCTCGTCCGCGAGGGGGAGCGGGAGGCGGGCCGCGAGCCGGGCAGCGTGTGGGCGATGGTGTCCTTCTGGGCCTACGCGGGGGACCGGCTGCCCGAGGGCAGGGAACGGCTGCGCCGCCTCTGCCTGCAGTACGCGATGGTCCCGACGCACGCGGGCTCCTTCACCGGCGTCTTCCCGGAGATCGCCCGGGCCACCGAGCTGTGGCGCTCCGGCGACCGCCGCGCCGCCCTCGCCCTGGCGCCCGACGAGGCGGTCCACCGGCTCTGCGCGGTCGGCACGGGCGAGACGGTCGCCGCACGCGCCGCCGCGATGCACGAGGCGGGCGTCGACCTCGCCGTCCTCCTCACCCCCGGCGCCGTCCCGGGCGAGATCGACGGCCCCCTCCAGACCATCGCCCGCGCGGCCGCCGCCGCAGGAACCGTGAAGAACCGGACGAACGGCACTCTCGCTCATCAGGAATGAGCGAGAGTGCCGTTCACCGGGGACTGCGGGGCCTGGTCAGCCGCTCTCCAGGATCTCCTTGAGGCGACGCAGGTCGGCCTCGTTCGCGCGGCGCATCGCCGCCGCCACGGCCGGCGCGGCCACCGCCCGGAACCCGTGCGGCTCGCCCCGGTTGCGCAACGTCATCGTGGTGCCGCCGTCGTCGGACGGTGCCCAGGTGTAGGTCGTCTCCATCGGGAACGGTCCCTGGGCGGTGCGCATGGTCAGGCGCTCGCCCGGGACGTTCTCGACGATCTCGTAGGTGTAGGCGAGCCTGCGGCCCAGGAAACGGGCCACGAAGGCGATCTCGCTGCCCTCCGCGAGCGGCGGCGGGGTGCGCCACTCGACCGACCGGATGCTGGCGTACCAGCGCGGGGCCGAGTCCGGGTCGGCGGCGAAGGCGGCGACCTCGGCGACCGGGCGCGCGATCGTCGTACGGGTGACGACGTCGACGGCCACCGTCAGCCCATGGTCTTCGCGCCGTCGATGGCCTCGCGGATGATGTCGGCGTGGCCGGCGTGCTGGGAGGTCTCGGCGATCACGTGCAGGATCACGCGGCGCACCGAGTACGTCGCGCCGGGCTCGAACCAGGGCGCGCTGGGCAGCGGCTGGGTGGCGTCGAGGTCCGCGGTCGCGACCACCTCGTCCGTGGCCGCGGCGACCCGGTCGTAGTGCTCGAGCAGGGCGGGGAGGGTGTCGGCGTCCGTGAGCTGGAACCGGGTGTCGACGAAGTCGCCGGACTCCATCGCGGCCCGCATCGCCTCCTCGTCGAACTCGACGTCGCCGCCCATCGCGCCCGGCTTGCCGAGCGCGAAGTCGATCCACCCCTGCTCGGTGTCGGCGACGTGCTTGATCAGCGAGGCGAGGGTCAGCTCGCTGACGGTGCTGCGGGTGCGCGCCTGCTCCTCGGTGACGCCGGCGACGGTCTGCCGCAGGAAGGCGCGGTGCCGGCGCAGCGACTCCAGCAGGTCCGCGCGCTCGCGGGTGAGGGTGGTGGTCATGGCGGCCTCCTCGCGTGGGCAGCAGGTCGGGCGGCACCGTACCGCGAGAAGGGGCCAGGATGCGGCCACGCAGTATGGTTCCATAACGCGATTTTCCGCGCCTTGAGAACGCATTATGGTTCCATAACGCGAAAATCTTGGATCGGAACTCGCGTTATGGAACCATAATGCGACGGTCGTGCGCGATCAGCTGACCGGCACCACGTCCGGCGCGCCCATGCGGGCGGAGTCGGCGGTGGCGTCGTCGGGCATGGTCTGGCTCTCCCGCTCGGCGGCGACGCGCCCGCGGTAGTGCTCGACCTCCTTGGCCTTCTGCTCCTCGGTCCAGCCCAGCACCGGGGCCATCAGGTCCGCGGCCTCCTGCGCGGCGCCGAGGCCGCGGTCGAAGGTCTCGATGCTGGTGCGGGTGCGGCGGGTGAGGACGTCGTCGAGGTGCCGGGCGCCCTCGTGCGTGGCCGCGTAGACGATCTCGGCGCGGATGTGGTCCGGCGCCCCGCCCAGCGGCTCGCCGAGGGTCTTGTCCTCGGCGACCAGGTCGAGCACCTCGTCGATCAGCGAGCCGTACCGGCAGAGCAGGTCCTGGATCCGGGCCGGGTGCAGGCCCGAGCGCTCGGCGATGACGTGCACCGAGTTCTGCAGCGCCTCCCAGCCCTCGGCACCGAGCAGCGGCACGTCCTTGGTGACGGACTCGGGCACCTTGGCGTCGAGGCCGTGCACGGCGGCGTCGACGGCGTCCTTGGCCATCACCCGGTAGGTCGTGTACTTCCCGCCGGCCACGACGACCAGCCCCGGCACCGGCGTGGCGACGGCGTGCTCGCGGGAGAGCTTCGACGTCGTGTCCGACTCGCCCGCCAGCAGCGGCCGCAGCCCCGCGTAGACGCCCTCGACGTCCTCGTGCGTCAGCGGCTGCTCCAGCACGGAGTTGACGTGCTCGAGCAGGTAGTCGATGTCCGCCTTCGACGCGGCCGGGTGGGCCTTGTCGAGGTCCCAGTCGGTGTCGGTGGTGCCGATGATCCAGTGCCGGCCCCACGGGATCACGAACAGCACCGACTTCTCGGTGCGCAGGATCAGCCCGGAGTCCGAGCGGATCCGGTCCCGCGGCACCACCAGGTGGATGCCCTTGGACGCGCGGACGTGGAACCGGCCGCGCTCGCCGGCCAGGCCCTGGGTCTCGTCCGTCCAGACACCGGTGGCGTTGATGACCTGCTTGGCGCGCACCTTGATCACGTCGCCGGTCTCGAGGTCGTGGACCTCGGCGCCGATGACGCGGCCGGACTCCTTGAGCAGCCCGACCACCCGGGCGCGGGTGGCCACGTGCGCCCCGTAGGCCGCCGCCGTGCGGGCGACGAACATGGTGTGGCGGGCGTCGTCGACCTGGGCGTCGTAGTACTGCAGGGCGCCGACGAGGGCGTCCTTGCGCAGCGACGGCACGATCTTGCGCGCGCCGCGGCGGGTGAGGTGCCGGTGGTGCGGCACGCCGCGGGACTGCCCGGAGAGCAGCCCGAGGGTGTCGTAGAGCGCCACACCGGAGCCGGCGTACAGCCGCTCCCACACGTGGTGCTGGAGCGGGTAGATGAACGGGACGGGGTGGATGAGGTGCGGGGCGAGCTTCTGGATCAGCAGCCCCCGCTCCTGGAGCGCCTCCGCGACGAGCCGGAAGTCCAGCATCTCCAGGTAGCGCAGGCCGCCGTGGATGAGCTTCGAGCTGCGGCTCGACGTCCCGGAGGCGAAGTCACGTGCCTCGACCAGACCGACGCGCAGGCCGCGGGTGGCGGCGTCGAGGGCAGCACCGCTGCCCACGACGCCGCCGCCGACGACGAGAACGTCGAGCTCCTCCCGGCCCATGTCCTCCAGCGCCCGCGTCCGGGCGGCGGGGGAGAGCGCGACGGATCTCATGACAGGTCTTCCTTTCCCAGCGGGAGGTCGATGCCGTGTTCCTAGTCGACCTCTACCCAGTCCAACGTCCGCTGCACCGCCTTCTGCCACCGGGCGTAGGCGGTCTCACGCTGTTCCGCGGACCACTGCGGCTCCCAGCGCTTCGACTCGTTCCAGTTCTGGCGCATCTCGTCGGTGTCCTTCCAGAACCCGACCGCCAGGCCCGCGGCGTACGCGGCGCCGAGCGCGGTGGTCTCGGCCACGACCGGCCGCGACACCGGGATGCCCAGCACGTCCGCCTGGATCTGCATGCACAGCTCGTTGGCGGTGACGCCGCCGTCGACCTTGAGGATGTCCAGGTTCACCCCGGAGTCCTTGGCCATGGCGTCGGCCACGTCCTTGCTCTGGAAGCAGATCGCCTCCAGCGTGGCCCGGGCGAGGTGGGCGTTGGTGTTGTAGCGGGAGAGTCCGACGATCGCGCCGCGGGCGTCGGAACGCCAGTACGGGGCGAACAGGCCGGAGAACGCGGGCACGAAGTACACCCCGCCGTTGTCCTCGACCTGGCGGGCGAGGGACTCGGACTGCGCGGCGCCGGAGATGATCCCCAGCTGGTCGCGCAGCCACTGCACGGCCGAGCCGGTGACGGCGATCGAGCCCTCCAGGGCGTAGACCGCCGGCTCGTCGCCGAACCGGTAGCAGACCGTGGTCAGCAGGCCGGAGTCCGACCGGACGAGCTCGGTCCCGGTGTTGAGCAGCATGAAGTTGCCCGTGCCGTAGGTGTTCTTGGCCTCGCCGGGCGACAGGCAGACCTGTCCGACCATGGCCGCCTGCTGGTCGCCGAGGATGCCGGTGATCGGCACCTCGCCGCCGAGCGGCCCGTTCGCCAGGGACCTGCCGTACGGCTCGGGCGAGCTCGACGAGCAGATCCTCGGCAGCATCGACCGCGGGATCCCGAACAGGGCGAGCAGCTCGTCGTCCCAGTCGAGGGTCTCGAGGTCCATGAGCATGGTCCGGCTGGCGTTGGTGACGTCCGTGACGTGCACGCCGCCGTTCGGCCCGCCGGTGAGGTTCCAGACCACCCAGCTGTCGGTGTTGCCGAAGATCGCGTCGCCGCGCTCGGCGGCCTCGCGGGCCCCGTCGACGTTCTCCAGGATCCACTGGATCTTGCCGCCGGAGAAGTAGGTCGCGGGCGGCAGCCCGGCCTTGCGCCGGATCGTGTCGCCGTGGCCCTCCCGCTCCAGCCTGGAGGCGATCCGGTCGGTGCGGGTGTCCTGCCAGACGATCGCGTTGTACAGCGGCCGCCCGGTGTTCTTGTCCCAGACGACGGTCGTCTCGCGCTGGTTGGTGATGCCGAGCGCCGCGAGGTCCTTGGCCGCCAGCCCCGTCTTGTTCAGGCCGGTCTGGATGACCGAGGAGGTGCGCTCCCAGATCTCCACGGGGTTGTGCTCGACCCAGCCCGCCTCGGGCAGGATCTGCTCGTGTTCCAGCTGGTGGCGACCCACCTCGTTGCCGCTGTGGTCGAAGATCATGAACCGCGTGCTCGTCGTCCCCTGGTCGACGGCGCCGACGTACTCGGGCATTACTTCTCTCCTCCGTGCTCGACGACGGTCTCACGCCCGACCGGCTGCTCCTCGGTGTCCTCCGGGAGCAGGTAGCGGCCGACGAGGATCTTGAAGAAGGCCCCGCCGACGAGGCCGCCGACGATCGGCGCGACGATCGGCAACCACCAGTACGGTGTCCCGTTCGGATCGACCCAGGCCGTCGAGTACCCCGTGATGTACGACGCGAGGCGCGGCCCGAAGTCACGGGCCGGGTTGATGGCGTAGCCCGCGTTGGCGCCGAACGCCATGCCGATCGCCACGACGAGCAGGCCGATGACCACGGGGCCCAGGTTCGCCAGCGGCGGGTTGTTCAGGGCGTTGACCAGGGCGAAGATCACGAACACCAGGATCGCGGTGCCGACGACCTGGTCGAGGAAGGCGGTGGGGATCGAGACCCCGCCGCCGCCGTTGCCCGGCAACGTCGCGAAGATGATCTGGGTGGCCGACGTGTGCCCGGGGTCGGCCCGGTTGATCAGGTCCGCGTACACGACCCGGACGATCAACGCCGCCACGAAGGCGCCGAGGGTCTGGGCGATGATGTAGGGCACCACCCGTTTCCACGGGAAGCCCTGGTACGAGGCCAGTGCGATGGTGACCGCGGGATTGAGGTGGGCGCCGGAGATCCGCGCGGCGACGTACACGCCGAGCGTGACGCCGATGCCCCAGGCCCACGTGATCGAGTCGTGGTCACCCAGGGGACTGTTCGGCGGTGCCGTGAGGACCTGCGCCACGACGCCGTTGCCGAACAGGATCAGGATCATGGTTCCGGCGAACTCGGCGCTCAGCGCGCCGAAGTAGGAGTTCCGCATCGAACTCTCCTTCCGGTCGTGACGGCCCCCGCCCGGGCGTACGCGCCGGACGGGGGCCGAACGGGACAGACGCTAGGAACGCGTGCGGGGTGCGACAACGCCCGACGTTCGACAATGTCGAACTGATCCTGTCGACCGGATCACACCACCCCGTAGGCTCCCACCCGTGCCCGGAGCGATCCAGTCCGTCGAGCGCGCGGCCGCGATCCTGCGGCTGCTGGGGGGCGCGGGCCGGCCGCTGGCCCTCGCCGAGCTGGCCGCCGCGCTGGACCTGCCGCGCCCGACCGTGCACGGGCTCGTCCGGACCCTGCGCGACGAGGGGCTCGTCGACCAGGACCGCACCACCGCCCTCTACCGCCCGGGTGCCGGGCTGCGCCGGCTCGGCGGCGGCTGGGACCGCCACGACCTGCGGTCGCGCGCGATGAACTGGGCCGACGCGCTGGCCGGGGGCACGGGCTGCGCGGTCTACCTCGCGGCGCCGGTCGGCACGGTGGCGAGCCTGGTGCACCACGTCTTCCGGCCGGACGGCTCGCCGCAGACTCTCCGCACCAACACCGAGCAGCCGTTGCACGCCACGGCGTGGGGGAAGTGCCTGCTGGCGTTCGCCCCGGTCGCGACACCGCCTGCCCGCGAGCTGGAGCTGCGCCGCTACACCGGCCGCACGGCCAGCACGGTCGCGATGCTCGAGGCGCACCTTGCCGCCGCACGCGCCCGAGGCATGGCTACGGACGTCGGGGAGTTCGAGACGGGCGTCGGCGGCGCCGCGGTCCCGCTGCGCTCGGGGGGCGGGCTCACGGTGGCCGCCCTCGGCATCGCCGCTCCGGTGGAGGAGCTGTTCGGCGGGGGCGGGGAGCCCCGCCGGCACCTCGCCGAGCAGCTGCAGCACGCCGGCCGGGAGATCTCCGCGTCCCTGGTGACGTCCCGATGAGCGAGCCGCGGACCTCGGCGCCGCGCGAGCGCGTGGTCGCGGCCATCGACCAGGGCACGACGTCGACGCGCTGCCTGCTCTTCTCCCGCTCCGGCCGGATGCTCGCCGTGGCCCAGCGCGAGCACCGCCAGCACTACCCCGAGCCCGGGCGGGTGGAGCACGACGCCGAGGAGATCTGGCGCAACGTCGCCCGGGTGGTCCCCGAGGCACTGCGGCGGGCCGGGCTGGAGCCGGAGAACATCGTGGCGCTCGGCATCGCCAACCAGCGCGAGACCACGGTGATCTGGAACCGCCACACCGGGGCGCCGCTGGCCCGCGCGATCACCTGGCAGGACACCCGGACCGGCCCGATCGTCGCCCGCCTCGTCGAGGAGGGCCTCGGCCCGCTCTACGCCTCCACCAGCGGGTTCGGCCCCGCGACCTACTTCGCCGGCCCGCGGCTGCGCTGGCTGCTCGACCACGTGCCGGGCGCCCGCGCGGGGGCCGAGGCGGGCGACGTCCTGTTCGGCACCATGGAGAGCTGGCTGATCTGGCGGCTCACCGGCGGCCCGGGGCGCGGCGTCCACGTCACGGACGTGACCAACGCGAGCCGGACCATGCTCATGGACCTCCGCACGCTGGAGTGGTCGCCGAAGCTGCTCGCGGCGCTGCGCGTCCCCGAGCGGATGCTGCCGGAGATCCGGTCCAACGCCGAGATCTACGGCGTGTGCACGGAAGTGCTGCCCGGGGTGCCGGTGGCCGGGGCGCTGGGCGACCAGCAGGCCGCGCTCGTCGGGCAGACCTGCTTCGCGCCCGGCGAGGTCAAGTGCACGTACGGCACCGGCGCCTTCCTGCTCAAGAACACCGGCGCGCGGATCGGCGGCTCGGCGCAGGGTCTGATCCCGACCGTCGGCTACCTGGTGGGGGAGCGGCCGGTCTACGCGCTGGAGGGCTCGATCGCCGTCACCGGCTCGCTGGTCCAGTGGTTCCGGGACTCGCTGGGGATGATCGGCACCGCCGCGCAGATCGAGACCCTCGCGATGACGGTGCCGGACAACGGCGGCTGCTACGTCGTGCCCGCCTTCTCCGGGCTCTACGCGCCGCACTGGCAGGCGAACGCCCGTGGCGTCATCGTCGGCCTGACCAGCTACATCACCCGCGGCCACCTGGCCAGGGCGGTGCTGGAGGCCACCGCCTGGCAGACCCGCGAGGTCGTCGACGCGATGAACGCCGAGTCCGGCATCCCGGTCACCCGGCTCAAGGCCGACGGCGGCATGACGGCCGACCACCTGCTCATGCAGTACGTCGCCGACGTGCTCGACGTGCCGGTGGAGCGCCCGCTCGGGTCCGAGGCGGTCTCGCTCGGCGCGGCCTACGTCGCCGGGCTCGCGGTGGGCCACTGGCCGGACCTCGAGGTGTTGCGCGCCAACTGGCACCGGGCCGCGATGTGGGAGCCGGAGATGGCCGACGGGGTGCGCGAGCGCGAGCGCGAGAACTGGGCCCGCGCCGTGGCCCGCAGCTACGACTGGGTGCGCTGATCTCCGTTCCGTCCCCGCGGACGGGAGTGTTGTGGGCCACTCGCGCGTGGTGCTAGCCTCACCGCTACCAAACGGCCGTTAGACGATGATGACCAGCGTTGCCGGAGGCCCCCATGACCGCTCGTGCGGAGATCGAGAACACCCTGGGCCGTGCGGCCTGGGGCTACGACGAGAACGACGTCGACCTCATCGCGGCCCAGTTCACCGAGACCGCGACCATGACCATGCAGATCGGCCGCGACGGGGACACGATCGGCCCCTTCGACGGCCGCGAGGCCATCCACAAGCTGCACGCCGACTCGCTCGCGGCGCAGACCGACCAGCGCCGGCACAACATCTCCAACCTGGTGATCGTCAAGGAGACGGCCGACAGCGCCTCGACGACGTCGAACCTCACCCTGCTGTCCGTCGAGGGCGGCGCGATCCGGGTGCTCTCCAGCGGCTGGTACCGGGACGAGCTGGTGAAGCAGGGCGACACCTGGCTGATCGCCTCCCGGCACATCTACCTCGACCTGCCCTACTGATGGTCAACGTCGGACGGATCCCGGAGAAGTGGGCGGCGCTGACCCCCACCCGGGACGCGATCGTCGACGCCCCGAACGGGCGTCGGATGGACTGGCGCACGCTCGACGAGCGGGTGCGGCGGCTGGCCAACGGCCTCGCCGGCACCGGCGACGGCGGGCTCGGGCTCGCGAAGGGCGACCGGGTCGCGATCCTCGCCAAGAACTCGATCGAGTACCAGGAGCTGTACTACGCGGCGGGCCGCGCCGGGCTCGTCGCGCAGCCGCTGAACTGGCGGCTCGGCGTCCCCGAGCTCACCAAGATCGTCACCGACGGCGCGCCGAAGGCGCTGATCGCCTCCGACGAGTGGCTCGACACCGCCAAGCAGCTGCAGGCCGCGGTCGACGTGCCGCACTGGCTGCAGTACGGCCGCGGTGGCGACGGCAGCTACGAGGACCTGCTGGCGCGCAGCAGCACGGACGAGCCGGAGCGCTCCGCCACGACCGGCGACGCCGACCCGTTCTTCATCCTCTACACCGGCGGCACCACCGGGGAGTCGAAGGGCGCGCTGCACAGCCACACCAGCACGTCGTTCGGGATGCTCAACCAGACCGTGGCGGAGCGGATCGTCGCGACGGACGTCTACATGCTGACCGGGCAGATGTACCACATCCCGGTGGTGCTCTCGATGAACTACATGCGCCACGGCTGCCCGCTGGTGCTGATGAACTTCGAGGCCCGCACCGCGCTGGAGCTCATCCAGGAGGAGAAGGTCTCGGCCTTCCTCGGCATCACCACGATGCTCAACTGGATGATGGCCGTGCCCGGCTTCTCCGGCTACGACATCTCGTCGTTGCGCAACATCCAGTACGGCGGCGGCCCGATGCCGTCGAGCGTGGTCAAGGCGGCCCTCGACCACTTCCCGTGCACCCTGATCCAGGGCTACGGGCAGACCGAGGGCACCACGATGTGCTTCCTCTCCCAGGAGGACCACCTCGACGCGGTGCGCGGGGTCCATCCCGAACGCCTCATGTCGTGCGGCCGCGAGGGGTTCGTGACGACCGTGCGCGTGGTCGACCCGGACGGCAACGAGGTGCCCAAGGACGGGCGGACCGCCGGGCAGATCGTGGTCCGGTCCGAGGCGAACATGCTCGGCTACTGGGGCCGGCCGGACCTCACCGCGGCCACGCTGCGGGACGGCTGGATGTGGACCGGCGACGTCGCCACCTGGGACGCGGACTCGTACGTCTTCATCGTCGACCGCGCCAAGGACATGATCATCTCGGGCGGCGAGAACATCTACTCGATCCAGGTCGAGGAGGCCGTCAACCAGCACCCGTCGGTCCTCGAGTGCGCCGTGATCGGCGTGCCCGACGACGAGTGGGGCGAGGCCGTCAAGGCGTTCGTCGTGCTCAAGCCGGAGACCACCGCGACCGAGGCGGAGATCATCGACACCGCGCGGCAGCACCTGGCCTCCTACCAGAAGCCCCGGTCCGTCGAGTTCGTCGACGCCCTGCCCAAGGCCCCCACCGGGAAGATCCTCAAACGCGATCTCCGCGCCCCGTACTGGGCGGACCGCGACCGGTCCGTCTGACCCCTGCTCGTCCCCCGCTGATGTCCGTGCCCGTGCTCGAAGGGGAGCATTCATGAAGACCAAGGGAGCCCTGCTCTGGGAGCCCGGCACCAACTCCGGCTGGAGCGTCGAGGAGATCGAGATCGATCCCCCGAAGCGCCGCGAGGTGATGGTGAAGCTGGCCGCGTCCGGCATCTGCCACTCCGACCACCACCTCGACGACGGCGTGATCCCGCTGCCCTGGGCGCCCGTGCTCGGCGGCCACGAGGGCGCCGGCGTGGTCACCGAGGTCGGCCCGGAGGTGCACGACCTGGAGGTCGGCGACCACGTCGTCCTCTCCTTCCTGCCCTCGTGCGGGCGGTGCAAGATGTGCGTCTCCGGCCGCTCCAACATGTGCGAGCTGGGCGCGGGCGTGCTCGCCGGCTACGCGCCCGACGGCACGCACCGCGTGCACGCCCGGGACAAGGGCGTGGGCTGCATGTCCTTCCTCGGCACCTTCGCGCCGTACGTCTGCGCGCCGGTCGACGCCGTCGTCAAGATCGACAAGGACATCCCGCTGGACAAGGCCGCGCTGATCGGCTGCGGCGTGCCGACGGGCTGGGGTTCCTCGGTCTACGCCGCGGACATGCAGCTCGGCGACACGGTCGTGATCGTGGGGATCGGCGGCGTCGGGATCAACGCGGTGCAGGGCGCGAAGCACAAGGGCGCCAAGAACATCATCGCGATCGACCCGGTGCCCTTCAAGCAGGAGCAGGCCCAGGAGTTCGGCGCCACGCACGCGGTGTCGAACTACGAGGAGGCCGCCGAGCTCGTCGAGCAGCTGACCAACGGCCAGGGCGCCGACCGGGTCATCATCACCGTCGGCATCGCCTACGGGAACCTGCTGAACCCGGCGCAGGAGATGACCCGCCGCGGCGGCGTCATCGTGCTGACCTCGGCCGCGCCGATCCTGCAGCGGGACGTCGAGTTCGACCTGTTCACCTTCGCGATGTCCGGCAAGCGGCTGCAGGGCTCGCTGTACGGGACCACGCAGTCCCGCAACGACATCCCGCTGCTCACGGACCTCTACCGGACCGGGCAGCTCAAGCTCGACGAGCTGATCACGCGCACCTACGCGCTCGAGGACATCAACCAGGCGTTCGCGGACATGCAGAAGGGCCTCAACCTCCGCGGCGTGATCATGTACGACCAGGAGGGCTGACGATGAGCCGCGCCGACGACGTCCAGCAGATCATCACCGCCACGCTGCTCTACGCCCGCGGGCTCGACCTGTTCGACCCGGACGAGGCCCTCTCGGCCTACACCGACGACGCCTACTGGGACGCCACGGCGGTGGGTCTCAAGCGGTTCGAGGGCCGGGACGAGATCCACGGGTTCTTCAAGGCCGACGCCGAGTCGATGGCCGAGCAGTGCCACATCATGACCAACCACATCGTCGAGTTCGACGGCCCGGACAGCGCGCACGGCACCAACTACGTGTACGCGGAGGGGAAGACGAAGTCCGGCGCCACGATCAAGGCGATCGCGCTCAACCGGGACGAGTACCGCCGGGTCGGCGACACCTGGAAGATCTCGGGCCGGGCGATCTCGCCGCTCACGGCCCCGCAGATGGAGGGGTTCGACGCATGAGCACCGGCGCCGAGGTCGTCGAGCGGTACATCGAGATCATGAACGAGCTCGACATCGACGCGCTCGGCGGGATCTTCGCCGACGACGTCGTGGTCCGGCTGCCGTTCGCGCCCGACCCCGTGCCGAAGGTGACCGAGGGCAAGGCGGCCGTGCTCGCGCTCTACGCCGGCTTCCCGCACCTGGTCGGGCCGCTGGGCTCCACGACCTGGTGATCTCGCCGCTGGCGACGGAGGGCGAGTTCGTCGCGGAGTACCGCAGCGACACCACGATGCTCTCCACCGGCGAGCCCTACCGGAACGCCTACATCAGCACCTTCACGGTGCGGGACGGCAAGCTCGCCGCCTTCGCGGAGTTCTTCGACCCGCTGGTGTTCCTGCAGGCCCAGGGCGCCACCGTCGCGCTCCCGGCCTGACCCCTCCCGCCCGATGAGCGAACGGCGCTCTCGCTCAGAGCCAGTGAGCGAGAGTGCCGTTCGTGCGACCCGACCCGGAGGACCGATGCGCGCGCCCGGGGCCGCCGTCGTCGCGATCTGCTTCGCGGTCGTCATCCTCGACGGCGGGATCCTCGGCCCGTACGCGGTGGGGCTGCTGATCGGGGCGGGCGTCGCGTTCCAGTGGAACTTCTGGTTCTTCGTCGCGTTCGCGCTGCTCGCGATGCTGCTGGTGCTGGCGCTGGGAAGGCACCCGGACGAGCGGGACCCTGCGACGCGCCCGGTCGCGCCCGAGTCCGCCAGGGGGTGACGTGGGCCTGCACCACCTCGGCGTCCGGGTCGCCGACCTGGACCGCGCGACCGCCTTCTACCGCGCCCTGGGCGCCACGCCGCTCGCCGAGCCACTGACCCTCGGCGGGCGGGCGGCGGGGCTCGCCATGAACGCCCCGCCCGGCACCTCGGTGCGCATCGCCCTGCTCGGCTTCCCGGACGGGAGCGGCGTCGAGCTGTTCGAGTTCGACCCGTTGCCGCAGTGGTGCGGCCCGCCCGACCCCGCTGCCCGCCTGCCGCATCTCGGCATCCGGGTCGACGACGTCGACGCCGCCCTCGCCGCCGCCGAGGCCGCGGGCGGGCGACGGCTGTGGCCCGAGCCCTCCCACTGGGGCCCGCTCCGCGTGATCTATCTGGCCGACCCCGACGGCACGGTGCTGGAGCTGCTGGACGGGCCTCTCGTCGAGGTCGCCAAGGTGATCGTCCCGCGCCGTGGACCCGCACCGGCCGCGTCCGCTCAGCCGCCCACCTCGTGACCGTGGCGCACGACCGCCCACACGATGAGGGCGGACAGGACCAGGATGAGGACCGCTCCCACCGGGTAGGCGACGAGGAACGCGAGCTGGACGATCCCGTTGAAGCCGGCCACGAGGACCGCCACCACCCGTGCCCATCCGGCTCCGCGGAGCAGGGCGGCCGCGGCCGCGAGCTCCACCACACCGAGGGCCAGCAGGACCCAGCCCCACTTGGTGACCTCCAGCAGCAGGACCCGGTCGGCGTCGGCGACCACGAACCCACCTCGGGCGAGCGCGCTGATCCCGTCCCACACGTTCCAGCACCCGAGCAGGAACAGCAGCACCGCGGCCAGTCGCACCACCACGACCCATCGGGTCCGCCGGGGTGCTCGCGGCTCCCCGGCGGTGAGGTCTCCGGTCACGTCGGTTCCTCCTCCGTCCACGACGCCGTGTCCGGGCAGGCTGGCCCGGCACTCCCGGCCGGGTCGTCATCCGCCGCGGGTGAACGGGTTCTCCGGCGGCGGTTGCCCGCCGGGGGTCACGCGGCTAGCTTCACTACCAAACGAACGGTAGACGCTGGGAGGCGCCCGTGTCGTACGACGTCATCGTGGTCGGGGCGGGCACGTCCGGCCTGGTCACCGCCTCGCTGCTGGCGGAGCGGGGCAAGCGGGTACTGCTGCTGGAGAAGCACGCGTACCTCGGCGGGCGGGCGCGGGAGTACCGGTACAAGGGGCACCAGCTGGGTCTCGGCAGCCACCTCGTCGAGGATCCCGGCGACTCCTTCACCCGGGTCTGCTCGGTGATGGGGCTCGACCTGGTGCACTCCGAGCGCAGCGATGCGATGCCGTTCTGGACGAACGGGAAGGGCTGGGCGCCGATCCAGGAGCAGTACTCCGGCGCGGCGAAGCAGGGGCTCAAGCGCTGCATCCAGGCGCTCAACGACGTCTCGTACGGCGAGCTCGAGACCTGGAACCACGCGTCGTTGCGCGAGTGGATGGCGCAGTACACCGCGGACGAGGGCGTCTACACGGTGTGGGAGGCCATCTCGGTCCTCGAGCAGACCACGCTGCGGCCGTGGGAGCACTCGGCCTCGGAGAACCTCTACACCCGCAAGCTGCACTACTCGACGCAACGCACCGCGGGCTACTCGTTCTGGCCGATGGGCGGGTGGGACGCGCTGTGGCACAGCATGGTCGCCGCGTTCGAGGCGAAGGGCGGGGAGATCCGGCTGTCGGCGCCGGTGCGGCGGGTCGACGTCCGGGACGGCGCAGTGCAGGGCGTGACCCTGCGCGACGGGGAGGAGGTCCCGGCGCCGCAGGTCGTGGTGTCCGCACCGGTGTGGGACCTGTTGCGGCTGTTCGACGACGGCGCCCTCCCCTGGGAGCTCCGCTCCCGGATCGGGATGCTGGCCGCGAACCGCAACCGCGCCTGCTGGATCGGCTACTGGATCGCCGCGAAGGAGCCGGTGATCGCGATGAGCGAGCGCGAGATGGCGTCGTTCCTGTCGACGCCTCGGTGCGGGCTGCCCGGCTTCACGCTCAACTTCACCGGCTACGACCCCGGCGTCTCGCCCGACGGCGAGTACCTGACCTGCGTCGGCGCCTCGTTCGACGCCACGGAGCACTACGGCGACCGCGCCTGGCTCGACCGGAAGTTCGCCGAGCTGTGGGAGGACATCGAGGAGATGATGCCGGCGGCGCGCGGGGCGCTGTGGACGAAACCGCACGTCGTCACCAGCTACGGCGTGATCACCAAGCCCGGGCTGGTCGGACCCGTGCGGCCGGACGCCGAGGTCCGCGGCGTCGAGGGGCTCTGGCTCACCGGCGACACCACCCGGGCCCGTGGGATCGGCATCGACAAGGCCGCGCGTTCGGGCATCACCACCGCCGAGGCGGTGCTGGGCCGCCGGCTCGAGGCCTTCGCCGGGACCATGCGCTACTGAGCTTCCCCATCTGACAGTCGTTTGGTAGACACTAACCGGTCGACGACGCGAGGAGGCGTGCCATGGCGGGACGGGTCGAGGGCAAGGTCGCGCTGATCACCGGCGCCGCGCGCGGGCAGGGCCGCAGCCACGCGGTCCGGCTGGCGCAGGAGGGGGCCGACATCATCGCCGTCGACCTCTGCGGGCCGCTGGCCACCGTGGACAAGTACCCGCCGGCCACCCGCGCCGATCTCGACGAGACGGTCGCCGAGGTGGAGAAGCTCGACCGGCGGATCGTCGCGCGGGTCGCCGACGTCCGCGACCGGGCCGCGCTCACCGCGGCGGTCGACGAGGGCGTCACCGAGCTCGGCGGGCTCGACATCGCGGTGGCGAACGCGGGGATCGCCAGCTTCGGCGCCGCGTTCGAGATCACCGACGAGATGTGGCAGGAGATGCTGGACGTCAACCTCACCGGCGTCTGGAACACCGCTCGCGCGGCCGTGCCGCACCTGATCGAGCGCGGCGGTGGGTCGCTGATGTTCACCAGCTCCATCGGGGGGCTCAAGGGGATCCAGAACGTCGGGCACTACGTCTCGACCAAGCACGGGATCGTCGGGCTGATGCGCACGCTGGCCAACGAGCTCGCGCCGCACCGCATCCGGGTCAACACGATCCACCCGACCAACGTCGACACCGACATGATCCAGAACCCCGGCACCTGGAAGCTCTTCGCGCCGGACGACCCCGAGCCCACCCAGGAGAAGGCGCTCCCCGGCTTCCTGTCGCTCAACGCGCTGGAGGTCCCGTGGGTCGAGCCGATCGACATCAGCAACGCCGTGCTCTTCCTGGGCAGCGACGAGGCCCGGTACATCACGGGCGTCACGCTGCCCGTCGACGCCGGCGCGAACGTCAAGTAGGAGGCGCGGTGCGCATCATGGACGCGGTCGGGCTGGTCACCGGCGGGGCCTCGGCGAGGTGGTCCGGCTGGACGCGGCGACGCGCCTATGACTGTCGACCGTTTGGTAGGCTCCTCCGATTCGACCGCGTCGAGGGGAGCGGGGATGCGGCAGCCGGCCGGGCGGAGTGCACGGCGTTCCGGGGGAGAGCGTAAACCCCGCGAGGAGCGCTGGGCCGAGCTCATCGAGGTCGCCACGCAGGTCTTCTACGAGAAGGGCTACGACGGCGCGTCCCTGCAGGACATCGCCGACCGGCTCGGGATGCTCAAGGGCAGCCTCTACTACTACATCCAGTCCAAGGAGGACCTGCTCTTCGACGTGATCAGCGCCGTCCACAAAGAGGGTCTGGCCGTCGTGCGGTCCCGGTCGGAGGTGCCCGGCGGCCCGCTGGAGCGGCTGGAGAGCGTCATCCGCGGGCACGTCGAGCACACCTGCCGCAATCTCGTGCCGACCGCGGTCTTCCTGCACGAGCTGTCGGCGCTGCCCGTCGGGCGTCGCAAGGAGATCCTCGGGTCCGAGCACGCCTACCAGGGCGTGTTCCGCGACCTCGTCGAGCAGGGGCAGGCCGGCGGGCTGGTGCGGGCCGACCTCGACCCGCGGCTCGCGGCCCTGTCGATCCTGGGCTCCACGAACTGGGTGTACCGCTGGTTCCGTCCCGGCGGCACCTTCACCCCCGAGCAGATCGGGGCCGAGATGGCGGAGATGGCGATCCGCGGGATCGCAACCGAGGAGGCGTTGCAGGCCCGCGCCTCGCGCTGACACCTCAATCGGGTCGACGTCGTCGCGCCCGGGCTCGTGGCCACGGACATGGGGGAGCGGCTCGAGCCACGTCGGGGCAGCGGGACGTTCGATCTCCGAGCGTTCCGCTGCCCAGGGTGGATCTTGAGTGGAGGTGGCTCAGGTGAGGGTGATCAGGGGGGAGCCTGCGGCGACGGGGCTGCCGGCGCCGACCAGGACCTGACCCACCGTGCCGCCGACCTCCGTGCGGATCTCCATCTCCATCTTCATGGCCTCGAGCACCGCGACGACGTCGCCGGGCGCCAGCTCCTGGCCGGGCTGCACCCAAACCTGGACGACGGTCGCGTCCATCGGCGCGACGGGCACCGTGCCGACCGCGGAGGACGCTCCCGCGGCCGCGCCGGCGGACTTGCGGGTCGGGCGGGTGGACGCCGTGGCCGCGGCGCCCGGGCGGACGGTGCGGCCGTAGACCGCCACCTCCACCGGGCCGCGGTCGGTCGCGATGCGGACCCGGCGGGTCGGCACGGTCGCGCCGCCCGGCACCACGCCGGACCCGACCGTGCCGGACCCCGATCCGACCATGCCGGCCCCGGCACCGCCGCCGGCTCCGGAGGCGACCCCGGCGCCGGGCTTCGTCGCCGGGTCCGGCACCCACTCCCGCTGCACCGAGCCGGTGTCGTGGGTGCCGGCGGCGAAGGACCCCGAGTCCAGCACCTCGCGCAGGTACGGGGCGGTGGTCGGCACCCCCTCGACCCGCAGCTCGCCGAGCGCGGCGACGAGCCGGCGGCGGGCGGCGTCGCGGTCGGCGCCGTGGGCGAGCACCTTGCCGAACATCGAGTCGTACTCGGGAGCGACGGCTCCGCCCGCCTCGACGCCGAAGTCGTTGCGCACCCCCGGCCCGAGCGGGAGCGCCAGCCCGGTGACGGCGCCGGGCGCGGGCCGGAAGTCCGCCCACGGGTCCTCGGCGGCGATACGGGCCTGGATCGCGTGACCCGAGACCCGGACGTCGTCCTGGGTGAAGGGCAGCGGCGCGCCGTCGGCCACCCCGAGCTGCGTGGCGACGATGTCCAGCCCGGTGACCAGCTCCGTCACCCCGTGCTCGACCTGCAGCCGGGTGTTCATCTCGAGGAAGAAGAACTCGTCGGACGTCGGCAGCACGAGGAACTCGACGGTCCCCGCCCCGACGTAGCCGACCTTCCGCGCGAGGGTCACGGCGGCGTCGAGCAGTCGCGCGCGCAGTGTGTCCGACAGCCCGAAGGCCGGCGCCTCCTCGATCAGCTTCTGGTGCCGCCGCTGCACCGAGCAGTCCCGGTCGAAGAGGTGCACGACGGTGCCGTGCGCGTCCCCGATCACCTGCACCTCGACGTGCCGCGGACGCTCCAGGTACCGCTCGAGGTGCACCTCGGACCGCCCGAACGCGGCGCCGGCCTCGCGCCCGGCGGCGGCCATGGCGTCGGCCAGCTCCTCGGCGGAGTGCACCACCCGCATCCCGCGCCCGCCGCCCCCGAAGGACGCCTTGACCACGAGCGGGAACCCCAGCTCGGCCGCCGCCTGCGTGGCCTCCTCCACGGAGAGGTCGCCGGTTCCCGGCGGCACCGGGACCCCGCACTCCTCGGCCAGCGCGCGGGCCGCGACCTTGTCGCCCATCCGGGCGATGACCTCGCTCGACGGCCCCACGAACGTCAGCCCCGCGCCCGTCACGGCCTCGGCGAACCCGGCGTCCTCGCTGAGCAGGCCGTACCCGGGGTGCACCGCGTCGGCGCCGGCGGCCTTGGCCGCGCCGAGCAGGGCGTCGACGTCCAGGTACGAGGCCCGCGCCGGGGCCGGGCCGATCCGGTGCGCCTCGTCGGCCAGCCGGACGTGCAGCGCGTCGGCGTCGGCATCGGAGTACACCGCGACGGCCCGCAGGCCGAGCTCCCGGCAGGACCGGATGATCCGCACGGCGATCTCGCCACGGTTCGCCACCAGGACGGTCTGGATCGACACGAGCCGCTCCGCTCTACTCGGGGGGTCGACGAGGCCTGTCTACCAATCGACCGTCTGGTAGTCTAGCGTCCGTCGGTGAGACCCGACGGACACCGGTACGAGCGGAGGTCCCGTGACGGCAACGGACAGCCCCACGGCGCCAGCAGGCACCCCCGGCAGTGCTCCCACTGGAGGCACCGGCGCGCACACCATGGCGGACAGGATCGCGCTCCTGCGCGAGAAGCAGGAGGCCGCCCACGCCAGCGGCGGCCCGGAGGGCCTGCGCCGGCACCGGGAGTCCGGCCGCCTGCCCGTGCGCGAGCGGATCGACATGCTCGTCGACCCGGACACGTGGTTCGAGATCGGCGCGCTCGCCCTGCCCGAGCTGCGGCGCGAGAAGCCCATCCCGGGGGACGCGGTGGTGACCGGCTTCGGCCTGCTCGACGGCCGCCGCATCGGCGTCATCGGCATCGACTCCAGCGTGGTCGCGGGCACCACGGCCCCGATCAGCATGCGCAAGCAGGGGCGGTTGATCGAGCACGCGCAGCGGCACGGCTTCCCCCTCGTCCTGCTCTGCGACGCCGACGGCGGGCGGATGCCGGACGTCTCGGGCTGGCGGTTCTCCGGCCTCCCGCTGGACTTCACCACGTTCCTCAAGCCCCCGCCGGGTCGGCCGGTGGTGCCCCGCGCCGCCGCGGTGCTGGGCCCGAGCTACGGCGACTCGGCGTTGCACGCCTCCACCGCGCACTACGTGGTGATGGTGCGCTCCGGGTCGATCGCGCTGTCCGGGCCGAGCGTCGTGGAGCCCGCGATCGGGGAGAAGGTCACCGACGAGGAGCTCGGCGGCCCGGCGGCCGCGACCGAGGCGGGCAACGCGCACCTCGTCGTGGACACCGAGGCCGACGCGATGGACGCCATCGCCGCGTTCCTGTCCTACATGCCGCAGAACTCCACCCAGCGCCCGCCGGTGGCGCCGCCGCTGCCCCCGGGGCGGGACCCGAAGGACCTCGAGGAGATCGTCCCGCTCGGGGCGCGGTCGGGCTACGACATGCGCGACGTGTTCGCCTGCCTGGCCGACGAGGCCAGCATCCTGCCCTGGGCGGACGGCTGGGGTTCGAGCCTGCTGTGCGCGCTGGCCCGGATCGAGGGCCGCCCGGTGGGGCTGGTCGGGAACCAGCCGATCGTGCGGGCGGGTGCGCTGGACCCGGCGGCGTTGGAGAAGGAGAAGGTGTTCGTGCAGCTGTGCGACACCTTCGGGCTGCCGCTGGTGTTCCTGCACGACGTGCCGGGCCTGATGATCGGCACCCAGGCCGAGCGCGGCGGGATCCTGCACGGCTACGAGGCGCTGGTCTCGGCGATCGCCGAGGCCACGGTGCCCAAGGTCGGGGTGGTGCTGCGCAAGGCCTACGGCGGCGGGCACTTCGCGATGGGCGGCCGGCCGACGAAGCCGGACTTCCTCTACGCCTGGCCCAGTGCCGAGCTGGGGTTCATGGCCCCGGAGACCGGGATCCGCACCATCCACCGCCGGCGGTTGGAGAAGGTGCTGGCCGAGCAGGGCCCGGAGGCGCACGCGGCGCTGGTCGCGGAGCTCACGGCGGAATGGATCAGCGAGGCGGAGCCCTGGGAGGCCGCCGCGCACCTCTCGCTCGACGACGTCATCGAACCGGGCCGGACCCGGGAGGTCGTCGCGGCGAGCATCGACATCGCGCTCGGAGGCCGTCTGTGACCAGTAGGAACGGGACCACCACCCGCAACGTCCGGGTGGAGGTCGAGGAGGTCGGGGACGGCCGCGTGGCCATCGCCGTGCTGACGATCGACGACCCGGCGAAGCTGAACGCGATGGGCCGCACCTTCTGGGCGGAGATGCGCGAGGCGCTGGCCACGCTCGAGGCCGACGGCCGGACCCGCGCGGTGATCATCACCGGGGCGGGGGAGAAGGCGTTCTCCGCCGGTGGGGACATCGCGAGCTTCGCCGAGCTGACCGACGTCACGGCCAAGCGGGCGTTCCAGCAGGACTGCATGCGGACGTTCGCCGCGGTCGAGGAGACGCCGCTGCCGGTGATCGCGGCCGTGAACGGTTACGCCATGGGCGGGGGCTGCGAGCTGGCCCTGGCCTGCGACGTCGTGGTGGCGGCGGACAACGCGAAGTTCGGGATGCCGGAGAGCGCGGTGGGGCTGGTGCCCGGGTTCGGGGTGCTGCGGGCCCCGTCGGTGATCGGCCGGCACTGGACCAAGCTGATGATGTTCTCCGGGGAGCGGGTCGACGCCGAGACCGCGCAGCGGATCGGGCTGGCGCAGAAGGTGGTGCCCGCCGCCGAGTTGATGGACACCGCGCGGGAGATCGCGGTGCGGATCGCCGGCATGGCGCCGCTCGCGCTGGCCACGGGGAAGAACCTGGTCAACCGGGGTGTGGACCGCGGGGAGTTCGACCACTCCACGGCCGCGCTGACCACCCTGCACGCCACCGCCGACGCCGCCGAGGGGATCGCGGCGTTCGTCGGGAAGCGGGCGCCGAAGTTCGAGGGGCGGTAATGGAGCCTTTCGTCGCGCTCATGCGGCGCTACGTCAACGACTACACCAACCGGCACGACGTCTCGGTCTGCCCCGAGATCATGGAGCCGGGCTACACGCTGCGGATGGGCCCGCACGAGGTGGCGGGCCGCGACGAGCTGTACATCCCGGCGTCGCAGAAGCAGTTCACGCAGTTCCCCGGCCTGTGCCTCACGGTCCACGAGATCGTGACCAACGGCGACCGGCTGGCCATGCGGTTCTCCGAGCACGGCCGCTCGGTCAGGCACGACGGGCGCGGGGCCGCGTGGACCGGGCTCGGGCTGTACCGCTGGAACGGCACGAGGCTCGTCGAGAACTTCGTGGAGCAGGACTACCTGGCCCGGCGGCGGCAGCTCGCCTCGGGCGTGCCCGCCGCGGTCGAGCCGCCGGCGCTGGCGCCGTGGGACACCGTGGCGCTCGCCCCGGATCCGGAGGCCGAGGCGGTGGTCCGGGCCTGGATCGACGAGTCCGCGCCGGGTCCGGTCACCCTCGACGACGGGGCCCCGGACATCCTGCTCGACGACGCGTCGTCGCAGGTCGACGACCTGTTCTCGGCCGGCCCGCACGTGGCCTTCCGGGTCACCCGCACCGGCACGTACATGGGCGGGCTCGGCGCCGACGCCGGGATCGACGACGCCGCGCTCACCGGTGCGCCCGGCACACTGCACCTCGTCGGGCTGGTCACCGTGGCCGACGGCCGGGTGACCGGCGGCCGGATCGTGCGGGACCGGCTGGGCCTGGCCCGCAGCCTGTCCCGGCCGACCGTGGGGAGCGCGTCGTGACCGTGCCCGGAATCGACTCCGTCGATCTCACCACCCCGTCGGCGAGCGCGGACCCGTTCTCCGTCTTCCGTGCCCTGCGCGAAGGCGACCCGGTGCACTGGAGCGAGGCCCACCGGGCCTGGCTGATCACCCGCTACGACGACGTCTCGGCGGCCTTCCAGAACAAGGCCTTCTCCAACGACCGGGTACGCCCGGTGCTGGAGCGCAAGCGGCAGGCCGGCGCCGAGTCCGCCGCGACCGGCGTCCTCGGCCTGATGACCGGGTGGATGGTCGTCAACGACCCGCCGGTGCACACTCGGCTGCGCAAGCTCGCGGCCGGCGCGTTCAAGGGCCAGCGGATCGCCGCGATGGACGAGATGATCACCCGGATCGTCGACGAGCACCTCGACGCGTTCCTCCGCGGCTCAGGGCCGCAGGACCTGATCTCCGAGGTCGCCTACCCGCTGCCCGCCACGGTGATCGCGACGATGCTCGGCGCCCCGCCCGAGGATCGGGACCGGTTCCGCGAGTGGTCGGACGAGCTCGCACTGGTCGCCTTCGGCACCGGCGGCGCCGCGCGGGCGGACCGGCACGAGCGGGCGCTGCGCGGGCTGCGGGAGATGGAATCCTACTTCCACACGCTCATCGGGAAGCGCCGGGCCGAGCCGGGCGAGGACATGCTGTCCGCCCTCATGGCGAAAGAGGGCGACGACCGGCTGACCGACGACGAGCTCGTCGGCATGTGCGCGCTGCTGCTCTTCGCCGGCCACGAGACCACCACGAACTCGATCGCCAACTCGGTCCTGGCTCTGCTGCGGCACCCCGACCAGCTCGACCGCCTGCGGCGCGACCCGGCCCTGATCGGCCCGGCCGTCGAGGAGCTGCTGCGCTTCGACGGCCCGATCAAGGTGCTCAACCGCTGGGTGGTCGCCGAGACCGAGGTCCGCGGGAAGACGATCCGGCCGGGGGAGCGGGTGCACCTCGTGCTCGCCTCGGCCAACCGGGACCCGGAGAAGTTTGCCGACCCGGACACGCTCGACCTCGGCCGCAGCCCGAACCCGCACGTCGCCTTCGGCAAGGGCATCCACGCCTGCATCGGGGCCCAGCTGGCGCGGATGGAGACCCGGATCGCGGTGGCGCGGATCGTCGAGCGGCTGCCCGGGCTCGCGCTCGCGGAGGAGCCCGAGTGGAAGGACGTGCTGGCCTCCCGCTCCATGGAGAAGCTGGTGGTGACCCACTCGTGAGGATCGGCGTCGACAGCGAGGTCTGCGAGGCGCACGGCCAGTGCTCGATCGTCGACATGGACCTCTTCCCCCTCGACGACGACGGCTACTCGGCCGTCGGGCCGGACCGCGAGGTCCCCGAGGGCGAGGAGGACACGGCGAAGCTGGGTGTCGATGCCTGCCCGGTCCGCGCGTTGAAGGTGCTGTCGTGAGCGTGCTCTTCACGCCCGTCCGGCTGGGCCCGCTCACCCTGAAGAACCGCCTGGTCATGGCCCCGATGGGCACCTGTCTCGACAACGGCGGGTACATCACGGACGACACCGTGGCCTACTACCGCCGGCGGGCCGAGGGCGGCGTCGGGGCGATCACGGTGGAGGGCTGCCTGGTCTCCGCGGACACCGTCGGGCCCGAGCCGCGGATCTGCGGGCCGGAGTACCTGCCCGGGCTGCGCCGGGTCGTCGAGGCCCTGCACGGGCGGGTGGGTGAAGGCGCCGACGTCACGGTCGGCGTGCAGCTCATGCACCCCGGCCGGCAGGTCGTCGACGGGCCGTCCGTGGCGCCGTCGCCGGTGCCGCTGAACTCGGCCTCGCCGGTGCCGCACGAGCTGACGGTGCCGGAGATCGAGCGGATCGTCGCCGACTACGCGCGGGCGGCCCGGTACGCGGAGGAGGCCGGGTACGACTACCTGGAGGTGCACGGGGCGCACGGCTACCTGCCGTCGAACTTCCTGTCCCCGCAGCACAACCACCGCACGGACGCCTACGGCGGCACGCTGGAGAACCGCGCGCGGTTCTCCGTGGAGGTCGCCCGGGCGATCGTCGCGGCGTGCGACCTGCCGCTCGTGTGGCGGCTCAACGGCACGGACGCCGAGCCCGGCGGCTTCGACCTGGAGTCGGCGGTGGCCGTCGCCCGGATGCTCGAGGAGGCCGGGGTCGCGTCGATCTCCGTGTCGTCGGGAACCTGGCTGACGCTGCAGCAGACCCTCGCGCCGATGTCCGTGCCGCGCGGGCACATGCGGCCGCTGGTCCGGGCGGTCAAGCAGGCCGTGTCGGTGCCGGTGATGGCCGTCGGCCGGCTGGACGACCCGGAGCTCGCCGAGAACATCGTCGAGTGGGGCGAGGCGGACATGGTGCTGCTCGGCCGCGGGCTGATCGCCGAGCCGGACTGGCCGCTGCTGGTGCGCGACGGGCGTCGGGACGAGCTGCGCCCGTGCATCGCCTGCAACGCGTGCGTCGACCTCGTCGGCCGCGGCGAGCGGGCCCGGTGCTCGGTGAACCCCGAGGTCGGCCGCGAGCGGACCTGGGAGGTCGAACCCGCGGCGCGGCCGCGGCGGGTGATGGTGGTCGGGTCCGGGCCGTCGGGACTGGAGGCGGCGCGGCTCGCCCGGCTGCGCGGGCACGAGGTCTCGATCTGGGAGCGGGACGCGGAGCTGGGCGGGAAGCTGGAGGTCGCCGGCCTGGCGCCGAGCAAGCGCGAGGTGCTGCGGTTCCGCGAGCACCAGGCGCGGCGGCTCACCGCACTCGGGGTGGAGATCCACACCTCCGCGCCGGTGTCGGCGGGGACCGTCGCGGCCGAGCGGCCGGACGTCGTGATCGTCGCGACGGGCGCGGACCCGCTGGTGCCGCCCATCCCGGGCATCGACGGGCCCATCGTGCACGACGCGCAGCGGCTGCTGCGCGGCGAGATCGCGGTCGGGCCCGGGACGCGGCTGGTCGTGGTCGGCGGCAGCGCCACCGGTTGCGAGACCGCGGAGCTCATGCGGGCGCGAGGCGCCGAGGTCACGATCGTCGAGATGCGCGGCAGCATCGGCCGTGGGATCGAGGCGATCACCCGCCGGCAGCTGGTGCGGCAGCTCAAGAAGGACGGGGTCGAGGTCCTCACCAGGGCCACTGTCGTCGGGATCGAGCCCGGGGTCGTGCACTGGCAGGAGGCCGACGGCACGCCGCACTCGATCGAGGCCGACCTCGTCGCACTCGCGATCGGGTGGCGCCCCACCGGCTCCGACGTCACCACCGGGCTGGAGCTCGGTGAGGGCATCGAGGTCAGGGTGCTCGGCGACGCCGACTCCCCGGCCGACTTCGTCCGCGCGGTCAACGCCGGCGCCGACGCGGGCCTCACCGTCTGACCCCGGAATGCACCAACGGCACCTTCGTGCGGTAGGTCTGCGCGAAGGTGCCGTTGGTGCGTTGAGGTGGGCAGGTCAGGCGGACTGCTTCTCCGGCGCCACCGTGACGTCCGGGGACTTGGTGTAGCCCTCGTAGCCCTTGGCGGCGACGTCGTCGCACCGCTCGCGGTACACGCCGACCCCGCCGATGTAGGCCATGAAGACCCGCGGCTTGCCGGGGACGTTGGAGCCCATGTACCAGGAGTCCGCGGTCGGGTAGAGGGTCGTGTCGCCGACCTCCTCGACGTGGCGGACCCACTCGTCCTCGGCCTCGGGCGTCGCGTCGAGCTCCTCGACACCGTTGTCGCGCATCCACCGGATGCAGTCGGTGACCCAGTCGACGTGCTGCTCGATCGACACCATCATGTTCGACAGCACCGACGGGCTCGACGGGCCGGTGATCGTGAACATGTTGGGGAAGCCGGCGACCGACAGCCCGAGGTAGGAGCGGGGGCCCTCGCCCCACTTCTCCTTCAGCGACACCCCGCCCTTGCCCCGGATGTCGACCCGGGTGATGGCGCCGGTCATCGCGTCGAAGCCGGTGGCGAAGACGATCGCGTCGACCTCGTACTCGTTCTCCGACGTCCGGACGCCCTTCTCGGTGATCTCCACCAGCGGGGTCTTCCGGATGTCGACGAGGTGGACGTTGTCCTTGTTGAAGGTCTCGTAGTAGCCGCTGTCCAGGCACGGCCGCTTGGTGCCGTACGGGAAGCTCCGCGGGGAGAGCAGCTCGGCCAGCTCCGGGTCGTGCACGGTCTCGCGGATCTTGGACCGGACGAACTCGGCGGCCGTCTCGTTGGCGTCCTTGTCCACCAGGGTGTCGGTGTACGAGGTGAGCACGGCGACGAGGTTGCCCTGCTCCCAGGCCGACTCGTAGGTGGCGGTGCGCTCGGCCTCGTCGACCTCGAGCGCGGACTGCGTGGGCAGCGGGACCGGGACGCCGAAGGCGGAGAGCTGCTGTTCCTTGCGGAACTCGCGGTAGGTCGCCTTGCGGGCGGCGACCTCCTCCTCGGTGAGGGGCCGGTTGCCCGCCGGCATCGAGAAGTTCGGCGTCCGCTGGAACACGACGGTGTCCGCGGCCTGGCCGGCCATGATCGGGATCGACTGGATGCCGGACGAGCCGGTGCCGATCACCGCGATCCGCTTGCCCGTGAAGTCCACGCCCTCGTGCGGCCAGTGCCCGGTGTGGTAGGTCGGACCCTGGAAGCGCTCGGCACCGGGGATCTCGGGTGCCTTGGACACCGAGAGGCAGCCGGTGGCCATGACGAACCACCGGCAGTCGACGACCTCACCGGTGTCCGTGGTGACGGTCCAGCGCCTGCGGTCGGCGTCGTAGACGGCGCTCTCGACCCGGGTGTCGAAGGTGATGTCGCGCGTCAGGTCGAAGCGCTCGGCGACGTGCTCGGCGTAGCCGAGGATCTCGGGCTGGGTGGCGTACTTCTCGCTCCAGGTCCACTCCTGCTCCAGCTCCGGGCTGAAGGAGTACGAGTAGGCCAGGCTCTCGACGTCGCACCGGGCGCCGGGGTACCGGTTCCACCACCAGGTGCCGCCGACACCGGAAGCGGCCTCGAACACCCGGGTGGACAGGCCCAGCTCGCGGAAGCGGTGGAGCTGGTAGAGGCCGGAGAACCCGGCCCCGACGATGACGGCGTCGACCGTCCTGTCGTTGGTCATGCGCGTGCTACCTCCAGGCTGCGACTCGGCAGACGTTGGGTGACGTGCACCCAGTCAACCGAGCGTTTGACAAGTCCGCGACGTGCGCGGCGACGCAGTCGGGGCGCGGCTTCGTTCCGGGGACACCTTGACCCGGACGGGTCCGGTGTGCTGCGGATCACTCGCCGCGGGTGTGGCCCCCGGTCAGCGCGGCGACGAGCGCCCAGTCCGGGGCGGCCGGGTCCAGCTCGCGCAGCTCCCGGACGGACCGGGCCGCGGCGGAGTCGGCGAGCCGGGCGGCGAGCAGGTCCGGGCAGGCGGCCGGGAGCTCGCCGACCTGGACGAGGCCCGCGGCGAGCCGGGTCCAGCCGGTCGCGGCCGGGTCGCCGGCCTCGGCCAGCGCGGCCAGCGCGGACCGGTGCGCGGCGACGGCCCGGCACGGGTGCCCGGCCGCCCGTTCGACCGCGGCGACCTCCTGCCACGCCGCGGCGACGTCGGCGGGCCGGCCGAGCGTGCGGAACAGCGCGAGCGCGGCGTGCAGGTCGGCCAGGGCCTCGGCGGGGCGGTCGCGCCGGCGCGCGAGGTGTGCCCGGTCGACCAGGGCCTGCGCGTGGGCGGCGTCGTCCCGGCCGGCGAGGAGGTCGACGGCGAGGTCGAAGGCGGCGCGGGCGTCGCGGAGCCCGGCGGGGTAGGCGGGTGCGGTCCCGAAGGCGGGTGCAGACCCGGAGGACGGGAGAGGCGGGGGTGCCGGCGGCGCGGCCGGGTCGGGTTCGGAAGCGGCGGCGAGCGCGGCGGCGAGGCGGTGTGCCGCGCGGCCGAGGAGGACCGGGTCACCGGTGCGGTCGGCGAGGTCGAGGGCGGCGGTGGCCGCGGCCAGGGCGGCCGTGTCGTCGCCCCGGCGGGTGCGGGCCGCGGCGAGGTGGACCAGGGCGTCGGCGCCCACGGCGGGGTCGGCGTGCGCGGCCGCGTGGTGGGCGAGCCGCTGCAGGAGGGTGCCGGTGTCGGGGGCCGGCGTCGCCGGGCCGACGAGGGGGGCCGGGTTGTCGAGCGGGAGCGGCCCGGCCGGGGCGGCCTCCGGCCCCGCCGGGGCCGCCTTCGGACCGGCCGGGGCGGGCCCGTCGAGCGGGGTCGGGCCGTCGAGCGGGATGGTGCGCTCCGGGAGCGGCCCAGGGAGGGCGGCCCACTCCGGCTCGGCCGGCAGCACCTCGGCGACGACGGTGGGCAGGGCGCACCACGGCCCGTCGCCGGGCCCGGGGCGCGGGCTGAGCAGCCCGCGGCGGAGCAGGACGCGCAGCAGCGGGCCGACCGCCACGCGGTCCGGCAGCACCGCGGCGCACCGCGCCGGATCGACCAGCGGCAGCCTGGTGGCCCGGACCGCCTCCAGCACCTCGCGTTCGGCGGCGGGCAGGGCGGCCAGTGCGATCCGGGCGGCGGCGCGGGCGGCCGCGGCGGCGTCGCGGGGCCGGCCCGTGGACTGCTGTGTCCGCAGGGCGCGCAGGCCCGCGGCGGGGCTCGGGAAGGTTCCCGCGAGCAGGCGGACGGCGAGGGGGGAGCCGTGGCAGGCCTCGAGCAGCGCGTCCGCGGACTCGACGGCCGGTGCCGGGCAGAGGGCGGGGACGTCGAGCCCGGCGTGGCAGGACGGCAGGAGCGCGGCGGCCGCGGCGGACGGCAGGCCCCGCACCGCGACCGGGGCCAGGCCGTCGAGGTGCAGCTCGCCGAGCGGTGCGGCCGTGGTCACCAGCACCGCCGAGCCGCCGCCCGGCAGCAGTGCGCGGACCTGCGCGGCCGAGCGGGCGTCGTCGAGCACGAGGAGGGTGGGCGTGCCGGCGAGCACCGCGCGCAGCAGGGCCGTCCGGTGCGGCGTCGCGGCCGGGATCTCGCCGGCGCGCACGCCGAGGTCCCGCAGCAGCTCGCGCAGCGCCGGGCCCGGATCGGGGCTGGTCAGCGGCACGAACCGGACCCCGCCCGGGTATCGGCCGGCCAGGCGTGCGGCCGCGGCGAGGGCCAGCGCGGTGGTCCCGAGCCCGGGTCCGCCCGCGAGCACGACCCCCGGGGCGCCGGCGGCGACCGCCCGCAGCACCGCGGCCAGCTCGCCCTCGCGCCCGGCGAGCCCCGGGACCGTGGGGTCGACCGGCGGTGCGGCCGGGGGTTCGAGCACGACCCGTCCCACCTGCACGACGGTCCCGACGGGTGCGGCCACCCGCAGGTCCAGCTCCGGCTCCCTCACGCGCCGCCCCGGCGGTCCGGCGGGCCGATCGTGAGGCCGCCGTGCAGCTCCCGCGCCTGGACGACGGTGCCGGCCTGGCCGCCGTCGGCGATCTCGATCCGCATCCCCGGGGCCTCGGGCCCCGAGCACTCCGGCGGGGCGGTCCCGACCACGTCCGTCAGCGGCGCCGGGAGCGGGCCGCCGGTGTGCAGCCAGGCGTAGCCGGAGAACACCTTCGCGGGCTCGAGGACGAGCACCCGCCGGAAGTCGCGCAGCCGGACCAGGCCGCGCAGCTCGTCGAACAGCGGGTCGGAGACGGCGACCGCGAGGTCGGTGCCGGGCCGCCGGGCCAGGTCGGTCCGCAGCGCACGGGACCCGAGGAACCGGCAGGTCCGCACCACGCCGTTGCCCGCGAAGCCGTTGGGCGCCGGACGGCCCGGGCCGCGGTGGGCGGCCGCGCGCAGCCGCAGCCGCTCGCGCGGGGCCGACCGGTTGACCGCCTCGAGCCCGGCGCGCAGCGCCACCAGCATCGCGACGACCGCCTCGGGCTCCGTCGCCGGCCCGAGCAGGGCCACCTCGCCGTCCCCGTTGGGTTGGCGCAGCGGAGCGGTCCCCGCCGCCCGCCAGGCCGCGTCGAGAAGCCCGGCGAGGACCTCCTGGGCCCGCTCCTGCCCCGCGTCCGAGCGCCTGCCGTAGCCCTCCAGGTCGACCGCGACGCACAACCGGTCGCCCGTGTCACCCCGGCGTCCGACCACCCGTCCCCCCGTACCCCGAACCGCCGCCGACGGGGAGCCTACGAGGTGGGGGCGCCCGGCGGGTAGGTTCCCCGTGCGGGCCGGCCGGTCCGCACGGTACCCGGGGGGTGACCGGTCGGTGACGACCCAGGAGCGGACGGAGGCGGCGCAGGGCCCGCGGGGCGGCGCCGGACCCGAGCCTGCCCTGGACCCCGCGCTCTGGGAGGCGCTGCGCGCCCTCGGGCACCCCGCCGAGTTCGACCCCGGCGCCACGATCCTGTTCCAGGGCTCCCCCTCGGAGTCGATGCTGCTGCTGGAGAGGGGGCTCGCCACGGTGAGCGCCACGGCCGCGGACGGGGCCGAGGTGTTCCTCGCCTTCCGCGGGCCCGGCTCCCTGCTCGGCGAGTTCGGCTACGTCGACCGCAGGCCGCGCTCGGCCATGGTCCGTGCCGCCGTGCCCACCCTCTGCCGGGTCCTGCCCCGCCCGGCGCTGGACCGGTTCCTCGGTGCCGACCCCGAGGCGCAACGGGCCGTGACGACCGCCGTGGTCGCCAAGATGCGGGCGGTCACCGACCGGCGGGTCCGGTACACGCAGGGCCGCATCGGCGCCCGGATCGGGCGGGTCCTCCTCGACCATGCGCGCGAGTTCGGCGTCCCGGGCCCCGGCGGCTCCGTGGTGGTCGACGTGCCGCTGGCCCAGCCGCGGATCGCCGACCTGGTCGGCGCGAAGCCGCGGATCGTCGGGCTGGAGCTGGCCCGGCTGCAGGAGGCCGGGCTCGTCGACACCGGGTACCGGTCCTCGCCGCGGAAGCTGCGGGTGCTCGACCCCGAGGGGCTGGAACGCCGGCTGGCGGAGCCCGCACACTGACCGCCGCAGGTGGCACGGGTGCGACATCACCGGGCGGCATCCCGGCGATCATCGGTGTCCGACGACCGGCGACGGGAAGGACCCGCGGTGAGCGCTGAACCGGAACCCGAGGAGGGGACGGTGGCGGGCCCGACCGGGTTCGGGGTGGACGAGGACATGCTCGCGCTGCTCGGCCACGACGGCGCCGCACTGCCGACGGAGCACCCGTTCGACTCCTGGTGACCCAGGAAGGCGAGCCAGCGGCGCGCCTTCGCCCAGGCCGTCCGGTCGCCCGCGGCCACCGCGGCCCGCAGCGCCGCCCCCAGCTCGACGGTCGCCGCGTCCGTCCGGCCCACCGCCGCCAGCGCCTCGCCCAGGCCCTGCCGCGGGGCCACCGGCTCCGGCCCGTCCTGCTCCGCGAACAGCGCGCAGCTGCGGCGGTAGGCCTCGACCGCACCGTCGGCGTCGCCCGCGTCGCGGCGCGCGTCGCCGAGGGCCTGCCACACGGCGGCCTGCCCCGGCCCGTGGTCGAGCGCCCGGAACCGTTCGAGCGCCCCCGCCCCGCAGTGCAGCGCACGGTCCGTGCGGCCCCGCGCGCCCGCGACCGCCCCGAGCCCGTGCAGGGCCCACGCCGTGGTCTCGACGGCCTCGGCGCCCCGGTGGGTGCGCAGCAGCTCGATCACCCGCAGGTAGAGCTGCTCGGCGCGGCCCGGGTCGCCGATCTCGCGGTGCACCTCGGCCCGCGCCCGCACCGCCCCGGCCGCTCCGACCGGGTCGCCGGCGGCGAGGAAGCGCTGCTCGGCGCCGTCGAGGGCGCCGAGCGCGAGGTCCGGACGGCCGCGCCCGTGGTGGGCGACGGCGACCCGCACCTGCAGCTCCGCGCGCCGCTCCGGCGGGCCCTCCGCCTCCGCGCAGCGCAGCGCCGCCGCCTGGACGCGGTACCAGTGGGCCCACGGCGCCCGGAGTGCGCGGCGGTCCGCGAGGACGTCGGCGACCTGGTCGAGACCGGTCCGGTCGTACCGCTCGAGGTCCTCGGCCACCACGACGAGGTTGTCCCACTCGGCGGCGAACCAGCCGTGGTCCGCGGCGCGGCCGGGGGTGGGGCGGGCCCGGTCGAGCGCGCGGAAGTAGGTGTGGGCGACCCGCTCCCGGCCGGCCGAGGCCGTGCGCTCGCCGCCGGTGTCGCGCAGTGCCTCCTCCGCGAACCTCCGGGCGGATTCACGCAGCGCGTACCGCGGAGAGGTGCCCGGCCGCCGGTCGACGAGGTGGGCCGCGGCCAGCACGTCCAGCGCCGGCGCGACGTACTCGGCGTCCACCCCGGCCAGCGCCGCCGCCGTTCCGGGCGTGACGTCGGCGAGCGGCATCGCCCCGAGCGTCCGCAGCACCCGGCGCTCGGTCGGCCCGAGGTGCGCGTAGGCCGCGGCGAACGACGCGCGCAGCGTCCGGTCCCCGATCCGGAGGCCGGCGAACGTGCGGTGCCGGTCCCGCAGCGCGGCGGCGAGCCGGTCCGGCGTGAGGTCCGGCTCGGCGGCCAGCCGGGCGGCGGCGATCCGCAGCGCGAGCGGCAGCCCGTCGCAGACCGCGACGAGCTCGTCGACGCCGGGGCCGGGGCCGCCGAGGAGGGTGCGGGCGTCGTCGGGCTCGAGGTCGCCGACCTCGACCCGGACCGCGGCACCGGCGGGCAGCGCGAGCGGGGAGGCCGCCGTGAGCAGGGCGAACGAGCCGGACCGTGCGGGCAGGAGCCCCGCGACCACACCGGCGTCGACGACGTCGTCGAGCAGGAGCAGGACACGCCGCTCGGCCAGGGCGGCCCGCAGCGCGGCCCGGGCGTCGGCGGCCCGGGCGGGGACGGGCAGCCCCAGCCCGGCGAGCAACCGGCCCGCGGGCGCGTCCGGTCCCGGGAGGCGGTCGCGCAGATCCTCGGCGAGGACGCCGTCGGGGAAGAGCGGGGCGAGGCGGTGCGCGGCCTCGACGGCCAGCGCCGTGGTGCCCGCGCCCGGACGGCCGGTCAGCAGCACCGCGCGCACGGGCCCGCGGACGGCCCGGGTGATCTCCGCGAGCTCGCGGCGCCGCCCGACGAAGCCGTGCGGCCGCGGCGGCAGGGCAGCCGGGAGAGCGCCCCGAACAGGGCTTCCGGCCAGGGGGACGGCCACGGTGCCGAGCTGGACGGCCGTGCCGACGGGGGCGTCGAGGCGCAGCGTCAGTCGCCCGGCCGGGCGCGCGGGTCGACCCACCCCGTGATCACCTCCCGCCGGTCGTTCCGAGCAGTGTCGTCGATCAGCCGATGCTCCGGGAACCCGTCGCGTTCCGTGATCGTGCTGCGGACAGGTGTAACCAACGGCAACGTTGCACCGATCCGGTCAGTACCGATCAGTGCCGATCAGTACCGATCAGCGCGCGACAGCGGCCGAGGAGGAGGCGTCGGCGATGCCGCAGAAGGGGCTGGACCCCCTGCAGGAGGACCTGCCCGGGCCGGTCCGCGAGGTCGTCACGGACCTGCGCACGATCTACACCGACGGGCCCTTCGACCGGCTGCGCCAGGTCGAGGAGGCGATCGTGCGTAGCCGCGCCGACACTCCCGGCCTGGTCACGGTCTCGTCCGCCACCTGCTCCCGGATGCTCGGCCCGCGCCGCTCGTCCGACGGCCGCAGCGCCCTGCCGCGGTGGCCCTCGGTGAAGGCCTTCCTGGTCGTGCACGGCGTGGACCCGGAGCCGTACGAGGCGCGGTGGACGGCGGCCCGGGACGCGTGGGCGGCCGGGGAGGAGCCGGAGGAGAGCGCCGACCGCGCCGCCGACCCCGCGGACGGCGGCGCCGCCGGCACCCCGGCCCCCGCCCGCCGCTCCCGGTTCGTGGCGCTCGCGCTCGCCGGGCTCGCCCTGTTCGGCGCCGGTACGGCGTTCGGCCTGCTCCTCGGCCGCGGGACCCCGGAACCGCAGGCCGTGGCGGCGTCGCCGCCGGCGCTGCCCGGCGCGGTGGAGACCGTCGAGCCGGCCGGCCCGACCGGGGTGAACTGCGACGTCGGCGGCGAGGGCGGCGACGTCCGGTTCCTCTCCGTCGCCTCCGACGACGGCCGGCCCGGCATCCCGATCCGGATCCGCGCCGACCTGGAGATCGTGAAGCCCGCCGACCCGGGCCACACGTACTGGCTCATGTTGCGGCCGTTCACCGAGGGCATGCCGTTCTTCGCGAAGGCGCCCGTGCGGACCGACTCCGGCCCGGCCTCGTTCCAGCTCGCCTTCGACTCCCCGATCGGGTCAGTCCGCGACCTGTTCGTGGTGGAGGCGGACGCCGGTGCGGGACAGTGGCTCCGGGAGAGCCACGAGCACGACGGCGACAGCGGCTGGGCGCAGAAGCGCGGCGCGCTGCCGCCGGGCACCGACATCGTCTCCGGCACCTGCCGCGTCGAGCGCACCCGCTGACCGGCCGTCGGCGGACGTGACGGTTGTCGCTTTCGCCCGGATCGGCGCGCGAGTGCCCGGGTATCGGTAGCCTTCTCCCGAAGGGTGCGAAACGGACATCGACCGAGGAGGACGGGTGCTCGAGGTCACCGGGCTGGCGTGGGGCGTGACGATCGGGGCGGTCGTCCTGCTGCTCGCCCTGGACCTGATCGTGGCGGCGCTGAAACCCCATCGGGTCGGGTTCCGCGAGGCCGTGCTCTGGTCGGTCTTCTACATCGCCGTGGCCGTGCTGTTCGGCGTGATCTTCTGGTCCTACGCCGGCAGCCAGTTCGGCATCGAGTACTTCAGCGGCTACATCGTCGAGAAGAGCCTCTCGGTCGACAACCTGTTCGTCTTCGTGATCATCATGACGACGTTCGCGGTCCCCGAGGAGCACCAGCACAAGGTCCTGACCTTCGGGATCGTGCTCGCGCTGATCATGCGCGGTATCTTCATCGCCGTCGGCGCCACGCTGCTCAACGCCTTCTCGTTCATGTTCCTGGTGTTCGGCCTGCTGCTGCTCTACACCGCGGTCCAGCTGTTCCGGCACCGCGACGAGGACCCGGATGTCGAGGACAACGTCGTGGTCAAGGGCGCGCGGCGGCTCTTCCCGGTCAGCGACGACTACCACGGCGGCAGGCTGTTCGCGAAGGTCGACGGCAAGCGCCTGGCCACCCCGCTGTTCATCGTGCTGGTCGCGATCGGCGGAATCGACCTGCTGTTCGCGCTCGACTCCATCCCCGCCGTGTTCGGCGTGACCAGCGAGGCCTACATCGTCTTCGCGGCCAACGCCTTCGCCCTGCTCGGCCTGCGCGCGCTGTTCTTCCTGGTCAAGGGCCTGCTCGATCGGCTGGTGTACCTCTCGACCGGGCTCGCGATCATCCTCGCCTTCATCGGCGTGAAGCTGATCCTGCACTGGCTGCACGTCGACATCAGCCCGTCGGTGCCGGAGATCCCGACCACGCTGAGCCTCGCCGTGATCATCGGCATCCTGGCGATCGTCACCGTCGCGAGCCTGATCAAGACGCGCAACGACCCTGATCAGAAGGCGCACGCGGGCTCGCTGCGGGCCAGCAAGAAGGCCCCGGGCGCGGTCTCCGCGTCGGAGCAGGAGCGGGACCGCTAGGATGGTGGCGTGCGCCACGCTTTGACCTCCCCGCGGGAGATCATTACCCGGCGCGCCGGCTGAGCCAGGTCGCCGGCGCGCCGTTCACGTGCGCCCGCCCGGGACCTGGCCCGGATCCCCACCTTCCTCGAGGAGATCCGATGACCGCCGCCCTGCTCCCTGCACCGACCGCCCCGGACGTCCCGGAGATGCCGGACCACATGTCCGTCACCGTCGCCGTGACCGGCGGCCTCGACGGCGTCCAGCGCGTCGTGACCCTGCTGCGCGGCCGCGGCTACCCGGTCCGCGGGCTCACCGCCGACCTCGCCGACGACGACACGGGCGCCCTCGGGGTGCGCCTGCCGCTCACGGCCGAGGAGGCCGAGCTGCTGGTCGCGCGCCTGCACCGCCTCCCGGCGGTGCTGCACGCGACGGTCGGCTGACCCGGGTCAGCCGAGGCCGGGCCCGCCCACCGGGGTCAGCTCGATGTACTCGGGCGGGCCCGCGAGCAGCGGCAGCACCGCGCCCAGGCCGGCCTCGCCGAGGTCGCGCTCGAGCGCGGCCTCCGACGCCGCCTCGTCCGACCAGACCTCGGTGACCCAGACGGCGTCCTCCTCGTCCGGGGTGCGGTTGACGATGTACAGCTCGCACCCCGGCGCGGAACGCATGCCCTCGGCGACCCGGAGCATCCCCTCGGCCAGCGCTGCCCCCTCCCCGGGGGTCGCGATCATCCGGACGTACCTGCCGACGCGGGCGCTCATGCGGCGACGGTAACCGCGCCGGGATCAGGCGGCGGTGACCGGGTCCGCGGCGGCGTCGACCGACCGGGTGTCGAAGCGCCGCAGGACGCGGCCCTCGGCCGTGAACGCCGGCCAGCCCGGGTCGCCGGTCCGTGCGAAGCCGGTCCACGCGGCGACCATCTCGTCCGCCAGCGCGCGGGGCGGGTCCTCGCCCGCCAGCGCGTCCGGCCCGGTCGCGTGCTCGGGCGTGCCGAACACGAACGGCAGCTCGAGGGCGTGGCAGGCGCCGAGCCCGCCGCCGAACGCGGGGGAGCGCCAGGCGAACTCGTAGACGTGCGTGGAGCCGGACCCGGTGCCGGCGTGCGCGAGGGCGAGGCGGAGTGCCGGGCCGCGGAACACGAGGTCGGTGAGCAGGGCGGCGTACCGCTCGCCGGGCGTGGCCTCGGTACGCGTGGCCAGCAGCTCGGCGGCGCGCGGGTGCACCGCGCCGAGCCCGGCGAGCGTCTGGGCGTCGGTCAGGGCGCCGAGCAGGCCGGTGGGGACGAGGTAGAGGTTCATCTCCTCGGCGTTGAACCCGGTGATCAGGTCGACGCCCGCCGCGGAGCCCTCGGCGACGGCCGCGAGCGGGGAGCGCGGCAGGACGTCGTCGCCCACCACCGGACAGAAGCCGCCGAGCCCGAAGCCGGGATCGACACCGTCGGGTTCGCGCAGGTCGCCGCGCTTCAGCGGATCCGACATGCGGTCCTGGGCGGCCAGGGTCTCGGCGAGCGGCCGCTCGCGGAAGGCCTCGGCGGACGGCTCGACGCCCAGCTCGGCGGCGACCCGTGCGGCGAACCCGCGCAGCGGCCCCTCGCTGTGCACCATCTCCGCGCCGCCGCTCTGCACGATCGCGCGGCGGAACAGCCCGCCCGCGAGCGGCGAGCCGAGCAGGCAGCCCACGCTCATCGCGCCCGCGGACTCGCCGAACACCGTGACGTTCCCGGGGTCGCCGCCGAACGCGGCCGCGTTCTCCTGCACCCAGGCCAGGGCGGCGAGCTGGTCGCGCAGCCCGATGTTGGTGGCCCCGCCGGCGAGCGGGAGGAAGCCCTCGATCCCCAGTCGGTAGGTCACCGAGACCAGCACGACGCCGGCGCGGGCGAGCGCGGTCCCGTCGTAGACCGGGGCGCCGGGCTCGCCGGCCACGAACGCGCCGCCGTGCACGAACACCATCACGGGCAGCCCGGAGCCGCCGGGGTCCGGCGTCCAGACGTCGACGGTCAGGTGGTCGTCGCCCGGCCGCCAGCCCTGCCCGATGACGGGGGAGAGGTCCAGGGGGCCGAAGGTGCGCGGCGGCTGCGGGGCGTTCGGGCCGGGGACGGTGCAGTCCCGCACGCCCTCCCACGCCGGCACCGGCGCGGGCGCGGCGAAGCGGAGCGGGCCGACGGGCGGCGCGGCGTAGGGCACGCCCAGGAAGCGGGCCACCCCGTCCTTCTCGACGCCCCGGACCCGACCCGCGCCGGTGACCGCCTCCGGCGCCTGGCCACCCGACTCCTGAACCGACCGCTCGCTCGCCTGCACGGTCTCCGGTCTACCGGATCACGCCAGCGGAAGCACGAGGATGCGGTCGTCGTCGGCCCCGGGGTCGCCGCGACCGTCGCGGTTGCTGCTGGTGAACCACAGCGACTTCCCGTCCGGGCTGACCGCGACGGCGCGGATCCGGCCGTAGGTCCCCTCGAACAGCACCTGCGGCTCGCCCAGCGACCCGTCCGGGTTCACCGGGTAGCGGAAGAGCCGCTCGCCCCGCAGCGCGCCCGCGTAGAGCGCGCCGTCCGCGTAGGCCAGCCCGCTCCACGAGGCGTCGTCCGTGCCCTGCTGGGCCAGCGGGTCGACGAAACCGTCCCGGCCTTCGCGGCCCTCCACCTCGGGCCAGCCGTAGTTGCCGCCCGGGGTGATCAGGTTGATCTCGTCCCACGTGCTCTGCCCGAACTCCGCGGAGAACAGCCGCCCGGCCGGATCCCAGGCCAGGCCCTGCGGGTTGCGGTGGCCGAGGCTGTAGACCGCGGTGCCGAACGGGTTGCCGGGCGCGGGCCGGCCGTCCTTCGTGAGCCGCAGGATCTTCCCGCCGAGGTCGTCGCGGTCCTGGGCCGGCTCGCCGCGGCCCGCCTCCCCGGTCGCGACGTACAGGAAGCCGTCCGGCCCGAACTTGATCTGGCCGCCGTCGTGGTTGCCGCCCTTGGGGATCCCGGTGAGGATCTCCTGCTGCCGCGACCCGTCGATCGTGCCGTCCGGGTTGGCCGTCAGCCGGACGACCCGGTTGTCGTCCGAGGTCGTGAACATGACGTAGACGCCGCGGTCGGTCGCGTAGTCGGGGGAGAGTGCCACGCCGAGCAGCCCGCCCTCGCCGGTCGGGGTCACGCCGTCGACGGTGCCCAGCCGGGTCACCGCGCCGTCCGGGGCCACGCGGGAGATCGTCGCCGGGATCCGTTCGGTGACCAGCGCGGAGCCGTCCGGGAGGAAGGCGATGCCCCACGGCACCTCGAGGCCCGACGCCAGCACCCGCGGCGCGCCGTCCGCGGGCGCGCTCTGCGGGGTGGCGGACGGGGTGCCGGCCGGGGTGGCCGCCGTGGGTGCGGGGGCGGGGGCGGCGCAGGCCGTGGTGACGGCCAGGGTGCCCGCGAGCAGCAGCGCGGCGCCGGTCCGGAGGGGGAGGGCGGTGAGGGAGCGCACGTCACGAACCTATCCGGGCCGCTCGGGCCGGGCGCGCCGAACCCGACGGAACGGGAGGAAAACGGCAGCGTGACGGCGGAGGTGGGGCCTGCACCCGGGTGGAGCGGTGGGTGGCCCCGCTCCGCCCGGTCCGCGGCGTCGGGCACCCTGGTGACCATGACCGTGGACCACATCCTGCTGGCGATCCCGCCGCTGGCGGTGTACCTGATCGTCGGGCTCGTGGTGGGTGTGGAGAGCCTCGGCATCCCGTTGCCGGGCGAGATCGTGCTGGTCAGCGCGGCGCTGCTGGCCTCGCACCACGAGGTCGCGGTCGACCCGGTCGCGGTCGGCGTCGCCGCGATCGTCGGCGCCGTCGTCGGGGACTCGATCGGCTACCTGATCGGCCGGCGCTTCGGCCTCCCGCTGTTCGACCGGCTCGGCCGGCGCTTCCCGAAGCACTTCGGACCGCGGCACGTCGCCCTCGCCGAGCGGGTCTTCGGCCGCTGGGGGACGTGGGCGGTGTTCTTCGGCCGGTTCGTGGCGCTGCTGCGCATCTTCGCCGGCCCGCTCGCCGGGGCGCTGCGGATGCACTACCCGCGGTTCCTGGCCGCGAACATCGGCGGCGCGGTCGTGTGGGCCGGCGGGACCACCGCGGCCGTCTACTACCTGGGGATCGTCGCCGAGAGGTGGCTGTCCCGGTTCTCCTGGGTCGGGCTGGGTGTCGCGGTCGTCGCCGGCCTCGCCGTCGCCCTGGTGGTGCGGCGGCGCACCCACCGGATGCTCGACGAGGTCGAGCTGCCGGATCAGGCGGCGCCGGTGTCGACGGCCGAGGGCACGGCCGGTCGCACCGCCCCCACCTCGGCCCCGTGACCGAGGACCGGCACGTGGCCGGCGGCGTCGAGCTCCGCGGAGCGCACCCCCAGGGCGCGCAGCGCGGCGGCGACCACGGCCGGCACGGGCCGGGCGGCGCCGTCGAGCACGGTCAGGGCCAGCGCCCGCCCGTCGGGTAGCGCGGCGGCGAACACCCCCTCCGCCCCGTCCTTCGCGACGAGCCCGGGCACGGCCCGCAGGATGCGCGTCACCGGGCGGGCCGGGCCGCCGAGCCACTCGGGGTACGCCCGGATCGCCGCGGCGACCCGGCCCTCCGGACTGCCCGGCTCCGCCGTGGCGATCGTCGAGAAGGCGCGGGCCAGGCCCGCGACGGTGCAGGAGAAGAGCGGCGCGCCGCAGCCGTCGACGGCCACGTGGCGCACCTCGTCCCCGGTCAGCGCCTCGACGTGCCGGCGGATCGCCTGCTGCAGCGGGTGCTCGGGGTCGCGGTACGAAGCCGTGTCCCAGCCCGCGGCCACGCAGGTCGCGAGCATGGCGGCGTGCTTGCCGGAGCAGTTCTGGGCGACCGGCTCCGGTGGCGAGCCGGACGCGCGCCAGGCCGCGGCGGCGTCGGGGTCGAGCGGGAGGTCCGGGGTGTTCTGCAGGGCGCCGGTGCCGAGCCAGGCGCCGGCGAGGATCCGGGCGGCGCCCTCGCGGTGCATCGGCAGGCCGGCGTGGCTGGCGGCCGCGAGCGCGAGCAGCTCGTCGTCGAGGTCCAGGCCGGCCCGCAGCATCGCCGCGGCCTGCACCGGCTTGAGGGACGAGCGCGGGAGGAAGACGGTGCCGGGTCGGCCGACCTGCGGGCCGCCGACCGTCGCCAGGTGCCCCAGGTGCACCGACTCGACCACCCCGGACCGGACGACGGTGGCCAGGACCCCGGCCCCCGTCGCGACGCTGCTGCTCGCCTCACCCACGGACGGCGACGGTAGCCGCCGGACCCGCGCCGGGTCAGGGCCGGGATCAGCGCGCGAGGACGCCCGGCTCCAGCGCGGGCGGGTTCGGCCCGTACGCGTTGCCGCGCGCGGCCCGGGCCCGCACGCCGGGCAGCGCGAAGACCCAGCGCAACGCCGGGGGCGGGGCGATGGCGCGATCCCGCTGCCGCGCCTTCACCACCCGCTGCTCGGTGCGGACCTGCTGGGCCTGCACCGTGCGGATCGCGGCCTCCCGGTCGGCCTGAACCGCGATCAGGTCGCTCTCGTGGACCCCGCCCGCGCGCAGGGCCGGCACCAGCCGGTTCGCCGCGGCGACGGCGTCCTGCAGGGCCATGAGGATCCCGTTGCCGCCGACCGGGGAGATGACGTGCGCGGCGTCGCCGATCAGCAGCAGTCCGGGGCGCCACCAGCGGTCCACGCGCGCGATGTCGACCGACAGCAGCGTCGTCTGCCGCAGGTCGGTGAGCAGGTCGGCGCGGTCGGCCAGCCAGGGCACGTGCGTGCGGAGGAAGGAGCGGATCGGCTCGACGCCCGCCTCCCGCGCCGCTGCGAACCCGCCCTTCGGCAGCGACCAGCCGACCTGCCAGTCCTCCGGCCCGCCGAGCAGCCCGACGTAGTGGTCCGCTCCGAAGTAGAGATCGACGTCGGCCTCGGGCGGGTCGTCCGGGCGCCGCGGGAGGGTGAACCACAGGATGTCGGTCTGCGCGCCCAGCGAACGGGCCGGCAGCCCGGCCAGCGCCCGCACCTTGGAGAACCGGCCGTCGGCGCCGACGACCAGGCTCGCCGCGAGCTCCTCGTCGCCGACGCGCACACCCGTCACCACGCCGTGCTCCTCGACCAGCGCGGACACCCGGGCCGAGGTCCGCAGCTCGAACGCGGGCAGCTCGGCGGCCTTCGCGGCGAGGAAGTCGAGGAAGCGGGCCTGCGGCATCAGCGCGACGTACGGGAAGGGGCTGTCGAGCGCGCCGTAGTCGGCCGGGGTGAGCGTGCCGGTGGGGGTGTGGAAGCGGAAGTACCGGGCGGGGAAGTGGGGCAGCCGCAGCAGCTCGTCGGCCAGCCCCAGCTCGTCGAGCAGCTCGAGGGTCCACGGGTGCAGCGAGTCGCCGCGGAAGCGGCGGTCGAAGTCGCGGTGGGCCTCCAGCAGCGTCACCGGCACCCCGGCCCGGGCGAGCAGGTAGGCCAGCAGCATCCCGCCGGGCCCGCCGCCGACCACGCGGACGGGGGTGGTCACCGGGGATCCAGCCGGAACACGGCGATCGTGTCGAGGTGGGCGGTGATCTCCTCGAGCGAGGCGTCGGCCGGGACGGGGAAGGCCTGCAGCGCCCACGGCACCGACATGGCCCGCAGGTAGGCCGACACCACGGGTGCTGCCTCCGCGGCGGGCGCGCGCCGGGCGGTGACGGCCTCGGTGCCGTCGGCCGAGGCGATCCCGGCGGCGGGGTCGGCGTCGAGGTTGCGGACCCAGGCCCGGGCCGGGTCGGGGGAGACCAGGTAGGACCGCCCGTGCAGGCACACGACGCCGAGCGGGGTCTCCCGGACGCGGCCGGAGCGGCGGCCGGTGCTGCGCAGCACGCGCAGCGCATAGCCGCCTTCCACCGCCGGCCGGGCCGGCTGCTCGAGGATGCGGGTCGTCATGGCGGCGTTGAGGGCCGCGACGTCGGGCGCGCTCACGCTGTCCGACACTACTCCCTCGATCGTCAATCGTCTCGACAGTCGAGAGAACTGAGGTGGCTGTCGGGTGTGTCCGCGGCCTGGCACGATGCCCGCCATGGTCACCCCCCGGCGGACGAGGGTCGAGGCGGTCGGCGAGGGCGCGGCCGTCACCACCCTGGAGCTCTTCTTCGACCTCGTGTTCGTGTTCGCGCTCACCCGTGTCACGGACTGGATGGCCGACGACCCGACGGCCGAGGTCGTGCTCCGCGGCATGCTGATCCTCGTCGTCATGTGGTGGTCGTGGGTGGGTTACTCGTGGCTGGGCAACGTCGCGAAGGCCGACGAGGGCCTGATCCGGGTCGGCATGCTCGTCGCGATGGCCGGGGTCTTCATCGCCTCGATCACCATCCCCGAGGCGTTCGACGACCTGCCCGGCGGCCTGTCCGGGCCCGTGGTGTTCGCGGTGGCGTACTTCGTCGTGCGGATCGTGCACCTCGGCATGTTCTGGATCTGCAGCCGCGACGACCCGCAGCTGCGCGGCCAGATCGTGCGCTGGATCCCGTCCGTGGTGCTGGGCACGGTGCTGCTGCTCCTCGCCTCGCAGGCCGAGGGCTGGGTGCAGACCGCGCTCTGGGCGGGCGCCCTGCTCGGCGACTACGTGGGCACGGCCCTGGCCGGCGCCTCCTGGCGGCTCAACTCGGCGAGCCACTTCGCCGAGCGCCACGGGCTGATCATCATCGTGGCGCTCGGGGAGTCGATCGTGTCCATCGGCATCGGCGTGGCCGCGCTGCCGGTGTCGTGGCCGATCATCGCCGGCAGCGTGCTCGGGCTCGCGATCGCGGGCGCGATGTGGTGGGCCTACTTCGACGTGACCTCCATCCTCACCGAGCACGCCCTCGCCGAGGCGACCGGCGAGCGGCAGATCAGGATGGCCCGCAACGGCTACACGTTCCTGCACCTGCCCATGGTCATCGGGATCATCCTGATGTCGCTCGGGCTCAAGAAGGCGCTGCTCTACATCGGCGGCGGCGAGGGGCACGCGCTGAGCGACCCGCTCTACGGCATCCCGCTCGCCGCGCTCTACGGCGGTGCCGCGATCTACCTCTTCGCGCACGTGTGGTTCAAGCGCTACCTGATCGGCACCCTCAACGTCGAGCGGATCGTCGTCGGCGTGGTGCTGCTGGCGATCACGCCGCTGGTCGCGCTGGTCCCGGCCGTCGTCGCGCTGCTGGTCCTGGCCCTGGTCCTCTGCGGCCTCGTCGCGTACGAGACGCACCGCTTCCGCGAGCTCCGGCACGCGGTGCGGCACGGGAGCCACGCGGAGCACTGACGGTCACCGGCCGCCCCGGTCGTCCTCCCCGAGCGCGGCGAGGCGCTCCTCGGCCAGGACGAACGCGCCCCGCACGACGACGGCGGCTTGCCCGGGGGAGTCGCCGCCGTCGAACCTGCGGTCACGAGGCCTGGCGCATCGTCATCCCGGTCAGGGCGACGACGTGGTCGCCGGTCCGGTCGTCGACCCGGACGACGTAGTCGGTCGGGTAGTAGCCGTTCTTCTGGTAGGCCTCGGGCAGCTTGAGCGGCTGCTCCAGGGTCGGCTTGGTCAGCAGCCAGTCGCGCGTGACCATCGGCTCGACGAATGTGTACCGGCCGTCCCACGTCCCGTTGATGATGATCTGGGTGAAGTCGTAGGAGCCGGGCACCAGGCTGCTGTCGGTGGAGTCGACCAGGTGCACGCCCATGCCGGGCACGGCCTGCTGGGCGGCGGTACCGCCCGGCGGCACGGCGTACCCCTGCGGCACGTATCGCGCCTCCGGCAGGCGGTCCGCCGCGGCGGCGTAGTCCGGGGCCGTCGGCTGGATGCCCTCGATGGTCGCCATGTCGACCATGTCGAAGTGGAAGTCGAAGTGCGGCTTGCCGAACAGGGGGACCGGGTCGTGCCCCTGCGGGTTCCAGTTCAGCATGACGTGGTCGAACGCGGTGGCCGACGCCTGGTCCGGCAGGTCGAGCATCAGCGTGCCCGCCGGCGTGGTGGTCGTCGGCAAGCCGTCGAGGGCGCCGGGGCTGAGCCGCAGCCCGATCTCGGTGGGGTTCCCGCTCCCGTCGAGCACCGCGTAGGTCTTGGCGGTCCCGTTCCCGAGCGGCTGGGAGGGGCCGAAGAAGGTGCCGCCGCTCCCCGCCTGGGCGGTTCCGCCCCCGCACCCGGAGAGGACCGCCGCGGCCGTGCAGGCCGCGGCCACGAGTCCCATTCTTCGCAGGAACCGTCGACCGTCCATGATCGCCTCCTCGACTCGGTTCGACGTGATGTACGTCACAGAGGCTCGCGAAGGGGCTCCGGATACGTGACGGGGAAACGACGAAGGCGGCTCCCGCTGGGAGCCGCCCTCATGGTGTGCGCCGCGAGGGAGCGCGGGACGACCTCGTCCCAGGAGGATGCGCCGTGGCCGGCGCCGTGGACGAGGACGAGGACGAGGACGTCGTGGGCTCCTCGGTGCGCCGCGCGGGAATCCGCGACGGCGACTCAACTGAACTCAGCTCAGTCGTCTAGAGTCCGCTGTCGACGACAGGAGGCACAGGTGCGCGCGTTCAGGATGACCGGACCCCGCCGGGCCGCTCTGGTGTCGGTGCCCGACCCGGAGCCGGGGCCCGGCGAGGTGCGGCTGGACGTCCTGGCGGCCGGGATCTGCCACTCCGACCTGAACGTGCTCGACCACGGCGTCGGCGCGGGCTGGCCGCTGCCGATGACGCTCGGGCACGAGATCTGCGGGCGGGTGACGGCGCTGGGCGCCGGGGTGGAGGGGCTCGAGATCGGCTCCCAGGTCCTCGTGCACGCCCCGCTCGGCTGCGGACGCTGCGACCGCTGCGTCCAGGAACGGACGAACTACTGCGACGAGCGGGACCGGCTGTCCGCCGCCGGCGTCGGCCTCGGGGTCGACGGGGGCATGGCCGACGCCGTCGTGGTCGCGCAGGAGCGGCTGGTGTCTGCCGCCGGCCTCGATCCGGTGGCGGCGGCCACCCTCACCGACGCCGGGCTCACGTCCTTCCACGCGATCGAGGGCTGCGCTGCGGATCTGGCGGATCCGGGTTCGGTCGCCGTCGTGATCGGGGTCGGTGGGCTGGGGCACCTCGCCGTCGGACTGCTGCGCGCGCTGCGTCCCGCCCGGGTCGTTGCGGTCGACACCCGGGAGGCGGCCCGGCAGCTGGCGCGGGACTGTGGCGCGGACGTCGCCGTGGCGCCGGACGAGGCCGCCCCCGCGGTGGCGGCGATGGCCGGGCGGGGCGCCGACGTCGTCCTCGACTTCGCGGGCGCGCAGACGAGCATCGACCTGGCCGCGTCGCTGCTGCGGACGGCGGGGGTGCTCGTCCTCGTCGGGAGCGGCGGGGGAGTGCTGCGGGTCGCCAAGCCCGGGGTGCTGCGCACGGGTTTCCGCCTGCAGCTGCCGTTCTGGGGCTCGCGGGCCGAGCTCGCGGCCGTGGTGGACCTGGCGCGTCAAGGGGTCCTCGCCCCGCACACCACCGTGTTCCCGCTCGCCGACGCCGACCGGGCCTTCGACGAGGTGCGCGGCGGCAGGCTGACCGGCCGAGCGGTCCTGGTCCCCGACTAGCGGGCCGACCACCCGCCGTCGACGAAGACCTCGGACCCGGTCGTGTACCCGGCATCCGTGCTCGCGAGGAAGGCGACGGCCGCCGCGACCTCCTCGGGGTGGCCCAGCCGGCCCATCGGCGTGTTCGCCAGCATCGCGGCGTGCCGTTCCGTGCCGGCGAACCGGTCCAGCAGCGGGGTGGTCCCGATGAAGGCCGGGACGACGGCGTTCACCCGGATCCCGCGCGTCGCCCAGTGCAGGGCGGCGTTCATGGTCATCGAGCGGACGGCGCCCTTGGCGGCGGCGTAGGAGAAGCTGTTGGCCAGGCCACCCGTCGCGCCGAGGATCGAGGCGATGTTGACGATCGCCCCGCCGCCGCTGCGCTCGATCACGGGTCCGGTGTGCTTCATGCCGAGCCAGGTCCCGAGCTGGTCGACGTCGACGACCTGGTCCCACCGCTCGCGGCTCTCGGACTCCACGGTCCCGGTGCTGCCGATGCCGGCGTTGTTGACCAGCACGTCCACGCCGCCCCAGTGGTCCGCGACGGCGGCGACGACCTCGGCCCAGGCCTGCTCGTCCGCCACGTCGAGACCCAGCGCGAGGGTCGGCCCGTCGAGCTCGGCGCCGAGCTTCTCGCAGGCTGTGGGGTCCACGTCGGTCAGCGCGACGCGAGCGCCCTCGGCGCTCAGTCGCGCCGCGATCGCCGTGCCGAGGCCGCCGGTGGCGCCGGTCAGGATCACGCGGGTGTCGTCGAGTCGTCGCACAGGGTCTCCGGAACGGTCTGGTCAGACGGCGGTGTAGCCGCCGTCGACGGGGACGGCGGTGCCCGTGATGAACGATGCCTGCGCCGAGAGCAGGAACGCGACGGCGGTGGCGATCTCCGCGGGCGCCGCCGTGCGGGCGATCGGCGGGGTGACCCGGCCGGCGATGGCGGTGCGCGGCTCGGGCCGCAGGCCGTGGGGATCGTCGGCGCTGGACCGGGCCAATCCCGTGGCGACCGGCCCCGGGCAGACGCAGTTCGCACGGAGCCCGCGGTCCGCGTACTCCGCGGCGAGGCTGCGGGTCAGGGCGAGCACCGCCCCCTTCGACGCGTCGTAGGCACTGGACCGTCCGGCCGCCACCAGGGATCCGACGGAGCCGATGGTGACGATCGCCCCGCCGTCGGCGCGCAGGAGGTGGGGGAGGGCGGCACGGACGCAGAGGAAGGTCCCGGTGAGGTTGACGTCGACCAGGCGCCGCCACACGGCGAGCGGCATCTCGTCGGTCGGGGTGCCGTCGGTGACCCCCGCGCAGGTCACGAGCCCGTCAAGGCCGCCCAGCGCGTCGACCGCGGTGGCGAGGGCGGCGTCCACCGAGTCGGCGTCGGCGACGTCGCAGGGAACCTCGCGGGCCGCTGCGCCGCCGTCGGTCAGGGGCCGGAGGTCCAGAGCCGCAACGGAAGCGCCGTGCGCCGCGAGCAGGTCGACGGTCGCCCGTCCGATCCCGCTCGACGCTCCGGTGACGGCGATCCGCCGCCCCCGCAACGCGGGGTCCGTGGTCGGCAGCGTCATCGCGCCTCCTCGTCGTGTCGGTGACGGCAAGAACCTAACTGAACTCAACTCAGGAAGCTAGTGCTCTTGTCGCCGCGTCGCCCCCGGTCTACTCTTCGGCCCGACTCGAACTGAACTCATCTCAGTTGCATTTCACGAAGGAGTGGAGATGCGTCCTCGACCGACGAGCGCGCTGGCCGCGCTGGCGGCGGTGCTCGCCATCGTGCTGACCGCCTGCGGCGGATCCTCGTCCGGCGGCGGGGCCGCCGACGACGGGTCCGGCCCCATCAAGATCGGCGCGTGGATCCCGCTGTCCGGCCCGCAGGCCGCGTCGGGCGTGCCCCAGATGGAGGGAGCGAAGGCCTACTTCAGCTGGGTCAACGACCACGGCGGGATCAACGGCCGTCAGGTCGACTGGATCGTGAAGGACAACGCCTACGACCCGCAGCAGACCGTGCAGGCCGCACGGCAGCTCGTCGGGCAGGAGAACGTCGTCGCCATCGTCAACGCGAACGGCGTCGCCCCGTCCGAGGCCGCGTTCCCGTTCGTCCTCGAGCAGTCCCAGGTCCCGATCGTCGACCACTACGGTGGCGTCGCGAGCTGGTACACCCCGCCCCGACCGCTGCTGTTCGGGACGCAGACGCTCTACGAGGACCAGGCCGCGGCGATGGCGCAATGGGCGGTCCAGTCCGGGGCCCGCAAGCTGGTCGTGGTGCACGACGACCCGAAGGCGTTCGCCGACGTCGCCGCGCAGATCGGGCCGGCGGCGGAGCGGGAGCAGCCCGGCGTCACGACGACGGCGGTGCCCGTCAAGCTGGGGACCACGGACTTCGCGCCTGCCGTCAGCCAGGTGAAGGCCGCGGGTGGCGACGCGGTGATGCTGGTCCTCCCGGCGCCGGAGGCCGCGGCGTACCTGAAGGCCGCCGCCCTACAGGGTCTGTCCGTGCCGACCTACGGCTACGCCCCGACCGCATCGGGTACCACGGTGACGCTGGCCGGACCCGCCGCGGAGGGATTCCACTCGGTGTCGCTGGTCCGCTCGCCCACCGAGCAGACGCCGGAGATGCAGCAGTTCCGGGACGCGATCGCGAAGTACGCGCCGGGACAGCCCGCCGACTTCTCCACCCTGCTCGGCTACGCCAACGCGGCGGTCTTCGTGGAGATCGCCAAGACCATCCAGGGGCCGGTGACCTCGGAGTCGATCGCGGACGCGTACCGCAAGGCGTCGGACGTGAAGTCCGGGGTCGCGCCGGACATGTCGTTCTCGGCGCAGTCGCACCTCGGCACGCGGGACGTCCAGCGGGTCACCGTCCGGAACGGTCAGTGGGTCTCCGAGGGCGACTTCGTCAGCGCACCGGAGCGGGGGTAGGCCGTGGACCTCGACGAGGCACTCGCCACCACCCGCGCCGTCCGACGGCGCCTCGACCCCTCCCGCCCGGTGCCCGCGGACCTGGTCCGCGAGTGCGTGACCCTCGCGATGCAGGCCCCGGCGGGCTCGAACGTCGCGCGGACCCGGTTCGTCGTGGTGCGCGATCCCGCGTTGCGCGGCGCCGTCGCCGACCTCTACTCCGACGTGTACCTGAACTCCTACAAGGACTCCGAGGGGTACATCGGGCGCGTGCAGGTCGCGGACACCGAGGGGGCGGCCGCGCAGGAGCGCACCGGCCGCTCGGCCGACGCACTGGAACGCAGGCTGCACGAGGTCGACACGATCGTCATCGCCTGTCTCGACGGTGCCCGGCTCGACGGTGCCGCCGGGTTCGCCGGCGCGTCGCTGCTGGGCGGGGTCCTGCCCGCGGTCTGGAGCATGATGCTCGCCGCGCGGGCCCGCGGCCTGGGCACCTGCTGGACGACCATGCACCTCGCGCGGGAGAAGGAGGTCGCCGAGCTGCTCGACATCCCCTTCGACACGGTCCAGCAGGTCTGCCTCACGCCGCTGGCCTACACCGTGGGCACCGACTTCCGGCCCGCCCGCCGCCCGACGGCCGACGACGTCCTGTTCTGGGATCGGTGGGACGCCTCGGCGCCGCGGCCGCCCGCCGTCACGGGACTGATCACCTGATGAGCGAGCTGTTCCTCGTCGTGGTGAGCGGGATCGCCAGCGGTGCCGTCTACGGCCTGCTCGGGCTCGGTCTCGTGATCATCTACCGGGCCACCGACGTGGTGAACTTCGCGCTGGCGAGCATGGCCACGCTCGCCGTGTACGTCGCGCTCATGGTCGTGCAGCGCGGGCTCGGGGTGGGGGCCGCCGTGATCGCCGCGGTCCTCGTGGCCGTCGTTCTCGGGCTCGTCGTCCGCGAGCTGGTGATCCGCCCGCTCGGCACGGGGCGGCTGTTCGCGGCTCTGGTGATGACGATGGGGGTGTCGCTGATCGCCGAGGCGGTGATCAGCGACGTCTGGGGGACCGAGCCGCACGCCTTCCCGCCGCTGGTGGGGGGCACCGTGACGCTCGGCTCGGCGACCCTCGCCACCCAGGACCTGGTGGTGATCGGGGTGTCCGCCGTCGCGATGCTCGCCGTGGGCTACCTCTTCACCCGCACCACCCTGGGCTCGGCGATGCGCGCGGCGGCCGAGTCGGCCGCCACCGCGCAGATCGTCGGCGTGCCCGCGCAGCGGGTCGCGCGCATCGCGTGGGCGCTCGGCCTGGGGCTCGCCGCGCTCGCGGCGGTCCTCTACGTCCCCCGGGTCGGGCTCGCGCCGACGGTGCTGGCCGCCCCGCTGTTCCGCGCGTTCGCCGGCATCTTCCTCGGGGGGCTGACCAGCATGCACGGCGCGGTGATCGGCGGCGTTGCGATCGGGGTGCTGGAGAACCTCGCCGCCTCCTACGTCTCGGCGAACTTCCGCGACACCTTCGTCTTCGCGCTGACGATCCTCATCCTGCTGCTGCGGCCGCAAGGCCTCTTCGGCACCCGCAGCTTCGAGAGGGTCTGAGCGCCATGATCCTGACCTGGAAGGTGGCGGTGCGTGCGGTCCTCGGCCCGGTGGCCGCGGTGCTGCTCGTGGTGCTCGTCGAGAGCGGGCTCCTGCCCGGGTACCAGGCGTACTCGGTGGCCCTGGCCGCGACCTACACGATCCTGGTGCTGAGCGTCGGGCTGCTGGCGGGCTGGGCGGGCATCTGGTCAGTGGGCCATCCCGCGCTGTTCGCCATCGGCGCCTACACGGTCGCCTACGGCTCGGCGCACGGCTGGACGTCGGAGCCGACGGTGCTCGTGGCGATGCTGCTCGCCGGCGGCTGCGGTGCGTTCCTCGGGTTCGCCGGGGCGCGCTTCTCGGTGCTCTACATCGCCCTGCTCACCCTGGCCTTCAGCCTCGTCGCGCTCGAGGTCATCAACCGCTGGGTCGACGTGACCGGCGGGGACCAGGGCGTCCCGGTCACCGACCTGCCCAGCGTGACGGGCGCGGGCTCGCTCGGCGCCGGCGGTCCGGAAGCCGTCGTGGCGGCCATCCTGACCGCCGGGATCGTCGTCGGGATCGCCGTGCTGGCCCGCTCGACGAGCCTGCGGATGCGGATGGTCGCGGCGAAGTCGCACCCGGTGGTGGCCCGGTCGGTCGGGATCGCACCGGAGGCGCAGAGCGCCCTCGCGTTCGGCGTGAGCGGCGCCGCGACCGGACTGGCCGGCGCCCTGCTCGGGTTGATCACCGGCTTCGTCAGCCCGGAGACGTTCTCGCTGACCCTGGGGATCAACACCGTCGCCGCGGCGGTGCTCGGGGGCGTCGGTGCGGTCGGCGGAGGGGTGTTCGGCGGGATCTTCCTGGCGTTCGCGCCGAGCCTGGCCGGGCTGCTGGGCGTCGACCAGCTGATCCTGCAGGGGGCACTGTTGATCCTCGCGTTGCTGCTCCTGCCCGCCGGGGTGGTGCCCGCGCTCGGGAGCGTGCTGCGCACGCTCCTGCGGCGGGTGCGCCGGCCGGGCGAGCCGTCGGTCGTCGAGCCCCCGGACGAGCCGGCCCCCGCGCCGGCCGCGGAGCGACGGACGCTCGAGGTCGCGGACCTCGGCGTGGCCTTCGGCGGGCTGCAGGCGCTCGAGGGGGTGTCGCTCTCGGTACCCCCGGGTGAGGTCCTCGCGATCATCGGGCCGAACGGGGCCGGCAAGACGACGCTGGTCAACGCCCTGTGCGGCCTCGTCTCCGGCGGCCGGACGGCGGGCTCGGCGACCTTCGGCGGCGTCGACCTGCTGCGGGCGCGCGCGACCCGTCGCCGGCGGCTCGGCATCGGCCGCACCTTCCAGCACGCCGAGGTCTTCACCGAGCTGACGGTCGCCGAGAACCTGCTCTGCACCACGCGGTGGACCACTCCGACGCGGCGACGGGCGGTCGACGCCCTGCTCGGCAGGATCGGCCTCGCGGGCCAGGGGGACGTGCAACCCGACCAGCTGCCCTTCGGCCCGCAGAAGCGGCTCGACCTCGGGCGCGCCGTCGCCGAGCAGCCCGGCCTGCTGATCATGGACGAGCCGTTCGGCGGGCTGGACGCCGAGGAGCGCAGGCTGCTCGCCGGCCAGATCCAGGGCCTGCGCGCGGCGGGGACGTCGGTCGTCGTGATCGACCACGTCCTGGAGGACCTGTTCGCCGTCGCGGATCGGGTGGTGGCGTTCGACTTCGGCCGCCCGATCGGCTCCGGCGCGCCGGAGGAGATCCTGGCCGACGACCGCGTCCGCAGCTCCTACCTCGGGACGACGTCCGCGCAGCAGCCCCGCGCGTCCACCGGCGCCGAGGGACCGCCCGCGATCGCGCTGTCCGGGGTGACCCATCGGTACGGCGGGGTGACCGCGCTCGACGGCGTCGACCTGGCCGTGCACCCCGGCGTCGTCCTGGCGGTGGTCGGGGCGAACGGCGCAGGGAAGAGCACGTTGGGCCAGATCCTGCACGGCACGCTCAGTCCGTCCTCGGGCACGCGGACCACCGACGGCGACGTGCGCAGCAGCCTGGTCCCGGAGGGCCGAGCGCTCTTCCGGACGCTGTCGGTGCGGGAGAACCTGGAGGTGGCCGGGTACGCCGCGGGCATCTCCGGGCGGGACCTGCGGTCCCGGATCGACCAGGCGGTCGAGTGGCTGCCCGAACGCGTCCGGACCCGCCTGTCCATCCCGGCGGCGGCGCTGTCCGGGGGCGAGCAACAGCTCCTCGCCATCGCTCGCGCGTTGATCGCCGACCCACGCCTCGTCGTCGTCGACGAGCCGGCGCTGGGTCTCGCGCCCGCCCTCGTCGACGAGGTGTACGGGCGGATCACCGGCCTCGCCGAGGAGGGGGTCACCGTCGTGGTGCTGGAGCAGCTCCTCACCCGGGCCCTCGCGGTGGCCCACGAGGTGGTCGTGCTGCACGAGGGCGTGGTCCGGGCGACCGGCTCGCCCGACGATCCGGACTTCGCCACGCGGGCCGAACGGGCCTATTTCGGGTCGCCGGTCAGCGGCGGCGTCCGCGCCGGCTGATCACCCCTTGACAGCGGCGCTGTCGGCCCCCAGTATCCAATATGAATTCAGTTCAGTTTCAGGAGGAACCATGGCAGTCGAGGACGACATCCAGTTCGAGCGTGACGGTCACGTGGCGCGGATCTGGCTGAACCGACCGCACAAGCGCAACTGCATCACCGTGCCGATGCTGCACAAGCTCGACGAGTACATCACCGAGATCGAGGCGGACTCCGAGCTCCGCGTCGTGGTGGTGCGCGGCCGGGAGAACACCTTCTCCTCGGGCTTCGACCTCGACAGCCTGCAGTCGGACTTCATCGGGACCAGCACCGCGATGGACGTCGCGGTCGTGTCGGCGAAGGTCTGCGACCGGCTCTACAACATGACCAAGCCGTCGGTGGCGGTGCTCGAGGGCTACGTGACCGCGGGCGGCTTCGAGGTGATGATCTCCTGCGATTTCGCGATCGCGGACGAGACCGCGCAGATCGGCGACTTCCACATCCGCCGCGCGCTGTTCGGCGGCGCCGGCCCGATCTACCGCCTGCCGCGCATGCTGGGCATCCGCAAGACCAAGGAGCTCATGCTCACCGGCAAGCTGCTCTCGGGCAAGGAGGCGGACGAGTTCGATCTGGTCAACGCCAGTGCCCCCGCCGAGAAGCTCGACGAGACGGTGGAGGAGTTCATCAGCCACCTCACCGACAAGAGCCCGTTCCAGATGAAGCTCACCAAGATGGCGATCGACCGCGGCCTCGACGCCGACATCGCCTCGCTGATGGTGCTGGAGCACCTGGCCGTGGGCGTCACGCTGAACTCGGAGGACGCCGCCGAGGGGGTCGCGGCCTTCCTGGAGAAGCGCGACGCCAAGTGGACCGGGCGCTGACCGCGTGGTGATCGCGTCGGCGGTCCCGCGGGGGGCCGCGGGCCGCCGGCGCCCACGACCGGCCAGGGCCTGTGGAGGGATGAGATGACGGAGACAGTCGACACGGCGGTCGATGCGGACCCGGTCCTCGCGCACCGCGTGCGCGCGCGGCTCGGCCTCGGCGAGGCCCACGCGCTGGCCGTCCTCGAGGGCGGCCGGTCGGGCCTGACCTACACGATCGGGACAGGCTCGGACCGGGCCGTGGTCAAGGCGGTACCCCCGGGCCGCAGGCCGGTGGGACGCAACGACGTCCTCCACCAGGCCGCGATCCTGGAGGCGCTGGCCGACACGGCGGTCCCGGCGCCCGCGGTGCTCGCCCGCGACACCGAGCAGCCGGCCTGGTTCGCGATGGAGTTCGCCGCGGGGCAGGCCGCGGAGCCGGTCCTCGAGGTCGATGCTGCGGTCGAGCCCGCGCTGGCGCGGACCCGGATGCTCGAGGCGGCGCGGATCCTCGGCGCGCTGCACGCCGTGCCGCTCGACGTCGTGGAGCAGAGCCTGGCCGACACCGGCGGGACCCTGCCCGAGGCCACCACCGCCGACGGCGAGGTGGCCCGCTGGGCGAAGACGATGAACGCCGTGCCGGAGGACCTGCGGCCGGGTGGCGCGGAGCTGGTCGAGCGGCTGGCCGCCGCGGTCCCGGTACCGGTGGCCCCGGTGATCGTGCACGGCGACTTCCGTCTCGGGAACCTGCTGTTCACGGACGCGACGCCGACCGCTCTGGTCGACTGGGAGATCTGGAGCGTCGGCGACCCGCGGGTGGACCTCGGCTGGTTCGGGGTGTTCACCGACGGGGCGCTGTTCCCCGGCTCAGGCCGGGTCGTCGAGGGCCTCCCGAACGAGGCCGACCTCGCCGGGGCGTACCGCGCGGCCCGGGGCGCCGACGGCGGCACCTCGGCCGATGCCGTCTGGTTCAGCGCGCTGGGCCGGATGAAGATGGCGGCGATCATGGGTCACAACCTGCTGCGCCACCGCACCGGCGCCCACCACGACCCGGTGCAGGAACAGCTCCCGGCCAGCATCACGGCGTTGATCACCGACGGCCTGCGGCTGCTGGAGGGGACCCGATGAGCATCCCCACCCCGGCGAAGCTGTTCGATCTGACGGGCCGCACCGCGCTGGTGACCGGGGCGTCGTCCGGTCTGGGCGAGCGGTTCGTGCGCGTGCTCGCCGCCGCGGGCGCCACGGTCTGGGCGGCGGCGCGGCGCAAGGAGCGCCTCGACGCGCTGGCCGCCGAGGTCCCCGGGCTCCGCACGGCGGCCGCGGACGTGTCGTCGGAGGCGGACCGCGCCGCGCTCGTCGAGCGGGTGGTGGCGGAGTCCGGCCCGATCGACGTGCTGGTCAACAACGCGGGATCCGGCAGCCCGGCCACACCGCACCGTGAGACGAGCGCCGAGTTCGCGGACGTCCTGGGGCTCAATCTCACCGGCCCCTTCCACCTGGCGCAGCTCGCCGCGGCCGCGGCGAGCGGACGCCCGTTGTCGATCGTGAACGTCAGCTCGATCGTCGGGCTGGTGTCCACGGCGCCGCGCGGCGGCGCGAGCTACGCGGCGAGCAAGGCGGGCCTGATCGGCCTGACCCGGCAGCTCGCCGGCCACTGGGGCCGCGACGGCGTGCGCGCCAACGCGCTGGCCCCCGGCTGGTTCCGGACCGAGATGAACGACGCGATGTTCACCGACGACGCGTCGGTGCGCTGGATCGAGCGCAACACCCTGCTGCGTCGGGGTGGTGACCCGGGCGAGCTGGACGGGGCGCTGTTGTTCCTCGCCTCGGCCGCCTCCACCTACTGCACCGGGCAGGTCCTGGCGGTCGACGGCGGGTGGACGGCCCGATGACCGCCCCGACCGAGAGCTCCCTCGCGGACTACGCCGCGACCGCCCGGACCTGGCTGGCCGAGCAGCTCGTCCTGCGAGGCGACGCGCCGCGCGAGTCCGTGGCGGTGTTCCACGATCTCCCCTTCGACGACGAGCGTGCCCTGTTGGGCCGCATCCAGGACTGGTTCCGTGCGCGGTACGACGCCGGCTATGGCGCGATCTCGTGGCCGGTCGAGCACGGCGGGGCCGGCCTGACGGCGCTGCACGAGGAGGCCTTCGCAGCGGTCGAGCGCGAGTTCGAGACGCCCGGGCAGCACGAGCTGACCTCGGTGTCGACCGAGCTGATCGCGTCGACCGTGCAGCTGTTCGGCACGCCGTCGCAGAAGGAGATGCTGGTCCGGCCGCTGCTCCGCGGCGACGCCCTGGCGTGCCAGCTGTTCTCCGAGCCGTCGGCGGGCTCGGACCTGGCCGGGCTCGCGACCCGGGCGGTGCGCGACGGCGACGAGTGGGTCGTCAACGGGCAGAAGGTGTGGAGCTCCGGCGCGCAGTTCGCGGGCTGGGGCGAGCTGATCTGCCGCACCGACCCGGACGTCCCGAAGCACAAGGGGCTCACCGCGTTCCTGCTGCCGATGGACACCCCCGGGGTGGACGTGCGGCCGCTGCGGCAGATGTCGGGGGGCTCGTCGTTCTGTGAGGTGTTCCTCGACGACGTCCGGATCCCGGACTCGCTGCGCCTCGGCGATGTGGGCGGCGGCTGGGGAGTCACGCTCGCCACGCTCGGCTTCGAACGGGGGTCGTCCGGGGCGAACATGGACCTCGGCGGCGGGTTCGCCCAGCTCGCGGACGATGCGCGCCGGCTCGGTCGGACCGGGGACCCGGACGTCCGGCGGGTGCTGGCGGACGTCTGGATGGCGGAGAAGGTCGCGGCCCTGTCGGCGCAACGCGACCGGGAGACCCGGCTGGCCGGCGGCGAACCGGGTCCCATGGGCTCGCTGCGCAAGCTCGACTGGGCCGGACGGCTCACGCTCGTCTCCGAGGCGGCGGCGCTGGTGCTCGGCCCGCGGCTGGTCGCGGACACCGGAGACGGGACCTACCGCTGGACCGAGCACTACCTGGGCGCGCCGGGCTACCGGATCGCCGGTGGTTCCGACGAGGTGCAGCGGACGATCATCGCGGAGCGCCTGCTGGGGCTGCCCGCGGAGCCCCGAGGCGATCGGGGCGTGGCGTGGAAGGACATCCCGAGATGAGCTCTCTCGATGCGGCGGTCGCGGCCGCCCGGGCCGTCGACCAGCCGTTGGCCGGTCGACGGGCGCTGGTCACCGGCGGATCGCGCGGACTGGGCCGCGAGATCGCCATCGCGTTCGCCGCGGCGGGCGCGGACGTGGCGGTGGCCTCGAGGAAGAAGGACGCGTGCGAGGAGCTGGCCGAGGAGCTGGCGGCGGCGACCGGGCGGCGGGTGAGCGCGCACGCGGCGCACGTCGGCGACTGGGACCGGCTCGACCCGCTGCTCGACGAGGTGGAGCAGGAGCTCGGCCCGCTGGACGTGCTGGTGAACAACGCGGGCATGGCGCCGCTGTACTCCTCGCTCGAGGAGGTGTCGGAGGCCCTGTTCGACAAGGTCTTCGCGGTCAATGTCCGTGGCCCGTTCCGGCTGATGGCCGCCGCGGGGAAGCGGATGGTGGCCCGGGGTGGGGGCGCGATCCTCAACATCTCGTCGATGGGGTCGCAGCGCCCGACGGCGGGCGACCTGCCCTACACGGCGGCCAAGTCGGCGTTGAACACACTGACGGCGGGGTTCGCGCAGGAGTACGGGCCGTCGGTGCGGGTGAACACGATCCTGGCGGGTCCGTTCGCCACCGACATCAGCAAGGCCTGGGACCCGGAGGCGGTGGCGCGCATGGCGCAGGACTGGCCGGCGAAGCGGGTCGGCGAGCCGCACGAGATCGTGGGTGCGGCGCTGTACCTCTGCGGGCCGCACGCCACGTACACGACCGGCGCCTTGCTCGCCGTCGACGGCGGACGGCTGGCGGCGCCGTGATCGCCGGGAAGACGACCGTCGACGACGCCCTGTTCGTCGAGACCGCGGAGGGCCCGGCGCTGCTCGGCAGCCGGTGCACGGACTGCGCGGCCCACACCTTCCCACGCCAGGGCGGCTGCCCGCGCTGCACGGGGTCGGCGATGGAGGACGTGCCGCTGTCCCGGACGGGCACGCTGTGGTCGTGGACGGTGCAGGGGTTCCGGCCCAAGCCGCCCTACACCGGCACCGAGGCCTACGAGCCCTACGGCGTCGGGTACGTCGAGCTGCCCGGGCAGCTGATCGTGGAGACCCGGCTGGTCGAGACCGACCCGGTGAAGCTGGAGATCGGCATGGCCGTGGAGCTGGTCCTCGCCCCCTTCCGGGACGACGAGTTCGGCTGGCCGGTGCACACGTTCGCCTTCACGGGGGTGTCGGCATGAGCGGGGTCGCGATCGTGGGGATCGGGATGCACCGGTTCGGGCGCACCGAGGGGGTCTCGGGCCGGGCGCAGGCGGTCCACGCGGCGCGGGAGGCGTTGCGCGACTGTGGACTGCGCTTCTCCGACATGCAGTTCGGGTTCGGCGGCTCGCACTCTGCGGGCGACGCGGACACCCTGGTCTCCGAGCTCGGGCTGACCGGGCTGCCGTTCATCAACGTGGCCAACGGCTGCGCGACGGGCGGGTCGGCGCTGATCGCCGCAGATTCCGCGATCCGCTCCGGGCAGCACGACGTCGGCATCGTGATCGGGTTCGACAAGCACCCGCGCGGGGCCTTCAACACCGACCCGGCCGAGCACGGCATCGGGGCCTGGTACGGCGAGACCGGGCTGATGGTCACCACGCAGTTCTTCGGCCTGAAGATCCAGCGCTATCTGCACGAGCACGGCATCGCACCGGGCGTGCTGGCCACGATCGCGGAGAAGGCCTTCCGCAACGGCGCCCGCAACCCGATGTCGTGGCGGCGCAAGGAGATCGACGCCGCGCAGATCGCGGCCGCCCCGATGATCTCGCACCCGCTGACCCAGTACATGTACTGCTCGCCCGCCGAGGGCGCGGTCGCGTTGGTGCTGTGCCGGGCGGACAGGGCCCGCGAGTACACCGAGCACCCGGTGTTCCTGCAGGGCGCGGCGTTCCGCTCCCGCCGGTACGGGTCGTTCGAGGTGTTCTCGCCCTGGACGGCCGCGGAGCGGGCGGACTCGCCCACGGTGGAGGCCTCCGCGGCGGCGTTCGCGGCGTCGGGGATCGCCCCGTCGGAGGTGGACGTGGCGCAGATCCAGGACACCGAGTCCGGCGCCGAGCTGATGCACATGGCCGAGACGGGGCTGTGCGCGCACGGCGAGCAGGAGGAGCTGATCGCCTCCGGGGCGACCGCGATCGAGGGCACGCTGCCGGTCAACACGGACGGTGGCTGCCTGGCCAACGGCGAGCCGATCGGCGCCTCCGGCCTGCGGCAGGTCTACGAGAACGTGCTCCAGCTGCGCGGGGACGCGGGGGAGCACCAGGTCCCGGGGGACCCGCGCGTCGGGTTCACCCACGTCTACGGGGCGCCGGGCATCTCCGCCTGCACCGTCCTGACCCGGTAGGAGCGAGTCGATGAGCTGGGGATTCGAGAACGACCCCGAGGTCCAGGAGGAGCTCGACTGGGTCGAGGAGTTCGTCCGCACCGAGATCGAGCCCGTCGACCAGGTGATCGAGCACGCCTGGAACCCGCGGGACCCGGTGCGCAACGCGCTGATCAAACCCCTGCAGCAGCGGGTCCGTGAGAAGAAGCTGTGGGCCTGTCACCTGGGCCCGGAGCTGGGTGGGCGCGGCTACGGGCAGCTGCGGCTGGCGCTGCTGAACGAGAAGCTGGGCCGCACCCACTCCGGGCCGGTGGTGTTCGGCTGCCAGGCCCCGGACTCCGGCAACGCCGAGATCCTGGCCCACTACGGCACCGACCACCTCAAGAAGACCTACCTCGAGCCGCTCATCGAGGGCGACATCGTGTCGTGCTTCTCGATGACCGAGCCGCACGGCGGGTCGGACCCGACGGGCTTCCGCACCACCGCCCGTCTCGAGGGCGACGAGTGGGTCATCAACGGGGAGAAATGGTTCTCCTCCCACGCCCTGTGGGCGGAGTTCCTGATCGTGATGGCGGTGACCGAGCCGGACGCTCCGGGACACAAGTCGATGTCGATGTTCGTCGTGCCCGCGGACACCCCGGGGATCGAGCGGGTCCGAGACGTGTCGGTGTGGGGGCACGACGAGCCGGTCGGCAGCCACAACTACCTGCGCTACACCGACGTCCGGGTGCCGGCGGAGAACATCCTCGGCGAGCGCGGCCAGGCCTTCGCCGTGGCCCAGACCCGCCTCGGCGGCGGCCGCATCCACCACGCGATGCGCACGGTCGGGCTGGTGCAGGCGGCCTTCGAGATGATGAAGCGCCGCGCGGTGTCCCGGACCAGCAAGGGTGAGCGGCTCGCGGACAAGCAGCTGGTGCAGGAGATGATCGCGGACTCCTGGATCCAGCTCGAGCAGTTCCGGCTGCTGGTGCTGCGCACGGCCTGGCGGATCGACCGGTACAACGACTACCGCGAGGTCCGCGCGGACATCTCCGCGGTCAAGGCGGCCATGCCGAAGGTCCTCGCGGACGTCGCCGGGCGGGCCATCCAGGTCCACGGCTCGCTGGGCATCAGCAAGGAGCTGCCCTTCGGCAAGTGGGTCATGGAGTCCTTCCACATGGGACTCGCCGACGGGGCCACCGAGGTCCACAAGGTCAACCTCGCCCAGTTCCTGTTGCGCGGCACGGAACCCGACGACGGCCTGTTCCCGCCCTACACCCTCCCCGTCCGTCAGGCAGAGGCCCGCCAGCGGTTCGCCGACGTGCTGGCTGCCGTGGACGACGGTGAGCCCGCATGATCCCCCGGCTCACCCCGGACGCCGACGCCGAGGACCTGCGCGCGGCGGTCCGCGACTTCCTGGCACGGCACACCGAACCCGCGCGAGAGCCCGACCGGCCATGGGACCCGACGGTCTGGAAGCGGCTCGCAGGCGAGCTCGGCGTCGTGGCCCTCGACGTCCCGGAGGCGGCGGGCGGGGCGGGCGCGACCTTCCGCGAGGTCGGCGTGGTCGCCGAGGAGCTGGGCCGGTCCCTGGCCCGACTGCCATGGTTCTCCACGGCGGTCCTCGGCGTGGGCGTGCTGCTCCACACCGGGGGGAACGACGAGCTGCTCGCCGAGCTGGCCGCGGGATCGACGACCGCGACCCTCGCCGAGCGCGAGGCGCCGAGCGGGCAGGCCACCCGGGCGGAGGAGGACGCCGGCGGGTGGCGGCTGACCGGGGGCAAGACGCTCGTCGTCGAGGGCGCCACGGCGGACCTGCTGTTCGCCGTCGCCGCGGTCGACGGGGAGCCCGCGCTCTTCGTCGTCGACGCGGAGGCCGACGGCCTCATCCGCGCGCCGATGCGGGCGCTGGACCCCAATCGGCAGCTGGCGGACGTGGTGTTCGACCGGACCCCGGCGACGCTGCTCGCCGCCGACGCGCAGGCGGTGCTCGACCGCGTGCACGACCGCGCGGCCTCGGCGCTGGCCTGCGAGCAGACCGGGGGAGCAGCGGCGGCCCTGGAGCTGTCCGCGACCTATGCGGCACAACGGCTGCAGTTCGGCCGCCCGATCGGCAGCTTCCAGGCGATCAAGCACCGGTGCGCCGACATGGCCGTGCGGGTGGAGGCGGCCCGCTCGGCGTCGCTCTGGGCCGCGGCCACCGCGGCGGACGATCCCGCGGAGCTGCCGACCGCCGCGGCCACCGCCGCCCTCGTGTGCGGCGACGCCTACCGCTGGGTCGCCGCCGAGACCGTGCAGGTCCACGGCGGTATCGGCTTCACCTGGGAGCACCCCGCGCACCTGCACGTCCGGCGGGCGGCGACGACGGCGGTCCTGGTGGCCGAGCACGCCGCGCACCGGGAGACCCTGCTCGCACGGCTCGGCATCTGAGAACACTTCGACGCAGAGAGGCGACGACGCATGCCCGACGCACCGACCCCGACCGACCCGGTCGACCTCCTCGTCCTCGGCGGCGGCATGGCGGGCATGACCGCCGCCGCCCGCGCCGCCCGGTCCGGGCTGCGGGTGGCCGTCGTGGAGCGGGCCCCGGAGCTGGGGGGCTCGGCGCAGTTCGCCGGCTACCTCTGGACCGCCCCGGACACCGCGACGATGGACGAGATCAACCCGCACGGGGATCCGGAGCTCAAGGCCGCCGTGGTCGGCCGGTTCGCCGACGCCGTCGCGTTCCTCCGGGACCTGGAGGTCCCCCTTGCGGACGCGGTCACGATCCTGCGGTTCGGCCGCGGCCACGCGTTCGACACCAGCCTCTACATCGACACGTGCCGGCGAGCCGTGCTCGCCCAGGGGTCGGTCACCACCGGCGCGCAGACCACGAAGCTCACGATCGACGCCGAGGGCCGGGTCTCCGGCGCGGAGCTGCTCCTCGCAGACGGCTCGACCCGCACCGTGCGGGCCGGCGCGACCCTGCTGGCGACCGGCGGGTTCCAGGCGGACGCGGAGCTGCGTGCGCGGTACGTGCACGCGCAGGCCCGGGACGTGGCCCTGCGCTCCAACCCCTGGAGCAGCGGTGCCGGGCTGCGGCTGGCCACGGACGCGGGCGGGGCCGTGACCGGCGAGGGGAGCGGCTTCTACGGGCACCTGGTCCCGGCCCGCGTGGACCTGGAGCCCGAGCACTTCGTCGACCTCGCCCTCTACTACAGCGAGCACGCGCTGCTGTTCAACCTCGCCGGCGAGCGCTTCGTCGACGAGACCGTGGGCGATCACCTGACCACCATGGCGCTGCTCGACCAGCCGGAGGGCCGAGGCCTGCTGGTGACGGACGCCCGCGGCTACCGGGAGTACGTCACGGGGTCCTATGTGGAGGGTGCGCCCGCCACCGACAAGCTCGCGCTGGCCCGGCGGAAGGGCGGCCGGTGCGTCGTCGCCGACGACGCGGACGACTTCCGCGCCATGCCGGAGGAGTGGGGCTACGACGGGGAGCGGATCGCCGACGAGGTGGCCCGGCTCGCCGGCGGGGCGCCGCCGAGCCCGCCGCGCGCGATCGACCCGCGGCCGCTCGCCGAGGCGCCCTACTACGTCGTCGAGGTCGCGGCCGCGCTCACCTTCCCGTTCGCCGGGATCCGGATCGACGCGCGGGGACGGGTCCTCGGCGCGTCGGGGGACGTGGTGCCCGGGCTGTACGCGGCGGGATCGGACGTCGGCGGGATCTACGCCGGCGCCTACGCGGGCGGCATCGCCGCCGCCGCCGCGACCGGCCTCGCCGCGGCGGACGACGTGGTGAGCGCGAAGTGAACCCGGTTCGGGCACGCGGCTAGGCTGAGCCACCGGATGAGGGAGTGGTGACGTGAGCATCGAGGCTCTGACCGAGGCGGACGACGGGCCGCGGTCGAAGCGGCCCGCGATCCTGGCCGCGGCCGTGGAGTGCTTCGGCGAGGTCGGTTACGAGGCCACCAAGTGGTCCGAGGTGGCGGACCGGGTCGGCATCGGGCAGACCGCGCTCTACCACTACTTCGAGTCCAAGGCGCACTGCCTGCTCACGATCATGCGGCTCGGGCTGCGCAACTCCGACGCCGCGTTCCGCGAGGCCACGGCGGGGGCGTCCAGCTCGTCGGACGCCCTGCGGGCCGCGGTCGAGGCCGCGTACGCGCTCTCGCCGCAGGAGGTGCAGCAGAACCGCATCCTGCAGAGCAACATCGCCCTGCTGGCCAACGAGCGGGCCTCGCGCCGCGAGGAGACCGAGCGGCAGGCGTGCCGCGAGCTCGTGGCGCAGGTCGAGCACAACTGGGCGGAGCTGCTCGAACGCGGGATGGCCGCGGGGGAGTTCCCCCGCCGCGATCCCCAGATGATGGCCCGTAGCCTGCTCGGCCTCGTTGTCGGCGTCTGGCGCTGGTACCGGCCCGGCGGCCCGCTCGAGCTGCGGACCATCTCGGACTTCATCACCGGGTGCTGCGTGCGGATGGTGGCGGGTCGGGAGCCGGACGCCGGCTGAACCCCTTGCCTCCGGGCTCGGGCCTGCCTAGTCTGAACCAAATCGAACTGAACTCAGCTCAGGCTCGCGGAGCGGGTCGGTCGTGGACCCTCCACGCGGGGCCCACCGTCAGGGAGGACGGTCGACATGATCATCGAGGACTACTACGCGCAGCTCGACGGTGCGACGCCGCTGGCGGGGCTCGACCTGGTGGAACCGGACGTCGAGTTCCTGATCGCGCTGCCGGGCCGGGAGATCACCGGTTCCGGCCGGGCCGATCTCGAGGCGTACATCGCCGGGCGGCCCGCCGTCGGGCGGCGCCACCGGGTCGTGTCCCGCGGAACCGACGGCGACGTGGAGATGATCTACGGGATCATCACCGAGGGCGACGGCCGGGGGACCGGCTCGTTCTCCTCAGTGGCGCTGGTGTCGCCGGACAAGCGCCTGGCCCGCTACCAGGCCTTCTTCCACCCCACGTTCGGGATGTTCCCGCTGCCGACGGGCGGCGCCGCATGAGCGCCCCCTTCCTGGCGAAGTGGTTCGACACCCTCGACGGCGGTTCCCCCGACGACATCCTCGACATGATCGCGCCGGACTTCCGCTTCTCGATCGTGTTCGGCACGGGTGGGGAGGCGGCTCGGGACTTCGCGGGCGGCCGGGAGGCGATGGAGGGCTACCTTCGTCAGCGGGAGAAGGGCGTGCTCACCCACCACGTGTTGTCGTCCTCGACCGTCGGGTCGGACGAGCTGGTCCTCGGCCAGGCCCGCCGCGGTGGGAAGTTCGAGTCGACGTTCGTGGCCGCGGCCCGGTTGGACGACTCGGGGCGGGTGGTCGGTCTGATGATCGGCCGCTCCCCGGAGTTCGACATCGAGGCCTGAGAGACCCGGAGGAGACCGGAGATGTTCAACCTCGCCCTGCTCGCCGCCCGTCCGTCGGACTGGACCCACGAGCAGTTCATCACCTGGTGGCGCGGCGAGCACGCCGAGGTGACCTACCCGCTGCCGGGGCTGCGGGCCTGGCGTCACACCGCCGTCTCGAGCGCCCTCGAGCCGCGATCGGAGGGGTGGGACGGCCTGTCGGTGCTGAGCTTCGACGACGAGCAGGCCGCCCGCGCCGCGCTCGCCAGCGAGGAGTGGGCCGCCGCCGTGCGGCACGTCGGCGACATGCGGGGCAGACGGATCGCCCTGCTCGGCGACGAGCGCGAGATGTTCCGGGCCTGACGATGCGACAGCTCGTTCTGGACCTGGACCGGCGCGCCGCGGCGGCGCCGGACGACGTCGTCGCGATCGACGCCGACGGGCCGCACCGGCTCGCCGCGATCCTGGAGCAGGGCGCCGTGCTGGCCGCGGCGCTGCGCGAGGCGACCGGCCCCCGCCCCACGTTGCTGGTGCAGGCGGACAACTCGTGGCGCACCGTCGTCGCCGCCGTGGCAGTGGGCAGGCTCGCGGGCACGCTCGCCCTGATCAGCAGGCACGCGACTCGGCAGGAGTTCGCCGCGGCGTGCGAGGACATCGACCCGGACGCCGTCGTCGCCGCCCCCGGCATCAGTCGGGACTGGGCGGTCGGGCTCCCTGCCGCGGGCGAGGTCCTGGACGGCTGGCGGCTCGCGGCCCGGCCCGCCCGTGACGGCGACCGGTGGCGGGGTGGGGTCGTCATCGGTCTGACCTCGGGCTCGACCGGCCGCGCCAAGGGTGTCGTGCAGTCCGAGGAGTCGCTGCGCTACGCCGGGCAGGCCACGATCGACGCGGTCGGGCTACGGCCCGGGGACACGGTCGCCGCACTCGTCCCGCTGTCGTCCGCCGCCGCCGTCTGCTTCGGCCTGTACCTGCCGCTCATGCTCGGCGGGCGTGTGCTGCTGGCGGACCGCTGGGACCCGGCCGCCGCGGTCGACCTGATGGCCGAGCACGAGGCCCGCTGGACGATGTGCGTGCCCACGATGGCGCTGCAGATGGGCGGGGCCGCCCGCGAACCGGGCCTGCTGACCGCGATGGCCGCGATGACCGTCGGCGGCGGTCCGATGGACGCGGGCGCGCTGGGTCGGGCCGAGCAGCACCTCGGGACGCGCTTCCTGCGGGTCTTCGGGATGTCGGAATGCCTGGGCCACACGACCTCGCTCCCCGGCGACACCGCCGAGAAACGGCTCGGGACCGACGGCGTCCCCTTCCCGGGCACCGAGCTGCGGGCCGTCGACGAGGGCGGCGCGCCGCTCCCTGCCGGGGCGGCCGGACGGGCCCAGGTGCGCGGCCCCTCGCTGTTCGAGGGCTACGCGCGGGCCGGGACCGTGGTCCCGCCCGAGCTGACCGCGGACGGGTTCTTCCCGACCGGCGACCTCGTCGAGACCGCCTCGGACGGCACGATCTCGATCAAGGGTCGGGAGAAGGACATCATCATCCGCGGCGGGCGCAACATCGACATCACCGAGGTCGAGACCGCGGTGGCCCGCCATCCCCAGGTCGACCAGGTCTGCGTGGTCCCGGTGCCGGACGAGGTGCTGGGGGAGCGGATCGCGGTCCTGCTGGTCACCGAGCGGGCCGATCTCGACCTCGCCGAGCTTCAGCGTCACCTCGGCGAGCTCGGCCTGATGAAGGGCAAGTGGCCGGAGTTCGTGTTCCGGGTGGAGGCGCTGCCGCAGAACCGGGTGGGCAAGCTCTCCCGCCCCGACGCGTCCCGGCTGGCCCGCGAGCTGCGGGACGGGGCCCCGGCGTGACGACGGCGGCCCGCCGGTTCGAGGGCTCCGTCGCCGTCGTCACCGGGGCCGGCTCCGGCCTCGGGGCCGCGGCGGCCGAGCGGCTGGCCGTCGAGGGGGCCACCGTCGCACTGCTCGACCGCGACCTGCGGGCCGTGGCCGAGCTGGCCGACGAGCTCCCCCACGCCACCGCGCACGAGGTCGACGTGACCGACGCAGTCGCCGTCGACACCGTGATCGACACGGTGGCCGCCCGGCACGGTCGGATCGACGCCCTGGTCAACAACGCCGGCGTGGTCGGCCCGCAGGTGCCGGTCCACGAGACGACCGACGCGATCTGGTCGACCGTCATGCGGGTCAACGCCGACGGCGCGTTCCACGTGCTGCGCGCGACCCTGCGGACCATGGTCGCGGGCGAGGGCGGTGCCGTGGTGAACATGGCCTCCTCGTCCGGGTTGTCCGGCAAGCCCAACATGGCGCCGTACAGCTTCTCGAAGGCCGGGATCGTCGGGCTGACCCGCTCCGCGGCCATCGAGTACGCGGCCCGCGGGGTGCGGGTCAATGCCGTTGCCCCGACCGCCGTCCGTACACCGCTGGTGGAGCGGCACATCCAGAACGCGCCCGACCCGTGCGCGATGGAACGTCTGGTCACCTCCCAGACACCGATCCCCGGGCTGCCCACGCCCGCGGACGTCGCCGGGGTGGTGGCGTTCCTGCTCTCCGCCGAGGCCGCGTGGATCACCGGCCTCACCGTGCCTGTCGACGGCGGGTACCACGCCACCTAGCAGTCACCATCCACGACCTACGGGCCACGGCCCGGGTCGACGCAGCGCGAAGGAGCGCCGATGTCCCAGGTCACTCCCGAGGAGGCGGCCCGCACCGGCCGGCGGGCGAGCATCGCCGCCGCCGTCGGTACCGCCATCGAGTACTACGACTTCGCGATCTACGGCTACCTCGCCGTCGTCCTCGCGCCGTTGTTCTTCCCGAGCCAGGACGGGCTCGTCGGCGTCTTGTCCACGCTGGTCGTCGTCGCCGGCGGGTTCGCGGCCCGCCCGCTCGGTGGAGTGATCTTCGGGCGGATCGGTGATCGACGTGGCCGACGCATCGTGCTCATGGCGACGGTGAGCCTGATGGGCGTCTCGACCGTGCTGACGGGACTCCTGCCGACCTTCGCCACCATCGGCGTCGCCGCGCCGATCCTGCTCGCCGTGCTGCGGATCGTGCAGGGCATCTCTGCCGGCGGCGAGATCGGCGGGGCCGCCTCGTTGGCGACCGAGTCCGCCCCGGCACGACGCCGCGGCCTGTTCGGCTCGGCAACGTCCGTCGGTGTCGCGTTCGGCTTGGCGGGTGCTGCGGCCGCTGTCGGGACCGTCACCGCGGTCACGACTCCCGAGCAGCTCGCCTCGTGGGGCTGGCGCATCCCGTTCCTCATCGCCGGCCCTCTGCTTCTCGGCGCGGTGCTCTACCGGATGCGGGTGGAGGACTCGCCGGTGTTCAAGGAGCTGGTTCAGGACTCCGAGCCGGTGAAGGCCCCCGTGACCGAGGTTCTCCGCAAACACGGCAGCGCCGTGCTGCGGACCGTCGGCATCGTCTACGCCACGTTGACGACCGGCAGCCTCGCCTCGGTGTACATCCTGGTGCACCTCTCAGCGGTGCTCGGGTACCCGCTGACGGGTTCGCTGTGGTTGATCGTGTTGATCGTGCTGCTGCCGATCGGGTTGGTGCCGTTGGCTGGTGCGCTGAGCGACCGGTTCGGGCGTCGAGCCGTGCTGGCAGCGGCGGCGCTCGGGTTCATCGTCCTGGCGGTGCCCTGTTACTGGGTGATGCAGCAGGGCTCCCTGGTCTGGGCCATGGTGGCGGCGATCATCCTGAACATCCCCTTCGCCGTGCAGCAGGGCGTGCTCTACACCCTGCTCCCCGAGCTGTTCCCGACACGCGTTCGCTACACCGGCGTCTCGATCGGCTTCAACATCGGCGGAGTGCTGGGCTCGGGCCTGGTCTCGGTGATCGCGACCGCGTTGGTCACGTTGACCGGCAACACGTTGGCGCCCGCGTTCTACTTGATCTTCGCCGCCCTCGTCGGCCTCGCGTTCGTCGCGATCACCCGCGAGACCTCCCGAGACACCCTCGGGAGCGAGGACACCGAGAGCTCGACGCTGGGCAGCTCGTCCACCGCGCGGACCTGAAGGACGGCGACGTGCTGTCGGACCATCCCCCGCTTCCACGGACTCGGTGATCCTCGCCCGACTTCCCGGGTTTCCGACGCGGTATCGGCGCCCTACGTGAGAACCAGTTCCGTCGACGACACGTTCGGTCATGCGCTGCGAGACCTGGACAACCCGGACCAGCGCGACGCCCCGCTGGAGGGGGTCGCGTGGCACGGCAGGACCTCTCCGATCTGCCGTTCATGCTGGTCACAAGGCATGAACTGAGCCTGTCGATCATCAGTGGAGACGGCTGTTCGCGTTGTGATCGGTGGTAAGCGGTGACCAGAACGTCGACCGGCGGCGTCCTTCGGCGACGAGCTACCTCGACGCGAGGGGTCGGTCATCCCGGAAGGTGTGCGCCCGTCATGAGCTCGGCGAGGTCATCGGGACGCAGGAACGACGGCGGCGGGGGCGGCCCCCAGGAGAAGAGGCCCTTCGCTCCCTCGAGCGTCTCCGGGGTCCAGAGTTGGTCGTCGACCACGGAGTCCATGTCGGAGTAGTACTCGGAGAAGTTCCCGGCAGGGTCCTTGAGGTACCAGAAGAAGTTGGAGCCGGCGTGGTGGCGGCCCAGCCCCCAGACGTGGCGGTCGGGGTCCTGCTCGAGCATGGCGGCGGCGCCGCGGCCGACGTCGTCGATGTCGTCGACCTGCCACGAGGTGTGGTGCAGGAAGCTGACGGGGGCGTTGAGGGCCAACACGTTGTGGTGGTCGGTGGAGCAGCGCATGAAGGCGCCCGCGCCGGCGACGCGGTCGGAGAGCTTGAAGCCGATGCCGTCGAGGAAGAAGCGCTCTGTGGTCGTGACGTCGGTGGTGCCGAGCACGACGTGGCCGAGCTTGCGGGGGCGGACCGGGTCCGTGCGCAGGATCCCGGGAGCCCGCGTCCCAGCGCGCTCGATCCGGCCCGGCCCGTTGTAGGGGGTGGGCGGGACGGTCGGCTGGGTGATCCGCGGGGTGACCGCCACGTGGACGGCGACGCGGCTGGCCGATTCCTCGCTGATCAGCCGGTCGGCCCGGCGTTCGGCGGCGATCCCGAGGCGGTCGAGGCCGGCGGCGGCGCGGTCGAGGTCGTCGGGGTGGTCCGCGCCGACGGTGATCGCGATCAGCCGGCGGATCGGGGTCTCGACCAGGCGGAGCTGTTCGCCGCCGTCGGCGGTGGCGAAGCGCCGCTCGGTCGGGTCGTCCGCTCCGAGCGGGCGGAGTCCGAAGTCGGTGTAGTAGCGGGCGGTCTCGTCGAGGTTCGGGACGCCGACGACGACCGACGCCAGGCGGTGCAGGGCCATCTCGTACTCACTCTCCTTCGAGTGTGCTGGTGAAGGTCTGGCGGAGCTCGCCGATCCCGGCGATCTGGCTGGTCAGCACCTCGCCGGCGCGCAGGAACCGCGGCGGCGTGCGCCCGGCGCCGACCCCGGCGGGGGTGCCGGTGAACAGGAGGTCGCCGGGCAGGAGCGGGGTGACCGCGGACAGGCCCTCGATCAGGGCCGGCACGTCGAACAGGAGGTCGCGGGTGCGGCCGTGCTGGACGGTCTCGCCGTCGACCGCGCAGCTGAGCTCGAGGTCGTCCGGGTCGAGGCCGGAGTCGCGGAGCTCGTCGAGGGTGACGACCCAGGGGCCGGTCGGAGCGAAGCCGGGGAAGGACTTGCCGAGGCTGAACTGCGGGGCCGGACCGGCGAGCTGGCCGATCCGCTCGGAGAGGTCCTGCCCGACGGTCAGCCCGGCCACGTGGTCCCAGGCGTCGGCCGCGGCCACCCGCTCGGCGCGGCGCCCGATGACCGCGACGAGCTCGACCTCCCAGTCGGTGTTCCCGCCGTCGGGCAGCGCGACGGTGGTCACCGGGCCGGACAGCGCGGTCCGGAACTTGGTGAACACGGGCGGGAACCGGTCGGGGGCCGCGAGCTTCGACTCGGCGGCGTGGTCGCGGTAGTTGAGACCGATCGCGAAGACCTGGGCCGGTGCCGGCACGGGCGCGCCGAGGTCGGCCTCGTCGAAGGGGTGGGCGTCGGCGGGGTCGGCCTGCGCGGCCCAGGCGCGGAAGGCGTCCCAGTCGTCGTAGGCGGCGTGGGGGTCGGCGCCGATCCGCCCGCCGCTGGCCTTCTCGACGTCGATCGCGCCGGTGGGAACGAACAGCGTGAGCCGTCCGGAGAGGGTGCCGTATCGCATGGTGTCGCTCGTTTCGTGGAGACCGGGGGATCAGACGAGGGCGGTGACGTCGCCGCGGATGCCGAGCAGCGACTTGCCGTAGACCTCGGTGCTGATCTCGGGGTTGACGACGGCGTGGCGGCTGGCGGTCTCGCTGTCGCGCCAGATCCGCTGCAGTGGGCTGGACTCGGCGAAGCTGGACGCGCCGTGGGCGGAGACCAGGATCCGGATCGCCTCGCGGGCGTAGGTGACGGCGACGCCGGTGTCCATGCGCATGCGGGCGCGGGCGTCGTAGTGCGGGTACTCGCCGCGGGCGGCGGCCTCGTCGATCTCGGCGGCCGCGCGGTAGGCGTGCAGGTGCGCGGAGTCCACGAGCGACGCGGCCTTCGCCACGGCCAGCTGCACGGTGGGGGCTCCCACCTGGGTGTCGTAGAAGGTGTAGGAGATCGACCGCTTCGGGGCCTTGTCGAGCACGAGGTCGAGCGCGGCCTGGGCGAGCCCGAGCTGCGGGCCGGCCAGCACGAGGGCGGTGACCGGCACGAACGCCGAGTGGTAGAGGGCCTCGTCGGCGAAGGGGGTCGCCGGCCGGCCCTGGATCGCGGCGGGGACGGAGAGGTAGCGGTGGGCGGGGACGAAGACCTCGTCGGCGACGAGGGTGTTGGACGCGGTGCCGCGCATGCCCGCCACGAACCAGGTGTCCTCGATCGTCAGGTCGGACATCGGAATCAGGATCATGCCCTGGTCGCGCAGGCCACCGTCGGCGTCGAGCAGCGGGATGCCGACGACCGCCCACTGCGCGTGCGCAGACCCGGAGGCCCAGCCCCACTTGCCGCTGACGACGAACCCGCCGTCGACCTCACGCGCGGTCCCGGACGGGGCCAGCACCCCGGCGACGCGGGCCGACGGGTCGGCGCCCCATACGTCCTGCTGCGCCTGGGCGGGCCACAGCCCGGTGAACCAGCTGCAGACGTTCATCAGGGTGGTGACCCAGGCGGTCGAGCCGCAGCCGCGGGCGAGCTCGCGGGAGACCTCCAGCTTGGTGCGGAAGTCGGTCTGCAGGCCGCCGAAGCGGGTCGGCCGCATGATCGACAGCAGCCCGGCCTCGTCGATCGCGGTGATGTTCTCCTCCACCACGCGCCGGTCGGCCTCGGTCTGCCCCGCGTTGCCGGCCAGCAGCGGGACGAGCTTCGCGGCGCGGCCGACGAGGTCGGCGCGCAGCTCGCGATCGGCGTCGGTGGCGCCGGGACGGTCCAGGATGATGCTCATCGTCATTCTCCTTCGAACGATGCGACAGGTGGGTGGTCGGTCAGCTCGCCAGCACGGCGAGCCGGGAGTGCGTGCCGAACGTGCGGCGGGCGTAGACCAGCGGGGAAGCCGGCGACGAGGACGCCGACCGCACGCGGACGATCAGCAGGTCGTGGTCGCCGGCCGGGACGTACTGCTCGACGACCCCCGCCAACCAGCCGGCGGAGTCGGGTAGGTGGGGCAGCCCGTCCCGAACGACCCAGGCGAGGCCGTCGAACTTGTCGGGCCCGCGGCCGGCGAATGCGGCGGCGAGCTCCTGCTGCGCCTCGCTCAGCACGTTCACGCCGATCAGTCCGGAGTGCCGGACGTGGCCCAGCAGGGCCGACCCGTGGTCGAGGGCCAGCGACACCAGCGGTGGGTCGAGCGAGAGCGAGGCGAAGCTGGACACGGTCGTGCCGTGCGGCCGCCCGTCCGCGGTCAGGGTGGTGACGACGGTGACGGGCGCGCAGACCGCGCTCATCAGGTCCTTGAACCTCTGCTGGTCGACCATGTGGAGGTCTCCGTCCGTCTCGTCGTCGAGCCGGGTCGCGGCGGGCGCCGCTGCCGGTGCGACAGAGAGAACAGGGCCCGGCGGCCGCCGTGCTTGGTCTGCGGGTTCAAGTCCTCAGCGCGACGTTGAACCCGGCTGACCACGGTCACCTGTCGTCGGACTCCGGGTTCAACAGGACCCGGCGGTCCTGTGGTCGGGGTACAAGCCCCGGCGCCCGCAGTCGCTGTTCACTGCAGGCCGTCCAGGCGTTCAGCGACGAACCAGGGAGGTCGGCCATGACCGTGCTCGACGAGGCGGTGGAGGCGATCCGCGCGGGCCGGATCGTCGTGGTCCTCGACGACGAGGACCGGGAGAACGAGGCCGACCTGATCGTGGCAGCGGAACACGCCACCCCCGACACAGTGGCCTTCTTCCTCGAACACACCTCCGGGTTCCTCTGCGCCGCGCTGGCCCCCGAGCGGGTGGACGCGCTCGAGCTGCCGCCGATGGTCACCGCCAACGAGGACCCGCACGGCACCGCCTTCACCGTCAGCGTCGACGTGCGGTGCGGGACGACGACGGGCATCGGCGCGGCCGACCGGGCGGCGACCTGCCGCGCACTGGCGGACCCGGCGACCCGGCCGGAAGACCTGGCCCGCCCCGGCCACCTCATGCCGCTGCGTGCACGGGCGGGCGGTGTCCTCGCCCGGCGCGGGCACACCGAGGCCGGGGTGGACCTGTGCCGCCTGGCCGGGGTCGAACCGGTCGCGTTGATCTGCGAGCTCGTCACCCCTGACCGGCTCGGCATGCTTCGCGGAGCGGAGGCGGTCGCCTTCGCTGAGCGGCACGGCCTGCCTGTGATCACCATCGGCGAGCTGGCCGCCAGGCTGGGACAGCGCGGCGGTGTGGAGCGCGGCGGGGCCGCCCCGATCCCGACGTCCGCCGGGTCGCTCACCGCGGTCTCCTTCCGCGATCCGGCCGCCGGCGTCGAGCACGTCGCCCTCGTCCACGGTGACCTGCGACAGCCCGGCCCGGTGCTCTGCCGGGTGCACAGCGAATGTCTCACCGGCGACGTGTTCGGGTCGCGGCGCTGCGACTGCGGGCCACAGCTGCACACGGCCCTCGACCGGATCGCCGCCGAGGGCCGCGGCGTGCTCGTCTACCTGCGCGGCCACGAGGGTCGCGGGATCGGACTGGGGCCGAAGCTGCAGGCCTACCGGCTCCAGGACCGCGGGCTGGACACCGTCGACGCCAACACCGCCCTGGGCCAGCCCGTCGACGCCCGTGACTACGCCGCGGCCGCAGCGATCCTCGCCGACCTCGGCGTGGCCGAGGTGGCGCTGATGACGAACAACCCGGCGAAGGTGACCGGCCTCGAGGAGCACGGGATCCGGGTGCAGCGGCGGCTACCCGTGGAACCGGAGCCGGCCGCGGAGAGCCTGCGCTACCTGTCCACCAAGCGGGAACGCATGGGCCACCTGCTCGCGCCGGTGACGGCCTGATGCGCACCGGCACCGACCGGTCACAGCTCGTCGGGGTCCGGATCGAGAACCGCGTCCCCGATCTCCTCGGCCAGCAACAGCGCCGCGTGCAGGGCGAACCGGTGCTCGGCGACCTCCCGGCCGAGCAGCTGCTCGGCCCGCTTCACCCGGTAGGCCACCGTGCCGCGGGCGACGTGCAGTGCGCCGGCCACGGTGACCAGGCTGCGCTCGGCGTCGAGGTAGTGGAGCAGGGTCGTGCGCAGCACGCCCATCGGCTCGCTGCGCTCGGCCAGCGCCCCGAGCTCGCGGCGCACGAACTCCCCGGCCGCGATCAGATCGGTGCCGAGCAGCGCGGCGGGCGCGACGTCGGCGTAGTCGGTCACCGGGCCGTGGCGGTCACCGGAGAGCCTGCGCAGCTGCGCGGCCCGGACGGCCTCACGGTGGGTGCGGCGGAACCCGTCGATCCCCGTGGCGGGCACGCCGAACGCGGCCCGGACACCGTTGCCCGGCCGACGCCCCGACAGCGGCCGCTCGTCGCGGGGAACGGCGCCCCAGGCCCAGAGCTGACCCGAGCCGACCGGCACGACCAGCGTGGCGGTCGCTCCCCGCGCCCGCAGCAGGTCCGCCGCCGCCAGCTGCAGCGCCGAGTCCGCGGCGACGGCATCGGTCCACACCGTCAGGCCCAGGTGTCGGCGCTCGAGCTCGTAGCCGAGCGCGCGGGACGCGGCGGTGACGTCGACCGGCTCGCCGGCGAGCACGGCCCGGACGGTCTCGGCCCGGGCGGCGGCCGCACTGGTCGTCCAGCGGTCGTACTCGGCGAGGTACTCCCGGGTCATCGCATCGGCGAAGCCGTCGACGTACCGGAACAGCTCGTCCGTGACCGCCTTCATCTCGTCGGCCAGCCGTGCGCTCTCCACGAGCGTCTCGCACGACCGGAGGAACGCCTGGGCCATGTCCGCGTGGCCGAGCCGGATGCCGCGCAGCACCCGGTCCAGGGAGATCGACCGGCGGACGAACTCGCGGATGCCCTCGAGCGACTCCTCGGTGGTCGGGCTCAGCCCGGCGGACGGCTGCGCCAGCAGCAGCAGCGCCCGCTGCACCGAGGACTCGGTCCCCCGGCGCAGCATCTCGAACGGGGCGTCACCGCCGCCGAACGGCGGGATCTCCCGGGTGATCCGGGTGGCCATCTCCCGCCCGAGCTCGACAGCCCAGCAGACGGGCAGTTCACCGACCCGGGACACGCCCTCGGCGACGGTCGTCGGGAGGCAGGCCGACTCGGCGAGCGTGACCCGGCCCCGCGGGCCGAGCCCGCACAGCCATTCCCGGCCGGGCTCGGCGGACGTCACCGCACACCTCCACACGACATGTCACCCGTGGCCGCATCCATCCGGACGATTATCCGGCCGGTCGGGCGGTCGCCTCACCCCCTCGGAGCCGAATCGTGACCGTGATCCGTCAACCCGACCCTGACGTCCTCGACGTCACCCCGCTCGGTCGGTACGTGCGCTGGCTCGCCGCCCGGGGCCGTAGCGTGACCACGTACGACCAGCTGTGGCGCTGGTCGGTCGAGGACCTGCAGGGCTTCTGGGCCTCGGTCGCGGAGTTCACCGGTGCGCTCGACGCGACCGGGCCCGTACTGGGATCGCGAGCGATGCCCGGCGCGGAGTGGTTCCCCGGCACCACGCTGAACTACGCCGAGCACATGCTGGGCCGCCCGGAGGACACCGACCAGGTCGCGGTGATCGCGTACTCCCAGACCCGGGAGCGGATCGAGCTGACCTTCGGCGAGCTGGCCGAGCAGGTCGGCCGGGCCCGGGCAGGTCTCATCCGGCTGGGCGTCGGCCGCGGGGACAGGGTCGTCGCCTACCTCCCGAACGTGCCGGAGGCGCTCGTGGCGTTCCTGGCCTGCGCCTCGCTCGGCGCGGTCTGGGCGGCGTGCGCACCCGAGTTCGGCGCGCGCAGTGTCGTCGACCGGTTCGCCCAGGTCGAGCCGACGGTGCTGCTCGCCGTCGGCGGCTACGTGCACGGCGCGAAGGAGATCGACCGGTCCGCGGAGGTGGCAGCGATCCGCGCCGGGCTGCCCACCCTCCGCCACGTCGTCGGGGTCCGCTACGGCCGGTTCGAGATCGCCGACACACTGCCTTGGGCGGACCTGCTCGCCGAGCCTGCCGCGCTTGCGTTCGAGCCGGTGCCGTTCGACCACCCGTTGCACGTCCTGTTCTCCTCCGGCACCACAGGGCTGCCGAAAGCGATCGTGCACGGCCACGGTGGCATCCTGCTCGAACACCTCAAGCTGCAGGCCTTCCACCTCGACACCCGGCCTGGTGACCGGATCCTGTGGTTCACCACCACCGCGTGGACGATGTGGAACATCCTCGTCTCGGGGTTGCTGCAGCGCGCCGCGGTGGTGCTCGTCGACGGGAACCCGCAGTATCCGGACCTGCTGCAGCAGTGGCGGATCGCCGCCGAGGCCCGGGTGTCCCTGTTCGGCACCAGCCCCGGCTACCTGATGGCCTGCCGGAAGGCGGGGATCGTGCCGTCCGATGTGGACCTGTCCGCGCTTCGGATGCTCGGCATCACCGGGTCGCCGCTGCCCGACGAGGGCTTCGACTGGGCCACCGAGCAGCTCGGCACCTGGGTCCTGGTCAACTCGATGAGCGGTGGCACCGACATCTGCTCGGGCTTCGTGGCGGGCAACCCGTGGCTGCCGGTGTACCGCGGGGAGCTGGCCGGGCCCTGCCTCGGGGTGGACGTCACGGCGTTCGACCCACAGGGCGAGGAGATCGTCGGGGAAGTCGGCGAGCTCGTCGTCCGCCAACCCATGCCGTCCATGCCGGTCCGCTTCTGGAACGACCCCGACGACGCGCGCTACCGAGGGTCCTACTTCGACACCTACCCCGGGGTGTGGCGGCACGGCGACTGGGTCACGGTGTCTCCGCACCGCAGCTTCGTGATCTCCGGGCGCTCCGACGCCACCCTCAACCGGGGCGGTGTCCGGCTCGGCACGGCCGACTTCTACTCGGTGGTCGAGGAGTTGCCCGAGGTCGCGGACTCGCTCGTGGTGCACCTGGAGGACCACGGGGGAGGGCTCGGTCGGCTGCTGCTGTTCGTGGTGCCCGCCGGGGACACGGTGCTCGACGACGCCCTCCGTGACCGGATCCGGACCACCCTGCGCCGCGAGCTGTCGGCGCGGCACGTGCCCGACGCGATCGGCGCCGTCCCGGCGGTGCCCCGCACGATGACCGGCAAGAAGCTGGAGACCCCGATCAAGCGGATCCTGCAGGGACGACCTGTCCACGAGGTGATCAGTCCCGGCGCCGTCGACGACGTCGCGGCCCTCGCCGCCTTCACCGCCATGGACACGACCGAAGGAGTACGGACATGACCACCACGCTGCACGACGTGCGGGTGTTCGACGGCGAGCGCCTGCGCGAGCCCGGCACCGTGACCATCGAGGGCGGGCTGATCGGGCACGGGGCGGCAGGCCCCGGAACCGAGGTCGACGGTCGGGGCGGTGTGCTGCTGCCCGGGCTGATCGACGCCCACGTCCACCTCCTGGGCCCGGACGACCTCACCGCGCTGGCCGGGCACGGCGTCACCACCGCCCTGGACATGGCCTGCTGGCCCGCCGAGCGCGTCGACTCCTTCCGCGGCCGGATCCCGGACATCCGCAGCGCCGGCACGCCGGCGATCGGCGCCGGCGGCACACACGCCCGGATGCCTGGAATGCCCGCCGACGCCGTCCTGCGCGCCGCCGACCAGGCCGAACCCTTCGTCGCGGCGCGCGTCGCCGAGGGCGCGGACTACATCAAGGTCGTGATCGAGTGGCCCGGCCCGGACCTGCTCGACCAGCCGACGATCGACGCCGTCGCCGCCGCGGCCCGCGCCCACGGGATGCTCTCGGTCGCTCACGCCTCGTCCGTGGCGGCCTACCGGATGGCCGTGCACGCCGGCGTCGACGTCGTCACCCACGTCCCGCGCGACGGCGTGATCGATGCCGAGACGATCGCGCGGATGGCGGAGGCCGGCACCGCGGCCGTCCCGACGCTGGCGATGATGGAGGCCGTGGTGGCGCAGTTCGGCCGGCCCGGGGAGGCCTACGCCTACAGCCGGGACAGCGTCGCGGCCCTGCACGCGGCCGGCGTACCGGTCCTCGCAGGCACGGACGCCTTCTCCGGCCCGATGCTCCCCGACCCGGTGCGGCACGGCGTCTCGCTGCACCGGGAGCTGATGCTGCTGGTCGAGGCCGGGCTCACCCCCGCGGAAGCGCTGCGCGCGGCCACCGCGCTGCCCGCCCGGTACTTCGACCTCGGCGACCGCGGCGCGATCGCCCCGGGGCTGCGGGCCGACCTGGTCCTGCTCGCGGATGACCCGCTGGCGGACATCAGCGCCACCAGGGGCGTGCAGCGCGTCTGGTGCGGCGGTGTCGAGGTCGAGAAGGTCCTGCTGTGACGGCCCCGCTGATCGATGTGCACGCCCACTTCGTCACCGACGGCTACGTCGAGGCTGCCCGAGCTGCCGGACACACCGAACCCGACGGCATGCCCGGCTGGCCCACCTGGAGCGCAGCGCAGCACCTGGACCTGATGGACGAGCACGGCATCGCCACCTCGCTGCTGTCCATCTCGTCGCCCGGCACCCACTTCGGCGAGGACCTTCCCGCGCGTCGCTTGTCCCGCGAGGTCAACGAGGCCGGTGCCGAGATCCGGGCGGCCCATCCCGACCGGTTCGGCCACTTCGCCTCCCTGCCGCTACCCGACGCCGAGGGAGCGGTGGCCGAGGCCGTCCACGCGCTCGATCAGCTCGGCGCCGACGGGCTCGTGGTCGAGACCAACGCCGCAGGCCGGTACCTCGGTCACCCCGACAACGACCCCCTCTGGGCCGAGCTCGACCGGCGCGCCGCCGTGGTGTTCGTCCACCCGACGTCTCCACTCGCGGCCGAGGCGCTCACGGCCGGCCGGCCGCGCCCGATGCTGGAGTTCGTGTTCGACTCCGCCCGCGCCTTCGCCGACCTCGTGCTGAGCGGGACGCTCCACCGGTACCCGGACATCCGATGGATCGCCACGCACGGTGGCGGCGCGCTGCCGCTGCTGGCCGACCGCATCGAGCTGTTCCGTGGGCTCTTCGGCGATGCCGCTGCGGGCACCGTGCCCGTATCGCAGCAGCTCGCCCGCCTCTGGTTCGACACGGCCGGGACGCCGTTCCCGCACCAGATTCCCGCCCTGGAGCGCAGCGTGGGGACCGGGCGCCTCCTCTACGGCAGCGACTACTGCTGGACCCCACGTCCCGCCGTCGCCGCCCAGATCGCCTCCGTCGACGACGCACCGCAACCAGCCGGGACGAGCTGGCGCGCGCTGACCACCGACAACGCCCGTCGGCTCCTTCCGCAGCTCCCCGATCCGGGGCCGGCCCGGCCCGGCTGACGAACCACAGCGGACCCGAGCGGTCAGATGCCGCGAACCAGGTCGAGTATGTCGCCGGCGGCCTCGTCCCCGGCCCAGGCGACGTGCTGATCGGGTCGGACGAGGACGAGGTCGGTGCCGTACCGGTCCCGCAGCCCGCGGTCGGCGAGGTCCACGACCGTCAGCGGGACCGCACGCCGGTCGGCGGCGGCCAGCAGGGCGTGGGCCGCTGTACCGGGCCCGCCGAGTCGGAGCAGGGTCAGCTCGGGGCCGAGCCGGTCGTAGATGCTCACACCGTCGCCGAGCCAGGTGTGAGGTAGGCGGTGGCCGAGCAGGTCAGGGCACGGTTCTTCGTGGCGGGCGAGGACCGGGGAGCCGTCGTAGCCGGTGTCCAGGACGAGGTCGAGCGCGTGGAACTCCGCGTGCTTGGTCTGCTGGATCCGGCTGTGCAGCGCAGCCCGGGCCCGGTCGGCCGCCGGTCCGTCGGCGTCGAGGTCGGTGCCGACCAGGTCGGTGGATAGGACCTGCATGTTCGCGGTGGCCTCGGCGATCACCCGGTCCTGGAGGGGGCCGCGTTCGGCCTCGTAGGAGTCGAGCAGGGCCGGGCCGCCCCAGCCGTCGAGGTGGGCGGCGAGCTTCCAGCCGAGATCGACGGCGTCGCCGATGCCGGTGTTGAGGCCGTGCCCGCCGAAGGGCGGGTTGAGGTGCGCGGCGTCGCCCGCGAGGAACACCCGCCCCGCTCGGAGCCGGTCGACCCGTTGCATCCGCGCGGTCCAGGGATCGGTGGACAGGATCTCCACGTCGCACTCGGTCCCGGTCGCGGCGTGGACGAGCTGCGTCGCGTCACGGGAGCCGGTCTCGCGGTCGACGCCGAACGCGATGAACCACCAGGTGCCCTGTCGGTCGAGCGGGCCGAGGATCCCCGGCGCGCCCGGGTCGACGGTCCAGTACTGCACGGCCGGCCCGTGCGCGACGTGGCGCCACAGGTCGGGGGCGCGGAAGACCATGCCGAAGTTGGGTCGCAGGGCGTGCTCACCGACGTAGGCCGAGCCGATCTGCTCGCGTACCACGCTGCGCGGGCCGTCGGCGCCGACCACGTAGTCCGCGGTCACGACGGTGCTCCGGCCGGCCCGGTCGACCACGCCGACCTGGACCTCGTCGGGTTTCCGGTCGAGCGACGCGACGGACCAGCCGGTGGCCAGGGTGCAGGGTCCGAGACCGGCCACGGTGTCGCGCAGCAGTTCCTCGAGGACGTACTGGGGTGCCTGCTGGCCGCGTTCGGGATAGCGGTCACCGCCGTCGGCGAGGCCGAGCACCCCGGTGAAGCGGGACAGCTCGCGACCGGCGAGGGTCGTGCAGAACACGATGTCCTGCGACCAGTCGACGGGCAGCGGGGCGAGCTCGCGCAGCCGGTCGGCCAGCCCCCACCGTCGCAGGTGCTCCATGGTGCGGACGTTGATCGTCTTGCAGCGGGGGCGCGCGCGGGACACGCTCTCGCGGGGCTCGATCACCACACAGTGGACTCCCCGTCGGCCCAGTTCGACGGCGGTCGCGAGGCCGACGGGCCCGCCGCCGGCGATCAGCACCCGGGTCGACGGGGGCAGGGCCGTCATGCAGTCCTCCCCTGGGGGCGGCGGGCGAGCCGCTCGTACGCGGCGGCCACGGGGGGTACCAGAGCGCAGGCGGCGTCGGTGTCGGCGTGCGCGGCCCGAAGGTTCAGGATCGCGCCCATGCGATGCTCCGGGGGCACGTCATGGCCGCGGGCGGCGACCAGCGTGTGGTGGTGCGGGTTCGCCTCGCCGAAGGTCAGTTGGTAGACGGCCGGGGCGCCGGTGACCTGGCCGACGGCGTCGACCACGTCGCGTAGCCGCCTGGCGTAGGTCGCCAGCTCCTGGGCGTCGAGGCCCTGCAGCCGCTCTGCGTGGCGGCGCACGCGCAGGACGAACCAGCCGGGGACGTCGAAGCCGGGGACGACCTCGCAGGCCCACAGCGGGTCGCGGAACACGACCGCTGCGTCATCGGCGAGCTCCATCGCGCAGGGCAGGCAGGTGCTCATCACGCCGTCCTCTGGGGTGTCGACTGTCCGGTCGTGACCCGCGTCGGCGCAGTTGAGCGGGTCATCAGCAGCACGGCCCCGGCGGCGAGGACGGTCGGGATCGCGAGCAGACCGAACAAGGCTGCCGGTGTCCAACCACGGTCGACGAGCAGGCCGACCAGGATCGGCGAGGAGATGGCCCCCAGGCGTCCGAAAGCGGCAGCCCAGCCGACCGCGGTGGTGCGGACCGAGGCGGGGTAGAGGTCGGGGGCGAGGGCGAACAGCCCAGCCGCGCCTGCGTTGATCACCATCCCGACGACGACGGCGACCACGAGTGACGCGGCGAGGTTGCCGAGGGCGAGCCCCATGGCCAGGAAGGCGAGCCCGGTCGCGAGGAAGGAGCACACGGTCAGCAGCCGGCTGGAGATGAACAGGGCCAACAGGCTGAACAGCAGGGTCGCGGCGACCCCGCCCAGGTTCAGCAGCACCCCGCCGCCCAGGCCCTGTTGGGCGGAGAGCCCGCTCTGCTCCAGCAGTCGCGGGGTCCAGCTCGCCGCGAAGTAGAAGGCGGCCATCATCACGAAGAAGGCGATCCAGAGCAGGACCGACCGGACCCCGTTGCGCCCACGGAGGACCTCCGCGCGCACGCCGCGCGTGCTGCCGGGTCCGGGGGGCGGGAGTTCCTGCAGCGGCGGCAGCGCCATCCGGGCGAGCAGCCGGTTGACCTTCCCGAGCGCGCCGGCAGGTCGGCGGGTCAGGAGGAAGTCGATCGACTCGGGCATGGCCAGGACGATCACTATCAGCATCAGGGCGGTGATGGCGGCGCCGGCGGCGAAGGGGCCCCGCCACCCGAACTCGGCGGCGAGCAGCGCGGCGAGCGAACCGCCGAGCACCCCGCCCAGCGGCAGCCCTGCCGCGTAGAGGGCGATCGTGGCACCCCGGCGGCGGCGCGGTGAGTACTCGGCGAGGAGCACGGGCAGGCTCGCGACCATGCCGCCGATGCCCAGGCCGGTGACCAGCCGGGCGAGGCCGAGGCCCGCGTAGGCGGTCGACGTGGCGGCGAGCACCATCCCGGCGGTGGAGACGGCCAGGCAGGCGACTGTGAGCGGGCGCCGGCCGATCCGGTCGGCGAGCGGGGCGACGAAGGCGGATCCGAGTGCCATGCCGGCCAGGCCGCTGCTGAGCAGGAGCCCGACCTGCGAACCGGACAGGGCCCATTCGCGGGCGACCCCGGAGGCGGCGAACGCCATGACAAGGATGTCGAATCCGTCGACCATGTTGAGGACGAGGCACAGGAGGATGACACGGATCTGGAAGCGGCCGATCGACGAACCGTCGACGGCCTCGCGGACGGACATGTGGGCCCTTCTCGACGGTAAGGGTCAGGCGGTCGGGGTCGGGACGCGGGTCGTGCAGTCCCGGGCGAAGGCGAGCTGTCGCAGGTGCAGGGCGGCGCCGATCCGGTGGTGGTCGAGGCAGTGGCCCGCGCCGGGGACGATCTCGGAGTCGACGGGCAGGCCGGGAGTGAAGGCCGCGCGGAACAGGTCGCGGGCCTGGGGAGGAGTCCCAGAGTGCGTCGAACTCACCCAGCGCGTGGTGGACGGGTACCGACACCCGTGAGGCGACCTCGGCGAGGCGCAGTCCGGCCCAGGTCGGCGCGAAGGCCAGCTCCACCATCGGAGCCGGGGCGAAGGAGGCCCGGGCGGCGCGGACGGCGTCGTCGGTGACCGACCCGGCCGGGCCGTACCAGAGCTGTTCGCGGTCGGGGACCGGGAGGTCGACGACGCCGGCCAGTGGGAGGGCACCGAGCTGCTCGGCGGGGCCGCCGGCTCGGATGCGGGCCCCCATCCCGGTCGCCGAGACCCCGAGCAGGGACCACGCGAGTTCGCGTGCGGCGATCTCCAGGGCCGTCATGCCGCCGATCGAGTGGCCGATCAGCACGACGTCGCTGCACGGGGTCTCGGGCAGCAGCTCGGCCACGGCGGCGTCGAGCACTTCGGCCTGGCGGGCGAAGGTGTTCTCGTCCTCGGGCAGCGGGTCGCTGTCGCCGTAACCGGGGCGGTCGAGGGTGAGGACGTGGAAGCCGTTGCGTCCGGCGATGTCGACGAAGGATCCCGCGGGAGACCCGGCGACGGTGAAGTAGGCGCTGGTGTAGGTGCCCCCGTGGAGGGCGACGAGCAGCGGGAGCCCGGGTTCGGCCGAGCGGGACTCGTGGAGGGTTGCGGTGATGCGGCCTGCGACGTCCGCGACGAACTGCTTCATGACTCTCCCTCGAATCGTGAAGAACAGTGCTCGGCGGTGTCGGGCGCGGGACGCAGCTCCGACTCCGAGCGGCGGAACCGTAAAGCTAGAACTTATAAGATGTCAATCACACCCGTTCGGGGGCCGGAGTCGAGGTCAGGCCGTCTCGGCGGGTGCGGCCCACGCTCCCGAGCCCGGGCCGCCGACCTTGCCCATGCGGTCGAGCATCGTTCGCCGGTTCGCCTCGAGGTGCTCGCGCACCTGGGCGCGGAGACGCTCCGGGTCGCGGGAGCGGGCGGCCTCGACCAGCTCCTGGTGGACGTGTCCGCGGCGGGCGGCGAAGCTCTCCGGCTCGCCGACGGGGTCGAACACGAGCCGGGTGTAGCGCTCGGAGGCGTCCCACAAGGGTCGCAGCATCCGCAGGTCCCATTCGCCCGCGGCCGGGCGGATCAGGGCGGCGTGGAACTCGCGGTGCGGATCCCAGAAGTCCTCGGCAGGCACCCTGTCGAAGGCCTCGTGCACCAGTCGTTCGAGCTCGTCGATCTCCGCGTCGGTGCGGTCGGCCGCCGAGAGCGCCGCGAGTTCGGGCTCGACCATGATCCGCAACCGGTAGATCGCCCGCAGGTCGTCGGGGTCGAGCGGGGTGACGATCGCGCTGCGCGACGGGCTGAGGACCACCAGGCCCTGCGCCTCGAGTTGGCGGAGCGCCTCGCGGACGGGGACGTGGCTGACCCCGAGCTGCTCGGTCAGCGCGGGCACGGTGAACGGGCGGCCGGGCGGGAGGTCGCCGTTCAAGATGGAGCGGCGGATCTCGTGCAACACGAGGTCGACCGCCGAGGCCTTGCGGGCAGCCACCGATCGCATCCCGCGCTGATCCCCCAGCGTCACGGCACCCTCCGACCCTTCGTGCGACGTCGTCGGCACGCATGCTAGCGCACGTTGACATCTTATAAGTTAGTCTCTACGGTCCCGGTCGTGCTCCAGGTCACGCCGGAGTGACCTGGCCCGAGAGGAGACCGCTCATGGGCGCCACGCCGAAACTCGTCCACGTCGTCCTGCAGACCGCGCAGCCCGACGTCGTCCGCGACTGGTACTGCACCGTGCTGAAGGCCCACGTGGTGCACGCCGGGCACGGGTTGACCTTCCTCACCTTCGACGACGAGCACCACCGCATCGCGCTGCTCGAGGTGCCTGCCGAGGTGGCCCGGCCGAAGGAGCCCGGCACCGTCGGCATGCACCACACGGCGTTCACCTTCGACTCGCTCGACGATCTGCTGGAGCGCTACGCCGAGCTCCGTGCGGCCGGCGTCGAACCCGCCGTGCCGATCCAGCACGGGGTGACCACCTCGCTGTACTACCGCGACCCCGACGGCAACTTCGTCGAGATGCAGGTCGACAACTTCGCCACCGCCGACGAGGCCACGGCGTACATGAAGGGCCCGGAGTACGACGCCGACCCGGTCGGCCCGGCCTTCGACGTCGATCGGATGGTCGCCGCCCGCCGCGGCGGAGCGTCCGCCGCCGAGCTGTGCACCCGGGCCTGGGCCCTGTCCGGACCCGAGCTGCCCGATCCCATGCGCGTGCTGACCGGCGCCGCCCCGTCCCTCACCGCCTGACGACAGGAGCGACATCGATGGCAGCGCAGACTCCGGACTACCTGCTCGACCGTCCCGGCACGACCGACGACGCACGCGCGCTGCGCGCGGAGCTGGTGGGCCGCGCGCGTGAGATCGTCCCCGTCCTGGTGCGCAACGCCGCGAAGACCGAGCAGGACCGCCGCGTGGTCGAGGAGAACATCACCCTCGCCGACGACGCCGGGCTGTACCGGATCATGAAGCCGCGCCGGCTGGGCGGCCTGGAGACCGACATCCGCACGAAGCTCGAGGTGTCGCGCGAGTTGGCCCGCGGATGCGGGTCGACCGCGTGGGTCTCCACGTTGATGAACGTCTGTTCCTTCTTCGCCGGGCTGTTCCCCGATCGCGCCCAGCGCGACATCTGGGAGGAGAACCCGGGCAACCGGATCGCCGGCGTCCTCGCGCCGTCCGCGGAGGCCATCAAGGTCGACGGCGGCTACCGGGTGACCGGCAGGTGGGGCTGGGCCTCGGGGTGCCTGCACTCCCAATGGGCCGTGGTCGGCTTCCCGGTGCCCGACGAGCGCGGGGAGGTCGTCGACCAGGGGCTGGCCCTGGTCCCGATGAGCGACCTGACCATCGAGGACACGTGGTTCGTCGCCGGCATGCGCGGAACCGGCTCGAACACCCTCGTCGCACAGGACGTGTTCATCCCCGAGCACCGGGTCATCTCGGTGCCCGCCGCCATCGGCGGCCGCTACGGCACCGAGCACACCGGCGAGGCCCTCTACCGCTCTTCATTCGTGCCCGTCGCCGCGCTGGTGCTCGCCGGGCCCCAGCTCGGACTCGCCCAGGCCGCCCTCGAGTTGGTGCTGGAGAAGGCGCCCAAGCGATCGATCTCCTACACCTTCTACGACGTGCAGACCGAAGCACCCACGGTCCAGCTCGCCGTGGCCAAGGCGGCCGCGCTGGTCGACTCGGCGCACCTGCACGCCTACCGCGCCGCCGCGGACATCGACCAGGCCGCCGCCGACGGCGTCTACCCCGACTACGCCGCCCGGGCCCGGGTCCGCATGGACACCGGCACCGCGATCGAGAACGCCCGCGAGGCGATCCGGATCCTGGTCTCCGCGCACGGCGCGTCCAGCTTCGCCGAGTCCAGCCCGCTGCAGCGCATCTGGCGCGACTCGGAGGTGGCCTCCCGGCATGCGGTGATCAGCCCGGCGATCTCCGCCGAGGTCTACGGCCGGGCACTGCTCGGTCTCACCGACGGCGTCACCGCACTCGTCTGACCTGGAAGGATTCCATGCGCATCGCGAATCACGCCGGCCGGCTGGTCCTGCTCGACCCCGAGGACCCGTCCCGCGCTCTCGACGTCGAGCAGGCCGGCGGAGGCCGGTTCCCGGCCGACCCGCAGTCGGTCTACGGCCGGTGGGCGGAGTTCCGCGCCTGGGCCGCCTCCGCCTCGTTCGACGCCGCGACGCCGGTCGACGAGGCGGCGCTGGGCCCGGTCGCACCGCGGCCCCCGCAGATCTTCGCGGTCGGCCTGAACTACCGCGACCACGCCGACGAGTCCGGCTTCGCCGCGCCCACCGAACCCGTCGTGTTCACCAAGTACGCCTCCAGCCTCACCGGCCCCCGCGGGGACATCGCCCTGACACCGGGCAACGTGGACTGGGAGGTCGAGCTCGTCGCCGTCATCGGGGTGGGCGGACGCCACATCTCCGAAGCCGACGGCTGGGACCATGTCGCCGGCGTCAGCCTGGGCCAGGACATCTCCGATCGCGTCACCCAGTTCGCCGCCCCGCCGGCACAGTTCGGGTTGGGCAAGTCCTACCCAGGCTTCTCACCCGTCGGGCCGCACCTCGTCACCGTCGACGAGCTGCGTGCGACGGGCCTCGACCCGGACGACCTCGAGCTGGGCTGCCTCGTCGAGGGGGAGAGCGTCCAGAAGGCGCGTACCGGCGACATGATCTTCCCGGTACCCACGCTCGTCGCGAAGCTCTCGACGGTCGTGACACTGCTCCCCGGCGACCTGATCTTCACCGGCACTCCCTCCGGGGTCGGGGTGGGAATGTCCCCGCCACGGTTCCTGCAGGCCGGCGAGGAACTCGTCACCTGGGCCACCGGTATCGGGGAGATGCGTCACCGATTCGTCCGGGCCTGATCCAGGACCTGACGCTGCGACGTCACGATCCCGAGTCGTGGGACGGACCTGCACCTGACTCGGTGATCACCAGATCGTCCTCGTCGTGCAGGCCGTTCGACGGTTGTGCCGCCCAGTGGGCCTCGTGTGCCTCGGCTGCCCGCACGTAGGTCTGAAGTGCGGGGACGATGCCGCTGTAGTCGCGTGCTCGGCTTGCCAGCCGGGAGTGGACGACGGTGGCGCCCGCTCGCTGTGCGGCGTCCAGGACTCCGACGAGGGTGGGGAGCACGAGGTCCGACCGGGTGGCGCCGCCCCGGCTCAGCAGGGCGCGGTAGACGGTGTAGTCCCCGGCGATGCTGCCGGTGTGGGACTGGACCGCTCGTGCACCCACCTCGCTGCGGCCGGTCTTGAGCACCAGGACCGGCTTGCTTGCGGCGCGGAGGCCGTCGACGGCGCCGAGCAGCCTGCGGCCGGGGGTTGGCGCCCTTCGAGGATGGCGGCGACCGCGCTGGTCGCGTCGTCGGCCGCGAGGTGGTCGTTCGGAGCCGAAGTCGTCGCTGCCGCTGAAGACGGCCGCGTCACGACAACGGCTCCGGCGGCGGAGGGTCCGTCGCCGGCCCCTTCGCCTGGAACGCGGGCTGCGCCGGCGGCGAGAGCGGCGGGCTGTCCTACAGCGACGACGATGCCGGTCCGGTCATGCTGAACGGTGGCGCGGGCGCTGCCGGGCACGGTGACCCGGCCGGGACTCTGTCGAGCCTGAGGACCGGCTCATCCGGTCGCCCGGTCAGGTCGGACACCTCAACGGCGCGGCCGGGCGCGGGGACTGGGGCTGGCCGGGCGCGGCTGCGGGCTTGGCCGAGCGCGGTGAACCGAGCCGGTGGTCAGGATGGCGGTGGCATCGCCGAACACCGGTGAACAGCTGACTCCTAGGCTGATTCCCTGTGGGAGCTGGGCTGTCAAGGAGGTGTCTTGCGTCCGGGTTGCTGGGAGCGTGAGGATGGCTGGTGGGGAAGGTCGCCTCGTTGTCGACGCCCTGGAGCGTCTGGCCTGTGTCCCGCGAGGACTCCGTGAGGGGCCTTCCCCGCCTTCGTCGTGTGCGTTGCTGAGGGGCTTTTGCGGCTGCGTCGGCGGGCCCGGACGGCGGCGGGGACGGTCCACCGCTCGGCGATGATCGCCTTCGCGGCGGTGGGGTCGATGGGGGTGCTGTCGGTGTCGCAGATGACGTAGGGCATGCCGCGGCGCAGCACCGCCCAGGCGCGTTCGGCCAGCGCGGCCGCGACCACGCAGAGCGCTTTGGTGTGCGTGGCGCCGCGTTCGACGATCTGGGTGTAGTAGATCTTCGCTAGTTGCGGGTCCTGGCGGCGGGCGTTGTCCGCGGCCCGGATCAGGGTGGTGCGCAGCAGCGCCGGGCCGGCCTTGGACATGGGCCGGCCCTTGCGGTCGGTCTCGCCGGTCTCCGAGGCGCGGGGGGCCAGCCCGGTGAACGAGCGGAACTGCCGCGCGGTGGGGAACCGGGCGGCGTCACCGACGATGGCGACCAGCGCCGGGGCGCCGATGTGGGCCAGGCCGGGCAGGCTGCGGGCGAGCTGGCCGGGATCGGCCCGCCGGTAGGCCTCCTCCCGGTGTGCGGCGTGTTCGGCCAGTTCGGCCTGGACGGCGCGCAGCAGCCGGACCTCGGTGGCGACCTCGGCGGCCAGATCGGTGAACGGCATCGCCGGATAGGCCGCGTAGAGCTCGACCGCTTCTGCGGCGGCGGCCCGCCAGGCCGCGGCCCGCTCGGCGCCCTGCTGCCCGTGTGAGGCCTTGTCGATCACAGTGGTGAGGCGGGCCGGGCCGGCGGCGAGCAGCGCGCGCGGGTCGGCCCAGCGTTCGAGCACGGCCAGGTCGGCCCGCCCGAGCTCGCCGGTCAGCGGGGTGGCCGGTAGTAGCTGACGGACCAGGTCCTTGATCCGCACCTTGTGTGCGGTGGCGGCGCGGGTGAGCCGGTCGGTGGCCCGCACGCGGCGGTCCAGCGCCGCGGTCTGCACGCCGGGCAGCTCCAGCGGGCGCAGCCCGTCGGGGTCGAGCAGCGGCAACCGGGCCAGGGTGTCGGCGTCGATGCCGTTGCTCTTGGCGTGCCGGGACAGAAACCGGCGCAGGTCCGCGGCCTTGGCGCTGGAAACCCGATAGACCAGGTGCCCGCGGCCGGTGAAGAACACCGCGACCGGCAGCCACGCCGGCCCGGTCGGCTCAACCACACCTCCAGCCGGGTGCCCGGCGCGGCGCCGGCCAGGGCGGCGTCCTCGATCCGGGACAGCTCGGCCACCGTCGGCCCACCCCGGCCCCGACCCAGCGTGCGACCCGCCTCGTCGAGCACCCGCACGGTGTGCGCGCTGGCGATCCCCAGGTCGATGCCCACCAGTCGTCGTTGCATCCGCATCCTCCCCTGCCCAGCCCCGTCGCCCCGGGCTGTTCCGCGCAGGGCGGCGCACTGATCGGCCACGGTCCCCACGGGCGGCAAGCGATCCTGACGACGGCTCCCACTCATGTGCTGCAACCAGACCCGACCCGCCAGGGGCCGGTCTACTTCCCTCATCCGGGGCACCCGTGGCCAGGCCAGCGGTGGCAATCAGCCCAGCGAGGCACGAACACACATCCGCCCTCAGAGCGCTACTCGACGCCACCCACCGGACCAGCCGGGATGCGCATGCAACCCCGGAACCCCGGGCCGATCAAGTCCCGAAGCTCCTTACATGAGTGCAGGTCACGAAGATCGGCGGCATGCCGGGTGGGAGGGCCACTGAGCTGCGGTTCTCGACGCACTGACCGGGTCGGCGTGCGTGACAGCTGACTCCCTTTTCGGGGTTTGCGGTAGATAAACGTCGAGTTGGACCTTGGAAACGCGAAGCAGGCCAGAGCGACAACGCTCTGACCTGCTGCTTCTGTGCGCCGCGAGGGAATCGAACCCCCAACCCGCTGGAGGGGAGTCGGGTGTTCCACCGCAGGCCCCGATGAGCGTTGGTGCTGGTGAGAGCAGCCTCGCCTCGTTGACGATCTTGGCTCATGTTCAGTCGCAGGGGTCATGATCGATCGTAAGCAATGACCAAAACGGTGACCAAGAGGGTCTCTCAGGCGTTCTGGGGGAAGCCCAGGTTGATGCCGCCGTGCTGTTCCCGCGCGGCCGGGTCGAGCCAGCGGGTGGTCACGACCTTGCCGCGGGTGAAGAAGTGGAAGCCCTCCACGCCGTGGGCGTGGGTGTCGCCGAACAGCGAGTTCTTCCAGCCCCCGAAGGAGTAGTAGGCCATCGGCACCGGCACCGGCACGTTGATGCCGATCATCCCGACCTCGACCTCGTTCTGGAACCGCCGCGCCGCTCCGCCGTCGTTGGTGAAGATCGCGGTCCCGTTGCCGTACGGGTTGGCGTTGATCAGCTCGACGGCCTCCTCGTAGGTGTCCACGCGGACCACCGAGAGCACCGGGCCGAAGATCTCGTCGGTGTAGATGCTCATGTCGGTCGTGACGTTGTCGAACAGCGTCGGGGCCACGAAGAACCCGGCCCCGTCCGCGTCGAACTCGCCCTGCCGCCCGTCGACCACCAGCGTGGCGCCCGCCGACTCA
>NZ_JNYD01000018.1 GCF_000717175.1 Pseudonocardia autotrophica | reverse complement strand
CACCTCCTCGATCATCGCCGCGTAGTTCGAGGTCTTGAACTCCCGCGCCGCCACCAACAGCGAGATCCCCGCCTGCCTGAGCACATACTCCAACTCGTGGGTGCGGTAGCTCGGGTTGATGTTCACCAGGATCGCACCGAGCTTCGCCGTCGCGTACTGCAACAACGTCCACTCCGCCATGTTCGGCGCCCAGATCCCCACCCGGTCGCCCTTCTCCACTCCGTCGGCCACCAGACCCAGGGCCAGGGCGTCGACGTCCGCCCGCAGCTGGGCGTAGGTCCACCGCCGGCCCGTCGGGACCTCGACCAGCGCCTCCCGCTCCGGGTCCGCCGCGACCGTCCGGTCGAAGTTGTCCCCGATGGTGTCCCCCAGCAACGGGACGTCGGAGATCCCGGAGGCGTACGACGGCAGCGCGGGGGTGGAGGTGGTCACCTGCGTCCTCCTCGGAGGGTCGGGCGGCGCAACGTTGTGCGCCCGGTCACGTGATCGCGACTCATCCTGCCGACGACCCGCCCCCGGGCGCCACCCTCCTGTGGGGGAGGAGCGGAAAACGCCCCGCGGTCGGGCGATACGCTCGGGCGATGCACGACCCCCGCGTCCTGCTCGATCCCGCCACCGACGCGGTGCGCAAGCTCGCGCGCCGCGGCTACTCCCTCGACCTGGAGCGCCTCGAGAAGCTCCTGGGCGTCCGCAACGCGGCCATCCAGAAGGGCGACGAGTCCCGGGCCGAGGCGAACCGGCTGCAGAAGGCGGTCAAGGGCGCGTCCCCCGAGGAGCGGCCCGCCCTCGTCGAGAAGGCGCGGGAGACGAAGGCCGCGATCACCCTCGCGGAGGAGGAGCACAAGGAGCTCGAGGCCCAGCTCACCGAGTACCTCCTCGAGATCCCGAACCTGCCCGCCGACGAGCTGCCCGACGGCGCCAGCGACGAGGACGCCGAGGAGGTCCGGACCTGGGGCGAGATCCCGGCCGTCGAGAACCCCCTCGACCACGTCGACCTCGGCGAGAAGCTCGGGATCCTGGACCTGGCGCGCGCGACCAAGCTGTCGGGCCCGCGGTTCGCCGTGCTCAAGGGCCGCGGTGCCGCGCTCGAGCGCGCGCTCGCCCGCTTCTTCCTCGACCTGCACACCGAGCGCCACGGGTACACCGAGTGGTCGGTGCCGGCGCTGGTCACGCGTCCGACGATGACCGGCACGGGCCAGCTGCCCAAGTTCGAGCAGGACCTGTTCCGCACCGAGGTCGCCGACCGGGAGCTGTTCCTCATCCCGACGGCCGAGGTGCCGCTGACCAACCTGCACTCCCGCGAGACCCTCGCCGCCGAGGAGCTCCCGCTGGCCTACACCGCACAGACGCCGTGCTTCCGCTCGGAGGCCGGGTCGTACGGCAAGGACACCCGCGGGCTGATCCGCGTGCACGAGTTCTCGAAGGTCGAGCTGGTCCGCTTCGTCGACCCGGCCCGGTCGCGCGCGGAGCTGGAGGTCCTGCTCGGCCACGCCGAGGCCGTCGTCCAGGCGCTCGGGCTGGCCTACCGGGTCGTGCGGCTCGCGGCCGGCGACATCGGCTTCTCCGCCGAGTACACCTACGACATCGAGGTGTGGCTGCCCAGCCAGGGCCGGTACCGCGAGATCAGCTCGGTGTCGGACTTCGGGACCTTCCAGGCCCGCCGCGCCGCGATCCGGACCAAGGCGAAGGACGGCGCCCGGGGCTTCGCCGCCACGCTCAACGGCTCGGGCCTCCCGATCGGCCGCACCCTCGTCGCCGTCCTGGAGCAGGGGCAGCAGCCCGACGGCAGCGTCCGCATCCCGCCCGCCCTCGTCCCCTACACCGGCTTCGAGGTCATCGAACCCGCCTGATCCCCGCGAGTCGGGAGTTCCGGCACCGCGAGTCGGGAGTTCCGGCACCGCGAGTCGGGAGTTCCGGCACCGCGAGTCGGGAGTTCCGGCACCGCGGGTCGCGCTCTGCAGCCCCGCCGGTCGGACGCCGCACACCGGCTGGTCGGGTCACGAGCGGGGTGGGCGGAGAGTGGGACCCTCTGGCGGGTGGGCGATGGTGAGCAGCACGTGGACGGGCGCCTCGCCGTGCACCCGCCAGCGGTGGCGCGCCGAGGCAGGGTGGGCGACGAGCTCGCGCGGCCCCAGCACCACCGTCCCCGCGCCCTCGACCTCCACCTCGAGCCGCCCGTCGACCACGTAGACGGCCATGTCGCCGGGGAGCGCGAACCACTCCTCGAGGTACTCCCCCGGCGCGACGACGTACTCGATCACCTCGAGCGGGTTCCCCGGCTGCATCACCAGCGCCCGCCCACGCGCCGCGTCCGGCCGGTTGGCGACCGGGATCTCGCGGCCCTCGCCGGCCCGCACCACCGTCATCCCGGTGCCGTCGGGAGCGGGCAGCAGCGCGCCCGGCCGCTCCCCGAGCGCCTCGGCCAGCCGGTACGTCGTGATCATCGACGGCGCGCTGACGCCCCGCTCGATCTGCGAGAGGAACGGCTGGCTCACCCCGGCCCGCCGCGCCAGCTCGCGCATGGACAGCCCGGTCTTCTCCCGCAGCGCCCGGATCGTGGCCCCCACCCGAGCGTTGAGCGCCGCCTCGTCCTCCACCCGCTCCTCCTGACCGCATCGACAGTCCTTGACAGTCGAACCGAGCAGAATGATAGTCGAGAGCAATCATTTCTCACGAGGAGCAGCATCATGGCAGTCGCCGAGACCCGCGACGGCGTCCTCGACGTCCCGATCATCGACATCAGCCCGTTCCGCACGGAGGGCACCGAGGAGGACCGTGAGGCGGTGGCCCGCGCCGCGGACCACGCCGCCCGGACGGTCGGGTTCATGCAGGTCGTCGGGCACGGGATCCCGCAGGGGACGCTCGACGCCTTCACCGCCGCCATGGACGCGTTCTTCGCCGAGGACCTCGCGGCCAAGTCCGCCTACCGCTGCCCGCCCGGCGTGAACCGCGGCTACACCCCGCCGAAGTCCGAGTCGCTGGCCAACAGCCTCGGCCTCGTCTCGGCCGCCGACCTCTTCGAGGCGTTCAACGTGGGCACCCAGGCGAGCGACTTCCCCGGCCTGGCCCTGTCCGAGGCGGACTACGGGACCAACATCTGGCCGGACACCCCCGGCTTCCGCCCGGCCGTCGAGGCCTGGTTCGCCGCCGCCGGCCGGGTCGCCCGGACGATGACGCGCGTGTTCGGCCGCGCCCTCGGGCTCGGCGAGGACCACCTGGCCGGCTTCACCGGCCACTCGGTGGACGTCCTGCGGATGATCAACTACCGGCTGCCGTCGGTCGACGCCGAGCTCGAGCCCGAGCAGGTCGGCATGGGCGCGCACACGGACTACGGCATCGTCACCGTGCTGTGGGCCGATGCGGTGCCCGGCCTGGAGATCCTCGACGGCGAGGGTCGCTGGCACCCCGTCGGGCCGGCGCCCGGCGCCCTGCTGGTCAACCTCGGCGACGCGCTCGCCCGTTGGACCAACGACCGCTGGGTCTCGACCCTGCACCGCGTGGCCGCCCCGCGCGTCGACGGGGTCCTGGTCCCGCGCCGCTCCGCCGCCTTCTTCCACGACGGCGACGTCGACGCCGTGATCGCGCCGCTGCCCACGTGCGTCGACGCCGAACACCCCGCCCTGTACGAGCCGGTGACGGTCGGCGAGCACCTCCGGGCCAAGCTCGCGGGCTCCCGCGGCGGCGCGCTCACCGAGGGCGCGGACCGCGAGGCCGCCCGCCTGTCGCGCTGACCGAGCGAGAGCGGCGTTCGCGTCAGTGGGGGACGGCGACGCGCCAGTGTGGCTCGGGAAGGGCGTGGACGTCCGCCGCCCCGGAGAGATCCGCGCGCGAGCCCGCAAGCCATCGCGCCGAGGTGGAGAAGACCACCCGGTCCTCCGGGTTGACCACCACCACGTCCGCGGCCAGGTCTCCCAGCTCGCGCAGCACGAGGGTCTCGAACCGCGCGACCGGCACGTCCGCGCCGGCGACCCCGACGAACTCCCCGTCGGCAATCACCGGCAGGGTCAGGGTGAGCAGGTAGCGATCCGTGCCGTGCACGTCCACGTAGGGCCCGACGACGTGTCGCCGGCCGGTGCGCCGCGGCACCGTGAACCATTCGGCGGAGGCGTAGTCGTAGAAGCCCACGCTGGCCGGGTTGAGGTCCACCTCCAGCATCACCGGCTCGGCGGGACGCCCCGCCGCCTCGTCGGCCTGCCACCACTCCATCCGCAGGGGCCGGTCGGCGAGCAGCCCCGGCGCCACGATCACGCCCATCCCGACGGCGACCTCCCGCTCCCGGGCGAGCAGGGCCAGCAGGGGCTCCCGGAGCGCGGTGACGTCCCGGTCGCACATCCGCGCGCCGCGGGCGCCGGCGGCGCGGTACCCCGCCAACAGGCCGTCGTGCACCTCGGCGACCGAGCGGAAGACCCGCTCGACCACCGATTCGATGACGAGTGCGGCCTGGTCCGCGGGGGCGCTCACGAACCGGCCGCCTCGGGGTAGGCGTCGGTGTGGTCGGCCCGCCGGTGGCCGCGCCGGGTGAGCCGCACGTGTGCGTCCATCAGCTGCGCCGTGACCGCGGCGACGTGCTCCTCGACCAGCCGGCGCGACGTCGCGGGGTCGCGGGCCGCGATCGCGTCGACGACCCGGTGGTGGTCCGCGATGGTGGCCGCCAGCTCGGCCTCCGTCCGCTCCGTGCCCCAGAGCAGCTGGCCCAGCTCGAACTGCAGCTCGATCTCCTCCCGGGTGAGCCGGACGGACTGCGCGGCCGCGGCGATGTCGATGAACCAGCGCCCCTCGATCCGGCGCTGCTCGGTGCCGCCGGGCGCCGCCGCGAGCCGCCCCAGCGTCTCCCGGAGCCGCTCGATCTCGGAGTCCGCGGCCCGCTCCGCCGCCAGCCGGGCAGCGGTCCCGCTGACGGCGGCCCGCACGTCCCCCAGCTCGCGCAGGTCGGTGCTGCCCAGCTCGCGCAGCCGCCCGCGGCTCAGCTCGGTGAGCGCCTCCTCGGACGCCACGACGAAGCTGCCCCCGCCTCTGCCGCGCCGGGTCGCGACGAGCCCGCGCGCCCGCAGGTCCGACAGCGCGTCCCGCAGGGTGACCGTGGAGACGTTGAGCGACGCGGCCAGCTGGAGCTCCGACGGGAGCTGCTCGCCGTCGACGATGATCCCGAGGCCGATCGCGCTGCCCAGCCGGCGCACGACGGCCTCGCTGCGCATGGCCCCGTCGTCCAGGGGAGCGAAGACAGCCCGTCGCGCGTCGCCCGCGGGGAGCCGCACGCGCACCTCCACAAGATCGGATCCAGCCGTGACACGGGTGCCGCGAGTGTGTCACGCGGCCCGGACAGCCTAGTCGAGAACTTTGAGATGTGATTTCATAGCTTTTCTCCCGACGTGACCGCCACCACATACGGAGGACCGCGTGACGCAGACCGAACCCGAGCGCACCGTGCGGCCCGACGCACTGCAGAGACCCTTCACCCCCGGCGATCCGGGCAACGACCCCGAGCTCGAGACCTATCCGGAAACCGTCCACGGCCCCGTCCCGCTGGAGCTGTCCGACCGGCGCACCGCCGAGTTCGTCGAGGAATGGCGCAACGCCTCGTACAACTGCTACTCGTCCGGCCACAAGTTCTGCCGCGAGGTCTGCCCGGTCATGCAGGTGACCCGCAACGAGTCGTGGACCCCGACCGCCTTCCACGCGAACGTCGTCGCGATGGAGAAGGGCGAGCTCGAGGTCGCCGACATCGCCGCGGACTACGTCAACTGCACCCAGTGCGGCGCGTGCGAGCTGCGCTGCCCCAACACCCTGTTCACCGGCGACTTCTACCGGTTCCGGACCCGCACCGTGGACGTCGTCAAGGCGGTCCGGGCGCTCGCCGTCGAGTCCGGGGTGCACCAGCCGAACTGGCGGACGTGGAACGCACGGACCGACGACAGGACGCACGAGCCGGTCCTCGGTGAGACCGAGATCAGCCAGGAGAACGTCCGCAACTGGGCCGAGGGGCTGGACATCCCCATCGGCGGCGAGACCGTTCTCTTCGTCGACTGCGAGGCCGCCTTCTACCGCACCGCCGTACCCCGCGCCGTCGCGCAGATCCTGCAGCGGGCCGGCTACGAGTTCGGGCTGATGGGCGAGCAGTGGTGCTGCGGCGGGCCCGCCGCCGAGATGGGCTACGTCGACCAGGCCAGGCGCTTCGCCCGGCACAACCTCGACAACTGGCGGGCGACCGGCACGAAGCGGGTCCTGGTGCTCGATCCCCACGACTACATCAGCTTCACCGAGGACTACCCGAAGTACTTCGGTGCGGAGTTCGACATCGAGGTCGTGCTGGTGGTCGAGGTCCTGGCGGACCTTCTCGCCCAGGGGAAGCTGACCCCGACGGTCCCGGTGAACCGGACGATCACCTACCACGACCCCTGCCGGCTCAACAAGCGCAAGGGGATCTGGGAGGAGCCCCGCCAGGTCCTCCGGAGCATCCCCGGCCTGACCTTCCACGACGTCGACCGGGTCACCCAGTGGTCCTACTGCTCCGGCGGGGGCGGGGGCCTGCCGGTGGAGAAGCCCGAGCTCACCGCCGCGATCTCCGAGAGGCGCCTCGGGCACGCCGCGGAGCTGGGCGTGGACACCCTGGTCAGCGCCTGTCCGTGGTCCGAGCGCCCGCTCTCCGAGGCGGGCGACAAGCGGGACATCGACGTGATCGACATCCACGAGATCGTCGCGGAGTCGCTGGGGATCGAGGTCGGCGGCAGCAGAGGGGCCGTGGGAGACAGACGATGTGGGGGTTGCGCGAAGTGACCGCCCTGGAGCGCCCACCCACCGACCTGATCGACCGCGTGGTCGAGCGCCTCGCCGGAGTGCTGCGGCCGGACCAGATCCTCACCGCGAAGACGGACCGCTACAACCGCGCCCGCGTCCCCGCGCCGTTCCCGGTGCACCGGTGGCGCGAGCGGGTGCCGGACCTCGCGGTGCTGCCGGAGTCCACGGAGGAGGTCGCGGCGGTCGTCGCGATCGCGAACGAGCTGAAGTGCCCGGTCGTCCCGCGGGACGGCGGGACCGGGCTCACCGACGGCGCGGTGCCGCTGCGCGGCGGGATCGTCGTGGACGTCAAGCGGATGAACCAGATCCACGAGCTGGACCTGGAGAACCGCACCGTCACCGTCGGCACGGGCATCAACATGCTCAAGCTCAACGAGGTGCTCGGCAAGCACGGTTTGATCTATCCCGACGACCCGGCGTCGTACCCGTGCTCGCTGGTCGGTGGCCGGATCGGGACGTCCGGCTGGTCGCTGATCGGGGCGCGCTACGGGCACACCCGCGACCTCGTGCTCAGCTTCGACCTCGTGCTCCCGACGGGCGAGATCCTGCACGTCGGGGACGGGATCGGACGTCAGATCTCGAAGTCGTCGTCCGGCTACCAGCTCAAGCACCTGTTCATGGGGCACCAGGGCACGCTCGGCATCGCCACGAAGGCCACGCTGAAGCTCTACCCGAAGCCCGAGGCCGAGCTCTCCCCGTTCTGGGCGTTCGACGACTACGACGCCGCCTACCGCTTCACCGGCGCGCTGGCCCGCGCGGGCGTCGCGACCTTCGCCGGCGCCGTGCTGTTCGACGAGTGGAAGGTCGCCTACCTCCGCCGGGACGACGAGGCCTACATCCCCCAGCCCGCGGACGTCCGCGCCCTGACCTGTGCCGTCCTGTACGGCTGGGAGGACGAGGTCCGGGTCGGCGGGAAACGGCTGTTCCGGATCGCGAAGGAGCACGGCGCGCGCTACCTCGGGGACGAGATCTCCGAGGGCGACTGGGCCGCCCGGCACGACCGCTACGCCACCCCGCTGCACGGGCGCACCAAGTCCGGGCAGGTCGTGCCGATGTCCTGGCACTGCGAGGACGCGGCGGTCAACTACACGCGTGTCCCGGCCGTCACGAAGGCCTGGCACGAGATCGTCGCCGATCTGCGCCGGAAGACGGACGTGTTCGACGACTGGGGCATGTTCGCCTACACCTCGGCCGACACCGGGGTGGACTACCTGACCGAGATCGACGTCGGGATCTGGGAGCAGCGCCTCGACGATGACGCGTGGGCGATGTGGGTCAGGGCCAAGCGGGACATCGCCGCGGCGGCCCTGGCGCACGGCGGGTCGATCAGCGCCTGCCACGGCTCGTGCCGGGAGGGCGAGGTCGATCTCGTGCCGCGCGAGCTGGGGCGCGGGTTCGACGTGATGCTCGGCGTCAAACGGATGCTCGACCCGAACAACATCATGAACCCGGGCAAGTACCTGCTGGACCTCGCCTACCAGGGCGGCGACCTCGCCGCCCGGCTGGCCGAGCTGCGAGGTGAGGCATGAGCTACCGCTACTCCGACGAGCACGCCCCGCCCGCCCCGCAGCGCGCCTCCGAGGTCGCGGTCACCACCCACGAGCACGTCTTCGAGGTGGACCCGCGGCTGATGGAGCGCTGGGTCCTGCAGCAGACGTTCCCGAACTGGGACACGTTGCGGATCATGCACGCCCGCCACGACCACCTCGACTGGATGCACGCGCACTTCGCGCAGAAGACGATCACCGGCTCGGACCTGATCGCCGAGATCGAGAACGAAGCCTGAACCCCACCACTCACCGGGAGACCCTCGATGAAGGTCAGCTACGTCATGCTTCCCGACTACCCCCTCGCCGAGTCGCTCAAGTCCATCCAGCTGGCGGACGAGCTCGGCTTCCACGCCGTCTACGCCGCGGACGAGACCTGGCACAAGGACCTCTGGCTGTTGTTCGCGGCAGCCGCGGACAAGACGTCCCGGATCATGATGGGCCCGTCGGTGTCCGGGGTCGTGCTGCGCGAGCCGTCGCTGATCGCGCAGGCCACGGCCACGCTCGACGAGCTGACCGGCGGCCGCGCCGAGGTCGTGCTGTCGTCCGGCAACTTCGGCCTGCTCGCGCAGTACGGGATGGACTGGAGCACGCAGAAGCCGCTGTCCCGGGTGAAGGAGGGCGTGGGCGTCATCCGGACCCTGCTGGACGAGGGCGCGATCACCCACGACGGCGAGTTCTTCACGTACAAGGGCCTGTTCACCTTCGCCCGGCCGGTCGCCGAACGGGTGCCGGTGAAGATGGGCGCGATGGCCGGGCCGAGGTCCTTCCAGGTCGCGGGCGAGATCTCGGACGGCTGTCACCTGGCGCTGGGCTACACGCGCGAGGCGTACCGGTACATGTACGACAACATGAAGATCGGCGCCGAGCGCGCCGGCAGATGCGTCGACGACCTCGACATCGGCGCCTGGTGCGTGGTCACCGTCGGGGAGGACTCGGCCAAGGCCAAGGAGGCCGCCAAGTCGGTGGTCGGGCTGTACGCGTCGTCGATGCCGGACTCGCTGCTGGAGCGCAACGGCGTCTCGCCCTCGGAGATGAAGCCGATCCTGGACAAGTTCGTGGCGGGCGACCTGGCCGGCTCCATCGACGCGACCCCGGACGACCTGGCGGACAGGCTCTCCGTCGCGGGCACCCCCGAGGAGTGCATCGACAAGATCCGCGAGATGCAGCAGGGCGGCGCCAACCACATGATCTGCGCGATCACGGACGCGCACCTCGTGAAGACGTTCATGGGCCGCGAGATCACCGGGGTCCCGACGGTCGACGAGCAGCTCAGGCTGATCGCCGAGAAGATCATGCCCGCCTTCGCCTGACGGACGCCGCGTCGGAGGAGCACCACCATGCAGACCTTCCACAACATCGTCGACGGCAAGCCGGTCCCCGCCTCGGACGGGCGCACGACCGAGATCGTCGACCCGTCGACCGGCGAGGTCTACGCGACCGCGCCGCTGTCCGGAGAAGCCGACGTCGACGCCGCCTACGCGAGCGCGAAGCGCGCGTACGACGAGCACTGGGCCGACACCACGCCCTCGGAGCGGCAGGCAGCGCTGCTGAGGATCGCCGACGCCGTCGAGGCGCACGCCGACGAGCTCGTCGAGCTGGAGCACCGGGACACCGGCAAGCCGAAGGCCCTGACGCACTCCGAGGAGATCGCGGTCATGGTCGACCAGTTCCGGTTCTTCGCCGGAGCGGCCCGCACCCTCGAGGGCCGGGCGTCGGCCGAGTACATGGCCGGGCACACGTCGTCGGTCCGCCGCGAGCCGCTGGGCGTGGTCGGGGCGATCACGCCGTGGAACTACCCCATGATGATGGCCACCTGGAAGATCGGGCCCGCGCTCGCGGGCGGGAACACCATGGTGCTCAAGCCCTCGGACACGACCCCGGCGTCGACGACGCGGATGGCCGAGCTGTTCGCCGAGTTCCTGCCGCCGGGCGTGCTCAACGTCGTGTGCGGCGACCGCAGCACCGGTGCGCTGGTCTCCGCGCACCCCGCCCCCGCGCTGGTCGCGATCACCGGGTCGACGCGGGCGGGCAAGGCGGTCGCCGCGGCGGCGGCCCCGAACGTCACCCGGGTGCACCTGGAGCTGGGCGGCAACGCCCCCGTCGTCGTGTTCGCCGACTCGGACGTGGCCGCCTCTGCCGAGGACATCGCCGTCGCCGGGTTCTTCAACGCCGGCCAGGACTGCACCGCCGCCACGCGGGTGCTCGCCCACGAGTCGATCGCGGGCGACCTGGCCGAGGCGCTCGCCGAGGTCGCCCGCGCGGTGCGGTTCTCCTCCGACGAGGACGACTCCGAGGATCTGTTCATCCCCCCGCTCAACAACGCCGCACAGTTCGAGAAGGTCTCGGGCCTGCTCTCGCGGGTACCCGGCCACGCGTCCGTGCTCGCCGGCGGCTCCCCGGCCGGCGGGCCCGGATTCTTCTTCCCGGCCACCGTGGTCGACGGCCTGCGGCAGGACGACGAGCTGGTCCGCGAGGAGATCTTCGGGCCGGTGATCACGGTGCAGACCTTCACCGACGAGGCGGAGGCGCTGCACCTGGCCAACGACACGGACTACGGCCTGTCCTCCAGCGTCTGGACCACCGACCACTCGCGGGCGCAGCGGATGAGCCGGGGCCTGGACTTCGGCTGCGTGTGGCTCAACTGCCACATCCCGCTGGTCGCGGAGATGCCGCACGGCGGGTTCAAGCAGTCCGGCTACGGCAAGGACCTCTCGGGCTACTCGGTGGAGGACTACACCCGGGTCAAGCACGTGATGACGAAGTACGCCTGAGCAGGGGCCCCTCATCCTGTGAGTGGCGATAGTCGCTATAGCGACTATCGCCACTCACAGGCCGGCGGTGTTGAGGAGGCGGTTGGGGGTGCCGCCCTCGTCGCCGCCGGCGATCTTCCCCGGGACCGCGTTGTCGACGATCCACTTCTTGATCGTGGCGCTGGGGGCGTCGCCGTAGGTCTGCTTGTACAGCGCGGCGACGCCCGCGGCGAAGGGCGCGGCCATCGAGGTGCCGGTGTAGGAGGCGGTCCGGCCGCCGGGCGTGGTCGCGACGATGCTGGTCCCCGGCGCGTAGACGCTCACGCACGGCCCCGTGCTCGACGAGCTGTTGCGGCGGTCGTCGATCGTCGAGTTGGCCACCACCAGCACCCCGGCGGCCGCCCGCGGGGCGACGCCGCAGTCGTTCGCCCCGCTGTTGCCGGCCGAGGAGGCGACGAACACGCCGTCGTCGATCAGGTTCGTGACCGCGGAGAGCAGCGCGTCCGAGGGTCCGTAGCTCCAGGACATGACCGCCACCGCGGGGCCGCCCCGGTGGTTCTGCAGCACCCAGTCGATGCCCGAGAGCAGTGAGGAGAGGGTGCCGGAGCCGTTGCAGTCGAGCACCTTGACCGCGCGGATCTGCGCGTCCTTGGCCACCCCGTGGTCGCGCGAGGCGGCGATCCCACCGACGACCGTCCCGTGGCCGTCGCAGTCGGTGTCGTTGCCGTCGATCGTGTTGGTGCCCCAGGCCGCGCGGCCACCGAACTCGGGGTGCGTGACGTCGACGCCGGTGTCCACCACGTAGACCGTGACCCCCTGGCCGGTGGCGCGGGTGGTGTAGCGGCCGTCGAGCGGCAGGTCGCGCTGGTCGATGCGGTCGAGGCCCCAGTTCGGCGGGTTCTCCTGCGTGGCCTCGGTGAGCCCGGGCAGCCGTGCCGCACGGGGCCCGAGCGGGTCGAACCGCCGGTCCTCCTCGACGCCGAGGATCCCCGGCAGCCCCTTCAGCTGGGCGAGCTGCTCGGCGGTGAGCCGGGCGGCGAAGCCGGTGAGCGCGCGGGTGAAGACGGTGGTCGGCGCGACCCCGATCTCGGAGGCGGCGTCGGCCGCCCGCTGCGCGTCCTGTGCGAGGACGACGTAGTTGCCGGGCAGGCCCGCGGCTGCCGGCGTGCCGACGGACAGGTCGGCGGAGAGCGCGGTCCCCTCGGCGCCGGCCGGACTCGCCAGCGCGACGGAGCCGGTCACCGGGAGGAGCCCGACGGCGATCGCGACGCAGGCGATCCGCAGCAACTGACGTGTCACGGAAAGCGACGGTAGGCCCCCATCGCCCTGCGACATAGGTACACGATAGTGGCTCGGGTGACTCCTGTGACCCGAGAGGTGACCCTGGGTTGCGAGACCTGCCGCGGTGTGAACGCCCGGTCCGGGCGAGTCGCGCCGTCCGCTAGCCCGCCGGGTGGATCTCCACCTCGGTGGCCTTGACCGCGAACCAGAGCGCGCTGCCGGGCTCGGCGGCGAGATCCGCGACCGCGGCGGGCGTGACGTCCGCGGCGAGGCCGTCGAGCCACTCCGGCCCGCCCTCCCGCGGCGCCGCCCGCAGCCGCACGACGTCGCCGCGCGGCTCGATCGAGGCCAGCCGGACCGGCAGGACGTTGCGGGGGCTGCCGTGCGGCTCCTCGGCGAAGACCGCGACCGCCGACGGCGGGAACACCGCGACCGCCGGCTCCCCGGTGCCGGCCGGCCCGCCCGTCTCCCGGCCGGCGATCATCGTGCCGTCGCCCGTGCGCAGCACCCCCGCCTCCCGGACCCCGGGGATCAGGTCGAGGCCCGCGATGCGGGCGGTGAAGGCGCTGCGGGGCCGCCCGAGCACCTCGCGCGTGGGCCCCTGCTCCACGACCCGCCCGCGCCCCAGCACGACCACCCGGTCGGCGAGCACCAGCGCGTCGAGCGCGGAGTGCGTGACCAGCACCGCGGTCTGCTTCCCGTCCCGGATCACCCGGCGCAGCAGCGAGCGCATGGCGGGGGCGGCGTCGACGTCGAGGGCGGCGAGCGGCTCGTCGAGCAGCAGCAGGCCGGGTTCCGGCGCGATCGCGCGGGCCAGCGCGACCCGCTGCTGCTGGCCGCCGGAGAGCTGGGCGGGCTTGCGCCCGGGAAGGCCCGGGACGTCGGGCAGGACGTCGGCGAGCAGGGCCCGCGCCCGCGCCTCGGCCTCCCGCTTCGGCACGCCCTGGGCCCGCGGCCCGAAGGCGACGTTCGCCTCGGCGGTCATGTGCGGGAAGAGCAGCGCCTGCTGCGCGAGGAGCCCGACGCCGCGGCGGTGCGCCGGCACGAACACGCCCGCCCCGACGTCCGTCACGGTCTGGTCGCCCACCCGCACGTGCCCGGCGTCGGGCCGCAGCAGCCCGGACAGGATCCCGAGCAGGGTCGACTTGCCGGCGCCGTTGGGCCCGAGCACGGCGACCACCTCGCCGGGAGCGGCGGACAGGGCCACGTCCAGCGAGAAGGACTCCCGGTCGAGCCGGACGTCGACGTCGAGGCTCATGTGAGCCCCTCCGACCCGCGCGGCCGCCCGACCACGATCACGACGATGGCCACGACGACCAGCAGCAGCGACAGCGCGACGGCCCCGTCGACGTCCGTCTCCCGCTCCAGGTAGACGAGCAGCGGCAGCGTCCGGGTGGTGCCCTGCAGGCTGCCGGCGAAGGCGATGGTGGCGCCGAACTCCCCCATGCACCGGGCGAAGGCCAGCACCGCGCCGGACGCGAGACCGGGCAGGACCAGCGGGATCGTGACCCGCCGGAAGGCCAGCGACGGCGAGGCCCCGAGGGTGGCCGCGACCGCCTCGTAGCGCCGGCCCGCGGTGCGCAGCGCCCCCTCCAGCGAGACGACGAGGAAGGGCAGCGCCACGAACGTCTGCGCGAGCACCACCGCGGCGGTGGTGAACGGGACCGTGATCCCGAAGGCCAGCTCCAGCCCACGGCCGACGAGGCCCGTGCGGCCGAGCAGGAACAGCAGCGCCAGACCCCCGACGACCGGGGGCAGCACCAGCGGGAGCAGCACGACCGAGCGCAGCGTCCGCAGCCCCGGCAGTCGCCCGCGCGCGAGCACCACGGCGAGTGGGCCGCCCAGCAGGATGCACAGCAGCGTGGAGATCGCGGCCGTCTCGAGGGAGAGGCGGAGGGCGTCGAGCGCGGCGTCGCTGAGCAGCAGCTCGGGCATCCGCGCCCAGTCGGCCTTCCACAGCAGGCCCACGACCGGCAGCGCGATCAGCAGGAACGCGAGGCCCGCGGGGATCCACACGAACCACGGGAGCCCGACCGGCTGCTCGTGCCGGTCGGGCTTCCGCGGGGCCCGCGCCCGCGTCGCGGGGGGAGCCGTCATGTGCTCACGAGGGGACTCACGCGGCGCCGAAGCCCTGGGCCTCGAGCGTCTTCCGCCCGTTCTCGCCCTCGACGAGCTGGACCCACTTCTGCGCGAGGTCGGCCTGCGGGGCGTCCTTCACCACGGCGATCGGGTAGTTGGTCTTCGCGGCGGAGGACTCCGGGAAGCTCACGCCCTGGACCTGCCCCTTCGCGGCGTTGACGTCCGTGACGTAGACGAGGCCGGCGTCGGCGTTGCCGGTGGACACCTTGCTCAGCACGGACTTGACGTCGTTCTCCTCGCTGACCGGCTTCAGGTCGACGCCGGTGCTCTGCTCCACCTTCGTGGTGGCCGCCCCGCACGGTACCTGGGGTGCGCAGACGACGGTCTTGACGTCCGGCTTCGCGAGGTCGGCGAACGCGGCGACGCCCTTGGGGTTGCCCGGCGCCGTCGCGATCTGCAGGACGTTCGTGGCGAACACGGTCGGGGCGGCCGCGGTGAGGCCGGCGTCGGACACCGTCTTCATCGTGGAGTCGCTGGCCGCGGCGAAGACGTCCGCCGGGGCGCCGTTGACGATCTGCTGGGCGAGGTCGGACGAGCCGCCGTAGCTCAGCTTGACGTCGACGCCCGGGTTGTCGGTCTCGAACTGCTTCTCGAGCGCGGTGAACGACTCGGTCAACGACGCCGCCGCGAACACCGTCAGCGTGCGCGACTCCGGCGCCGCCGAGGCACCGCCGCTGCTCGGGGCCTGCGACGGCGAGCTGCACGCCGCGGCGAGCACGACGGCCAGGCCGGCGACACCGGCGGCCACGAGACGCTTCATGAACTTCCTCCGGGGATCTCCACCACGACGTTCGTGGACTTGACGACGGCCACCGCGAGCGACCCGGGCTCGAGCCCGAGGTCCCGGACCGCCTCGCTGCTCATCAGCGAGACGACCCGGTGCGGCCCGCACTGCATCTCGACCTGCGCCATCACCTGGTCCATGAGGACCGCGGTGACCAGCCCGACCATGCGGTTGCGGGCCGAGCGTCGGACGCCCGACGGGTCGGGCGGCGCGCTGGCGTGGTCGCGGGCGAACTCGGCGAGCACGGTGCCCTCGACGACCTTGCGGTTCGACGCGTCCGGATGCGCGGGCAACGTGCCCGCGTCGACCCAGCGACGCACGGTGTCGTCGCTGACCCCGAGCAGGCGCGCGGCCTCGGCGATCCGGAATTGCGGCACGACCGGGATCCTATGTCCGCGTCTGCGCGGGTCGCTACCGGGCAGGGGACGCACATCACGTCGGGCTCGTTGTTTAATGCAGCTGCATTGTGGTGTCATTTCCCGCGTGGACTTCGAACCCAGCGCCGCCGCTGCCGACTACACCAAGCGCATGCGCGCGTTCCTCGACGAGGAGGTCCTCCCCGCCGAGGCCGCGTACGACGCCTTCCGCGCCGAACGTCGCGGGACCCCGCAGGAGTGGGACCTGCCGCCCGTCGTCGAGGAGCTGAAGGCCAAGGCCCGTGAACGCGGGCTCTGGAACCTGTTCCTGCCGTCGATCTCCGGGTTGTCGAACCTGGAGTACGCCGCCGTGGCCGAGGTGTCCGGCTGGTCGCCGGTCATCGCGCCCGAGGCGATCAACTGCCAGGCCCCGGACACCGGGAACATGGAGACCCTGCACCTGTTCGGCACGCCCGAGCAGCAGGAGCAGTGGCTCAACCCGCTGCTCGAGGGCGAGATCCGCTCGGCCTTCGCGATGACCGAGCCGCAGGTCGCCTCGTCCGACGCCACCAACATCGAGACGCTGATCCGCCGCGACGGCGACGACTACGTCATCAACGGCCGCAAGTGGTGGATCTCCGGCGCCGCCGACGAGCGCTGCAAGATCTTCATCGTCATGGGCAAGACCGACCCCGACGCCGCCAAGCACCGCCAGCAGTCGATGATCCTGGTCCCGCGCGACACCCCGGGCCTGGAGATCACCCGGCACCTGCCGACCTTCGGCTACCAGGACCAGCACGGGCACTCCGAGCTGACGCTCACCGACGTCCGGGTGCCGGCGACGAACCTGCTCGGCGAGGAGGGCGGCGGGTTCGCCATCGCCCAGGCCCGCCTCGGGCCGGGCCGCATCCACCACTGCATGCGGCTGATCGGCATGGCCGAGCGTTCGGTCGACCTCATGGTCAAGCGCGCCCAGGACCGCGTCGCGTTCGGCCGGCCGCTGGCCGACCAGGGCGTGGTCCGCGAGCAGATCGCCCTGTCCCGCATGGAGATCGAGCAGTCCCGACTGCTGGTCCTCAAGACCGCCTGGCTGATCGACAAGTTCGGCGCCAAGGGCGCGGCCAGCGAGATCGCGGCGATCAAGGTCGTGGTGCCGCGCATGGCGTGCACGGTGATCGACCGGGCCATGCAGGTCCACGGGGGCGGCGCGATGAGCGACGACTTCCCGCTGGCCTACTTCTACACCTGGGCCCGCGCGCTGCGCTTCGCCGACGGGCCCGACGAGGTGCACATCCGCTCCGTCGCGCGCCAGGAGCTGGCGCAGCACTAGGGCCGCACAGCCGGGCGGTTGCTCCCCCGAACGGCCCTTGTCCGGTTCCCCGGACGGGGCCACGGTGGAGCGCGCCCGGCCACGTCGGCGAAGCGGAGGCGATGCCCGTGCGAAGAGCACCCGCCCGCGGGAGCCGAACGGTGTCCGGGCCCGGTTCCGCCATCTCCCTCCCGCTCGTGCAGCCGCCCGCCTCCGGCGGGCGCGGGTCCGGCTCCTGACCGTGCACGCACCCACCACGGGAGTCACCCATGCTCACGATCACCGACGTCCAGACCCGGCTCGCCGAGTGCCGGGAGAAGTCCGGCGCCGCGCTGCGCGCCTCCGAGGCGGACACGGGCGCGTCCGTCGTGCTGCTCGCCGTCGTGCGGGAGTTCGACTCGAAGGCCGCGAAGGCGGGAAGGTTGGCGGCCGAGGGCGAGGCGGCGGCGCACGACGCCGTCGTCGAGCTCGAGCAGGCCGCGGACAGTGCGAAGGCGGCGGCCGAGGCCGACCCGGGCCTCGACGCGAAGGCCCGCGAGGCCGTGCTCGACGCGCACCTCGCGATCTGCATCCTCAAGACCGAGATCTGACCCGGGCACCCAGTGTCCGGGGGGTGGGGTGATCCTCGCCTTCCGGACAGGCCGGGGGCGCCGTCGCGGCCCGCTCCTGCGGCCCGCGACGGCATCCGGATCCGCATCTGCGGAGTGCTTTGACCTGGCGTTTTGTGCCCTGGTTGAAGATCATGCCGGGCGGCTACCCTCGTGCACGTGACGGCAACCGAGCTGGGTCTCCCCGCGCTGCGGGGGACCGCGAAGCGGGACCCGGGCCGCCCCGACGACAGCCGCCTGATCGACGGGTTCGGCCGGGTCGCCACCGATCTGCGCATCTCGCTGACGGACCGGTGCAACCTCCGCTGCACCTACTGCATGCCCGCCGAGGGCCTCGACTGGATGCCGCGCGAGGAGCAACTGACGGACGCCGAGCTGGTCCGCCTGGTCACGATCGCGGTCCGCGACCTCGGCGTGCACGAGCTCCGGTTCACCGGCGGTGAACCGCTGCTGCGCAAGGGGCTCGAGGAGGTCATCGCCGCCTCGGCCGCCCTCGAGCCGCGGCCGGACATCTCGCTGACCACCAACGGCATCGGCCTCGCGCGCCGGGCCGAGGCGCTGGCCGCGGCCGGCGTCAACCGGCTCAACGTCTCGATGGACACGCTGCGCCCCGAGCGCTTCGCCAGCATCACCCGGCGCGACCGGCTGTCCGACGTGCTGGCGGGGCTCGCCGCCGCCCGTGCGGCCGGCCTGGAGCCCGTCAAGATCAACAGCGTGCTGCTGCGCGGCGTGAACGACGACGAGGCCACCGATCTGCTGGCCTTCGCCGTCGAGCACGGCTACGAGCTGCGGTTCATCGAGCAGATGCCGCTCGACGCCCAGCACGGCTGGCAGCGCGCGGAGATGATCACCGCGGGCGAGATCATGGAGAAGCTGGCCACCCGCTTCACCCTCACGCCCGACGGCGAGGAGCGCGGCGGTGCCCCCGCCGAGCGTTACCTGGTCGACGGCGGCCCGTCCCGCGTCGGCGTGATCGCCTCGGTGACCAGGCCCTTCTGCGGCGCCTGCGACCGCACCCGGCTCACCGCCGACGGGCAGGTCCGCTCCTGCCTCTTCGCCCGCACCGAGACCGACCTGCGCGCCCTGGTGCGCGGCGGCGCGAGCGACGCGGAGATCGCGGACGTCTGGCGGTACGCGATGTGGGGCAAGCTCGCCGGGCACGGCATCGACGACCCCGGCTTCCTGCAGCCCGACCGCCCGATGAGCGCGATCGGCGGGTGAGGAGAATGGGTCCGGTGACCACCACCACCGCAGTGCGGACCGTGACGGTCCGGTACTTCGCGGCCGCGAAGGCGGCCGCCGGCCGGGACACCGAGTCCGTCGAGGTGCCGGACGGGACCACCGTCGCGGCCCTCGGCGACACGCTCGCCGAGCGGCACGGCCCCGAGTTCGCCCGGGTGCTCGCCCGCTGCTCCTACCTCGTCGACGAGGTCGCCGTCCGCGACCCGCAGCGGGTCCTGCCCGAGGCCGCCGTCGTCGACGTGCTGCCGCCCTTCGCCGGCGGCTGAGCACCCGCCCCACCTCCGGGTGTCGCCCGTGGCCGTCGCGAAGCAGGCGACGACGGCCCGCCGCAAGGCCGGTCCACCCGCTGCCTCGTCAGCGGCGGGGTCTCGGGCCCGAGCCGGCCGACCCCGATCCGGCGCTCACTGCGGCGTCCCTGCGCACGTCCGCCGCAGGCCGAATGATCGTTCTTGCTCACCGAGGGCCCTCGGAGCGGTCCGTCCGGCTGCGCGACCGTGGACCGTCCCTCAGCGCGCTCCGCCCGCGGGATCGCCGACCCCGGTCACGCTGCGGTAGGAGGGCCACGAGCCGCCCCGCGTGGTGACCGGGGTCGCGGCCAGGACCGCGTGCACCACGGCACGGGCGACGACGTCGGCGGCCGCGGCGTGCAAGGCGTACAGCGCCTCGGGGCCCGGGGCCTCGCGGTCGCCGGTGGCCAGGGCGAAGATCGCGTCGCCGTCCATCGCGGTGTGCACGGGGTCGAGGGAACGGGCGTAGCCGTCGTGCGCGACCGTCGCCAGCCGCCCGCAGCCCGCCTTGTCCAGCGTCGCGTCCGTCGCGACCACCGCGAGCGAGGTCGCCGTGGCCGGGGTCAGTGTGCGGCGCCGGCGGAACACGGCCGCCAGCTCGTCGACCGCCTCCGGCGCGACCTCGACGTCGGGGAACTCGCCGGGCAGCCCGTGCCGGGCCCCGAGCAGCCGCCCGGTGGGGCCGTGCACCGGCGAGCCCGTCGCGTTGACCGCCACGAGCGCGGCGACCGTGGTGCCGTCGTCGAGAACCGCGCTGGCGGAGCCGATCCCGCCCTTCAGGCCACCGGCCGTCGCGCCAGTGCCCGCGCCGACCGCACCCTGCAGGACGGGGCCGGAGGTCGCCCTGTCGTAGGCCGCGGCCCCGGTCTCCGCGGTCGGCCGGGCGGTGAACCGGCCGCCCCGGCCGAGGTCGAACAGCACCGCGGCCGGCACGATCGGGACGACGCCGCCGGGGACCGGGAAGCCCTCGCCCGCCGCCTCCAGCCGGTCCATCACCCCCTGCGCCGCGGCCAGCCCGTAGGCGCTCCCACCCGAGAGCACGACGGCGTGCACGCGTTGCACGGAGTTGCCGGGGGCGAGGAGGTCCGTCTCCCGCGTGCCCGGCGCGGCCCCGCGGACGTCCACCCCGGCCGTCGCACCCCCGCGCGGGCAGCGCACCACCGTGGTGCCGCTCAGCGCGTCCTCCCCGGTTACCGCCGCGTGGCCGACCAGGATCCCGGGGATGTCGGTGATCGCGTTGTGCGCGCCGGCGTGCATGCGCCGATCCTCGCACTCAGCCGTCATGCTCCACACGCACATTCCTTGATCATCGTTCCGGTGCGTTGACGGTCCGTGCACCACCTTCAGCGGACGGAGACAACGATCACCGAGCACCTCACGGCACTAGCGCGGCTGACGGTGGGCCGGTCCGCCGTCAGCGCACTGGAACGATGACCACCGCAGGGCGCCTTCCTGAGCTGCGTCCCTTGATCGCCGCTTCAGTGCACTGGGGGCCAGCCGCACTGCCGCGAGCGCACGGAGACAGCGATCAACAGGCACGCCCTCACCGGGCCGCATCCCTTTGATCACCATTCCGGTGCGCTGAAGGTCGGCCGCGCCGCCATAAGCGCACGAGAACGACGATCACTGGGCCGCTCACCGCCCCCGACTCCCCCTTGATCGCCGGTTGCCTCGCCTCAAGAGCCCCTCACCGTGGGATCCCGAGAACGCCGAGGGCCGGCGACCCTTGTGGGTCGCCGGCCCTCGGGCCCGTCAGGCCGCGATCAGCTCTTCCGCAGGGCGCGGATGATCAGGAAGATCGCGAGCAGCACACCCAGCCCGCCCGCGACCGGGACGAGCCGCTTCACGATCGGCGCGCCCGCGGTGTCGAGCAGGTCGATGGCGTCGACGCTGCTCTTCATCGGGGCCGGCTTGCTGGCGGCCGGGGTGTCGGTCGGCTTCGGGAGCTCCCCGGCGACCCCACCGGCGGTCGGCGTGGCCGGGGCAGCCGTGGTCGCCGGGGTGACCGGCTCGGCCGCGGCGGGGGCCTGGGCCTCGTGCTTCTCGGTCAGCTTGTCGGCGAGGCACGACGAGAACTGGCCGATGATCTTGTCGGCGACGTCCGAGATCACACCGCGGCCGAACTGGGCCGGGCGGCCGGTGATGGTCATGTCGGTGACCATCGTGACCTCGGTCTTGTCCGGGCCGTCGGCCTTCATGGTGCCGGTGACCTTGGCGGCGGCGGTGCCGTTGCCGCGCGAGTCACGCCCGGTGGCGTCGATGACGACCTTGTGGTTCGCGTCGTCCCGCTCGATGTAGGTGCCCTTGCCCTTGTACGTCAGCGAGATCGGCCCCAGCTTCACCTTCACCGTGCCGGTGAAGGAGTCGCCCGTGTACTCCGTCAGCGTGGCGCCGGGGAAGCAGGGGGCGACGGTCTCCGGGTTGTTCAGGGCCGCCCAGGCGTCCGCGATGGGCGCCGCGATCGTGAACTTGTTCTCCAGCTGCATGACTTCCAGTCTCCTCGTCGGCGAGCCGCGCCCGGCGGGTGCGGGCGGGCTCCTGGTAGGAGAAACGGCGGGACGCCTGCCCGGGTGCCCGGGCAGGCGTCCAGCCGTTCTCGCGAATGCCTCAGCCGGCGGCGGCCAGCACCGCCCGGCCGGTGAGCACCTTGGCCAGGTGTTCACGGTAGTCGGCCGCGGCATCGGCGTCACTCGGAGCCGCAGTGCCCTCCGTCGCGTGTTCGGCGGCGGCGCGGACCGAGTCCGCCGTCGCGGGCTGGCCGACGAGCGCCTGCTCGACTCCGGTGGCCCGGATCGGCGTGGTGCCCATGTTGGTCAGGCCGATGCGGGCCTCCGCGACGGAGCCGCCCTCGACCCGCAGCGCGGCGGCGACGGCGACCATCGACCAGGCCTGCGCGGTGCGGTTGAACTTCTCGTAGTGCGTGCTCCAGCCGGTGTACTTCGGGAACCGCACCTGCGTGAGGATCTCGCCCTCGCCGATCGCGGTGGTGAAGTAGTCGACGAAGAACTCGGTCGCCGGGACCGTGCGGGTCCCGGAGGACCCGGCGATCACGAACTCGGCGTCGAGCGCCAGGGCGACCGCGCCCAGGTCGCCGGCCGGGTCGGCGTGCGCCAGCGCCCCGCCGAGGGTGCCGCGGTGGCGGACCTGCGGGTCCGCCACGGTCGCGGTGGCCTGCGACAGCAGCGTGACGTGCTGCTTGACCAGGTCGTCGCGCATCACGTCGTGGTGCGGGGCCATGGCGCCGATGGCGATCCGGTCCCCGTCCTCGCTGATCTGGCGCAGCTCGGCGATGCCGCCCAGGTCGATGACGACCGACGGCGCGGCGAGCCGGAGCCGGAGGACCGGCAGCAGGCTCTGCCCGCCGGCCAGGATCTTGGCGTCGTCCCCGCCCTGCTGGAGCGCGCTGACGGCCTCCTCGACCGTCGACGGCCGGACGTAGTCGAACTTGGCGGGGATCACTGGACCTCTCCCTGCGGGTTGTTGGGGTCGATGGAGCCGAGGCCCGCACCCGGCGAGTGGGTGTCGATGGGCGTCTCCTGGGTGGAGCGGCCCTTCGCCTCCTGGATGGCGCGCCACACGCGCTGCGCGGTGCAGGGCATCTCGACCTGCTCGACGCCGAGGTACCGGACCGCGTCGATGACACCGTTGACGATGGCCGGGGTCGAGGCGATCGTGCCGGCCTCGCCGACACCCTTCACCCCGAGGGGGTTGGACGTCGCCGGTGTCTCCGTGCGGGCGGTGGTGAAGCTCGGCAGATCTGCGGCGGACGGCAGGGTGTAGTCCACGAAGGTGCCGTTGACCAGCGTGCCCTGCTCGTCGTAGTTGGCCTCCTCGAACAGAGCCTGCGCGATGCCCTGCGCGAGACCGCCGTGCACCTGGCCCTCGACGATCAGCGGGTTGACGACGTTGCCGATGTCGTCGACACACACGTAGTGCCGGATCGAGACCTTGCCGGTCTCGGTGTCCACCTCCATGGCCGCAAGGTGCGTGCCGTGGGGGTAGGAGAAGTTCTCCGGGTCGAACGTGTACTCGGCGTCGAGCGACGGTTCCACACCGTCCGGCAGGTCGTGCGCCAGGAACGTTGCGAACGCGACCTCCTGGATCGTCACGCCCTTCTCCGTGCCCTTCACCGAGAAGCGGCCCGACCCGAACTCCAGGTCGTCCTCCGAGGCCTCCAGCATGTGCGCCGCGATGATCTTGGCCTTCTCGATGACCTTGTCCGCGCACTTCACCACAGCGGTGCCACCGACGGGCAAGGAGCGCGAGCCGTAGGTGTCGAGCCCCTTCGGCGCGATCTGCGTGTCGCCGTGCAGCACTTCGATGTCCTCGAAGGCCACCCCGAGCCGATCGGCCACGATCTGGCTCCACGCCGTCTCGTGCCCCTGACCGTGAGCCGAGGACCCGGTGACCACCTCGACCTTGCCGGTGGCGAGCATCCGGATGCTGGCGTGCTCCCACCCACCGGCGCCGGCCCCGAGCGACCCCAGGACGCGTGACGGCGCGAGACCGCACATCTCGGTGAAGACCGAGATGCCGATCCCGAGCTGGATCGGGTCGTTGTTGCGGCGCCGCTCCTCCTGCTCGCGTCGGAGGGCGTCGTAGTCGAAGAGCTCCTTCGCCTTCTTCGTCGCGGCCTCGTAGTTGCCCGAGTCGTAGGTCAGGCCGCCCGCCTGCGTGTACGGGAACTCGTCGTGCTTGATCCAGTTCTGCTCGCGCAGCTCCAGCGGGTCCCGGCCCAGCTCGGTGGCGAGCTCGTCGATGATCCGCTCCGCGGCGAAGGTCACCTCCGGTCGCCCGGCGCCGCGGTATGCGTCGACCGGGGTCTTGTTGGTGAAGATCTCGTGGCAGACGAAGGAGTAGGCCGGAACCTTGTAGATCGCGGGGCCGATGAAGGCGCCGAGGACCGGCACCGCAGGAGTGAAGATGCCGAAGTAGGCACCCATGTCCGCGGTCAGCTCCATCTTGAGCGCGGTGATGGTGCCATCCTTCTTCGCGGCGACCGTGATGTCTTGGATCTGGTCGCGGCCGTGGTGGGCCGCGACCAGGGACTCCGAACGGGTCTCGGTCCACTTGGCCGGCTTGCCCAGCTTGCGGGCGACCAGCAGGGTGAGGATCTCCTCGGGGCAGATCTGCAGCTTGCCGCCGAAGCCGCCGCCGACGTCCGGGGCGATCACACGGACCTTCTGCTCAGGAAGGCCGAGGACCACGCCGAGCATCGTCCGCAGGATGTGCGGTACCTGCGTCGCCGAGTACATGACGATCTGCTCGCCGGTGGGGTCGACCACGGTGGAGCGCGGCTCCATGAACGCGGGGATGAGCCGCTGCTGCCGCCACCGCCGCTTCACCACGACCGAGTCGGGGTCGTTCTCGGCAGCGGCGATGACCGCGTCGGCGGGCTCGCCGGTGGTCGCTCCGGCGGCGGCCGAGTCGAACTCGAACGTGACCCACTTGTTCTTGCCGAAGTCCGGGTGGACGATCGGCGATCCCTCCTGCTGGGCGGCCTCCATGTCGAGCACCGGGTCGAGCGGGTCGATGTCGACCTCGATCAACTCGCTCGCGTCCTTGGCGGATGCGGCGTCCCGAGCCACGACGATCGCCACGATCTCGCCCGCGAACCGCACCGTGTCGACTGCGATGGAGACGTGTCGGGGGATCGGGTCGTCGGCGTTGACCGGGATCGCGGTGGGGAGCCCGCCCTGCTCGGCGTCGAAGTCCTCGCCTGTGTAGACGGCGAAGACGCCCGGCGCCTTCTTGGCCTCGCTCGTGTCGATGCTGACGATGCGCCCGTGGGCGAAGGTGCTGCGCACGAACGCGATGTGCAGCATCCCCGGCAGGGCGATGTTGTCGGTCCAGCGGGTCCGGCCGGTGATGAGGCGGGCGTCTTCCTTGCGGGTCCGCGCGCGGCCGAGCTCGGACGCAGTGGGTTCGGCGGTGGTCGTCATCTCTCAGTCTCCTGCAACCGGGGCGGGCGTCTCGGTCGGGGCGGACGCGCCCGGCTTCATGGCCTGTGCGGCGGACTGGACTGCGCGCACGATGTTCTGGTATCCGGTGCAGCGGCAGAGGTTGCCCTCGATGCCCTCGCGCACCTCGCCCTCGTCAGGGTCGGGGTTGTCTCCCAGGAGGTCGACCGCGGCCATGATCATTCCAGGCGTGCAGAAGCCGCACTGGAGGGCGTGGCACTCGTTGAAGGCCTTCTGCACCGGGTGCAACTGGCCGTCTCTCGCGAGACCCTCGATCGTCGTGACCTCGCCGCCGTTCGCCTGGACTGCCAGGACCGAACAGGACTTCACGCTCTGCCCATTGAGGTGCACTGTGCAGGCGCCACAATTGCTCGTGTCGCAACCGATGACCGTGCCCGTTTTGCCGAGCCGTTCCCTGAGGTACTGGACCAGCAACATGCGGGGCTCCACCTCGTCGGCGTAGTTCACGCCGTCGACGGTGACCCGGACCTCTGCCATGAGTCTCTCTCCCAACCGCGGTGGTGGTCGCGTCCTCCGGGAGAGCCACCGGTGGCCGGTGCGCTCTCGGGCCGCCCACAGATCTGTGGCGGCGAGCACATCACACTCCCGATCTTCATGCGGTGCAAGGCACCTGAGGTCCCCTCTCAGCAGCAGAGAGAGGCCCACCGCACACGTTTCCGCACTCGCGGATCGTCTCGCACGACCGCTCCGCAGCCGCGGTGGTTCCACGCAAGACCAATCACCCGTCCGGACCAGTCCTGTCGGGGGGTGGGGTCACTTCCGACCGGGTGAGACGGGCCGGAGCGCGGCCGTGTCGCGGGCCTTCCAGGCCCCCCACCAGAGGCCCGCGCCGTAGGCCAGGTCGTCCAGCCGATGGGCGACCAGGTGGGTCACGGGGTCCGGGCGGACGGCCGGGTCGTGCCGGCGATGGGTCCACCAGTCGCCCAGCCCCTCGGCGACGGCGGCGAGCAGCACCGCGCGCCGGATGCGGCGGGAGAAGGGCAGCACGGCCGCGGCGACCGGCCAGTGGTGGCGCAGCAGCGCGTTCGCGACCTGCAGCCCGGCGCCGGAGAGCCCGAGACCGGCCAGCCTCGCGGCCGAGACCCGCGGCTGTTCGAGCCGGGAGAGCTTGCGGGACAACCGTTCCGCGGCCACCCCGGTGACGACCGCGACGACCGGCACCGACCAGCGGCGCTGGGCCAGCAGCGCCGCGCACGCCGCCGCGGTCCACGGGCTGAGCACCATCGGCGGGACCGCGCCGCGGTGCCGGCGGGCGAGCGGCGCGGCTCCGGTGCCGTAGTAGGCCTTGCGCAGCCACCACGCGCGCGGCGACGTCCGGTGGTCGTGCGCGACCCGGGCGGCCGGCTCGTAGCGCAGCCGGCGGCCGTCGGCGTGCAGCCGCAGCACGAGGTCGACGTCCTCGGCCACGTGCATCTCCTCGTCGAAGCCCGCGCCGACCGCGTCGCGGCGGACGAGCATCGCGGCGCTCGGCACGTAGGCGACGCGGCTGCGCGGCACGATCAGCGCCGGGTCGAGGCCGAGGTCCAGGCTGGAGCGCACGGCCTCGTAGCGCGCGATCGGGCCGCGCACGGGGTGCAGCGCGACGATCCGCGGGGCCACCAGCGCCACCGCGGGGTCGGCGAGGTGCGCCAGCAGCGGGTCGAGCCAGCCCTCCTGCGGCACCACGTCGGAGTCCAGGAACATCACCAGCGGTGTGGTGGCCGCGGCCAGCCCGGCGTTGCGCGCCGCGGCCGGGCCGCGCGGGGTCTCGTGCCGGATCACGCGGCCGTGCGCGGCCTTGACCGTCGCGGCGAGGCCCTCGGGGTCCGACCCGCCGTCGTCGACCACGACCAGGCCGCCGAGGTCGGCGGGCAGGGTGCCCAGCAGCCGGTCGAGCGGGCGGTCCTTCACCGGGACGACGACGGTGACCTCGCCCCGCCCGGGGCCGCCGGGGATCGGGTGGGCCGGGTGGGCGAAGCCGGAGTCGAGCAGCGTGCGGGCCAGGGCGCGCGAGGTCGGGTCGGCGACGGTCATCGCGTCGCCGTCGCCGAGGACGGCCTGCGCCCGCGGGGTCAGGTGGACGAGCTTCGGCGGCGCCCCGCCGAGCAGCGCCGATCCGCCGTCCCGGCCGGCCAGCCGGCGGACCCGGCGGTCCAGCACCACGCGCATCCCGTCCGGCAGCGGTCCCGGCCTCGTCGCACCCACCCCGGAATCCAAACACGCGGGAGCGGTCCCGGCGCCGCCCCGTGACGTGGGACCCTCACGCCGTGTCCTCCGGTGATCCGCTGCTCCCCCGGTACGGCGAGCGCTCGCTGGCCGAGGTGTTCCCCGCCGTCCTCGCCGCGCTGGGCGTGCCGGGCCCCACGCCCGCGATCACGCTGCCGCCGGTGCGCGCGGCCGCGGTCCTGCTGGTCGACGGGCTGGGCGCCGAGCTGCTCCGGGCCCACGCCGCCGACGCCCCGTTCCTCGCCTCGCTCGGGGGCGAGCCGCTGACCGTCGGGTTCCCGTCGAGCACCTCGATCAGCATCACCTCGCTCGGCACCGGGCTGCCGCCGGGCGGGCACGGGGTGGTCGGGATCAGCTTCCGGGCCTGCGGGGACGCGCTGCTCGACTCCCTCAAGTGGACGACCTACGGCGAGCCCGAGCCCGCGGACCTGCGCGAGACCCTGCCGCCAGAGCAGGTGCAGCCCGCGCCCACGGCGTTGGAGAGGGCCGCGGCCGACGGCGTGCGGGTCACCTCGGTGGGCCCGCGGGCCTTCCGCGGCTCGGGCCTCACCCGGGCGGCGCTGCGCGGCGGCCAGTACCGCGGCGTGCTGGCGCTCGGCGACCTCGCCGCCGAGGTCGTCGACGCGCTCGCCGGGCCGGGACGGCGGCTCTGCTACGGCTACCACGCCGACCTCGACACCCTCGGCCACGTGCACGGCCCCGGCTCCACCGCCTGGCGCTACCAGCTGCGGCAGATCGACCGGCTCGCCGCGACGATCGCCGACCAGCTGCCGCCGGACGCGCTGCTCGCCGTCACCGGCGACCACGGCATGGTGCAGGTGACCCGCCGCTACGACGCCGACCAGCTCGCCCCGCTGCGGCTGGGCGTCCGGCTGCTCGGCGGGGATCCCCGGGCCCGGCACGTCTACGTCCAGGAGGGCGCGCTCGACGAGGTCCGCGCCGCCTGGCAGGAGACGTTGGGCGACGACGCCTGGATCGTCACCCGGGACGAGGCGGTGGCCGCGGACTGGTTCGGCCCGCTCGAGCCGCACGTCGCCGAGCGGATCGGGGACCTCGTCGTGGCGCTGCGGGGGTCGGCGGGAGTGGTGCGGACGGTCGCCGAGCCCGTCCTCGCCGGCCTGCCCGGCCAGCACGGCTCGCTGACCGCGGAGGAGCAGCTGGTGCCGCTGCTGGTGGCGACTACCGCGCGGTGAGGCGGTCGAGGTCGAGGGGGACCGGCACGCCGCTCACCTCGGTCGTGACCTGTCCGCGGTGCTCGCCCGCGAGTTCGTAGTCGCCGTCGACCAGGACGTACGCGGTCAGGACGGTCGGATCGGCGAGGTCGACGATCCGCGTGCGGGTCACGATCACGTCGGGCGCCCTGGTGGTCAGGGGCGCGGCCTCGAGCAGCACCTCGACATCGACCAGCGGGATCAGCTCGTGAGGCAACGCGTCGTCGAGACCGGCCGCCAGACGCGCACTGGCCCGTTGCTGCCTCGACACGGGCTTCGCCGCCATGACCAGCATGCCCTCGCTCAGCTCGAGCCGGAACTCGTCGCTCTCCGGCAGCGCTTCCCACTCCGCGAGCGTGAGCGGGTGGCTCGGCCACGACAGGGTCATCGCACGTCTCCTTCCTGGAACCATGATGGCAGCCGGGACCGACGATCAGGGGCACGCGGCCGGATCGGGCGCGTGGAGCCGCGGGACGTTCACCAGCGCGAACGGGTCAGCTCCCGAAGGCCAGACGCCCGGTCCCCTCGTCGGCCTCCCACCGTGCGACGGCGGCGGCGAGCGCGTCGGTCATCGCGGCGAGCAGGGCCTCGCCCTCCTCGGCGGAGGCACCGCGCGGGTCGCCGAGGATGCCGTTGGGGCTCACCCCGGCCACGCCCTTCTCCCGCATCTCCGGCAGCAGCTCGCGCAGCGGGGCGGTCGCGCCGGGTTCGCGCTCGGCGCCGACCCGGGCTCCGAGCGCGAGCATCAGCGAGGTCTCGGTGCGGCCGGCGTGCGCGTCGCCGCGGACGCCCGGCGCCACGCACGGCACCCACGCGGCGTCACGGCCCTCGTACCGCAGCAGCCGGACGGCCTCGACCAGGGTGCGGACGTTGCCGCCGTGGCCGTTGACGAACACGAGCCGGGCCGCCCAGCGGCAGGCCGAGCGGCCGAGCTCCACCAGCACGGCCCGCAGCGCCTCGTGCCCGATCGACACGGTCCCGGGGAATCCCTCGTGCTCCCCCGCCGCCCCGTAGGCCACCGCGGGCGCCAGCACCAGATCGGGGTCGCGCTGCTCCATCCGGGTGGCGACGTGCTCGGCCACGCGCACATCCGTCGTCAAGGGCAGATGGGGCCCGTGCTGCTCGACCGACCCCACCGGGACGACCAGTGTCCGGGGTGGACCGTCCGCGAGGACCGTCCACGTGAGCTCGTCGGCCCTCACCGCTGACCTGCGACGACGGAGTTGTCCACAGTGTGGGTCCACAGGTGGATACCACTCTCAGGTTTCACAGGTTCACCGCCAGCCGCTCGCCGTCGCGCAGCGCGGCGTCCATCCGCCGCGGGGCCAGGCAGTCACCGATCCGGTGGACCCCGGACCGGTGACGCAGCGTGGACCACAGGACGTCGTCGGGCTCGGCGGCGACCGCCTGGACCACGGCGTCGACCTCCCTCGTCTCGATCCTCCCGGTGGGATGGTGCACCAGCGTCGCCCGGCCCGGCTCGACGGCCGTCACGAGCCGGTCCGTGCTGAGCCGGATGCCGGCGGCGTGCGCCCGGCGGCGGAAGCCCTCGCGGTCGAGCGTCAGGCCGAGGTCCTGGCCGACCACCATGCCCGGGGTCACGATCTCCACGGCACAGCCGCGCGCGGCCAGCAGCTCGGCCACCGAGGTGGCGTGGTGGAACCCCAGCTCGTCGACGACGAGCACGGAGCCGGTGGGCGCGGCGCTGCCGTCGAGCACGTCCCGGACGTCGAGCGTGCCGGGCCGGCGGGCGGGCCGCGCCCCCGTGGCGAGGACGACGACGTCGGCGCTCCCGAGGTCCCCCGGCTCCCCGTGCACGATCTCCACCCCGGCACGGTCGCACTCGGCCACGAGGTCGCGGACGACGTGGGCGAGCTCCCCGCGCCCGGGCGCGAGGGCGGCGAGGGCGAGCTGGCCGCCGAGGCGGTCGCGCTCGTAGAGGGTCACCCGGTGTCCACGGGCGGCGGCGGTCGCGGCGGCACGCAGCCCGGCCGGCCCGCCCCCGACCACGGTCACCCGGCGCGGTACGCCCGGGGCCGGCAGCAGGACGGCCTCGCGCCCGGCGCGCGGGTTGACCGCGCAGCCCAACGGCCGGTTCACCCCGACCCGGCCGACGCACTCCTGGTTGCAGCCCACGCACACCCGCGTCGGGCCGTCCGGGGCGGCGAAGTCCGGGGAGGCGATCTGTCCGCGCGCGACGCCGACGAGGTCGCAGTGCCCCTCGCCCAGCGCCTGCTCAGCCACGCCGGGCTCGGTGAACCGCCCCACCGCGACGACCGGGACCCGCACGGCCGCGCGGATGGCCGAGGGGATGAAGGTCGCGTAGTTGGCCGGCGTGTGCATGGAGGCCTCGATGAGGTGCAACGACGCCGTCGCCACGCCGATCGAGGTGTTGAGGTGGTCGACCTCGGCGGTCGCCTCGAGCAGGCGGGCCAGGGCGACGCCCTCGTCGAGCCCGATGCCGCCCTCGATGCCCTCCTCGCCGCCGAGCCGGACGCCGAGGACCCGGTCGCCCAGCTCCCGCCGGACCGCCGCGACGATCCGCAGGAGCAGCCGGGCGCGGTTCTCCAGCGGTCCGCCGTAGGCGTCGGTGCGGTGGTTCGTGGCGGGCGAGAGGAAGCAGCGGGCCAGGGAGGCGTGCGAGCACTGCAGCTCGACGCCGTCGAACCCGCCCTCGACGCAGTGCCGCGCGGTGCGGGCGTAGCCGGCCACGACCTCGTCGAGATCCGCCTCCGTCATCGCGACGGGGACCTCGCGGAACATCGGGTCGGGGACGGCGGAGGGGCCGCGGACGGGCTCGCGGGAGTACATCCCGGAGGACTGCGGCCCGTTGTGGTTGAGCTGGGCGAGCACGGCCGCGCCGTGGGCGTGCACGGCGTCGGTGAGCGCACGGTAGCCGGGCAGCACGGCGGGATCGTGGCCGCGGATCAGCTTCTCGTAGGGGCGGTCGTGCGGGTGGACCGAGTGTTCTTCGGTGATCACCAGCCCGGCGCCGCCCGCGGCCCGCGCGGCGTAGTACGCGGCGTGCTGCGGGGTGGGCAGGCCGTCCGCCGCGTAGCCGGTGAGGTGGGCGGTGAAGACGATCCGGTTCCGCAGGGTCAGCCGGCCGAGGCGCAGCGGTTCGTGCAGCATCACGACACCCGTGAGTGCGTACTGCCCGTAGAAGGGCTGTCGGCGCTCACGACCCCGGCTGAGCTGCGCAGATACTGCACCGCGCGCCGACCCTCCCGCACCGCCTCGTGCACGGTCCGGGGCGCCACGCAGTCCCCCGCCACCACCAACCGCGTGGACCCCCGCGAGTCGCGCTGGAGCCCTCCGCGAGTCGCGCTGTGAGCTTCCGCGAGTCGCGCTGTCGGCCCCCGCGAGTCGGGACTTCCGGCACCGCGAGTCGGGAGATCCGGCACCGCGAGTCGGGAGTTCGTGCACCGCGAGTCGGGCGCATCGACGTGACCGGCGCGCAGCAGCTCGGGGCGGCCGCGCCACAGATCGTCGTCGGGCAGGCGGTGGGCGCAGTCGATCACCACCGTGCTGGGGACCTCCCGGGCCGACCCGTGGTCGACGTCGGTGAGCAGCGCGGTCCCGCCCCCGACCGATCGGAGCCGCGCGAACAGCTCCCGTGCGACGCCCGCGCGCTCGAGCCGGCCGTTGGCGTCGGCGAGGTCGCCGGTGCGGGAGAGCTGTGTGCCGGCGACGGCGTCCGGGGTGACGAGCGCGCACGGCAGCCCGGCCGCGGCCACCTGCTCAGCGATTCCCACACCCGTCCAGTCGCCGATCGGGTCGTGCACGACGACGTGTGCGCCGGCGGGCAGCGCGGCGGCCGTCGCGTCGGGCGCGGGCGGGTCGGACGGGCGGCGGGGTCCGGCCGCGGCGAGCACCCCGGCCTCGAACTCGCCCGCCGGCAGCACGACGACGTCGGGTGCGGCGACGAAGGAGTGGGGCGACGGCACGGACCCGGTCGCGAGCACGACGTCGCCGGTCAGGTCGGCCGGACGTGCTTCGACGCCGAGCGCCACCTCCACGCCCAACCGGTCGAGCTCGCGCTCCCACCACTCGACGAGCAGCCCGAAGCGGGCGCGTCCGTGCACCACCGCCGCGTACCGCAGCGCGCCGCCGAGCTGCGGGGCCCGCTCCATCAGCCGGACCCGGTGGCCGTACAGCGCCGCCGTCCGGGCGGCCTCCAACCCGGCCGGACCCCCGCCGACGACGAGCAGGTCGTCCGCCCCGTCGACCGGCGCGAGCGGGAGCGGTGGGTCGAGGGTCTCGTGGCCCGACCGCGGCTCGGCCTCGTCGGTGATCAGCGGGTTGCGCGCGTCGCGGGCGCGGTGCTGGTTGGCGAGGGTGCAGGGGCGGATGCGTTCCGGCGTCCCGGCCCGGACGTGCGCGACGAGCCGAGGGTCGGCGATCTGCGCCCGCGTCATCTCGACGAGCGCGATCCCCTCGTCGAGCGCCGCCTCCGCCATCTCCGGGTCCACCACACTGCCCTGCAGCACGATCGGGACGCCGAGCCCGAGGAAGCTGCGGGCGAGGGGGCGGTTGAAACCTGGCGGGGTGTACAGGTCGGGCCGGGTCGCAGGGACGGTCAGCCCCGACCCGCGCACGGGCACGAGGTAGTCGACGAGCTGCGCGAGGCTCTCCGGCTCGCCCGGATCTGCCGACTCGCTGTCCCGGAACTGCCGACTCGCGGTGCCGGAACTCCCGACTCGCGGTGCCACATCTCCCGACTCGCGGTGCCGGAACTCCCGACTCGCGCTGCCACATCTCCCGACTCGCGGAAGCTCAGAGCCCGACTCGCGGGGGGCCACGGCGCGCCTCGCGGGATCGGAAACGTCGGCGATCGCGGCGGAGAACAGGGTGTGGGCGGAGGTGGGCGTGATGCCCGCCCAGGGGGCGAGCTCGTCGCAGCAGAGCCGCAGGCCCAGGACGTGGTGCGGGCCGAGTGCGGCACGCACCGCCCCGACGACCTCGCGGAGGAGCAGGGAGCGGTCCTCCCCGTAGGCGTCGGGGCGGTGGTTGGTCAGTCCGGACAGGAACTGCCGGAGCAGCGAGTGCTGGCCCGCCTGGATCTCGACCCCGTCGAGCCCCGCGGCCACGGCCTCCGCCGCGGCGGCCGCGAAGCCGGCGACGAGCGCGTCGATCTCCGGCTGTTCCATGGCCTGCGGGACCTCGCGGGACACGACGTCCGGCACCCGGGAGGCGCCCCAGAGCGCCCGCCCGGTGTAGGCGCCGGTGCTCTGCGAGCCGGCGTGCCCGAGCCCGGCGAGGACCAGCGCGTCGGGACAGGCGGTGCGGATCGCCCGCCACCCGTCGCCGCACGACGAGGCCAGCGGCGCCCGCTCGTAGGGCCAGTCCGACTCGTGCACCGACGCCGTCTCGGTGACGATCACCCCGCACCCGCCCGCGGCCCGCTCGGCGTAGTAGGCGACGTGCCGCTCGGAGAGGGCGCGCCCGCGGCCGAGGTTGGTGACGTGCGGCCCGAACAGGATCCGCGACGGCGCCGACCGGCCGCCGAGTTGCACAGGCGAGGTGAGCATCGGAAGGTGGGTCGCGCGGCGCCGGACCCGTCGTCCCCGGGTCCGGCGCCGGCGGTCTGTGGGGTTACGAGCCGGCGACCGGGAGCCGCAGGCCCGAGTCGGTCTCCGAGGCGCCCAGCCCGGCGAGCGGGCTGGTCTCGCAGGCCCGGTCGGGACGGCCCATGCTCAGCTGCAGCAGGACCGGCGACTTCTTGCCGAGCTTGGTCCGCGAGTGGTCGACCTCGGACTTCGGGATCACGTGGCCCTCACCGCGGGCCGCGAGGGCCTGCTCGCCGAACCCGCGCACGCACTCCGGGTCAGGCCCGTCGAGCGGGAGGCCGGTGAAGAACTTGGCCGCCATGCACCCGCCCTGGCAGGAGTCGTAGTGCATGCACGACGAGCAGGCGCCGCCGGTCTGCGGCTTGCGCAGCTCGGTGAACAGCTCCGAGCTCTCCCAGACCTTCTGGAACCCGCCCTCGTCCCGGACGTTGCCCGCGAGGAAGTTCTCGTGGATCGCGAACGGGCAGGCGTAGACGTCCCCGACCGGGTCGATCAGGCACACCACGCGCCCGGCGCCGCACAGGTTCAGCCCGGGCAGGGCCTCGCCGAACGCCGAGAGGTGGAAGAAGGAGTCCCCGGTGAGGACCTGGTCGCCGCGGTCGACCAGCCAGTCGTACATCTGCTTCTGCTGGCCGGGCAGCGGGTGCAGCTCGTCCCAGACGTCCGCACCGCGGCCGGACGGGCGCAGCCGCGTGATCCGCAGCTGGGCGCCGTACTTGTCCGCGATGGCCTTGAACTCGTCGAGCTGGTCGACGTTCTGCCGGGTCATGACGACCGAGATCTTCGGCTGCGCGAACCCGGCCTCGGCCAGGTTCTCCAGAGCGCGGATCGCCATGTCGTACGAGCCGGGGCCGCGGACGTAGTCGTTGACCTCCGGCGTCGCGCCGTCGATCGAGATCTGGATGTCGACGTAGTCGGTCGCCGCGAGCTGGGCGGCGCGCTTCTTGTCGATCTTCAGACCGTTGGTGGAGAACTTGACCCCGACGTTGTGGTCGATCGAGTAGTCCAGCAGCTCCCAGAAGTCCGGGCGCACCGTCGGCTCGCCGCCGCCGATGTTGATGTAGAAGACCTGCATCCGCTGCAGCTCGTCGATCACGCCCTTGGCCTCGGCGGTCGACAGCTCGCGCGGGTCCCGGCGGCCGGACGACGACAGGCAGTGGGCGCAGGACAGGTTGCAGGCGTAGGTGAGTTCCCACGTCAGGCAGATCGGCGAGTTGAGGCCGTACTGGAAGTGGTCGACCAGCTTCATCGGGGGCACTCCGGTGTGGTGGTTACTGGCGGGCTTCGATCGTCCCGGAGGCGGCCAGACCGGCCAGGGCCTTCAGGTAGGCGGGGCGCTGGGCCTCCTCGACGCCCGCGGCCGCGATGGCCGAGTGGACGTCCGGGTGGTGTTCGAGCCCCTTGACGACCTCCACGAGCGGGAGGGTCTTCAGGAAGGAGAGCTTGCGGGTGCCGAAGTGGTACACCAGCGCTCCGAACGGCTCGGGCCGCAGGGAGACCTGGGGGCTGCACCGGTAGGGGGCGCCGGGGTCGAAGACGGAGCTGTCGCCGACCCCGGCGGCACCAGCGCTCTCGGCGCTCTTAGTAGACACCGCACATGCCGTCGATGGAGACCTCCTCGACGAGGGTCTCCTCGACGACGGGGGCGTCCTCGACCTGCTCGGACTGCTCGATCGGGGCCATCGGGTACCTCCTGGTGCGACCTGGTGGACATCGGTGTCGGACGTGCCGGCCGGCAGGTCGGACGATATTGGCACCGGGTGCCGGAAGCAAGGGGCCCGGCGGGGCCCCGTCCGTTAGGAGAGGCGGCGCGCACCGGCCCGACGATCTTCGCGCCCGCCCCGGGGAGGACGAAGACGCAGGTGGACGGGCATGCTGACGGCGTGTCCGCACCCGCGACCCTGCTGCACCTGACCACGCCCGGCGAGTGGCGCACAGCGCTGCGGGCGGGCGCCGTCACACCGCCGTCGCTCGCCGAGGTCGGCTTCGTGCACCTCTCGACGGCCGACCAGGTCGCCCTTCCGGCCGACCGGCTCTTCGCCGGGCGGCGGGACCTGCTGCTGCTCGCCGTCGACGCCGCCACGGTCGGGTGCGAGATCCGCTACGAGCCCGGCGTGCCCGGCGACCCCGACGCCATGCGCTTCCCCCACGCCTACGGACCGGTGCCGGTGTCGTCCGTCGTCGCGGTCTCGGCCTACCGCCCCGGGCCCGACGGCACCTTCGGCGCCCCGCCCGAACCGCCGGCCCGCGCCGACCACGCCGGGCGGCTGGGCGCCTTCGCCGACTCCCTGCCGCGGCGGGTGGCGAGCGCGGAGGAGCCCGTCGCCGGTGGGATCGCCGTGCTGCAGGACGACGTGCCGTGGGCGCCCGCGCTCAACCGCCTGCTCGTCGACGACGGCACCCCGGCGCAGGAGATCGCCGCCGAGGCCGACCGGGTGCTGGGCGGGGCGGGCCGCGACCACCGCTGCGTGACGATCCGGGGCACCGACCCCGGGCCGGTCGCCCGCGAGCTCGGCCGGTCCGGCTGGTGGCTGCAGCACGACGTCGTCCTGGCCCGGGCCGTCGACGACGCGGCCCCGGGCCGTTCCGCCGAGGAGGTGCCCCTTGACGCGGAGGCGGAGCGTGCGGAGCCGACCATCGATGCCGTCCGGGCCCTGTGGGCGGAGGCCTGGCGCCCCGACCTGCCCGCGGACGACCCCCGCCGGGTCCGGCTCCCCGACCGGTACCTCGTCGAGGACCGGGGCACCGACCTCCGCGTGCTGGCCGTGCGCGAGGGCGACCTGGTCGTCGCGGCGGCCGCGCTGTACCTCGACGGCGCCACGGCGGTGCTCGAGGCGGTGGAGACCGCCACACCCCACCGGGGTCGCGGGCACGGGAACGCGCTGGTCAGCGGGGCCCTGAGGGTCGCGGGGCGGGCCGGCTGCGATCTCCTCGCCCTGCACGCGGACGCCGGCGGCGCACCCCGCGAGTGGTACGTCCGGCGCGGTTTCGGGCAGGTCGGCGAGGCGTGGAGCGCGGGCCGGACGGACTGACTTGTCGCCAGTCATGTGCAACGCTTCCGGCGCGACACCCGCCGGCCGCAGCAGGCCCACCCCTCCGACCCGACGGTTTCCGCCCCCACCTCTTGACGGTTTAGCCCGCGGCCCTCTGTGCCCGCCGTCACGCCGGTCCTAGCGTCCGGAGTCGACCGACATCACCTGCACCAGAAAGGGCTGCCATGCAGGTCGACGAACTGCTCAAGCCGTTCCCGCTCAAGGAGTTCCACCCGTTCCCCAAGGCCCTGCTCGGCCCGGGTGCGCACGAGATGATCGGGCCGGAGGCCCTGAAGCTCGGCTTCAAGAAGACGCTCGTGATGACGTCCGGCCTCCGCGGCACGAACATCGTCCACAAGATCGTCGAGTCGATGAAGTACCACGGCCTCGAGGTCGTCGTGTACGACAAGGTCGAGTCGAACCCCAAGGACTACAACGTCATGGACGCTGTGGGCCTCTACCAGCAGAACAACTGCGACTCGTTCGTCTCGATCGGCGGCGGCTCCTCGCACGACGCCTGTAAGGGCGCGCGCATCTCCGTGGCCCACGACGGCCGCAACGTCAACGAGTTCGAGGGCTTCAACAAGTCCGAGAACCCGCAGAACCCGCCGCACATCGCGGTCTCCACCACGGCCGGCACCGGTTCGGAGACCTCGTGGGCGTACGTCATCACGGACACCACGACGGACCCCGACAACCCCCACAAGTACGTCGCGTTCGACGACGCCTCGGTGACCAGCCTGGCGATCGACGACCCGGTGCTCTACTACGACTGCCCGATCGACTACACCGCGCAGTGCGGGTTCGACGTGCTCGCGCACGCCTCCGAGCCGTACGTGTCCCGGCTGAACTTCCAGCCGTCGCTGGGCAACGCGCTGCACGCGATCAAGCTGACCGCGCAGAGCCTGCGTGCGGCGGTGTGGAACGGCCAGGACCTGGCCGGTCGCGAGGGCATGATGTACGCGCAGTACATCGCCGCCCAGGCGTTCAACTCCGGTGGTCTGGGGATCATCCACTCGATCTCGCACGCGGTGTCGGCCTTCTACGACACCCACCACGGCCTCAACAACGCGATCGCACTGCCGCGCGTGTGGGCGTTCAACATGCCGGTCGCCTACGAGCGCTTCGCGGACATCGCGGAGGCCATGGGGATCGACACCCACGGCATGACCAAGGTCCAGGCCGCGGAGGCCGCGCTGGCCGCCGCGATCCGGCTGCTGCGCGACGTGGGCATCCCGGAGCGCTTCATCGACGTCAAGGCCGACACGTACTCGAAGAACCGGCTGGGCCAGGGCCCGACCAAGTACTACGAGAACGCCAAGGAGATCAAGGGCGACGCCGCCGACGTCGACCGGATCACCAACCACGTCCTCGGCGACGCGTGCACCCCCGGCAACCCCAAGGAGTGCACCTTCGAGACCGTCCGCCCGGTCGTCGACCACTGCATCAACGGCGACCTGGACGACCTGCTCAGCTGACCCCGTGCGCGGCGACTGCCCCTCTAGGGGCAGTTGCCGCTCACGACCGCGCCAGGTCTCGGTGGGCCCGTCACGCGCATCCGGCGCACACTGGATCCGTGGCGGGCCCGCCCGCCTGAGCGCCCCTCCACGTGCGCACACCGCGGCTCGCCGGCGAGCCGCGCGGAAGGAGTTCCGGCCTTGACCAGCCTGTCCGACGGCCTCTCCGACGGCCCGCAGACCGATCCCGACCCGCCGTTCGAGTCCGTCGACGAGGTCGTGGCCGCGCTCCACGACCAGGGCTACATCGCCGACACCCGGCTCGCCACGACGGTCTTCCTGCTCACCCGGCTGGACAAGCCGCTGCTGCTCGAGGGACCCGCCGGCGTCGGCAAGACCGAGCTGGCCAAGATGCTCGCCGCGGCGACCGGCCGCCGGCTGCTCCGCCTGCAGTGCTACGAGGGCCAGGACGAGACCAAGGCCCTGTACGAGTGGGACTACGGCAAGCAGCTCATGTACACGCAGATCCTGCGCGAGAAGATCGGGCAGGTCGTCGAGGACGCCCCGGACCTGGCCACGGCCGTCGAGCGGATCGGCGAGAACGAGAGCGTGTTCTTCTCCGAGCGTTTCCTCGCGCCGCGCCCGCTGCTCGAGGCGATCCGCTCCGAGCAGCCCGTCGTGCTGCTGATCGACGAGGTCGACCGCGCGGACGAGGCCCTCGAGGCCGTGCTCCTGGAGACCCTCGGCGAGTTCCAGATCTCCGTGCCCGAGGTCGGGACCTTCTCCGCGAAGCAGCGCCCGTACGTGCTGCTGACCTCGAACAACACCCGCGACCTCGCCGCCGCGCTCAAGCGCCGCTGCCTGCACCTGTTCCTCGACTACCCCTCCGCCGAGCGCGAGCTGGAGATCGTCCGCTCGAAGAAGACCGGGCTGGCGGACTCGCTCGCCGAGGAGCTGGTCAACGTCGTGCGCGGGCTGCGCGAGCTCGAGCTGCGCAAGGCGCCGAGCATCTCCGAGACGATCGACTGGGCCCGCACGCTGGCGGTCCTCGGCGTCGACGAGCTCAACTCGCAGGTCCTCTCCGACACCGTCTCAGTGGTCGTCAAGTACGACAAGGACGTCAAGAAGGCGCTCGACGCCCTGCCCCGCCTGGTCGACCCGAACGCCGAGATCGAGGAGCCCGGCCACGGGCACGGCCACGGCCACGGTCACGGCCACGGCCACTCGCACGACGAGGACGACGAGGACGACGACGGGGACGTCGACGGCAGGCAGGTCCGCGCCGGCCGGGACACCGCCGGTCGGCACGGCGAGGGCGTCTACGGCACGCCGAACTACGCCAAGGGGTCCGAGCGCGACGCCCCCGCCAAGCCCCGGTCGGTCACGTCGGGCCAGGGTTCGCGTTCCTTCGGCCTCGGACGCAAGCGGGCACTCTAGATGGAGGCCAGCATCCACCGGTTCGTCCGGCTGCTGCGCATCCGCGGCGTGCGGGTCTCGGTCTCCGAGGCCGTCGACGCCATGCGGTGCGCGTCGCAGCCGGGCGTGCTGGCCGACAAGGCGGTCCTCAAGGAGGCGCTGCGCGTCGCGCTGGTGAAGGACCGGCGGGACGAGGCGACGTTCGACGAGGTCTTCGACCTGTTCTTCTCGCTGGTCAAGGTGGGTGAGCCGCAGACCGGCCACGGCCACGGGCACGGGCACGGCGATCTCTCCGACGAGGGCACGCTCGACGACTTCACGTTCTCCGAGGACCCCTCGGAGACCCCGCAGCAGGGCCACGAGCACGGCAAGCCCGTCGACATCCGGGACTACTTCGACCCGGAGGACCTGGCGCAGCAGTACAACCTGCACCAGGAGGCCAACAAGATCGACCTGGCCGCGATGACCGAGGAGATCGTCTTCTCCGAGGACAACCAGGGACAGCCGCTGTCCGAGGGCAACCGGGTGCAGATCGAGACCGACCGGCTCTCCGGCGCGGGGCTGCCCGGCGACATCTCGACGGCCACCGGCACCAAGGTCGACGCCGACCTCTCCGTCGCCGAGCAGGAGGCGCTGCTGGGCTGGCTGACCGCTGCGGAGGAGGACGTCGCCGGCACGGAGGGGACGGAGGACGACGCCGCGGCCCTGCGCCGCCGGCTCGCCGGCGTCCTGCAGAACCTCCCGGAGGCCATCAAGGCGCACCTGGAGCGGCTGCTGGAGATCGAGCAGCGGATCATCGACGGCGGCGAGGGCGACGGCCGGGTCGCCGAGGTGGACCGGGCCGGCGAGACCGAGCGGATGCAACTGGAGGACTCGCTGCGTCGGCTCGCGAAGACGCTGCACGGGGCGCTGACGCACCGCCGCCGGGTCTCGCCGCAGGGCCGGATCGACTCGGGCCGCACCATGCGCAGGAACATGCGGTTCGACGGCGTCCCGTTCACCCCGGTCACGGTGCGCCGGCAGGAGGACAAGCCCCGGCTCGTCGTCCTGACGGACGTGTCGCTGTCGGTGCGGGCCACGGCCCGGTTCACGTTGCACCTGGTCCACGGCCTGCAGGACCTGTTCGGGCAGGTCCGGTCGTTCGCGTTCGTCGACGAGATCGCCGAGATCACGGAGCTGTTCGCCGACCACCCCGTGGAGCACGCGCTCGGGCTGGTGTTCGGCGGCGACGTGATCGACGTCGACGCCAACTCGAACTACGGGCTGGCCTTCGGTCGGTTCCTCGAGGAGCACGGCTCGGCGGTGACCCGGCGTTCGACGGTGCTGATCCTCGGCGACGGCCGGGGCAACGGCAACGACCCGAACATGGAGGCGTTCGTCGAGATCACCCGGCGCGCCCGGGAGACCATCTGGCTGACGCCCGAGCCCCGCTACTCGTGGGGCCTGGGCCGCTGCGACCTCCCGGACTACGCCGAGTACTGCGACCGGGTCCGGGTGGTGCGCGACCTTACGGGCCTCGAGCAGACGACGAACGAGATGGCCGGGGAGCTCATCGGGCGCTGACAGACCCTGTGAGTGGCGATAGTCGCCATGGCGACTATCGCCACTCACGAGGTCAGAGGGTCAGGGCGACCTTGCCGATCGTGCGGCCGGACTCCAGCTGCTCGTGGGCCTTGCGCAGGTTCTCGCCGGTCAGGCCGTCGAACGTGGTGGTGAGGGTGGTGCGGATCCGGCCCTCGTCGACCAGCTCCGCGACGCGGTTCAGCAGCTCGCGCTGGGTGGCGTCGGTCTTCTGGAACAGCGGCCGGGTGAACATCAGCTCCCAGTGCCAGGTGATGCTCTTCGACTTCAGCGGCAGCAGGTCCATGCCCGGCGGCTCGTCGATCGCCACGATCTCGCCGCGCGGGGTGAGCAGCTCCGCGTAGGCCTCGACGTTCTTGCCCGAGACCGGCGAGAACACGTACCGGACGTCCGGGACCACCTTCCGCACCGACTCGACCAGCGAGTGGTGGTCCGCGATGTGGTCCGCGCCCATGCTCCGCGCGAACTCCGCGGACTCCTCGCGCGACGCCGTGCCGATCACCTCGACGCCGGTCAGCATCTTGGCCAGCTGGGTCACCATCGCCCCGACCCCTCCGGCCGCCGACACGACGAGCAGGCGCCCCGTACTGGCGGGGCCGAGTCGCAGGGCGTCGAACAGGGTCTCCCAGGCGGTGATGGTGGTCAGCGGCAGCGCCGCGGCCTCCGCCCAGTCCAGCGTGCGCGGCTTGCGGCCCACGATGTGCTCGTCCACCAGTTGGAGCCCGGCATTGCTGCCCGGCCGGTCGATCGTGCCGGCGTAGTACACCTCGTCGCCCGCGGCGTACGCGGTGACCGCGGAGCCGACGGCCCGCACCACGCCGGCGGCGTCGAAGCCGAGGACGCGCGGGGTGTCGAGCCCGGCCCGGACCTTGGTGTCGACCGGGTTCACCGAGACGGCCCGCACCTCGACGAGCAGGTCGTGCGGGCCGGGGTCGCCGACCTCGTGGTCGATCTCCGTGAACGTGAAGGCGTCGATCGCGGTGGTGCGTGTGCTCATGGCCGCGACGGTATGCGAGAGGTACCGGTTACCCGCAAGGGAAGCTGGTTCCCTTCGGATACCATGCAGCTCGTGCCCGCCCTCGACGCGCCGCCGGACGCCTACCTGGCCAACTGCCCCTGCCGCTCGGTGCTCGACCTGCTGGCCGACAAGTGGAGCGCGCTCGCCCTCGGCGCCCTCGTCGACGGGCCGCTGCGGTTCGGCGAGGTGAAGCGCCGGCTGGAGGGGATCAGCCCCAAGGTCCTCACCGCGGTGCTGCGCCGGCTCGAGGAGCACGGGCTCGTCGACCGCACGGTGTACCCGGCCGTCCCGCTGCACGTCGAGTACGCCCTCACCGACCTCGGCCGGGACGCCAACGCCCCGCTCGACGCGCTGCGCCGCTGGGTCGAGGCGAACATCGAACGGTTCCCCTGACCCGGCACCGGTCGGGCCGGCACTTCCCGCGCGCCCGCCGGACGGGCCGATCCCGCCCTGCCCGGTCGGACGGTTCGCCGTGCCGGGCCGGACGGTTCGCGCCTCGCGCCGGCCCGTCCAGCCCCGCGCGTCCCTAGCGTCGGGGAGGAGCGGAAGGGAGCGCCATGATCGGGCTCGCACGGCTGGACAACGACCTGGCCGGTTGGCTGGACCGCACGCTCGTCGTGCCCGGGGTGCTGCCGCCGGAGCGGTTCGAGGAGGCCTTCGTCGCGATCGTCACCTCGGGCGCCCCGGACCCCGAGGAGGCCTGGCTCGCGTTCTACCGCAACACCCTCGACGCGCTGCGCGGCGAGCCGGAGCCCGGCGGCACCAACGCCGAGCTCAAGCCGGTGCACGAGCGCGCCGAGGAGCTGGCCGTCGGGAGCGTGCTGGAGCTGGGGTCCTGCTTCGGGTTCCTCGCGCTGCGGCTCGCGCAGGCCGGGCACGAGGTCACCGCGACCGACCTCGTTCCCGGCACCGTCGGCCTGCTCGACCGGATGGCCCCGCGGCTCGGGCTGGCCGTCGACACCGTCGTCGCCGACGCCCGCCACGTCCCGCTGCCCGACGGCCACGCCGACACCGTGTTCGCCGTGCACCTGCTCGAGCACCTGCCCGCCGAGGAGGGCAAGGCCGTGCTGGCCGAGGCGATCCGGCTGGCCCGGCGCCGGGTCGTCGTCGCCGTGCCGTTCGAGCAGCTCCCCAACGAGACCTGGGGGCACGTGACGACGTTCGACGCCGGCGCGCTGCACCGGCTCGGCGAGGAGACGGGCCTGCCCTTCGAGGTCTCGGAGCACCACGGCGGGTGGCTGGTCGTCGACCGTTGACGTCACCGTCACCCGCGGGGTTTCCTGGGAGCACCTCGACGGGGAGGACCCCAGGAGGAGGGCACGGCATGGGCGCCGTCAACACCGAGTTCCGGCTCGGCGGCATCAACCACCTCGCGCTCGTCTGCTCGGACATGGCGCGCACGATCGACTTCTACTCCGGCGTGCTGGGCATGCCGCTGATCAAGACCATCGAGCTGCCCGGCGGGGGCCAGCACTTCTTCTTCGACTGCGGCGGCGGCGACTGCCTGGCCTTCTTCTGGTTCCCGGAGGCGCCCGACGGCGTGCCCGGCATCTCCGCGCCGGCCGTCAAGCCGGGTGAGGGCGACCTGGCCAGCGCGACCGGCTCGATGAACCACGTGGCCTTCCACGTGCCGGTGCAGGAGTTCGAGGAGTACCGGCGCCGGCTCGCGGCCAAGGGCGTCGACGTCAGCCCGATCCTCGACCACGACGACAGCCCGAGCACCGTGGCGCGCGAGTTCCACCCGGGCGTCTTCGTGCGGTCGTTCTACTTCTCCGGCCCGGACGGCGAGCTGCTGGAGTTCGCCTGCTGGACCCGCTCCTTCGGGCCCGAGGACGTCACGCACGCCCCGCGGACGGCCGCCGAACGGCGCGTCCCGACGGCGACCGCCTGATGCCGAGGCTGCGCCAGGTCCCGCGCGCGGAGGTCACCGACCCGCGCATCCTCGAGTTCTACGACCGGCTCTTCGGCCCGGACCGCGACCCGGTGGCCGAGCCCGGCACGGCCACCGGCACGCCGGGCGACTGGTGGACGGTGTTCGCGCTGTCCCCCGACACCTTCCGGCACGCCGTCGACGGCTTCGCCCTCTACCGGGGCGCCCGGCTCGACCCGGTGCTGCGCGAGCTCGGCCAGTGCCGGGCGGGCTGGGCGCGGGGCAGCGCGTTCGTGTTCTCCCAGCACTGCAAGGCCCTGCGGACCCTCGGCGTGCCGGAGGAGCGGATCGCGGCGATCCCGGCGTGGGCGGCCGCGGACTGCTGGAGCCCGGTGGAGCGGGCGGTCCTCGCCCACACCGACGCCCTGGTCCTCGACGGCGGCCGGGTCCCGGACGGTGTCGTCGAGGCGCTGCGGGCGGGCGGCCTCGACGACGAGCAGATCCTCCTGCTGACCTACGTGACCTGCCTGTACGAGATGCACGCGACCATCAGCCGGGCCCTGCGCCTGGAGTACGACGACCGCGCGGAACCCGTGACCGAGGTGCCGGCGCCGGGGGCCTGACGAGCGCGTGCCCAGGACGCCGGCCTGGTGCGGCCGGCGCCCTGAGGCACGGCGCTCAGACGAGCTCGGGCACCCGCAGGTGGGCCAGGGCCAGCTCGAACTCGCGGACCTCGAGGACCTCGGCGCCGATCTCCTGCATGGCCTTGTCCCGGATGCGGGAGGCCCGGTCGCGGAGGGCGCCCATGGCCTCGCGGCTGTCGTAGGTCACCGACGAGACGGAGAGCCCCTCGGTCCGGTCGAGCAGCATGCTGGCGCTGCAGAACCCGTCCCACTGCTCCATCTCCGGCAGCAGCATCGTCTTGTAGTACTCGACGGCCCGGTCCATCGTCCCCGGGTCGGTCCGCACCCACGTGACCCGCACGCAGGCGCCGGGCGCGGACGGGTGGTCGCGGTGCAGCACGCCGATCTCCCACTCGTCGACCTGCGCGGTGCCTCCGAGGGCGTCGGCCGCCCGGTCGCGCATCGGCCGGACCGCCGTCGCGGAGGCCTCCATCGCCTCGCGGGACTCCCAGGCCGTCGTCGCGATGCAGCGGCCGGACTCCCGGTCCGCGAGCATCGACATGCCGATGCACCCGGACATGTCGAGCACCGCGGGCATGACCTCGTCGCGGATCAGCATGATGCCGCGGTCCATGTTCTCCCGGTGGGCCAGGACGGTGGTGGAACGTGCGAACACGGTCCACCTCCTTCCGGTCGGGGCGGCGCCCCGGCGGCGCCGCCGGACGCCGGTCAGGGTCCTCGCGGCCGACCGGGCACACAATGGGCCGACCGACCCCGAGAACGCCGGCGTCCCGGCCCCCGCGGACGGGGACCGGGACGCCGGGCGTGCGGGGGTCAGCCCGCGGCGGTCTGCAGGGCCCGCCGGGTCAGCACCGTCACCAGGTGACGGCGGTACTCGGGGGTGCCGGCGTTGTCGGCCGGGGGCTCGGTGCCCTCGGCGGCCAGCGCGGCGGCCTCCTCGATGCTCTTGCCCTCGGCCAGCGCGGCCTCGGTGGCCTTCGCCCGCAGCGGGGTCGAGCCCATGTTGACCAGCCCGATCCGGCGCGCGCCGTCCGCGGCGGTCACCACGGCCACGGCCACGATCGCCCAGTCGTTGCTGCGCCGGGTGAACTTCTCGTAGGCCCACCCGGTGCTGCCCGTGCGGGGCACCCGGATCTCGACGATCAGCTCGTCCGGCTCCTTCACCGAGGAGAACACCCCGGTGTAGAACTCGGTGATCGGGACCTTCCGCTCGCCCCGCGGGCTGCGGAGCACGATCGTGCCCTCGAGCGCGAGGATCGCGGCGGGCAGGTCGCCGGCCGGGTCGCCGTGGGCGAGCGCGCCGCCCAGGGTGCCGCGGTGGCGGACCTGCGGGTCGCCGACGGTCCGGGTGACGGCCGGGAGCAGCGCGCACTCCTTCGCCAGCACGTCGGAGATCACGATGTCCCGGTAGCGGGTGCCCGCGCCGATGGCGATCTCGTCGCCGTCGACCCGGATGTAGTTGAGCTCGGCCACCCGCCCGATGTCGATGACGACCTCGGGCGCGGCCAGGCGCAGCTTCATGACCGGGAGCAGCGAGTGCCCGCCGGCCAGCACCGTGGCGTCGTCGCCGTGCTCGGCGAGCAGGGCCAGGGCCGCGTCGACCGACTCGGGGCGCTGGTAGTCGAAGCCGACGGGGATCACTTGTCGCCCTCCCCGGTGGAGAAGCCCGGCGCCGTGGTGCGCTCGCCGGACACGGCCTCGGCGGCCTGCGCGGCGTCGGGGTCCTTGCCCGCGGCGACCAGCACGGCGCGGACGATGTTGTGGTAGCCGGTGCAGCGGCAGAGGTTGCCCTCCAGCCCCTCCCGGACGTCTTTCTCGGTGAGGTCCGGGTTCTCGTCGATGAGGCTGACCGCGGCCATCACCATGCCCGGGGTGCAGAAGCCGCACTGCAGGCCGTGCTCCTGGCGGAACGCCCGGGTGACGGGGTGGCCCAGCTCGCCCTGCGCGGCGCCCTCGAGGCCCTCCATCGTGGTGACCGACTGCTGGTCGGCCTGGACCGCGAGGACCGTGCAGGACTTCACCGCCTCGCCGTCGACGAGGACGGTACAGGCGCCGCACGACGTGGTGTCGCAGCCGATGTTGGTGGCCTTCAGGCCGAGGTTCTCGCGCAGGTAGTGCGCGAGCAGGGTACGCGGTTCGACGTCGTGGCTGGTGTGCTCGCCGTTGACCGTGATCTCTACCTTCACTTGGCCGACTCCTTCTGGGCCTCGTGGATGGCGGTCCACACCCGCACGGGGGTGAGGGGCATGTCGATGTGGCTGACGCCGAGGTGCGACACGGCGTCGATCACCGCGTTGTGCACCGCGGGGCAGGACCCGATGGTCCCGGCCTCGCCGACGCCCTTGAAACCCATGGAGTTGATCGTCGTGGGGGTTTCCATGTTGACCAGGTCGAAGCTGGGCAGCTCCGCGGCCGAGGGGATGCCGTAGTCCGCGAAGGTCGCCGTGAGCGGCTGGCCCTCGGAGTCGAACACGACCTCCTCGAGCATCGCCTGCGCGATGCCCTGCGCGATGCCGCCGTGCCGCTGGCCGTCGAAGATCAGCGGGTTGAGGATCGGGCCGGCGTCGTCGAGCGCCCAGATCCGCTCGACGGTGGCCTTGCCGGACTCCACGTCGACCTCGACGACGGCGACGTGCGCGCCGAACGGGAAGGTCGGCTTCTTGGCGTCCCACTCGTGGAAGACCTTGAGCTCCTCGGTGCCGGCCAGGTCGGCCAGCGAGACGCTCTTCGCGCCCGGGGCGCCCTTGACCACGATCGACCCGGTGGCCTTGTCCAGCTCCAGGTCGCCGACGCTCGCCTCGAGCACGTCCGCGGCGCGCTGCTTGGCCAGCTCGACCAGCTCGACCGCGGCGTTGTGCACCGCGACGCCGCCGGTCTGCAGGCTGCGCGAGCCCATGGTGCCGGCGCCCGTGGGGATCAGGTCCGTGTCGCCGTGCTTCACGGTGATCTTCTCGACCGGGATGCCGAGCTCCTCGCTGGCCAGCATGGCCCACGCGGTCGCGTGGCCCTGGCCGTGCGGCGAGGTGCCGGTGAGCACCGTGACGGTGCCGTCCGGGTGCACCTGCACGGTCGCGTTCTCCACGAACGCGCCGCCGCCGGTGATCTCGACGTACGACGAGACGCCGATGCCGAGCTGCAGCGCGTCCCCGCGCTCGCGGCGGCGCGCCTGCTCGGCCCGCAGGCCCTCGTAGTCCGCCGCCTGGCAGGCCAGGTCGATCGCCTTGGCGTACTCGCCCGAGTCGTACTCGGCGCCGCCCTTCGTGGTGAAGGGGAACTGCTCGGGCTTGATGACGTTCTTCTTGCGGAGCTCGGCCGGGTCCATCCCGATCTCGTCCGCGAAGAGGTCCATCGCGCGCTCGATGGCCTGGGTGGCCTCCGGGCGGCCGGCGCCGCGGTAGGCCGCGGTCGACGTCGTGTTGGTCGCGACGACCTGGGCGGTCGACCAGACCTTCGGGATGTCGTAGGTGCCGGGCGCCATCATCCGCGTGAACATCGGGAGGGCGACGCCGAGGCGCGGGTAGGCGCCGGCGTCGGCCACGACGTCGAGCCGGTAGGCCTTGACGGTGCCGTCCCGGTCGCCGCCGATCGTGATGGTCTGCAGCTGGGCGCGGCCCTGCACCATCCCGGTCATGTTCTCCGAGCGGCTCTCGTTCCAGCGGACCGGCCGGCCCACCTTCTTCGACAGCCACGCGACCAGCGCGAACTCGGGGTCGGCGCCGATCTTCGCGCCGAAGCCGCCGCCGACGTCCGGCAGGATCAGCCGCAGGTCCTTGGCGTCCATGCCGAGCCAGCCGGCGACCTCGTCGCGGGCGCTCTGCGCGTTCTGGGTGGAGCAGAAGATCGTGCAGCGGCCGTCCTCGCCCCAGTAGGCGGAGGCGGCGCGGGTCTCCAGCGGCGCCGCGGCGACGCGCTGGTTCACGATCTCCCGGCTGACGACGACCTCGCAGTCGGCGAAGAAGTCGTCGCCCGGCTCCTCCTTGGCGAGGTGCATCGCGGTGACGCTGTTCGTCCCGGCCTCGGGGAACAGGAGGACCTCGTCCTTGAGGGCCTCCTTCATGTCGACCACCGCGTCGAGCGGCTCGTAGTCGACGTCCACCAGGTCCGCGGCGTCCTCGCCCTGGTAGGCCTCCTCGGTGAGGACGGCCGCGACCGCCTCGCCGACGTAGCGCACCCGGTCGGTCGCCAGGAACGGCCGCAGCATCGCCTTGTTCGCGGCCGGGAACAGCAGCGCCGGCGCGATGTCGCAGTCGGCGCCGGTGAAGACCGCGACGACGCCGGGGGCGTTGCGCGCCTCCTCGACGTCGATCGAGTTGATCGTGGCGTGGGCCAGCGGGGAGCGGACCAGGGTCACGTGCAGTGCCCCGGTGAGCCGCTCGTCGGTCAGGTCGTCGGTGTATGTCGCGCCCCGTGTGAGGAACACCGGGTCCTCGGTACGGACAACGCGCGTGCCCAAGATGCTCATCGGGCGCGACACTAGCCCCGCGCGCGGCCGCGTGCGACCTGCCTCAGGGCCCTGACCTGCAGGTTAGCGTGCCCTAAGTCGATCGCACCGCCAGCCGGATCCGCTGCAGCGGCGATCCGGCCGAGAGCACACCGCAGCTGCGGATCGCACTCGGGGCAGGCTTCCCTGACCGAACGAACGTTCACACAGATGGCGGAGTGTCCCACCAGGGGCGCACCGCCCAGAGCGGGGAGACGGGGCCGTGACCCTGCCCGAGAGGATAGGCGTGCCGCACCGCCTCGACGATGTAGCGCTTGCCGAACCCCACCGCCTCGGGCAGCGCGAGCCCGCGGGCGAGGCCCGACGCGATCGCCGCGGCCAGCGAGTCGCCGCCGCCGTGGGTGTGGCCGGTCGCGAACCGCGGGCCGGGCAGCTCGGTGAAGGTCTCGCCGTCGAAGAACAGGTCGAGGCAGCCGTCCGTGTCCTCGGCGAGGTGCCCGCCCTTGACGAGCACCGCCCGCGGGCCGAGGGCGTGCAGCTCCTTCGCCGCGGCGTACTGCGCCTCGCGGTCGTGCACGTCGATCCCGATGAGCAGGCGCACCTCGTCGAGGTTCGGGGTCACCAGGGTCGCGCGCGGGAAGAGCAGCCCGCGGAACGCGTCGAGCGCGGAGTCGGCGAGCAGCTGGTCGCCGTGCATGGAGGCCGCGACCGGATCGATGACCAGCGGCGTCCGGCCGTCGGCGCCGATGCCGTTGGCGTCGCAGGCGGCGGCGACCGCCTCGATGATCTCGGCGCCGGCGAGCATGCCGGTCTTGGCCGCGTCGAGCCCGATGTCCGACGCCACGGTGGCGATCTGGGCGGCGACGGTCTCCGGCGGGATCGTGTGGACCCCCGTGACCCCGACCGAGTTCTGCACGGTGACGGCACACACGGCGAGGCAGCCGTGCACCCCGCAGGCCGCGAAGGTGCGCAGGTCCGCCGCGATCCCGGCGCCGCCGCCGGAGTCGGTCCCCGCGATCGTCATGACGCGGGGCGGGGTCGTGCCGAGGGACGGTTCGGGCATGGGAGGACGGTAGCCCGGGGTGAATCACCCGCGTGCACGGAATGCCGCGCCGGAAGACCGGGTTCCCCGGGGCATGGCCGACGAGAAGGTGGAGCTCAGCCCCGAGGGCTGGGTTCAGGACCAGACGAAGAAGATCCTGGAGACGGGCACGACCGAGGGCGTCGACGTCCTGGGCAGCCCGGTCGTGCTGCTGACCCTGCGCGGCGCGAAGTCCGGGAAGCTGCGCTACACCCCCGTGATGCGCGTGGAGCACGACGGCAGCTACGCGGTCGTGGCGTCCAAGGGCGGGGCCCCCGAGCACCCGGTCTGGTACTACAACATCAAGGCGCACCCCGAGTTCCCGCTGCAGGACGGGACCGAGACGAAGACGTACGTCGCCCGCGAGGTCGACGGCCCGGAGCGCGCCGCGTGGTGGGACCGCGCGGTCGACGCCTACCCCTCCTACGCGGAGTACCAGGAGAAGACGGACCGGCAGATCCCGGTCTTCGTGCTGGACCCCAAGTCCTGACGTCCTCCCTGCTCGGAGCGGGTCGTGAGCGGCAGGTGCCCCACCAGGGGCACCTGCCGCTCACAGTTCGGTGGGGACCGCGACCACGTCGACCATCGCCCCGTTGCGCAGCACCGTGACCGGCAGCGGGACCCCGATGGCGTCGCCGAAGAGCTGGCGCTGGATGCCCTGCGCGTCCTCGACCGGCTTCCGCCCGACGTCGAGCACCAGGTCGCCGCGGCGCAGCCCGGCCCGCTCGGCGGGGCTCCCGGTGACCACCTCGGCGAGCCGCAGCCCGTTGCGCCGCCCGTAGCGGTCCGCGACCACGGCCGGCACCGGGGCCGGGGCGCCCACGACCCCGAGGTAGGCGCGGCGCACCCGGCCCTCGCGGCGCAGCGTCTCCACGATCCGCCGGGTGGTCGCGTTGATCGGCACGGCGAGGCCCAGGCCCGTCCCCGCCACCGCCGTGTTGATCCCGACGACCCGGCCGCGGGCGTCGGCGAGCGCGCCCCCGGAGTTGCCGGGGTTGAGGGCCGCGTCGGTCTGGATGACGTCCTCGACGACCCGGCCGGCGGACCCGTCCCGCGTGGGCAGGGCCCGGCCGAGCGCGCTCACCACCCCGGCCGTGACCGACCCCGCCAGGCCGAGCGGGTTCCCGACCGCGACCACGAGCTGGCCGACGACGAGCGCGTCCGCCTCGCCGAGGCGCGCGGGCTCCGGCAGCGGCTCGTCGGCGCGCAGCAGCGCGAGGTCGGACAGCGGGTCCGAGCCGGTCACCTGGACGGGGACCTGGGCGCCGTCGGCGAAGTCGGCCCGGCCCCGGGTGGAGCGGCCCACGACGTGCGCGTTCGTCAGCAGCTCCCCCTGCGCGACCACTACCGCCGAGCCGGAGCCGCGGCCGAACCGGACCGCCGCGACGCGGGGCGTGAGCTCCGCGGCGACCGTGCTGACCGTGCGGGAGTAGGCGTCGAGCTCCTCCATGGTGAGCCTCCTGATTACAGCGTTGCAGGAGGCTCAACGGAGTGGCCGGGCCGCGTGTTCCCGGTCTCACGGTCACGCCGGTGCCGCACACCCGATGGAGCGTGCCGCGGGCCGTCGACGGGGTGTGCGACGGACATGCCGGGTGCGCTTACTGGCCCCGAGGGGTGTGCGAGGTCCCGAGGAGATGTACGAGGCGCCGCCGGGGTGGGGGGCGCCGGCGCGCCGGTCAGACCTCCTCGGCCTGCTGGGTGGCCGGGTCCCAGGTCCGGCCGGGCTCGCCCCAGCCGTGCTTGCGCAGCATCTTCTTGGCGGCGCGCTGGTTCCGCCCCACGAGGCGGTCCACGTAGACGAGGCCGTCGAGGTGGTCGGTCTCGTGCTGCAGGCAGCGCGCGAAGAAGCCCTTGCCCTCGACCTCGACGGGCTCCCCGAACTCGTCCGTGCCCGTGACCTTCGCCCACTCGGCACGGCCGGTCGGGTACTGCTCGCCGGGGACGGAGAGGCAGCCCTCGTCGTCCTCGTCCGGGTCCGGCATGCCCTCCGGCTTGTCCGACGTGGTGAGCACCGGGTTCACGACCACGCCGCGGCGCATCGTCCGCGACTCCTCGTCGGGGCAGTCGTAGACGAACACGCGCAGCCCGACGCCGATCTGGTTGGCCGCGAGACCCACCCCGTGTGCCGCCGCCATGGTGTCGAACATGTCCGCGACCAGGGTCCGGAGCTCGTCGTCGTACGTCTCGACTGGGCGGGTCGGGGTGTGCAGGACGGGATCGCCGATGATGACGATGGGTCGGACGGCCACACCCAGACAGTAATGTCCGCGCGGGACCCGCCCGGCCTTCCCCCGATTCACGCCGCCGGGTGGCGCGTCCGCCCCGTTTCTGTCGGTCCATCGTGGTTCAATGACGCCCGCGAATGACAGCCGTGTCATTCCGGACGGAGCGACTGTGCAGGGAGCGTGATGGAGTCCGCCACGGAAACCAGCGGGACGAACCGTCCCGCCGGCCCGCCGGTCCGCGAACTGGACCGCCGCGAGCGCGAGATCCTCGCCTTCGAGGGTCAGTGGTGGAAGTACCAGGGGGCCAAGGAACAGGCCATCCGTGAGCTGTTCGACATGTCGGCCACCCGCTACTACCAGGTGCTCAACGCACTGGTCGACACCCCCGAGGCGCTCGCCGCCGATCCCCTCCTGGTCAAGCGGCTCCGCCGGCTGCGCGCCAGCCGGCAGCGCACCCGCGCCGCCCGGCGGCTCGGCATGGAGCCGTGGTGACCGTGACCCCGCCCGCCGCCCCCGCACCGGAGGACTGACGTGACCGCACCCGCGTCCGGACCGTCGCCGCTGAAGGTCGGTGGCATCGCGCTCGTCGGCGTCGCCGTGATCGCCGCCGTGATCGGGCTGGTCACCCTGGGCACCGGGGACGGGGGCTCGGACGACGGGTCGGGGTCCACCGCGGCCCCGCCCACCGCCTCGGTCGCCCCCGCGACCCCGGCACCGGGCTCGGGCACGGACGAGGTCCCGCTGCCCTCCTTCCCCGCCACCCCCACGGCGCTCGCGCCGACCACCACGGCCGCGCCGGTCGCGCCGCCGGTGGCAGGCGGTGCCGCCGGGGCCGCGGGCGCTGCGGGTGCCGCGGGTGGCGCGGGCGCTCCAGGTGCCGCCGGCGCCGGGAGCTACGGCGGCGGCGCGGCGGCCGCCCCCACGCTGCCGCTGCGCGTCTACAACAACAGCACGGTCGAGGGCCTGGCCGCGCGGGCCGCGGCGGACTTCCGCAACGGCGGCTGGACGGTCACCGACACCACCGGCTACCCGTACGGCGTGATCCCGAGCAGCACGGTCTACTACCGGCCCGGCACGAGCGAGCAGGCCTCCGCGGACCGGCTGGCCCAGGAGTACGGGCTGCGCGTGGAGCCGCGCTTCGAGGGCATCCAGGACGCCAGCCCGGGTCTCATCGTGATCGTCACCCAGGACTACAAGACCAAGTGACACCCCACTGACCGATCCGCTCCCCAGCGCACGGCGCGCCCCCACCCGGGGCGCGCCGTTCGCCGTTGTACGGCCCTAGTCGGCGGCGCGCCGCGCCGCGTAGGCCTCCAGCTCGGCGACCTGCACCGGGTCGAGGCTCGGCGGGACGGCCCGACGGGCCTTCTCCAGGTGCGCGGCGGTGACCTCGGTGGCGTCGAGCGACTCCCGCATCGCGGTCAGCGCGGCCTCGCGCAGCACGGCCGCGCAGTCGGCGGCCGAGTAGCCCTCGAGGCCGGCGGCGAGGTCGGCCAGGTCCACGTCCGCGGCCAGCGGGGTGTTGCGGCCCGCCGCGCGCAGGATGTCGGCGCGCGCCTCGGCGTCGGGCGGCGGCACGAAGACCAGCCGCTCCAGTCGCCCCGGGCGCAGCAGCGCGGGATCGACCAGCTCCGGCCGGTTCGTCGCGCCGACCACGACGACCTCGCGCAACGGCGTGGCCCCGTCGAGCTCGGTGAGCAGGGCGGCGACCACCCGGTCGGCCACGCCGGAGTCGGTGGAGCCGCCGCGGCGCGGGGCGAGGGCGTCGACCTCGTCGAGGAACACGAGCGCCGGCGCGGCGTCCGAGGCCTTGCGGAACAGCTCGCGGACCGCCCGCTCGGACTCGCCCACGTACTTGTCCAGCAGCTCGGCGCCCTTCACCGAGAACACGTTGAGCTGACCGGATCCGGCCAACGCGCGGAGCAGGAAGGTCTTGCCGCCGCCGGGCGGCCCGTAGAGCAGCACGCCGCGCGGGGCCTCGACCCCGAGCCGGGCGAAGGAGTCCGGGTACCGCAGCGGCCAGAGCACCGCCTCCGTGAGCGCCTGCTTCACCTCGGTCATGTCGCCCACCTGGTCGAGGGTGAGGCCGCCGGTCTGCAGGGTGCCGGTGGAGGACATGGAGATCGGCCGCACCGACCCCACCGCGCCGAGCAGGTCGGCCATCTCGATCCGGGCGCCGTCCGCCTCCGGAGCGGCCGCGGGCTCGACGGGACCGGGGGCGGCGTCGTCGACCACCGCCGGGGCCGGGACCTCGGCGGGGCTGCTCCCGGCCCCGTGGCGCAGCGCCGCGGTCACCGCGGCCTCGCGGCGGACCGCGGCCAGGTCGGCCACGACGAACCCGGGGGTGCGCGAGGCGACCGCGGCGAGGTCGACGTCCTCGGCCAGCGGGACGTCGGCGAGCAGCCGGCGGAGCAGGTCGGCCCGCACCGACGCGTCGGGCAGGCCCAGCCCGAGCTCCCGGTCGGCCAGGTCGGGGGCCCGCAACCGCGGGTCGACGGCCTCGGGCGCCGCCGTCGTCGCGACGAGGGCGAGGTTCGGGGTGCCGATCGCCTCCCGCAGCCCGTCGAGGACCAGGGTGGCGAGCGGCGGCGGCGAGGCGGCGGGCAGCAGCGCGTCGACGTCCGTGACGAGCAGGACCACCGGACGTCCGGCACCGGCCTCGCCGCGGGCCCGGGTCAGGCACTCCTGCACCCGCGCCGCGGCCGACGCCGGCTCCAGCGCCGCGATCGCCGGCCCCGGCAGCTCCACGCAGCCGGCCCCGACCGCGCTCGCCACGCTGTGGACCAGCGTCGTCTTCCCGACGCCCTCCGGCCCGGTCACCAGTACCCCGAGCCGGGGCGTGCCGCCGAGGCGGACCAGCAGCTCGGGCCGCGAGAAGGTCAGCTCCAGCCACTCGACGAGCCGGCGCGCGGGCGCGGTGTTGCCGACCAGGGCGTCGAGCGGGAGCGTCGGCTCCGCCGTCGCGTCCGGGACGGGCGGGGCCGGCGGTGCCGGGTGCGGCGCGGCGGGCCTGCCCGACGGCCGCGGCTCGGCGGCCGGGGCCGCCGGGGAGTCCGCCGTCGTCGGGCCGTCCAGCCAGCCGACGACGGTGGTCGGGTGCACCGAGACGGGACCGGGCGGGTCGGCTTGCGAGACCGTGACCAGCTCGCTGGTCCAGGCCCCGCCGATCGCGGCGGCGAGGGCGCGGCGGGCCTTCGGGACGTCCGCCCCGGGCGGCGGGGCGATGTCCTGCGGCAGCAGGGACACGGCGTCGCCGCCGGTCAGGACCTTGCCGAGCAGCGCGAGCCGGGCGGTGGCCGGCGGGACGGCGCTGCGCACCAGCCGCGAGCCGGCGAGCACCACCCGCCGGGCCGGGGCCACCGCCACCGGCCCGACGACCACGGACGCCCCGTCGGTGAGGCCGGCGTTGGAGAGGGTGACGTCGTCGAGCAGGGCCTGGCCGGGCGCGGCCGCCGGGTCGCCGGCGACGGCGAGGGCGCTGGTAGCCCGGGCGCCGGTGAGGGTGACGGCGTCCCAGCTGCGCAGGTGCAGCGCGTCGAGCACCTCGGGGTGGAGCCGCACGACGCCCCGCCGGGCGTCGACGGCGGACGTGGCGAGGCGGGCGACCAACGTGATCACGGGCACCGGTTCACCGTATCGATCCGATCGGGGCGTCCTGCGGGGTCGGGCCGCCGTTCGACGGCTGCCCTCACCGGCGCCGCAGCCCCCGGCGGCGCTCGGTGCTGGGCAACCGCCGGGTCTGCCCGAGCGGGCGCATCGGGCGGACCGGGCGCGCGGGGCCGCCGTCGAACGGCTCGACGGGGTCCTCCGCGCTGCGGCGCCGCACCATCCCGCCCATGTTGCGGGCGACGGCGATGGTCCGGCCGGCGACCCGGCGGCGCAGCGGCGGCCGCAGGCCGAGCCGGCGGGCCGACCGGGCGGCCCGGGCGACGGCCCGGCGCTCGCGCACCGGCACGCCCCACGCCTCCGGGTGCCGCTCCAGCCACTTGTAGCGGTACACCGTGTACGGGATGAGCAGCAGGTAGCCGACGCCGATCAGCGCCATCCCGAGGAAGGGCGCGGTCAGCAGGATCGCCGCGGCCACCCCGACCAGCACGAGCAGCGGCGCGACGTACCGCGGCCGCACGCGCGCGGTCTTCAGCGAGAGCGTGGGGATGCGGCTGACCATGAGCGCCGCGGTGCACAGCGCCCACACCCCGACCGTGACCGGCGACGACCACCAGCCCGGGCCGAAGTGCAGGAAGAGGTAGAGGGGGATGCCGGCCGTGAGCGCCGCCGCCGGGGCCGGGACCCCGACGAAGAACTCCTTGGCGAACGGCGGCTGGTCCTCGTCGTCGATCAGGGTGTTGAAGCGGGCCAGCCGCAGCGCCATGCAGACGGCGAAGATCAGCGCGACCACCCAGCCGAGCCGGGTGCCCTGCAGCGACCAGATGTAGATGACCAGCGCCGGGGCGACGCCGAAGGACACCAGGTCCGCCAGCGAGTCCAGCTCCTGCCCGATGCGGCTGCTGGCGTCGAGCAGGCGGGCGAGGCCGCCGTCGAGGGCGTCGCACAGGGCGGCCGCGCCCGCGGCGGCGATGCACAGCTCGAACCGGCCGGCCAGCGCGAAGTTGACCGCCGAGAGCCCGGCGCAGAGCGCGAGGACGGTGACGGCGTTGGGCAGCAGCCTCACGCCCGCCTGGTAGGTGTTCACGGCCGGTCCTTGTCGACGGCGTCGTTCACCACGGCCTCCTGCCCCACGGCGTCCTTCACCACGGCGAGGTCCGCAAGGACGGTCTCCCCGCCGATGGTGCGCTGCCCCACCGACACCTCGGGGGCGACGCCCGGCGGGAGGTAGGTGTCGACGCGCGAGCCGAACCGGATGAGCCCGTAGGTCTCACCCGCGGCGACCTCGTCGCCCGGCTTCACGTCGCAGCGGATCCGCCGCGCCAGCAGCCCGGCGATCTGGACGACGCCGACCAGGTGCCCGGACTGCGTCTCCAGGACCAGGGCGTTGCGCTCGTTGTCCTCGCTCGCCTTGTCCAGGTCCGCGGAGAGGAAGGCGCCGGGGCGGTACTCGACCGAGCGGATCCGGCCGTGCATCGGGATGCGCTGGACATGCACGTCGAGCACGGAGAGGAACACGCTGACCCGGGTGACCGGCTCGCGCGGCAGGTCCAGCTCCGCGGGCGGGACGACCTCGGAGATCAGCGCGACGGTGCCGTCGGCCGGGGCGAGGACGGCACCCGGCCGCGGCGGCGGCACGCGTCGCGGCGCGCGGAAGAAGGCCGCGGTGGCGGCGGTGGCCAGCAGGCCCACACCGGTACCCCGGCCCGTCAGCAGCCGGACTGCGCCGGCCGCGGCCGCGACGGCGGCGATGATCGGGCGGCCGCCGGGATGCAGCGGCGGGACGGCCTCGCGCACCAGCTTCGCGGCGTGCAGCACCGGGTTCTCGCCGCCGGTGGCCGGCGGGGCACCCGCCGAATGCAGCTCGGAGGTGGTCCCGGGCCTGTCGTGGGGGCCGGCCCCGGGTGCGCCCGGGGGCGGGGTCGCGGGGGTGGTCGCGGCCATGGTGCCAGCGGCTCCTCGTCGGCAACGCCGGTTCTCCCGGTCTCCCGGCCGGTGCGGGAGGGAGGGCGCGGGCGCCACGCTACTGCGATCCCGGGACCGGGCGGTGGGGCCCCTGCGGGCCCGACGGCCGAACGGGGCGGTACGCCGCTCGACAGCAAAGGGCCGGGGCCGCCATCCCCCGAGACGGCGACCCCGGCCTTGGAACCGCTCGTCCGCTCCCCAGCGACGGGCGGTAGGTCCTGTGCGTCGAGAGGTGGTTACCCGCCCCCCGCTCAAAGTATCCCCAGCACCCGACCGATCGTCCAGATCAATCCGCGAGGAACTGGATGATCTGCACCGATCGGCCGAACACTCACCTGGTAAGACGTCCCGGCGGCGCGAAGTGTTGCACCCTCCGCATGTGATGCGTACCACTTTCCGGGTGACAGGGGGACGCCGTACCCCCTAAAGGCCCCTCACAGAGCGCTGTCGAGCAGCCACACCTCGAGTTCGTCCCCCGGATGCACGCCCGTGGCCTCGGCCGGCACCACGAACAGGCAGTCCGCCCTGGCCAGAGCCGCGAGCATGTGCGAGGCGGGCGACCCGACCTCGCCGACCGTGCCGTCCCGCGCGTCGAGCGTGCCGCGGCGGAACTGCGTGCGCCCGGCGGGCGAGCGGAGCGCCTCGCGCGAGCGGGCCGTGACGACCGGCCTGTCGGGGTACGGGTGGCCCATCGCCCGGCGCAGCACGGGGCGCACGAACACCTCGAAGGAGACCTGGGAGCTCACCGGGTTGCCCGGCAGCGTGACGACCGGGCAGCTGACCTCGCCGAACTCGACCACACCCGCGCCCTGCGGGCCACCCGGCTGCATGCCGACCTTGACGAACTCCACGCCGTGGCCGGTCAGCGCGTCCTTCACCACCTCGTAGGCCCCCGCGCTCACCCCGCCGGAGGTCACCACCAGGTCGACGCCCGCGACGATCCGCTCGGCGAGGACCTTCCGGAACTGCTCGACGTCGTCTGGGACGAAGCGGAGCTGGTCTGCGGTGCCGCCCGCGTCCCGCACCGCCGCGGCGAGCATGGCGCCGTTGGACTCGTAGATCTGGCCGGGCGCGAGCGGCTCGCCCGGCGCGACGAGCTCGGAGCCGGTGGAGAGGACGAGGACGTGCGGCCGGCGGCGCACCGGCAGCGTGGCCCGGCCGACCGCGGCGGCGACCCCGATCTGCGCGGCACCGAGGACGGTGCCGGCGTCGAGCACCGCGGTGCCCTCGAAAACGTCCTCGCCGACGGTGCGCACGTGCGTGCCGGCCGCGGGCGCCGCGGAGATCGCCACCCGCTCGGTGCCGCCGTCCGTCAGCTCGACCTGGACGATCGCGTCGGCACCCGCGGGCACCGGGGCGCCGGTCATGATCCGGGCGGCGGTGCCGGGCTCCAGCGGCGGCACGTCCGTGCGCCCCGCCGGGATGTCGGCGGCGACGGGCAGGGTGACCGGGCTGTCCGCGGTGGCCCCCGCCACGTCGGCGGCCCGGACGGCGTACCCGTCCATCGCGGAGTTGTCGAAGGGCGGCAGGGAGATCGCCGCGGTGACCGGCTCGGCGAGCACCCGCCCGCGCGCCTCCGCGAGCGGCACGACCTCCACCCCGGTGGGCGGCAGGAGGGCCGCGACGACGGCCCGGTGCTCCTCGACGGTGCGGGGCGGTTTCGCGGCACTCACACCGGCCATCCTGCCGCAGGGCCGACACCACGGTCGGGTCGACCCGCGCTCGGTTGCACTCACCCACCCCGAGTGCTAAAAACGGCGCTGGCACTCGCCTGTCGGGAGTGCCAGGTCGGGCCGGTGAGGCCGGCGCAGGGTTGCCGGCCGTCCGTCGCGGGCGCCGTGTTCGAACCGACGAGTCATCCCAACCGGAGGACCACCCCCATGGCGAAGCAGATCGCGTTCGACGAGGAGGCGCGCCGCGGGCTCGAGCGCGGCATGAACACCCTCGCCGACGCCGTCAAGGTGACGCTCGGCCCGCGCGGCCGCAACGTCGTCCTGGAGAAGAAGTGGGGCGCGCCCACCATCACCAACGATGGTGTGTCGATCGCCAAGGAGATCGAGCTCGAGGACGCCTGGGAGAAGATCGGCGCCGAGCTCGTCAAGGAGGTCGCGAAGAAGACCGACGACATCGCGGGTGACGGCACCACCACCGCCACCGTGCTGGCGCAGGCGCTGGTCCGCGAGGGCCTGCGCAACGTCGCCGCCGGCGCGAACCCGATGGGTCTGAAGCGCGGCATCGAGAAGGCCGTCGAGGCCGTCTCGCAGGCGCTCCTGAAGTCGGCCAAGGAGGTCGAGACCAAGGAGCAGATCGCCGCCACCGCGTCGATCTCCGCCGCCGACAAGCAGATCGGCGAGCTCATCGCCGAGGCGATGGACAAGGTCGGCAAGGAAGGCGTCATCACTGTCGAGGAGTCGCAGACCTTCGGGCTCGAGCTCGAGCTCACCGAGGGCATGCGCTTCGACAAGGGCTACATCTCCCCGTACTTCGTGACCGACGCGGAGCGCATGGAGGTCGAGCTCGAGGACCCGTACATCCTCCTCGTCTCCTCCAAGATCTCCACCGTCAAGGACCTGCTCCCGCTGCTGGAGAAGGTCATGCAGTCGGGCAAGCCGCTGGCGATCATCGCCGAGGACGTCGAGGGCGAGGCCCTGGCCACGCTCGTCGTCAACAAGATCCGTGGCACCTTCAAGTCCGTCGCCATCAAGGCCCCGGGCTTCGGTGACCGCCGCGAGGCCATGCTCGCCGACATGGCGATCCTGACCGGCGGCGAGGTCATCTCGGAGAAGGTCGGCCTCAAGCTGGACAACGCCGACCTGTCGCTGCTGGGCACCGCCCGCAAGGTCGTCGTCACCAAGGACGAGACCACCATCGTCGACGGTGCGGGCGACGCCGACCAGATCGCCGGTCGCGTCAACCAGATCCGCGCCGAGATCGAGCGCACCGACTCGGACTACGACCGCGAGAAGCTGCAGGAGCGCCTGGCCAAGCTGGCCGGCGGTGTCGCGGTGATCAAGGCGGGCGCGGCCACCGAGGTCGAGCTCAAGGAGCGCAAGCACCGCATCGAGGACGCCGTCCGCAACGCGAAGGCGGCCGTCGAGGAGGGCATCGTCGCCGGCGGCGGCGTCGCCCTGATCCAGGCCGGTGCGGGCCTGTTCGAGGGCCTCGGCCTGGACGGCGACGAGGCGACCGGGGCGAACATCGTCAAGGTCGCCCTGGAGGCGCCGCTCAAGCAGATCGCGATCAACGCCGGCCTCGAGGGCGGCGTCGTGGCGGAGAAGGTGCGCAACCTCCCCGCCGGCGAGGGCCTCGACGCGGCCACCGGTGAGTACAAGGACCTGGTCAAGGCCGGCATCATCGACCCGGCCAAGGTCACCCGCTCGGCGCTGCAGAACGCGGCCTCGATCGCGGCCCTGTTCCTCACCACCGAGGCGGTCATCGCCGACAAGCCGGAGAAGAACGCCGCCCCGGCCGGCGACCCGACCGGCGGCATGGGCGGCATGGACTTCTGAGTCCGGCCACCTGGTTCGTCCCGCGGGGGCGGTGGGCTTCGGCCCGCCGCCCCTGCGGCGTTCTCGGGGTCAGCCCGCCATCCACAGCCAGACGCTGCCGCCCGCCACGAGGAACGTCGGGACCAGCGCGATCAGCACCGGCCAGACCCGCCGCGCCCCGCTCGTCGCGAACCAGAAGCCGATCGGCCAGGCGATCGCGACCGCGCCCATGACCGCGCCGAACATCACGCCGCCCGCATCAGCGAGACCCAGGCCGAACGCGATCCCCATCAGGCCGAACAGGGCGGGCCAGAAGGCGCAGAGGACCGTCAGGGTCAGCCCGGCGATCCGTGTCGCCAGCACCGCCGGCGGCGCCGGCCGCCGCCCGTGGGGCTCCTCGGGCAGGCCGGTGGGGAGGGTCGGGAGGCGGGGCGCGGGAAGGGTCGGGGGTGGGGCGGTGGGCCGGGTCCACCGTGCCGCATCGGGATCGTGGTGCGGTGTCGTGGTCACGGGCCCGACGCTACGAATCCGCAGGTCGCACGGCAGTCGTGCCACCACCACAGCCCTCGGCGGCCAGCAGGTGATCCTTCCGGGTGTCACCCTGCGGCTGTCGCCACAGCAGTCCCGTGCCTCTCACCGCCGTTGATCATTGCGAGTGACACGTGATCGTCAGGGCGGCAGCACTCCTGTCCCGCTCGGACCGATCATGCGCTGCCCGGAGCGATCAGTGAGAACGCTCAGAGGTGACCCGCCAGCCGGGCCGGGTCGAGCCCACGCGCCCGGCAGGCCGCCTCCAGCTCGCGGCGCACCCTCGCCGCCACACGCTCCGGGTGCCGGTGGACCTCGACCGCCGAGAACCGCACCACCCGCCAGCCCGCCCGCGCGAGGTGCGCCTCTCGCGCCAGGTCGCGCAGTGCCCGTTCCGGCTCGAGGTGGTCGCCGCCGTTGTACTCGAAGGCGAGCAGGAGCAGCGGGTACGACAGGTCGAGCTCGTACGGGCCGACCGGATGCTGGAGGACCGGGCGTGGCAGGCCGGCGTCGCCGATCGCGAGCCGGATCCGCGTCTCCATCGGCGACCCCGAGCGGCGGTCGGCGCGCCGCACGATCTTCGGGAGGCGCGCGCTCCCCCGCGCACCCAGGTGTCGCGTTCGCAGCGCCAGCAGCTCGCTCGGCTCGAACTCCCCGACCCGTGCCAGGGCGTCGACGGCCACGATCCCGTCCCACAGCGGACCGCGACAGGCGAGGTCGAACGCGGTACGGAGGGCCGAGGTCACCCGCACGCCGTCGACCAGCATGGTCTCGCCCGTGAGGAGCCGGCCGCGGCGCACCCGCAGGCCCGGCTGTCCCCGCTGCGTGCCGCCCGGCACCACGAGATCCACGAGCGCATTCGCCGGGCCGCACGACGCACCCAGGAGCTCGGCCGCGGCCCATCCGCCGACCGCACCGCGTCCCTCGACGAGCAGGTAGGCACCTCGGGCACGCACCGCCAGGTGTGACGGGTCGAGGCCGGGTGCGGCGGGGACGTAGACGTCGGAGAACAGCCGGTGGAAACGGGGGCCGCGCAGCTGCCCGGGCGTCGCCCACCCGGCCGCCACCGCCGCGGAGCCCCGGAACGGTCGATTCAGCACGCCCCTTGGACGGCTCCTGGATCCGCTCCGTTCATGATCTTTCCGAGCGCCACGGTGCGGTCGCATGCATGACGCTCCGGTACCGCTCGCGTCGATCACCGCTACCGTGATCGATCCGAGGGCCACGGGAGCGTCAGCGCGAGAGTGCTCCCGTGACCGCCGGATGGATCATGGCGACGGATCACGATGGGGAGCAGCACCGCGCCCGATCACGGACGATGGGCCGCGGCGACAGCCTCGGCGCGCTCGCGGAGCGCGGTCACCAGCTCGGGAGGGTGGAGGGCCTCGGCGTCGGGGGCGAGTGACCACACCACGCGGATCGCGTGCCGGAGGTCGCCGAACGCCGCGGTCATCACGGACCAGCCGCCGGCCGCGACGTCCTGATCGGTCCTCTCATCCTCGGCGACCTCACCGGGCTCGCCGTCGGCGTCCTCAGTGTCCTCAGTGGTCCTGACGGTCCCGGGGTCGGTCACGGTCAGGGCGGTGCGGGTCAGCTCCGCCCGACGCTCCTCCCGCACCCGGATCCTGGCGACGACGTGGGGCAGGGCCCGGCGGAACTCGTCCCGCCGGCGTTGCCACAGCTCCTCGAGGTCCACGCCGGTCGGGCGTTGCGCGGGCTCGTCGAGCTCCTCCGCCGCCTCGATGCGGGAGATGCGGTAGGTGCGGTCGGCGCCGTCGTGGAGCGCCAGGAGGTACCAGGCGCCGGCGGCCTCGACCAGGCCCAGCGGCTCGACGGTCCGCCACCGGCCCTCCTCCGCCCCGCGCGCGGCGTACCGGATCCGCAGCCGGTGCCCGGTGAACACCGCGCGCTGCACGGTGTGAAGGGCGTCGACGGCGGGCGGCTCGGGGGCGTCGCGCAGGAAGCCGCCCCGCCGGACCAGCACCCGCCCGGTCGCGTCGGTCGCCGCCTCGCGCGAGCCCTCGGGCAGCGCCGCGACCACTTTCCGGATCGCGGACGAGAACGCCTCGCCCAGGCCGAGGGCGTCCGACGTCGCGCGGGCGGGCGAGGTCAGCAGGGCCACCGCCTCGTCCGGCGTCAGCCCGGTGAGATCGGTGGAGAAGCCGGGGAGCAGCGCGAACCCGCCGTGCCGGCCGCGTTCGGCGTAGACGGGGATGCCCGCGGCCGAGAGTGCCTCGACGTCCCGGAGCACGGTCCGGGTCGACACCTCCAGTTCGCGCGCGATCGCGGGCGCCGTCATCCGGCCGCGGTGACGGAGCAGGAGGACGAGCGAGAGCAGGCGGTCCGCGCGCATGTCCGAAGACTGGCAGAGATACACGACAGAGGATGTCGTGTTTCGGCGGGAGGCTTGCCGCCATGACCACCACCGAGATCGTCACGGACCCCCGCCCCCACTACCGCGCCGCCCTCGACTGGGCCGCCGGGCTGCTCGCCGGGGTGCGCCCGGAACAACTGCGCGACGCCACGCCCTGCCCCGAGTTCGACGTCGAGGGCCTGCTCCAGCACCTCGTCGCCACGGTGAACAAGATCCGCGTGATCGGTGAGGGCGGCTCGCCGTTCACCATGCCGTTCCAGGTCCAGCCCACGCCCGACTACCCCGCCGCCTTCACCGAGGCGCAGGCGCGGATGTGGACCGTCTGGTCCGACGACGCCCTGCTCGACCGCGAGGTCACCGTCCCGTGGGGCAAGGCCCCCGGCCGCGGTGCGGTGTGGGGCTACGTCAACGAGACACTCGTGCACGGCTGGGACCTCGCCGTCGCCACGGGGCAGGACGCCGAGGCCGACCCCGCGCTGGCCGAGGCGATGCTGGCGGTCGCCCGCCAGATGATCCCCGCCGAGGGCCGGGGCGGGGACTTCCCGTTCGCACCCGTGGTCGAGCCGACGCCGGACGCGGGCCCGACCGAGCGGCTCGCCAACTGGTCGGGGCGCCGCCGGTGATGTCCGGCCAGGTGAGGGCCCACTGACGGCGGAAGGGCCGGGGCGCTCGCGGTGAGCGCCCCGGCCCCGACATCGCCGACTCGGTGACCGCAACTCCCGACTCGCGGTGCCAGAACTCCCGACTCGCGGTGCCAGAACTCCCGACTCGCGGTGCCAGAACTCCCGACTCGCGGTGCCGGAACTCCCGACTCGCGGGCCTGGTCAGGACTGCTGGTGCGGGGCCTTGTAGCCCTGGGCGTCGGGGGCGGTGAAGAGCGGCGCCACCTCCGTCAGCCCACCCTCGGCGTTCTGGTCCACCTTGGCGATGTAGACGCCGCGGGTGGGCGGGGCGCCCGGGATGCTGTAGTCGAGCGGCGCGACCAGGTCGTCCGTCGTGACCGAGGTCAGCGACTTCAGCGCGGTCTGCACCCCGGCGCGGGTGAGGTCGCCGTTCTGGCAGGCCTTCTCCAGCACCGCCTGCCACACCAGGCTCTCCACGTACCCGGCCTGGGCGCCGGCGTTCTTCGGCTTGTCCGGGTAGGTGGCCTTGTACTCGTTGGCGACCTCGACGGCCTTCGGGGTCTTCGACGAGAACGGCGCGCTCGACGCCGCCACGTACAGCTTGTCCAGCGACGCCGCGGCCGGGCTCTGCAGCAGCGCCGGGTCGAAGGTCGGGTTGTTGCCGAGCACCGGGACGTTCAGCCCGAGCGCGGCGTTGTTCGACATCGCCGACGCGGTCTGGCCCGGCGTCGTGGTCAGCACGATCGCCTTCACCCCGGCGCCCTTGAGCCCGGTGACGATGTTGGCCAGGTCGTTGTCGGTGGAGGTGATCTTCGCTTCCTGCACCGTCATGTTGTGCTTCGAGGCGTAGTACTTGGAGCCGCGCAGGCCGTTGCCGCCGTACTCGCCGTCGATGTAGATGTGGCCGATGGTGTCGCCGTCGGCGATCAGCCCCTGCTGCTGCAGGTAGGCCAGGCCGTCGATGATCTCGAGGTCGTACGTCGTGCCGATCATCATGACGTTGGGGTTGTTGAGGATCTCCGACGACCACGACGCCGGCGCGGTGAGCACGTTGTCGTCGATCAGGTTCTGCTTGAGCGCCGCGAGCACCGGCGACCCGACGAGCTGGGTGATGCCCAGGATCTTGGGCTCGAGCTGCGGGTAGAGCGTCTTCGCGGTGTCCGCCTTGTACCCGTGGTCGACGACCTCGAGCGCCAGCTGGCGCCCGCAGATGCCGCCCGCGGCGTTGACGTCCTTCACCCAGAGCTCGTTGCCGCCGGTCAGGGCCTCGCCGAGGTTCTTGAACACGCCGGTGCGGTCGGTCATGACGCCGAGGGTGATCGTCGTGTCGGTGACGCCCTTGTCGGTCTTGACCCCGCCTGCTCCGCCGCCCGACGACGCGTTGTCCGCGGTGCTGCCGCACGCGGCGAGCACCAGGCCGGCCGCGAGTCCGCCGGCGAGCGCGGCCAGCCGCCTCCGCCTGTCGATCATCCTCGATCTCCTCCTCGGGTGGGGCGGGCTGCCCTGACGTGGGCGAGCCTGCGGCCGATGGCCGCGAGCCCGCCGGGTTCGAACATCACGACCAGCACGACGGCCACGCCGTAGACGAACGCGCTGATCAGGACCGGGGACGGGCCGCCGAACCGGGCGTCGGCGAACCAGCCGAACTCGGTGGCGCCGAGGGTGAGCAGCTGCGGCAGGCCGTTGACCAGCACCGCGCCGGCGACGGCGCCCGGGATCGACCCGAGCCCGCCGATGATCACCATGGCGAGGTAGCCGATCGCGACGGTGATCGAGTAGGTGCCGACGAACTCGTTCTCGTCGGGTTTGACCAGGTCGAGCCACAGCGCGGTCATCACGCCGGCCAGCCCGGCGTAGGCGGACGAGATCGTGAACGCGCCGGCCTTGACCCGGGTGACGTGCACGCCCATCGCCGTGGCGGCGGCCTCGTTGTCCCGCACCGCCCGCCAGGCCCGCCCGATCCGGCTGCGCACCGCGCCCCGCGCGAGCAGATAGGCGCCGATGGCGAGGACGAGGAACAGGTACCAGAGCCGCTGCTGCTTCTGGACCGCGACGCCCAGGATCGTCGGCGCCGGCTCGGTGTTGGCGAAGCGGAAGTCGAAGATCGCGAAGGTCGGCGGCGGGCGTCCGGTCGAGGTGCCGCCGCTGAGCATGTCCAGCGACTGGCCCAGGTACAGGCCGAGGAAGACCAGCGACAGCGACGCGACGCCGAGGTAGATGCCCCGCAGCCGGCCGGACACCGGCGCGAACGCCAGTCCGACGAGCCCGCAGATCACGACCGCGCCGACGGCCGCGACCACCGGCGGCAGGCCGAGCCCGACCAGGTCCCCGGAGTCGCCCGAGTCGCCGGCGAGCACCGCGTAGCTGACCGCGCCGACCAGCAGGAAGAACGGCGTCGCGAGGGAGAGCTGCCCGGCCTGGCCGACGAGCATGGTCAGCCCGACCGCCCCGACCACGCCGATCAGGACGTACTGCCCAGCCTTGAGGTAGGCCACGTCCGTCCCGGTGAACACCGGGAACAGCACCAGCAGCACGAGGAACAGGGTGACCCCGGCGATCTTCAGCCAGTTCCGGGGCCGGCGGGGCGCCGGGGTCGGGGGTGCCTCCGTCTCGGGCGGCGTCACCGTCACCTCAGACACGGGACAGCTCCCGGGTCCCGAACAAGCCGCTCGGTCTGATCACCAGGATCAGCAGCATCACCAGGAACACCGCGCTCTTGGAGAACTCGAAGGAGACGTACTGGGCCGACAACGCCTCCGTCAGCCCCACGATCAGCCCGCCGACGACGGCGCCGACGGTGGAGTCGAGCCCGCCGAGGATCGCGGCGGGGAAGGCGATCAGCGCGATCGCGTGCGTGCCCCGGCCGAGCCCCGCCCCGGAGAAGTCCTGGGTGGCCATGAACAGCACGGCCACGCCGGCCAGCGCGCCGGCGAGCAGCCAGGCCGTGGCCGTGACCCGCGAGCTGCGGATCCCCATCAACGCGGCGGCCTCGCGGTTCTCCGCCTGGGCCCGCATCGCCACCCCCCAGGAGGAGAAGCGGAAGGCCAGGAAGAACGCCGTGATCAGCACGATCCCGACGATCAGCGCCACCAGCTGGGTGCGGAAGACCGTGAGCCCGGCGGCCTGCAGCGGCTGGGCGTCGTACGGGTCGCCGATGAACGGGATGTCGGCGCGCAGCCGGCGCACGATCTCCTCGGTGATGATCACGTCGACGCCGATGGTGAGCAGGGCGAGGCTGTTGACGTCGGCGTTGCGCGCGTGGGCGATCAGCAGCCGCTCGATCAGCAGTGCGGCCAACGCCGCCGAGACGATCCCGAGCGCCGCCGCGGCCGGCCAGCCCAGCGCGTCCTTGGTGGCGTAGACCATGTAGCCGCCGATCAGCACCAGCGACCCGTGCGCGAAGTTCACCACCTCGGTCGCCTTGAAGATCACGACGAAGCCCAGCGCGAGCAGGGCGTAGACCGCGCCCTTGCCCAGCCCGTTGAGCACGAGCTGCAGGAACGTGTTCACTCCGGCTCCTCCCCGCCCGTCCCCAGGTACGCGCGGATCACCTCGGGATCGGCCTGGACCTCGGCGGGCGACCCGTCGGCGATCAGCCGCCCGAAGTCCAGGACGCTCACCCGGTCCGCGATGCCCATGACCAGCCCCATGTCGTGCTCGACGAGCAGCACCGAGATCCCCAGCGCGTCCCGCAGGTCGCGGATCGTCACGCCCATCTCGGCGGTCTCGGTGGCGTTGAGCCCGGCCGCCGGCTCGTCGAGCAGCAGCAGGGTGGGTTCGACGGCCAGTGCGCGGGCGATGTCGACCCGCTTCGCGACGCCGTAGGGCAGGGCCCCGACCGGGACGTCGAGCCGGTCGTCGACGCCGAGGAACGCGCAGATCTCCTCGACCCGCGCGACGTGCCGGCGCTCGGTGCGCACGGTCCGTGGGAGCCGCAGGCCGCCGCTGAAGAACCCGCCGCGGGTGAGCGCGTGCCGGCCGAGCAGGACGTTGTCGCGCACCGTGCTGTGCGGCGAGAGCGCGATGTTCTGGAAGGACCGGCCGACGCCGAGGGCCGCCAGCCGGTGCGGCGAGGTGCCGGTGAGGTCGGTGTCGCCCAGCCGGACCCGGCCCGACGTCGGCCGGTACAGCCCGCTGATCACGTTGAAGCAGCTGGACTTGCCGGCGCCGTTCGGGCCGATCAGGGCGTGCACCGTGCCGGGCCGCACGGCGAAGGACACCTCGGACAGGGCGGTGATCCCGCCGAACCGCAGCGTGACGTCGTCGACCGCGAGGGTCCGGACGTCCTCCCGGATCTCCGCAGGGGCGGCGGTCATCCGGCCCACCTCGTCAGGGACCGGCGCGGGCGGTGGGCCAGCGCCTCGGCCTGCTCGGCCTCGGCCCGCTCGGTGGACTCGGCGTGCCCGCCGAGGTAGAGGCGCTGGACGTCGTCGCTGGCGGCGAGCTCCTCGGCCGTGCCGGTGAGCGCGATCCGGCCGACCTCGAGGACCGCGGCGTGGTCGGCGACCTCGAGCGCCATGGTCGCGTTCTGCTCGACGAGGACGACCGCGGTGCCCTGGGCGTGGATCTCGCCGATGATCCGGGCGATCCGGCCGACCATCTGCGGCGCGAGGCCGAGCGAGGGCTCGTCGAGCAGCAGGAGCTCGGGGCCGGACATCAGCGCCCGGCCGATCGCCAGCATCTGCTGCTCGCCGCCGGAGAGCAGGCCCGCCCGTTGCGACGCCCGCTCGGCCAGCACCGGGAACAGCTCGGCCACGCGCTCGCGGGCCGCGGACCGCACCGACGCCGACCGCGCGCCCAGCCCGCCGGCCCGCAGGTTCTCCTCGACGGTCATGCGGGCGAACACCTGGCGGCCCTCCGGCACCGCGACGACGCCGCGCCGCACCACGGCCGCCGGGTCCAGCCGGTCGAGACGCTCGTCGCGGAACCGGATCTCGCCGGCCGTGACCCCGCCGCCGTGCAGCCGCAGCGTCGCCGACACCGCGCGGAGCAGGGTCGACTTCCCGGCGCCGTTGCCGCCGAGGACCGCCAGCACGCTGTCCGCGCCGACCTCGAGATCGACCTCCTCGAGGGCCCGCACCGACCGCCCGTAGCGGACCGACAGCCCGCGCACGCTCAGCACCCGTCGCACCGCCTCCCCCGGCCGCCGCGGCCGGTCGGCGCACATCGTGGTGCCGGTCACACGGCTCGCCACACCCCCAGGTGGAGAGGTTCGGACGAACGGGGCGTCACGATCACGCATCGTGCACAACGGACGGCTACAGCAGCCCCGCCTCGCTGGCCTTGCCGATCGCCTCGACCCGGTTGCGGGCCCCCAGCTTGTGCAGCGCGGACTGCAGGTAGGTCTTCACGGTGTTGCGGGTCAGGCCCGTGGCCTCGGCGATCTCCGGGTTCGTCCGGCCCTGGGCGGCCAGCCGGAGCACCTCGTACTCGCGGCGGGTCAGGCCGGTGCGTTCCAGCGCCGACGCGGCAGCGTCGGCCGCCGGGACCATGCGCGGGTCCACCACGCGCTCCCCGCGGAGCACCGCGCGCAGGGCGGCGACGAGGTCGGTCGCCGCCGCGTCCTTCACCAGGCAGCCGTGGGCGCCGGCGTCGAGCGCCGCCCGGATGCCGTGGTGGTCGCCGTGCGCGGTGAAGACCACGACCCGGGCCCCCGGACACACCTCCCGCAGCCCGACGACGACCTCGGGCGCGAGCATGTCCGGCAGCCGGAGGTCGAGCAGCACGAGATCGGGGCGCAGCTCCCTGGCCCGGTCGAGCGCGGTCCGCCCGGACTCGGCGGACCCGACCACGGCCAGCGACGGCTCGCCGCGCAGGAGCAGCGCGACGCCGTCGCGCACCACGGGATGGTCGTCGACGACCATCACCCGGGCGGCGCTCACGGGCCGGGCACCGGGTGCGCAGGCGGCACGGGGAGCACCGGGGGCGCCGGCAGGGCGACGCGCAGGGTGGTGCCGCCGTCCTCGTCGTGGATCAGGCCGACCTGTCCCCCGAGCCGCTCCGCACGGGCCGCGAGCATCCGCACGCCCAGGCCGGTCCCGACCGACGTCGCCGGTTCGGTGACGCCGCCGTCGTCGGCCACGGCGAGCTGGACCCCGCCCGCGTCGTCCGGCGCGAGGCTGACGATCACGGTGCTGGCGCCGGCGTGCTTCTCGGCGTTGAGCAGCCCCTCCCGGGCGACGGCGACGAGGATCGCGGTGCGCTCGCCGTCGAGCGGCGCGACCGGGCCGAGCTGGACGAAGCGGCAGGTCACCCCGGTGCGGGTCTGGAAGCTGCGGCAGTGCTCGGCCAGCTCGACGGGCAGCGCGCGCTCGGGCGAGCTCTCCGCCAACGCCAGCAGGGCCTCCCGCAGGGCGCGGGAGGCCTCGGAGACGTCGGCCTCGATCCGGGTGAGCCGCCCGGCGAGGGCCGGGTTGTCCGGCAGGTCGGCGCGCAGGTCGCGCACCTGCGCGCCGATCGAGAAGAGCATCGCGCCGACGGAGTCGTGCAGCGACGCCTGCATCCGGCGGCGCTCGACGGCGACGGCGCCGTCGACGTTGGCCGCGGCGGCGTCGGCCAGCCGCAGGGTCGGGACGGCCCGGTCCGCGGCCCGGCGCAGCGCGTCGACGGCGGCGTCGCCGAAGGTCCCCGGGCCGTGCAGCCCGGCGTAGGCGACGGCCAGCGGGCAGTCGCGGTCCAGGACCGGGACCGCGACGAGGGCGCCCAGGGCCTCGCGGCGGACGCGCTCGTCGTAGTCGTGGGTGATCGTCGGGGCGGACACGTAGTCCCGCACCCGGACGGGCTCGCCGAGCATGAGGGCCCGGCCGCCCACCCCGCGTCCGACGTCGACCGCGAGATCCTGCAGGGCGTCGGTGCGGGTGCCGTCCGTCCAGCGGATCACGGTGCCGCCGCCGGGCACCCGCTCGCCGAGGAAGCCGGCGTCGGCGCCGGCGGCCTCGCGGATCAACCGGGCGGTGCCGCGCAGGGCGAGGACCCGGTCCAGGACGGACAGCAGGCCCTCGCGCTCGGCGAGCAGCAGGTCGAGCAGGTGCCGCCGCTCGGCGGCCCGCTCGGTCGCGGGGTTCGGACGCACGCGCGGACGATGACACACACCCGGTGAGCTGCGACACACCCAAGTGCAGAGGTGCGCCCGTCACCGGACTCACTCCGGACTCACTCCTCGGGCGCGAGGAACCAGGCGGCGACGTAGAGGACGATGCCGAACCCGAAGCCCAGCACGGTCAGCGCGACGAGCGCGATCCGGATCAGGCCCGCGTCGACGTTCAGGCTCTCGGCGAGCCCGCCGCACACGCCGGCGATCATCTTGTCGGAGCGGCTGCGGTGCAGCCGGAACGGCTTCTGCTCCCGCGGGGCGGGGACGACGGCCTGCCCGTCGATGGTGTGCTGGTCGGGGGTGGCGGTGGTGGTCTGCTGTTCCATGACCACGAGCCTGCCCGCGGCGCGGGGCCCGCACCTCGGGGTCGGCCCCGGATCCCTCCCGGAGACCGACCCGGATCAGCGCCGGGGTCGGCGGGGTTCGGGAGTCCGGGGCGCGCGGCCGCCGGGGTGCGGCCACGACGGGTCCTGCTCCGGCGGGGGCGCGGGACGCGGGAAGGGGTCCTCGGGGACCTGCCGGTCCCGCAGCCGCACCATCCGCCCGACGAGCACCGCGACGACCAGGGCGACGGCCACCCAGGCCAGCACCCCGACGACGATCCAGCCGGCGACGGACATTCCTCGGCTCCCTGTCACGGTTGCGCCACCGAGTGTCCCGGACCTGGCCTTTCGACGCACGGCCGCATCGGGGTGAGGCGGTACCCCCGTCCCGGGGAACCGCCGTCACGCTCCGGTCAGCCCACCTCGGGCAGGGCCGGTCCGAGCAGGTCGTCCGCGTCCACGATGCGGTACGCGTACCCCTGCTCGGCGAGGAAACGCTGACGGTGCGCGGCGTAGTCGGTGTCGAGGGTGTCCCGCGACACGACCGAGTAGAAGTGCGCCTGCCGGCCGTCGCCCTTGGGCCGCAGCAGCCGGCCCAGCCGTTGCGCCTCCTCCTGCCGGGAGCCGAAGGTGCCCGAGACCTGCACGGCCACGGTGGCCTCGGGCAGGTCGACCGAGAAGTTGGCGACCTTGCTGACGACCAGGCGCTTCAGCTCCCCGGCCCGGAAGGCGTCGAACAGCGCCTCCCGCTCCCGGTTCTTCGTGGAGCCCTGGATCACCGGGCAGTCCAGCACCTCGCCGAGCTCGTCGAGCTGGTCGAGGTAGGCGCCGATGACCAGCGTCGGCTCGCCCGGGTGCCGGTCCAGGATGGCCTTGACGACGGGCAGCTTGGTGCGTGCCGTCGACGCCATGCGGTACCGCTCCTCGGCCTCCGCGGTCGCGTAGCCGAGCCGCTCGCTCTCCGTGAGCGTGACCCGGACCTCGGTGCACTCGGCGGGCGCGATCCAGCCCTGCTGCTCGATGTCCCGCCACGGGGCGTCGTAGCGCTTCGGTCCGATGAGGGAGAACACGTCGCCCTCCCGGCCGTCCTCGCGGACCAGCGTCGCGGTCAGCCCGAGCCGGCGGCGGGACTGCAGGTCCGCCGTCATCCGGAAGACGGGGGCGGGGAGCAGGTGCACCTCGTCGTAGACGACCAGGCCCCAGTCCCGGGAGTCGAACAGCTCGAGGTGCCGGTACTCGCCCTTCGTCTTCCGCGTGATCACCTGGTAGGTCGCGATCGTGACCGGGCGGATCTCCTTCTTCTCGCCCGAGTACTCGCCGATCTCGTCCTCGGTGAGGCTGGTGCGGGCGACCAGCTCGCGCTTCCACTGCCGGCCCGAGACGGTGTTGGTGACCAGGATCAGCGTGGTGGCGCCGGCCCGGGCCATCGCCGCGGCGCCGACCAGCGTCTTCCCCGCGCCGCAGGGCAGCACGACCACGCCGGAGCCGCCGTCCCAGAACCCGTCGACGGCCTGGGCCTGGTAGTCGCGCAGCGTCCAGCCGTCCTGGACCAGCTCGATCGGGTGCGACTCGCCGTCGACGTAGCCGGCCAGGTCCTCGGCCGGCCAGCCCACCTTGAGCAGCATCTGCTTGAGGTGCCCGCGCTCCGAGGGGTGGACGACGACCGTGTCCGGGTCGATCCGGGCGCCCAGCATCGGGGCGATCTTCTTCTGCCGCAGCACCTCCTCCAGAACCGCCCGGTCCAGCGCCGTCATGACCAGGCCGTGCGCGGGGTGGTTGGACAGCTGCAGCCGGCCGTACCGGCCCATGGTGTCGACGACGTCGACCAGCAGCGGCTGCGGGACGGCGTAGCGGGAGAAGCGGACCAGGGCGTCGACGACCTGCTCGGCGTCGTGCCCGGCGGCCCGGGCGTTCCACAGCGCGAGCGGGGTGACGCGGTAGGTGTGCACGTGCTCGGGCGCGCGCTCCAGCTCGGCGAAGGGGGCGATCGCCATCCGCGCGTCGTTCGCGGCGGGGTGGTCGACCTCGAGCAGGAGGGTCTTGTCGGACTGGACGATGAGCGGACCGTCGGTCACGCGCGGATCCCTTCGGGGGTGTCGATCGGTGCACGACCCGCCACTCGTCGTGAGTCGGGCGGTCTCCCGCGGACGGTGAGCGGTCGGCGACGGCGCCACCCGATCGGGGTGATGGACGAGTCGTTCGTCCAGGGCGGGCGTCGCACCACCTCCGGCTATGCTGGCCGGGCACTGTCCGCAGTACGTACGTGTGCCACGACGATCCTATCCCCGGTTCCGGGCGGGCGGCCTCCCCAGCGGCCGCGTGTCGCGGAAACCGCTGCAGGAGAAGCGGACCGGCGGCGGCCCGGGCCCGGCCTCGACCGGGTGCGACCGCGCGGCCGGTCCACGACCGGAAGGCCCAGACGATCACCGCCCCGCTCCCCGCCGGCTCCCCCGCACCGCCCCCGGCCTCGCCGAACACGCGTGCGAGCCGCTCGGCCACTGGCCGCTACCAACGGGCACCTCGGCTCCGCCAGGTGTCCGCGGGGCGCGAATCGTCGGGTCCGCGTGTCAAGGTCGGTCAGGTCGTCGCGAGCCACATCAGGGAGACGTTGACGTGACCAGCACCGAACGCCACCCCGCGTGGTCGGAGCGGCTGAACCCCCGCAACTGGAGCCTGGCCGCCAAGCTGGTGGCCGTGGGCCTCGTGCCCACCCTGCTGGCCCTGGTGCTGGGCGTCCTGCGCATCTCCGACCAGGCCGGCGTGGCCGAGCAGCTGGGCCGGGACAACCGCCTGCTGGAGATCCGCCAGGACGTCGCCGCCACGGCGCAGGCGCTGCAGGCCGAGCGCAACAGCGCCGTGCTGTTCGTCGCCGGCGGGCGCACGGGCGACCGCGGCGCGCTCGCGGCCGCCGCCGCGGACACCGACGCCAAGCTCGGCGAGGTGCGGTCGGCGCTGTCCGACCCCTCGCTGCTCGACGCCAGCAGCACCACCGCGCTGCAGCAGGCCGAGGGCGGGTTCACCCAGCTCCCGGTGCTGCGCACGGACGTGGCGGGCTCGCCGGCCGGGATCGACGACGTCACCACCCGGTACACGACCATCGTGCAGCGCACGGACGTCCTGGAGCGGGCGCTGGTCCGCCAGGGTGAGACCACGTACGCCGGCGGCCTGGGCGACGCGCTCACCGCGACCGGCGAGGCCCGCGAGGCGCTCGCCCTGCAGCACACCGTGATCGCGGGCGCGATCGCCGCGGGCCGGCTGAGCGAGCAGGACAAGATCACCGTCACGGGCGCCGCCGCGGCGTTCGGCACGGCGTTCGCCGACTACCAGGTGGGCCTCACGCCGGAGCAGCTCGCGCGCTACGGCAACTTCGCCACCGACGGCGCCAACGTCGAGCTCGAGCGGCTGCGGACCCAGATCATGGCCACTCCGACCGACCGGCCGCTCGAGGCGGATCCGGTGGCGTGGGACGCGGCCTACCAGCAGGCCGCCCAGGTCGTCGAACGCGCCGGGTCCGGCGTGGCCGACGAGCTGACCGCCACCTCCAGCCAGGCGCAGGAGGACGCGAGCAACAAGGCCGGCGTCAACTCCGTGCTGCTCATGCTGGGCGTGCTGCTCGGCATCGCGATCATCGTGCTGCTCGCCCGCAGCCTGATCCGGTCGCTGCGGGTCCTGCGCCGCTCCGCCCTCGAGGTCGCCGAGCGCCGGCTGCCCCAGGCCGTCGAGAGCATGCGCTCCGGCCAGCCGCTCAACGCTATGGTCGAGCCGGTGCCGCTCGCGGGCCGGGACGAGGTCGGCCAGGTGGCCCGGGCGTTCGACGCCGTGCACGGGCAGGCGATCCGCCTCGCTGCCGACCAGGCCGCGCTGCAGTCGAACGTGTCGAACATGTTCGTCAACCTCTCCCGCCGCTCGCAGGCGCTGGTCGAGCGCCAGCTGCAGCTGATCGAGCAGCTGGAGAGCAACGAGCAGGACCCGGACCAGCTGTCCAACCTCTTCCAGCTGGACCACCTCGCCACCCGTATGCGACGCAACAGCGAGAACCTGCTGGTCCTCGCGGGCACCGACCTCGCGAAGCGCAACGTCGCCCCGGTCCCGGTGGTCGACGTCCTCCGCGCCGCGGTGTCCGAGATCGAGCAGTACCAGCGCGTCGTCGTGCAGCCGCCGCCCGTCGCGACGGTCGCCGGGCGCGCCGCGAGCGACCTCGTCCACCTGCTGGCCGAGCTGCTCGACAACGCCACCAACTTCTCCCCGCCGGACTCGCAGGTCGTCATGAGCACGACCCGGGCGGGAGACGGCTCGCTGCTCGTCGAGATCGCCGACCGCGGCGTCGGCATGGCGGAGCACGAGCTCGCCGAGGCCAACCAGCGCCTCTCCTCCCCGGCCGCGGTCGACGTCTCGGCGTCGCGCCGGATGGGTCTGTTCGTGGTCGGCCGCCTGGCCAACCGGCACGGGCTGGGCATCCGGCTCGGCGGCGGCATGACGGGCGGCTCCGGCGGCCTCACCGCCTCGGTCACCGTGCCCGCCGTACTCGTCCCGTCGGCCGAGCCGATCGACCGGCAGCCGGTCCGCGCGGGTGCCGCGCCCGCCGTCCCCGCCGGGCAGGGCGCGTCCGCCTTCGGCGGCGGCCCCGCCGCCCCGAGCACCGTCCCCGCGCCGCGTCCGGGCAGCAACGGCACCGGCCAGTCCCGGTCGCTGTCCTCCCTCGTCGCGGGGGACGACGGGCCGATGAGCCCCGCTCCGGCGCTCGGTGGCGGCCGCCCGCCGACCCCGCCGCTCAACGGGAAGGGTCTGCCGCAGCGCCGGCCCGGGGGCGTGCCCCCGCAGGACGGCTCCGGCCCGGACGACGGCTTCGACGCCTTCGGCACCGGCGCGGCCACACCGCCGGCCGAGCGCCGGGACGAGGCGGAGGCCACCGCTCCCTCGGACCAGGACACGCGGGAGGAGCGCGGGACCACCCAGCAGGGCGGCAGCGCGACCGACGGGCGCAGCCCGGACGGGCCGGGCGGCCGCCGGGCCTCCGGTGGCCGCCCGGCGGGCCCGGAGCGTGGTCCGTGGCCGGTGGAGAGCCTCCGGCGGCCGCCGAACGGCTCCACCGTCCCGACCCGGCCGACGAACGGGCACGCCCTCCACGGCGAGCGCCCGGCCGCGTCCGGCTCGGGTGACCTGCCGTCGCTGCCGAAGCGTGCGCCGCGGGGCGGCACGCCGGGCGAGGTGACCGACCGGACCCGTGAGCAGGAACGTCCCGGCACGCCGGCCGACTCCCCGCCCGACTTCCCGCCCGACTCCCCGGCCGACGCGACGCAGGCGCGCAGCGAGGGCCAGGACGACGCGCCGTCGACGGGCTCCGAGCGGCCGGGCGAGAAGCTCGGCCGGGGCGTGGCCGCGGCCGGCGCCGCGCTGGCCGGTGCGGCCGCCGGGCTCGCCGGTGCGGCGGGCCTGCGCAAGTCCGACAAGGACTCCGACGAGACCGCGGACCGCGCCGGCAGCGACCGCGCCGGGAGCGACCGCACCGACAGCGACCACACCGACGGCGACCACACCGACCTGGACGACAGCGCGACCGAGACCGGGCGGATCGCCACCGCCGCCTCGGCGGACGACCAGACCCCGCCGGCGGGTTCGGGAGCGAGCGGCACCGACGCGGACACCCCCGCCACGGGCACCTCGGCCACGGCCGGGTCCCGCGGCGGCGCCACCCGGTCGAAGGACCCTGAGGGCGCCGCGGGCGCTGCGGGTGCAACGGGCACGACGCCCGACGCCGACTCCACCTCCCCGGCAGAGGCGGACGAGGACGAGCCCGCCACCAGCCGCTTCCCGGTCATCGAGGCCGGCGGCATCTCGCCGACCGGCGACGCGGCCACGACCGTGCCCTCGGCCGACACCCGCACCACGGGCATCCCCGGTGTGAACGGCCAGGGGCCTGCGGTCACGGGCCGCACCTCCGCCCAGGCCGGCGACCCGTCCGGCACGAAGGCGGACGGGAAGCGCGAGAGCGCTGTCGAGCCGACGGCCGGTACGGAGGCCACGCGTCCGGGCGCCACGCCCGGCACCGCGCCCTCCGGCCTCACCGGCCCCGCTGCCACTCAGCGCGGCGACGCACCCGACGGGCGCACCCCTGAGGGCCGCACCACCGAGCGCGGCACCACCGAGCCCCGCACCACCGAGAGCACCACCGAGAGCACCACGACCTCGGGCCGCGAGACCGACGGCGCCACGACCGAGGGCCGAGTGACCGAGGGCCGCGTGACCGAGGGCCGCGCCGCAGCGGGCAGCACTGCTGCGGGCCCCGAGGCGCCGGGTAGCGAGGCCGGCAGGGGCACGGACACCGAGGGCCCGACCTCTGGCTCCGCGACCGGGACCACGGACTCGACCACCCCGGGCACCGAGGCCGCGAACAGCACCGACGCCACCGGCACCAGCGCCGGCGAGCGCACCGACAGCACTCCCGGCAGCACCGCGGCCGCGGGTCCCGAGCGGACCGGCGGTGCGAGCGCGACCGGCGGCTCCGACGCCGGTGCGCCCGCGGGCGACCGTCCGTCCCGGGAGCCCGTCCCGCCGACCGCGGCGGGCCTGCCCCGCCGCACGCCGGGCCTGAACGGCGGGCAGCGGCCCAGCCGGCCGCCATCGGCGCTGCCGCGGCGCGGCGAGGAGCCCGAGGCCCGGCCGGAGCGTCCGGCCGCGACGGCCTCGCAGGCCGGCGCCGAGGGCACCGAGCTTCCGCGCCGCACCCCGGGCGCACCCGGCCAGACCCCGAACGGGGACCGGGCCGGTCAGGCCCCGGCCGCCCCGGCCGCCGGTGTCGAGGGCTCGCAGGGTCTGCCCCGGCGCACCCCGGGCGCCGCGCCCGGCGCCGACAACCGGCCCACGAGCTACCCGACCGGTCCGGGGGGCCTGCCGCAGCGCCGGCCCGGCCGCCCGATGTCGGCGTCGACCGAGGGCACGGAGGCCCTCTTCTCGGCCTCCACGCCCGCGGACACGAGCACCACCGGCCAGCTGCGCCGCCCGGGCGGCTTCGAGTCGCGGACCCCGTCGGGCCGCCGCCCCGGTTCGGACGGCCTCACCGGGACCACGGACAGCACGGGGACCAACGGCACCGCGCCGACCGGTGCGGGCGCCGCGGACATCCTGGGTGGCGCGTCGACCCCGGGCCCAGAGCAGACCGGCGGCACCGCTCCCGCGGGCGGGACCACCGGCCAGAGCCCGGCGGACCCGGCCGCGGCGACCGACAACCCGGCGACCCAGGGCCCGGCCACCCGCAGCCTGGCGTCGCAGGGCCCGACCTCCCAGGGCCCGACCTCCCAGGGCCCGGCCACTCAGGGGCCTGCGCCCCAGGGACCGGCTCCGGCCGCGAACCCGACCGCGGGCCCGGCCGCCCCGTACCGCAACGGCGGCCCCATCGCCTACGGCACCGGCACCCCCGGCGCCCCGGGCACAGCGGCCGGCCAGGGCACAGCGGCCGGCCAGGGCACGAACGGTCCGACCGGCCCGGCCGGCCTGCCGACCCGCCGCCCGAGCCCCGGCCCCCAGGCCGCGGCCCCGACCGGCCCGAACGGCGCCGGCCCCACCGGAACCGGCCCGAACGGCATCGGCCCCAGCGGCACCGGCAGCACCGGCACTGGCCCCCACGGCACCGGCCCCGCCGGCACCGGCAACGGGGCCGCCCCGACCGCGACCGGCCCGGGCCTGCCCGGCACCCCGGCCCCGGCCGGCGCGCTCGGCGCCACGCCGGCCGACCCGACCGCCCCCACCGGCGGCCCGGCCGAGTCCGCCGACGGGCCGTCCCGCTTCGACCTCGGCCAGACCACGCCGATCTTCGAGGAGATCGCGTCGGCCTGGTTCCGCTCGAACCGCTCCGTCCCGGTCCGCTGGACGGACGGCGAGGGCGCCGAGGACGCCCCGGGCACCCCGGCTCCGGCGGGCGGGGCGGCCCCGGCCGACCCGCTCCGCACGGACCGGGCGGCCGGCGGCGAGACCGGGTTCGCCACCGCGGCGGACGAGGGCTGGCGGGTCGCCGACGCGACCGCGGCGGCCACGGCCGCCGAGTCCGAGCGCGGCGCGAACGAGACCACGGAGGCGGGGCTGCCGAAACGCAGGCCCCGCGCGCGGCTCGTCCCGGGCAGCGCGGCAGGATCCGCGGTGCTGGCTCCGCCTTCGGGGCCGGCCCGCAACGCCGAGGCCATCCGTGGCCGCCTGGCGAGCTACCAGCAGGGCGTCCGGCAGGGCCGGGAGAGCCGGCTGCGCCGCCAGTCGGCGGCGGGCGGTGCCGGCACCGGGCAGACCCGGAGCACGACCGAGCAGGACGAGGAGAAGTGATGATCGGGCAGGAGACCGCACCCGCGGCCGCCCCCACCGGCCCGACCGACGTCGAGGAGGCCGCGGCGTGACCGCACCACAGACCCAGCCCAGCCGGTTCGGATGGCTGGTCACCAACTTCGCGGAGAAGGTCCCCGGGGTCGCGCACGCGATCGTGGTCTCCGCCGACGGGCTGCTGCTCACGGCGTCGGACCGGCTCCCCCGGGACCGCGCGGACCAGCTGGCCGCGGTGGCGTCCGGGCTGGTCAGCCTGACCCAGGGCGCGGCCCGCTGCTTCGACGCGGGCGGCGTGGTGCAGACCGTCGTGGAGATGGACCGCGGGATCGTCCTGCTCATGTCCATCAGCGACGGCTCGTGCCTGGCCGTGCTCGCCTCCCCGAGCTGCGACATCGGTCTGATCGGCTACGAGATGACGCTGCTGGTCGACCGCGTCGGCCAGCTGCTCACCCCGGAGCTGCGGGCCGAGCTGCAGGGCTCCTTCGGGCCCTGACGCCCCGGCGTCGACCCTCAGCGACCCGATCCCATGTCCATCCGTCCGACGAACGACCGGCACGAGGCAGGTGAGGTTTCATGACCAGCGGTCCCGACGACGCACCGCGTCAGCAGGAGCCGACGTTCGCCGACGTGATGAACGGGTTCAGTCTCGACTCGGGGCGCCCCCGCAAGCGCCGCCGGTGGGGGCGCCGGCGGGACGAGGACGCCGAGCGGCAGGAGGCCCCGCAGGCCCCGCCGCCGCCGGCGTACCCGACCACGCCGCCCCCCGGCCCGGTCCCCAACGAGGTCGCCTACAGCCAGGGCTCCCAGGGTCCCCAGGGGGACGCCGGGTTCGCGGGCTCGGGCTACGGCGGGTACCAGACCGGCCCCATCGAACCGATCCGGGACGAGCCGCTCCCGCCCGCCGTCCCGACCGGGGCGTCGGCGGTGCGGCCCTACGCCTGGACCCGCGGCCGGACCAAGTCCGGCTTCGACCTCGCGATCGAGACGCTGGTCTCGACCAGCCCGCAGGGGCGTGAGCAGCTGGCGATGCTGCAGATGGAGCACCGCTCGGTCGCGGACCTGTGCGACCAGCCCCGCTCGGTCGCCGAGGTCGCCGCGCTGCTGTCGATCCCGCTCGGTGTCGCCCGGGTGCTGCTCGGCGACATGGCCGGGCTCGGCGTGGTGACCGTGCACCAGACCGCGAGCAGTACCGGCAACGAGCCGGACCTCGCACTGATGGAAAGGGTGTTGAGTGGACTCCGTCGGCTCTAGTTACCCCGTCGGCGGGCCGCCGGTCACCCCGGCGATGTCCCGCCCGTCCCCGGCACCCCGGCCGGGTCCGACGCCCACCACGATCTCGGCGAAGATCGTGGTCGCGGGCGGCTTCGGCGTCGGCAAGACCACGTTCGTCGGCTCGGTGTCGGAGATCGACCCGCTGACGACCGAGGCCGTGATGACCGAGGCCAGCGCCGGGCACGACGACCTGAGCGCCACGCCGAACAAGCAGACCACCACGGTCGCGATGGACTTCGGCCGCGTCTCGCTCGACTCGGACCTGATCCTGTACCTGTTCGGCACGCCCGGGCAGCACCGGTTCTGGTTCATGTGGGACGACCTGGTGCGCGGCGCGATCGGCGCGGTCGTGCTGGTCGACACGCGGCGGCTGGCGGACTGCTTCTCCGCGATCGACTTCTTCGAGGACCGCGGCCTGCCCTACGTCGTCGGCCTGAACGCCTTCGACGGCCAGCAGCCGCACCGGGTCGAGGACGTCCGCGAGGCCATGTCCATCGACCCGTCGATCCCGATCGTCATGTGCGACGCCCGCAACCGGGAGTCCACGAAGCAGACGCTGATCGCGCTGGTCCAGCACGCCATGGCCGCCCGCATGGCGGCCGGCGCCCGCCGCTGATCCGCGCCGATCCGCGCTGACCCGGCGCTGGCTCCCGACGGGCCGGGACACCCGCCCGGCCCGGGACCGGTGCCGTGATCAGCTCTCGATGAGGGCGATCCGCGTGATCCGGTGCAGCGGCAGCCGGTAGACCTCGCCGTCGACGGCGTCGCGCCCCTCGACGATCCCGCCGCCGACGGTGAGCGGGGCGAGCACCCGCTCGCCCTGCACGCCGTGGCCGTCGACGTACCCGATCCACACCTGACGCTGCGCCCGCGCCGCCTCCTGCAGCGTGGCCAGGGTGTGGCTGGACCCGTTGGCGGGCAGGGCGTTCCCGGCCCCGCGCCGGGCCGCGGCCAGTGCGTCGCCCGCGCGCATCTTGGCCACCACCGCGTCGATCCGCTCCTCCGAGGGATCGGCGAGCACCGACCGGTTCCGCGGCCGTCGCGGGTCCGTGCGGGCCCCGCGCGGCCCCAGATCCAGCACGCCGCCCGAGGCGTCCTCGGCGGCCGGGCTGAACCCGGCGGCCCGCAGCCCGTCGAGCAGCTCCGCGAGGGGGGCGGGGCTCACCGCGACCGTCGGCGCGATCCGCCGCAGCTCCAGCGCCGCCGTCTCCGGGTGCGCGAGGACCTCGGAGAGCAGCACCTCGTCGTCCGAGCGCAGGAAGGCCGAGGCGACGCCGCCGCGCAGCCGCCCGTGCCGGCGTCCGACGTCCTCGATCAGGTAGGTCAGGGCCTGCGGTACCGGGGTCGACGACTTGGCCTCGAGCAGCTCCTTCAGGTCCGTGACCGAGCGCCCCGAGTCGAGGGCGCGCCGCACGCTGGCCTCGGAGAAGCGGTACACGGTCGCGCCGCCGGCGGACTCGACGTCCGCCATCAGCTGCAGCTCCCGCGCCAGCGCCGTGACGAGCGGGCCGGGCGCGACGGCCGTGAGGTCGGCCTGCAGGAGCACGGTGTCGACCGGCTCGGGCAGCACGGCCCGCAACGCGGCGACGACCGGGCCGTTCTCCCCCGGCGCCGCGGCGAGCAGCGCCCGCCCCGGCTCGGCGAGAGCGTCGAGGGCCACGACGCCGATCAGCGTGCCCTCCTCCAGCGTCCACCGGACGATCTCGTCCCGCAGCCGCCCGCCCCGCCGCGGTGCGCGCCACGCGAGCAGGTCCCCCAGCGCCTCCGGGGTGGTGACGGCGGTGCCCGGCGGCAGGTCGGCCAGCGCGGCCAGCACGCGTTTGCGGTCCCGGGGTGCGACGGGGCGGCGCAGCGTCTCAGAGAGCGCGTTGATCGGGCGGTCGGCGTCGTCGCGACGGCCGACGAGCCCGGGCAGGCGCGGCAGCTCCAGCCAGGCCCGCGCCAGCGCGACCCAGCGCTGCTCGATGCCGGCCGCGGACCAGGCGTCGGCGGCGGTGGTGGGCAGCCAGTCCGGGTTGGGCGAGTCGCTCTGCCCGAGCAGGTCCGCGGCCAGGGCGACCTCGACGATCAGCGCGGCGCCCGCCTCGTCCGTCTCCAGCTCGCGGGCGGTCCGGCGCAGGTCCCGCACGCCCAGCCCGCCCGAGCGGAGCACGGTGGGCGGGGCGGTGCCCCACAGCTCGACGAGCCGCTCGACGCGCCGGAGGAGCTCCATGGCGGCGCCGCCCGCGGTGCCGTCGACCTGGGACGCCGGTCGCTCGCGGGTCGACAGCGCCGGCGGGGTGGCCTCGATCCGGCCCATCGGCCGCTCGCCGCGCAGCGCGATCCCGACCTGCTGCGGCAGCTCCACCGTCTCGGTGTCGAGCCGGATCAGCAGGCCCTTGTCGAGCAGTCGCCCCACCGGGCTGTCCGGCTCCGCCGCGGACCGGCTGCGGCCGATGGGCGGGCCGGCGATCAGCGCGTCGAGCACCCGGCGTTCCTCGGGCGGCAGCCCCTCGAGCAGCCCCGGCAGCCCGCTCGACGCCGCGGGCCCGCCCGCGCGCCGGCCCAGGTTGCCCGGGTAGGCGGGCACGACGTCCCGGGCGGCCGGCACCACCCGCAGCCCCGCCTCGTCCCCCCACACCAGCGCACGCGCCTGCAGCGCGGCCAGGGCGGCGTCGAGGGCCGCGGCGGTGACGTCCGGTCCCAGCAGCCGGGCGACCTCGGCGCGCTCGGCGGCCACCCGGTCGGCGTCGGCCACGACGAGTGCCTCGAGCACGGCGAGGGCCACGGTGTCGAGGTCGTCGCTCGCGCGGTGCACCGAGGCGCGGATCCCGGCGCGGGTGGCCAGCACGGTGACGTCGGCGGGCGGGGGCACGGCCAGGTCCGGCCGGAGCCGCAGCAGCGCGGCCAGGGTCTCGTCGTCCTGGGCACGCAGCCAGTCGACCAGCGGGACGGTCATCGCCCTCCACGGTAGTCGTCGGGACGGGTGCCCCGCCCGGCCGTCCGATCGGGGATACTGGGGGCGCCCGTGCCCGACAGACCGTGGAGGAGAGCCGTGGCGAAGCCGCTGAAGTCCGGACGCATCGACCCGAACTGGCCGGACCTGCCGGACGGCGAGCACCCGCTGACCGAGCTCCTTGGGCCGGTGCAGGGGAACATGTCCCCCTTCGGCGACCTCGAGTTCCCGCTCGACACGGTCCCGTACGAGCACCCCGTCACCGAGATCAACAAGTAGTGCCGGCCGAGGGCCTGCTGCTCGCCGCCGGCGCCGGCCGCCGGATGGGCGGGCCGAAGGCCCTCATCGAGCTGGCGGGCGAGCCGCTCGTCCGCCGGGCCCTGCGGGTCCTGGTGGAGGGCGGCTGCACGCCGTCGACCGTGGTCCTCGGGGCGGAGGCGGAGCGGGTGCGCCCGCTGGTCCCGGGCGGCACGGCGGTCGTCCTCGCTTCGGACTGGGCCGAGGGCATGGGCGCCTCGCTGCGCGCCGGACTGGCCGCGCTGGCGGCCCGCGCCCCAGCCCCGGAGGCGGTCGTCGTGCACCTCGTCGACCTGCCGGGAGTCACGCCCGCGGCCGTCGCCCGCCTCGCCGCCCTCGCCGCCCCCGGGGCGCTCGCCCGGGCGGCCTACGCGGGGCACCCCGCCCATCCCGTGCTGCTCGGCCGGGACCACTGGGCCGCCGTGGCGGCCCGGGCGCGCGGCGACGCCGGGGCACGGGGCTATCTGAAGGGGCACCCGGACCTGGTGCTCGTCGAGTGCGGCGACGTCGCCAGCCCGGACGACGTCGACACCCCCGAGCAGCTCGCCCGCGCCCGCGGCGCCTCCTGAGAACGCGACCACCCCGCCACCGGTCCGGTGACGGGGTGGGCGGGGGGCCGGGCGCGCGTCCCAGGGCCTGGAGAGAAGGGGTCAGACCCGGAGCACGTTGCCCGGCAGGATCAGGTTGGGGTTGGACGTGAGCGCCGGGTTCTTGGCGAGCAGGTCCTTCCAGTTCGCCATGCCGTGGGCCTGCGCGATCTTGCCGAGGGTGTCGCCCGCCCGCACGGTGTAGGTGCCGGTCGACGGCGCCGCCGGGGCGCTCAGCCGGACCTGCTGCACCGGCGCGGTGGGAGCCGTGCGCGGGGTGGCCGACTCGCCGGTGGCGCCCGCCTTGCGCGAGCAGACCGGCCAGGCGCCCCAGCCCTGCTTCGCCAGCACCTTCTCGGCGACGGCGATCTGCTGGGCGCGGGTGGCCTGGTGGGCGGCCGCGGCGTACTGCCCGCCGCCGAAGCCCTTCCAGGTCTGCGCGGTGAACTGGAGGCCGCCGGAGAAGCCGTTGCCGGTGTTGATGCTCCAGTTGCCGCCGCTCTCGCACTGGGCGACGCGGTCCCAGGTCGAGTCGGTGGCCGCGTTCGCCGACGGTGCGAGGACGACCAGGGGGGCACCGGCGACGGCACCGGCGAGCGCGGTGCGGGCGATCGTGCGACCGGCGGTGGACGGCTTGCGGTGCTTGCCGCGGTAACGGGCCATGACACGTCTCCGTCGCGGCGCCTGCGGAATGTCGCCCTGGGGAAGGCGACGGCGGTGGGTGGCCGCCGGGTGTTCCGTCCCTGTCCCGCGTCGTGCTTCGGGGGCCGTCACCGCCGGACAGGGGAGCGCTGCGGTTCCGGGGCCGGGCGGCAATGGGGGAGTCCGCCTGAGCCGGGAGCGACCGTACGTGCGCCGGGCGGAGGGCGAAAGCAGGAGCGGAACCGTGTCCCCGCGCCGCCTCTCGGACCGGCGGAATCTGTGGTAGTCGCCGTTTTCCCTGGTCAGGCATACGTATAACGGCCAGAAAACGGTTCGGGTTCGGAACGACTCGGTTGTGTCGCTGTGATTGAGATCACATCTGAACGGGGCCCCGGCGGCGACCGACGTCACGTCGCACGTAGGGTCTCCCCCGTGGAGCTGACCCATGTCGACGCCGCCGGCGCCGCCCGGATGGTCGACGTCTCGGAGAAGCAGCCGAGCGCCCGCACCGCGGTCGCGACCGGGGTGCTGCGGACCACCGCCGAGGTGGTGGACCTGCTGCGCCGGGACGGGCTGCCGAAGGGCGACGCGCTCGCCACGGCCAGGATCGCCGGGATCATGGGCGCCAAGCGCACCCCGGACCTGGTGCCGCTCTGTCACCCGATCGCGCTGAGCGGCGTCACGCTGGACCTGGAGCCCGGCGAGGCCGAGGTGCGGATCCGGGCGACCGTGCGCACCACGGAGCGCACCGGGGTGGAGATGGAGGCCCTCACGGCCGTGGCGGTCGCGGGCCTCACCCTGCACGACATGGTCAAGGCCGTGGACCCCGCCGCCGTGCTCGACGCCGTGCGCGTGGAGAGCAAGGAGGGCGGCAAGACCGGCTCCTGGACCCGGCCGGAGGACCGCTCGTGAGCGAGCTTGCGAGCTCACCGTCGGACACGGCAGCGCCGCGAACGCGGCCGACGAGCGCCAGCGAGGAGGCGCCGTGAGCGAGCTCGAGTCCCCGGGGACGGACGTGGCCGCGGTGCGCCGCGCCCGGGTGATCACCGCGTCGAACCGCGCCGCGCAGGGTGTCTACGCCGACAAGGGCGGGCCGATCATCGCGGAGTGGTTGCGCGGCAAGGGTTTCGAGACGGACGACCCGACCGTGGTACCGGACGGGGAGCCCGTCGGCGCCGCGCTGCGCGAGGCCGTGGCGGCCGGCACGGACGTGGTGATCACGACCGGCGGCACCGGGATCTCGCCCACGGACGCGACTCCGGAGGTCACCCGCGCCGTGCTGGACTACGAGGTGCCGGGGCTCGCGGACGCGATCCGCGCGTACGGCGCCCCGGAGGTCCCGACCGCCGTGCTGTCCCGCGGACTCGCCGGGGTGGCCGGGCGGACCCTCGTCGTCAACCTGCCGGGGTCGACCGGCGGGGTCCGGGACGGCCTGGCCGTCCTGGACGGCGTCCTCGACCATGCGGTCGACCAACTCCGCGGAGGTGACCACTGATGGAGCGGACCACCGGTTCGACCGGGTCGAACGGATCCACGGCCGAGGTGAAGGTGTTGCGCGCCACGGTGACCGAGGAGGTGCTCGACGTCGACGAGCACGCCCGGCTCGTCGACGACGCCGCGGCCGGGGCCGTGGTGACCTTCTCCGGCGTGGTGCGCGACCACGACGGCGGGCGGTCGGTGAGCGGGCTGGAGTACAGCGCCCATCCGACCGCCGCGACCGTCGTGGCCGAGGTGGCGCGGGACGTCGCAGGCCGGGCACGTGGCGTGCGCGCGATCGCCGTCAGCCACCGGGTGGGGAGGCTCGCGATCGGCGACGTCGCCCTGGCCTGCGCGGTCTCCGCGGACCATCGGCAGGAGGCCTTCGCGACCTGCTCCGAACTCGTCGAGGAGGTCAAGCGGCTGCTCCCGGTGTGGAAGCACCAGGCCTTCGCCGACGGCACGGACGAGTGGGTCAACTCGACCTGAGCGACCCACTCGGCCCGATGCGCCTGGGTCAGAGGTTGACGAGCTGACCGACGGCGATCACGTCCGGGTTGCCGATCCCGCTGGCGGAAGCCAGCTTCTGGACCGTCGTGCCGTTCGCGGCGGCGATCGCGCTCAGCGTGTCGCCGGACTTCACGGTGTAGGTCTTCCCGCCGGCGGGAGCGGCCGGGGCCGGGGTGGCGGCGGGAGCCGGAGCCGAGGCGCGGACCTTGGTGGTGCCGCCCGACGGCGCGGCGGTGTCACCACGGACACCGACCTTCTTCGAGCAGGACGGCCAGGCGTTCCAGCCCTGCTTCGCGAGGACCTTCTCGGCGACGGCGATCTGCTGGGCCTTGCTGGCCTGGTGCGGCAGACCGGTGCCGCCGTAGGCCCGCCAGGTCGTGGCGTTGAACTGCAGGCCACCGTAGTAGCCATTGCCCGTGTTGATGCTCCAGTTGCCACCGCTCTCGCACTGGGCGAGGGCGTCCCAGGAGGAGGCGGAGGCGGCGTTCGCGTTGCCCGCCAGGGCCACCGGCGCACCGACGGCGACGGCACCGGCAACGGCGAGGCGCAGGAGGGATCGACCGGTCAGCTTCATCGTGTAGCTCCATATATCGCGCCGGGTCGGAGTGGGGCCTCCGACCGCCCGGGATCCGCGAACGGTGCGACCTGGGGAGTATCGCGGGCTCACATCCGTGTGATTCACGAACGCGAACCCTTCCGTTCCGGAAATACTTTCCCGCCCTGTCCCCTTCCCTTCTCTCGACGGACCGGAAACCGCGGGACAGGGAGCTGGCGCGACGGTTCCGGGTGGCATTTCTAACCGCCCCAGTCGGAGCGGCCGAGCGAGAACGCTACGTTTCGAACAGCGGTTTCCGTCAAACCGATCATTGGTGACCTCGATCACGGTAACGCAACCGTGATGCGCTCGATAACCGTATAACCGCTGGTCAGCACACTGAGATCACGGATGTATCACGGCTGATCGAATATGACCGATCCGGAAATATTGTCGTTTCGCTCACAAGCATCTGATGACGAACGGTAGGCGTCACATGGACGCAGAGTGACTGTTCGAGGAGCCTCACAGTGGCTGCGCGGCGCAACGTGGTCCATTCTGGTGAGGTGACAGACGCCCACCGGGCCGGCCGGCCAGACTCGCCCGCCGCCCTCGCCGACGCCCTCCGGGCGACCGGTTACCTCGCCGACGACGGTCTCGCGACGGCCGCGTACCTCGCGCTCGAGATGCAGCGCCCGCTCTTCTGCGAGGGCGAGCCGGGCACCGGGAAGACCGCCCTCGCCCAGGCCCTCGCCCAGGTCCTCGGCGCCGAGCTGATCCGGCTCCAGTGCCACGACGGGATCGACGCCGCGCAGGCCCTCTACGACTGGGACTTCCCGCGCCAGCTGCTCCACCTGCGTGCGCTGGAGGCCGCAGCCTCCGTCGACGGCTCCACGCTCGACGCCGACGCGGTGGAGGCCTCCCTCTACGAGGACCGCTTCCTGCTGGCCCGTCCGATCCTGCGCGCCCTGCGGACCGTCCCGGCCGTGCTGCTGGTCGACGAGATCGACCGCGCCGACGACGAGTTCGAGGCCTTCCTCCTCGAGGTGCTCTCCGAGCACGCGGTGACGATCCCCGAGGTCGGCGAGGTCCGCGCCGTCGTGCCGCCCGTGGTGGTTCTCACGTCCAACCGCACGCGTGAGGTGCACGACGCGCTCAAGCGGCGCTGCCTCTACCTCTGGCTGGACCACCCGGACGTCGCCCGCGAGATCGAGATCCTCCGCAGCCGGCTGCCCGGCGTCCCGGAACGGCTCGCCCAGCAGGTCGCCACCGCCGCCCAGAAGCTCCGCACCACCGACCTGATCAAGCCGCCGGGCGTCGCCGAGTCGCTGGACTGGGCCCGCGCGCTGCAGCTGGTCGGCGCCCGCACCCTCGACGTCGACAGCGCCGCCCGCACGCTCGGTGCCGTGCTGAAGTACCGCGAGGACGCCGACCGGGTGCGCAACCGACTCGACTCCCTGCTCGCCTCCTGACGGACGGACCGACGTGCAGTACCCGAGTGCGGTGCCCGACACCGGTCCGGCCCCGGACGCCGACCCGTTCCCCGGGTTGGTCGGCTTCACCGCCGCCCTGCGCGCCGCCGGCGTGCCCATGACGACCGACCGGGTGGCCGCCTTCACCGAGGCGCTCGACACCCTCGACGTCACCAGTCGGACGCAGACCTACTGGGCCGGTCGGCTCACGCTCTGCTCCGACCCGGACGACATCCGGCGCTACGACGCGGCCTTCGCCGCCTGGTTCGACCCGGCCCAGGGCCCGCGGTCGCCCGCGCCGGGGGACCGGCCGCCGCCCCCGCCCACGCTGCGCTCGCTCATGCCCGCGCGGGACCGCGGCGCGGAGTCCGGCGAGGACGAGGAGGAGGACGACTCCCCCGTCGTCCGGGCCACGGCGACCGGCGCCGAGGTGCTGCGCACGCGCGACCTCGGCGAGCTCGGCCCACTGGAACGCGAGCACCTGCGCCGGCTGCTGGCCCTGCTGCGGCCGGACCCGCCCACCCGCGCCTCCCGGCGTCGCGGCCCCTCCCGGCACGGCAGCCCGGACCCGCGCCGGACCCTGCGCGCGGCGCTGCGCAACGAGGGCGAGATCGGCGCGCTGTACCGGCGCGCGCCCACCCGGCGCCCGCGCAAGGTGGTGCTGCTGATCGACGTCTCGGGCTCGATGGAGCCCTACGCCGACGCGCTGCTCCGGTTCGCCCACGTCGTCGTGCGGCGGTCGCCGCGCAGCACGGAGGTCTTCACCCTCGGCACCCGGCTCACCCGGGTCACCCGGGAGCTGCGCCAGCGAGATGCCGAACGCGCACTGCGGGAGGCCTCGCGGGCGATTCCGGACTGGTCCGGCGGCACCCGGCTCGGCGAGGCCGTCCAGGCGTTCGTCGACCGCTGGGGGCAGCGCGGGGCCGCGCGGCGCGCCGTCGTCGTGGTCTTCTCGGACGGCTGGGAGCGCGGCGAGCCGGACCTGCTGGGCCGGCAGGTGCAGCGGCTCTCCCGGCTCGCGCACAAGGTGGTGTGGGTCAACCCGCACGCCGGCAAGGAGGGCTACGCCCCCGTGCAGGGCGGAATAGTCGCCGTCCTGCCGCACTTGGACCAACTGCTCGCCGGGCACAGCCTGGAGACCCTGGAACGTTTGCTCGCGGTGATGAGAGATGCTTGACCGGCCCGACAGGGAGGTCCGGCCAGTGGAGGTTCCCCATGCGTGACGTCGTCGACCAGCTCGAGGGCTGGTGGAAGAACGGCGAGCCGGCGGCGCTCGCCACGGTGGTGGCGACCTTCCGCTCCGCCCCCCGCCAGCCCGGCGCGTCGATGCTGGTGGGCCCCGGCGGCGAGGCCGTCGGCAGCGTGTCCGGCGGCTGCGTCGAGGGCGCGGTCTACGAGCTCGGCCAGGAGGTCCTCGGCGACCACCGGCCCGTGCTGCAGCGCTACGGCGTGTCCGACGACGACGCGTTCGCCGTGGGCCTGACCTGCGGCGGAATCCTCGACGTCTACGTCGAGGAGGTCTCCCCCGAGGCCTACCCCGAGTTCGGCCGGATCGCCGAGGCCATCCGCGAGGAGACGCCGGTGGCCGTGGCCACCGTCGTGTCCGGCCCCGCCGAGCGGCTCGGGAAGCGGCTGATCGTCTGGGAGGACGCGGTCGACGGCGGCACCGGCTCGGACCGGCTCGACGGCGCGGTCACCGACGACGCCCGGGGCCTGCTCGCCTCCGGCCGCAACGCCACCATCACCTACGGCGTCGACGGCCAGCGCCGCGGCGAGGGCCTGATGGTGTTCGTCGAGTCCTTCGCCCCGCCGCCCCGCATGATCGTGTTCGGCGCGATCGACTTCGCCGCCGCCGTCGCGAAGATGGGCAACTTCCTCGGCTACCGGGTCACGGTGTGCGACGCCCGCCCGGTCTTCGCCACCGCCAGCCGCTTCCCCGGCGCCAACGAGGTCGTGGTCGAGTGGCCGCACCGGTACCTGGCCAAGGAGGCCGAGGAGGGCCGGATCGACGGGCGGACGGTGCTCACCGTCCTCACCCACGACCCGAAGTTCGACGTCCCGCTGCTCGAGGTGGCCCTGCGGCTGCCGCAGGTCGCCTACATCGGCGCGATGGGCTCGCGGCGCACCCACACGGACCGGATCGAGCGGCTCAAGGAGCGCGGCCTCACGGACGCGGAGATCGCGAAGATGTCCAGCCCCATCGGCCTGGACCTCGGGGCGCGTACTCCCGAGGAGACCGCCGTCTCCATCGCCGCCGAGATGATCGCCCAGCACTGGGGCGGCGCCGGGACGCGGCTGGCGGAGCGCGAGGGGCCCATCCACATCCACACCTGACCGTCGGGACAGGGGGCGCACCCTCCGTCGGACCGGTCCCCCGGGCCGTCGGGCGGACTACCGTGCGGGGGTGCAGACGAGGAGGTCCCGCATGTCCCGCCCCCGTTCCCGGCGCCGCTGATGCCGGTGCCGCGCACCGTGTCCACCGCCTCCGCCGGCCCCGTCACGGAGCACCGTGGCCGCTCCGTGCGGAGTAACGTGGCTCACACGATCCGGATGCCCCGGGCATCCGGACGTCGTCGTGTGCGGTCGGACGAGGTGTGGGAGGGCAGCGTGGCTCTCGAGGGCGGGACCCCGGCGACCGGAACCGTCGACGCGTGTCGTCGGGCGGGCGAGACGGTGCTGGTGGACGACGTGCTCCGCGACGACGCGGCCGAGCGGGAGCCGGACCTCACCGTCCACCGGGGCGGCGGCTGCGGCGCCCCGGCGGCCGGCGCGACGAACCCGCGGCTGTCGAAGTTCCACGCCCCCGAGATCGTGTTCGGCCCGGACTCGCTGCGCGAGGCCGCGTACGCCGCCGCCCGGCTCGGCGCGCGGCGGCCGTTCGTGGTGACCGACCCGGGCGTGTTCGAGGCGGGCTGGCCCGCCGAGCTGCTCGCGCACCTGCGCGGGACCGGGCTCACCCCGCGGCTGTGGACGGACGTCACGCCGAACCCCAAGGACCACGAGATCGAGCAGGGCTACCACGACTACGTGGCGTCCGGCTGCGACGTCGTGATGGGCCTGGGCGGCGGCTCGGTGATCGACGCGGCTAAGGGCGTGGCCCTGCTGGCGTCGAACGGCGGGCGGATCCTCGACTACGAGGGCATCGACCGGATCGCCAACCCGATCCCGCCCCTGATCATGATGCCCTCCACCTCGGGGACCGGCGCGGACGTCTCGCAGTTCTGCATCGTCACCGACACCGAGCGGCACACCAAGATCACGATCATGGGCCGGGCGCTCGTCCCGGACGTCTCGGTGATCGACCCGCGGCTGCTCGTCACGATGCCGGAGTGGCTCAACGCGGCCACCGGCCTCGACGCGCTGACCCACGGCATCGAGGCGTTCGTCTCGCTGGCGCACGGCCCGCTCACCGACCACCACGCCCTGCAGGCCGTGTCGCTGGTCAACGCCAACCTGGCGCACACGATGCTCCGGCCGGAGGACCAGCGCGCCCGCCAGGCGATGGCCCAGGCCGCGCTGGAGGCCGGGCTGGCCTTCACCAACGCGATCCTCGGTGCCACGCACGCCATGAGCCACCAGGTCGGCGGGATGCTCGACCTGCCGCACGGGGTGATCAACGGCGTGCTGCTGCCGCACGTCGTCCGGTTCAACGGCGCCGCCACCCCCGAGCGGTTCGTGCCGATCGCGCAGGCGATGGGCCTGGCCGGGCACGGCGTGCCGGGGGCCGAGGCCGTCGACATGGTCGCCGCGGAGATCCGGAAGCTGGGCGACGAGGTCGGCGTACCGAGCGGGCTCGGCGCGCTCGGCGTGACCGAGGCGGACATCCCGCGGCTCGCGGTGCTGACCCTCGGCGACGCCTGCCTGACCACCAACCCCCGCCCCGCCTCCGTCGACGAGGTCGAGACGCTGTTCCGGGCCGCCCTGTGAGGACGCCGCGGTGACGAGCGTGCCCTCCTCCGGCCCCTGGCCGCCGCGGCGGGCCGACACGCCGGCGCCCGCGGGCCGCTCGTGGCCCGGCCCGGACCTCGACGCGCTGACCGGACTGCGGTCCGGCAAGCCGTCGTTCTACCCGGAGTACCGGGTGTCGGCGGTGCGGTTGCGCCGGGTGATCCTCGCCCTGGAGCGGATCTCCGCCGCGCTGGTCCGCACGATGGAGGGCTCCGAGGCGCTCGTCCGGGCCGTGGTCGACGCGGCCGCGGACCACCTTTCCGCGGACTGGGTCGCCTTCGCGCTGGTCGACGGCCGGTTGAAGGACGCCAGCCCGCGGCACCTCGTCCTGGGGCCCGACGGAGTGGAGTGGACGAACCTCGACCTGGTGCCGGCGACGGTGCGTGCGCACGTCGAGAAGGTCCGCTGCGGCGACGACACCGGCCACGAGGGCCCCGGCCACGACCGGGACACCGCCCGCACGCACCTGCACGTCCCGGTCCGGCTCGACGGGCGGACCGTCGGCGGGTTCGTGGCGTGGACCCCGCGGGACCGGGAGGTCGACGACACCGACCACTCGGTCATGCGGATCCTGGCCGGGCAGACGGCGTCGGCGTTGCAGAACTGCGCGCTGCTGGAGCGCTCGGAGAAGCTCTACGCGCGCACCGCCCGGCAGGCCGAGGACCTCCGCGCCCGCAACGCCGAGCTGCAGCGCACCCAGGAGCAGCTCGGCGCCGCCCGGCAGCGCGAAGTGCTGGACAACGAGCGGCACCGGATCGCCCGGGAGCTGCACGACAGCGTCACCCAGTACGCGCTGTCCGCCGGCATGCACATCGAGCTGGTCCGCGGCGAGCTGGACGAGCCGCGGCTGCTCGAGCACCTCGACACCGCGAAGGACCTCACCAAGCGGGCCGTCGAGCAGCTGCGCTCGGCGATCTACGCGCTCAGCCACCACGAGAGCGCCGACCAGGACCTGCCGGCGATGCTGCGCCAGCTCACCACCGTGCACATGCCGGACGAGCTGCGCATCGACGTCCGGATCGGCGGCGAGCCCGTGCGGCTGCCCGCCGAGCAGGAGCAGTCGCTGTTCCGCATCGCCGGCGAGGCGCTGTTCAACACGGCCATGCACGCCGACGCCTCCCGCGCGTCGATCCGGCTGGCCTACCGGCCCGGCGCGGTCCGGCTGACCGTGTCCGACGACGGCAAGGGCCGGCCGGAGGAGGTCCGGCGCAGTCTGCGGGCGTCGGCGCTGTCCCCGTCCGGCGAGCACCGCGGCCTGGTCAACATGCAGACCAGGGCCGTGGAGATGGGCGGGACGGTGACGTTCCGCCGGGCCCGCATGGGCGGGCTGCAGGTCCAGGTCGACGTGCCGGTCGGCGGGGCCGACGGCGGGCGGCGGACGGGCCGCGGCAGTGCACGGGGCGACGCCCGGAGCGACGAGAGAGGGGTGGCGTCATGAGCGCCGTTCGCACCGCACCGCCGGGGGGTCAGCCCCCGCGCCCGATGCACCGGGCGCGCCCGATGCCCGTGCGGATCGTGCTGGTCGACGACCACTCGATCATGCGCCAGGGGCTGCGCGCCGTGCTGGAGCGCGAGGAGGACCTGCGGGTGGTCGGCGAGGCAGGCACCCCGGCCGACGCGATCGCCGCCGTGGCCGCGACCCGCCCGCACGTCGTGCTGCTCGACCTCAAGCTGACGTCCGGCCCGCAGACGGACGGGCTGGACGTCTGCCGCAAGCTCTGCGCCGCCCACCCGGGCATCGGTGTGCTGGTGCTCACCACGTTCGCCGAGGACCGGCTCGTCGTCGAGTCCGTGCAGGCGGGCGCCCGCGGGTACGTCGTGAAGGACGTCGACACCACCGAGCTGGTCCGCGCCATCCGCGCGGTCTCGCGCGGGGAGAGCGCCTTCGACGCCCGCAGCGCCTCCGCGATGGTGCGCTCGCTCTCCGGCGGCGTACCGGACCGGGAGCGGCTCACCGAACGCGAGCTCGACGTGCTGCGGCTGCTCGCCCGCGGTCTGTCCAACCGCGCCATCGGGGCCGAGCTGTTCATCTCCGAGACCACGGTGAAGTTCCACGTCGGCAACCTCATGCGCAAGCTGATGGTCTCCCGGCGCGCCGAGGCGGTGTACGCGGCGACCAAGCTGGGCCTGCTCTAGGGTCCTGGCTCGCGCACCGGCACGCGGCACGGTAGGACCGCGGGCGTGCGCGTGTATGCGGAGCGGCCGGAGCGGGCCGCCGGTCAGGTGCTGGCCGACGTCGTGGCGGTGGCGTGGGCGGTCCTCTGGATCTGGCTGGGGGTGGCCGCCCACGACCTGCTGCTGCGCCTGCAGGGGCCCGGCCGGACGCTCGTCCAGGCGGGCGAGTCGATCCGCGGCGCGTTCGACGGCGCGGCCCGCGGCGCCGGGGAGGTCCCGTTCGTCGGCGACCGGCTGGCCGGGGCCTTCGCGCCCGGGGCCGACGCCGGGTCCTCGCTCGTCGCCGCCGGCCAGCAGCAGATCGACACCGTCGCCGCAGTGGCGACCGGGGCGGGCGTGCTGGTCGCGGTCCTGGGGCTGCTGCCCGTGCTGGCACTGTGGCTGCCGCTGCGGGTCCGCTACGCCCGCCGGGCCACGGCGGCCGCCGAGGCGCGCGAGGCCGGCCCGGACGTCCTGGCCCTGCGGGCGCTCACGCGCCGCCCCCTGCGCTCCCTGCTGCGCATCACACCCGACCCTGCCCAGGCCTGGCGATCCGGCGATCCCGCGGCCGTCGCGGCACTGGCCGAGGCGGAGCTGCGGTCCCTGGGCCTCCGGGCACCCCGGGTCAGCGGACGGTGATCCGCGCCGAGTCGGTCATCGGAGCCCGGCCCTCCCCGCCGCTCGGGTCGTCCTCGGAGACCACGACGTCGTAGGTCCCGGGGTCGAGCGGCACCGTGAACCGGTAGGGCGCGAAGGTCTGGCCCTCGCTCGTCGTCGCGGACCCGGACCGCACGGTCCGGCCCGCCGGGTCCCGGACCTCCCACAGCAGCGTCGCCTCGAACACGGCCGCCTCGCCGGACACCACGACCGGCGAGCCGACGACGGCGCCCTCCACCGGGTCGTCGAGCTGGACGAGGGCCCGGACGCGGAACGGGTCGTCGGCCGTCAGCGGCTGCGACACGTCCTCCCCGAGCAGCGTGGTCGCCGGGCGGCCGTCGACCAGCACGCGGACCGGTGCGGTGCTCCCGGTGGTGTCCTGCACCGTCTGCACCAGCTGCTGCAGGGCGAGGCCGGCCGGACCGGGCAGCGGTCCGGGCGGCGTCAGGTCGACAGTGAACACCCCGTCGGCGATCGTGACCGGGCCGCGCAGGGTCACCCCGGGCGGCCAGTCCGAGCGGTGGTCGGGGTCCTCCGGTCGCCCCGCGAGCAGCTCCCGGACGGCGTCGCCCGCCGGGTCCGGGGCCACGCCGTCCGGCCCGCCCTCGGTGGTCGCCCGGCGCTCCCGGTAGAGCCGGTCCCCGGCCGGGGTCGAGCCGACGAACCACACGACGAGCCCGCCGGCCGCCGCCGGGAGCCGGGTCGTCGCGGGGGCCGGAGCGGTGGCCGGGGGAGCCGGGGCGGTCGTCGAGGGAGCCCCTGGCGGCGTGGGAGCGCCGCCCCCGCAGCCCGTGAGACCCACGGCCACGGCGGTCAGCAGGGCCGCGGCCAGCGGCCCCCGGCGCCCCTCCCCCGGCGCGCCCATGACGTCAGGGGACGACCGGGGTGACGGTCTTGGCGTGCCGCTGCGCGAGCTCCCGGTAGATGTCCGGGTTCGTGCGCACCCAGCGCTCGGCCTCCGGCGTCAGGCCGCCCTTGGTGGCCGCGGCCGGCCCGAGCACCAGGGTGCCCTCGGGGATCACCTTGTTCGGCGGCACCGTCGACCCGGCGCCGATCAGCGACCGCGCGCCGATCCGCGCGCCGTCCTGGATCGTGGCGCCGTTGCCGACCACGCACTCCGCGCCGATCACGCTGCCGTGCACCACGCACAGGTGCCCGATCGTGGCGCCCGCGCCGATCTCGGTCACGGGGTCGTCGCCGCCGTGCAGCACGCAGCCGTCCTGCACATTGGCCCCGGCCCGCACCACGATCGGGCCGAAGTCGGCCCGGAGCACGGCGTTGTACCAGATCGAGGCGCCCTCCTCGACCCGCACATCGCCCACGAGCGTGGCGGTCGGGGCGACGAAGGCGGTCGGGTGGACGGTCGGGGCGAGGCCCTCGAAGGAGAACAGCGGCACCGCCTCACCCTGCCACGAGCGCGGCCGGAATCAGTCGATGCGGGGCCCGTGCCCTCGTCCGTTCCGCACGCTGCTCCCGTGCCCCTGTTCGTTCCGCGAGCTCCTCTCAGTCGATCTCCGGCGACGACGCCTGCGCCCAGTACCGCCGCGGGATCCGGCCGGCGTGCCGCGCGGCGTACCCGGCCTCCACGGCGAGCCGCATCGCGTGCGCCATCCGCTCCGGGTCCGCCGCCCGGGTCACCGCGGTGGCCAGCAGGACGGCGTCGCAGCCCAGCTCCATGGCCTGGGCGGCCTCGGAGGCGGTGCCGATCCCGGCGTCGAGCACGACCGGCACCCCGGCCTCGGCCACGATCATCTCGATGTTGTGCGGGTTGCGGATGCCCAGCCCGGTCCCGATCGGCGAGCCCAGCGGCATGACGGCCGCGCAGCCGACCTGCTCGAGCTTGCGGGCCAGCACCGGGTCGTCGTTGGTGTACGGGAGCACGGTGAACCCGTCGTCGACCAGCTGCTCGGCGGCGTCGAGCAGCTCGATCGGGTCCGGCAGCAGGGTCCGCTCGTCGGCCACGACCTCGAGCTTGACCAGGTCCGTCTCCAGCGCCTCCCGCGCGAGCCGGGCGGTGAGCACGGCCTCGGCGGCGGTGCGGCAGCCCGCGGTGTTCGGCAGCACCTCGATGCCCAGCCGCCGCAGCAGGTCGAGCACCCCGGTGCCGGTCCGCGCGTCGATGCGGCGCATCGCGACCGTGGTCAGCGTGGTCCCCGAGGCGACCAGCGCCCGCTCCAGGACCTCCAGGTTCGCGGCCCCGCCGGTGCCCGTGATCAGCCGCGAGCCGATCTTGCGGCCCCCCACGACCAGCGTCTCGTCCTGAACCACGTCCACCGTCACCCTCCTTGCACCGCCGTCAGCACCTCGACCGCGGCGTTCGCCGCCAGCCGGGTCGACGCCCAGTCCGCCCGCCGCACGACCTGCCCGTCGACGGCCACCGCGATGCCCTTCCCCGGGGCCTCGATCGCGGCCAGCGCGTCGGCGACCGTCGCCTCGTCGGCGAGGTCGTGCGCAGCCCCGTTGATCTCCACCTTCACGTTCCCGTCCTCCCGAAGCGCGCGGGGTCGACCGCCGGCGGCACCGGCGCGCCCGCCAGCAGCCCGGCGACGAGCCGGGCGGTGAGCGGGGCCAGCAGGATCCCGTTGCGGCTGTGCCCGGTGGCGACGAGCGTCCGCCCGTCGAGCCGGCCGACGATCGGCACGTTGTCCGGGCTGCCCGGGCGCAGCCCCGCGGCCGCCTCGGCCAGCGTGTACTCGGCGATGCCCGGCAGGATGCGCTCGGCATCGCGCAGCAGGTCGCGGACGCCGCCCACGGTCGGCTCGGTGTCGAACCCGTGCTCGCTCTGGGTGGCCCCCACGACCAGGCCGCCGGGCCGCGGGACGAGGTAGACCGGGCGGCCGTCGACCAGCGCGCGGACGGTCCTCGTGGGCACCGGGAAGGCCCCGTGCCGGTGCGTGAGCCGCAGGATCTCGCCCTTGACCGGCCGGACCAGCCCGGCGAGCCCCGGGTGCAGCGCTGCGGAACGGGCGCCGGCGCAGATCAGCACGAAACCAGCAGCGTCAGTGGTGTCGCCGGGCTCCCACGCCCGCTCCTCCACCACCACGCCGGCCTTCTCCGCCGCCGCCCGCAGGGCCGCGAGCAGCGCGCGGTTGTCCACGGACAGGTCACCGGGGACGGAGAGCCCGCCGCGGACGTCCGGGCCCAGCCCGGGCTCCAGGCGGCGCAGCTCCCGCCCGCTCAGCCGCTCGACGGGCCGGCCCAGCCGGCCCAGGTGCCCCGCGAGGGCGTCGAGCTCGGCGCGGTCGCCGGACCCGGTCGCGGCGACGACGGTGCCCTCCGGGTGCAGCCCGGCCGGCTGCCCGGCGGCCGCGGAGAGCTCCTCGGCGAACGCCGGCCACAGCTCCAGCGACTCCAGGCCCAGCTCGAGCAGGCCCTCCTCGCCCGGCCACGCCTCCGTGACCGGAGCCAGCATCCCGCCCGCGACCCACGACGACCCGCTCGCCGGAGCGGGGTCGCGGAGGGTGACGCGCCACCCCGCCTGCGCCGCGCGCCACGCGCAGCTCAGCCCGATGACGCCGCCACCGACGACGACGAGGTCCTCCACCTTGCTTCCTCCCTGCGCCGGCATGACCCGGATCAGGTTCGACGGTCGGGACCGGCCAGTCCCCTCTCAGCCCGCTCGCGCGCGGACTCCCGTGCCCTGCACCCACAGCTCTCGTTCCCGGTCGCCCAGCCTACGCTCCCGGACCGTGCCCCGACTCGACCGTGAGACGCTGCTGACCCGGCTCGCCGACGCCCGCCTCTACCTGTGCACGGGAGCCCGCCGGGACCGCAAGGACCTGGCCGAGTTCGCCGACGCCGCCCTCGCCGGGGGCGTCGACGTCATCCAGCTCCGCGAGAAGGGCGGCGAGCCGCTGGAGGCGAAGCAGGAGCTGCAGGCCCTCGAGGTCCTCGCCGAGGCCTGCGCGAAGCACGACCGGCTCCTCGCCGTGAACGACCGGGCGGACGTGGCCCTGGCCGCGGGCGCCGACGTGCTGCACCTCGGGCAGGACGACCTGCCGGTCGAGTGGGCCCGCCGGGTGGCCGGCGAGGAGATCGTCGTCGGGCGCTCGTCGCACAGCGCGGAGGAGACCCTGCGGGCCGCCGACGAGCCCGGCGTGGACTACTTCTGCGTGGGCCCCTGCTGGCCGACCCCGACCAAGCCCGGGCGGCCCGCACCCGGCCTGGACCTGGTCCGCACGGTGGCCGGTCGTGCGCCGGCCCGGCCGTGGTTCGCGATCGGCGGGATCGACGGCGGGAACCTCGACGAGGTCCTCGCCGCCGGGGCCACCCGGATCGTGGTCGTCCGGGCGATCACGGAGGCGGAGGACCCGGAGGCCGCGGCCCGGGCCCTCCGCGCGCGCCTGCCCTGATCGGAGCGCCGCTCGGACCGACCTCAGTTCGAGCTGTTCTCGCCGCCGCTGCCGCTGGTGCCGCCGCCCTCGAGCAGCCCGTCGACGCCGCCCTGCTGCGACCCCGACCCGCTGTCCCCCGAGTCGGGCGACGTGGTCCGGGTCGGCGACCCGGTCCGCGGCGTGGTGGTCGCGGTGGGGTTGCGCGACGGCTCGTCGCTGCCGGTCCGCTCGGTGGAACGGCCCTGCTCGTCCGACGGCTCCGGGGTGGTCGTCGGGGTGGAGCTCTCCGTGGTGTCGGTGCTGCCGCCCTGGTCGGTGTTGTCGTCCGACGTGATCGGGGTCCCGGAGACGACCCGGCTGACCGAGGTGCCGGAGGTCCCGCCGGAGATCGGCGAGCCCTTGATCCACTCGACGCCGGTGATCACCATCATGCCCACCACGAACGCGACGACCGTCGAGGCCGCCGCCAGCAGCAGGCGCTTGCGGGTGTACCACGGGCGGGTCTGCTCCGCGGGTCCCTCCGCGGCCGCGTCGCCGAGCGCCGGCTGGAGCATCGTGGGGCCCGCGCCCTCGTCCGCCCGGCGCTGCAGCGGGATCGTGGCCAGCGGGTCCACCGGCTCGGCGATGACCACGGCGTCCTTCTTGCCGGGGATCTTCACCCGCGCCAGCACCGTCTCCTTGGTGCGGTCCAGCGAGCGTTGGTAGAGCGTCGTGCCCAGGGTCGTCACGACCGAGCCGAGGGCCGCGCCGGCCACCGTGCCGGTGGCGCCGAAGAAGGAGCCGAACACGGCCGTGGTGGCGGCGGCACCGGCACCGGCGATGATCTTGTTGACCGTCAGGTCCGGCTTCTTCTCCTCCACCGTCGCCGAGACGGCCGCGGTGGGGACGCCCCCGGACGTGACTGCGGAGGTGGCGCGGGTCGGCACGCCGCCGGAGGGCGTGCGCGGCTGCGGTCCCGTGGTCGTCGTGACCTGGGTGGGCAGCCCCGAGGACGGCGGCCCGACGCGGCGGGTGGCACCCGAACCGGCCGTGCCGCCGGTGCCCCGCGAGCTCGTCGCGCCCCCCGATCCCGAACGGCGCTGCGGACCGGGGTGGCCGGGTCGGCGGTCGTCGGGACGTCCGGCGCCGGGCCGCTGGGCGGCCCCGGTGCGCGGGAGGTCGGGAGGGCCGGCCTGCGACGGGACGGGTCGGCCGTTCTGGCCGGGCCCGGCCTGCGGGTACCGGGATGACTGCGGGCGGGGGTGCTGCTGGGCCATGACTCCGTTTCACATCACGCGAGGGCTGCCGGGGGTTCCTCACCCGATATGAACGTGGGCGATCTTGGAAACGCACCTCACGATCACGATGAGTGAGAGTTGTCACCCGTCCGTGGGCGGACCGTCCACCGTAGGGCCTCCCGGATCGGGACCCGGGACCCGGGGGTGCCGGATCCCCGGATGGTCCGGCGGGAGCGCCGAACGCAGCGCCGGCCACGACAGGACCACGCTCAACGCCACCAGCACCGGGCTGAACGCGACCCTGGCCGCGCCGAGCGCGAACACCCACTCCGCCTGGTACAGCGGCAGGAACACCGCCACCCGCACGACGTACTGCGCCACCCACACCCAGCTCGCCCGCTGGTAGCCGCGCAGCAGGTCCGGGTCCCGCCGCCACCGGGTCTTCTGCCCGAGCGCGGTGCCCACCACCAGGCCCAGCAGCGGCCAGCGCACCACGATCGAGACCGCCCAGGCCAGCGCGCTCGCCACGTTGCTGAGGATCTGGACCAGGAAGAAGTCCTCGGCCCGGCCGGTGTAGAGCGCCACGATCGCCGCGACGGCCACGCCGAGCAGGCCGAACAGCACCGCGCGCGGGCGGGTGCCCCGGACCAGCCGGACGACCGCGACGACGATCCCGGCCAGGATCGCCGCGGCCGCCGCGACGCCGACCGGCGACCACCAGCCGAGCGCCCCCGCCAGCAGCCAGACCAGCACGAACGCGACGACCGGCACGGAGGCGTCGATCGCCCCGCCGCGGCCGCCGAGGATCGCGCGCAGCGACTCCGCGCCCTCCCGGCGCGCGTCGCGCCCGCCCTCGCGCTCGGTGTCGCTCCCGGGGCCGCCGTCCGGACGGCCCGCGGGTCCCTCGGGTGTGCTCACGAGAGGCAAGGGTGCCCTATCCCGGTATCGAGATCACCCCGTGCTGGCGGATTGCGTGACGGATGGGTGATCCTGTTCGAGCATGAGGTGTCCCCCTGATGGACACGAGAAGAACGGATGCGAGAGGAGCTGGTTGCCGTGAACCGGTGGAACAGCTTCGTCGCCGTCGGCGACAGCTTCACGGAGGGCCTGGACGATCTCCGGGACGACGGGTCGCCGCGCGGATGGGCCGACCGGCTGGCCGAACGGCTCGCCGCCGGACGCCCCGGATTCACGTACGCCAACCTGGCCGTGCGCGGCAAGTTGCTGGACCAGATCATCGCCGACCAGGTGCCGGTCGCCGAGGCGATGCGTCCCGACCTCGTCTCGTTCTGCGCCGGCGGCAACGACATCATCGGCCTGCAGTGCGACCCCGACGACCTCGCGGTGCGCTTCGACGCCGCCCTCGCCCGCCTGGTGGCCACCGGGGCGGACGTGCTGATCTTCACCGGCTTCGACCTGCGCCGCATGCACGTGCTGCTGCGCCGGCTGCGCGGCCGCGTGGCGACCTTCAACGAGAACCTGCGCGCCAGCGCCGACAAGCACGGCTGCCGCGTGGTCGACCTCTGGGGCATGAACGTGCTGGCCGACCCCCGGGCGTGGGCCAGCGACCGGCTGCACCTCACCCCCGAGGCCCACGAGCGCGTCTCGCTGCGGGCCCTGGAGGTCCTGGGCGAGCCGGTGCCGTCGGACTGGCGCACCCCGTGGCCCGTGGCCGAGCAGGCCAGCTGGCGCACGCGGCAGGCCGAGGACCTCGCCTGGGTGCGCGACCACGTGATGCCGTACGTGCGCAAGCGGCTGCGCGGCGGGCACACCGGGGACGGCTACCTGCCCAAGCGCCCCGAGCTCGCGCCGCTGGAGCGGCTGAACCGCTCCTTCCCCGCGGTCTGACTCACGGTTCGAGCCTGTCGACGCGGACGGGGCGGCTCCCGGGTGGGAGCCGCCCCGTCCGTCGCGAGGGGTGGGCGCGGGGTCAGCGCACCGGCGTGAAGTCCCGCGCGCCGATGTACTCCGGGCGCCGCCTGGGCGCGTAGTACGGCTCGACGCAGGCGTTCTCCACGCTGTTGAACACGATGAAGATGTTCGAACGCGGGTACGGGGTGATGTTGTCCCCGGACCCGTGCATGCAGTTCGAGTCGAAGAAGGTCGCCGACCCGGCCTTGCCGGTGAGCATGGCGATGCCGTGCCGGTTGGCCAGCGCCGTGAGGCTGTCCGGGTCCGGCGTGCCGATCTCCTGCTCCTTGAGCGACGACCTGTAGTTGTCCTCAGGGGTCTCCCCGACGCAGCTCACGAAGGTCCTGTGCGACCCGGGCATGATCATCAGGCAGCCGTTGTACTCGTAGTTCTCGGTCAGCGAGATCGAGCAGCTCACCGCGCGCGGGGTGGGCATGCCGTCCTCGGCGTGCCAGGTCTCGAAGTCCGAGTGCCAGTAGAAGCCGCCGCCGCCGAAGCCGGGCTTGTAGTTGATCCGGCTCTGGTGGACGTAGACGTCGCCGCCGAGGATCTGCCGGGCCCGGCCGACCACGCGCTCGTCGGCCACCAGCCGCGCGATGGCGTCACTGATCCGGTGCACCTCGAAGATCGAGCGCACCTCGTCGGACTTCTTCTCGACGATGCAGCGGTCGTCCGCCCGCACCAGCGGGTCGGTGGCCAGCCGGTCGAGCTCCGCGGCGTACCCGGCGACCTCGTCGGGGGTGAGCAGCTGCGGGACCTGGCTGAAGCCCTTCTCGGCGTGGCCGTGCAGCTCCTGGGCGCCGTACATGCCGGCGCTGGACTCGCTCCCCCAGACGGTCGGCTCGACGCGCTCGATCAGCGCGGGCTCGCTCGACACGCGCGTGTAGTAGCGGTCCTGGGTGGTCCGGGTCTGGCTGCTGCTCGGGGCAGACATGCGCGTCCCTTCCTTTCCTCGTCGGTCCCTGTGGGAGTGATCCGCCCTTCCTCTGCGGTGGGTTCGGCGGTCGTTCGGTGGTGCGGTGGTGGTACACGGCGCGACCGCCGGGCCCGGTCGGACCCGGCGGTGCGCCGCGCGGGCGTCAGGCCTGGCCGGCCGGCTCCGGCGGCAGCTCGAGCAGCGGGTACACCCCGTTCTCGTCGTGCACCTCGGTGCCGACGATCGGCGGGTTGAACACGCACACGCAGGTGATGTCGGACCTGACCCGCACCTGGTGCTTCTCGTTGCCGTCCAGCAGGTACATCGTGCCCGGGCCGAGCTGGTACGTCCGGTCGTTGTCCTTGTCGTACAGCTCGCCCTCGCCGGAGACGATGTAGACGGCCTCGACGTGGTTGGCGTACCAGAAGTCGTTCGTCGAGCCGGCCCGCAGCACCGTCTCGCCGACGGAGAAACCGACCCGGTCGTGCGCGGTGACGATGCGGCGCGAGTACCAGCCGGGCGTGTCGACGTGGTTCTTCGTGCCCGTGACGTCATCGATCTTGCGGACGATCATGTAGTGCTCAGCCTCCGGAGGTGACGGCCTTGACGGACTCGGCGACGATGGCGAGGCCCTCGTCGAGCTCGTCGTCGGTGATGGTCAGGGGGGCGAGGATCTTCATGACCTCGCTCTGGGGTCCCGAGGTCTCCATCAGGAGTCCCCGCTCGATGTCGTCGCTCCAGAACTGGTGGATGGCCTCGGTCCCGGTGACGAACGCGGGGTTGTGCCCGCGGAAGGTGCCGTTGTGCTCACCCGGGCCCCAGACGTCGTGCTCGGGCTTGATCAGGACGAGCGCCATCGGCAGCCCGTATCCGGAGATCGACTTGGAGATCGTGACGATGTCCGGCTCGATGCCGGCGGCCTCGAACGAGAAGAACGGGCCGGTGCGCCCGACGCCCATCTGCACGTCGTCGACGATCAGCAGGATGTCGTGGCGCTTGCACAGGTCCGCGAGGCCCTGCAGCCACTCGATCCGGGCCGGGTTGATCCCGCCCTCGCCCTGCACCGTCTCGACGATCACGGCCGCGGGCTCGTTGAGGCTCGAGCCGGTGTCCGTGAGGACCTTCTCGAACCACAGGAAGTCCGGCACCTTGCCGTCGAAGTAGTTGTCGAACGGCATCGGGGTGGAGTGCACCAGCGGGATGCCGGCACCGCCGCGCTTCATCGAGTTGCCGGTCACCGAGAGCGCGCCGAGCGTCATGCCGTGGAAGGCGTTGGTGAAGTTCACCATCGCCTCCTTGCCCGTGATCTTGCGGGCCAGCTTCAGTGCCGACTCGACGGCGTTGGCGCCGGTCGGGCCGGGGAACTGGACCTTGTAGTCCAGGCCACGGGGGCCGAGGATCTTCTCCCGGAAGGTCTTCAGGAACTCGCCCTTGGCCGTGGTGTACATGTCCAGGCCGTGGGTGATCCCGTCCCGGGACAGGTACTCCAGCAGCTTCCTCTTCAGGGGCTCGGGGTTGTGGCCGTAGTTCAGCGCGCCCGCACCCGCGAAGAAGTCGAGGTACGAGTTGCCGTCGGTGTCCCACAGGCGAGCGCCCTTCGCCGTGTCGAACACGACGGGCCAGTTGCGGCAGTACGAGCGGACCTCGGACTCGACGTCCTCGAAGATGGTCATTCTCTTCTCATCATCCTTCGGTCGGGATCGGGCCGATTCGATAGAGGATCTCTGATTCGTGTCCGTCGCCGAGAAGGGATCCGGGGAACAATTCCGTTCTCGACACCTCCGCGTCGTTGCGGCGCGCGAACGCGGCGAACATGGCGTTCGACGCGTCGTTGTCCGGCGTCACCGTCGTCTCCATGAACCGGACGCCGGGAACCTGCGCGAAAAGCGTGTCCAGCATTCGGCCCGCCACTCCGCGACCGCGGGCGGCGGCGCCGACGGCGACCTGCCAGACGAGCAATGTTTCAGGGGCGTCCGGGCGGCGGTACCCCGTGACGAAGCCGACGGGCCGGCCGTCCAGCTTCGCGATCACCGAGGTCGCGGCGAAGTCGCGGCACCAGAGGAGGTACGCGTACCGGGAGTTCACGTCGAGGACGCGGGACTCCGCCGCCATCCGCCACAGGTCGACGCCGTCGTCGACCGTCGGGGGCCCCACCGTCAGTTCGGGTTCGTCGCCGGGCGGATCCGAGGCGTCGGTGGTGGCTGCGGTCATGGCCAACGAACGTAACAGGGGTATTGCGAACCTGCACCCGTCGGCAGTTGTCGACAACATTCGATCGCGGAGTTCCGTGATCGTCATCACAACATCGTTTATTGCTCGGGAAATGTGGGGACCGCCGGGATCACCGAATGGATGCCGCGGTTTCCGCAGGTGCATCGCCGATTTCGCGGCTGGGCCCCGGGGAGGCCTCGGCGCCGCGGGCCCTACTGGCCGTCGCCGTCTGCCACGGCCCGTCACGGAGCATGACGCTCGCCACGCTCCCGCCCGTTCCGCACGATAGGGGGAGTCGGGCCGCGCCGCGAGGCGAGCGGGCGGGAGTCGGTCCGACCGGTCGGACCGCTGCCGGGATCCGGGAGGGCGCGAAGTGGATCACCGCCGCCTCCGCGGGCGCGGTCGCGGCGGGCGCACTCCGACGCGGGCGCGGTCGCCCGCGAAGGACGGGACCGCGGCTCGCGGGCCCGGAGGCACCGGGCCCGCGGACAGGGGGTGCCCGACGCACACCGACCTCCTCGGGCGGATCTTGGCGCGCCCGCAGGAGACCGGTTCCGGCAGCGTGCAGCTTCCGATTGAAGCCGCCGTTGCGCTGTTCGGCCCAACACCGCTTTCCCGGGTGTGGTGACGCATTTCCTGCGGCTTCGCCCTCGCCGGCCTCGGGGTTTCGGACATCACGCACGCCACACATGAGACGTACGGCACTCAACCACCTTCGGGCAGGCCGTCCGGCTCACCCCGCGCCCTCTTTCGTCGCCGGGCCGCATAGTGCCGGGGAGAGTTCGCGGAAACGCGAAGACCGCGATCCCGCGCAGGGCCGATCCCTGCCCCGACGCGGCCGTACACAGCCCCTGAGCAAGAGCACTGCTCTGATCTCACCTCGCCGCAACAAGACCATGATCCGGAAACACAGATGCGTTCCGGATGACACATCCCGGCAACGGCTCCGCCGTGAACTGGTTCGCGAGCCAGTCACGGTCCGGCTCGGACCCCCTCGCCGTCGGAGCCCCTCAGGAGCTGATCCTTCATGTCCCCGTCGCAGCCGGCCACCCACCTGCGCGCCGTTCCCGATCCCGCCCCCGCCACGTCCGACCTCGACGGCGCGCACCGATCCGTCGTGGTCGTCGGCGGCGGACAGGCGGGTCTGTCGGTGAGCCGCTGGCTCACCCACCACGAAGTCGATCATCTCGTGCTCGAGGCGGAGACCGCCGGGCACGAGTGGCAGGACCGGCGCTGGGACTCGTTCTGCCTGGTCACGCCGAACTGGCAGTGCCGGCTCCCCGCGTTCCCGTACGACGGCCCGGACCCCGACGGCTTCATGGTCCGCGACGAGATCACCCGGTACCTGGAGAAGTTCGTCGCGTCGTTCGACCCGCCGCTGGTGGAGGGCGTCCGCGCCACCTCGCTGCGGGCCGGTGACACGGGCGGCTTCCGGATCGCCACCGACAAGGGCACCGTGACGGCGGACCAGGTCGTGGTCGCGACCGGGCCGTACCAGGTCGCCCGCACCCCGCGGATGGCCGAGCGCCTCCCGGACGCGGTCACCCAGCTGCACTCCTCGCAGTACCGCAACCCGGACCAGCTGCCCGAGGGCGCGGTCCTGGTCGTCGGCACCGGCCAGTCCGGCTGCCAGATCGCCGAGGACCTGCACCTCGCCGGCCGCACCGTCCATCTCGCCACCGGCACCGCCCCGCGGGTCGCCCGCTTCTACCGCGGCCGCGACTGCGTCGCCTGGCTGTCCGAGATGGGCACCTACACCAAGGGCATCGACCGGTTCCCCGACGCGGAGGCGGTGCGGCACAAGACGAACCACTACGTCACCGGCCGGGACGGCGGGCGCGACATCGACCTGCGGAAGTTCGCCCTGGAGGGCATGAACCTGCACGGCCGGCTGGTCGGCATCACCGACGGGCGGCTCCGCTTCGCCGACGACCTGCGGTCCAACCTGGACGGGGCCGACGCCGTCGCCGAGGGCATCAAGGACTCGATCGACGCGTACATCGCCGCGAACGGCATCGACGCGCCGGCCGAGGAGCGCACAGCCCCGGTCTGGGCACCGGAGGCCGACGAGCCGGAGGAGATCGGCCTCGCGGCCGCCGGCATCACGACCGTCATCTGGTCCACCGGCTACGGCCGCGACGACCGCTGGATCGAGCTGCCGATCTTCGACGGCCGCGGCTACCCCACCCACGAGCGCGGCGTGACCAGCCGGCCGGGCCTCTACTTCATCGGTCTGCCCTGGCAGTACACCTGGGGTTCGGGCCGCTTCTCGGGTGTCGCCGACGACGCGGAGTACCTCGTCGGCCGGATCCTCGAGACCCGCCGCGCGGGCCGCGTCGCCGACGGTCTGTCCTGGCTGGCCGGCACCCCGACCAGCACCTTCCCGTCCGACCCCGCCGACGATCCCGACTGGGTCGCCCCCCGGTCGGCCAGCTGAGGAGCCCGCCATGCCCACGACCCGTGTCGCGACCGTCGCGGCCCCCTTCGACCGGGATATCGAGGCCGACTTCGCCCGCATCACCCGCCTGGTCGACGAGGCGAAGCAGCAGGGTGCGCAGCTGCTCGCCCTGCCCGAGGCCGCACTCGGCGGCTACGTCTCCGACCTGGGCGGATCCGCGTCCCCGCCGCCGGCCTTCGCGGTCGACGGCCCGGAGATCGCCCGCCTGGCCGCGTTGGCCGGGGACCTCGTGGTCACCGCCGGCTACTGCGAGGCGGCGGACGGCCGCCGGTACAACGCGGCGGTCTGCGTGACCGGCGACGGCGTGCTCGGCACCTACCGCAAGGTCCACCAGCCGCTCCGCGAGGACGCCACGTACACGGCCGGCGACGCCTTCGAGGCCTTCGACACCCCGATCGGCCGGATCGGCATGCAGATCTGCTGGGACAAGGGCTTCCCCGAGGCGGCCCGGGCCCTGGCGATCGACGGCGCCCGGGTGATCGTCTCGATGTCGGCCTGGCCGGTCAGCGCGACGAACCCGCACCCCGACCCCGCGCAGGACCGCTGGACCCGCCGCTTCGACCTGTTCGACCGCGCCCGCGCACTGGAGAACCAGGTCGTGTGGGTGGCGTCGAACCAGTTCGGCACGTTCGGCTCGCTGCGCTTCGCCGCCAACGCCAAGATCGTCGACCCCGGCGGGGAGATCGTGGCCGCGACCGGGCAGACCGAGTCGATGGTGGTCGCGGACTTCGACCTCGAGGCCGACCTCGACGCCCACCGCGCCGGCATGAACAACCTGCGCGACCGCCGCCCTGACGTCTACGGGGCCCTGACCCGGCCGGCACTGCAGCCGGTCTGAGCCCGACCCGCTCCCCGACCATCCACAGCAGTTTTCCACACTGGAGGAAACATGGCCGACCTGACCGATCTCGAGAAGCAGAGCCTCGAGGAGATCCCGCACCCGTCGATGCCGGAGGGGTCGTCGATCTACGGCGGCACCAAGGTCTTCCCCGACTACCAGGCCGAGCACGGGGAGACCTACTTCACGCTGGTCCAC
>NZ_JNYD01000017.1 GCF_000717175.1 Pseudonocardia autotrophica | reverse complement strand
TCGCCTACGAGGAAGCCCGACGCTTCCTGGACCGGGCCGTGGTCGACGCCACCGCCGATCTCCAGCGGCGCGGTGTGTTCGCCGAGCGCGGCTACCGCTCGCCCACACCCGACGACACCCCACCCGCGCAGCTCAACGAACTGCGGCTCTCGCGCTTCCGCACCCGCCCCGGCGGCAAGCTCGCCGGCCGCTACGACGACGCCGCCCTGTTCGACGCGATCGCTGCGGTCGTGGATGCCGGGGCCGCCCCGCGGGACGCCGACGACCAGCGCAGCAGCGCGCAGCGGCAGGCCGAAGCGCTCGCCGAGGTGTGTGTGCAGGTGCTGTCGCGTGGGCGACTGCCCGAAACCGGCGGCCGGCGCCCGCAGTTGACCGTCACCGTCCGGCTGGAGGACCTCGAGCGGCGCGCATCGTCTGCGTCCCTGGAGTTCGGCGGCCAGCTCACCCCACAGACCCTGCGCCAGTTGGCCTGCGACGCCGCGGTCATCCCGGTCGTGCTCGACGGCACCGGCGTCCCCCTCGACGTCGGCCGGACCAGCCGCACCGTCCCGGACGGGCTGCGCCGCGCGGTCACCGTCCGCGACCGCGGCTGCGCCTTCCCCGGCTGCGACCGCCCACCCTCCTGGTGCGACATCCACCACGTGCGCGAGTGGCAGCACGGCGGGCCGACCGCCCTGCACAACCTGGTGATGCTCTGCTCCGTCCACCACCGGCTGATCCACCATTCCCACTGGGAGGTCCGGATGCTCGACGGGCTGCCCGAGTTCCTCCCGCCGAGCTGGATCGACCGCAGCCGCACACCCCGCCGGAAACCACCACCCCTCCTCCAGCCCGTGGAGTAAGGGCCGATGAGTACGGGGCTGCCGGGGACAAGGGCAGGCAGAAGCCGGGATCCTCCGCGGCTCCTCGGGCGTCCACTCGGCACCCGGCTGGGGTTGCAGCCGCCAAGAGAAGCCGCGCCGCATCGCGGGCACCGGCTGCGCCTGTGCTCAGACCGCGAGGAGCGCCCATGTACCGATGCCCATGCATCCGCGTCGACATGGGCAGTCGCCGGCCCCGAATGGGCAGTGTCCGCCGACGAGGGGGAAGGGGTCCGCAGCGCACGCTTGGCGAGTCCGCATCGCGCCCAGGAGGACCCCATGTTCACCACCGCCCTCTGCCCCCGCTGCACGGCCATCATCACCATCCGGACCGAGTACGGGATCGACACGTACCGATGTCGCGGCTGCGGCGCCGGCGCGCCGAGCCGGATGGGCAACGTGATCGACCTTCGCGAACGCCGGGCGCGCCGCCAACCTCACGACCTCACGTACGGCCGTCGGCCCGCGGCCTGAGCCCGACACCGCGCCGCGTCACCACCCGCCCGCCGGAACAACGCCGCCTCGGCGGCCGGCCCGGTGCCGTGCCGCCTCGCCGCACAGCCAGCCGGCGCATTCCGCCAGCGGGGCCCGCACCACATCCCGCCCGACCTCCTGCCGGGCGGGAGGAGCGGCTCAGCTCTCGCAGGCCACGCCGTCGCCGTCGCGGTCGAGCGCACGCCGGTAGCCCGGGTCGCCCGCGTACAGCGGGGCGGCACCGGCGGCCTTGGCCGCGGAGCAGTTGGCGTAGTAGGTCGAGGACCCACCCGACGCTGGCGCGGATGCCACGGGTGCGGGCGCCGAAGCGGCCGGGGCGGCGGCGCGGGGCGCTGCGACGAAGGGCCGCGGGGCGTCGACGCGCGGAGACTCCGCCACCGGCTCGTCCACGGCAGCAGGAGCAGCAGCAGGAGCGGCGGTGGGGACCGCAGCAGGAACCGGCGGGGCGGCGGCCTCGCCGAGCGTGATCGGGTCGCCTGCCGAGGCGAGCGCCGCGGCGCCGGGCAGCTGCGTGGTGACGGTCCCCTCCGCCACGCCCGCGACGGACCCCGTCGAGGGGCCGAGCACGACGTTGGTGAAGCCCGCGGCCGCGAGCACCTGGCGGGCCTGCGCATCGGCCATCCCGACGACGTTGGGCACGGCGAGGAGGACCGGCGCGGCGGGCGCAGGCGCGGGCTGCACGACGGCGGCGGGCTCGGGGGCACGAGCGGCGCCGACGAACGCGAACACCGTCATCAGCAGGCAGATCGCCGTCCCGATCCACCCCAGCACCAGGCCGGTGCCGCTCCGGCCCGCGGACGAGGCGCGTCCGTCCCGGAACCGAGCACGGCCCGCGCGCGACAGCAGCAGGGCCGGGACCGTCACGAGCAGCCCGACGATCGGCAGCCACCCGGCGACGAGCCCGACCAGCCCGAGCACGAACCCGGCGGTGGCCGGGGCGTTGCCCGGCCGGGCCGGGGTCGTCGGCGGGATCGGGGTCCACGGCTGGGTCGCGGTCATGGGGGTCCTCTCCGGGTCCTGGGTGCGAACGGCGTCGTGCCGCACCGCTGAACGGACCATCGGAGGAGTCGCAACACCATTACCGAGCGTCGTCAGAAATGACGACGGCCCGGGCGGAGGACGCTCCGCCCGGGCCGCCCCACCCCTCATCCCAGGGCGTCGGCGGGGGTGAACTTCTCGCGGTGGATGTGCCGCGGGGCCATGCGGCGACGCTTGAAGGCCTTCACCCCCGCCTCGACCATGGCGGGCGGCCCGCTGAGCCAGCCCGACCAGCCGCGGGCGCTGGGGACGTCCTCGACGAAGGCGTCCGTCGGGAAGCCCGAGCGGCGCCCGGCCGCGGGCTCTTCGGACAGCACCGGCACGAAGCGGAAGCCGGCGTGCTCCTCCGCCAGCTCGGCGAACCGGTCGAGGTCGTAGAGGTCCGCCGCGCCCCGCACCCCGTGGTAGAGCAGGACCTCGCGCGACGGGTGCCGCGCCAGCGCGGTGCGGGCGATGCCCACGAGCGGGGCGAGCCCGGTTCCGCCGCCGACGAGGACCATCGGGCCGCCGTCGTCGTCGGACTCCGGCGGGAGGTGGAAGTCGCCGAGCGGGCCGGTCGCCTCCACCTCGTCGCCGACGGCCAGGCCGCCGAAGAGCCAGCCGTCGGTCGCCACCCCGCCCGGCACCCGCCGGACGTGCAGCTCGAGCACCTTGTCCTCGTCGGCCGTGTTGGCCAGCGAGTACTGCCGCCGCGCCCCGGATCCGGGGACGACGAGCTCGACGTACTGCCCGGCGGAGAAGGCCAGCGGCTCGGGGAGGCCGAGCAGCACCCGCCGGGTGTCGCGGGCGATGTCCGCGACCTCCAGCACCGTCGCGGTCAGGTCCCGCAGCGGGTGGGTGGCGCGGTCGCCGGCACCGCCCACCTCGACGTCGGACACCGGACGGGCCTGGCACGCCAGCGCCATGCCCGCCGCCCGCTCCTCCGCGGTGAGGGTGTCGAACGGCGAGTCGCGGTGGTCGACCTCCCCGCCGACGACCTGCAGCTTGCAGGTGCCGCAGGTCCCCTGGTTGCAGGAGTTCGGCATCCACAGCCCGGCACGCAGGCAGGCGTCGAGCAGGCTCTGGTCGGCGTCGCACTCGACCCGGCGACCGCCGACGGTCACCGCGAAGCCCATCTCAGACCTCCCAGGTGACGTGCAGGCTCGTCGGTCCGCGGAAGCCCCAGCCCCAGAAGTCGACGCCCTCGCGGGTGTCGCGCTCGAGGTTCGGGATCGCCTCGAACAGCTCCTCCATGGCGATCCGCATGACGTGGTTGGCGAAGTAGATGCCCGCACACGCGTGGCTGCCCGCGCCGAACGCGAGGTGCGGCAGCGGCGGGCGGTGCAGGTCGTAGGTCGACGGCGCCTCGTAGACGCCCGTGTCGTGGTTGGCCGACCCGTAGGACAGCATCACCGGGGTGCCGGCGGGGATGTCGACGCCCGCCACGGTCACCGGCTTCGTCGAGATGCGCGCGGTGGCCGACCAGATCGGCGAGGTCCAGCGCATCCCCTCGGAGATGGCGCGCGGGATGAGCACCGGGTCGTCGACGACCTGCTCCAGCTGCTCCGGGCGGCTGAAGAGACCGACGAGCGTGGACGCCATGCCGTGGCCGGGCTCCTGCATCGCGCCGAGCAGGTAGACGTAGATCGTCGGGTAGATGTACTCGCGGTCGCGGGTCTGGCCGGGCGGCATGCCGTCGTGCAGCCAGTGCGAGATCGCGCTGTCGTCCGGCTCGACGATCCACCTGTCGATCAGCGGGTCGACGATCGCGCGGATCTCGGCCTTCGCCTCGTCGCCCTCACGGAAGCCCTCGGGGTTGGCGAACTCGCCGTCCTCGGTCATCGCGGCGTTGGTGAACGAGCGGTTCAGCTTGGCGAACCACTCGCGGAGCTTGTCCGAGTCGACCGACTGCAGGCCGAGGAGGTCGCCGAGCGCGCGGACGCTGACGGGCTCGCAGAACTGCGAGACCAGCTCGGCCTGCCCGTCGTTCTCGAACTGCTCCAGGTAGCGGCGCGCGATCGGGCGGACCAGGTCGTCGATCCAGCGGTCCACCTCGACGGGCTGCAGCGCCGGCTCGACCATCGACCGCAGGTCCGCGTGGATGTCGCCGTTCACGCCGATGATCGCCGGGTGCCCGAAGGTGCGACCGCCGGCCGGGGTGATCACGCCCTCGAAGTCCGGGCTGGTCGCGACCTCGCGGCACACCTCGGCGGTGGAGGCGACGTACGAGCCCAGCACCGGCACGAAGGCCAGCGGCGCCTCGGCGCGCAGCCGCTCGTAGGTGCGGTACGGGTTGCGCTCGAGCTCGCTCATCGTGACGTCGTCGAGCCAGGACAGATCGGGCTTCTCGGTGGTCGTCATCGACCGTCTCCTCCCACAGCGTCGTCCGGGATGGGTCGTCCGGGATGGGACGGGAAGGTAGGTCGCGACCCCGACGCCCGGCGACACCGTGAGCGCGGCCCCGGTACGGATCGCGCGGCGGGTTCGTGAGGTCACTCTCAGGTACGCTCCCGGCATGTCCGCACGGCGTCGTGCAGCGCCCCGGGACTGGGACCAGGCCTCCCGGGCCGTCGCGCAGGCGTACTTCCCGCACGAGCTGCAGCTGCTCGGCGGGGGCCGGGAGCCGCGCCTCACGCTGCGCACGCTCGATCTCGGCGCCGTGCTCGTCGGGCACGTGGGCTGGGGCGCGGACGTCCGGATCGCGTGCGACTACCCGGGCTCCTACGAGATCAACCTGCCGCTGACCGGGCACCTGGAGAGCCGCGGCCGGCACGGCCGCGTCGTCTCGCTGCCCGGGCAGGCGACCGTGTTCCGCGCGGACACCCCGTCGTTGATCAGCCACTGGGACGCGACCTGCACGGTCCTCGGCGTCAAGTTCGACCGGACCTGGCTCGACCGGGAGGCCGAACGCGTGCTGGGCGACGACCGGGTGACGGTCCGGAGCCTGCTGCCGGACCAGGTGGACCTGGCGGCCGGTCCGGGGCGGGCGTGGCGCCAGCTCGTCGGGAGCATGGCGGCGCACCTGCACGATCCCGACCTGTTCGGCGGCTGCGGCCCGGTCAAGGACCAGCTGGCCGGGGCGATCGCCGCCGGCTTCCTCCTCGCCAGCTGCCCCGGCGCCGGGACGGGGTCCCCGGCACGCCCGCGGACCGTCGCGCGCGTGGTCGACCAGCTGCACGACGACCCGGGCCGGGCCTGGACCGCCGGCGAGATGGCGGCCGCGGCGGGCACGAGCGTGCGGCGGCTGCAGGAGGGCTTCCGGGAGTGGCTCGGCTGCACGCCGACCGAGTACCTGACCGGGATCCGCCTTCAGCGCGCCCGCGCCGACCTGCTCGCCGACGCCACGCTCACCACCAGCGAGGCCGCCGCGCGCTGGGGTTTCTCCAGCGCGAGCCGGTTCGCCGCGGCCTACCGCCGCCGCTACGGCCACCCGCCCTCGCAGGCCCGGGACTAGAGCTCGCCGGTCTCCAGCAGCGTCTTCAGGTCCGCCAGCAGCCGCGGCCAGCCCTGGGCCACCATCTCGGCGACCCGGCTGCCTCGGTCGAAGTCGTCGTGCACGACCGTCAGCCTGACCACGTCGCCCTCCGGCTCGATCTCGAAGGCCACCCGCGAGCGGCGCTCGGCCGAGATGCGGGTCAGGGTCTCCTCGTCGATCCCGGCGGCCGCGGCCCACTCCGGGGTGAAGGTGTGCCAGGTGTAGGCGAGCCGGCGCGGCGGGTCCGCCTCCAGCACGACCTGCTCGGGGTCGACGGTCTCGCGCCCGTTCTCCTCCCAGACCATCGGGGCGCCCTTGCGCCACTCGGTCCGGAAGGCCACGCCCCAGTAGCGGCGGGTGAACGCGGGATCGGTGAGCGCCTCCCACAGCCGCTCGGGCGTGGTCCGCACGTAGGTGGTGTAGGTGAACTCGGTCGGGGACACGGGTGCTCCCTCCAGCGCCGCGCGCAGGTCCGCCACCGCCCGGACGCGCTCCCGGGCGTACCGGCCGATCCAGCGCTCGGCGATCAGGTCGATGGGTGCGGCGTCGAGGTGGTGCAGCTTCTCCCGCCCCCGGCGCCGGGTCGTGACGAGACCGGCGGCCTCGAGCACCGCGAGGTGCTTGGCCACCGCCTGCCGGCTCATGTCGAGCCCCGCGCACAGCTCGCGCAGGGTCTGCCCGTTGCGCAGCCGCAGGCGGTCCAGGAGCGCACGGCGGTGCGGGTCGGCGAGCGCACGGAACACCTCGTCCATCCCCACCTCCACGGGCAACCCTGGAGTTGCCTTTATAGGCAACCAACAGGTTGCCTGTCAAGGCGCGGTATCAGGCACGCGGCGACGCCGCTCCACACCGGAGACGAGGAGGTTCCGATGGCCGACATCCGGTACGGGCACCACACCGCGGAGATCGACGGCGACTTCGTGGTCTTCGTGATCGGGGCGCGCCCGTCGCTGCGTCACCCGATCCGCACGTTCCTCGACCTCGGCGGTCGCCGCGGCATGACGGCGATGCTGAAGGAGCTGAGCCGGGACCCGGAGAAGGGCCTACTGGGTTTCCAGAGCAGCGGTCTGCTGATCGTCCAGTACTGGCGCTCCTTCGAGCACCTCGAGGCGTTCGCCCGCGACCCCGGCGACCTGCACCGCCCGGCCTGGCTGAACTACTACCGCCGCGCGGCCCGGCACGAGGGCACGGGCATCTGGCACGAGACCTACCTCGTCCGCGCCGGTGAGTACGAGGCGATCTACCACAACATGCCGCCGCACGGCCTCGCCACGGCCGGCCGCATGGTGCCGCTGAAGGAGTCGACGACGGCCCGGCTGCGGCTGCGGCGCGCGCGGACGGCCTGACGGGGGCGGGCCGCGCGGGCCCGCCCCCGGTGGGCCGGGATCAGCCCTTCTCGGACAGCTCCTTCTCGTACTTCGCGGTCATGTGGTCGACGGCGGCGAGCTGGGTCGCGGCGTGCGCCTCACGGGTGTCGAGCGCCCGCTTCTTCGCCGCGAGGGTGCTCTCGGCCTGGCCCTGGAAGTGCGGGAACACCTGCTGCGCGATGAGCTCGTAGGAGCGCCTGGTGGCCTCCGGGTTCGCCCAGTCGTGCCCCAGCAGCAGCATGCAGCCGAAGCCGCCGTTGCTCTGGTCCCACAGCCGCTGGACCTGCGCACGGGCGTCCTCGACGGTGCCGATCGCGCCGATACCGGCCTCGTTGATGAAGTCGATCATGCCCTTGATGTCCGTCGAGTCGCCGACGTCCATCTGCGGGAAGGCCGCGACCTTCTGGAAGTAGTTGAACCAGGGCACGATGCCGAACTCGACGTCCCGGTACGCCTGCTCCTTGGTCTCGGCGATGTGCATCAGCCCGACCAGCCGCCAGCCCGAGCGGTCCGGGGTCTGCTGGCCGAAGTGCGCGGCCCGCTCCTCGACGACGTTCCAGTGGTGGGCCAGCGCGTCGAAGCCGTCTTGCGTGAGGGTGGCGCCGATGGACAGCAGGCCGACCCCGTGCCGGCCGGCGAGCCGCGGGCCGGTGGGCGACGCCACGGCGGCGACGGCGATGTCGAAGCACGGGTCCGTGTACGGACGCAGCTGCAACTGGGCGTCGATCAGGTTGTGGGTCTTCGTCTGCTGCGTGACGGACTCGCCGCGCAGCAGCCGCATGATGATGTCGATGTTGACGTCGAGCAGCTCGCGCGTGTCGGTCGGGTTCAGCCCGATCATCGCCGAGTCCGTGGGCAGCGACCCGGGGCCGACGCCCAGCATCGTCCGGCCGCGGGTCAGGTGGTCGAGCATGACCATGCGGTCGGCCACCCACAGCGGGTTGTGGTAGGCGATCGAGGTCACGCCGGTGCCGAGCTTGATGTTGCGGGTCCGCTCGGCCGCGGCCGCGATGAAGATCTCCGGCGACGCGATGATCTCGCTGCCCGCGGAGTGGTGCTCGCCGATCCAGGCCTCGTCGTAGCCGAGCCGGTCCAGGTGCGTGACGAAGTCGAGGTCGCGCTGCAGGGCGAGCGTCGGGTTCTGCCCGGGCACGTGGAAGGGGGCGAGGAAGGTGCCGAACCGCAGTCGGGTCACGGGTTGCTCCTGATCGTCGTCGATCCTCACTGCTCGCACCGCGCGGGAGGGCGCGGGGAGGGGGCACCGTCATCGTGGGGTGCGTCGTCCGTCGCGCCGTGTCCGAAAACGGGACACCCGTGGGTCACCCGAGCAGCGGCAGGCCCTCGACCGGCGTGGGCGGCCGGAGCAGGTGCCGACAGCGGTGCGTGTCCGTCCGCGGCCGAGGCGCACCACCCGAGGGGTTCCGCAACCGCGTCGCACGGCCGCCCCTGAGCTCGGTCGACGTCACAGCGTCACCGCCGACGTGACCGACACGATGGACACCCGTTCCAGACGGGTGTCTTGATCACCTACTACTGTCGCCGCCCATGGGACATCGCGAGGACCTGCTGGACGGCGCCGCCGACTGCCTGTACGAGAAGGGCTTCGGCCGGACGACCGCGCGGGACGTCGTCGCCGTCTCCGGCACCAACCTCGCCTCGATCGGCTACCACTTCGGCTCGAAGGAGGCCCTGCTCACCGAGGCCGCGGTGCGCGGCGCCGCGGACTGGGCGCAGGCCCTCGACCGGGCGCTCGCCGAGGTCGACCCGGCCGCCTCGCCGGAGGAGCGGGTGGCGCAGACCTGGACCGCCGTGGTGGACCTGTTCACCCGGGAACGACGGCTGTGGGTCACCTACGTGGAGTCCCTCGCCGAGTCCGCGCGCTCGCCCCGACTGCACGACGCGCTGGTGGGCGCGCAGCGCCAGACCCGCGAGGAGCTGGCCTCGATGTTCCACGCGCTGCCGGACGACCCGGCCGAGGCCGACCACCGCACCCGCGTGCTCGGCGGCTTCTACCAGGCCCTGCTCACCGGGCTCATGGTGCAGTGGGTCGTCGACCCGGAGGACGCCCCCTCGGGTGCGGACGTGGCCGAGGCCATCGGGATGCTCGTCGGGTCGCCGGAGCTCGCGGCTCACTGACCCGCGCTCACCGATCGGAGGACGGCCGGCCGATCCCGAACGCGTACAGGACCCCCAGCGCGGCGAGCGGCGGCAGCCCCGTCCACAGGAACCACGGGTAGAGCAGCTCGCCCGTGGTGATCGAGACGATCCCCCAGGCCACGAGGTTCACCACGGCGATCGTGCTGAAGATGATCGTGAGCACGCGCAGCGCCGTGCCGCCGGCGGTGTCGGAGAAGACCCGCCTGCGGGCGGTGGCGTCGGGGAGCCGCGCCGGGGCCGCCGGCAGGTCCCGGACCTGCCGCTCGAGGTCCCCGCGGGTCCGGGCCCGGAAGACCTCCCGCGAGCGGGTGTCGTACTCGTCGAGGTCGAGCAGGCCCTCGCCCTGCGCCCACTGCAGGTGCCGCGCGGCCCGGGCGCGGTCGGCGTCGGAGACGCGCATGTCCTCGGGGCGCACCGGCTCGGTCACGCCCCCATGCTGCCCGCCCGGCCGGTGTGACGGATCAGGGATCGCCCGGATGCGCGCCGCCCACCATGCTGTGCGCATGACGGGCCCCAGCTCCCCGGAAACCCGCGCCACCTCCCCCGGAACGGCCGCCTTCGACCACCTCCCCCGGCCCGACGCCGTCGCCGCCCTGCTGGCCGTCTGCTGCTCGCCCGCGTGGGCCGAGGCAATGGCCGACGGCCGGCCGTACGACGATCTCGACGCCCTCCTCGCCGCCGCGGACACCCAGCTCGAGCGGCTCGACGAGGCCGGCATCGCCGACGCCCTCGCCGGGCATCCGCGCATCGGCGAGCGGGCCATCCACTCCGCCACCTCCGCCCGCGAGCAGGCCGGGATGTCCGGGGCGTCGGACGAGGTCAGGGCGGCGATGGCCGAGGGCAACGCCGAGTACGAGCGCCGGTTCGGGCACGTCTACCTCGTGTGCGCCGCCGGCCGCAGCGCGGACGAGCTGCTGGCCGTGCTGCGCGAACGGCTCGGCACCACGGCGGCCGAGGAGGCCCGGCGCACCCGCACCGAGCTGGCCGCCATCAACCGCCTGCGGCTCACCGGGCTCATCGTGCAGGATCGTTGAGGTGAGTACGGCATCCCCCGGCCACCCCGTCGCCCCCGTCCCGGAGCGGCTCTTCGACGACGACCGCGAGCAGCGCTGGCGTGCCCGCTTCACGGCGGTCCGCATGTCCCGTCCCGCCTGGGCGCTCGACGCGCCGGACCGCAGCGTGTACTCGTCGAACGCCAGCGGCACCACCCAGGTGCACACCTGGGACCGCGCCACGGACCTGCACCGGCAGGTCACCGACCGGCCCGCCGGCACCCACTTCGCCACGCTCCCGCCGGACGGCGGGGAGGTCTGGTGGTTCGCCGACACCGACGGCGACGAGTTCGGCCACTGGGTCGCCGAGCCCTTCGCCGGCCTGCCCGCGGGCGCCGCGCCGGCCAACCCCCTGCCCGGCGTCGAGGACGGCTACCCCGCGGGTCTCGACATCGGCCGCGCGCTGGTCGCCGTCGGCACCTCGACGGACGACGGCACCACGATCTGGCTGCACCGCCGCGGCGCCGCGGGGCCCGCCACCCGCGTCTACCACCACGCCGAGGACGCCGGCGTCGGCGGCCTGTCCGAGGACGAGACGCTGCTCGCGATCAGCCACTCCGAGCACGGCGACTCCCGGCACCCGGCGCTGCGTGTCATGACCGTCGACGGCGACCTCGTCGCCGAGAAGTCCGACGGCCCGGGCAAGGGCCTGAGCCCGATCGCCTTCGCGCCCGTCCGCGGCGACCAGCGGCTGCTGGTCGGCCACGAGCGCCGCGGCCGCGAGGAGCTGCTGATCTGGGACGTCGCCACGGACATCGAGACCGAGCTCGACCTGGGCCTGCCCGGCGAGATCGACGCCGACTTCTACCCGGACGCCTCGGCCCTGCTCATCTGGCACACCCACGCCGCCCGCACCCGGCTGCACCGCTACGACCTGACCACCGGCGAGCTCACCGAGCTGGCCACCGCCCCGGGGTGCATCGGCTCGGCCGACGTCCGGCCGGACGGCACGGTGGAGTACTCCAGCTCGTCGGCGGCCATGCCGTCGGCGGTGCGGGCGCTGCACCCGGACGGCACCGACCGGCGCCTGCTGACCCCGCCCGGGGAGCCCGCGCCCGAGTCCGTCCCGGTCGAGGACCTGTGGGTCGACGGGCCGGGCGGGAAGGTCCACGCCCTGATCGCCCGGCCGGCCGGCGAAGGCCCCTTCCCGGCGGTGTTCGCCCTGCACGGCGGCCCGCACGCCGCCGACGAGGACCGGTTCTCCGCCGGCCGCGCCGCCTGGGTCGACGCCGGGTTCGCCGTGGTCGAGGTCAACTACCGCGGCTCGACGGGCTACGGCTCGGTCTGGCGGGACGCGATCGAGGGCCGGCCGGGGCTGACCGAGCTGGAGGACGTCGCGGCGGTGCACGACGCCGTCGTCGCCGCCGGGCTCGTCGATCCGGCGCGCACGGTCGTCGAGGGCTGGTCGTGGGGCGGGTACCTGGCGCTGCTCGCGGCGGGCACCCAGCCCGGGCGGTGGGCCGGGGCGATCGGCGGGGTGCCGGTCGCGGACTACCTCGCCGCCTACGCCGACGAGATGGAGCAGCTGCGCGCCTTCGACCGGGCCCTGTTCGGGGGATCCCCCGAGGAGGTGCCGGAGCGCTACCGGCTCGCGTCGCCGCTGACCTACGTCGGCGACGTGCGCGCGCCCGTGCTGGTACTGGCCGGGGAGAACGACCCGCGGTGCCCGATCCGGCAGATCGACAACTACCTGGACGCGCTGCGGGAGCGCGCCGACCTGCCCTACGAGGTCGCGCGGTTCGACGCCGGACACGGCTCCCTGGTCGTCGCCGAGACGTTGCGGCATGTGGCCACGGAGATCGACTTCGCCCGCCGCGCCCTGGAGAGGATCACAGTCGCGCGCACCTAGGCGTCATGCCGGTGTAGCGATCCCGTAACGCGCCGCCGCCACGATGGGGTCGACTCTGCAAGGAGGCGGTCACGGTGGCGCTGTGGCGCGTGCACGTGGAGCTGGAGGATCGACCCGGCCGGCTCGGTGAGCTGGCGACCGCGGTCGGCCGTTCCGGGTGCAACATCCTCTCGCTGCACGTGGTGGGGGAACCGGCCGACGACGGGTCGGTCACGGACGAGCTGCTGGTCAAGATCCCGGACGGGATCGAGCCCGCCAGCATGATCGCCGCCGTGGAACAGGCCGGGATCCCGTGCACCCTGCTCGTCCGGGCGGACGCGACCGAGTTGGCCGACACCGCCACCACCGCGCTCGCCCTGGCCCGGATGGTCGCGGCCGACCCGGGCAGCGCACCCCAGGCCGTCGCCACGCTGCTGCGGGCGCGGATCGTCGAGCCCGGCGCGCCCGCCCGCACCGGGCACGTCCACACGCTGCGCGTCGGCACCTCGCAGGTGCACCTGGGCCGGTCGTGGCCCTTCACCGCCACCGAGCTCTCCCGCGCCGCCGCGCTGCTCGAGCTCGCGGGGCAGCTCTCGCTCACCGGGCCGCCCTCGCGGAGGGTCGCGCAGCCGGACCCGATCCTGCTGCTGGTCGACGGCTCGGAGGTCCGGGTGCGCACGGCCGCGCCGGCCGACCTCCCGCTGGTCGCCGCGCTGCACGCCCGCTGCTCGCCGGCGACGCGCAGCGCGCGGTTCCTCTCCGCCACCGCGCGGCTCGACCCCGACGAGCTGGACACGCTCGTCGGGGCGCCGCACACGGTGTTCGGCCGCGGGGCCCAGCGCACGGTCCTCGCCCTCACCACGGACGGCGGCAGCGCGGTCGGGATGGTCAACGTCGAGCGCACGAGCGCGGCCGCGGCCTCGTTCGCCGTGGTCGTGGAGGACGCCTGGCAGGACCGCGGGCTGGGCACCGCACTGGTCCGCCGCGCCGCCGAGGTGGCCGCGGAGCAGGGCAACGAGGAACTGATGGCCACCACGCACACGCAGAACATGCAGGTGGTGAAGCTGCTGCGGCGCGCCGGCCTGCGCCCCACCGCCGAGATCGCCGGCGGGATGCTGCACGTCCGCGCCCCGCTGAGCCCGGTCGTCACCCGCGTCGGCTAGCCGTGAGTGGCAATAGTCGCCATGGCGACTATCGCCACTCACGAGGGATCAGAGCAGGTCGAGGACCTTCTCCGGCGGACGTCCGACCACGGCCCGGTCCCCGACGACGACGATCGGCCGCTCGATCAGGATCGGGTGCGCGGCCAGGGCGTCGAGCAGGGTGTCCCGGTCCGCGTCGGCGAGCCCGAGCTCCGTGTAGAGCTTCTCCCCCGTCCGCACGATCGCGCGCGGGTCGTCCGTGCCGAGCTGCGCGAGCACGCGCTCGAGCCCGGCGCGGTCCGGCGCGTCGTCGAGGTACCGCACGACGGCGGGGTCCACGCCGCGCTCGGTGAGCAGCGCGAGCGCGCCGCGGCTCTTCGAGCAGCGCGGGTTGTGCCAGATGGTCACGGCGTCCTGGGGCCCGGCGTCGGTCATGCGCCGAGCCTAGATTGGCCGGCATGACGCCTCCCACCACCGGCCTGCTGGTCTTCGACGGCCGCTGCGGGTTCTGCACCCGCACCGTCGGGTGGCTGCGCCTGCTCGACCGGGACGCGCGGATCACCACGCTCCCCTACCAGCAGGCGGGCGCCCCCGAGAAGGCCGGCGCGACGACCACCGCCTGCGCCGACGAGGTCCACTTCGCCGCCGAGGGGCGGACGGTCACCGGCGCCGCGGCCGTCAACGCGGCCCTCGCGGTCGCCCTGCGCACGGACCTGCCCCAGCGGCTCTACTCCCGCACCGCGCCGGTGCAGGACCGCGTCTACGCGTGGGTCGCCCGGCACCGCGGCCGGCTGCCGGGCACCACGCCCTGGTGCGAGCGCTACCCGGACGTCTGCGGGTCCTGAGAGGGGCCGGCCCCCGCACCCGGGAAGGGGTGTGGGGGCCGACCGCCGTGGTGGGAACCGTGCGCGTACCACCACTGCACCACGTTCTCTGGACCGAGTCAAGTTTTCGACCGGGTCACCGGAGCGAGGATCCCTCGCGCGTACCTGAAGCCACGCTGAGTGACCACTCCGGGCGCCGCCCGTGCTCGGGCAGACTGGTGCGCGATGAGCGAGATCCCGTTCCCGCACCGCGCCGGCGGTGCGCGGTGAGCGCGCCCCCCGGGCCGTTCCCGCCGGCCGTCCCCACGGCCCGTCCGGGCTCCGGCCCGCCGCCCCCGCGCACCCCCGAGCCCGGGTACGGCGGCGGAGGCCGACGGCCGCGGCGCGGTCTCGGCGGACGGGTCGTCGGCGCGGTCCTGCTCGCGGTGGCCGCCTCGGTGTTCACCGTGCCGGACCTGTGGTTCGGGCTCGACCGGTGGAGCCCGTTCACCCAGATCGTGGCCTTCCGCGCGATCCTGTTGGTGATCGTGACCGTCGTCGCGCTGGCGCTGGCGCTGGTCACGCTCGGGATGCGGCGCGTGTGGCCCTTTCCGCTGGCCATGCTCGCCGTCGTCGCCGTGACGGCGTCGACGATGGTGCCGCGGCTGTCCGCCGACCCGGTACCGACCGGCGGCACGCCCGTGAAGGTGCTGTCCTTCAACGTCTACACCGGCGACGCGGACGTCCGGGCCCTCGCCGACCTCATCCACCGCGAGCGGCCGGACCTGATCGCCCTGCCCGAGGCCGGGGAGCGCTACCGGCAGAAGCTCGCGCCGCTCGTCGAGGACCTCGGCTACCGCACGGAGGCCTCGGTCGACCGGCGGTCGCAGGACGTCAACGGCGTGGTCGCGGCGGTGTCCCCGCGGTTCGGCGACGTGACCTTCGACATCGGCAAGATCACGGAGGACTCGCCGTTCCCGTACGTGCAGGTCTCCGGCGGGGAGATGGGCGACCTGACCTTCGTCGCCTTCCACTCGGTGGCCCCCACCGCGGGCTCGGTCGCCCAGTGGCGGCAGGACCTCGCAGGCGTGTCCCGGTGGTGCTCCGCGGGCTCGCCGGCGATCGTGGCCGGCGACTTCAACGCCACCCTCGACCACTCGGTGCTGCGGAGCGCCACCGCGGACTGCGGCGACGCGGCCGCGCAGCGCGGCTCGGCGCTCACCGCGACCTGGCCGGCGATGCTGCCCCGCTGGCTGGGCGCCGAGATCGACCACGTCTTCGCCAACCAGGGCGCGACCTCGGAGTCGTTCGAGGTCCTGGACCTGCCCGGCAGCGACCACCGGGCCGTCCTCACGACGTTGCGGCTGCCCTGACCCCGTCCGTCTCGTCGTCGACGAACACCTCGTCGAGCACGAACCGCTCGATGTCGAGCACGAAGCCGCGGACCCGCGTCTCCGGGTGCAGGAACGGGTCGTGCCGGAGCTGGGCGACCCCGCGCGCGACGCTGGTCGCCACGTCCTTGAACGCGAAGGTCCGCCACGACGGGCGCATCCCCGTCTCGTCGGCGAGCTCCTCGGTGAAGTCCTCGTCGGAGAAGGTGTTGAGGCCGCAGCCGCTGTGCTGGACGAGCAGCACGTCGCGGGTGTGCAGCTTGCGCTGGCTGATCGTCAGCGAGCGGATCACGTCGTCGGTGACGACGCCCCCGGCGTTCCGGAGCACGTGCACCTCGCCGAGCTTCAGCCCGAACAGGGCGAACACGTCGATGCGGGAGTCCATGCAGGTGACCACCGCGGTGTGCAGGGCGGGCGGGACCGCCAGGCCCTCCGCGTTCGCCTTGGCCAGGCGACCGCCACCGGCCTCGTACCGCGTCAGCAGCTCGTCGTAGCTCACGGCGCACATCATCTCGGACGGACCGGGACGAGGCAGGCCGGGATGCCCGCTTGGGGCACATCTCACTCCCGATGCGCATCCGGAGAATGCACGAACGGCACCTTCGTGCGGTAGCTCCGCACGAAAGTGCCGTCGGTGCAGCAGGCGAGCGGGGTCAGACCTGGTCGGCGATCGTCTCCGCGATCTCGTAGGTGTTCAGCGCGGCACCCTTGCGCAGGTTGTCGCCGCAGACGAACAGCTCGAGGGTGTTCGGGAAGTCCAGCGCCTGCCGGACCCGGCCGACGTGCGTCGGGTCCTGCCCGACGACGGCGGCGGGCGTGGGCCACACCCCGGCGCCCGGGTCGTCCTCGAGCACGATCGTGGGCTGCGCGGCCAGCACCTTGTGCGCCGCCTCGACCGTGACGTCCCGGGAGAAGGTGGCGTGCACCGCCAGCGCGTGCGTGGTGATCACCGGGACGCGCACGCAGGTCGCCGAGACGCGCAGGTCCGGGATGCCCAGGATCTTGCGGGACTCGTTGCGGACCTTGAGCTCCTCGGACGACCAGCCGTCGTCCTTGAGCGAGCCGGCCCACGGCACCACGTTGAGCGCGAGCGGGGCCGGGAACGGGGAGTCGTCGCCCAGGTCGGCCACCGCCGCGGCGACGTCGCCGGACCGGGAGCCCAGGTCCTTGCCCGCCACCGCGGACAGCTCGGCCTGCAGCCGGTCGATGCCGGGCTGACCGGCGCCCGACGCGGCCTGGTACGAGGCCACGACCAGCGCCTCGAGCCCGAACTCGCGGTGCAGCGCGCCCATCGCGGCCATCATCGACAGCGTGGTGCAGTTGGGGTTCGCGATGATCCCCTTGGGGCGGTTCGCGGCGGCCTCGGCGTTGACCTCGGGCACCACCAGCGGCACCTCGGGGTCCATCCGGAAGGCGCCGGAGTTGTCGACGGCCACGGCGCCGCGGGAGGCGGCGATCGGGGCCCACTCGGCGGAGATCTCGTCCGGCACGTCGAACAGGGCGATGTCGACGCCGTCGAACACCTCGGGCGCGAGGGCCTGCACGGTGACGTCCTCACCGCGGACCTTCAGCACCTTGCCGGCGGAGCGCGCGGAGGCGATCAGCCGGATCTCGCCCCACGGCACGGACCCGCGGGCGTCGATGATCTCGATCATGGTGGTGCCGACGGCACCGGTGGCGCCGACGATGGCGAGTACAGGTCCGGCCATGATTCAGCGCCCCGTCCCGGCCGCGACGACGGCCTCTTCCTCGGAGTCGAGCTCGAACGCGGCGTGCAGCGCGCGGACGGCGTCGTCGAGCTGGTCGGACTTGCAGATCACCGAGATCCGGATCTCCGAGGTGTTCATGGTCTCGATGTTGATCCCGGCGTCCGAGAGCGCCTCGCAGAACGTGGCCGTGACGCCCGGGTGGTTGCGCATGCCGGCGCCGACCAGCGAGACCTTGCCGACCTCGTTGTCGTAGATCAGCTCGGCGTAGCCGATCTGCTCCTTGGCCTTCTCGAGAGCGGCGACGGCGTTGGGGCCGTCCGAGCGGGGCAGGGTGAAGGTGATGTCGGTCTTGCCGTCCGACTGGTTGGAGATGTTCTGCAGCACCATGTCGATGTTGATCTCGGCATCGGCCACGACGCGGAAGATCCGGGCGGCCATGCCGGGGGTGTCCGGCACGCCCGTCACGGTGATCTTGCCCTCGGACCGGTCGTGCGCGACCCCGGTGATGATGGGGTTCTCCAACGGAATCTCCTCGATCGAGCCGGCGACGAGCGTGCCGGGCTTCTCGTTGTACGAGCTGCGGACGCGCAGCGGGACGTTGTAGCGGCGGGCGTACTCGACGGCCCGCAGGTGCAGCACCTTCGCGCCGCAGGCGGCCAGCTCGAGCATCTCCTCGTAGGTCACGGTCTCGAGGTGCCGCGCCTTCGGGGCGATCCGGGGGTCGGCGGAGTAGATGCCGTCGACGTCCGTGTAGATCTCGCAGACGTCCGCCTCGAGCGCCGCGGCCAGCGCGACGGCGGTCGTGTCCGAGCCGCCGCGGCCGAGCGTGGTGATGTCCTTCGAGTCCTCGCTCATCCCCTGGAACCCGGCGACGAGCACGATGTGCCCCTCGGCCAGCGCGCTGCGCAGCCGGTGCGGGTTGACCTCGACGATCCGCGCGTCGCCGTGCTTCGAGGTGGTGAGCATGCCGGCCTGCGAGCCGGTGAACGAGCGGGCCTCGGCGCCCAGCGAGTGGATCGCCATCGCGACGAGGGCGTTGGAGATGCGCTCGCCCGCGGTGAGCAGCATGTCCATCTCGCGCGGTGGCGGGGCTCCGGTGGAGACCTGCTCGGCGAGGTCCGTCAGCTCGTCCGTCGTGTCGCCCATGGCGGACACGACGACGACGACGTCGTGACCCTCCTTGCGGGTGCGGACGATGCGTTCGGCGACCTTCTTGATCCGCTCCGCGCTCTCGACCGACGATCCGCCGTACTTCTGCACGACGAGGGCCACTCCGACCTCCTGTCCGGCGCCGGTCCGGCGCCCTGGTCCTCCGCCTCGGGGGCGTGTTCGCACCGCTCTCCGGGCGCTGGTCGGGAGCCGAGGATACCGGCTGCGACGTGCAGGGTTAACCTGTTTGACCGATGCCACAGAGGCCCACGCCACGTTTGGGGGCCGGAGCTGAGGGGCACCGCGCGGGAACCCGGCCGTCGGGCGCTGGGTGGCTACCGCGGCGACGCAGCCGCGAAACCACTCCGTCGGGTACGGGTCGGCGGGGGCCGGAACGCCCGGGCACCGGCAGGAGATCATGGACCGATGAGCGCGGCGGGCGGCGACAGGGGCGCGGAGGTGGTCCGGGACGAGGTCCCGGGGGCCGCCGAACGCCCGACCGAGCCGCTCGCGGCGGTCCGGGCGCGCGGCCGCGCAGTCCCCTGGGCCGCGATCGGGCGGGCGCTGCTCCCTGCCGCCCTCTTCCTCGGCGTCCGCTGCGTCGGGATCGTGGTGCTCGCCATGGTCGCGACCCGGCAGGGCACCCGGCTCGGCGACGAGCTCGGCTCCTGGGACGGGCAGTGGTTCCTCGGCCTGGCCCAGGGCGGCTACGACGGCGTCCCGATCGGGCTGAGCGACGCCTACGGCAACCGCAGCGGCGAGACCCCGCTGGCGTTCTTCCCCGGCTACCCCGCCACGGTCGCCGTCGTCCGGTTCCTCACGGGCCTGCCGCTGCTGTCGGCGGCGCTCGTGGCGACCGTCCTGGCCGGGATCGTGGCGGCCTACGGTCTCGCGAAGCTGGGCGAGCTGGTCCCCGGCGGGTCCCGGCGCGTCGGGCTCGTTCTGGTGGTGCTGTTCGCGAGCACGCCGATGGCGGTCGTCTTCTCGATGGCCTACTCCGAGGCCCTGTTCTGCGCGGCCGCCGCCTGGTCGCTGGTGTTCCTGCTGCGCGGGCAGTGGATCGGGGCGGGCCTGGCCGCGGCCGGCGCCGGGCTGGTGCGGCCGACCGCGGCGGCACTGGTCGCGGCCGTGGGGCTGGCCGCCGTCGTCGCCGTCGTCGGGCGGCGGGACGGATGGCGGCCCTGGCTGGGCGGCCCGCTCGCGGCCACCGGGCTGCTCGGCTACCTCGGCTACGTCGCGACCCGCACGGGCTCGCTCACCGGCTGGTTCGCCCTGCAGCAGCGCGGCTGGGACTCGCGGTTCGACGGCGGGAGGGCCACCGCGTCGTTCGCCACCGCCGCGCTGGCCGACGGCCGGTCGGTCATGGAGGTCGCGACCGTCGGCGTCCTGCTCGGGGCGATCGCGCTGCTGGCGGTGTCCGTGGCGCAGTCCGTGCGCCGGTGGATGCCGTGGCCGCTCGTCGTCTACTCGGCGGTGGTGCTGGTCATGGACGTGGGCAGCAACGGGCTCATGGGCTCCAAGGCGCGGCTGCTCGTGCCGGCGTTCACGCTGCTGCTGCCGGTGGCCGTGGGCCTGGCCAGGCGCAGGCCGGGCACGCGGGTGTCCGTGCTGGTCGCGGCGGTGCTGGTCTCGGCCTGGTTCGGGGCCTACGCGCTGGCCGACTGGCCGTACGCGATCTGAGGACCGTCCGGCGACGCGTCGCCGGACGGCCTCCGAGCGGGCGACGCGTCGGGCTACGGTACGGGCGAGGCCCGGGGTGGCGCCTCCCGGACCCACCCCGAGGAGCGTCACGATGACCGACACCGCGTCCGTGATTCCCGCCGTGGACCTGGCCGACCTCCGGTCGGCGGCGCCCCACGGCCGCCGGGCCTGCGCGGAGACCGTGCACCGCGGGCTGCGCGACATCGGCTTCGTCTTCGTCCGCACGCCCGAGGTGGCCGAGCGGCTGCGGGCTGACTACCGGACCTTCGCCGAGGTCCTCGACCGGCCCGAGGCCGAGCTCGAGCGGTACCGCCGGCCGGACATCCACCATCTCCGGGGCTACACGCCGCTGGGTGCCGAGACCGCCGCGGCGTGCCGGCGGAGCGGTCGCGGCGGCGCGCCCCAGCCGGACCACCGGTCGTGCTGGTTGATCGGCCCCGACGGGTTCACCGACCCCACACTGCGGTCCCGGTTCCCGGCCTTCCACGCCGACAACGTCTGGCCGGAGGACGCACCCGGCTTCCGCGACCGGTCGCTCGCCCTGCACGCCCGGCTGGACGCGATCGGACGCGAGGTGCTGCGGGCACTCGAACCCGGGCTCGGCTACGAGGAGGGCTTCTTCGACGAGGTGACCCGGGACGCCGGTTCGTCGCTGCGCCCGCTGCGCTACCCGCCCGTCCCGGCGGAGCGGCTCGGCCGCGTGGTCTGGGGTTGCCGGCACACGGACGGCAACCTGGTCTCGGTCCTGCCGCCGTCCACCTCGACCGGCCTGAAGGTCAAGGTGCGCGGTGGCGGCTGGATCGACGCGGTCGCCCCGCCCGGCCACTCCATCGTCCAGGTCGGCGACATGCTGCAGTACATGACCGGCGGCCATCTCCGGTCCGCCGCGCACCGCATCGACGCACCCGATCGCCCGACCACCGAGGCCCGCTACTCCGCGCCGCTGTTCGTCTATCCCCGCGCGGACGTGGACCTGCGGCCGCACGAGCGGTGGGGCGCGAACCCGGACAGGTTCCCGTCCCGCACGGCCGCCGACTACTTCCTGGAGCGGCTCCGCCGCATCGGGCTGGACCGCACGCGTGCGGCCGGCCCCGCGGTGGGGCTCAGCCGATCCGGCGGATCAGCCGGGTGACGACGGCGGTGATGATGCCCCAGATGATCGCCGCGGTGCCGTAGTTCAGGGTCACGGCGAGCTTCGGCTCCGCGGGCAGGAACAGGTTCCCGAGCCCGAGGTTGAAGTACTCCGCCAGGTCACTGATGAAGATCGTGAAGCCGTTGGCCGGGTTCGCGTCGAGCAGGGTCAGCACGATGTGGATCACCAGGACCGCCACGATCAGCATCCCGACGATCCGGACCAGGGAGGCCAGCAGGCCTGCCCCGCGACGCACGGTCGTTCCCACCGCCATTGTGTGTTCCCTCCACGGCACGAGTTGCGCGCATCCTCTCAGACGGTGGGCCGTTCGGCGGGGTCGGCGCGCTCCCCCTATCGGGTGGCCCGGCGTCACGAAGTGTGGCCGCCGTCATCGCGACGGGGGTCGGGGTTGCCGACGCCCCGGGGCGGGGGGTTACAGTCGACTCCATGGCGCGCCTGCTCCTTCGCCGCCGCGGCGGGGTCTGACCGACCGGCCCCTCGTCGCGGGTTCTGGCGTGCCGCCGGTCGACACCTCCCGGTAGCACCCCCAGAAGGAGCACGATCCCCGTGTCCATGTCGCCCGACGCCTACACCGCCTCCTCGGCCAGCAGGATCCGCACGCCCTCCGTACCGGCGCCCGCGGGCCAGCCCGTGTGGAACCCCCAGAAGGGCTCCCATATGCCGATCGGGCGGTACAAGCCGTTCCACGAGCTGGTGGAGCCGGTCTCGCTGCCCGATCGCACCTGGCCCGCCACGCGGATCACCAAGGCCCCGCTGTGGTGCGCGGTCGACCTGCGCGACGGCAACCAGGCCCTGATCGACCCGATGAGCCCCGCGCGCAAGCGCCGCATGTTCGACCTGCTGGTCCGCATGGGCTACAAGGAGATCGAGGTCGGCTTCCCGGCCGCCAGCCAGACGGACTTCGACTTCGTCCGCGAGATCATCGAGCAGGACGCGATCCCGGAGGACGTCCGGATCCAGGTCCTGACCCAGGCCCGCCCCGAGCTGATCGAGCGCACCTTCCAGGCCTGCGAGGGCGCGCCGCGCGCCGTCGTGCACCTGTACAACTCCACCTCGGTGCTGCAGCGCCGCGTGGTGTTCCGCTCCGACCGCGCCGGTATCACCAAGATCGCGACCGACGGTGCGGAGCTGGTCCAGCAGTTCGGCGAGAAGTACCCGGACACGGACTGGCGCTTCCAGTACTCGCCGGAGTCCTACACGGGCACCGAGCTGGAGTACGCGGTCGAGGTCTGCAACGCCGTCAGCGAGATCTGGCGGCCCACGCCGGACAACCCGATGATCGTCAACCTGCCGGCGACCGTCGAGATGGCCACGCCCAACGTCTACGCGGACAGCATCGAGTGGATGCACCGCAACCTGGCCCGCCGGGACGGGATCATCCTGTCCCTGCACCCGCACAACGACCGGGGCACCGGCGTCGCGGCCGCCGAGCTGGGCTACCAGGCCGGCGCCGACCGCATCGAGGGCTGCCTGTTCGGCAACGGCGAGCGCACCGGCAACGTCGACCTGGTCACCCTGGGCATGAACCTGTTCACCCAGGGCATCGACCCGCAGATCGACTTCTCGGACATCGACGAGATCCGCCGGACCGTCGAGTACTGCAACCAGCTGCCCGTGCACGAGCGGCACCCGTGGGGCGGCGACCTGGTCTACACCGCCTTCTCCGGCAGCCACCAGGACGCGATCAACAAGGGCTTCGACGCCATGAAGGCCGAGGCCGCCGAGGCCGGGCACCCGGTCGACGAGCACCCGTGGGAGGTGCCGTACCTGCCGGTCGACCCGAAGGACATCGGCCGCACCTACGAGGCCGTCATCCGGGTGAACTCGCAGTCCGGCAAGGGCGGCGTCGCCTACATCATGAAGACCGAGCACCAGCTGGACATGCCGCGCCGGCTGCAGATGGAGTTCTCGAAGGTCGTCCAGGAGGTCACCGACTCCGAGGGCGGCGAGGTCTCGCCCAAGGAGATGCGGGACGTCTTCGAGACCGAGTACCTGACCCGCGAGACCCCGCTCAAGCTGATCCGGCACCGGCTGACCAGCGACGGCGAGGGCCGGGACGAGATCGTCGCGACCGTCCGGGTCGAGAGCGAGCTGCACGAGATCGCCGGCAGCGGCAACGGCCCGCTCGCGGCGTTCGTCGACGCGCTGGCCGGCATCGGGTTCGACGTGCGCGTCCTCGACTACCACGAGCACGCGATGGGCGGCGGCGACGACGCCCGGGCGGCCGCCTACGTGGAGTGCGCCATCGAGGACACCGTCCTCTGGGGCGTCGGGATCGACTCCTCGATCGTCGCCGCCTCCTTCAAGGCGCTGGTCTCGGCGATCAACCGGGCCCTCCGCTGATCCCGTGAGTGCGAACTGCCCCTAGAGCGGCAGTTCGCACTCACGACCCCGCCTGACTTGCGGAAATCCGGTCGCCGCGAGTGCGGCGCCGGGTCTGCCCGACGTGTGTACGTGCTCACCGCCCGCCGCGTGATCCCGCGCCGAGGCGGTGCCGACGGCGGTATGGGTGGCGACGATCTCGCCGCCCGCGCCGCGGCCCGGAGGACGGGAACCACCCCACCCGTTCCGGGCCTCCGTCCTCGCCCCGAGCCCGACCACCCGGACCTCACCCCCGGCCCGGGCTGCTCGTGAGTGGCGATGGTCGCTCCGGCGACCATCGCCACTCACGGGGGTCAGCGGCCGAGGATCTCCGTCACCGAGCCGGCGTGTTCCGGGGTGCCGACGGCGAGGTTGGCGGCCTCGTCGACCATGTCCGCGTCGACGTGGTGCGGGCGGATCCGGCCGTCCCGGATCTGCTCCGCCCAGTGGCAGGCCACGCGGTGGCCCGCCGCCGCGCCCTCGAGCTGGCGCAGGTCGGGCCGCTCGGTGTCGCACCGTTCTGCCTGCTTCCACGGGCAGCGGGTGTGGAACCGGCAGCCGCTGGGCGGGGCGGCCGGCGAGGGCAGGTCGCCGGCCAGCAGGATCCGCTCCCGCCGGTCCTCGGCCTCCGGGTCCGGCAGCGGCACCGCGGACATCAGCGCCCGGGTGTAGGGGTGCTGCGGGTCGGCGTAGAGGTCCGTCGACGGCGCCTCCTCGACGATCCCGCCCAGGTACATCACGCCGACCCGGTCGCTGACGTGCCGGACCACGGCCAGGTCGTGCGCGATGACCAGGTAGGTCAGCCCGAGCTCGCGCTGCAGCCGGGACAGCAGGTTGAGCACCTGGGCCTGCACCGAGACGTCGAGCGCGGACACCGGCTCGTCGGCAACGATCAGGTCGGGCTCCACGCACAACGCCCGCGCGATCCCGATGCGCTGCCGCTGCCCCCCGGAGAACTCGTGCGGGTACCGGCGCAGCGCGCCCTTCGGCAGCCCGACGGCGTCGACCAGCTCCTGCAGCCGCTTCCGGTCCACCTCCGGGCCCTGCGACAGCCCGTGCGCCTTCATGCCCTCGGCGAGCAGCGACTCCACGGACTGCCGCGGGTCCAGGCTCGACATCGGGTCCTGGAACACCATCTGGAACCGGCGGCGCCGCCGGCGCAGCTCCTCGCCCTTGAGCCCGGCGATGTCCTGGCCGTCGAACCGGACCTGGCCCCGCGTCGGCTCGGTGAGCTTGAGGATCGCCCGGCCCAGCGTCGACTTGCCGCAGCCGGACTCGCCGACCAGGCCGTAGGTCTCGCCGCGGCGCACCGTGAGCGACACGCCGTCGACGGCATACACGTGCCCCACCGTCCGGGCCCGGAACACCCCCTGGGTGATCGGGAAGTGGACGGCGAGGTCCTCGACCTCCAGCAGGGCCGGGGCCGACCCGTCGGCCTGCTCGCTCATTCCGCTCCCTCCGCGACCGGGACGGGGTTGTGGCAGCGCAGCAGCCGCGTCCCGGCCTCCTCCGCCGCCGGCGTGACCTCCGCGCACACCTCGAGCGCGCGCGGGCAGCGCGGCATGAAGGCGCACGCCCCGCCCTCCGGCGAGGCCCACGGCAGGTTGTCGTTGACCGAGCCGCGGATCGCCGCGAGGTCCTCCCCCGGCGGCCCGTCGAGCCGCGGGATGGAACCGAGCAGCCCGTGCGTGTACGGGTGCCGCGGCTGCCGGAACAGCTCGTGCCGGTCGGCCCGCTCCACGATCCGGCCCGCGTAGAGCACGTTGACCCGGTCGCACAGCCCGGCGACGACGCCGAGGTCGTGCGTGATCATCACCAGCGCCGTCCCCGTCTCGGCGACCAGCTGCTTGAGCAGGTCGAGGATCTGGGCCTGGATGGTGACGTCGAGGGCGGTCGTCGGCTCGTCGGCGATCAGCAGCCGGGGCGTGCAGGCCAGCGCGATCGCGATCAGCGCGCGCTGGCGCATCCCGCCGGACATCTGGTGCGGGTACGAGTCGAGCCGCCGCGTCGGGTCCGGGATGCCGACCCGGTCGAGCAGCTCCGCGGCCTCCCGGCGCGCGGCGTCCTTCTTCATCCCGCGGTGCCGGGTGAGCACCTCGGTGACCTGCAGCCCCACCGGGATCACCGGGTTCAGCGAGGACAGCGGGTCCTGGAAGATCATCGACAGGTCGCGGCCGCGGCGCTCGCGCATCGCGGAGTCCGACAGGCCCAGCAGGTCCTCGCCGTCCATCCGGATCGAGCCGGCGACGCGGTTGCCGCGCTCGGGCAGCAGCCGCATCACCGCCAGCGAGGTCACCGACTTGCCGCAGCCGGACTCGCCGACCAGCCCGACGATCTCGCCGGGCTTCACGTCGAAGCTCACCCCGTCCACGGCGACCGTGTCCGGCTCGCCGCGCCGGGTGAACGCCACCTTCAGGTCCTCGACCTCCAGCAACGCACTCATCGGCGCCCCTTCGGGTCGAGCGCCTCGCGCAGGGCCTCACCGAGCAGCGTGAACCCGAGCGCGACCAGGATGATCGCGATCGCGGGCCAGAACGCCAGCGCGGGCCGGACGTCGAGGTAGGACTGGGCGTTGGCGAGCATGAGCCCCCATTCGGCGCGGGCCGGGTCGCCGTCGCCCAGCCCGAGGAAGGACAGCGCGGCCGCGTCGAGGATCGACGTCGCCAGGGTCAGCGTGGCCTGCACGATCACCGGACCCATCGCGTTGGGCAGCATGTGCCGCAGCACGATCGAACGACGCCGGACTCCCAGCGAGGTGGCCGCGAGGACGTGGTCGCTCTCCCGCTGCGCGAGCATCGAGCCGCGCAGCAGCCGGGCGAACACGGGCACGCTGACCAGCGCGACCGCGATGATCACCGTCGTCTGGCTGGGTTTGGCGGCCAGGGCGGCGATCGAGATCGCGAGCAGCAGCGACGGGATGGACAGCAGCACGTCCGTGACCCGCATGAGCACGGTGTCGACCCAGCCACCGAAGGCGCCGGCGAGCGCGCCGATCACCACGCCGAGCACCAGCCCGATCAAGGTGGCCAGCACGCCGACCAGCAGCGTCTGGCGCGAGGCCAGGATCATCCGGGAGAAGAAGTCGCGGCCGTTCTGGTCCGAGCCCAGCGGGAAGCCGGGCTGCGCGCCGGGGATCGAGTCCGGGCGCAGGGTGCGCTGCAGCTCGGGGAAGGCGGTCGCGGCGTCGTGCGGGGCGATCCACGGCGCGAGGATCGAGACCAGCACGAACAGGCCGACGATCACGGCGCCGACGATCGCGACCGGGTTGCGCCGCAGCCGTCGGAAGGCGTCGGCGGTGAGGCTGCGCCCGCTCGCCTCGGCCAGCTCGTCGACCCGGCGCCGGCGGCGGTCCAGCAGTGTCGGGGGTCGGGGTCGCAGGCTGCCCCTCGGCGAGGTCATCGCACCCTCACCCTCGGGTCGATGACCGCGTACGAGAGGTCGACGAGCAGGTTCACGATCACGTAGACCAGCGCGCCGAGCAGCACCACGGCCTGCAGCCGGGGGTAGTCGCGGCGCTCGATCGCCTGCGCGAGCAGCGTGCCGAGGCCGCCCCAGACGAACACCTTCTCGGTGAGCACCGCGCCCGCCAGCAGCAGGCCGGTCTGCAGACCGATCGTCGTCGAGACGGGCAGCAGGGCGTTGCGCAGCACGTGCCGCTCGCGGACGGTGCGGGGCGCGAGGCCCTTCGAGTTGGCCGTGCGCACGAAGTCCGAGCCCATGACGTCGAGCACGGAGGCCCGGGTGATCCGCACGATCACCGCGAGCGGGATCGTGGCCAGCGCGACCGCGGGCAGGACCAGGTGCACGAGGGCGTCCCACGACGCGTCGAACTCCCTGGTCACGAGCCCGTCGAGCACGGCGAACCCGGTGACGTGCGTGGCGTCGATGTCCACGGCCTGCCGCCCCGAGGGCGGGAACCAGCCCAGGTCCACGGCGAAGAACTGCTTGAGCAGGTAGCCCAGGAAGAACACGGGGACCGCCACGCCGACGAGCGTCGCGATCACGGTGGTGGTGTCGAGGGGGCGGCCGCGGTAGCGCGCCGCGACGTAGCCGAGCGGGATGCCCAGCACCACGGCGAGCAGCAGCGCGGCCATCGCGAGCTCGATCGTCGCGGGGAGCGCCCGGGCGATCTCGGTCGTCACAGGTTCGCCGGTGATCAGGGAGTTGCCGAAGTCGCCGGTCAGGGCGCGGCCGAGGAAGCGGAAGTACTGGACCGGGACGGGCTGGTCGAGCCCGAGCACGGTGTTGAGCTGGGCGATCTTCTCCGGGGTCGCCTTGTCGCCGAGCAGCGCGGCCGCCGGTCCGCCGGGCAGCGAGCGCAGCCAGGCGAACAGGAGGATGGACAGCAGCAGGAGCGTCGGGACGACCTGGATCAACCGCCGCACGATGAAGCGCAGCATGGTGGCCTTTCACACCGGCACCCCGAGCGCGTCAGGGAACCATGACGCGCTCAGGGCAGCCGGATCGTCGCATTACGGAACCATAATGCGATTCGGTCGGATCAGCTCTGCGTCTTGCTGACGGTGTTGAACCGCTCGTCGGTCAGCGGGCTGGGCACCAGGCCCTGGATCGCACCGGAGACGACGATCGCGGGCGGGCTGCTGCTGATCGGCACGGCCGGCAGGTACTTCGCCATCAGGTCGCGGTTGGCCTGCTCGTACGCCGCGGCGTGCTTGGCGGGGTCCGGCTCGGCGTCGGCCGCGTTGATCTGCGCGTACATCGCCGGGTCCTCCGGACCGAACTCCGGCTTCTCGCGGCCGAAGAAGGTGCCGATGAAGTTGCCGGCGTCGTTGTAGTCGCCGGTCCACCCGAGCAGGTGCAGGTCCTGCTTGCCCGCGGTCTGGACGTCGTCCTTGAAGCCGCCGTTCCAGGGGCGCGGCACCGCGTTGACCGTGATCCCGGCCTGCTTGAGGTTCTCCGAGATCAGCTGGAAGAGGTCGGTCGGGTTCGGCATGTAGGGCCGGGTGACCTCGGTCGGGTAGTAGAAGTTCAGCGTCAGGTTCGACGCCCCGGCCTGGGCCAGCAGGTCCTTCGCCTTCTGCGGGTCGTACGGGTACTGCTGGACGTCGTCGGCGTACCCGGCGACGGTCTTGGGCATGAACTGCGTCGCGACCTCGGCGCCCTCGGGCAGCTTGGTCTGCACCAGCGCCTGCCGGTCGATCGCGTAGGCCAGCGCCTGGCGCACCCGGATGTCCTTGAGCGCCGGGTTGTTCTTGGTGTTGATGCCCATGTAGAGCACGTTGAACGGCTGGCGGATCAGCACCTGCTGGCCGGCCTGCTTCAGGGCGTTGTAGTCGGCGGGCGACGGGTAGTCGTAGCCGTCGATCGTGCCGGCGGTGAGCTCCTGCTTGCGGGCGTTCTCGTCCGGGATGATCTTGAACACGAGCTTGTCCAGCTTGGCCTTCTCACCCCAGTAGTCGGGGTTGCGGACCAGGGTGATCGTGTTCGCGGTGCGGTCGTAGCTCTCGAACTTGAACGCGCCGGTGCCGGTCGGGTGGTCCGTGGCGTAGGCCGGGTAGGAGAACGAGTCGCCGCTCTGCGTGACGTTGTCCGCGTCGTACTGCTTCAGCGCGGCCGGGCTGGAGATCGACAGCGAGGTCAGGCCGAAGGCGGCGGGGAAGGCGCCCTTGTACTTGCTCAGGGAGATGGTGGCCTTGTCGCCGTTCGCCTGGCAGGACTCGTAGATCCCGCCGGAGTTCTTGAAGCCCTCGAAGACGTCCGCGTAGTAGATCATGTTGCTCTGCGCGGCCTCGCTGGTCGTGTTCGCCCAGCGGTCGAAGTTGGTGCAGACGGCGGCGGCGTCGAGCGGGGTCCCGTCGTGGAACTTCACGCCCTGGCGGATCGTGAAGGTCCACTGCTTGCCGTCGGGGCTGGACGACCACTCGGTCGCCAGGCCCGGCGCGAGGTCCGTGGTGCCCGGCTTGTACGTGATCAGCGTGTCGTACATCTGACGGACGGGACGGAAGCTCTCGCCGTCGTCGTTGAAGATCGGGTCGAAGTTCTTCGGGGCGCCGGCGGCGCCGAAGACCATCGTGCCGCCGGTCGCGCCGGCCGACCCGCCGTCACCTCGTTCGGAGGTCGCACAGGCGGCGAGCGAGACGGTGAGCGCGCCAGCGGCGATGGTGGCGAGCAGACGTCGTGTGGTGGGCATTCTCAGGGCACCTCGAGGTCGTCGGGGTTTCGAGCGATGCCCGGAGACGCTAGTCAAGGTGTTTACCCGTCGGTAGCCCGCAACGTCACAGTTGGGGCACAGCTACCTCAAAACCAGCTCAAATGCGTGAGGCGGGCGTAACAGTCTCACGCTCCGTGGCGCGAGCACACCCACCCGGCGGATCAAGCGTCCACCGTGGACGTACGACAGTCCGATCAGGACGCCTCGAACTCGCCGTTCTTCACGCCCGCCACGAACGCCGCCCACTCCTCGCGGGTGAAGGCCAGCGCCGTCTGCTCACGGTTCTTGGTGTCCCGCACCAGGAACGTGCCGTCGGGAGTGCGCCCGACCTCCACGCAGCTGCCGCGGTTGCAGAAACTGCTGGTCCGGAACTCGATCACGACCCGCCCCCTCGCGCACTGTTGCGCGCACCGTAGCGGGCGATCAGCTCTGCGCTGTCACCGGGGGACAGCGACACCCCGGCGACGTCGTCGAAGATCTTCGTATAGAGATCCACATCGGACGGAGCCTCGAGGTAGGTGTCGCCCGCGCTGCCCTCGATGTGGACCACATCCCCCGCGAGCTCGTCCGCGAAGCGCAGCACGGTGAACTGACCGGCGAGCGCCCGGTGCATCCCGATCTCGAACGGGAGCACCTGGATCGAGACGTTCGGCAGGTTCCCGAGCTCGAGCAGGTGCTCCGCCTGCTGGGCCATCACCTCGGCCCCGCCGACCAGGCGGCAGAGCACGCTCTCGTCCATGACGGCGCGCACCCGGAGCGGGGCCTCGGCGCGCCGCAGCGCACGCGCCCTCCGCATCCGGAGCTGCACCAGGAGCTCGATCTCGGAGTCCGAGTGGCTCGGCAGCAGCGCCCGCATGAGAGCCCGGGCGTACCGCTCGGTCTGCAGCAGCCCGAGCAGCACCGTGTTGTCGAACGTGCGCACTTCGACCGCCTCGGTCTCCAGTGCAGCGAAGCGCGCGGGGGCGTCGAGCACGAACCGCTCGGGATGCACGCCTTCGGTGATCGGCTCCCACCACCCCTGCGTCCGGCCCTCGCGGACCAGCCGGCGCAGCATGTCCTGCTCGGCGTCGGACGTGACGCCGTAGATCCGGATCAGCTCGTTGACGTCGGGCAGCTTGGGGATGCCCTTGCCCGTCTCCAACCGGCTGATCTTCGAGGTCGAGCAGGTCATCTTCTCCGCGACCTCGTCGAGGGTCATGTCGGCGTTGAGCCGGAGTCGCCGGAGCTCGGCGCCCAGCCGGCGGCGCGGACCCGCGGGCCCCTGCTGTGGCGCCATCCCACCTCCCCCGTCCCGGTCACCCGTCGGAACCGGCCGGATGCTCCGAGCGAGTGATTCGCACGTGGACCCTTCCATGCAATTGCAGGAGGACATCCCGTCGGGCAATCTAAGCACAGCTGGACCCCGAGTGGTTCGCATCACCTCCACCCGGGGTCCCCGAGGGAAGGAGGGCGCCCGTGATCTCCCCGTCCGGCCCGCGCCCCGCCCGTCGCACCCGCCGCCCCGCGGCCCCGGTCCCGCTCCGAGGGACCCCACCGACTCCCGGCACCCGCCGGGCAGCACTCCGAGTGGAAGGTGCCATCCGATGACCCACATCCGAGCCGTTCGCACGCGTGCCGGAGCCCCGTCCAGCAAGGTCGCCCGCCGTCGGTCGGGCAGGTGGTCCCCGTGATCGGCCCCATCGGCATCGTCCTGGTCGGGCTGGGTGTTCTGGCCGTCATCGGCGTGGTCGTCGGCATCCTGGATGCCGCACAGGCCCGCGCCTGGCGGCGGGTCGCCGCCGAACGCCGTCGCAACTGGGAGGGCCGGCAGGCCGCCATGGGCCGGTCGGGCCACGACTCCTGGGGTGACGACGACGGCGACTGACTGCGCAGTGCCGGGGGGTTCCTGCGCGCGGTGGTCCCGCTGGAGCGGGACCGGCGCCCCCACCGGCCCCACCGGGAAGGCGGTCCGCCCGGGCGGACCGGGTCCGGACCTTCGGCCCGGCGCCGCACACCGCGGCGTCGGGTCTTTTCCGTCGCGTGCGATGAGTTCTCGCCCGGCGCACGGTCACTCCCCTGCCGGCCCCGAAGACCAGGAGGAACCGTGACAGAGGTCCACACGCTCGACGTTCCCGGCGCGCGCCTGCACTACGAGGTCCGTGGCTCCGGCCCGGTGCTCGTCGTGGTGGGTTCGCCCATGTCGGCGGCGCACTTCGCGCCGCTCGCCGACGCCCTCGCCGCGCACCACACCGTGGTCACCACCGACCCCCGCGGGATCGCGAACAGCGCGCTCGAGGACCCGACGGTCGACGTCCCGGTGGAGCAGCGGGCGGACGACGTCATCGCGATCCTCGACGCACTCGGCGCCGGCACCGCGGACCTGTTCGGCTCCAGCGGCGGCGCGACCACCGGCCTCGCGCTCGTCGCCCGGCACCCGGACCGGCTGCGCACTCTCGTCGCGCACGAGCCGCCGCTGCTCGAGCTGCTGCCGGACCGCGAGGCGCGGCGCGCCGCGACCGAGGACGTCGTCGCGACCTTCCACGCCGAGGGCGCCGGTCCGGCGTTCGCCAAGTTCATGGCCGCGGCGGGATTCGTGGGCGACGACGCCGGTGCGCCGGCCGAGCCCCCGCCCGGCCCGCCGCCGTCCGAGCAGGACATGCGCGACGCCGAGCGGTTCCTGGCCCACGACCTGCTGGTCACGACCCGGTACGTGCCGGACGTCGAGGCGCTGCGGGCGGCGCGGACCCGGATCGTCGTCGGGATCGGCCAGGACTCCGGACACCTGCTGACCCACCCGACGTCGACCGCCCTCGCCGAGCGGCTCGCGGTGGAGCCGACCTTCTTCCCCGGCGACCACGGCGGCTTCCTCGGCGCCCCGGCGGAGTTCGCCGAGGTGCTGACGAAGGTGCTGGCCGGTTAGGACAGGGCCTCAGGAGAGAGCACGGCGGCCTGCGAGGGCGCGGCCGAGGGTCATCTCGTCCGCGAACTCCAGGTCGCCGCCCATCGGCAGGCCCGAGGCCAGCCGCGTGACGCTGAGCCCGGGGAAGTCCTTGAGCAGCCGGACCAGGTAGGTCGCGGTCGCCTCGCCCTCGGTGTTCGGGTCGGTCGCGATGATGACCTCGCCGATGTCGCCCTCGTCCGTCGCCGGGCCGGTCCCGCCGAGCCGCGCGAGCAGCTCGCGGATCCGCAACGACTCCGGCCCGATCCCGCCCAGCGGGTCCAGCGCGCCGCCGAGCACGTGGTAGCGGCCCTTGAACTCGCGGGTGCGCTCCACCGCCAGGACGTCCTTGGGCTCCTCGACCACGCACACGACCGTCGGGTCGCGGCGCGCGTCGGAGCAGTAGCGGCAGCGCTCGTTCTCCGAGACGTTGCCGCACACCTCGCAGAACTGCACGCCCTGCTTGACCTTCTGCAGGACCTCCTGCAGCCGGGTGACGTCCGCGGCGTCCGCGGCGAGCAGGTGGAACGCGATGCGCTGCGCGCTCTTCGGACCGATGCCGGGCAGCCGGCCCAGCTCGTCGATCAGGTCCTGGACCGGTCCCTCGAACACGTCAGACGCCGGGGAGGCCGAATCCGCCGAGGTCGCCCAGGCCGCCGGTGAGCGGGCCCATCTTCTCGGCCTGCAGCTCCTGCGCGGCGCGGGAGGCGTCCTGGATGGCGCCCACCAGCAGGTCCTGCAGGGTCTCGACGTCCTCGGGGTCCACGATCTTCGGATCGATCTCGACGCGGCGGATCTCGCCCGCCGCCGTCTGGGTGACACGCACGAGCCCGTTGCCCGCCTGGCCGGTCACCTCGGCCTCGGCGAGCTCCTGCTGCGCCGTCATGAGCTGTTCCTGCATCTTCTGCGCCTGCTGCAGGATCATCGACATGTCCGGCTGACCACCCGGTTGCACCAGAACACTCCTCGAGGTCTCGCCCGCGTGTGCGGTCTCGCGACCCAGGGTAGCCGTGACACGCTGTCCGCCGTGTCCGCCCCGCGTCGCGCCCTCGTCCTGACGCCGGCCCTGCTCCTGCTGGTCGCCTGCACGGCCGCCGGGCCCGCGGCCCCGGCGCCCTCCGTGGCCGTCCCGACCAGCAGCGTCGCCGCGTCGCCCGCGCCGGCGGCCCCCACGCGCACGGTCGTCCTCGACCCCGGGCACAACGGCGGCAACGGATCCGCCCGAGCGGCCGTCACCCGCCAGGTCCCCGACGGCCGCGGCGGCACCAAGGCCTGCAACACGACCGGCACCTCGACCGACGCCGGCTACCCCGAGCACGCCTTCACCTGGGACCTGGCCGCACGGGTCCGCGCCCACCTCGAGGCCGCCGGCGTCGCCGTCGTGCTCACCCGGACCTCCGACGACGGCGTGGGCCCCTGCGTCGACGAGCGCGGCAAGGCCGGTCAGGAGGCCGGCGCCGACCTGCTCGTCTCGCTGCACGCGGACGGCGCCGCCGCCTCCGGGCGCGGCTTCCACGTCGCCTACTCCTCGCCGCCGCTCAACGACGCGCAGTCCGGCCCCGCCGTCGATCTCGCCCGCGACCTGCGCGACGCGCTGCGCGCCGACGGCTTCCCGACCAGCGACTACATCGGCCGGGACGGCCTCTCCCCGCGCGCCGACCTCGGCGGGCTCAACTTCGCCACGGTGCCCGCGGCCCTGGTGGAGTGCGCGAACATGCGCAACGCCGAGGAGGCCGCCGTGGTCTCGTCGGCCGAGGGGCGGGAGCGCTACGCCGCCGCGATCGCCGCGGGGATCACGACGTTCCTCGCCGGGCTGCCGGCCTGATCCTTTCGTAAGGTGCCCGCGGTGCACGCCGAACAGCTCCTCGCGCTCCCCACCTGGCGGGCCTTCGACGTCGACGACTCCGGCCGGGTCCTCGCCGGCGGCGACGCCTCCGGCTCCGTCCAGCTCGTCGAACTCGCCCCGGACGGCAGCGCGACCCCGCTCACCGCCTTCGACAGCCCCTGCCGGGGGCGGTACCTGCCGGGCGAGCGCCGGGTCGTCGTCGAGCACGACCGGGGTGGCGACGAGCGCGCCCAGCTCAGCCTGCTGGACCTCGCGACCGGCGAGCTCACCCCGCTGGTCGACGACCCGGACCACGTGAACCTGCTGCTCGCCGTGCTGCCGGGCCGCGTGGTCTACATGACCAACCGGTCCGACGGCGTCGCGTTCGATCTCGTGATCCACGGGGTCGACGCCGGGGCCGAGGAGACCGTGCTGGCCGGTGGCACGCCGATCGGCGAGGTCGCGGCCGACGCGGAGGGGCGCCGGCTGCTCGTCACGGTGGCGGGCGAGGCGGCGATGACCGACCGGTTGCTGGCCGTCGACACCATGCCGGAGACCGAGGGCGGGCGCGTGCACGTGCTCGCCGAGGGCGCACGGTTCGTGCGGCCGCAGTTCGCCGGGGACGAGGTCGTCGTCAGCACGGACGCGGGCCGGGACCGCATCGGCGTCGCGCTGCTCGGCGGCTCCTGGCTCGCCGCGGACGACGACGCCGACCTCCTCGGCCTGCTCACCCCGGACGGCGGCACGCTCCTGGTGGTGCGGTCCGCCGAGGGCGTCGACACACTCCGGCTGCACGACGCCGCGACCGGGGAGCCGCGGACGACCGTCGCACTGCCGGTCGACGGGGTGGTCACGCGGACCCCGCCGGTCTTCTCGCCGTCGGGCCGGTACGCGGCGCTCTCGTTCACCGCGCCGGACACACCTGGCGACGTGGTGCTGCTCGACCTCGCCTCGGGGGAGGCCACCCCGCTGACCCGCACCGTCGCGGCGTGGGAGGGACCGCCGTTCGTGCACCCCGTGGACGTGCGGGTGCCGGCGTCGGACGGCGAGCGGGTGCCGTGCGCGGTGTACCGGCCCGCGTCGCCGGACGGGTCGGCGGTCGTCGTGCTGCACGGGGGGCCGGAGAGCCAGGCGGTGCGCAGCTTCGACCCGGTGGTGCAGCTGCTCGTCGCCGCCGGGCACACGGTGCTGGTGCCGAACGTGCGCGGCTCCACCGGGTTCGGGAAGCGCTGGTACTCCGCCGACGACCGGGAGCGGCGCCTCGACGTCCTGCTCGACCTCGCGGCCCTGCACGACGCCCTGCCCGGACTCGGCTGCGACCCGGCGCGCGCGGCGCTGTGGGGGCGGTCGTACGGCGGCTACCTGGTGCTGCTCGGGCTGGCCTTCCAGCCGGAGCGGTGGGCCGCGGGGGTCGACATCGCGGGCATGTCCAGCCTGGTCACGTTCCTGCAGAACACCGCGCCGCACCGGCGGGCGTTCCGGGAACGCGAGTACGGCTCCGACCCCACCTTCCTCGCCGCCGCGTCACCGCTCACGCGGGTCGAGGAGATCCGCGCGCCGCTGCTCGTGGTGCACGGAGAGAACGACCCGAGGGTCCCGGTCTCCGAGGCGCGGCAGATCGCCGAGGCCACCGGCGCCGAGCTGCTGATCTTCCCGGACGAGGGCCACGGCCCCGACAAGCGGGAGAACAAGATCACAGCATTCGGGAGGGGTGTAGAGCTTCTCTCCCACCTCTGACGACGCGAGTCGGGAGATCCAGCACCGCGAGTCGGGAGTTCTGGCCCCGCGAGTCGGGAGATCCAGCACCGCGAGTCGGGACTTCCAGCAACCGAGTCGGGCCCTGCACCCCCGCGGCTCGCGCCCTGCACCCCCGCAGGTCGCGCCCTACATCCCCCGCGAGTCGCGCTGGGGCGGGATGTGGTGCAGCAGCCGCACTGGAGCGGCTGAGGCACCGCAACCTGCATGTCCTTTCAGCCATGATCGCCAGTTGGGGAGCGCGCTCCGCGGTGAGCGCGGATTCCGCTCCTCAACCCGCGATCATGCAGACGGCGACAGCTCGCACACACCGTTGTCACCTCGCCCGCCGCTGAGCTGGTGTCGAGCGCCGTGCCGGTTCGCGAGCAGGGCCGACAGCCCTGTCGGGACTGGCGCAGGCTGCTCAGTGGGTCGTTGGTAGCGCCCGCGGATCCGCACACACGTGCTGAGCGCCGTGATCAATCCGAGGGTGACACTGCGGTTGCTAGACGCGCACTCAGGTGGCGCTCGTAGCCATCACCGTGGCGGTGATCGATCCGAACGACACGCTGCTGCACCACGCTGCATGTTCTCGTGCCGCCCACACTGATCTTGGTGCGCTGCGATCCAAGCGCGAACGGGTGTGCGAGTGGTGCTCGGTTCGTCAGCGTCGGCCGGGAGGCGGCTGGTCGGGCGGGGTCACCGCTGGTCGAAGGCGCGGGCGCCGAGTTGGGAGGAGAGCAGCTCGATGGCGACCTCCTCCGGATCGCGGCGCACGCTGCGCTCCGCGCGGGAGGCGTCGGCCTCGGCGAACATGGCCTCCTCGTCGTCCGGCGGGGGTTCGTCGGACGGCGGCTCGGGCGGGAGCGGGATGCCGTCGTCCGAGCCGCTTCCACCGCGGGGACGCTGCGCCGGTGCCGGGCGTCGCGGCTCGGGGCGCTCCTGTCGCGCCGGCTCCGGACGGTTCGGCCGCTCCGGCTCCGGGGCCTCGCGCCGCGACGGGCGTTGCGGAGCGGGTCGCGGCGCCGCCTGCCGGGGCGGCGGCTGCGCGGGACCGCCGCCGTCGCCCGTCTCGCAGCGGACGCGCCACTGCACGCCCAGCACGGCGCGGAGCGCCTCGACGATCACATCCGTGTTCCGCTGGTCCGACAGGCGGCGGGCCAGCGGCGGCGAGGCGATGCTCAGGACCAGCGTGTCGTCCTGCACCGCGCGGACGGTCGCGTTGACCAGCAGCGCCTCCGTGCTGCGGCTGCGTTGACGCGCTGCGACCAGGATCTCCGACCACACACGCCGCACGGCGCTCGCGTCGAGACCGTGTGCGGCAGGCGCCTCGGCCGCAGCAGGGGCGGCAGGTTCAGCGCTGGGCTGCGCTGCGGGCGACGGACGGCTCGGGGCCGCCTGCTGCGGCGGCGCCTCGGCGCTCGCCCCAGTGTCGGGCCGACTGGGTGCCTCGGGCCGCCGCGGCTCGTCCCTCGGTCCAGCGGTCTCGCGGGCGGCAGCCTCACGCTCGAGCGGGGTCCCACGTCCGGGAGCCCCGCGGCCGGGTGCCTCGCGGTCCGAAGTCTCACGGTCCGAAGTCTCGCGGGCGGAGGCCTCGCGGGCGGAGGCCTCGCGGGCGGAGGCCTCGCGGGCGGAGGCCTCGCGGCCGGGTGCCTCACCGCTGCGCGCCTCGCCTCCGACGCTCTCGGCTCCTGCCGCCTCTGCACTCCCGGCGCCTCGGGCTCCGGCGCCCACGCGACCTGCACTCTCGAGACCGGCAGACCCACGGTCGGCAGAGTCGCGCCCAGCAAGCTCGCGGTCCGCAGCCTCGCGACCACCGGACTCACGACCAGCAGGCTCGCGACCGGCAGTGTCGCGGCCGAGCGCATCGCCGGCGGCAGTCTCACGCCCAGTTCCCTCGCGGCCGGGCGCCTCCTGTTCGGACGCCGCGGCGCGACCGGGAGCGCCGCTTCCAACGCCCTCCTGGCCTGCCGCCTCACGACTTCCGGCGGCCTCACCCGACGCCTCGCCACCCGCGGACCCACGTCCGGCCGCCTCGCCCGACGTCTCAGGACCCGCGAAGCCACGTCCGGTGGCCTCGGCTGAGGCCTCACGCCCAGCGGGCGTGGGTGAAGTCGCCTCGCGGCTGGCGCCCGCGCGGTCGGCCTCGGCCTCGCGGCCCGGGGCGTTGCCGCGAAGGTGCGCCGCGGGCTCCGAGCCCTCGCCTCGCACCGGTGGCTCTGACTCGAGGGCGGCCGAGCCTGCGCGGGCGTGTGCGTCTGCGCGGCCAGGTGCCTCGGCGGGGTCAGATGCGTCGGCGCGATCTGGTGCGTCGGCGGGGGCGGGAGCGTCGCCACCGCGCGCACCTTCCGCCGAGCTGCTGTGTCCGGCAGCAGCCGGCCGACGGTCCTCCGCTCGCGCGGGGACGTCGTCCCGACCGGCCGCGACCTGCCCCGGCGCCGCGTCACCTTCCGCCGCCCGCGGGGGCCGGGCCCCGTCCGCCGCACTCTCCTGCGCCGGCCGGGCCGCCGGAGCACCACTCCTCGTCCGCTGCGACGGCCGCACGAACCGCGGCGCCGCATCCCCACCCGACGCCACCGGCGCAGTACCGCCGGCCGGAGCCGACCCGCCCGACAACGCAGGCGCACCCGGCTCGGGCGCGATGGCCTGCCGCCGCTCGACCCGCTCGAGGCGCTCGAGCAGCCCGGCGTCGGACGTCGTGGCCGCGGGCAGCAGCATTCGCGCGCACAGCAGCTCGAGCAGCAGGCGCGGCGCGGTGGCCCCGCGCATCTCGGTGAGCCCGGCGTGCACGATCTCGCCGTACCGGGTCAGCGTGGCCGGGCCCAACCGGGCGGCCTGCTCGATCATGCGGGACAACTCGTCGTCCGCCGCCTCGACCAGCCCCTGCTCGGCGGCCTCCGGCACGGCCTGCAGCAGCATCAGGTCGCGGAGCCGCTGCAGCAGGTCCGAGGCGAAGCGGCGGGGGTCGTGACCGGCCTCGACCAGCCGGTCGACGGCCTGGAAGACGGCGCCACCGTCCGCCGCGCCGAGGGCGTCGACCACGTCGTCGATCAGGGCGACGTCCGTGACGCCGAGCAGCGCCACCGCGCGCTCGTACGTGACACCCTCCGGACCGGCGCCCGCGAGCAGCTGGTCGAGCACCGAGAGCGTGTCGCGCGCCGAGCCGCCGCCCGCGCGGATGACCAGCGGGTACACCGCCGGCTCGACGCGCACGTCCTCGTCGGCACAGATCCGCTCGAGCAGCGCGCGCAGCGTGCCGGGCGGGATCAGCCGGAACGGGTAGTGGTGTGTGCGGGACCGGATGGTGGGCAGCACCTTGTCCGGCTCGGTGGTCGCGAAGACGAAGACGAGGTGCTCCGGCGGCTCCTCGACGATCTTCAGCAGGGCGTTGAAGCCCTGCGTGGTGACCATGTGTGCCTCGTCGACGATGAACACCCGGTACCGCGACTCGGCCGGCGCGTAGAAGGCGCGGTCACGGAGCTCGCGCGCATCGTCCACGCCGCCGTGGGACGCGGCGTCGAGCTCGACGACGTCGATGTTCCCCGGCCCCTCGGGCGCGAGCGCGACGCACGAGGCGCAGACGCCGCACGGATCGGGCGTGGGGCCCTCGACGCAGTTCAGCGAGCGGGCCAGGATCCGCGCCGACGACGTCTTCCCGCAGCCGCGCGGGCCGGAGAACAGGTACGCGTGGTTGATCCGGCCGGCGGAGAGCGCCGTGCCCAGGGGTTCGGTGACGTGCTCCTGCCCCACCACCTCGGCGAACTTCGCCGGGCGGTACTTCCGGTAGAGAGCCAGCGCCACGCGAGCGAGGCTACCGACCACCCCCGACAAGTTTCGGGAAGGGGCGGAGCCGGAGAGGGAGAGAACGAAGGGGACCCCGCGCACCCGCCAGAGCCCGCTGACCCTTGCTGCCTTCCGGCCCTGGGGGAGTTCACAGGATGGACGCCGCGCGGGGTCCGGTGCCGAGTGTAGCCACATGCGCCGGGGAGGGTCCCGGGGCGGGGGTCGGAAATCGCGTCGCGTATCGTTCCCGCCGGAGGATTCGCCTAGTGGCCTAGGGCGCACGCTTGGAAAGCGTGTTGGGAGCAATCCCTCAGGGGTTCGAATCCCCTATCCTCCGCCACGCGAGCACGAGCGCCGGGTCGATGCCCGGCGTTCGTCGTTCTCAGGGACTACAGCGCCGTCTCGAGGCCCGCTCCCGCCCGTTCCGCAGCGTCGAGGACCACCGCCGCGGCCGCCACGTCGAGCACCGCCACCCCCACCGACTTGTAGACGGTGGGCTGCTCGTCCCAGGCCCGGCCGGGGCGCAGGCCGCCGAGCACCTCCCCGAGCTCGACGACGACGTCGGGGTGGATCCTCCCCCGCTCGAGCAGCTCGGCGAGGTCGTTCGAGCCGACGGGGTAGGGCGCGAGGGTGGTCGGGCGGTGCTCGACGACGATCTGCGCCCGGGTCAGCAGGGCCGCGTCCACCTCCCGCCCCTCCGGGCGGTAGCCGACGGAGGCCACGTGCACCCCGTCCGGCAGCCCGTCCGGCCCGACGAGCGGGCGGAGGGTGCTGGTCGCCGCACAGACCACGTCCGCGTCGTGCAACGCACTCTCGATCGTGCAGACCCGCGCGGCGACGCCCTCTGCCGCGAGGGAGTCGACGACCGCGGCGACCTTGTGCGGGTCGCGTCCGCCGATGCGGATCTCCTCGAACGGACGCATCCGCGCGACGTAGCGCGCGTGGGCCTGCGCCTGTGGGCCGGTGCCGAGCACGGCCAGGATCCGGGCGTCGGGCCGGGCCAGGGCCTGCACGGACAGTGCCGACGCCGCCGCGGTGCGGTCGGCGGTGATGACGTCGCCGTCCATCAGCGCGCGCAGGGTGCCGTCCTCCGGAGCGAACACCGCGACGAGGGCCTGGTGCGTCGGCAGCCCCAGCGACTCGTTCCCCGGGTAGAGGGTCAGCAGCTTCGCGGCGACGACACCGAGCGTCTCGCTGTACGCCGGCATGGCGGCGAGGAGGCCGAGCTCGCCGACCTGTGCCGCGATCCGCGGCGGGACGGACGCCCGCCCGGTGCTCAGGTCGACCAGGGCCGTCGCGACCGCGTCGAGGAGCGCGTCCGGGTCGAGGAGGGCCTGGACGGCGGCTCGGTCCAGCAGGCGCATCGGTCGATGGTCCTGAGTGCGTCGGCCCACGTCAACGGCCCGGAACGACGAACGCCGGGGGGCCCTTGCGGGCCCGCCCGGCGGGTCTGGCGGTAGCGGTGGGATTTGAACCCACGGAGGCGTGAACCTCACGCGCTTTCGAGGCGCGCTCCTTCGGCCGCTCGGACACGCTACCGCCGACAAGGTTACAAGCCGGGTCTCAACGGATTTCAGGCCCCCCGGTGCCCCGCGAAGAACGCCTCCAGGAGCGCCGCCGCCTCGGCGGCCCGGACCCCGCCCACCACCTCGGGACGGTGCGTGAGCCGGCGGTCGCGCAGGACGTCCCACAGCGACCCGGCGGCGCCGGTCTTCGGCTCCCACGCCCCGAACACGACCCGTCCCACGCGGGCGAGGCCGAGCGCGCCGGCGCACATCGTGCAGGGCTCGACGGTCACGGCCAGCGTGCAGCCCTCGAGCCGCCACTCCCCCCGGACCCGGGCGGCCTGGCGCAGCGCGAGGATCTCGGCGTGGGCGGTGGGGTCGCCCAGGGCCTCCCGGGCGTTGGCCGCGGCCGCCAGCTCGCGCCCCGCGGCGTCGACGACCACGGCACCGATCGGCACGTCACCGGTGCGCAGCGCACCGGCCGCGACCTCGAGGGCGCGGCCGAGCAGCACGTCGTCGGCCGGGGTGGGCAGCACCCGGCCATCGTGCCCGGTCAGCGCCGATGTTCGCTCCGCGAGCTCCGCTCAGCGCCGATGTTCGCTCCGCGAGCTCCGCTCAGCGCCGATGTCCGCTCCGCGAGCTCCGCTCAGCGCCGATGTCCGCTCCGCGAGCTCCGCTCAGCTGCCGATGAGCTTGGCCAGCTCCTCGCCGAACCCGCAACGGCGGCCGATCGCGGCCAGCTGCTCGTCCGGGTACAGCTCGATCTCGCCGGCGAGCACGCCCAGCTCCTCGGCCGGCAGCCCGAGGTCGGCGAGGATCGCGAGGTCGCCCTCGGGCCACGGGTCGTCGTCGAGCGCGTCCTCGTCCGGCGGCAGCTCCACCCGCAGCAGGTCGAGCACGTCGGCCGCGACGTCGTAGTCCAGCGCCGCCACCGCGTCGGACACCATCAGGGACACGCCGTTGGGGACCGGGCGGAGGAGGACGAAGAACTCGTCGTCGACGTCGAGCAGCCCGACGACGGCGCCGGTGGACCGCAGCCCGCGCAGCTCGGTGATCGCGGCGTCGAGGTCGACCAGGGCGTCGGGATCCAGACGCACGCATCGCCAACGCCCCTCCTCCCGGATCGCGGCGACCGCGAACCCGGGCAGCGAGGAACCCCGCGCCTCCGTGGGCGCCTCCACCGTCTGCACCGGCATGGCGCTCACGGTAGGCGCGTTTCGGCTGTGTCACAAACCACAATTCGGGTGGAGGTGCCCGCGGTGCCAGGATCGGGTTCGTGCCCGACCTCGCGACCGCCCCCGCCACCCTCCTGGGCGCCGCCCGGTCCCTCCAGCCGCGCGCGGTGGCGCTGCGCCGCGCCCTGCACCGCCGGCCCGAGGTGGGCCTCGACCTGCCCCTGACGCGCGACGCCCTGCTCGCCGACCTCGCCGACCTCCCGCTGCGCCTACACCTCGGGAACGGGCTGAGCTCGGTCGTCGGGGTGCTGGAGGGCGCCCGGCCCGGCCGCACCGTGCTGCTCCGCGCGGACATGGACGCGCTGCCGCTGCGCGAGGACGCGGCCGTGCCGTTCCGCTCCGAGGTCGACGGCGTGATGCACGCCTGTGGCCACGACCTGCACGTCGCGATGCTGGCCGCGGCGGCGCGGCTGCTGTGCGAGCGGCGCGACCAGCTCGCCGGCCGCGTCGTCCTGGTGTTCCAGCCGGGCGAGGAGGGCTTCCACGGGGCCCGGCAGATGATCGAGGAGGGGCTGCTGGAGCGCCGGGGGCCCGGCGGCCGGCCCGACGCCGCCTACGCCCTGCACGTCAGCGCCACCATGCCGAGCGGCGAGGTGTACTCCCGGCCCGGCCCGATCATGGCGGCGGCCGACGTCCTGCGGGTCACGGTCACGGGACGCGGCGGCCACGCGTCCGCCCCGCACCACGCCGTCGACCCCGTGCCGGCGGCCGCGGCGATGGTCGGCGCCCTCCAGACGATGATCACCCGGAAGGTGGACACGCACGACCCCACCGTGCTGACCGTGAGCCGGATCAGCGCCGGGACCACCGACAACGTCATCCCGGAGACCGCCGAGCTCGAGGGCACCCTGCGGACGATGTCCGAGGGCGTGCGGCAGGCGGTGCGGGCCGAGATCGAGCGGGTCTGCACGCACACCGCGCTCGCCCACGACTGCACCGCGCGGGTCGAGATCGAGCCCGGCTACCCCGTGACCGTCAACGACCCGGCCGCCACGACCCGGCTGTCCGACGTCGCGCGCCGGCTGCTCGGCGACGCCCGCGTCGGCACCCTGCCCACACCGATCATGGGCGCCGAGGACTTCGCCTACGTGCTGGCCCGGGTGCCCGGTGCCCTCGCCTTCCTCGGCGCCTGCCCGCCCGGCGCCTCGCCGCACGACACCTCGCCCAACCACTCCAACCGGGTGCGGTTCGACGAGTCGGTGATCCCGGCGGGCGCCGCCCTCTACGCCGCGCTGGCCCTGCTCTGAGGGGGTGGCAGGCTGGACGGGTGACCAGCCTGCGCGATCTCTCCCTCGCCCTGCGCTCCGGCGAGCTCTCGCCCGTCGAGCACGTCCGGGACGTCCTGGACCGGCTCGCCGCGGACGACCACGCCGCCGTCGTCACCCTCGACGCCGAGCGCGCGCTGGCCACCGCCGAGGAGCGCGCCGCCGAGCTGGCCGGGCACGAGTGGCGGGGCCCGTTGCACGGCGTGGCGGTCGGGGTGAAGGACCTGTTCGACGTCGTCGGCCTGCCCACGCGGGCGGGCTCGGCGGTGCTCGCCGACGCCCCCGCCGCGACGACCGAGGGCCCGGTCGTGGCGCGCCTGCGCGAGGCGGGTGCGGTGATCGTCGGGAAGCTGGCCACGCACGAGTTCGCCTACGGCCCGACCGGGGACGTCTCCGCCACCGGCTCCGCCCGCAACCCACGCGACCCCACGCGGATCACCGGCGGGTCGTCGTCCGGCTCGGCCGCGGCGGTCGCGGCGGGGCACCTGCCCCTCGCACTCGGCACCGACACCGGGGCGAGCGTGCGGACGCCCGCGGCGTTGTGCGGGGTGGTCGGGCTCAAGCCGGAGTACGGCACTCTCTCGGCCGACGGCGTGTTCCCCCTGGCCGAGACGCTCGACACCGTCGGGATCCTCGCCGCGGACGTGCACTCGGCCTCCGTCGCCTGGGACGTCCTGTCCCGCCCGGACGGCACCGGCGGCGGCATCCAGCCGCCCGGCATCCGCGGCGCGCACGTCGGCGTGCTGGTCGACGACTACTGGCAGGCCGCCGACCCGGTGCTGGCCGAGGCGGTGCGGGAGTCCGTGCGGCTGCTGGAGAAGGCGGGCGCCGAGGTCTTCGAGATCCGGACGCCGTTCATCGGCGAGCTGGCCGCGGCGTACGCCGAGATCGTCGGGGCCGAGGCCTACGCGACGCACCGGGACTGGCTGGCCACGCGGCGGGCGGACTACCAGCCGGAGACCGTCGAGCGGCTGGAGATGGTCGCGGACCGGCCCGCGCACGCGTACGTGGCGGCGCAGCGGACCCGGAAGCGGCTCACCGCGGAGTTCCGCGCGGCCGTGTCCGACATGGACGTACTGGTCAGCGCCACGACCCGGCTGCGGGCGACGCCGATCGGCGAGCGGAAGGTCGACGGGGTGCCGGTGCGGTCGGCGCTGCTCGCGCTGACCAGCCCGTTCAACCTCACGAGGTGGCCCTCGGTGTCCGTCCCGGCGCCCGTCGCCGCGGGTGAGCTGCCCGCGGGGGTGCAGATCACGGGCGTCCGGCTCGAGGAGCGGGGCATCCTCCGGGTGGCGGGGGCGCTGGAGCGGGACTGACCACGGCTCGGGCGGGGCGGGCCGGTCGACTAGCCTGCTCGCCCATGCGAGCGCTGTGCGTGGTGGGGACCGGGCTCATCGGCGGGTCGTTGCTGCGCGCGGCGCGGGCCGCGGGCCGGGAGTGCTGGGGCGTCGCGGCGTCCGACGGCACGGCGTCCGCCGCCCGGGCCGACGGGTTCGACGTGAACACTGATCTCGACGCCGCGCTGCGCAGGGCCGCCGAGGCCGACGCGCTGGTGCTGGTCGCGGTGCCGCTGCCCGCGGTCGAGGGCGTGCTGAAGCGGGTCGACGCCGTCGCGCCCACCGTCCGGATGACCGACGCGGTGAGCGTGAAGGTCGCCGTGGCCGACGCCGTCGCCACCTTCGCCCCGCGCGCCCGCTACGTCGGCGGGCACCCGATGGCCGGCACGGCCGAGTCGGGCTGGGCCGCCGGCGACGGGGAGCTGTTCCGCGGGGCCGCCTGGGTGGTGATCGCCGACGACGGCGCCGACCTCGACGTGTGGAAGGACGTCGCCGAGCTGGCCTGGGCCTGCGGCTCGCGCGTGGTCCCGGCGGCCGCGGACGAGCACGACCTCGCCGTCGCCCGGATCTCGCACCTCCCGCACCTGCTCGCCGCCGTGCTGGCGACGGTCGGCGCCGGCGAGCCCGACGACGACCTGGCCCTCGCCCTCTCCGCCAGCTCCTTCGCCGACGGCACCCGCGTCGCGGGCACCCGCCCCGAGCTGACCCTGGCCATGTGCGAGGGCAACCGGCCGGCGCTGCTCGCGGCGGTCGACGAGGCCCTCGGCCGGCTCGGCGTGATGCGTGGGGCCCTCGCCTCCACCGGCGGGCTCAAGGCCACCGTCGAGTCCGGGTACCTGGCCCGGCAACGCTGGGCCTCGACCCGCGAGCCGCTGGCCCTGGAGGTCTCGCTCGACGGTCCCGACGCCCTCGCCGAGCTGCGCGAGCTCGGCCGCCGCGGCGACGTGGTCGGCGGCTGGAAGTAGCCCCGGCCGGGCGTCAGCTCTGCGGCGCCGGCTCCGCCCGCTCGTTCGACACCAGCGCGGCGAGGCCCGGCACGGTGAGCACGAACCCGTCCGCGTCGACCTCCAGTTCGACCCGCAGGTCCGCGCGGGAGAACTCGACCACCGCCGGCGAGTCCCCCTCCCCCGGCCGCACGGTCCGGTAGCGCTGCCTGGTCAGGGTCACCTCGAGATCGGGCAGGGACACGAACACCACGGGGACCTCGACGTCGACGGCCTCGCGGTGCGCGCCCAGCCGCCGGATGGGCAGCGCGGTGAACAGCGGGCTGAAGGCCAGGTCCACGTCGACCGCGCCGTCGAAGTCCTGCCGCGCGCTGCCGGAGCCGTCGTCGAGGAGCCAGAAGCCCTCGGTCCGGCTGATCGTCAGATGCTTCTCCGACCCGGTCGTCGCCGAGCTGAGCGAGAGCCGGCCGAGCGTGCCGTCCTCGCGGACGACCAGGCTGTACGACGCCGTGAAGTCGCCCTCCGGGTCCGGCCGGACGATCCGGCCGAGCGCGCGGAACCCGGCGGGACCCGGCCCGAAGTGCACGCGCGTGCCCTCGAGGCCCGGACGGCCGTCGGCCTGCCAGGTGAGCATTGTCGTCATCGACACCACCGTAGGGAGCGGGGACGGGCGCGGTACGACACGCCCGTCGTCGGGCAGATGATCTACAGGGGCAGCGGCTGCGCGCGGCCCTCGGTCGGCTCGACGGCGGGACCCCTCCGCCGCCCGTCGTGTCCGGCCGGTGCCCGGCCCGCCGGTGCGTGCATGTCCACGGTGGGTGCCCCCTTCTCGAGCATCGCCGTCCGCGTCATCCAACACCTCCGTGCCGCCGGTTTCCAGACGTGTCGACCCTCACCGGTCCTCCCGCCGCACCTCGGCGGGGTCGACGTCGGCCCGGACCCCGCGGAAGACCGGTTGGCGCAACCGGCCCTCGGCCGTCCAGCCGTGGTGCGCCACCTCGACCGTGACGACGGGTTCGCACCAGTGCGCCCCGGCGGCCTCGGCCCGGGGCGGGCGGGCACGGAAGGGTGACGCGTCCGTCTCCAGGTCCGTCATCAGCTCGCCGAGCACCCGCTGCACCACCGCTCCGGCGAGCCCCACCGGGACCCGGCCCGCGTAGACCAGGTCGCCGCCGTCGGGCACCCCGAGCAGCAGCGCCGCGATCCGCGTGCCCTGTCCGGACCGCTCGGGCCGCCAGCCGCCGATCAGGCAGGTCTGGGTGTGCCGGTGGGTCACCTTCACCCAGGCGGGGCTGCGACCGCCCGGCCGGTAGTCCGACTCGCGCCGCTTGGCGAGGACGCCCTCCATCCCCCGCCGCCCGGTGGCGTCGAACAGGGCGCGCCCGTCCGTGTAGAGCGGGGAGAGCGCCACGGCGGGGACCGAGGCGGTGTCGAGCCGCTCGAGGGTCGCGCGGCGCTCGTGCATCGGGCGTTCGAGCAGCGGGACGCCGTAGAGCCGCAGCACGTCGAACACCATGAACGTGACGGGCCGGGCCAGGGCACGGGCCCGGGACACCGGCCGGTGCACCCGGTCGGCGAGCGCGGCGAAGCTCGGCACCCCCTCCTCGAGCAGGACGACCTCGCCGTCGAGCACGACGTCCGGAGCGATCGACGTCAGCCCGGTCAGCTCGGGGAAGGTGGCCGTGACGTCCCGGCCCGCGCGCGTGACCAGGCGGACCTCACCGTCGGTGACCTCCGCGAGCAGCCGCATGCCGTCCCACTTCACCTCGTAGACCCATTCCGGCCCCGTCGGGAGCGGTCCGGGAGTGGCGAGCATGGGCTGCACACCGTCATGCTGTCACCCGACGGGCCGTCACGGACGGCAACCGGCGCGGAAGGGACGGGCGACCATGCGCGCGATGTGGAGCGGCGCGGTGTCCTTCGGACTGGTCAGCGTGCCGATCAAGCTGTACTCGGCCACGACCAACCACGACATCCGCTTCCACCAGGTGCACGGCGCCGACGGCGGCCGCATCCGGTACAAGCGGACCTGCACGGTGTGCGGCGAGGTCGTGGAGTACGCGGACATCGTCAAGGGCTACGAGACCGAGGACGGCGAGCTGATCACCCTCGACGAGTCCGACCTGGACTCGCTGCCGGTGGCCAGCGGGCACGAGATCGACGTGGTCGAGTTCGTGCCGGCGGACCAGATCGACCCGCTGCTGTTCGACAAGAGCTACTACCTCGAACCCGAGACCAAGGCGGCGAAGCCGTACGCGCTGCTGCGCGAGGCGCTGGCCGAGACCGACCGCATGGCGATCGTGCGGTTCGCGCTGCGCCAGCGGGAGAGCCTCGCACTGCTGCGGGTGCGGGACAAGACGATCGTGCTGCAGACGATGTTGTGGCCGGACGAGGTGCGCGAGCCGGACTTCGACATCCTCGACCAGGACATCGAGCTGCGGCCGCAGGAGAGGCAGATGGCCGCGTCGCTGATCGAGAGCATGGGCGCGGACTTCGACCCCACCGAGTTCCACGACGAGTACCGGGACGCCGTCGTCGAGCTGATCGAGTCGAAGAAGGAGCACGGCGACACCAAGCCGGCCCCGGTCGAGCAGAAGCGGGACGACGAGGGCGACTCGATGACCGACCTGCTCTCGGCGCTGCAGGCGAGCGTCGAGGCCGCGCGCGGCTCGTCCGGCAAGAAGGCCGCGACGAAGGCGGGCGCGGAGCCGCAGGAGACCGAGGAGCCGGCGGAGGAGAAGCCCGCCCGCGCCCGCAAGCCGAGCACCCGTCGCAAGAAGGCCGACGAGGGCGAGGACGGCGCCGAGAAGAAGACCACGACCCGGAAGCGCCGCACCGCCTGACCCCGTGAGTGCGTACTGCCGCTAGAGGGGCAGTACGCACTCACGACCGCAGGTGACCTGCGACGACGTGGTCAGGGGCCGAGCGAGCTCTGCGCCGGCGTCTGGTCCTTCTGCAGCGCGCCGAACAGCGCGCTCGCCCGGGTCTTGTCCCAGCGCACCACGGACTGCCCGCCGATCGTCGGCGTGCTGCCGACCGGCGCGGTCGTCGCGATGCCCCCGTTGGTCACCCCGCGCATCGCCAGGCCGAGCTGGGCGACGTTCCAGATGTGGTCGTTGTCGTCGACCGTGAGCAGGGCGGTCATCGCGTCGGCCAGCGGGACCACCCGGAACGGGTTGACGAGCGTGCCCACGCTCGTCGCCTTCGCGATCAGCGCCGAGAGGAACTCGCGCTGCCGCTGCACGCGGTCGAAGTCCGAGCCCGCCGTCGCCCGCGTGCGGACGTAACCGAGCGCCGTCTGCCCGTCGAGCTCCTGGCAACCGGCCTGGATGTCCAGCGCCGCCTTCGGGTCCTTGATCGCCTTCGGCACGCACAGGTCGACGCCGCCCACCGCGTCGACGGCGTCGACGAACCCGCCGAACCCGATCTCCGCGTAGTGGTCGATGTGCAGCCCCGTGGCGGCCTCGACCGAACTGATCAGCAGCGGCGCCCCGCCGAAGGCGTAGGCGGCGTTGAGCTTGTTCGAGCCGTGCCCCGGGATCGGCACGTAGGAGTCGCGCGGCAGGCTGACCAGCACCGATCCGGAGCTGCCGGAGTGCAGCAGCATGATCGTGTCGGTGCGCTGGCCGGCGGCGTCGCCCGTGCCCAGCCGCTCCTCGTCCTCGGCGGAGAGGTCGGCGCGGCTGTCCGAGCCGACGATGAGCCAGTTCGTGCCCGACGACTCCGCGGTGCTGTCCGCGGGCAGCGCCTGGACCCGGTTGAGGTTCTGGTCGAGGTAGACGCCCCACCCGATCAGGGCGACGAGGATCAGCGCGAGGGCGATCTTGATGCGGCGCCCCCACCGCCCGGGCCGGCGGGCCCGGGGCGGCTTCGGCGGGCGGGTGCGGACCGGCGGCCGGTACGTCTCCGGCGCGGGGGCCGACGACGGCATCATCCGGGTGTTCTGCGGGGGCGGTGGACCCTGCCGCGGCGGCGGGCCCGACGGCCTCGCGCCCGGCGGTGGCATCGGACGCCCCTGGGGCGGCGGCGCGGGACGGCGCCCCGGCTGGGCGGTCCAGCCCGGCCCGCCGCCGCGCCGCGGGGGCGGGGCGCCCCTGCCCGGCGGCGGCCCGGCAGGGCCGCGTCGGTCACCGTTCATCCGTCCCTGCACCGTCCCGTCGGTGTCGAGGCTCGCTCCGTGCGCTCCGCTCGAGGCGATGCTCGCTCCGCAAGCTCCGCTCGGCGAGTCGCCGGTCCGCTCCGGTCGCGGACCACGGTAGCGAGGGGCCGTACCGGTCCCTCAACCATGGGACGCGCGGGAGCGGCCGGGGTTGCGCGACGGTCCGGAACCCGCGCCGGCCGGTGCCGGCGGCGGGCCGGAAGGATCAACGGGTCACGTGAGGAGCTCCTCGCCCTCGAACTTGCCGAGCTCCTCGCGGTAGAACTCGAGCCCGACACCGTTGGGGTCCCGGATGTAGAGGCTGTTCTCGACGCCGCGGTCCGGGCCGAGGTAGTCGATGCCGGCCTCGTCGAGCCGGGCCCTGGCGCGCTCGAACTCCTCCGGCGAGGTGGAGAGGGCGAGGTGCTGCACCGCGCCGATCGTCTCGCTGAAGTCCGGGTGGTCGTGGCCCGGGAAGTCGAAGAAGCCCAGCAGGTTGCCGTGGCCGATGTCGAAGAAGAAGTGGCTGGAGCCGCGGTAGTCGCGGTTCTCCACCAGCTCGACGAGCGGGAAGCCCAGCACCTCCTGGTAGAAGCGGATGGTCTCCTCGACGTCCTTGCAGATCAGCGCGAGGTGGTGGACGCCCTGCACGGTCGTCGGCCTGCGGTCGGCGGGTGCCTGGAGGTACTTTCCGCGCAGGTCGGCGCGTCGGGCGCGGATGGCCTCGAGCTCGGCTCCCTCGGGCTGCGGCATCGGACTCCCCTTCCGTCGGTGGTACCCCGTCCAACGATTGTTGAGCGTGCAACATTCCGTGCCCGCTCCCGGAAACGGTAGCGCCGCGGGGCATGATCGGCCCGTGGATCCGCTGCCCCTCTGCGAGGACGACCTGGCCGACCCGGGGGTGCTCGAGCCGCACCGCGTCGTGCCCCGCCGGGTGCGGCTGCCGGAGGCCGCGGTGCTGTGCTTCTTCCCGGAGGTCGTGGCCGCGGTACCCGCCGTGCGGACGGTGCACCTGTCGTCGGAGCTCGGGCCGTGGCCGGTGCACGAGATCGAGCGGGACGGGCGGCGGCTGGCGGTGATCCAGCCCGGCGTCGGGGCGCCGTTGTCGGCGATCTTCCTCGAGGAGCTGATCGCGCTCGGCGTGCGGGCGGCGGTGGCCGTCGGCGGGGCCGGGTCGCTCGTGCCGGAGCTGACCGTCGGGCACGCGGTCGTGGTCGACAGCGCCCTGCGGGACGAGGGCACCTCCTTCCACTACCTGCCCGCCGGCCGGGTCGTGGAGGCCGATCCCGCGGGCGTCGCCGCGCTGACCGGCACGCTCGACGCCGCCGACGTCCCCTACGTCACCGCCCGCGCCTGGACCACGGACGGCGTGTTCCGCGAGACCCGCGGCCGGGTCGCCCGGCGCGTCGCCGAGGGCTGCGCGGTGGTCGACATGGAGGCGTCGGCGCTGATCGCGGTCGCCCGGTACCGCGGGATCCGGCTCGCCCACCTGCTCTTCGCCGGCGACTCCCTCGCGGGCGAGGAGTGGGAGCACCGGGGATGGACCACGGCTGCCGAGATCCGCGCCGCCCTCTTCGAGCTCGCCGCCGACGCGGCCCTGCGCCTCGTCTCTGCAGCTCACCGGGGGTCGTGAGCGCGAACTGCCGCTCTAGGGGCAGTCGGCACTCACGGGGTGCGGAGGGCGTCCACGAGACCGCCGAAGCGGGCGGGGCCGGAGGTGTCACCGGGGCGGTTGAAGCGGACCCGGTGGGCGAGGCCGTCGTAGCGGCGGCGCAGGTCGGCGGCGATCTCCTTCTCGGTCCCGATCGAGCACATGCTCTCCAGGATCTCGTCGGTGACGAGCGGGACCATGTCGTCCCATCGCCCGCGCTTGGAGAGCGTGTTGAGGTCGGTCTGCAGGTCGCCCCAGCCGTGCAGCTCCAGCACCGGGCGGTAGGCGGGCGTGGAGCCGTAGAAGGAGATCTGCCGGCGGACGGCCTCGACGTCGGCCTCGTCGAGCGCGACGAAGGCGGACAGCGCGATCTCGAGCGGCGCCAGGCCCTCCCCGCGGTGCTCCTCGACCTCCGGGAGGATCACCTCGCGCAGGTACCGCTCGGTGAGGAACGGGTGCGTGAACAGCCCGTCCGCCACCTGTGCCGTGGTCCGCAGCATGTGCGGCCCGACGGCGGCGAGGAACACCTCGGGCGGGCCGTACGGGTTCTCGGGCGGCACGAAGTTCGGCGTCATCAGGGTGTGGTCGTAGAACTCGCTGCGGTGGTGCAGCCGCTCGCCCGTGTCCCAGGCGTGCCAGATCGCCCGCAGCGCCATCACGAAGTCCTTCATCCGCGCCGCAGGCCTCGACCACGGCATCGAGAACCGCCGCTGGACGTGCGGGCGGATCTGGCTGCCGAGGCCCAGCACGAACCGGCCGCGGGAGAACCGCTGCAGGTCCACGGCCTGGTAGGCCACGGTCATCGGCGTCCGGGCGAAGGCGATCGCGACGGACGAGCCGAGCTCCAGCCTAGTGGTGTGCTCGGCCCCGACCGCGATCGGCAGGAACGCGTCCGCCTTGTTCTCGCTGTTCCAGGCGCCGTCGAAGCCGAGGTCCTCGGCGGTCCGGGCGTCCTCCGCCACGTGCTCGAGGCCGTCCCGCAACCGCGCGTCGATCTTCACGGGCGCCGACTCTGCCCGGCGCCGGGCGGGCCGGTCAACGGCCGCGTCGACCGGGTCACCGGGCCAGGTCGCTCAGCGAGTCCCCGGCCGTGCGGATCCCGCCGAACAGGATGATCGACGCGGCCACCGCGATCATGCCGACCATCAGCCCGAACGTGCCGCGCGGGCCGAACGCCGCCAGCGCGGCGACCACGATGTAGGGCTGCACCGCCCCGCCGAGGTGCCCCAGGCCGTCGCCGATGGACATGCCGGAGGCGCGGGCGCGCGTCGGGAACACCTCCGAGGTGTAGGCGTAGCCCAGCGCCGGCGCCATGATCCAGATCCCGGCGAGGAACGCGCCGACGATCAGCAGCCCCGGCCCGTGGCTCACCGCGACCAGGGTGATGCCGAGCATCCCGACGAGTCCGGCCGCGGCCGCCGAGTGCTTGCGGTTCCAGCGGTCGATGACCAGCACGGACACGAACCCGCCGACGAGGAAGCCGAGGTCGCCGATGGCGCTGTACAGCAGGCTCTTCCCGACGCCCATCTCCTCCAGCAGCGTCGGCAGGTAGGCCAGGTAGGCGTACGCGGCCATGTAGCTGAAGAACCAGAACAGGAACACGACGACGACCCGGCCGAGGTACGGCGGACGCAGCAGCTCCCAGGTCGGGAAGGTGGACAGGTCCCCCTCGGCCGCGACGGGACGCGGCTCGGGCAGCGTGTGTCCCCGCGCCCGGACGTGCGTCTCCATGCGGTCCAGCAGCCCGTCCGCCCGGTCGGGCCGGCCGTGCAGCACGAGCCAGCGCGGCGACTCGGGCACCCAGCGGTCGGTGAGGAAGACCAGCACGACGATCGCGAGGGCACCGAGGGCGAACACCACCCGCCAGCCGATGTCCGCGGGCAGCCACGAGATCAGGCCGAGCCCGATCCACGGCGCGGCCGCGAGCCCGACGCCGCCCCAGAAGACGTTGAGCGCCACGCCGCGCCCGCGCAGCCGCGGCGGGGACAGCTCGGTCATGATCGTCGCGGCGAGCGCGATCTCCGCCCCCATCCCCAGCCCGGTGACGGCCCGGAAGATCGCCAGGCTGGTCACGCTCCAGGACAGGGCGGTGAGGACGGCCCCGACGGACAGCAGCACCACCGACAGCGCGAGCGCGCGCCGGCGGCCGATGTAGTCGGCGAGGCTGGACAGGACGTAGGCGCCGACGATGTAGGCGAAGAGGTTGGTCGTCACCGGCAGGGCGAGGTCCGCGCCGCTGAGCCCGAACCGCTCCTCCAGCACCGGCAGCGTGACCCCGATCGCGGTGATGTCGTAGAAGGTGAAGAAGTACGACGCCCCGACGACGACGAACACCACGGGCGAGAGCCCGAAGACCGGGAGCCGGTCCAGCCGGGCGTTCACCCCCGCGACGCGCTCCGCGGTGACTGACTGTGAACCCATGGTGGCCATGGCGGCCTCTCCCGGTCCGGCGGTGTGACGAGCGGAAGTGTTGCACCGTGAATCAGTTCACGCAGGGTGGATCACCTTGCGATCTGCTTTCGGCCCCGCCCCTTGCCACAGCCCCTTAATGTCCGTACATTTTGTGCAGCCGTCCCGAGGGGAGAGACATGAGCAGCTGGTCGGCCGGCTGGACACCTGGTCATCCCCACGCGGGGCTGGTCGGCTCCGCCGCCGCGGGTCTCGGCCGTGCCGGGCGGGCCGTCCGCCGCGTCGGCCCGGGTCTCGCGCTCGCCCTGCTGGTCGCCGCGGCCGCCACCGGCATCGGCCGGCTCGTCCCGGTGCTCGGCGGGCCGGTGCTCGGGATCGTGCTCGGCGCGCTGGTCGGCGCGGTGGTCCGCCCGGGCCGGGTCCTCGCCCCGGGCCTGGCCGTGGCCGCCCGGCCGCTGCTGCAGGCGTCGATCGTCGTGCTCGGGACCGGCCTCTCGCTGCAGCAGGTGGTGCGCGTCGGGCTCGGCTCGCTCCCGGTCATGCTCGGCACGCTCGCGGTGGCCCTCGGCGGAGGCTGGCTGCTCGGCCGGCTGCTCGGCGTCACCGGTGACACCCGCACCCTGGTCTCGGTCGGGACCGGCATCTGCGGGGCCTCGGCGATCGCCGCGGTCGCCTCGGTGATCGAGCCCCGGCGGACCGACCTCGCCTACGCGGTCGGCACGATCGTGACCTTCAACGTGGCCGCCGTGCTGCTCTTCCCGGTGGTCGGGCACGCGCTGGCGATGGACCAGACGGCGTTCGGCCTCTGGGCCGGGACGGCGATCAACGACACCTCGTCCGTGGTCGCGGCGGCCGTCTCCTACGGGCCGGAGGCAGCGCAGGAGGGAATCGTCGTCAAGCTGACGAGAACCCTGATGATCGTGCCGGTGGTGCTGGCCCTGGCGCTGCTGCGCGGGCGCCGGACCGGCGACATCCGCCCGGTGCCGTGGCGGAAGGTCGTCCCGCTGTTCCTGGTCGGCTTCCTCCTCGCCGCCGGCGCGCAGAGCCTCGGCCTGGTCCCGGTGGGCTGGCACGCGGGCCTCGCCCTGCTCGGAACCTTCCTCCTGACGACGGCGCTGGCCGGCATCGGCCTCACCCTCCGGTTCGCCGACATGCGCGCCGCCGGGTTCCGCCCGCTCCTGCTCGGCGGGCTGCTCTGGGTCGCCGTGGCCGCGTCGAGCCTGGGCCTGCAGGCCGCCACCGGCGCGCTGTAGCTCAGGCGAGCCGCCCCGCCAGGGCCTCGTGCCGGCGTGCGCTGTCGGCGTTCATCCCGGTGATCGTCACCTCGGTCCCGCGGGCCGCGTACTTCTGCGCGACGGCGTCGAGCACGGCCACCGTGGAGGCGTCCCAGACGTGCGCGCCGGAGAGGTCGATCGTGACCTCCGCGGGGTCGTCGGCGTAGGCGAAGCGGAGCACGAGGTCGTTGCTGGAGGCGAAGAACAGCTGGCCGCGGACGCGGTAGACCACCCGCTCCTCGTCGGCCTCCCGGTCGATCTCGACGAGCCGGGCGACGCGCCGCACGAACAGCAGCGCGGCCACGACGACCCCCACCCCGACGCCGTAGGCCAGGTTGTGGGTCGCGACGGTGACCACCACCGTCGCGAGCATCACCGCCGTCTCGCTGCGCGGCATGCCGCGCAGCGTGCGGAGACTGTGCCAGTCGAAGGTCCCCACCGCCACCATGATCATGACGCCGGCGAGGGCGGCCATCGGGATCCGCGCGACGACCGGGCCGAGGACCACGCAGAGCACGAGCAGGAACAGGCCGGCGAGGAAGGTGGACAGCCGGGTGCGGGCGCCGGCCCGGACGTTGATCATCGTCTGGCCGATCATCGCGCAGCCGCCCATGCCGCCGAAGATCCCGGTGACGACGTTGGCCACGCCCTGACCCCAGGACTCGCGGCGGGCGTCGGAGCGCGTGTCGGTGATCTCGTCGACGAGCCGCGCGGTCATCAGCGACTCGAGCAGCCCGACCAGCGCCATCCCGAGCGCGTACGGCGCGATGATGCGCAGCGTCTCCCAGCTCAGGGGCACGTCGGGCAGGCCCGGCACCGGGAGCGTGGACGGCAGGGCTCCCTGGTCGCCGACGGTGGGCACGGAGATCCCGGCGCCGACGGTGACGGCGGTGAGCACGACGATCGCGACGAGCGGCGCCGGCACCACCGTGGTGAGCCGGGGCAGCAGGACCATGATCGCCAGGCCGACGGCCAGCAGCGGGTAGACCGCCCAGGGCACGCCCCACACCTGCGGGAACTGCGCGGCCGCGATGAGGATCGCGAGCGCGTTGACGAAGCCGACCATCACGCTGCGCGGCAGGAAGCGCATCAGCTTCGCCACCCCCAGCAGCCCGAACACCACCTGCAGCACCCCGGCCAGGATCACGGCGGCGACCAGGTACGGCAGCCCGTGGTCGCGCACCAGCGGGGCCACGACGAGAGCCACCGCCCCGGTCGCCGCGGAGATCATCGCGGGGCGACCGCCGACCACCGCGATCGTCACGGCCATGGTGAACGAGGCGAACAGCCCCACCTGCGGCTCGACGCCGGCGATGAGGGAGAAGGCGATCGCCTCCGGGATGAGGGCGAGCGCGACCACGAGGCCGGACAGCACCTCGGTGCGCAGGACGGCGGGCTTCGTCAGCGCAGCCAGGGCAGGCGGGGCGGACAGGGCAGGACGGGACACGGGCGGCCTTCACGGGTCGTCGCCGGGCAGCGGTCGGCGACGGTGCGGAGGCTGCGGCGTGAGTGCGGGGAGAGCTGGAGTGCGCGAACCGCGCACGGGTGACGCTAAGGGTGCGCGGGGCGTTGCGGGCGAACCGGTGTGACCGACCCGACGCCGCCCGTACGGTCGTCCGGCCCTGAACGATCGATAAGAAGGGCCTTGAGTGTGACGTCGCCGTCATGTGAGACTCGCGCGGTCGTCCGAGACCCCCCAGCGTCGGAGGAAGTGTGAAGACCAAGGGTGCACTGCTGTACGAGCCGAACACCGACTGGAAGGTCGAGGAGATCGAGATCGGGGACCCGGTCGCGGGCGAGGTGCAGGTCCGGCTCGCCGCCACCGGCCTCTGCCACTCCGACGAGCACGTCCGCACCGGGGCCAACACCGTGCCCGTGTACCCCGTCCTCGGCGGGCACGAGGGCGCCGGCGTGGTGACCCGGGTGGGCCCGGGCGTCGTCGGGCTGGAGGAGGGCGACCACGTCGTCCTCGGCTTCATCCCCGCCTGCGGCGTCTGCAAGCCTTGTTCGAAGGGCATGCAGAACCTCTGCGACCAGGGCGCGAACCTGCTGACCGGCAAGGCGATCGCCGACGACACCTTCCGGATCACCGCGTCGGGCAACCCGGTGTCGCCGATGTGCCTGCTCGGGACGTTCTCGCCGTACGTCTGCGTGAACCAGTCGTCCGTGATCAAGATCGAGAAGGACGTCGACCTGGCCACCGCGGCCCTGCTCGGCTGCGGCGTCTCCACCGGCTGGGGCTCCACCGCCTCGATCGGCGGCACCAAGGCCGGCGACGTCGTGGTGGTCGTCGGCGTCGGCGGCGTCGGGATCAACGCGGTGCAGGGCGCCGCGGCGGCCGGCGCGCGCATGGTCGTCGCGGTCGACCCGGTGGCCTACAAGCGCGAGTGGGCCCAGGAGTTCGGCGCCACCCACACCTTCTCCTCCATGGCCGAGGCGCTCGAGCCGCTGCGCGACCTCACCTGGGGCACCATGGCCGACACCGTGGCGCTGACCGTCGGTGAGCTCGAGGGCGACATGATCCAGCCCGCGCTGGACCTCACGGCGAAGGGCGGCCAGGTCGTCGTCACGGCGATCGCGGACATGCAGCAGGTCGACGCGAAGGTCGGGCTGTTCGAGCTGGCCCTGCTGCAGAAGCGGATCCAGGGCGCGATCTTCGGCGGGATCAGCCCGCGCACCCAGATCCCGCGGCTGCTCGACGAGTACCGCGCGGGCCGGCTCAAGCTCGACGAGCTCGTGACCCGCACGTACACCCTGGAGGAGATCAACCAGGGCTACCAGGACATGCGCGACGGGCAGAACCTGCGCGGAGTCGTCCGCTACACCGAGGCCGACTGGTAGACCGCGGTCAGGCAAGCTCTCCTCCGGCGGCGGGCCGCTCCCGCCGCCGGAGGATGACCCACGTCCAGGCGACCTCAGGAGAACGATGACGTCCCCGCGACTGCCCGGCAGCGGCCAGCACTGGATCGCGCAGATCGACCGGCACGCCCACCAGACACCCGACCGCGCCGCCCTGGTCTTCCGCGGCGAGCGGATCACCTGGGCGCAGCTGCGGTCGCGGGTGCGTGCGCTGGCCGGGGCGCTGGCCGAGCAGGGGGTCCGCGAGGGCGACCGGGTGGCGGTGCTGATGAGCAACCGGCCCGAGTTCCTGGAGGCCGTGCTCGCCGCGAACGCGCTGCGCGCCATCGCGGTGCCGGTGAACTTCCGGCTCTCCGCCGAGGAGGTCGCGTTCATCCTCGGCGACAGCGGCTCCGTCGCGCTGGCCGTCGACGCCGACCTCGCCCCGCTCGCGGCGCAGGTCCGCGGCACGCTCGCGGGCCCGGCCGTCGTGCTGGTCACCGGGACCGATCCCGCCGACGCGGGCCCCGGCTCGCTGTCGTTCGACGAGCTGGCCGCCGGGCCGGAGCGCCCGCTGCCCGAGATCGCGATCGACGAGCACGACCCGGCGCTGATCATGTACACGTCCGGCACCACCGGGCGGCCGAAGGGCGCGGTACTCAGCCACCTCAACCTGTCGGTGCAGACGCAGACGCTGATCCGCTACTGGCGCCTCTACCGGGACGACGAGGTCAACCTCTGCGCCTCGCCGATGTTCCACATCGCGGCGATCGGCGGGATCGCTCCGCTCATCGCGACCGGCGGCACCACGGTGATCCTGCCCAGCGGCCAGTTCGACCCGGACGGGCTGCTCGACGTCCTGCAGCGCGAACGGGTCACGCACGTGTTCCTCGTCCCGGCACAGTGGCAGGCCGTGGTCGCCGTGCCCGACGCCGGTGCGCGGGCCGCCCACCTGCGCGTCATGTGCTGGGGCGCGGCCCCGGCGTCGGTCACCCTGCTGGAGCGGATGGCCGAGACCTTCCCGGGCGTGCCCAACGTCTGCACCTTCGGCCAGACCGAGATGTCCCCGGTCACCACGGTGCTGGAGGGCGAGGACGCGATCCGCAAGATCGGGTCCGTGGGCAAGCCGGTCCCGGCCGTGTCCATCCGGATCGTCGACGACGAGATGAAGGACGTCGCGCAGGGCGAGATCGGCGAGATCGTCTACCGCGGCCCGAACCTGATGGCCGGCTACTGGAACCTGCCGGAGGCCACGGCGGACGCGTTCGCCGGCGGCTGGTTCCACTCCGGCGACCTGGTGCGGGAGGACGAGGAGGGCTTCCTCTACGTCGTCGACCGCAAGAAGGACATGATCATCTCCGGCGGGGAGAACATCTACTGCGCCGAGGTCGAGAACGTCCTGGCCGCGCACCCCGGGGTGGCCGACGTCGCCGTGGTCGCCGCGCCGCACGAGAAGTGGGGCGAGACCCCGGTCGCCGTGGTCGTGCCGCTGGACCCGGCCGCCCCGCCGTCGCTCGACGACCTCACCGAGTGGTGCCGCACCCGGCTCGCCTCGTACAAGAAGCCGACCCGGGTGCTGGTGCTCGACGCGCTGCCCCGCAACGCGTCGGGCAAGGTCCTCAAGCCGGTGCTGCGCGACCGCGTGCGATGAGTCCGGGGTCCCGCGACGGTCAGAAGGACATGCTGATCGTCGCGGGACACCTCGTCGTCGACCCCGCCGAGCGGGACGGCTACGTCGCCGGATGTGCGCAGGTCGTGGAGCTCGCCCGGGCGGCCGAGGGCTGCCTGGACTTCTCCATCACCGCGGACGTGCTCGACCCGGGCAGGGTGAACGTCTACGAGCGCTGGACGGCGGAGGAGCCGCTGCTCGCCTTCCGGGGCGGCGGGCCCTCCGAGGGCCAGCAGGCGCAGATCCTCGACGCGGACGTGAAGCGGTACACGATCTCCGCAGTGGGCGATCCCTAGGGAGACTTGCGGCCGCCGCCGAGCAGGCCGCCGAGGAGGTCACCCAGCCCGCCGCCGAGGATCCCGCCCTGGCCGGACTGCCCGCCCGCGCCGCCGCCGAGGATCCCGCCGAGCAGGTCCCCGAGACCGCCACCCGAGCCCGCGCCGGACCCGGACAGGCCGCCCGTGCCCGCGGACCCGCCGGCCAGCTTCTTGGCCAGGTAGGACATCACGATCGGGGCGAGGATCGGCAGCAGCTTCGCGATCAGGCCGGAGCCGTCCTGCCCGCCGAGCGCGCCCTGCGCGCCGGGGGCCGCGGCCCCGCCGCCGGGGCTCCCGCCGAGCGGGCCGAGCCCGCCCAGCTGGTTGACGACCACCGGGCGCTGCTCGCCGAACACGTGCCCGACGATCCGGTCGCCGTCCGTGGTGTCGACCTGTCCGAGGTCCACCCCGCCGTCGATCAGGCCGGAGTCGTGCTGCTGCACCGCGTGCGCGAGGGAGGCGGCCCCCGCGGGGTCCTCCGCGTTGGCCTGGATGCCGCCGAGCAGGGCCGGCAGCGCCTGACGGGCGGCGTGTTCCGCGGTGGCCTCGTCGACGCCCAGGCGGGCCGCGAGGTCTCCGAGCGGAACCTGGGCGAGGATCTCGTCGACCGGGCTCATGCGGCGGAGACTAGCGGCGGTCCCGTGGTCCGCGCGCCCCGTTCGTCGTCCGGGACCGACCACAGGGGTGTCCACAGGACCCCGGGTAGGTTCCGCGGCGAGACACGAGGAGGCGTCATGCGGCTGGGGTTCCACATCGGCTACTGGTCCTCGGGCCCGCCGCCGGGTGCGCAGGAGTCGGTGCTGGCCGCCGAGCGGCTGGGCTACGAGTCGGTGTGGTCGGCCGAGGCGTACGGCTCGGACTGCCTCACCCCGCTGGCCTGGTGGGGCGCCGCGACCAGCCGGATCACGCTGGGGACCAACATCCTGCAGATGTCGGCGCGCACCCCGACCGCCGCCGCGATGGCCGCGCTGACCATGGACCACCTCTCCGGCGGCCGGTTCGTGTTGGGCCTCGGCGCGTCGGGCCCGCAGGTCGTGGAGGGCTGGTACGGGCAGCGCTACCCGCGGCCGCTGGCCCGCACCCGCGAGTACATCGCGATCGTGCGGAAGGTGCTGGCCCGCGAGGAGCCCGTGGCCTTCGACGGCGAGTTCTACCGGCTGCCGGTCGACGGCGGCGCCGGCCTGGGCAAGCCGCTGCGCTCGACCGTCCACCCCGTGCGCCCGGACCTGCCGATCCACCTGGCCGCCGAGGGCCCGAAGAACGTCGCGCTGGCCGCCGAGATCGCGGACGGCTGGCTGCCGCTCTTCTTCTCCCCCAAGGCCGACGCGTTCTACCGCGACGCCCTCGCCGAGGGCTTCGCCCGCCCCGGGGCGCGCCGCACGGCGGACGACTTCCGGGTCCAGGCCTCCCTGCCCGTGATCGTCGACGCGGACGTCGAGCGCGCCGCCGACCACGTCCGGCCCTTCCTCGCCCTCTACGTCGGCGGGATGGGCGCCAAGGACGCCAACTTCCACAACCAGGTCTTCGTCCGGATGGGCTGGGAGGCCGAGTGCGCCCGGATCCAGGAGCTGTACCTGGAGGGCCGCAAGAAGGAGGCGGTGGCCGCGGTGCCCACGGCGATGGTCGAGGACGTCGCGCTGGTCGGGCCGAAGGAGAAGATCCGCGCGGAGCTCCCCGCCTGGGAGGAGACCGTCGTCGACACGATCCTCGTGCAGGGGGACCCGCGCGGCCTCGAGGCCGTGGCCGACGCGCTGTCCTGAGCGGGCGGCGCATTCGCTCGAGAGGTCTGAGCGAGAGCGCCGTTCACCGGGGGGAGCGGGGTCAGAAGCGGTACCGGGTCTGGCCGTAGGTGCCCTTGGCGAAGGCCCACACCGCCTCGGGGGCCACGGCGAACACCAGGGCGGGGCCGCCGTCGCCGACGAAGGTGCCGTCGTCCGCGACGTCGAAGTGCCACTCCTCGCCGTACTTCGCGACGTAGGCGTCGGCGACGGCCTGCAGCGCCGCGGTGTCCGTGACGCGCACCGCCTCGCCCTCGACGACGACGTCGAGCCCCCGGTCCAGGTCGTTGCAGCCGGTCGTGACCACGCAGCCCGGGGTCTCCGCGAGGTTGCGGGCCTTGCGCTCCCCCGCCCCGGTGCAGAAGTGCAGCGCCCCCTCGTGCCACACCGCGATCAGCGGCGTGACGTGCGGGCGGCGGCCGCCGGGCCGGACCGTCGAGACCCAGTACAACGGCGCGTCGGCGAGCCGCGCGCGGGCGGTCGCCCACGGCGTCGGCTGGGCGGCGGGCTCGCTGTAGCGGCCGTCGAACTCGGTCACCGGCTCGAGCGTGCGGGTCATGGCGGGCCTCCTCGGGTCGTCGTCGGATGGACCGCCGCCACGCCCGGAACTCATCGCCTACCGTGGAGCCGGGGGTGCTCCATGAGGTACGAGTCCGCCGTCGAGAAGGCCATCCGCGAGGCCGTGGAACGCGGCGAGTTCGACGACCTGCCCGGCAAGGGCCGGCCGCTGCCGAACCTGGCCGACGCGGACGAGAACTGGTGGATCAAGGGCTACCTGCGGCGCGAGGGCGTGCCGTCCGACGCGCTGCTGCCCACCCCGGTCCAGCTCCGCAAGGAGGTCGAGCGGCTGCCGGAGACGGTTCGTGACCTGCCGACCGAGCAGGCCGTGCGCGATCTCGTCGCCGAGCTGAACACCCGCATCGCCACCTGTCTGCGCGCCCCGGACGGGCCGCGGTTGCCGCTGCGCCGCGCCGATCCCGACGCCGTCGCGGAGGCCTGGCGGGCCCACCGGGAGGCGCGTTCGGCCGCCCTGCGGCAGGCCCGCGCACGGGAGACGCCCGCACCGCGGCGGAGCCGGTGGTGGCGCCGGGGGGCACGGGCGAACTAGCGTCGGGAGAAGATCACCGTCGCTCGTGGAGGTACCTCGTGCCCGACCGCTGGGGCATCACCCTGCCGCTCTCCGGCCTCCCGCTCCGCGAGCAACGCGCGGTGGTCGAACGGCTCCCCGACCTCGGCTACACGGACGTCTGGAGCGCCGAGGCGGACCGGACCGACGCGTTCACCCCGCTGGTCCTGGCCGCGCAGTGGGCCCCGGCGCTGCGGCTGGGCACCGCGATCGTGCCGGCCTTCACCCGCGGCCCGGCCCTCCTCGCGCAGTCCGCGGCCACCCTCGCCAACCTGGCGCCCGGCCGGTTCGCGCTCGGCATCGGCAGCTCGTCCGACGTGATCGTGGAGGGCTGGAACGGCATCCCCTTCGACGAGCCCTACGGGCGGGTGCGGGACACCCTGCGGTTCCTCCGCGCGGCGTTCACCGGCGAGCGGGTGGCCGAGGACTGGGCGTCGTTCTCGATCCGCGGGTTCCGGCTGGGCGAGGTGCCCGACCCGGTGCCGCCGGTGCTGGTCGCGGCGCTGCGGCCCGGGATGCTGCGGCTCGCCGGCCGGGAGGGCGACGGCGCGATCGTCAACTGGCTCACGGCCGACGACGTCCGGGCCGTCGCCCCGCACGTGCGCGAGTACGGCAAGCCCGACGCCGAGATCGTGGCCCGGATCTTCGTGGTGCCCGACGCCGAGCCGGACGAGGCCCGCGCGCTCGGCCGCCGGCTCGCCGCCGCGTACCTCAACGTCCCGGTCTACCGCGCCTTCCACCAGTGGCTGGGCCGCACCGAGCTCGGGCCGATGTGGAAGCTCTGGGCGGACGGGGACCGGCGCGGTGCCGTCGAGGCCATCCCCGACGACGTCGTCGACCGGCTGGTGCTGCACGGTCCCGCCGCCGCGGTGCGCGAGCAGGTGGAGGAGTACGTGAAGGCGGGGGTGAGCACGCCGGTGCTGGCGCCGCTCGGCGGCGGGGACCCGGTCGCGACCGTCGAGGCCCTGGCGCCGCAGTAGCCCGGTAGCCCGGTGGCTCAGTTGCGGGGGCGCAGCCCGTCCATGACCAGGTCGAGCAGCCGGCCGGCCTGCTCGCGCTGCTCGGGCGCACCGGCGGACAGCGTGATCCCGGACAGCGCGGCGATCACGTCCCCGGGGTCGACGTCCGAGCGCAGGGTGCCCTCCTTCGCGCCGGCCTCGAGGAAGGAGCCGACGGCCTCGCGCATCCGCGCCTTGGTCTCGGCGTACGGGTTGCCTCCGGTCGCGACGATCGCCCGCAGGGTGTCCGCCATGCCGCGCTTGGCCGTCATGTAGTCGACGAAGCGGTCCATCCAGGTCCGCATCGCGCGGTCCGGCGGCTCGGCTTCGAGCAGGCCCGGGACCGCGTCGCACAGCCGGGCCACCTCACTGCGGTAGGCCGCCTCGACCAGGGCCTCCCGCGTGGGGAAGTGCCGGTAGAGCGTGCCGATCCCGACGCCCGCCGCCTTCGCGATGCCCTCCAGCGACACGTCCCGGCCGGGCTGGGAGAAGGCCTCGACGGCCACCTGGAGCAGCCGTTCGCGGTTGCGCCGCGCGTCCGCGCGCAGCGGCCGTCCCGACTCCGCCGGCGCGTCGCCGCCAGTTGTGACCTGCATCACTGTCTCCTGTCAACCGGAACAGCCTCCGGTTCACCCGGGTTCGGACCGGAGGCAGCTCCGGTTGCACTGTACGCGCCCGGGCGCACTCGCCGGGCGTGCCACGATTCTCGCGGAAGGGGTTCCCATGACCGTCACGTTCACCCCCTCGATCTCCCGCCCCTTCACCGGCCCGTTCGGGGCCGACACCACCGCCGCCGAGGTCGTCGCCGGCCTCGACCTGGGCGGCCGCCGCGCCGTCGTCACCGGCGCGGCCTCCGGCATCGGCCTCGAGACCGCCCGCGCGCTCGCCTCCGCCGGCGCCTGCGTGACGCTCGCCGTGCGCGACCTCGACGCGGGGGCCGCCACCGCCGCCGAGATCACCCGGGTCACCGACAACGAGCTCGTCTCGGTCGCCCGGCTCGACCTCACCGACCGCACGTCCATCCGGGCCTTCGTGGCCAACTGGGACGGCCCGCTCCACATGCTGGTCCTCAACGCCGGGGTCATGGCCGCACCGCTGACCCGCACCGCGGAGCACTGGGAGCTGCAGTTCGCGACCAACCACCTCGGGCACTTCGCCCTGGCCACCGGCCTGTTCCCGGCGCTCGTCGCCGCGGACGGGGCGCGGGTGGTGTCGGTGTCGTCGGCGGCGCACCTGCGCTCGCCGATCGTGTTCGACGACGTCCACTACCACGGCCGGGACTACGACCCGTGGACCGCGTACGGGCAGTCCAAGACCGCGAACGTGCTGTTCGCGGTGCAGGCCAACCGGCAGTGGGGCGGCGACGGGATCCACGTCAACGCCCTCAGCCCGGGCGGGATCCGTACGAACCTGCAGCGCCACCTCCGCCCGGCCGAGCTCACGTCGCTGGAGCAGCGGGGCGCCGCGACGGGCTGGAAGACGCCGGAGCAGGGGGCCGCGACCTCGGTGCTGCTCGCCGCGTCGCCGCTGGTGGAGGGCATCGGCGGGCGGTACTTCGAGGACTGCGCCGAGGCCGGCCCGCACGTGCCGGGTACCTACCGGGGTGTCGCGGACTACGCCGTGGACCCCGAGTCCGCCGAGCGGCTGTGGGACGTCTCCATGGCGACCATCAGGGTGTGAGGGGCGCTCCGCCTCAGGGTGTGAACACTCCCGCCCGTTCGAGGTGGACCCGCAGCAGCTCGCCGATGTGCAGCATGTGGTCGCGCATGGCCGCCCGCGCCGCCCCCGCGTCGCGGGCGGCCAGCGCCGCGAGCACCGGGCCGTGGTCGCGGACCGAAGCCTTCACCCACCCGTCGACCCGGCCGTAGTGGCTGCGCGGCAGGTACTTGAGCGACATCGTCAGCTGGGTCTGCAGCCGCGCCGAGAGGCCCGGCCGGTTGATCGCCGAGTGGATCTCGTGATTGACCCGGAAGACCTCGTCGGGATCGCCGGCGCGGGCGGCGTCGACCAGCCCGGCCTGCAGCTCGTGCAGCCGGCGGACGTCGGCGTCGGTCAGCAGGTCCACGGCCCGCGCCGCCAGCTCGCCCTCGATGAACGCGGCCACTGCGAACATGTCCACGACGTCCCGCTCGGTCAGCGGCACCACCCGGAACCCGCGCCGGGGCTCCCAGCGCACCGCGCCCTCGCTGTGCAGCACCATCAGCGCCTCGCGCACCGGCGTGGCGCTCACCCCGAGCCGCTCGGCGAGCTGCTCGGTGCGCAGGTAGTCCGCCCCGCGGAGCTCCCCGGACATGATCGCCTCGCGAACGACCATCGCGACGTGCTCGGACAGCTGGCGCCGCTCCGTCCCCACCGGGATCGCCATCCCGGCAGCCTAGCCAGCGATCAGGCCGGGGCCGGGTCCGCGGGCGCGGCGGCACCGGCGGGGCTGGTCGACCCCATCCCGTGCCGGGCGAGGAACTCCAGGGCCAGGTCCGCGGCGTCCCGCCAGGTCGAGTCGACGGCGTACGAGTGGCCGGCATCCGGGAACGCGGCCCACTCCGTGACCCCGGGGCTGCGGGAGAGGATGCGGTAGGCGGCGCGGCTGGTCGCCTCCGGCACCGTCCGGTCCTTCCCGGCCCCGACGACGAGCACGGGCCCGCGGTCGCGGTGCACGTCGACCGACGCCTCGCTGTGCAGCGCGAAGTTGGCGGTCGCGGCCTGGAACAGCGGCTTCATCGGCGAGGGGACGGCGTAGGCGTCGTAGAGCGCGTCGGACTCCTCGCGGCTGATCGCGTTGGCGAAGCCCGCGTGCCAGGAGTCCTTCGAGTGGATCCAGCTCCTGGTGCGCAGCTTCGGCTTGCTCAGCACCGGGAACGCCGTCCTGAGCTGGGCGGGCGGCAGCGCCAGGTTGCCCTTGAACTGGGCGGGCGAGAACGCGATGCAGGCCCGCGCGCACCCCTGGCCCAGGAGCTTCTCGGCGATCAGCCCGCCGAAGGAGTGGCCGATCACGATCGGCTGGGTGGGCAGGTCGGAGATCAGCGAGGCGAAGTGGTCCGTGACCACCGCGATGCCGCGGTTCGCCACGGCATCGGGGTCGGCGCGGCACTCCTCGGCCGTCGGCGCCTCGCCGGGCCAGCCGGGGGCGACGGGCGCGTACCCGCGCTCCGTGAACAGCTCCACCCACGGCGTCCAGCTCGACGCGTGCAGCCAGAGGCCGTGGACGAAGACGACGGGGATCGGGTCGGGCGCGGGGATCGACACGTGTGTCCTCCGTGGATGGCCGGAAAGCGCAGCGTAAGGCCGTTCCGCGGGCCGGTCGATCGCCCGGATGCCGGAGCCGGGATCTTCCCCGCCGACGGTCCGGCTCCGCCGCCGGACGACCACCGGCGGGGACGAACCGGCACCGACCGGCGGGATTACGTGCGGATCAGCTGGGGCAGACTGCCGGTGTGGAGGACTTCTTCTCGGCCTACCGGCACGGCTTCCTGCGCACGGCCGCCTGCACGATCCACACGACGATCGCCGACCCGTCGGCGAACGCCGCCGCGGTGCTGGAGACGGCGCGCGCGCTCGACGAGGACGGGGTCGGGCTCGCGGTCTTCCCCGAGCTGACGCTGACCGGCTACTCGATCGAGGACATCCTCCTGCAGGACACGCTCCTCGACGCGGTGGCCGCGGCGCTCGACGAGATCGTGGCCGGCTCGGCCGGGCTGCTGCCGGTGCTCGTGGTGGGCGCGCCCCTGCGCCACCGGCAGCGCGTGCGCAACTGCGCGGTCGTGATCCACCGGGGGCGCGTCCTCGGTGTCGCGCCGAAGTCCTACCTGCCGACCTACCGGGAGTTCTACGAGCGCCGGCAGATCGGCGCGGGCGACGACGTCACCGGCACGATCCGGATCGGCGGCGAGGACGTGCCGATCGGGCCCGACCTGCTGTTCGCCGCCTCCGACGTGCCCGGCTTCGTGCTGCACGTGGAGATCTGCGAGGACATGTGGGTGCCGGTCCCGCCCTCGGCCGAGGCCGCGCTGGCCGGCGCGACGGTGCTGGCCAACCTGTCCGGCAGCCCGATCACCGTGGGCCGGGCGGAGGACCGGAAGCTCATGGCCCGCAGCGCCTCCTCGCGCTGCCTGGCCGCCTACGTCTACGCCGCCGCCGGCGAGGGCGAGTCGTCGACCGACCTCGCGTGGGACGGCCAGACGATGATCTACGAGAACGGCCTGCTGCTCGCCGAGACCGAGCGCTTCCCCCAGGGGGCGCGCCAGTCCGTGGCCGACGTCGACATCGCGACCCTCTCCGCCGAGCGGGTGCGGATGGGGACGTTCGACGACAACCGCCGCCACCACGCCGACCGCACGGACGCCTTCCGCCGCGTCGAGTTCCGGCTCGACCCGCCGCGCGGCGACCTCGGCCTGCGCCGCGAGATCGAGCGCTTCCCGTTCGTGCCCGCGGACGAGTCGCGCCTCGAGCAGGACTGCTACGAGGCCTACAACATCCAGGTCTCCGGCCTGGAGCAGCGGATGCGGGCGATCGGGAACCCGAAGGTCGTCATCGGGGTGTCCGGGGGCCTGGACTCCACGCACGCGCTGATCGTTGCGGCGCGGGCGATGGACCGGGCCGGGCGGCCGCGCAGCGACATCCTCGGGTTCACCCTGCCCGGCTTCGCCACCGGCGACCGGACGAAGGGCAACGCCTACCGCCTGGCCGAGGCCCTCGGCGTCACCTTCGAGGAGATCGACATCACCGAGACCGCGCGGCTGATGCTGCGCAACCTCGGCCACCCGTTCTCCGCCGGCGAACCCGTCTACGACGTGACGTTCGAGAACGTCCAGGCCGGGCTGCGCACCGACTACCTGTTCCGCGCGGCCAACCAGCGGGGCGGGATCGTGCTCGGCACCGGCGACCTCTCCGAGCTGGCGCTGGGGTGGTCCACCTACGGCGTCGGCGACCAGATGTCGCACTACAACGTCAACGGCGGGGTGCCGAAGACCCTCATCCAGCACCTGATCCGGTGGGTCGTCTCGTCAAAGCAGTTCGACGACGAGGTGGGCGAGGTCCTCACGGACGTCCTCGACACCGAGATCACCCCGGAGCTGGTGCCGACCGGTGAGGACGAGGAGGTCCAGAGCAGCGAGGCCAAGGTGGGCCCCTACTCGCTGCAGGACTTCACGCTCTTCTACACCCTCCGCTACGGGCTGCGGCCGTCGAAGATCGCCTTCCTGCAGTGGCACGCCTGGCACGACCCGGCGCAGGGCCCGTGGCCGCCCGGCTTTCCCGAGGACGAGCGGCCGAGCTACTCGATGGCGGACATCCGGCGCTGGAGCGAGGTGTTCGCGCAGCGGTTCTTCTCGTTCAGCCAGTTCAAGCGCAGTGCGCTGCCGAACGGCCCGAAGGTCTCCGCCGGCGGGTCGCTCTCCCCGCGCGGGGATTGGCGGGCGCCGTCGGACATGTCGGCGCGGATCTGGCTCGACGAGATCCGCCGCGAGGTGCCCGAAAGCTAGCCGGGTGTGGCGCCTGCTGCGCCGGACGGCGTAACGCCGAGCGGGCGGTGACGACTACAAGGACGGGAGCCATCCGTTCGAGGGAGTTCGTCGTGCCCGACCGTCACACAGCGTGGGGAGCCTCCGGCTGGGGCTGCAACGCCCGCGAGCCCTGGGCACCGCCGCTGTTCACCGCCGCGCCGGCCGCCGACGAGCGCGGGCCCGCGGGCCGGGCCTCGCTGGTCGTCCTCGCCGTGCTGAGCCTGCTGCTGGCGGGCACCGCCTACGCCTACGGCGTCCTCCACCTGTTCTGACCCTCGCCGGCCGGCGGGCCCGGGCGCGATGAGTTCCGCGCCCCGCCGCGGTCCCCCTTCCGTACACCCGCGGAAGGAGAGCCCGATGAGCACGCCGACCACCTCGCCCGCGAGGGCGGGCCGCCGGGAGTGGACCGGCCTGGCCGTGCTCGCGCTGGCGTGCCTGCTCTACGTCATGGACCTGACGGTGCTGCAGCTCGCGCTCCCCCAGGTCAGCGCGGACCTCCAGCCGTCGAGCAGCCAGCTCCTGTGGATCGTCGACGTGTACGGCTTCATGGTCGCCGGCGCGCTGGTCACGATGGGCACGCTCGGCGACCGCATCGGCCGACGCCGGCTGCTCCTCGTCGGCGCCGCCGCCTTCGGTCTGACGTCGGTCCTCGCGGCCTTCTCCACCACGCCGGAGATGCTGATCGCGAGCCGGGCGCTGCTGGGCCTGTCCGGCGCGACGATCGCGCCCTCCACCCTGTCGCTGATCTTCCACATGTTCCGGGACCCGCGGGAGCGCTCGCTGGCCGTCGCGATCTGGATCGGCGCCTTCTCCGCAGGCAGCGGGATCGGGCCCGTGCTCGGCGGCGTGCTGCTCGGCTTCTTCTGGTGGGGCTCGGTGTTCCTGCTGGCCCTGCCCGTGATGGGCGCGCTGCTGATCATCGGTCCCCGCGTGCTGCCCGAGTTCCGCGACCCCGACGCCGGCCGGCTCGACGTGCTCAGCGCCGCCATGTCCGTCGTCGCGCTGCTGGCCGTGGTGTTCGGCGTGAAGCGGATCGCCGAGCACGGGCCGGGCACGGGCGCGTTCGTGGCGATCACCGCCGGCCTGGTCGTGGGCGTGCTGTGGGTGCGGCGGCAGCGCCGGCTCGCCGAGCCGATGATCGACGTGGCGCTGTTCCGGAACCGCCGGTTCACCGCGGCGCTCGTGGTCAACTTCCTCGCGATCTTCGTGATGATCGGTTACTTCCTCTTCGTCGCGCAGTACCTGCAGCTCGTGCTGGGCCAGACGGCGCTGGAGGCGGGGCTGTGGTCGCTGCCGTCGGCGGCGGCGTTCGTGGTCGCCTCCCAGCTGGCGCCGCGGCTCCTGGGCGGGGTCCGGCCGGCGCGCGTCGTCGCGGGCGGACTGGGCTGCGCGGCCGCCGGGATGTTCCTGCTCACCACGGTCACCACGCAGCAGGGCCTGACCGCGCTGGTCGTGGCCTCGGTCGTGATCTCGCTGGGGATGGGCCCGGTGTTCGGCCTGACCACGGAGATGGTGGTCGGCTCGGCCCCGGAGGAGAAGGCGGGCGCGGCCTCGGGGATCTCGGAGACCGCCGCCGAGCTGGGTGGCGCGCTCGGGATCGCGGTGCTGGGCAGCATCGGCGTGGCGCTCTACCGCGGCGGGATCGCCGGTGCGCTGCCGGCCGGCGTCCCGGCCGAGGCGGCGGCCGCCGCCGAGGACACGTTGGGCGGGGCCGCGCGGGTGGCGGCCGAGCTGCCCGCGCCCGTCGGCGGCGAGCTGCTCGGGCTGGCCCGCGAGGTGTTCGTGACGGGCATGCAGGTCACCTCCTTCGCGGCGGGCTGCGTCGCGGTGGTGATCGCCGGCGTCGCCGCCGTGGCCCTCCGGCACGCCCGGCCGGCGGACCACGCCGAGCCCGTCGGGACCGCGGCGCGGCCCGAGCCCTGCCCGGCCTGACCAGGCCGGCCACGATCAGACCAGCAGCGCGGCGACGACCTCGGCGGGCGACGGCATCCCGGCGATCTCCCGGGCCACCACCCCGGCGGCCGCCCGCGGCTCCGGGTCGTTGAGCAGCGACGAGGCGACCTCGGCGACGGCGTCGGGCGTCGCCTCGCCGGGCAGCAGCCGCCGGCCGGCCCCGACGGCCAGCACCGCCCCGGCGTTGTCGAACTGGTCGGCGCACTGCGGCAGGAGGAGCTGCGGCACCCCGGAGGCCAGCGCGCCGAGGGTGGTTCCCGAGCCGCCGTGGTGCACCACCAGCGCCGCGTGCGGGAGCACGTCCGCCTGCGGCACCCACTGCTCGACGCGCACGGTGTCCGGCAGGTCGTCGACCAGCGCGGCGTCGATCATGGGCCCGGCGGCCACCAGCACCCGGGCGGGCAGCCGGCCGAGGCCGTCGATCGCGGTGCGCAGGACGCTGCCCTCGGCGAACGCCGTGCCCAGCGTGAGGTAGACCAGCGGCGGTCCGGGCTCCCCCACCCAGGCCGGCAGCGGGGCGGGCTCGGCGAAGGGCACCGAACGGAGCGGCACGCGGGGCGCGCGGTCCGGGGTGAAGGCGGCCAGGAAGGCCGGGTCCTGCAGCGACCGCGGGCAGACGTCGAGGAACGGGTCGCCGAGTCCCGGGCCTGCGACGACGGCGGGGTCCAGCCCCAGCTCGGCGGCCAGCCCGCCCACGTGGTCGCCGGCACGGGCGAGCATCTTGCCGCCCGCCACCCGTCCGAACCCGTGGCACAGGCCCCGGATCCCGGCCACCTTCGCCGCGAGCCCGGCCCCGAGGTCGCCCGCCTCGTGCACCACGACGTCCGGGCGCAGCTCCGCCAGTACGGGCGCGAGGTCGGCGGCCGTGCGCCGCGGCAGGACCTCGCCGAAGACCCGGCCGGCCATCGCCATCACCTCGTTCGGCGGGGTGGAGAACCGGTCCCGGGGGTCCTTCCCGGACTGCGCCCACACCTGCCCGAACGCCTCGCGGATCTCGCCGCCGGCCGCGACCGGCCGGAACCCCAACCGCTCGACGAGCGGGTGGAAGCTGGGTGCGATCGCGTAGGTCACCTCGTGCCCGGCCTCGCGTGCCGCGATCGCGAAGGGCAGCAGCGGGTAGGTGTGGCCGTGGGCGGCGATGCTCGAGATCAGGACGCGCACCCGTCCAACCTAGGACCGTTGCGCGGCGTACCGGTCAGCCGGCGCGCGCGGCCAGACCGGCCAGCAGCACGGCGAGGAGCTCGCGGAGGGTGCCGGTGAAGTCCAGGCGCAACGTAGCCAGCTCCGGATCGGAGTCGTAGGCCGCGAGCATCGCGGCCGAGGGCTGGGAGTGCGCCCACAGCGCCCCGGTGGTGAGGGCCAGTGCCCCGGCGAAAGCGAAGGCCGACTCCGCCGTCAGCTCGGGCAGCCGGGCGCGGACCAGGTCGGCGAGCTCCTCGGTGGCGGCGATCGCGGCGCGCTTGAACCGGGCCACGACTCCGGGCGAGACGTTGCGCTCCAGCACGGCGGCCTGCGCCGCGGCGAGGTCGCACAACACCGGCCGGGCGGCCAGCGCCTCGGCCAGCGCCCCGGCGAGCTCCTCCCGGCGGGCGCCCGGGTCGTCGGCGGTCACCGCGGCCGGGAGGCGCTCGGCGAGCTCGGTGAGCAGGGCCTGCCACTCGGCCACGAGCAGCTCCAGGAGCACGGCCTCGCGGGAGTCGAAGTAGCGCAGCACCGCGGACTTGGCCAGGCAGGACCCCCGGGCGAGGGCGGTGAGGGTCAGGTCGGCGACCGGCGCCTCGCGCAGCATCGCCTCGGCCGTGCCGAGGATCGCGCGCCGCCGCTCCTCGCGCTGCTCCGCGCTGCGTGCCCGCTGGAAACCCACGGTGCCGAGTTTACAGACCGCTGGTCACTTGTTATCGGACCGACGGTCCGTTACTGTCGAGGTCGTGAAAAGACCGACGGTCTGTTAGGAGAAGCCGATGTACACCGTCCCCGACCAGTCCGGGAAGCTCGTCGTCGTCACCGGGGCCAACAGCGGCACCGGCAAGGAGGCCGCGCGGCGGCTCGCCGGGGCGGGCGCCCGGGTGGTCCTCGCCGTCCGGACACCGGACAAGGGCGAGGCCGCGAAGGCCGAGATCCTGCGCGAGCACCCCGCGGCACAGCTGGAGGTCCGCCGGGTCGACCTGGCCGACCTCGCGTCCGTCGAGGAGTTCGCGGCCGGCCTGCTCGACCAGGGCACGCCCGTCGACACCCTGGTCAACAACGCCGGCGTGATGGCCCCGCCCACCCGCTTCACCACGGCCGACGGGTTCGAGCTGCAGTTCGGCAGCAACCACCTCGGCCCGTTCGCCCTCACCGTGCGACTGCTCCCGCTGGTCCTGGCCGCGCCGGAACCGCGGGTCGCGACCATGAGCAGCGGGGCGGCGCACCTCGGCCGCATCCGGTTCGAGGACCTGCAGTGGGAGCGGCGGTACAGCCCGACGCTCGCCTACGCGCAGTCGAAGCTCGCGAACCTGCTGATGGCGCGGCAGCTCTCCACGCTGGCCCGCGAGCGGGGCTGGACCCTGCGCAGCACCGCCGCCCACCCCGGGTTCACCCGCACCAACCTGCAGACCGCCGGGCCGACGATGGGCCGGACCAGGCCGAGCCTGATGGGCCGGGGAGTGGGGGTCCTGCCGTCGCAGGAGCCGCGGCAGGGCGCCGAGCCCCTGCTGTTCGCCGCGGCCGACCCCGCCGCGACCGACGGCGGCTACTACGGACCGGACGGGCGGTTCGGCCTGGTCGGGACCACCACCGAGGCCCGGGTGCCGCGCCGGGCACGGGACGGCGACCTGGCGGCCCGGCTGTGGGCCGAGTCCGAGCGGCTCACCGGCGTCGCGCTCCCCGTGGCGGCGTGACTCACCCGCCGTGCGTGGCGGCGCTCTGGTAGTCGGTGTAGGTGTACGGGTTGTCGAGGATCTTGGTCTCCGGGACGTCGGGGTTCATGCCCTGCGCCCACGCCTCCTCGCCGAGCGTCGACCGCAGGTGCTCGACGGTCCGCTCGACCGTCGCCCGCGCCGCCGCCAGGTCGACGTCGACCAGCCGGCCCGCCCGCTTCACGATCCGCCCGCCCACGAGCACTGTGTCGACGTCGCCGCGCTGGGCCTGGAAGGCGACGTGCCCGTAGGGGTTGAGCAGCGGGAACATCACCGGCGAGTGCTCGTTGCGGATCAGCACCACGTCGGCGGACTTGCCCACCTCGAGGCTGCCCAGCTCGGCGTCGCGACCCAGCGCCCGGGCCCCGCCCAGCGTCGCCCATTCCACGACCTGCTCGGCGCGCAGCGCGGCGTGGGTGACGGTGTTCCCCTTGGCGTGCGCCTCCAGGTGCTCGCGCGAGCGGTCCGCGCCGAGGGTGGTGCGCATGGCGGAGAACAGGTCGCCGCTCCACCACACCGAGGTGTCCATGGACAGTGACACCGGGATCCCGTGCAGCCGCAGCGCCCAGGTGGGCGGGTAGCCCTGGCCGGCACTCTGCTCGCTCTCCGTGGACACCGACACCGAGCCGCCGGTGGCCGCGATCCGGTGGTAGGAGTCCGCGGACAGGGTCGCGGCGTGCACGTAGACCGACTCGGGCGTCATGAAGCCGTGCTCGTGCATGAGCCGGATGCCGTCGTCGTTCGTGGCGCCCCAGACCCCGGCGTGCGTGGTGACCGGCGCGCCCAGCTCGCGGGCCACCTCGAAGGCCTGCTTCTCCGGGAACGCCGGGTCGCCGGTCACGTCGAAGGCCATCTGGAAGCCGAGCAGGTCGTCCCGGCGGCGGGAGACGAAGTCGCGGAACTCGGGTGCCGCGCTCCACTCGGCCGGCGCCTGCTGGATGTTGCCGTAAGCCAGCACGAACCGGCCGGGCACGGCCTGCAGCGCGTCGACGGCGGCGTCGGCGTGGTCGACGGTCTGCAGGCCGTGCGACCAGTCGACAGTGGTGGTGACGCCGGCGTCGAGCGCCTCGAGCGCGGAGAGCAGGTTGCCCGCGTGGACGTCCTCGGGCCGGAAGGCCTTGCCCCACTCCAGGTAGTACCAGACGAAGTACTGGGTCAGGGTCCAGTCGGCGCCGTAGCCGCGCATGGCCGTCTGCCACATGTGGCGGTGCGTGTCGATCATCCCCGGCATGACGACGCCGCCGGTCGCGTCGATCTCGACGGTGCCCTCGGGCACCTCGAGGTCCGGGCCGAGGGCGGCGATCCGGCCGTCGGTGACGAGCAGGTCCTGACCGGCGAGGACCCGCTTGGCCGGGTCCATCGTCAGCACGGTCCCGCCGCGGAGGACGATCGGGCGCCCCTCGGTCGACTCGCTCATCGGCTCGCTCCCTCGCGATCTTCGGACCATCGTCCGCCTGTCGGTCAGCCCCGCGTGCGGGCTACTGTGGTCGAGCCCGTCGGCGGTGTCAATCACTCCGGGCCCGGGGCGGGCCCGCCCCGGTACCGCCCTGACCGGCCCGCGGACGCGGCCGGGCTACGGTGGGCGCCGCACGCGGCGGGACGGGGGTACGCATGCCACGCGAGGGAACGGGTCCGGACTTCATCGAGGCCCTGGCCCGCGGGCTGGACGTCATCACGGCGTTCCGGCCCGGCCGGCCCGTGATGTCCCTGGCCGAGGTCGCCGCCGCCGCGGACCTCGCCCGGCCGACGGCCCGGCGCATCCTGCTCACCCTCGCCGAGCTCGGCTACGTCCGCGCCGAGGAGCGCGGCTTCGCACTGACCCCGCGGGTGCTGGACCTGGGCGTGGCCTACGTCCGGTCGACCGGCCTGTGGGAGGTCGCCCGCCCGCACCTCGAGCGGCTGGTCGAGCGGACGAACGAGTCGTGCTCGATCGCCCAGCTCGACGGCTCGGACATCGTCTACGTCGCGCGCGTCTCGGTGCCCAAGATCGTGTCGCTGGCGGTGCAGATCGGCACGCGGTTCCCCGCGCTGCAGACCTCGCTGGGCAAGGTCCAGCTCGCCGCCCTCCCGCCCGACGAGCTGGAGCGCGTGCTCGCCGAACCCACCCGCTCCGGCCTGGTCCCGCGGTGGCAGCCGGACCGCGCGGAGCGGGACGCGGTGCTGCGCGAGGTGCGGGCCCGCGGCTGGGCGCTCACGGACGAGCAGCTCGCGCCCGGCATCCGCTCGGTGGCCGCGCCCCTGCGGGACGGGTCGGGCCGGGTGATCGCCGGGGTCAACGTCAACTGTCACGCGGCGGAGACGTCCGTGGAGCACCTGCGCGAGCACCACCTGCCGCTGCTGCTTCACGCAGCCGGGGAGATCAGCGCGGACTTCGCCCGGCTGGAGACCGTCCCGCACGTGACGGTGCCCGGCTCGTCGCGCCCCGCTTGACGCCGCCCGCCTCAGGTCGAAGAATCCGAGGCGCGACGGACGGATGTCCGTTCAGCGGACAGGAGGGTATCGGATGAGTGCGCCCGATCCCACGACAGGAGGCCCGCTCGCCGGCCTGCTGGTGGCCGACTTCTCCCGGATCCTGGCCGGCCCGTACGCCACGATGCTGCTGGCGGACCTGGGCGCCGAGGTGGTGAAGGTCGAGGGCCCGGCCGGCGACGACACCCGGACCTGGATGCCGCCGGTCCGCGAGGGCGTCTCGACCTACTTCCTGGGCATCAACCGCGGGAAGCGCTCGATCGCCCTGGACCTGCGCGACGAGTCCGACCTGGCCGCCGCCCGCGAGCTCGCCCGGCGCGCCGACGTCGTCATCGAGAACCTCAAGCCGGGCGGGATGGCCCGCTTCGGGCTGGACTACGACGCGGTCCGGGGGTCCAACCCCGGCGTCGTCTACGCGTCGATCAGCGGGTTCGGCTCCGGCCCGGGCCGGGACGTGCCGGGCTACGACCTGATGGTGCAGGCCATGTCCGGGCTGATGTCGCTCACGGGCGACGCGGACGGGCCGCCGTACCGGGCCGGGATCTCCGTCTTCGACGTCATGGCCGGCAACCACGCCGCGATCGGCATCCTCGCCGCGCTGCGGCACCGCGACCGCAGCGGCGAGGGCCAGCACGTCGAGGTCAACCTGCTGTCCTCCGCGCTGACCGGCCTGGTCAACCACAGCTCCGCCTGGGTCGCGAGCGGTACCGTGCCCTACCGGATGGGCAACGCCCACCCCAGCGTCTTCCCCTACGAGCCGCTCCCCACCGCGGACGACGACCTGATCGTCGCCGCCGCCAACGACCCGCAGTTCCGCAAGCTCTGCGGCGTGCTCGGGATCCCGGAGGTCGCCGACGACCCGCGCTTCGCCCGCAACGCCGACCGCACCGCGAACCGCGAGGAGCTGCGGCCGGTCCTGGTGGAGCGGCTACGGCAGAAGACCGCGGTGGAGTGGTTCGACCTGCTCACCGCGGCGGGCGTGCCGTCCGGGCCGATCCAGACCATCGACGGCGGCTTCGCCATGGCCGAGCGGTTCGGGCTCGACCCCGTCGTCCCCGTCGGGGAGGGTGATCGTGCGGTGCCCACGACCCGGCACCCGATCCGGTTCTCCGCCACGCCCGCGGTCTACCGGTTCCCCCCGCCGGAGCTCGACGAGCACGGCGCCGAACTGAGGAAGTGGCTGAGCGAGGATGCCTGACCAGCACGAACCGGTCCGCGAGTACCCGACCGCACTGGGCGCGGCGTCCCTGGACACGATCACCCTGCTCGGCCAGGACCTGGCCGACGACGTCATGGGCCAGGTCGGGTTCGGCGAGCTCGCCTTCTGGCTGGCCAGCCAGCGCCGCCCGAGCAAGGGCGAGACCCGGGTGTTCGAGGCCGTGCTGGCCGCGCTGGCCGACCACGGCTTCACCCCGACCGCGATCGTCACCCGGCTGACCTACCTGTCCGCCCCGGACTCGGTCCAGGGCGCGCTCGCCGCAGGCCTGCTCGGTGGCGGGTCGCGGTTCCTCGGCGTGACCGAGGACTGCGGGCGGTTCCTGCACGAGCGGCTGCCGGACCAGCTCCCGATGGACGACGCCGGCTGGGACGAGATCGCCCTGCGGGTCGTGCGGGAGCAGCGCGAGGCGAAGAGGTTCGTGCCGGGTCTCGGCCACCATGTGCACAAGGACGGCGATCCCCGCACCCGCCGGCTCTACGCGATCGCCCGCGAGGAGGACCTGGTCGGGCCGCACCTGGAGCTGTTCGCCGCGATCGGCCGCGTCCACCCGCAGGTCCTGGGCCGGACCCTGCCGCTCAACGGCGCCGGCGTCTGCGGCGCCGCGCTGGCCGACCTGGGCCTGCCGATGGAGCTGCTGCGCGGGTTCGCCCTGCTCGCCCGCACCGCCGGGCTCATCGGCCAGCTCGCGGAGGAGCTGCGGCACCCCGTGGGCAACGACATCTTCCTGTCCGTCGACCTCCACAACAGGCCGGTCGACCCGGACCCCTACCGACCGTCCTGACGGTGCGGGACCTGTGACGAACGCGGGAGGCAGCGATGAAGCTGGTCACCGAGGAGAACATCACCGACCTCGCGGTGGAGCGCTGGTCCACGGCCCGCGACCCTCGCACCCGTGAGGTGCTCACGGCGCTGGTCCGGCACCTGCACGACTTCGCCCGCGAGGTCCGGCTGACCGAGGCCGAGTGGATGGCCGCGATGCAGTGGCTGACCGCGACCGGCCAGATCAGCGACGAGAAGCGCGAGGAGTTCATCCTCGCCTCGGACGTGCTGGGCCTGTCGATGCTCGTCGTGCAGATGAACAACCGGCTCGACCCCAGTGCGACCCCGGCGACGGTGCTCGGCCCGTTCCACATCGACGGCTCGCCGGAGCTGGACTTCGGCGGCGACATGTCCGACGGGCTGCCCGGCACCCCGCTCTACATCAGCGGCAGCGTCACCGCGCTCGACGGGACCCCGGTCGGCGGCGCCGTGCTCGACGTCTGGCAGTCCGACGCGGACGGCGTGTACGAGGCCCAGTTGCCCGAGATCGACGAGGCGCGGCTGCGGGCCAAGTACACGACCCGCGCCGACGGCTCCTACTGCCTGCGGACCATCGCCCCGAAGGGCTACGCCATCCCGATGGACGGCCCGGTGGGTGACCTCATCGGGCGGACGGAGATCAGCCACTTCCGGCCCGCGCACGTGCACTTCCTCCTCGCCGTCGACGGCTACGCGCCGCTGATCACGCACCTGTTCGAGGAGGGCGCGGAGTTCCTGGACAGCGACGTCGTGTTCGGCACCAAGCAGGAGCTCGTGGTGGCGTTCGAGGAGCGCGAGCCCGGACCGACGCCCGACGGCGGCAAGTCCGACGTGCCCTGGCTCGAGGCCCGGTACGACTTCCGCCTGCAGCCCGCATGAGCGCAGCTTGCGGAGCGAACCTGGACACCGACCCGTGCGCGCCGCCCTGATCCCCGAGCCCGGCCGGCCGCCCGTGGTCGCGGACCGCGAGCCGCCGGAGCCCGGGCCCGGCGAGGTCCTCGTCGAGGTCCTGGCCGCCCCGATCACCCCGCTCGACGTGCTCTGCGCCTCCGGCCGCTCGTACTTCGGCGTGCCGCGCACCCCGTACGTGCCCGGTGTGCAGGGCGTCGGCACGCTCGACGGCCGCACGGTGTGGTTCCCGACCCCGGCCGGCATGGCACCGGGCGACGGCAGCATGGCCGCGGTCGCGTGCGTCCCCGAGGCCGACCTCGTCCCGCTGCCCGCGGGCGTCGACCCCGTCCGGCTGGCCGCGCTCGGGCTGTCCGCCGTGGCCGCGCACCGCGCGCTGCTGAGCACCGGCGGCCTGAGGCCCGGCGAGACCGTGATCGTGCTGGGCGCCGGCGGCGTGGTCGGCCAGGTCGCCGTGCAGCTCGCCCGGCTCGCCGGGGCCGCCCGGGTCGTCGCGGGTGCCCGGTCGGCCGCCGCTCGGGAGCGCGCCTCCGCCGCCGGCGCCGACGCCGTGGTCGCGTTGGACACGGACGACGTCGCCGAGCTGGCGGGCCGGTTCACCGAGGCCGCCGGCGGCCCCGCCCACCTGGTCCTCGACCCGCTCTACGGGGTGCCGGCCGCCGCCGCGGCGCAGGCGCTCGGGCCCGGCGGACGGCTGGTCAACCTCGGCAGCTCCGCCGGGGACACCTTCCCGGTCGACTCCTCGACGCTGCGCAGCCGCTCGCTGCGGGTGCTCGGCTACACCAACAACGCCCTGACCAGGGAGGAGCGCGCCGAGTCGGTCGCCCACCTCGCCGGGCAGGAGCTGACCGTCGCCCACGAGACCGTCCCGCTCGCGGACGCCGGCGCGGCCTGGGAGCGCCAGGCCGCGGGCGCCGCGCAGGGCCGGATCGTCCTCGTCGTCTGAGTTCCTGGAGGAGCCCGTGTCGCCGTCGCTTCCGCTGCTGCCCACCTCCCTGGTCGGCAGCTACGCCCAGCCCGAATGGTTGATCGACCGCGCCCGGCTGGCCGGCCGCTTCCCGCCCCGGGTCCGTGCCCGCGAGCTCTGGCGGATCCCGCCGGAGCACCTCGCCGAGGCCCAGGACGACGCGACCCGGGTCGCGATCCGGGAGCAGGAGGAGGCCGGGCTGGACATCGTCACCGACGGGGAGATCCGGCGGGAGAGCTACTCCAACCACTTCGCCACCGCGCTCGACGGCGTCGACGTCGACAACCCCGGCACGGCGCTCGACCGCAGCGGGCACCCCAACCCGGTGCCGCGGATCGTCGGGCCGATCTCCCGCCCGCGGCCCGTGCAGGTCGACGACCTGCGCTTCCTCAAGGCGCACACCGACCGCACGGTGAAGATGACGGTGCCGGGCCCCTTCACGATGTCCCAGCAGGCGCAGAACGACCACTATCCGGACCTCGAGTCCGCAGCGATGGGCTACGCCGCCGCCGTGAACGACGAGATCCGGGACCTGTTCGCGGCCGGTGCCGACGTCGTCCAGATCGACGAGCCCTACCTGCAGGCCCGCCCGGACGCCGCCCGCGCCTACGGGCTGGCCGCGCTCAACGCCGCGCTCGAGGGGATCACCGGCACCACCGTCGTGCACCTCTGCTTCGGCTACGCCGCGATCATCCACGAGCGCCCCGAGGGGTACTCGTTCCTGCCGGAGCTGGCCGGCTGCACCGCCGACCAGATCTCCATCGAGACCGCGCAGTCCGGGCTGGACCTCGGGGTGCTCGCCGACCTCAAGGACAAGACGATCCTCCTCGGCGTGATCGACCTGTCCGACCACGCCGTGGAGTCCGTCGAGACCGTGGCGGCGCGGACGCGGCGCGCCTTCGACCGGCTCCCGGCCGAGCAGATCGTCATCGCCACGGACTGCGGGATGAAGTACCTGCCGCGCGACTCGGCGGTCGGGAAGATGCGGGCGATGGCGGGCGCCGCGGCCCTGCTCCGGGAGGAGCTCGCGTGACCGGACTCAGCCGAGCGAGTCGCGCCAGGCGATCCACTCCTTGAGCAGGGAGAGGTCGTGGTCCGGCCCGCCCACGCCCACGGTGAACAGCGAGACCCCGACGTCGAGGAGCTCCTGCGCGGCCTCCGACGGCGGCTTCTGCACGCCGCAGGACCGCGCGATCTCGCCCGGGTCCCGGCCGATGTCGCGGCAGTGCCCGTCGAGCACGGCGCACTTGTGCCGCACGGTGTCGGCGTCGCCGAAGCCGTGCCAGATCGCGGCGTGCTCGGCGGTGTAGCGAAGCGTCTTCTTCTCCCCGCCGCCGCCGATGAGGATCGGGATGTCGCGGGTCGGGGCGGGGTTGAGCCTCGACCAGCGGTCGCGGATGCGGGGCAGGGCCGCGCCGAGGTCGTCGAGCCGCCGGCCGGCCGTCTTGAAGTCGTAGCCGTACTCGGCGTAGTCCTTCTCGAACCAGCCCGATCCGATGCCGAGGATGAGCCGGCCCTGCGAGATGTGGTCGACGGTGCGGGCCATGTCGGCCAGCAGCTCGGGGTTGCGGTAGCTGTTGCAGGTCACGAGGGCGCCGATCTCGACGCGGCTCGTGGTCTCCGCCCAGGCCCCGAGCATGGTCCAGCACTCGAAGTGCTTGCCGTCGGGGTCGCCGTAGAGCGGGAAGAAGTGGTCCCAGTTGAAGACGACGTCGGCGCCGGCCTCCTCGGCGGCGAGCAGCGTGTCACGGATGCGGCCGTAGTCGGCGTGCTGGGGCTGCAGCTGCAGCCCGATGCGGACGGGAGCGGTCATGCCGCCATCGTGCTCCCGATCATGCGGTCGGACATCCCGGGGCCGACGGCTGCTCGGCCGATGAGTTCCGGGGCAGGGCGCGGTCCACCGCCCGTCGACCCGAGGAGGCACACCATGATCAGCGGCATCCACACCGTGGCGCTCACCGTGCGGGACCAGGACCGGGCGCTGGAGTTCTACGTCGGCGCGCTCGGCCTCGAGAAGCGGAGGGACGCCCCCTTCGGCGAGGGCCGCTGGATCGAGGTCGCCCCGGCCGGCTCGGCGACGTCGATCGCACTGGTCGCCGGCGAGCCCGCGCCGGGCGGCCTGGGCACCGCGGTCCGGCTCGCCAGCCCCGACGCCGATGCGGCCCACGCCGAGCTGCGCGAGCGCGGCGTCGACGTCGATCCCGAGGTGCTGCGCATGGGCGAGTACGCCCCGCCCATGTTCACGCTGCGCGACCCGGACGGGAACGTGCTCGTGGTGGTCGAGATCACCCAGTAGCGGTCAGGACTGACTGTTACTGTCCGGGCGTCCCCAGCGCAGAGGAGGAGCCCGTGAGCGAGCAGGACGCCCTCGCCGGCCGCACCATCCTGATGTCCGGCGGCAGCCGCGGCATCGGGCTGGCCATCGCCGTCGCCGCCGGCCGGCGCGGCGCCAACGTCGTCATCCTGGCCAAGACCGACCAGCCCGACCCGCGCCTGCCCGGCACGGTGCACACCGCCGTCGCCGAGATCGAGCAGGCCGGCGGGCAGGCGCTCGCCGTGGTCGGCGACGTCCGCAAGGAGGAGGACGTCGAGCGCGCCGCGGCACAGGCCGTCGAGCGGTTCGGCGGGATCGACGTCGTGGTCAACAACGCCTCGGCGCTGAACCTCACCGGCACCGAGGAGCTCAGCGTCAAGCGCTACGACCTGATGCAGCAGATCAACTCGCGCGGCACGTTCCTGCTGTTCAAGGCCGCCCTGCCGCACCTGCGCAAGTCCGACCGGGCGCGCGTGCTCACGCTGTCTCCGCCGGTCACGATGGCACCGCACTGGCTCGGGAAGTTCCCGGCCTACGCGCTGTCCAAGTTCGGGATGACGATCCTGACCCTGGGCTGGGCGGCCGAGTTCGCCGACGCCGGCATCGCCGCGAACTGCCTCTGGCCCGAGACCGCGATCAAGACCGCGGCCGTGCAGAACCTGCTCGGCGGCACCGACACCGTGGACCGCTCGCGCGACCCGGAGATCATGGCCGACGCCGCCATGGCCGTGCTGTCCCTGCCGCAGGAGCGCAGCGGCGAGACCATCATCGACGTGCAGATCCTGCGCGAGACCGGGGTCACCGACTTCACCCGCTACGGCGGCGGCGACGACCCCGAGCTCGACTTCTTCGTCGACGAGCTCAGCGCGGCGTCCGAGTAGGGCACGGCGAGGTAGGGCACCGCGAGGTAGGGCACTGCGAGGTAGGGCACTGCGAGTAGGAGCCTGCGCGGAGGGGCTTCTGAGTAGGGCGGGAGTACTTCGGCGGACGCGTCCGGCGGGCCGGCCTCCCTAGCGTCGAGGCGTCCCACCCACCTCGTCGAAGAGGAACGCCATGGACCCCATCCGCGCGGCCCGCGCCGGCGCCGTGCTCTGCGTCGTCGGCGCCCTGGGCGCCGTCCTGTTCTCCGCCGCCCTGCTCGCCGGCTTCGCGCCGGCGGACGAGTCGCCCTACCTGCTCCCGATCTACGTCGCGACGCTCGCCGGGGTGGTCGCGCTGGCCCTCACCGGAGCGGCGGCGGGCGGGACGGGCCGGGTCGGCGTCGCCCTCGCGATCGTCGGCCTGCTCGGTTTCATCGCCGCCGAGGCCGCCTCGCCGGGCCCGACCGGCGACGCCCTGTACGCCGTCGTGCCCCTGCTGACAGCGCTCGGGATGCTGCTCGCCGGCGCCGCGGTGCTGCGCTCGGGGCGGTGGAGCGGGTGGCACCGCGTCGTGCCCCTGCTCGTCGGCGCGTGGATCGTCGTCGTCGCCGTGCCCGTGATCATCCTGACCGGCGGCCCGGGCCCGGGCGCCCCGGCCGCGGTGACCGCCCTCGGCGTCTGGCACCTGCTGTGGGCCGCGCTGGGCGCCGCGGTGCTCGCCGAGACCCGTACCGGGGAGCGCGTACCGGCCTGACGCTTGCCCGGGCCGGTCACCCGGACGACACTGCTCCCGGTCGCGCCGCGGGCGCGGAGGGGGTGCGGGAGCGGTGCCGTCCGGGCTGGTGGGTCGCGACCGCGAGCTGGCCGCGCTGACCGGCATGCTCGCGGCCGCGCTCACCGGCGACCCCCGGCTCGTGCTCTGCGGCGGCGAGCCCGGAATCGGCCGGACTCGGCTCGCCACGGAGCTCGCGGCGCGGGCCGCCGCAGACCGCGTCCCGGTCGCATGGGGTGCGGGCGCCGGGCCGGACGTCGCGCCGCCGTTCCTGCCCTGGCGCCAGGTCCTGCGCGGGCTCCCCGGTCCCGCCCCACCGGCCGGCGGGTCCGACCTCGCCCCGCTGACCGACGGGGTGGCGGCCGTCGAGGAGGAGGACCGGTTCCGGCTGTTCGACACCGTCGTCCGGGTGCTGCACGCGGCGGCGGAGCCGGCCGGGCTCCTCGTCGTGCTCGACGACGTCCACCGGGCCGATCCCGCGTCGCTGCGGCTCCTGCACCACGTGGCCGCGCAGCTGCGCGGCGGCCGGTTGCTGCTCGTCGCCACCCACGACGACACCGCCGGACCGGCGTCCCTGCCCAGCGGGCCGGCGGTCGACCGCCTCGCGCTCCGCCGGCTCCCGCCGCAGGCCGTCGCGGTGCAGCTCGCGGATGTCGTCGGGGCCGCGGTGCCCGTCGATCAAGCCGAGCGGGTGCACGAGCTCAGTGCCGGAAATCCCTTCCTCGCCGCCGAGCTGGGCCGCGACCTCGCCGAGGGACGCCCGATCGGCGTCCCGGTCGGCGTGCGCGAGGCCGTCGGGCGGTGGCTGGGCCGGCTCTCCCCCCGGTGCCGCCACGAGCTGCGCATCGCGGCGGTGCTCGGCCCGTGCGTCGACCTCGTCGTCCTCGCCGCCGTCGTCGGCCGGCCGCTGCTGGAGTGCCTGGACCCGATCGACGAGGCGGCGGACGCCGGCCTGCTCGAACCGGGCGACGCGCCCGGCCGGTACCGGTTCGTCCACCCCCTCGTCCGGGACGCCGTCGAGGCCGGCCTCCCGGGCGGCGAGCGGGTCCGGCTGCACCGGGCCGCCGTCGACGCGATCCTGCGCCACGCCGGCGACCGGGTCGATCCCCACCTCGCGGACCTCGCCCGGCACTGGGCGGCCGCGGCCGTGGCCGGCGAGCGGGCCGAGGCGTCGGCGTGGATCGAGCGGGCGGCCGCTGCCGCCGTGCGCACGCTCGCGTTCGAGGAGGGCGCCCGGCTCTACCGGCTCGCACTCGACGTCGGCGACGCCGCGGTCGACGCCGTGACGCGCCACCGCCTCCTGACCGGCCTGGCCGCGGCCCGGTTCCGCGCCGCGGATCCGGCCGGGGCGGTGGCGGCGGCCGGCGAGGCGATCGCCGTGGCCCACGGGCCGGACCGGCCCCGGCTGGTCGCCGACGCGGTGCTCACCCTGGGCTGCACCAACGACCAGGGCCTCGACCGCACCGTGCGCGCGCTGTGCGAGGAGGCGCTCGCCGGGGCCGTCACGGGACCCCGCCGGGCCCGGCTGCTCGCCCTTCTCACCGAGACCGACATGTACCTCGAGGACGTCGCGCAGGCCGACTCGGCCAGCCGCGAGGCGCTCGCCGCCGCCGAGGGCTGCGGGGACGCGTCCGCGCTGGTGGCGGCGCTGCGGGCCCGGCAGCTGGCGCGCAGCGGGCCCGACGGCGTCGAGGAGCGGACCGTCCTGGCGCAGCGCCTGCTCGCCGCGACGACGGCGCGGGACGAGGCCCGGCTGTGGGCGCACCTGTGGCTCATCGATGCCCTCGTCGAGCGCGGCGAGCTGTTCGACGCCGCCGCCGAGCTGGACCGCCTGGAGTGGGTGGCCGGGCGGTACGGCGGGGCGACCGCGCGGTGGCACGTGCTGAAGGTCAAGGCGATGCTGGCCCAGGCCCACGGCCGGCTCGCCGAGGCGGCCCGGCTGGGCGCGGAGGCCTTCGCCGCCGCTCCGGGGAACGGGACGGGCGGCGCCGTGGGATCGCGGCTCGCGCTGCTCACCGCCGTGGACCACCACGCCGGCACCGCGACCGCGCTCGAGGCGCTCGCCGCGGCCGGCGGTCCCCTCGCCGCCGGCTCGGGCTACCGCATCACCTTCACCCTGGGTCCCGCGCTGATGCTCACGGACGCCGGGCGGCTGCCCGAGGCCGGCGCGCTGTACCGGTCGCTCGGCCCGCCCGCGGGCTGGCGCCCGGCCCCGTTCTTCCTGCTGACGGTCCTTTCGGCCGGCGTCGCCGTGGCCGGCGCCCAGGGCGCGGCCGCCGACGTCGCCGCCCTGCGCGGACTGCTGCTGCCCCACCGTGGGCGGCACGTCGGCTCCGGCGCCGGCGTCGCGCACTACGGCGGGCCCGTCACGCTCCATCTGGGCTCGGCCGCCGCACGCCTCGGCGAGCTCGACACGGCCGTCGACGAGCTGCGGTCGGCGCTGGCGACCTGCCGCACCGGCGGCGCCGCGGGGTACGCCGTGGAGGCGCAGACGGAGCTCGCGGCCGTGCTCGCGCGCCGCGGACGCACCGACGACCTGGGCGAGGCGGCAACGCTGGTCGCCGAGGGGCGTACCGCGGCGGAGGGCCTGGGCATGCCCGGGTTCGCGGCCCGGCTCGCCGCCCTCGACGAGCGGCTGCGCCGCGCCCCGGCCGCCCTGCTGACCGCGCGCGAGCGGGAGGTCGCGGCATGCGTCGCGCGCGGGATGAGCAACCCGCAGATCGCCGCCGCGCTCGTCGTCTCCGAGCGCACCGCGCAGAACCACGTCCAGCACATCCTCACCAAGCTCGGGTTCTCCCGCCGCAGCCAGATCGCGGTGTGGGCGGTGCACAACCTCGGCACCCGGACCTGAGTAGGCGGCGGAGTATTTCGGCGGACGCGGGGGCCGGGCCCGCCCGCCTAGCGTCGACGCGTCCGGACGTCCCGAGCCACGGGGAGGCCGTCATGGCGTTCGCCACCATCACCGCGATCCCGGCCGGGACGCTGGCCGGGTACCGGGAGATCGCCGCGCTCGTCGCCGGCGCCGGCCGGCCGGACGGGTTGCTCGTGCAGGTCGCGGGCGAGTCGGAGCAGGGCCTGCAGATCGTGTCGGTCTGGGAGTCGGGCGTGCAGCACGACCGGTTCGTCGCGGAGCGGCTGCACCCGGCCCTGCGCCGGGCCGGGCTGCCCGCGGACCCGGGCCCGCGGCACGTGGAGTTCGAGGTCGGCGAGCTCGGCATCGCGGCGGCGCTCGCGCCGTCGGGCTCGTGAGCGCCGCAGCGGCCGTCCGCCCCGCAGGGGGTCGGGACGGGCGGTCGCCGGTGCTGGTCGGCGCGGTGTCCGGGCTGGCCTGGGCCGCTGCCCTGCGCGCGTTCATGGTCGAGGTCGCGGGCCCGGCGTCGACGTTCGGCTGGATCGGGACGTTCGAGGGGATCCTGCTGCCCGGCGCGGTCGCCGGCGGCCTGCTCGGCTGGGCCGAGCACCTGCGGCGCACCGGCCGCCACCACCCGTGGCTCGCCGCCGCACCACTGGTCTTCGTGCTCTTCAGTCCCTGGGTCGTCGTCTCGATGTTCGTCGACGGTGGTCTGGGCGGGGGTGCCCTCGCGGTCCCGTTGTTCGGCATGGCCGGCGGCTACGCGCTGGCCGGGCGCGGCTCCCGTCCGGCGCGGTGGGCGGCCGGGGCGTTCGCCCTCGTCCCGGTCCCGACGTGGCTGGTCGCGGCGTCGGCGGCCGGGCTCGGACCGCCACTGGGCAGCGCACGCGGCGCGTGGACGGCGGTGCTCTTCCTGTCCCTGCTCGCAGTGCTCTCGCTCGGGTGTGCGCTCCCGCATCGCGGCCCTCCGGACCCGTCCCGGCCGGCGTGGCGGCTGGTGGTGGCCGGTGCGGTGTGCGGTCTGGCGTGGGGCGCCGGCATGCGGGGGTTCATGGCGGCCGTCGCCGAGCCGGTGTCGACCGTCAGCTGGTTCGGGACCTTCGGCGTGATCCTGCCCGCCGCCACGATCGTCGGTGGCCTGTTCGGGCTGGCCGAACACCGGCGGCGCACGGGCGGGCGCGCTCGGTGGCGCCGGCTCGCGCTGTCGCCGCTGGTGTTCGGGGTCGACCCGGGCGCGCTGGTCCTGGTGCTGCCCGCGATGGCGGGCGGCTACGCACTGTCCGGACGGGGGTCCCGGCGCGGCCGGTGGTCGACCGGGTCGGCCGCACTCCTGCCCGTCCCGGCCTACCTGCTCGTGGTGCACCTGCTCGACGACATCGGGTCGCTGCTCACCCCGCACGGCGCGTGGGCCTCGGTCCTGCTGTTCTCGTGCTATGCGGTCCTGGTCGTCGCGTGCGCGATCCCGCACCGGGCCGTCGGGCCGGGCACCGGCCCGGCCAGGACCGCCGTGCCGGCCATCGGCGCGGTGCCGGGCGATCCGGGCGAGGGCTCCTAGAAGCCGATCGGCAGGCCCGCGTAGTTCTCGGCGAGGCCCATCCGTCCGGCTTCGCTGGCCGCGACCCAGCGCAGCTGCGAGAGCTGCAGCTGGGCGTCGAACGGGTCGCCGGACCGGTGCAGCATCGTCGTCATCCACCAGGAGAAGTGGGTGCAGCGCCAGACCCGGCGCAGGGCCGTGTCGGAGTAGGCGTCGGCGAGCGCGGGGTCCTTGTCGCGCAGCAGCGCCGCCAGGGCCGGGGCGAGCAGCGCGACGTCGGCCACGGCGAGGTTCAGCCCCTTCGCGCCGGTGGGCGGCACGATGTGGGCGGCGTCGCCAGCGAGGAAGAGGCGGCCGTGCCGCATGGGCTGCTGCACGAAGCTGCGCATCGGCAGCACGGACTTCTCGGTGACGGGGCCGGGGGTCAGCGTCCACCCGTCCTGGCCGTGGCCGAGGCGGGTGGCGAGTGCGTCCCAGATCCGGTCGTCGGACCACTCGTCGATGTCGGTGCCGTTCGGAACCTGCAGGTAGAGCCGGGAGACGTGCTCCGAACGCATGGAGTGCAGCGCGAAGCCGTCCGGGTGCCAGGCGTAGATCAGCTCGTCGGTCGACGGCGCGACGTCGGCGAGGATGCCCAGCCAGGAGTACGGGTAGACGCGCTCCCAGGTCTGCTTGACCGAGTCCGGCACGGCGGCGCGGGAGGGGCCGAAGGAGCCGTCGCAGCCCACGACCACGTCGGCGTCGATACGCTCGGCGGTGCCGTCCGGGCCGGTGAAGGTGACGTACGGCTGCTCGGTCTCCAGGTCGTGCACCGCGGTGTCGGTGACCTCGTAGCGGATCTCCTGGCCTGCGGCCTCGCGCGCCTTCCCGAGGTCCTTGGTCACCTCGGTCTGCCCGTAGACGGTGACGCTGCGGCCGACGAGGTCCACGAAGTCGAGGTGGTGGCGCTCGCCCGGCCACTGCAGGTAGATGCCGCGGTGCTCGTCGCCCTCCCGGGCGAGCCGCTCCCCCAGCCCCACCTCGTGCAGCAGCTGCACGGTGGAGTGCTCCAGGATGCCCGCGCGGATCCGCGCCTCGACGTACTCGCGGGAACGGGTCTCGACGATCACGGACTCGACGCCCGCGCGGTCGAGCAGGTGGGACAGCAGGAGCCCGGCGGGGCCGGCGCCGACGATGGCGACCTGGGTACGCATGGGAGGAGTGTGTCCGCCCGGCCGCCCGGCGCCTAGCGTCGGCTTTCACTCAGTGGAAAGCGAACGGCCGATGCCGGCCGCCGCGACCTGCAGTGCGGCCACCAGCCGGGCCCGGCCGCGCCGCAGGTCGGGCACGACGAGCCCGAGCGCGGCCACGACCTCGCCGTCCGCTCCCCGTCGGACCGGGACCGCGACGGAGCAGGCGCCGGGGCTCATCTCCTCAACGGTCTGCGCGAACCCCTCGCGGTGCACCCGGCGCAGCTGCTCGCGCAGCCGGCCGGGCTGGGTGATCGTGTACGGCGTGACGCGCGAGAGGTCGGCGAGGACTGTCCGCAACACGTCGTCCGGGGCGTGGGCGAGCAGCACCTTGCCGACGCCGGTGGTGTGCAGCGGGAGCCGCCCGCCGACCCGGCTGACCACGGGCACCGTCGTGCGGCCGGAGAGCCGGTCCAGGTAGAGCACCTCGGTGCCGGCACGCTCGGCGAGATGCACGGTCGCGTGGGTCGCGGCGTAGAGGTCGTGCAGGAAGGGCGCGGCGACCTGCCGCAGCTCCGCCTGCACGGGCGCGAGCAGCCCCAGGTCCCACACCCGTCGTCCGACGACGTACCGGTCGCCCCGCCGCTCCAGCCCGCCCAGCCCGACGAGCTCCCCCGCCAGCCGGTGCGCCGTCGCCAGCGGGAGTCCGGCCCGCTCGGCCAGCGCGGTCAACGACAAGGTCCGGTGCTCGGCGTCGAAAGCCCCGAGCAGCGCGAACACCCGTGACGCCACACTCGCCCCCGGAGTCGACAGGTTGCCCGCCACCCTCCGATCCTCCCACTCAGCGGAAACTTTGCCGCGAGTCGGGAGTTCCGGCACCGCGAGTCGGGAGCTCCGGCACCGCGAGTCGCGAGCTCCGGCACCGCGAGTCGCGCCCGCGACAAGTGGCACCACAAGTCGACGGCAGGTGAGGCTTAAGCGGGGTGACGGAGGGTGGCGACACACCCCGAGGAGGAGACGTCATGACCGCCCCACCCACCACCCCCGACCTGCTGGGCATGCGCCTGGCGCACCGCATCATGCGCGGCGACCTGCACCGGCTGACCGCCGTCGCGCAGCGCCTGGCCGCCGGCGAGCCCTGCGACGGCCGCCGCGCGAAGGCCCTCACCCGCTGGGTGGCGACGCTGGCCGACGAGATCCACCACCACCACACCGTCGAGGACGAGCTGACCTGGCCGCTGATCGAGCACAGCGCCGGCACCGCCGTCGACCTCACCGTGCTGTCCGACGACCACCGCGCCCTCGACCCCCTGCTCGACCGCCTGCGCCGCGCGGCCGCCGGCTTCCTCGACGCCCCGATCTACCCCGAGCGCGCCGCGGTCCTCGCCGACGCCCTCGCCCGCGTGCGCGACGAGCTCGACGAGCACATCGAGAACGAGGAGGCCGAGCTCTTCCCGGTGATCGAGCGGTACGTCGCGGCCGCGGACTGGCAGGAGATGGAGAAGGCCATCCGCAAGGGCGGCCCGCCGATGGGTTTCGTCCTGCCCCGGATCGCCGAGGTCACCACGCCGGACGAGCTGGCCGCGATCAAGGCGGAGGCCGGCCCGGTGCTCGTGCTCCTGCTCGCCCTGCTCCGCCCCCGCCACGCCCGCCGCGTCAGCCTCGTCTTCGGCACCCCGTGAGTGCTGACTGCCCCTAGAGGGGCACTTGCCACTCACGACATCGGTTGACCTGCGGAAACCCGGTCGAGTTCGGCGAGCGACGCGGCCGCCCGCGCCTCCCAGTGGGGCGAGCCGAGCCGGCGCGCGATCGCACCGGCGCGCTCGAAGTGGGCTCGCCGCTCGTCGACCGGCCTTCCCAGCACTCCGCCGAGCTCGCCGAGGTGCTGCGCGACGGGGCCGAGCGTGACCGTCCCGCTGCCGAGCCCGGCCAGCTGGTCGGCCCACGGCCCGAGCTCGGCCAGGCAGGCGGCCGCGGCCTCCCGGTCGCCGAGCGCGACCGCGACCTCGGCGCGCAGCCCCATGAACAGCAGCCAGTAGTAGGTGCGCGGCGGGTGCAGGTCGGGCCGCCAGAGGGCGCGGGCCTCGTCGACCCGCCCGGCGGCGACCAGTGCGCGGGCGGTCGGGTCGGTGATGGCGATGGGGATCCGGGCCTGCAGCGCCGCGAAGGCCGGGGCCAGCTCGGCGAGCCTGCCCTGCGCGTGCCGGACCCCGAACAGCCCGAAGAGGCCGAGGGTGTCGGCGTTGATCGCGCCGACGGACTCCATGGCGGCCTGCACCGTCGCGTACCCCTGCTCGGCCCGCGCGAAGTCCCCGGCGACGACGGCGCGCAGCGCGGCGAAGATCGCCGCCCACGCGAGCGTCACGCCGAGCTGGCCGCCGGAGGCCGCGGCGATCGCGGCGTCGGCGTGCCGCTGCGCCCCGTCGAGGTCGAACCGCTCGCAGGCGATCATGAAGAGCAGGTGGTGGCCCTCGGAGCGGTACCCCGCCAGCCCGGCCCGCTCCGCGGTCCCCAGCAGCTCGCGCCCCACCCCCTCGAGCTCGTGCCGGAGGTCGGGGCCCAGCGCGGCGAAGGAGCGGGCGTTGAGCACCCGGCACCGCAGCAGCGGGTCGCCGAGGCCGGTCGACAGGTCCATGGCCTCGGCGGTCAGCCGGCGGACCCGGACGTCGTCGTGGGACTCCAGCTCGAACGTCAGCGCGACGAGCAGCCGGCACCGCGTCGCCGGGTCGAGGCCGGGCTCGGCGAGGGCCCCGTCGAGCAGGCCGACGAGCTCCGCGTCGACGGCGACGTCCTGCCGGATCGTCCACGAGACCGGCGCGTCGTAGCTGGTCAACGCCGCGACCAGGGACGCGGTGCCGCGCGCACGGTCGACCGCGGCACGGCGGGCACCGACGGCCGCGGCCACCTGGCCGGCGTGTGCCAGCGCGGAGACGTGCCCGCAACGCAGGGCGACCTCGTGGTCGACGCCGACGCCCGCCGGGCCGGCCAGGTCGATCGCGGCCGCCCAGAGCCGCGCCGCGTCCCGGTGCGCCCCGAAGCCCGCGGCCTCGTGCGCCGCCGCCTCGACGTGCCGCACCGCGACGGCCGCCGGCACGGCCGGGCCCGCCTCGAGCGCGTGCCGGGCGAGGGCCGCGGGATCACCGGAGCCGGCCTCGACCGCGGTCAGCGCCGCCGCGTGCAGGCGGGTGCGCCGGAGCCGTGGCAGGTCGGCGTCGAGGGTGTCCCGGACGAGGGCGTGCGCGAACCGGACCCGGCCGGGTGCGGGCTCGGTCAGCAGGCCCGCGAGCACGCCCAGCTCGAGCGCGTCGAGCACGCCGTCCTCCGAACCACCCGCTGCGCCGGCCAACCGGACCAGGGTGTCGATGTCGACCTCCCGGCCGAGCACCGCAGCCTGGCCCAGCACGGTCCGGGCGGGCGCAGGGAGCCGCGCGACCCGGCGGCGCAGGACGTCCCGCACCCCGGCCGGGATCGCGTCAACTGCGGCCCCGGTGCCCTCGACCGCGATCAGCCGGGCGGTCTCGCGGACGAAGAGCGGGTTGCCGTCCGTGCGCTCGGTGACCAGGGCGACCGTGTGCTCGTCGGGATCGGCGACGCCCTGCCGGGCCAGCAGCGCGCGCACCTCCGGCCCGGTCAATCCGGCCAGCGCGATACGGTCGGCGACCGGCCCGGCGAGGGCGGCCAGCGTGGCGGCGAGGTCCGGGCCGACCTCGGTCGGCCGCAGCGTCGCGACGACGAGTACGGGCGCCGCGCCGAGCCCGCCGACGACCGCGCGGAGCAGCTGCAGCGTCTCGTCCTCGGCCCGGTGCAGGTCGTCGAGCACGAGCAGCACCGGCCCGCCCGCCGCGGCGCCTCCGACCAGCTCGACGACGGCCCGGGACAACCAGAACGTCTCGCCGACCTCCTCCCGCCCGGGCCCGGCGGCCCGCAGCGGGGCGAGCCGCGCGGCGAGCTCGTCGGGCACCGGTGCGGCCCGGGCCAGCTCCTCGACCAGCTCGGTCCAGGCCCAGCCGGGCGGGGCGCCGTCGACCTCCGGGCACCGGCCGAGCGCGGTCGTCCACCCCGGGAGGCCCGCCCGGAACGCCTCGACCAGGGCGGACTTGCCGCCACCCGCGTCGGCCTCCACGAGCACGACGGCCACCCCGAACCGGGCGCGCTCGGCCGCGGCGCGCAACCGCTCCAGTTCGGCGGCCCGCCCCACGATGGCCGGTCCGGGCTCCGGCGCGACGGCGCGGGGCGCGCCGGGGTGCGGCGCGACGGGGTGCTCGGCGTGGGTGAGGACGTCCTGCTCCACCGCCCGCAGCTCCGGCCCCGGGTCGACGCCCAGCTCCTCGGCCAGCCGCGTGCGCGCGGCCGCGAGCACCGCGAGCGCGTCCGCCTGGCGGCCGGTGCGGTAGAGGGCGAGCGCGAGCAGCCGCACCGCGTTCTCGCGCAGGGGATGGTCGCGCAGCAGGAGCTCGAGATCGGGCACGACGTCGGAGGCCCGGCCCCGCGCGAGCCGGGCCTCGGCGAGCCGTTCGGTCGCGACGAGCCGCAGCTCGCCCAGCCGCGCGGCCTCCGGTGCGGCCCAGCGTTCGTCGGCGAACTCGGCGAGGGCGGGTCCCGACCAGGAGCGCAGCGCCTCGGCCAGCAGCTCCTCCGCCCGGTCCGGCGGGGCGACCGCGGCGGCGTCGAGCAGGGCGCCCACGCGCCGGGAGTCCAGGCCGTCGGCGGGCAGCCGCAGCGCGTACCCCGGCGGCTCGCTGACCAGCACCGTCGCCGGCGTGCGGGGCCGCCGGTCCGGTTCGAGCACCCGCCGCAGGTGCGAGACGTGGACCTGCAGGGCGCCGAGCGCGCGGGGTGGCGGCTCGCCGCGCCACAGGTCGTCGACGAGCAGGTCGGTGGAGACCACCTCGCCGCCCGCCACGGCGAGCCGGGCCAGCACCGCGCGCTGCCGCGGCCCGCCCAGGTCGACGGGCACGCCGGCGACCTCGGCCCGGACCGGGCCGAGCACCGCGACCCGGACCACCACGGCGTCAGTCAACCCGATCTTCGCGCGCCCGCCCAGATCGGGCGGGCAAAACAGTCGGTCGTGCCGGGAAACCCGGCCGCGGCCGACTACCCTCCCGGGCATGGCCGCACCGACCCCGCGTCGCACCCAGGGCGAGCGGCGGGCCAGCAGCCACGCGCTCATCCTCGACGCCGCCGTGCGCAGCCTGATGGAGGACGGCTACTCCGGCGCCACCACCGTGACCATCCAGGAGCGCGCCGGGGTCTCCCGCGGGCGGCTGCTGCACCACTTCCCCTCCCGGACCGCGCTGCTCGTCGCCGCCGCCCAGCACCTCGCCGTCGAGCGGATCACGGACATGGAGAGCTGGCCGCACGCCACCGCGAGCGGCGCCGAGCGCATCGACCGGGCGGTCGAGCTGCTCTGGGAGACCTTCCGCCAGCCCTACTTCTGGGCCGCGATGGAGCTGTGGACGGCCGCCCGCACGGACGAGACCCTGCGCGCCGAGCTGCTGCCGGAGGAGCGGCGGCTGGGCCTGGCGATCCAGCACGTGGTCGCGGCGCTGTTCGGGCCGGTCCACTCCACCCACCCGGCGTTCGACGACGTCCGGGAGCTGATGTTCACCAGCATGCGCGGCGTGGCGCTGACCTACGCGATCGACCCGCGCGACCCCACCACGGACCCGCACCTGGACCTGTGGAAGCGGCTCGCGCGGCAGATGCTCACCGACGGTCGAACCTGACCGGTACCCGCGAGAGGACACCATGGAGTTCGAGACGCTCACCGTGGAGGCGAAGGACGGCGTCGCGCAGCTGCGGCTCGACCGGCCCGCCCAGGCCAACGCGCTGAACCGGACGCTCTGGTCGGAGCTGCGCACGGCCGTCGACGCGCTCGACGCCGACCCGACCGTCCGCGTGGTGGTGATCGCGGGCAACGGGAAGCACTTCTGCGCCGGCATCGACCTCGAGATGCTCGGCAGCCTGCGCGCCGGCGCGGACTGCGCGGGACGGGCGGCCGAGGCCCTGCGCCGCACGATCCTCGACCTGCAGGACGTGATCACCAGCGTCGAGCGGTGCCGGGTGCCGGTGATCGCGGCCGTGCACGGGGCGTGCGTCGGCGCCGGGATGGACCTCGCCACCGCCTGCGACCTGCGGTACAGCACCGAGGACGCGCGATTCGTGGTCAAGGAGATCGACATGGCCGTGGTGGCCGACGTCGGCGTCCTGCAGCGGCTGCCGCGGATCGTCGGCGAGGGCGTGACCCGCGAGCTCGCCTACACCGGCCGGACCGTCAGCGGCGGCGAGGCGCTCGGCCTGCGGCTGGTCAACGGCGTGTACCCCGATGCCGAGGCGCTCGCCACCGGGGTCGCCGAGCTGGCCGCGTCGCTCGCCGCCAAGCCGCCGCTCGCCCTGCGCGGCACCAAGCACGCGATCACCTACGCCCGCGACCACACCGTGGCCGACGCGCTGGACCAGGTCGCCACCTGGAACGCGGGCACGCTGATCTCGGCCGACCTCGACGAGGCCCTGGCCGCCGCGAAGGAGCGCCGCCCCGCCGTCTACCGCGACTAGAGCGCGGCCTCCTCGGCCGAACAGGTGATCGCGGTTGAGTGTCAAACGACCGTTTGGCAGTGTCGGGCCCACACCGAGGGAGGTGGGAACATGCCGCGGATCACGCCGCTGCCCGTCGACGAGTCCGGCAACGCGGTCACCAACAGCGTCCTGGCCAGGACGATGGGCCGGCGCCCCGAGATCCTGAAGGCCTTCGCCCGGCTCGACGCGGCGACCCGGTTCCACGGGCTGCTGCCGGGGTCGCTCAAGGAGGCGCTGCGCCGGGCCACCGCGGGTGAGATCGGGTGCGAGTACTGCGCGTCGTTGGACACCGGCGACCGTCCCGGCGCCACCGACCGGCGCGAGTCGCTCGCCGTGGCCTTCGCCCAGCTCATCGCGCAGGACCCCGCCGGGATCACCGACGCCCAGTTCGACGTCCTGCGCGAGGAGTTCACCGAGGACGAGATCGTGGAGCTGGTCGCGTTCGTCTGCCTGGTCGGGGTGGCCGGCCAGATGTTCGGCGCGGTCATGGGGCTGGAGGCGGCCGATCCCGCGGAGGCGGCCGAGTACCAGCGGGTGATCTCCGGCCGTGGGTGACCGGCTGCGCGGCCTCGCCGTCGTGGTCACCGGGGCCGGGTCGGGGATCGGCCGGGCGGCCGCCGAGGCCTTCGCCGCGGAGGGGGCGGACCTCGTCCTCGCCGATCGCGACGCCGACGCCGTCGAGCAGGTCGCCAAGGAGACCGGCGGCCTCGCCGTGGCCACGGACGTCACGGACGAGGCCCAGGTTGCCGCGATGGCCGCGGCGGCCGTCGACGCCTTCGGCCGGATCCACGGCCTCTACGCGAACGCCGGGATCGACGGCGCAGGGCGCGCCCACGAGCTCACCCACGCGCGGTGGTCCCGGGTGCTCGACGTGAACCTCACCGGCACCTGGCTCACCATCCGCGCGGTGCTCCCCGCCATGCTCGCCGCGGGCGGCGGCTCGATCGTCACACAGGCCAGCACCGCGGCCCTCACGGGCGTACCGGACCTGGCTGCCTACAGCGCGGCCAAGGGCGGCGTGACCGCCCTGACCAGGCAGATCGCCGTCGACTACGGCCGCGAGGGGATCCGGGCCAACGCGTTGTGCCCCGGTACCGTCTGGACCCCGCTGGTGGAGCGCACGTACGCCGGGCGCGGCGGGGACGCCACGTTCGGCTCGATGGACGCGATGCGGGAGCGGGCGGCGCGCGGCTACCCGCTGGGCCGCCTGGGCACCCCCGCCGAGATCGCCGCCTTCGCCCTGTTCCTGCTCTCCCCCGAGTCGTCCTGAATCAGTGGCGGTGTCTTCGCCGCGGACGGCGGCTACACCGCGCGCTGAACACCCCTGAGAGGAGCGACGTCGTGACCGACGACCCGCTGCGCCCGCTGTACACCTACCTCGACCGCGTCGACGCCGGGGACGTCGACGCCGTCGGCGCCCTGTTCACCGAGGACGGCGTCTACGACATCCTCAACACCGAGCACCGCGGACCGGCGGACATCGTGCGGTACCTGCGGACCGCCCTGTCCGCCTGGGAGCGGACCAGCCACCACGCGAGCAACCCGTTGGTGGACGTCGCCGGCGACACCGCCCGGATCTCCGCGAGCCTCTACGCGTACCACTCCGCCGGCGAGGCCGTCTGGCACTTCTGGGGTCGCTACACCCAGCGCCTCGTCCGCCGCGGCGACGGCTGGGCCATCGCCCACATGGCGCTGATCGGGATCGCGTCGGACCCGCCGGGCGATCCGGCGCAGTTCACCGGGCACCCCGACCGCCGGCCCGTCGAGGCGCCGTGACCCCGCCGCAACGGGATCGTCGCTGGTCGGCCGTGGTCGTGAGTGGCAACTGCCCCTCTAGGGGCAGTTGCCGCTCACGGGTCACGCGAAGTGGACGTACTCGTAGTCGAAGGGCTGGCCGTTGATGCCGTTGGTCGGCGGGGCGATCCAGCCGGCGATCTTGCCGGGCTCGTAGACCGGGCGCATCAGGTTCTGCACGTGCGCTTTGTCGCCGGCGCTGGGCAGCCAGGAGTCCTCCTTGGCCTTCCACGCGTCCTCGCCGACGACCTCGCCCGAGGGCGTGACGTTGTGCTCGGAGAACAGCCCGACCTGCCGGTTGAAGCCGACGTGCGGCAGGTACAGCGACTCGTCGAAGCCGTTCTTGGCCAGGATGCGGTTCCAGCGCTTGAGGCCGGACTGACAGTCCTTGACGTACTCGTTGCGCAGGTCGAGGTTGAGCGCGAGCAGCGCGGAGACCTCGTCGGTGGTCATCCGCCCGTCCTTGACGGTGTCGATGGTGAAGGCGTCCTCGGTGAGCCGGTGGTCGTCCTTGCGGCGCTCCTCCTGCCAGCGGCCCTTCAGGCCGGCGGTGAAGTAGTTGGCCGCGTTCGTGGACTGCTCGGAGCCGAACAGGTCCAGCGACACCGAGTAGTGGAAGTTGATGTACTTCTGGATCACGTCCAGCGGGATGCCGCCGTGCGGGGCGACGTCGGCGGTGTCGTGCTCGCGCATCAGCTCGCAGGTCCGCGTGACCACCCGGTCGATGCCGGTGGTGCCCACGAACATGTGGTGCGCCTCCTCCTTCAACATGAACTCGCAGGTGCGCGAGAGCGGGTCGAAGGCGGACTCCTTCAGCGTGCCGAGCTGGTACTTCCCGTCCCGGTCGGTGAAGTACGTGAACATGTAGAAGGACAGCCAGTCCGGCGTCTCCTCGTTGAACGCCCCGAGGATGCGCGGGCTGTCGACGTCGCCGGAGTTGCGCTGCAGCAGCGCCTCGGCCTCCTCGCGGCCGTTGCGGCCGAAGTAGGCGTGCAGCAGGTACACCATCGCCCAAAGGTGCCGGCCCTCCTCCACGTTGACCTGGAAGAGGTTGCGCAGGTCGTAGAGCGACGGGGCGGTCTCGCCCAGGCGGCGCTGCTGCTCCACCGAGGCCGGCTCGGTGTCGCCCTGGATCACGATCAGCCGCTGCAGGTCGGCGCGGTACTCACCGGGCACCTGCTGCCAGACCGGCTCGCCCTTCTGCTCGCCGAAGGCGATCCGCCGGTCGTCGCCGCGCTCGGCGAGGAACACGCCCCACCGGTACTCCTCCATGGCGACGTGCCCGAACTGCGCCCAGCCCTCCTTGCCGACGTCGACCGCCGTGCGCAGGTAGACGTCCTGCGTCGGGACCGCCGGGCCCATCGTCTTCCACCAGTTGAGGAAGTTCGGCTGCCACGACTCCAGCGCACGCTGCAGCTTGCGGTCGCTCGCGAGGTCGACGTTGTTGGGGATCTTCTCGGAGTAGTCGATGCTCATGTGCTCACACCCGCTTGCGATCGAATTCGGCCTTGCGTCCCGTGCCGTAGCGGCGCAGCGCCCCCTCCGGACCGGAGGCGTTGGGCCGCACGAAGATCCAGTTCTGCCAGGCGGTCAGCCGCCCGAAGATGCGCGTCTCCATCGTCTCCGGGCCGACGAACCGGTGGTTGGCCTCCATGCCGGTCAGCGCGTCCGGGGACAGCGACGCCCGCTCCTCCAGCATGATCCGGATCTCGTCGTCCCAGTCGATGTCGTCCGGCGCGTCGGTGACCAGGCCCAGTTCGAGGGCCTCGCGGGCCTCGATCCGCCGGTCGGTCTCCTGCCGCAGCTTGGCGACGTGGTCGTCGTCGCCCCAGAACCTGCTGGCGAGCCGGGACAGGCCGTTCCCCATCGGGAAGGCGCCGAAGTTGCCGGCCGACAACATGATCTGGGCCTCGTCGCCCTGCTCGGAGTCGTCCTCGTCGAGGGTCCCGTCGAGCATGTACTGCCGGTCGCAGGCCAGGGCCAGCTCCAGCAGCGCGCCGGCGAAACAGGAGCCGGGCTCGATCAGCGCGATCAGCGACCGCGAGGTCACGTCGAGCCGCTTGAGCACCCGCTTGAAGTAGTGCCGGATCTCGTTGACCAGCCAGTCGTCCTTCGAGTGCTCGGCGATGAGCCGTTCGAAGGCCAGCGCGTCCTCGACCTCGCCGCGCGTGCGGACCAGCCACGTGCCCAGCTCGAGCTCGTTGGCGCGCAGCCGCAGGATCAGGTCGTCGAGCTCGCGGGTCATGGCCAGCGGCCAGAACGCCTCGCCCAGCTCGTGCACCCGCTCCAGGGACTCCGGCACCCCGCCGTCCGGCCCGGACACGGTGATCTCCACGAGGCCGCGGGCGCGGTCGAACTCGGCCTTGACGTGCCGGTAAGCGATCCCGTCCGCCGTCACGTCGGGCTCCAGCGGGGGCAGCGCGACACCCTGCGCGTCCGTCGGCCGGGACGACGCGGCGGCGGCCTCCCGCGCCCGCTCGGCCACCGTCTCGGCCCACACCCGCTTCGGGATCGTCTCGTCGACGAGCTTCCACTCCACGGCCTGCTTGCCGCGGATCCCCTCGGCGCGGGTGGCGAACACGTCCGCCCGGTCCTTGCGCACCTTGCGCTTGTCCGTGACCCGGGTCAGCCCGCCGGTGCCGGGCAGCACGCCCAGCAGCGGGACCTCGGGCAGCGAGACGGCGGAGGAGTTGTCGTCGATCAGCAGGATCTCGTCGCAGGCCAGGGCGAGCTCGTAGCCGCCGCCGGCCGCGGTGCCGTTGACCGCCGCGATCCAGGTCTGGCCGGAGTTCTCGGTGGCGTCCTCGATGCCGTTGCGGGTCTCGTTGGTGAACTTGCAGAAGTTCACCTTCCACGGGTGCGAGCTCTGCGCCAGCATCCGGATGTTGGCGCCCGCGCAGAAGTTCTTGTCCTTCGCGCTGGTCACGACCACGGCCCGCACGCCGGGGTGCTCGAACCGCAGCCGCTGGGTGGCGTCGTAGAGCTCGATGTCCACGCCCAGGTCGTACGAGTTCATCTTCAGCTCGTAGCCCGGCACGATGCCCGCCGTCTCGTCGACGTCGAGGGTCAGCGTGGCCACCTCGCCGTCGACCTCGAGCCGCCAGTGCCGGTACGCGTCGGGCGACGTGGCGAAGGAGACCTCGGGTACCTGCTCCTCGCCGGACGGGTCGCTCACTCCGGGCCTCCTGTCGTCGCTGCCAGGTCGGGAAGGGATACCTCGTGCGGTGGTACCCGACACTCTACAACGCTGAGGCTGAGCGTCAACGATCTGTGGAACGTCCGAACGAGCGGCGACACCGCCTTCGGCGTCGACGGGCTCTGCGCCGGTCGCCGCGACCCCGTCGCACCACACGTGGTCGAATGGAGGCCGTGGGTGACGAGCGCGCACAGGCCGGCCCGGAGCAGCTCCCGGCGCCGGAGGCCCTCCTCGCCGCGCCGGGGTACGTCGCGCGGCGGTTGCACAGCGCCTACACCGCGGCCTGGCAGCGCCACGTCGACCCGCTCCTCACCGGCCCGCAGTTCGCGGTGCTGACCGCGGTCGACGCCTACCCCGGCGTCGAGCAGGGGTCGCTGGCCCGGGCCGTCGCGCTCGACCGGTCCACGATGGCGAGCATCGTGCGCCGACTCGAGGACCGCGGACTGATCACACGGGTCACGCCGCCCGAGGACGGGCGCAAGCGGCTGCTGCACCTCACCGAGACGGGCTCGACCACCCTGCAGCAGGCCTACGACAAGGCTCGGGCGCTCGACAAGCTGCTGATGCGCGGCATCGAGCACGCCGAGGAGACCGCGCTGCTCACCCGGCTCAACGGCATCGCCGAGCACTGGGAGTCCCTGGTCGACGACTGATCCGCGAGTCGGGGTCTGGGCTCCCGCGAGTCGGGGCCTGAGCTTCGCGAGCCCACACTTCCCGCATCGCGGGCCGGGAGCTGGCGACCCGCCGAAACCCACAGCGCGACCCGCCGGAACCCACAGCGCGACCCGCCGGAACCCACAGCGCGACCCGCGGAGGCCCACGGCGCGACCCGCAGGTGTTGCCGACCCGTGTTTCCCGGTTTCTGACGCGTTACAGCTTGCGTGACCCCTTGCGCTCCGGGATCGTCAGTGTTCGGATTATCTCAACGGGCGGCGCACGGCATCGCCCTGAGCTGCCGGATCACGGCGGCACCGGCGGGGACGGCGCACCGTCCAGAATGGATCTCACCCGGGAGGGCACGTGGCCAGCCAGTCGTTCACGGTCACCGTCGTCGGCGGCGGGCTCGGTGGTCTCACCACCGCGCTCGCGCTACGTCGGCGGGGGCTGCGCACGGTCGTCCTCGAGCAGGCGGCCCAGCTCGGCGAGGTGGGCGCGGGCATCCAGACCGCGCCCAACGCCAGCCGCATCCTGTTCGGGCTGGGCCTGCGGAAGAAGATGCAGGCCATCCGCACCGCGCCCACCGACCAGGTGCGCCGGCGCTGGCAGGACGGCAGCATCATCGCCTCGCTGCCGCTGGGCGAGCGGGTGGTGCGCGAGTACGGCGCGCCGTACTGGCACTACCACCGAGCCGACCTGCACCGGATCCTGCTCGACGCGTGCCTGGACCCCGAGGGCCCGGGCCCGGCGACCGAGGTCCACACCGACTCGGGCGTCGCGGAGGTGGACCGCACGGACCCGGCCCGCCCCGTCGCCGTCACGGCGGACGGCCGGCGCTTCGCCGGCGACGTCCTGGTCGGCGCGGACGGCATCCGCTCGCGGGTCCGCGACGCCGCCGGCTTCGACGACACGCTCGTCTTCTCCGGGGAGATGTGCTACCGCGCGCTGATCCCCGGCGACAAGATCGCGGCCGACCCCGCGACCCGCTTCCTGCTCGACCGCTTCCACTCCACGATCTGGTACGGGCCCGAGCGGCACCTCGTGCACTACTTCGTCCGCGGCGGGGAACATCTCAACGTGGTCGCGGTCGTCCCGAACACGCTCGACACCACCGACGCCTGGACGCTCCCGGCGACGGCGGACGAGCTCGTCGACGCCTTCCCCGGCTGGGACGACCGGGTCGCGGCCATGCTCTCCAAGGCCGAGGGGGACGCGTCGAAGTGGGCGCTGTTCCGCCGCCGGCGCGACCCGGTGTGGGTCGACGGCCGGGTCGCCCTGCTCGGCGACGCCTGCCACGCGATGCTGCCCTACCAGGCCCAGGGCGCGTCGCAGGCGATGGAGGACGCCGCCGTCCTGGCCGAGGAGCTCGGCGCCGTGACCCGCGACGGCATCGACGCGGCACTGATCCGCTACGTCAACCGCCGGGCCACGCACGCCGGCATGGTCCAGGACGCCTCCCTCGAGAACATGCGCTTCTACCACCTGCCCGACGGCCCGGAGCAGCGCGGACGCGACGCGCAGCTGGCCGACTTCCGGGGTGAGTCGGACGTCTCGTACGACTGGCTCTGGGGCGGTTCGCCGCTGAACGACCCCGACACCGAGTCCCACTCCTACCCGTTCGCCCGCTGACCGCACCCCACCGGAACCGGAGCACATCATGCGTACAGGCGACCAGGTCGTCCAGGACCTCCCGTGGAAGTGGGGGGTGCAGGGAAGGATCTTCGTCATCGGCGGTCTCGGGTACATGTTCGACGCCTGGGACGTCTCCCTGAACGGCTTCCTCACCCCGCTGCTCGGCACCGAGTTCGGGCTCTCCACCGGCCAGCGCGGCCTCGTCGCGACGGCCAACCTGATCGGCATGGCGGTCGGCGCCATCGCCTGGGGCACGATCGCCGACCGGATGGGCCGCAAGAAGGCCTTCTCGATCACCCTGATGATCTTCGCGCTGTTCTCCGTGCTGGGCGCGCTGTCGCCGAGCTGGGAGGTCTTCCTGGTGCTGCGCTTCCTGGCCGGCGTCGGGCTGGGCGGCTGCATCCCGGTGGACTACGCGATCGTCAGCGAGTTCTCGCCGAAGAAGCAGCGCGGCCGGGTGCTGGCCGCGATGGACGGCTGGTGGCCGATCGGGACCACGCTCGCCGGCGTCACGGCGACGTTCCTCGTGCCCGTCGGCGGCAACTGGCGCTGGATGCTCGCGCTGATGGTGCTGCCCGCGATCCTGCTGTTCTGGGTGCGCCGCGGCGTGCCGGAGTCGCCGCTCTACCTGGCCCGGACCGGCCGCGAGGCCGAGGCCCGCGCCGTGATCGACGACATGGTCCGGCGCACCGGCGCCACGCCCGAGCCGTACGAGATCCCGGCCGTGGTGCCGGAGGCCGCCGCGTCGCGCAAGAAGGGCCTGACGGCCGCGTTCGACCAGCTCCGCCTGGTGTGGGCCTACAACCCGGTCGTCACCGGCGTGGCCTGGGCCCTGTTCATCTCGGTCATGGTCGTCTACTACGCGGCGCTGTCCTGGATGCCGTCGATCCTGCGGGCGCAGGGCATGGGCGAGGTCGCGGCCTTCGGCTCCACGACCGTCATGAACGCGGTGGGCATCCTGGGTGTGATCACCTCCGTGCTGCTCGTCGAGGTGGTCGGCCGCAAGTGGGTGATCGGCGTCGCCGCCCCGCTCGCCGCCGTCGCGCTGCTGGTCTTCTCGCTGGTCCTGGGCTCGTCGACGGCCGCCATCGCGATGATCGCGGTGTTCGGGTTCTTCGCCCTCGTGGTCATCCCGGTGATGTACGCCTACGTCTCCGAGCTCTACCCGACCGAGCTGCGGGCCAGCGGCTTCGGCTGGGCCTCGTCGATGAGCCGCGCGGTCACCGGCTTCGTGCCGCTGATCTTCGGCAGCGTGCTCTGGCCGATCCTGGGCCTCCCACTGACCTTCGCGCTGATGGCGGTCGTGGTGCTCGGTGCCGTGATCTACATGGCGGTCGGCGCGCCGGAGACCAAGGGCCGCGAGCTCGACCGGATCACCGGGTCCGAGGAGGTCACCGGGGCCGAGGCGCCGGCCTCGGACGCCTCGCCGGCCACCGGGGCCGTCCGCTCGTGAAGCCCGCCGCCTTCGAGTACCACCGCGCCCGCTCCGTGGCGGGCGCGGTGGGGCTCCTCACCGAGCTCGGCGACGACGCCAAGGTCGTCGCCGGGGGCCAGAGCCTGGTCGCGATGATGAACTTCCGGCTGGCCCGCCCCGAGCACCTGGTCGACATCACGCACATCGACGGGCTCTCCGGGATCCGGCGGGAGGGCGACACCCTGCGGATCGGGGCGCTCACCACGCACCGCGCCGTCGAGAAGGCGGAGCTCGGGGACTTCGGCGTGCTGTCCCGGGCGATGCGCTGGGTGGGGCACCTGCCGATCCGCACCCGCGGCACGGTGGGCGGCAGCATCGCGCACGCCGACGCCACCGCGGAGTGGTGCCTGCTCGCCGTCCTGCTGGAGGCCCGGATCGTCGCCGAGGGCCCGGCCGGCCGCCGGGAGATCCCGGCCGGGGAGTTCTTCCTGGGCCCCTTCACCACCGCCCTGGAGCCCGACGAGCTGATCGTCGAGCTCGTGTTCCCCCGCCCCGCCCCCCGGGCCGCGCTGACCGAGTACGCCGACCGCAAGGGCGACTTCGCCCTGGTCGCGGCGGCCGTCGACCTGGACGCCGACCGGGTGGTGCTGGGCGGCGTCGGTCCCACCCCCGTGAGTGCCGACTGCCCCTCTAGCGGCACTTCGCACTCACGACCCCCGGTGAGCTGGGCCGATGCGGTCGCCGGCTCCCTTGAGCTGCGCGACGAGCCGGGGATCAGCGCGCACTACCGCCGGGGACTGGTCCGCACGCTCGTCGAACGCGCCTGCGAGGAGGCCTCCTGTGGCTGCTGAACCGCCCCCGAGAGATCCACACCTTCGCCGCGACGGCGCCTGGGTCGGCGCCTCGGTCCCGCGCCGCGAGGACCCGCGGCTGCTGGCCGGCCGCGGCCGGTTCGTCGACGACATCACCCTGCCCGGCATGCTGCACGCCCAGTTCGTCCGCAGCACCGAGGCCCACGCCGACCTGCTCGCCGTCGACCTCGACGAGGTCCGCGCGACACCAGGCGTGGTCGCCGCCTACACCGCGGCGGACCTGGACCTGGCCGACATCACGGCGGAGCTCGACCGCCCGCCGCACGAGTTCGTGCCCACCGCCATGCCGGTCCTGGCCCGCGGGAAGGTCCGGTACGTCGGCGAGCCGATCGCGGTCGTCGTCGCGAAGGACCCGTACGCGGCCGAGGACGGCGTCGAGGCGGCCGTCGTGGAGTACGCGCCGCTCGAGCCGGTGGTGACCGATCTCGGGGCCCTGGCGGAGGACGCCCCACTGGTGCACGCCGAGGCCCCGCGCAACACGCTGGTCGACGTCTCGCTCTTCGCCACCGAGGGCATCGACGACGTGTTCGCCTCGGCTCCCGTGGTCGTCGAGGTCCGGAGCAAGACCGGCCGGCAGAACGCGCTCCCGCTGGAGACCCGCGGCGTCGTCGCCGACTGGGACGACCGGGACGAGCAGCTGCGTGTGCAGACCTGCTCGCAGGTGCCCCACCAGGTGCGGACGGTGCTGGCGCGGTGCGTCGGGCTGGACGAGAAGCAGGTCCGGGTGACCGTGCCGGACATGGGCGGCGGGTTCGGGCAGAAGTGCGTGGTCGGGCGCGAGGAGATCGCCGCCGCGGCCGCGGCGCTGCGCCTGCGCCGGCCCGTCAAGTGGATCGAGGACCGGCGCGACGCGCTCACCGCCGCCTTCCTCGCCCGCGAGCAGCGCTACACCGTCCGCGCGGCCTTCTCCGCCGACGGCGAGATCCTCGGCCTGGACGCGGACGTCGTCTGCGACATGGGCGCCTACTCCTGCTACCCGTTCACGGCCGGTATCGAGCCGCTGATGGCGTCGGCCGAGATGCCGAGCGTCTACCGCGTGCCGGCCTATCGAGTGCGTGGTCGGGCGGTCACCACGAACAAGGCGCCGACCGCGCCCTACCGCGGGGTGAGCCGGCCGCAGTACGTGATGGTGGTCGAGCGGATCTTCGAGAAGGCCGCCCGGGCGCTCGGGATGGACGCCGTGGAGCTGCGGCGCCGCAACGTGATCACCGTCTTCCCGTACACGGGCGTCAACAACATCACCTACGACCCGGGCTCCTACCTGGAGTCGCTCGACCTCTGCGAGGCGACGTTGCGCGAGGAGGGCTGGTTCTCCCGTCGCTCGGACGACAACAAGGTGATCGGGATCGGCTTCGCCTGCTTCTCCGAGCGGACGGGCTACGGTTCCGGCGCCTTCGCGCAGCGGAAGATGCAGGTCGTGCCGGGCTTCGACCTCTCCGAGATCCGGATGGACCTCAACGGCACGGTCTCCGTCACCACGGGCACGCTGTCGCACGGGCAGAGCCACGAGACCACGATGGCGCAGATCGTCGCCGACCGGCTCGGCGTCCCGTACGACCGCGTGAAGATCGTCCAGGGTGACACGGACCGGATCACCTACGGCTGGGGCTCGTTCGCCTCACGGTCGATCACCATCGGCGGCAGTGCCGTCGCGGCCGCGTCGGTGAAGCTCGGCGACCAGCTGCGGGAGATCGCGGCGCACCTCCTCTCCGGCGATCCGGAGGCGGCGGTGCTGGAGGACGGCGGCGTCCGGGTCGGCTCGTCCTGGCTGTCGTACGCGGACATCGCGGACGTGGCCTACTTGAAGGCGCACCTGCTGCCCAAGGGCGTCGGGCCCGGGCTGTCGGCCACGGCGAGCTTCGACGTCGGCGGCGACGGGACCTTCTCCAACGCGACGCACGGCTGCGTCGTCGAGCTGGACCCGGGCACCGGCGGCGTCGAGATCCTGCGGTACGTCTGCGTCGAGGACTGCGGGGTGGCGATCCATCCCCAGGTCGTCGAGGGGCAGGCGCGGGGCGGGATCGCGCAGGGCATCGCCGGGGCGTTGTTCGAGGAGGTCCGGTACGACGACGCCGGCCAGCCGCTCGCCCCGAGCTTCATGGAGTACAAGGTCCCGACCGCGATGGAGATCCCGGACGTGCGGATCGAGCACCTCGAGACGCCGTGCGCGTTCACCGAGAACGGAGCCAAGGGCGCGGGCGAGGGCGGCACGATCGGCGCGCCGGCCGCGGTGCTCAACGCCGTCAACGACGCCCTGCGGCACACCGGCGTCGAGCTCGACGACACCCCGATCCCCCGCGAGGCGATCTTCCGCGCATTGGAGACGTCATGATCCAGCTGATGGAGCTCACCGTGAACGGGGAGCGGCACGACCTCGCGATCGAGCCGCGCCGCACCCTGGTCGACGTCCTGCGCCACGACCTGGGACTCACCGGCACGCACGTCGGCTGCGAGCACGGGATCTGCGGGGCCTGCACGGTGCTGGTCGACGGCGCGCCGGCCCGGGCCTGCCTGATCTTCGCGGCGCAGGTGGAGGGCGCGGAGATCCGCACGGTGGAGTCGCTATCGCCGGAGGGCGAGCTGAACGACCTCCAGCAGTGCTTCTCCGAGCACCACGGGCTGCAGTGCGGCTTCTGCACCCCCGGAATGCTCATGCTGGCCGAGGGCTACCTCGCCGAGGAGCCGGAACCCACGACCGAGGAGATCCGCGAGGTCGTCGCCTCGAACCTCTGTCGCTGCACCGGCTACCAGACGATCGTGGAGGCGATCGACGACTGCGCCTCCCGCCGCCGGGCGGCGTTCCAGGAGCAACTCGCCGGGAGCAGGGTATGAGTCTGCACGGGTCCGAGACGGACGCGACCTACGACCGGGCCGGCTTCGGCGCGCCCGTGCGTCGCGGCGAGCGGCCCGCGATCGTCGTCGTGGACCTGACGAAGGGGTTCACCGACCCCGCATACCCGACGGGAGCGGACCTGACCGACGTCGTCGCGGCGACGTCGCGGCTGGTCACGGCTGCTGCCTCGGTGGAGGTCCCCGTCGTCTACACGACGATCGGGTACACGCCCGCCGAGATGGAGACCGTGGTCTGGCTGGACAAGGCGCCGGGGATGCGGGCGCTGGCCGTCGGGTCGGAGGCGGTGGAGATCGACGCGCGGTTGCCGTACAGCGACGCCGACCACCTGATCATGAAGAAGGGCGCGTCCGGGTTCTTCGGCACCGGGTTGGCGGCGCTGCTGGCGTCGCTCAAGGCGGACACCGTGATCGTCTGCGGCGCCACGACCAGCGGGTGCGTGCGTGCCACGGCGGTGGACGCGCTGCAGTCCGGTTATCCGGTGCTGGTCCCGCGGGAGTGCGTGGGCGACCGGGCCTCCGGTCCCGCCGAGGCGAACCTCTTCGACATCCAGGCGAAGTACGGGGACGTCATCTCGCTCGACGACGCCCTGGCGTACGTGGGAGGACTCAAGTGACCCGTGTCGTGCGGCAGGACGCGCTGGCCGACCTGGCGGACGTCCCCGCGACGTCCCGGTGGGTGCGCAACGGATCCCTCCGGCTGCACCTGCTCGACTACGGCGGCTCCGGCGTGCCGATCGTGATCGTCCCGGGCATCACGAGCCCGGCGATCACGATGGACTTCGTGGCGCGGGCGCTCGTCGGCCTGGGCCGGCCCGTCGTCGTCGACGTCCGGGGGCGCGGGCTGTCCGACTCCGGGGACTCGTACACGCTCGCGGACTACGCCTCGGACACCCTCGCCGTGCTCGACGGGCTGGACGACCCGGTCGTCGTCGGGCACTCGATGGGCGCGCGGATCGTGGCCGCGACGGCGGTGCGCCGGCCCCTGCGCGGCACGGTCCTGGTCGACCCGCCGATGAGCGGGCCGGGTCGCGGGCCGTACCCGACGACGTTGGAGGCCTTCCTCGGCCAGCTCGACGAGGCCGTGCGCGGGACGACGGCGGACGAGGTCGCACGCTCATGGCCACGCTGGCCGCGGCGGGAGCAGGAGCTGCGGGCGCGGTGGCTGTCGAGCTGCTCGCGCACGGCGATCGCGGAGACCCACCGGGGCTTCGAGACCGAGGACTTCTTCGACGTCTGGCCGTCGGTCCCGGCCCCGACGACGTTGCTGTACGGCGCCGACTCCCCCGTCGTCACGGCGGAGGGGGCCAAGGAGGCGGAGGCGACCAACCCCGCCGCCTCGCTCGTCGAGATCCCGGACGCCGGGCACATGGTGTTCTGGGACAACCCGGACGCCGCCCTGCGACTCCTCCGGGAAGCCCTCCACCCCCTCACCTGACCCGAGTTCCGCGAGTCGGGAGTTCCGGCACCGCGAGTCGGGACTTCCGGCACCGTGAGTCGGGAGCTCTGGCACCGCGAGTCGGCAGTTCCGGCACCGCGAGTCGGGAGCTCCGGCACCGCGAGTCGGGAGCTCCGGGTCACCGAACTACGCAGGTCGGGAAGTGTCCGCCCGGGAATAGGGATGCGCCTCGCCGGGCCCGGTGCCTAGCGTGATCACGCCCTGCTCCCCGAGACCACGGACCGCACGATGACCACCGACGCCCGTATCCGCCGCGTCCTGACCAACTGCTCGAAGGGCGAGGCCGGCCGGCTGACCCTGCCGCCCGACGTCCGTGAGCTCGACCTCGACACGTTGGACGACGTCGTCGGCTGGCGGGACGCGAAGGCCCCCGACCGCGCGGTGCTGCTGGTCCCGGGCGCCGACGAGCCGATCGCGGTCATGCTCCGCGCCGCGTCGAACGCCGTCGGCGCGACCGCGATGTGCGCGCTGTGCCGCACCACCCACAGCGCGGGCGGCACGACACTCTTCACCGCCGCGCGCCGCGGGGGCAAGGGCCGCAACGGGAACACGGTCGGGACGTACGTCTGCGCCGACCTCGGCTGCCGTCACCACGTCCGGGTCGAGAAGGCGACGGCGGCGCTGCGGCCCGCGCCGGGGCTGACCGTCGACGAGCGCCGTGCCGGCCTGCGAGAACGGGCCTCGGCGTTCGTCGAGGAGGTCACGCGCTGATCCTTCCCGCCGCCGAGCGGGGGGCTCAGGGTCGGATGATCACGAGATTCCGGGCCCTCGACTCCTGGTGATCATGGCGCGAAGGGGAAGGTTGCGACCGGCTCCCACGGCCCGCCGCGATAGCGCCACAGACCGAGCGCGACGACGGCGGTGCGCTCGGGCGGGTCGCCGGACAGCGCGGCGTGGAGGTCCCGGGCCTGCTCCGGCTGCACCTTGTTCTGCACGGTCACGTGCAGCTCGCGCTTCCCGCGATCCTGGCGGGTCAGCCACGGGCCGAACGCCCGCGCGAGATCGGCGCGCAGGGCGAGCAGCCCGGGCGCGTCGACCCGGAAGGCCACGCCGCGACCGAGCAGTCGCGGATCACAGACGACGGCCTCCGGCGGCTCCCGCCGAACCGCGTCGGTCAGGGCCGCAGCGACCGGTGTCTCGTGCTCGCCGGGCAGCGCGTGGAAGAGCGTGACGTGGGCGTCGAGATGGTTCCGTTCGGGAGGGAAGTGTCTGCGCCGCAACGTGTTCAGCCGGGACTGCGCCGGCTCGTCGAGCACGGCCGTGACGACGAGCGGGTCCACGTCCCCACCCTGCCCGCTCCTCCGCCGGTCCGCGCGTCGGCGGGGTCGCGCCCTCCCGACATGTGCATCTCGATGACCCGAGACTCCCGACTCGCGGTGCCGCAGCTCCCGACTCGCGGTGCTGGAAGTCCCGACTCGCGGTGCTGGAAGTCCCGACTCGCGGGGGCCACAGCTCCCGACTCGCCGGGGGCGCCAGCGCGACTCGCGAAAATTCGTCGCCGTCCACCCTCGGGTGGAGATCCGAGGTCCCACCCGCAGGTGGACGCCCGGAAGCCCGGCCGTGCCTAGCGTCGTCGGCATGTTTGGAGGACCGATGCGCCGGGCCGATCTCCTGCTCGGGATCGTCGCCCCGATCGCCGCGTACTGGGTGCTCACCGCGCTCGGGGCGTCCGACCTGACCGCGCTGGCCTGGGGCGCACTGTTCCCGCTGGTCGGCGTGCTGGTCGGGATCGCGCGCGAGCGGCGGGTCGACGTGCTCGCCGCCCTCTCGCTCGGTGCGATCGCCGCAAGCGTGGCCGGCGCGCTGCTCCTGCACAGCGCGACGTTCCTGCTGGTCAAGGAGTCGCTCATGACCGGGGTGATCGGGTTGGGGTTCCTCGGCTCGCTGCTCGCGCGGCGCCCCCTGCCCGTCCTGCTCCTGCGCGGCCGGCCCGGGGCGGCCGAGGTCATCGAGGCCCGGTGGGTGGATCCAGGGTTCCGTCGCGCGCTCCGGGGGATCACGATCGTGTGGGGGTGCGCGCTGCTCGCCGAGGCGGGCCTGCGCGTGGTCCTGGCCCTGTTCGTACCACCGGGGGTGCTGATGGTCGTCTCGCCGCTGCTCGCGGCCGCCGTACTCGGCCCGGTCGCACTGTGGACCGCCCGCCGGCGGGCCGCCCTGCGCCGCACGCCGGTCCCCGTTCCCGCCTGACGACCCGCCCCGAGGAGTTTCAATGACCGTGTCAAGCCGCGTTGGCTGCGGGGGCCGGTGCCTCGGTGGTGAAGCGGCGGTTGTCACGGAGCAGCGCCCAGACGAG
>NZ_JNYD01000016.1 GCF_000717175.1 Pseudonocardia autotrophica | reverse complement strand
CCCGAACGCCAGCAGCAGCTTCGCGACCACCGTGTGCCCACCCATCGCCCCGGCCAGCGACATCCAGCCCCGCGCCAACTCGGCGGTGACCAGCGCATAGCAGGGCATCGACACCGGGGCCTCGCCCCACGGCTCCGGGATCGCGAGCCCGTAGATCCCGAGCTCCTTCATCTGCTCGATGAGCTTCTCGGGGTACTCGTTCGCGTGCTCGAGGTCCCGGACGACGGGCTTCACCTCGCGGTCGACCCAGTCCCGCACCGTCTCGACGACGGCCCGCTCCTCGGTGCTCAACGTGCTCATGCTCGGACCCCTCGTCGCGCCTCTCAGGATTCTGCAGAATATAGAAGCCGGTGCCGCAGCCCGGCCAGGCCGTGCCGGTGTGAGACCGTCCACCCTGCCCCCGCCCGCGGACGTCCGCACCCGCTGGGCCCGGGCCGCCCCTCGACCGTGCGGCCCCGACCCGCGATCATGGCGGCGTTCCGGCGACCGGAGGTGCCCGTGCCCGAACCCCAGGCGGTCCTCGCCCCGCTGACCGAGAGCGCCGTGTTTCCCACGCTCGTGGTCGAGCCGGGCGGCGAGGCCGCCCGCCCGGCGCACCCTGCACCCCTTCCGCGAGCTCACCGGCGAGCGGCACCACGCGCCGGCCACCCCGGCGACCTGTTCCTGCACATCCGGGCCCGGCGCACCTACCTGCTTCGAGCTGGCCCGGCGGATCGTCGCGCTGTCGGAGCGTGCTCGAACAGCCCTGGAGTCCCGCTCAGTCCTGCGCGGCCGCGCCGGCGAACTGGGCCTGGTAGAGCCGGTGGTACGCGCCGCCCGCGGCGAGCAGCTCCTCGTGCGTGCCCTGCTCGACGATCGAGCCCTCCTCCATGACCAGGATCAGGTCCGCGTCGCGGATCGTGGAGAGCCGGTGGGCGATCACGAAGCTGGTGCGCTCGGCGCGCAGCGCCGCCATGGCCCGCTGCACCAGCAGCTCGGTGCGGGTGTCGACGGAGCTGGTGGCCTCGTCGAGGATCAGCAGCGAGGGATCGGCGAGGAAGGCCCGTGCGATCGTGATCAGCTGCTTCTCCCCCGCGCTGACGCCGGTGCCCTCCTCGTCGATCACCGTGTCGTAGCCCCCGGGCAGGCTGCGGACGAACCGGTCGACGTAGGTGGCGCGGGCCGCGGCGAGGATCTCCTCCTCGGTGGCGCCCGGGCGGCCGTAGGCGATGTTGTCCCGGATCGTGCCGTGGAAGAGCCACGTGTCCTGCAGGACCATGCCGATCCCGGAGCGCAGGTCGGCGCGCGCCATGCGGGCGGTGTCGACGCCGTCGAGCGTGATCCGGCCGGCGTCGAGCTCGTAGAACCGCAGCACCAGGTTCACCAGCGTGGTCTTGCCCGCGCCGGTGGGCCCGACGATCGCGACGGTCTGGCCGGGCTCGGCGACCAGCGAGAGGTCCGTGATCAGCGGGCGGTCGGGCTCGTACCGGAACGAGACGTGCTCGAACGCGACCCGGCCGCGGCGCTCGGTGCGCACCTCGGGCACCGCCGGGTCCGGGGTCTGCTCCTCGGCGTCGAGCAGCTCGAACACCCGCTCGGCCGACGCCACCCCGGACTGCAGCAGGTTGGCCATCGACGCGGCCTGGGTGAGCGGCTGGGTGAACTGCCGGGAGTACTGGACGAACGCCTGGACGTCCCCCAGCGTGAGCGAGCCCGAGGCCACCCGCAGCCCGCCGATCACGGCCACGAGCACGTAGTTCAGGTTCCCGACGAACATCATCGACGGCATGATGATCCCGGAGATGAACTGGGCCCGGAAGCTCGCGCCGAAGAGGTTCGCGTTCTTCTCCTCGAACTGCGCCTCGACCTCGGCCCGCCGGCCGAACACCCGCACCAGCTCGTGCCCGGTGAAGGCCTCCTCGATGTGCCCGTTGAGGATGCCGGTGTTGCGCCACTGCGCCACGAACTGCGTCTGTGAGCGCCGCCCGATGGCCCGGGTGAGCCAGATCGACACCGGCACGGTGATCAGCGCGATCAGCGCGAGCAGCGGCGAGATCACGAGCATCATGGCCAGCACGCCGACGATCGTGAGCAGCGAGGTCAGCAGCTGGCTCAACGTCTGCTGCAGCGACTGCTGCACGTTGTCGATGTCGTTGGTGACCCGGCTGAGCACCTCGCCGCGCTGCCGGCCGTCGAAGTACCGCAACGGCAGCCGGTGGATCTTGTCCTCGACCTCGCGGCGCAGCTGGAACACCGTGCGCTGCACGATCCCGTTGAGCAGGTAGCCCTGCGCGTAGGAGAACGCCGACGCCGCCAGGTAGATCGCGAGCACGGCGAGCAGCACCAGGCCGAGCGCACCGAAGTCGATCCCCTGCCCCGGCACGACGCCCTGGCTCTCGATGAGCGTGGCGACGGTGTCGTTGCCGGCCAGGCGCGCCTGCTCGGCGGCCTCGGCCGCGGTGAGCCCCGCGGGCAGCTGCGCGCCGATCACGCCCGCGAAGATCACGTCCGTGGCGTGCCCGAGGATCCGCGGCCCGACGACGTTGAGCGTCACGCTGATCACGCCCAGCGCGACGACGAGCAGCACGCCGAGCCGCTCCGGCGCGAGCCGGCCGATCAGCCGCCTGGCCGACGGCCCGAACGTCGCGGCCTTCTCGGCGGGCTGGCCGATGCCGGCCCAGGGCGGTCCGCCGCCGCGGCGCTGGGCGGCCATGCCGCGGGCGGCGGAGACGGTGTCCGCGTCCTGCCGGGGGCGGCCGCCGGGGGCGGTGGTGGTCACGCGGCCTCCTCGACACCGAGCTGGGACTCGACGATCTCGGCGTAGGTGGGGCAGTCCGCCAGCAGCTCCTCGTGCCGTCCGACGCCGACGACCACGCCGTCGTCGAGCACGACGATCCGGTCCGCCGCCGCCACCGTGGACACCCGCTGGGCCACGACCACCACGGTCGCCGCGGCCGTGACCGGGACCAGCGCGGCCCGCAGCCGGGCGTCCGTGGCGAGGTCGAGGGCGGAGAACGAGTCGTCGAACAGGTAGATCGGCGGCCGCTTGACCAGGGCCCGGGCGATGGCGAGCCGCTGCCGCTGACCGCCGGAGACGTTCGTGCCGCCCTGCGAGATCGGCGAGTCCAGACCCTCCGGCATGGCGCGCACGAAGTCCTCGGCCTGCGCGATCCGCAGTGCCTCCCACAGCTGCTCGTCCGTGGCCGCCGGGTCGCCGTACCGCAGGTTGCTCGCGACCGTGCCGGAGAACAGGTAGGGCTTCTGCGGCACCAGCCCGATCCGCCGCCAGAGCTCCTCGGGGTCGAGGTCGCGCACGTCGACCCCGTCGACCAGCACCGCGCCCTCGGTGACGTCGAACAGCCGCGGGACCAGCGAGAGCAGCGTGGTCTTGCCCGCGCCGGTGCTGCCGATGATCGCCGTGGTCTCTCCCGGCCGCGCGACCAGGTCGATCCCGCGCAGGACCGGCTCGGCCGCCCCGGGGTAGCGGAAGGTGGCCGCGCGGAACTCCAGCACGCCCTCGACGGCCTCCGGGACGACCGGCTGCGGCGGCGGCGAGACCGACGACTCCGTGTCGAGCACCTCGGTGATCCGCTCGGCGCAGACGGCGGCGCGCGGCACCATGATCGCCATGAACGTGGCCATCATGACGGCCATGAGGATCTGCAGCAGGTAGGCCAGGAACGCCGTGAGGGCCCCGATCTGCATCTCCCCCGCGTCGATCCGGATCGCCCCGAACCAGAGCACGGCCACGCTCGACGCGTTGAGCACCAGCATCACGATCGGGAAGATCAGCGCCTGGAGCCGGCCCGCGGCCGTGGCCACCGCCGTGACCTCGCGGTTGACCACGCCGAACCGGGCCCGCTCGTGCGGCTCGCGGACGAAGGCCCGCACCACGCGGATGCCGGTGATCTGCTCGCGGAGCACGCGGTTGACGGCGTCGATCCGCTCCTGCAGCAGCCGGAACTTCGGCACCATCCGCACCACGACCGCGCCGATGCTCAGGGCCAGCACGGGCACCGAGACCGCGACCAGCCACGACAGGCCGGCGTCCTCCTGCAGCGCCATGACCACGCCGCCGACGCACATGATCGGCGCCGACACGAGCATGGTGCAGCTCACCAGCACCAGCATCTGCACCTGTTGCACGTCGTTCGTGCTGCGGGTGATCAGCGACGGCGCCCCGAAGCGGTTCACCTCGCGCACCGAGAACTCGCCGACCCGGTGGAAGACGGCCGCCCGCACGTCCCGCCCGAAGCCCATCGCCGTGTGGGAGCCGAACCAGACCGCGGCGATCGAGCAGACGACCTGGATCAGCGAGACCACGAGCATCCAGCCGCCGGTGCCGAGGATGTGGCCGGTGTCGCCGCGGGCGATCCCGCGGTCGATGATGTCCGCGTTGAGGCTGGGCAGGTAGAGCGCCGCCATCGTCCCGATCAGCTGCAGGACGACGACGAGGGCGAGCGGCCTGCGGAAGGGTTGCAGGTACCGCCGCAGCAGGCGCAGCAACATGCGTCGACACACCCCTGTCGTGAGTGGCCCGCCGCGGGCGGACGTGTGGTGGGGAGGCCGACGATAGCCGCGGGGTCCGACGGTTCCGGCGGACGATCGTCGCGCCGTGCAACAGTAGTCCGTCCGGGGCAGCGGGCCGACCGGATTTCCCGACCATGGACTTCCGGACTACGTAGTTGTCGCACTGGCCGGGGCCGCCGGGCGGGCGGGACCCTCGGGGGCAGTGATCGGAACGGCGCTGATCGGGCACCGTTCGGGACCGGGGAGGTCGGATGCGTCGGCTCGTGGTGTGCTGCGACGGCACCTGGCAGAACGTCGCCGCGGACAGCAACGTGGCCCGGCTGCACCGGGCGCACCGCCCCGGGCCGGGCTCGCCGCCGGCGAAGTACGTGCCCGGCGTCGGCACGGCGTCGCTCGACCCGGTCGGCAACCTGCGGGCCGGGCTGACCGGCGCCGGCCTCGACCGGTCGATCACGGACGGGTACCGGTTCCTGGTCGACACCTACCGGCCCGGCGACCGGATCTCGCTGTTCGGCTTCAGCCGCGGCGCCTACACCGCGCGCAGCCTGAGCGGGATGGTCGGCCGGGTCGGCATCGTCGACGGGACCGGGCTCGACCCCGCCGCCCGCGACGACGCCGTCCGGCGCGCCTACCGGCGGTACCGGGACCTGCGGAACCATTCGGACGACCCGGACTGGAGCACGGGGCTCGTCCTGGCCTACGAGCCGGACGAGCCGACGTCGCCGATCGAGTTCGTGGGCGTCTGGGACACCGTCGGCGCGCTCGGCATCCCGGTCTACGTGGGGATCCCCGACCTGGTGCACTCCCGCGAGCACTACACGTTCCTCGACGTCACGCTGGACCGCCGGATCCCGGTCGCCCGGCACGCCGTGTCGCTCGACGAGCTCCGCGGCCCGTTCCGCCCCACGCTGTGGGACCCGCCCGCGCCGGGGCAGGACATGAAGCAGGTCTGGTTCCCGGGCGACCACGGGGACGTCGGCGGCGGGTACCGCGAGAAGGGGCTCAGCGACACCGCGCTGGCCTGGATGGCGGCCGAGGCCGCGCACCTGACCTTCGACCTGGCGGCGGTGACCGGGTTCGCCCCGTCGGCCACGGCGCCGTCGCACACGATGGCGGACGGGCTGGTGGGCGCGGCACTGGAGATCGCCTTCCAGCCGCGCCCGCGGACCGTGCCGCGGGTCGACGCGGCCCGGCCCGAGCCTGCCGTGTCGGACGTGGCGCTGCAGCGGCAGGCCGCGCAGGGCTACCGCAGCACGACGACCCTCGCCGCCGGGCAGTCGGCCCGGCTCACCGTCCCCGCGGACTGCGCATGGACCGCGACCGGCCTGTGGCTGGAGAAGGGCGAGTACCGGTTCACCGCGGAGGGCCGCTGGACGAGCGCGGGGCGGTCGTGCGGGCCGGAGGGCGGCCCGGGGCGTTCCGGGGCGCTGGGCGGGGTGTTCTCCGGGCTGGAGCGGGTCCTGCGGCGGGTGTCGGGCAACGACCGCGCGGAGCTCGCCTTCACCCGCCGGCACGACGACCTGCCGTGGCTCTGCCTGGTCGGGTCGGTGGCGGACGCCCCGAGCCCGGACGCCGACGACACGGTGATCGCGATCGGGGCGGGCACGACGGCCGAGGTCCCGGCCGAGGGCTACCTGTACGCCTACCCGAACGACGCCCTGGGCTGCTACGGCAACAACTCCGGCGAGATCACGGTCGAGGTGGAGCGGCTGTCCTGATCGGACGGGCGCGCTACCGTGCCTCCTCGTGACCGACATCGACCTCACCGCGCGGGCCGCGGCGACCGGCGGCTCCCCCACCCTCCGCGGGTACCTGGCGACACCGGAGGGCGAGGGGCCGTGGCCGGGCGTGGTCGTGGTGCACGAGGCCTTCGGGCTCGACGACGAGATGCGCCGGCACGCCGACCGGCTCGCCGCCCGGGGCTACCTGGCGCTGGCGCCGGACCTGTTCAGCGCGGGCGGCGCCCGGAAGTGCCTGGTCTCGACCTTCCGCGCCCTGTTCTCCGGTCGGGGTCGCGCGTTCGCCGACATCGAGGCCGCCCGGGCCGAGCTGACCGCGCGGGACGACTGCACCGGCAAGGTCGGTGTGATCGGCTTCTGCATGGGCGGCGGGTTCGCGCTGCTCACGGCCTCGCGGGGGTTCGACGCGTCCTCGGTCAACTACGGCCAGCTGCCCAAGGACCTCGACGCCGCGGTGGCCGGGGCGTGCCCGATCGTGGGCAGCTTCGGGGCGAAGGACATCTCGCTCAAGGGCGCCGCCGGGAAGCTGGAGGCGGCCCTGACCCGGGCCGGTGTGCCGCACGACGTCGCCGAGTACCCGGCCGCCAACCACTCGTTCCTCAACGAGCGGCAGAACGGGCCCCGCGCCCTGCGCCCGCTGCTGCGGGTCACGGGCATGGGGCCCGAGCCGGAGAGCGCCGCCGACGCGTGGCGGCGCATCGACGCCTTCTTCCGGCAGCACCTGGCTTGATCAGGCGGCGGCGAAGGAGCGCTTGGACAGGCCCCACCAGAACCCGTCGATCGTCGCCTCGCGCGGCGCCTCGGGATCGGTGGAGGCGCCGAGGGTCACGAAGAGCGGGGTGAAGTGCTCGACGGTCGGGTGCGCGTAGGGCATGCCGGGCGCCTTGGCGCGGTAGGCCGCCAGCTCGTCGACGTCGCCGCGGCGCAGGGCCTCCGCGGCCCACGCGTCGAACTGGCGCGACCATCCGGGCGCGGCGCCGCCGGTGATCGCCTGGCGGGTGAGGAAGGGCAGCCCGTGCGTGGTGAAGCCGGAGCCGATCACCAGCACGCCCTCCTCGCGCAGCGCGCGCAGCTTCCCGCCGAGGCCCAGCAAGGTCGTCGGGTCGGCGGTGGGCAGGCTCAGCTGCAGCACCGGGATGTCCGCCTCGGGGTACATGACCTTGAGCGGCACCCAGGCCCCGTGGTCGAGCCCGCGGCCGGTCTCGTGGACGTTCTCGCTGCTCAGCGCGCCGACGACCCGCCGGGCGAGCGCACTCGCCTCCGGGGTGTCGTAGCGCATCCGGTAGTACGTCGGGTCGAAGCCGCCGAAGTCGTAGACCGGAGTGACGTGCGCGGCGCTGCTGGAGATCGCGAGCGGTGCCTCCTCCCAGTGCGCCGACACGATGAGCACGGACTTCGGCCGCGGCATCGAGCGCGCCCAGCTGAACAGCTCCGCCATCCACGCCGGGTCCTCGAACAGCGGCGGGGCGCCGTGGCTCAGGTAGAGGGCGGGCAGCGGCCCGTCGGCCGGCGTCCACGCGGCGTGCTCGCCGGCCCGCGCGACCCGGGCGAGGTGCGTCTCGTAGGGGTGCACGGGCATCTCGCACTCCGTTCGTACCTTTTATTCAATGTTCAACTGAACTCTCAACCAAGATAGGTCGCGCCGGGACGACTGTCAAAGGCCGAGATCGGGAAGGCCTGGGGAGACAGCCGGGAGGAGGACGTATGCAGTACGTGAAGCTGGGATCGACCGGCCTGGACGTCTCGCGCATCTGTCTGGGGGCGATGAGCTTCGGCGAGCCCGGGCGCGGTCGGCACGACTGGACGCTCGGCGAGGACGACGCGCGACCGATCATCCTGCGCGCGTTCGAGGCCGGGGTGAACTTCGTCGACACCGCCAACGTGTACTCCGCGGGCGGCAGCGAGGAGATCCTCGGGAAGGTCCTGGCCGAGTACGGGCACCGGGACGAGATCGTGCTGGCCACCAAGGTCAACGGCCGGATGCGGCCCGGGCCCAACGGGCAGGGCCTGTCGCGCAAGGCGATCCTCAGCGAGCTCGACGCCAGCCTGCGCCGGCTCGGCGTGGACCACGTGGACCTCTACCAGATCCACCGGTGGGACCCGCACACGCCGATCGAGGTCACGATGGAGGCGCTGCACGACGTCGTGAAGGCGGGCAAGGCGCTGCACATCGGGGCGTCGTCGATGTGGGCCTGGCAGTTCGCGAAGGCCCAGCACACCGCCGAGCGGCACGGCTGGACGCCCTTCGCGACCATGCAGAACCACTACAACCTGCTCTACCGCGAGGAGGAGCGGGAGATGCTGCCGCTGTGCGTCGACCAGGGCGTCGGCGTGATCCCGTGGAGCCCGCTGGCCCGCGGGCGGCTGACCCGGGCCTGGGACGCGACCACGGCGCGCACCGAGACGGACGAGTTCGGCCGCAGCCTCTACCGGGACGAGGACCGCGAGATCGTGGACCGGGTCCTGGAGCTCGCGGAGCGCCGGGGGTTACTGCCGGCGCAGATCGGGCTGGCGTGGCTGCTGAGCAAGCCCACGGTGACCGCGCCGATCGTCGGGGCCACCAAGCGGCAGCACCTCGAGGACGCGCTCTCCGCCGTCGACGTCACGCTGTCGGCGGAGGAGGTCGCGTTCCTCGAGGAGCCGTACCGGCCGCACGAGGTGGCCGGCTTCGCGTGAGCGCTCACGCGGCGAGGGTGGCGTAGCGGCCGCGGTCGGCCACCAGCGCGTCGTGCGTCCCCCGCTCGACGACGCGGCCGTGGTCCAGCACGGCGATCTCGTCGGCGTCGCGGACCGTGGAGAGCCGGTGCGCGATGGTGATGGTGGTGCGGCCCTTCGCCAGCTCGGTGAAGGCGCGCTGAACCGCCCGCTCGGTCTCCGTGTCGAGGGCGCTGGTGGCCTCGTCGAGGACCAGCACCTTCGGGTCGCGCAGCAGCGTGCGGGCGATCGCGATCCGCTGCTTCTCGCCGCCGGAGAACCGGTACCCGCGGGAGCCGACGACCGTGTCGTAGCCCTCGGGCAGGCTCGCGATCAGGTCGTGGACTTGGGCGGCCCGGGCGGCGGCCTCGATCTCGGCGTCCGTGGCCTCGGGCCTGGCGTGCCGCAGGTTCTCCCGCACGGTGGAGTGCAGCAGGTAGGCCTCCTGGCTCACCACGCCGACGATCCGGGCGAGGTCGGCCAGGCGCAGGTCCCGGACGTCGACACCGTCGATCGTGATCCGTCCGGCATCGGGGTCGCGCAGCCGCGGGACCAGCGAGGCCAGGGTCGACTTGCCGGAGCCGGTCTCCCCCACCAGGGCGAGGGTGGTGCCGGCGGGCACGTCGAGGTTCACGCCCGCGACGGCCGCGGTGTCGCTGCCCGGGTAGGCGAAGGTCACGTCCTCGAAGCGGACGTGCCCGCGCACCCGGGCGGGGTCGACGGCGACGGGCTCGGCCGGGTCGTCGACCTCGACCGGCAGATCCAGGTACTCGAAGATCCGGGCGAACAGGGCCAGCGAGCCGACCAGCGAGACGCCGACGTCGAGCAGGCCCGTGAGCGGCCGGAACAGGCTGCCCTGCAGGCTCGTGAAGGCGATCAATGTGCCGACGGTCATCGCGCCCGCGGTGATCGGCAGGCCGGCGGACAGGTAGATCACCGCGGGGATCGCGGCGAAGATGATGCTCATCGTGGCCATCCGCCAGCGGCCGGCCAGCTGGCTGCGCAGCTCGAGGTCGACCAGCCGCTCGGACGACGCGGTGAAGCGGTCGACGAGGGCCGGGCCGGCGCCGAGGGTCTTGCTCAGCTGGATGCCGGAGATCGAGAGGCCCTCCTCGATCGTCACGTTGAGGTCGGCGAGCTCGCGCTGCTGGCGCGCGGTGATGCTGCGGCGCATCCGGGCGACACGGCGGGACAGCAGGATCGCGGGCGGCAGCACGAGCAGCGAGATCAGCGTGAGCTGCCAGGACAGGGCGACCATCGCGACCAGGGTGGCGACGGTCGTGGTCAGGTTCGACGCGATCGACGTGGCCGTGGAGGTGACCACGGACTGCATGCCGCCGATGTCGTTGGTGATGCGGGACTGCACCTCGCCGGTACGGGTGCGAGTGAAGAAGCCGAGCGACTGGCGCTGCAGGTGCGCGAAGACGTCCGTGCGCAGCCGGTGCATCACCTGCTGGCCGACCCGCGTCGAGATCCAGGTCTGGACCACACCGAAGGCGGCGGTCACGGCAGCGACGGCGACCATGCCGCCGACCAGCCAGGCCAGCAGCGGGACGTCGCGGTTCGGCAGGGCGACGTCGAGCACCTCGCGGAGCAGGAAGGGCGAGGCCATGCCCACCACGGACGAGGCGACGATGATCGCCACGACCAGCGCGAGCGGCCCGCGGTACGGGGTGAAGAGCCGGCCGATCCGGCGCAGCGAGACCTCGCGGGCCTGCTGCTTCTCCGCGGCCGACGGGGCGCGTCGGCCCGGGCGCTCGGGACGGTCCGGGCGGCCTGGGCGTGGTGTGTCTGCGGATCCAAGTGCGTGTCCCCTCTCGACGTTTGCTGAGGTTACCTCAACATGAGGGAACAACACGAACCGCTGGTACGGTATTCCCGTGAGCGAGGGGGAGGAGACGCTGGCCGAGGCCTTCTGGGCCGTCGCGCGCATGCTCCGGGGCCGCAACAAGGAGGCGCTGGCGCCGTGGGACGTCACGCCCTCGCAGTTCCGGGCCGTCGCCACGCTGGCCCGGCACGGCCGGATGCGCCTGTCGACCCTCGCCGAGCACCTGCGGATCGCCCCGCGCTCGGCCACCGAGGTGGTCGACGACCTGCAGGAACGCGGCCTCGCCGAGCGTACGCCGGACCCGGCGGACCGGCGGGCCACGCTCGTCGCGCTCACCGCGAAGGGCGTCACGCTGGCCCACGAGGTCCGGGCGGCGCGGCAGGCCGAGTCCGAGAGCCTGTTCGCCGGGCTGGACGAGCGGGACCGCGCGGACCTCGCCCGGATCCTGCGGACGCTGCGCGCCGCGGGGCCGGACGAGGCGGGCCGGGCCGTGCCGTCCGGCCGGGGTGATGTGCAGCCGCGAGCCAGAACGGGAACCTCGACGCCGTGAACCGCTTCACCACGACCACCGAGTCGGAGGCCGTCGTCGCCGCCGAGCGCGGCGACATCTGGGCCGTCCTCACCGACCCGGAGCTGCTCCCCCGGCTCACCCCTCTGCTGACCAGCATCGAGACCGACGGCGACCGCTGGCGGTGGAGCATGATGCGGCTGGCCGTCCTCGGCGTGGGGATCCAGCCGACCTTCACCGAGCGGATGCGCTTCACCGACGGGCCCGAGGAGTCCCGCATCGACTTCACCCACGAGCCGCCCCCGGACACCCACGAGTTCACCGGCGCCGAGGGCTGGTACCGGCTGCGGGACGCCGGGGGCGGCACGCACCTGGCGATCCGGCTGACCCTGCACGTCGAGCTGCCGCTCTCCCGGCTCGCCTCCCCCGCCGTCGTCGGGCTGATGAACGTCACGCTGCAGCGCACCGGGGACCGGTTCGTCACCAACCTCCTGCGCCACCTCGACGCCGACGAGGTCCCGGGCAGCCGCGTCACCCGCTGATCCGCCCTGACCACGCCGGCGGCCCCCGACCACGCTGTCGGGGGGCCGCCGGGCCTACGGGAACGTCATGGGATCACGAGCGCATACCGCCCCGCGGTGTCGTCGAGGTCGCTCACGGCGAGGCCGAGGCCGGTCAGCCGCGGCGGGACGCCGTCGGACACCCAGCGGTCCAGTAGCAGCCGGACCTTGTCGGCCATCTGCGTGCGCAACATCGTGAAGGACTCCTCGGCGGTCACGGCGTCGTCGCAGGTCATGCCGACCCGGCCGAGCAGCAGCCACCAGGCCCAAGCCGCCGCGCCCGCGTTGGCCACGAAGTCCGGTACCACCGGGACGCCGCGGGCGGCGAGCATGGCCTCGGCCTCCGGCGTGGTGGCGGCGTTCGCGGCCTCGACGACGACCTTGGCGGCCACGTCGTAGCTGTTGTCCGGGGTGATCGCGTAGGAGATCGCGGCCGGCACGAAGACGTCGGCCGGCAGCCCGACGACCGCGGAGCGGGGCAGGCGGGCGACGCCGGCGGGCAGCCGGGTGCGGTCGATCTCGCCGAAGCCGTCCCGCAGCTCGAGCAGGGCCGGGACGTCGAGGCCGTCCGGGTCGTAGAGGGTGCCGGCGGCGTCGGCCATCGCGACCACCCGCATGCCGGCCTCGTGCAGGTACCAGGCCGCGGCGCCGCCCATGGTGCCGATGCCCTGGATCGCGACGGTGGTGCCCTCGACGGCCCAGCCGAAGGCGGAGGCGGCGCCGAGGCAGGCGTGCGCCACGCCGTAGCCGCCGATGACGTCGCCGAGCAGGCCTCCGGGGACGCGCGCGTCGAGGCCTCGGCGGACACGCTCGAGGGTCGCCGCGGGGTCGGCCGAGCGCGAGATGGCCGCGTGGTACGACTGGCCGAGCCCGATCCGCTCGAACACCTCGTCGATCAGGTGCTGCGGCACGCCGAGGTCCTCGGCGGTCACCCAGTGGCCGTCGATCCACGGGCGCATGGCCTGGCAGAAGCGCTCCAGCACGCCGATCGCGCGCGGATCCTTCGGGTCGAAGTCGATGCCGCCCTTGGCCCCGCCGACGGGCAGGTCGAAGGCGGCGGTCTTCGCGGCCATGCCCCGGGCCAGGTCCTCGACCTCGGCCAGGGTGCAGCCGGCGCGCATGCGGGTGCCGCCGGTCGCGATGCCGGACCGCAGCGTGTGCACGACGAGGTGGCCGCGGGCGCCGGTGACGGGGTCGGTCCACGTCACGCGCAGGTAGGGCTCGCGGTCCCGCGGGGCGGGAGCGGCGGCCGCGGGAAGGACTGCGGGCACCGGCGCGGCCGGCACCTCGATCGGCGTTCCCAGCGGCCCCATCGGCTCCTGCATCGTGGTCACGTCGGCGGACCTCCCGGTCTGCTGCTCGGGGCACGACGGACCGCGCCGGGCCCGTCGGGGCGGCGGCGTGAGGGTCGTGCCGGGGTGGCCGGCGATCTCCGCCGGTGCCCCCACTGTGCGGCAGCGGCGCGGCCGGCGTCCATCAAGGAATCGTGGAGGATCGCGTTCACGGTTCCTGCACGAGCGGAACCGCCCGCCTACGGTGGGCGCCGTGGAGCTCTCCCTGTCGCGCCTGCGCATGCTCCGGGAGCTGCACCGGCGGGGCACGGTCACCGCCGCGGCGGCGGCCCTGCACTACACCGCGTCGGCCGTGTCGCAGCAGCTCGCCCAGCTGGAACGGGACGTCGGCGGCACCCTCTTCGAGCGGCTCGGCCGCCGGGTGCAGCTCACCGAGCTGGGCATGGTCCTCGCCGAGCACGCCGAGGAGATCCTGGCCTCGGTGGAGCGCGCCGAGCTCGCCGTCGAGGAGGCCCAGCAGGCCCGGTCGGTGCGGCTGACCGCCGGGGTCTGGGCCTCGGTGGCCTCCGGCCTGCTGCCCGACGCGCTGGCCTCGCTCGCCGCCGAGCACCCCGGCATCCAGGTGCGGACCCGCGAGCTCGCGCCCGAGGAGACCGCCGGCGCGGTCCGGGACGGCGCCCTCGACTTCTCGTTCGTGATCGACTACTCCGGGCACCCCATGTCCTGGGATCCCGCGCTGACCCGGGAGGTCGTGGCCGTCGAGCGGCTGTACGCGGCGGTCCCGGCCGGCACCGTGCCGGGCGCGACGGTCACCCTCGGCGAGCTGGCCGACCAGCCGTGGATCCTCGCCGGACCGCGCTCGCACTTCGGCCGCGCGGTGCGCGTCGCCTGCCGCCGCGCCGGCTTCGACCCCGCCACCACCCACGAGGTCGAGGAACAGTTCACCGCGCTGGCCCTGGTCGCGGCCGGACTCGGCGTCACGCTGGTCTCGGACCTCGGGCTGGTGCAGCGCCCGCCCGGCACGGACGACGCGATCGACGTCGTCGCCCTCACCGAGCCCGTCATGCGCACCGTCTCGATCGCCTACCGGACCAGGGCCACCCGGCGGCCCGCGCTGCACCTGGTGATCGCGGCGGTCCGGGAGGCGGCCGCGGCGAAGGGGCTGGGGGCGGAGGCGAGCTTCGGGCTGCCCGCCACGGACGGCGCTGCGGACCCGCACGGTCCGCGGCTGCCGCTCCCCTGACCGTCAGCCCTGCAGCTGGGCCCAGACCTCCTGGTCGCGCTCGGCCGTCCAGATGACGGGGCGCTCGACGCCGGACAGCTCGTCCCACAGCCGCGAGACGTCGAACGGCAGGCAGTGCTCGAAGATCGGCCAGTGCCCGTAGTCGTCCACCAGCGCCGCGTGCGTGGCCTCGAACGCCTCCTTCAGCGTCCCGCCCCGCTCCTGCACCCCGCCGACCTCGCGGATCATCACCGACGAGGTCGCCGGCGAAGAGGATCCTCTGCCGCGGCAGCCAGGCGGTGATGTCGCCCTCGGTGTGCCCGCGCCCGTGGTACTGCAGCACCAGGTCACCCCGGTCGCCCCCGAGGTCGATCGTCAGCCGGTCGGCGAACGTGAGCGTCGGCCACGTCAGCCCCGGCACCGAGTCCGCCGCCTCGGCCAGCCGCGGCATCCGCGCGAACTCGCTGGCCCAGTCCTCCTTGCCGCGCTCGGCGATCAGGGCCCGCGTGGTCTCGTGCGCGACGATGATCTCCGCGTCGAACGCGCTGGCCCCCAGCACCCGCACGGCGTGGTAGTGCGAGAGCACGAGGTAGCGGATCGGCTTGTCGGTGTGCTCGCGCAGCCGGGTCAGCCACTTCCGCGCGGCCACGGGCGTGGCCAGGGCCTCGAAGCAGACGAGGAAGTCCTCCCCCTCGACCGCCCCGATGTTCGGGTCGCCCTCGGCCGTGAGCGCGTAGACGCCGTCGGCCAGGATCTCGAGCGTCTGCTCCTTCGCGGCCAGGTCGGCCGACGAGGCGAAGGGCTTGGCGGCCATGGTGTCCTCCTGCTCAGCTCGCGGTGACGAAGGCTTCGCGCTCGGCGGGCGTGCCCTCGCGCAGGGCCAGCACCGCGGCCAGCGTGACCAGGCACATCAGGAACATGTAGGCGGAGACCGACAGCGAGGTCCCGGTGACCGCGATCAGCCAGGTCGCCAGCAGGGGCGCGAACCCGCCGCCCAGGATGGCACCGAACGCGTAGGCGAACGAGACGCCGGAGTAGCGGACCGGCGCCGGGAACATCTCCGCGTAGGTCGCGGCCTGCTGCCCGTAGGTGAGGCCGAGGCCGAAGGCCAGCACCACGACCGCGACGATCAGCAGCCCGACCGAGCGGGTGTCGAAGAGCAGGAAGAACGGGAAGCACCACGCGGCCAGCGCGACGATCCCGATCAGGTAGGTGCGCCGGCGCCCCCAGGTGTCCGACCAGCGCCCCGCCATCAGCGTGAACACGCCCCAGGCCACGGCCCCGACCATGCCGACGACCAGCATCGTCGTGCTGGAGAGCCCGAGCTGGCGCGTGCCGTAGGAGGTGATGAACGCGATGAGGATGTAGCCGATCATGTTGTTGGCGACGAACAGCCCGATCGCCACGAGCAGCTCGCGGCGGTTCTTCCGCAGCACCTCGGCCAGCGGGGCGGACCGGCGCTCGCGACGGTCCCGCAGGTCCTCGAACACCGGGCTCTCCGAGACCCGCGCCCGCACCCAGAACCCGACGACGATCAGCACGATCGACAGCAGGAACGGGATCCGCCAGCCCCACGCCTGGAACTGCTCCGGGGTGGTCGTCGCCGACACGGCGAAGAAGACGAGGTTGGCCAGCAGCAGCCCGATCGGCACGCCGATCTGCGGATAGGCGCCGTAGTAGCCGCGCCGCCCGGGCGGGGCGTGCTCGACCGACATCATCGCGGCGCCGCCCCACTCGCCACCGGCGGAGAGGCCCTGCAGCATCCGCAGGGCGACCAGCAGGATCGGGGCCGCGACGCCGATCGAGGCGTACGAGGGCAGCAGGCCGACGCCGACCGTCGACAGGCCCATCAGCAGCAGCGTGCCGACCAGCACCGGCTTGCGGCCGAACCGGTCGCCGAGGTGCCCGGACACCACGCCGCCGATCGGGCGGGCGATGAAGGAGACGCCGATCGTCGCGAAGGAGGCGAGCAGGGCCGCGGTGCCGTCGAGGCCCGGGAAGAACTGCTTGCCGAACACCAGGCCGGCGGCCGAGGCGTAGACGAAGAAGTCGTACCACTCGATGGTCGTGCCGACGAGGCTCGCGCCGATCACCCGGCGCAGCTGGCTCGACGGCGGGTGGACCGCCGAGGCGGCCGATCCCGGGGTCTGCGTCATCGGAAGTCCCCTCGTTCCCGGCGCTGGGAAAACGGTCAAAGCCTTGACCGTGCGGAACGGTAACCCGTCCCGGGCCCGACGGCCAGGGGTCCGGCCCGGTTCAGCGCCGGTTGACCCACTCCGCGGCGTGGGCGGCGCCGGCGAGCTTGGCGAGCAGCCCGTTGAGGGCGGCGAGGTCCTCGGGGTCGAGCAGCCGGGCCCACTCGGACTCGCGGGCGTTGTGCCGCAGGAAGGTCTCCTCGATCGCCGCGGTGCCCTTCTCCGTGAGCGCGAGGACCACCGAGCGGCCGTCGGCCGAGCCGGGCGTGCGGTCGAGCAGGCCGGCGGCGCTGAGCGTGTTCGTCAGGGCGGAGACGGCGGCCCGGCTCATCCCGGACAGCTCGGCCGCCCGCCGGGACTCCTGCGGCCCGGCCACCCAGATCGTGAAGAGCAGGCGCCAGGCCGACCAGCTCCAGCCCGCGGGGCGGTGCACCGTCGACTCCAGGTCGTAGACCAGCCCGCTCGCGACCCGCGTGAGCAGCAGGACCATGGCCATCGCCGAGCGGTCGGTCCCCGGGAGCCGGCGCTGGGTCTCGTCGATGGCGATGCCGGCGAGGGACAGGAAGTCGCTGTCGGGCGGGGGGTCGACGGACACGGCCGGATCCTACGGCCGTCCACCGGGGAGCGGCCGGACGCCGCCCACCGGTCGACGAGCGAGTCCTGCACGGAGCCGTGGCCCTGGAACCCGCAGGAGCCGACCGACTCCTGCGAGTCGATCCGCACCACCCGACCGGCCCGGACCGCGGGCAGGCCCGCCCACAGCGGCGAGCCCTTTAGCTCGACGAACCCCCCGATCACCCGCTCGGCCTCCGCCCCCCGCCCCACCGCGGCCGCGGCGAGGAGGTCGACCTCGGGATCGCCCGCGCTACGGCCGCCCTGGGCGAGCTCGCCGCCGATCCCGGCAGGCCGGTCGGGGACGTCCTCGACGAGCTCACGCGCGGAGCCCCGCCGCCCCCGTGGCGCCGGGGTCAGGCGTCGCTGCTCGCCAGCAGGCGCTCGGCGGCCGCCCGCTCGCACTCCTGGACGCTCCCCGGCAGGGCGTCGCGCAGGGACCAGCGGGACACCGTGCCGTCCGGCCCGGTGAGCAGGCCGCGGGCCAGCGCGGCGTCGATCCGGCTGCGGACCTCGTCCTCGAGGTCGACGTCGCACGCGAACAGCACGCGCAGCCGCACCCGGCTGCCGGCCCGCGACGACGCGGTGTGGTGCGACGCGATCGGGCACGGCGGCTCGTGCTCCCAGGTCCCGCACAACGCGGCGGTGATCGCGGCGCCCGGGGCGGCCCGGTCGCCGTCCTCGGCGAGCTCGATCTCGGCGGTGTGCGCGAAGGCGGAACGCATGGCGCCAGCATGGCAGAAGATGTGTTCGCCGTCACACTCGCCCGGTTCGCGGCGGCAGCGAGCCGCCGTCCTACGGTCACCCGGTGACGCTCCCCCGCCCACGCGTCCGCGCCCGCACCGCCTGGACGGGGGCCGCGGTGCTGGTCGCGCTGCAGCTCGCCGTGCTCGCGGCCTGGCCCGGCGCGCACGCGCTGATGATCGACCTGCAGGTCTACCGGGCCGGCGGCGAGCACGTGCTGCACCACCAGCCGTTGTACGCCGGCGGGGTCCTGCTCGACCTGCCGTTCGTGTACCCGCCGGTGGCCGCGGTGCTGTTCGTGCCGTTGACGCTGCTCCCGCTGCCGCTGCTCAAGATCTTCTGGACCGCGCTCGGAGTGGTGCTGCTCGTGCTGGTGGTGCGGCGGTCGGCCGCACTGGTGGGGACCGTGCTGCCGGCCGGCACGGTCGCGCTGCTGGTGGCGACCGCGCTGTGGCTCGACCCGGTGCGGACGACGTTCTACCTCGGGCAGATCAACGTCGTGCTGCTCGCGCTGGTGTTGCTCGATCTCACCGGTCGCCCGTCGCGGTGGCGCGGCGCCGGGGTGGGGCTGGCCGCGGCGCTCAAGCTCACGCCGCTGCTGTTCGTGGTGTACCTGCTGCTCGTCGGGCGGCGACGGGAGGCGGCCGTCGCCGTCGGGACGTTCGTGGCGGCCACGGGGCTCGGGTTCGCCCTCGCGCCGGTCGAGTCGGTGCAGTACTGGGTGCGCGGGACGTTCGCGGCCGCGAACCGGATCTCGGACGTCGCCGCGACCAGCAACCACTCGCTCGACGGCCTGGTGGCCCGGGTTCTCGGCGAGAACGTGCCGGTCTACCTGGTGCTGGCCGCGCTGCTGACCGCCGCCGCACTGACCGTCGCGGTGCGGGCCCACCGGCGCGGGGACGACCTGCTCGCGCTCGTCATGGTCGGCCTCGCCTCCGCAGCGGTCGCGCCCTTCGCCTGGTCGCACCACTTCGTGTGGTGCGTCCCGCTGCTCGTGCTCCTGACCGTCCGGCACGCCCGGATCGGGCTCGCGGCGCTGCTGCTGGTGACCGCGGCCGTGGTCACGAGGCTGCCCGGGCCCGAGGTCGGCCCCATCCCCGCGACCGGCGCGATCTCCCTGCAGCCCGACGTCTACCTCGCCGGATTCGTCCTCGTCCTCGCCGCGGCAGTTCTCCAGCCCCGACCGAATCGCATTATGGTTCCATAACGCCGATTCGACGCCGCAATTCGGACGTCATGGAACCATGATGCGGACCTTGCGAAACGGCACGCGCACACGGTCTTCCACCTGAAGAACTGTGCATGCGAGCATCGGCGGTGTGACCGCTCCCTGCACGCCGTCCGCGTCGCGCACCCGTTTCGACCGCACGGACCGCCGGCACCTCGCGGGGATGGCGGCGGTGATCCTGCTGCTCACGCTCGGCGGCTGGACGCTGCTGGCCGCGGTGGTCGCGCCGCAGCACCTCGCGCTGGCCTCGGGCGGCACGTTCGGGCTCGGCGTCGGCCTCACCGCCTACCTGCTCGGCATGCGGCACGCCTTCGACGCCGACCACGTCGCCGCGATCGACAACACCACCCGCAAGCTGGTCAGCGAGGGGAAACGGGCCCGCGGCGTCGGATTCTGGTTCTCCCTCGGCCACTCCTCGGTGGTGTTCGTGCTGGCGCTGCTGCTCGCCCTCGGCGTCCGCGCGCTGGCCGGAGAGCTGGGCGACGACTCGTCGTCGGTCAAGGAGACCCTCGGCCTGGTCGGCACCCTGGTCGGCGGCGGGTTCCTGGTCCTGATCGGGCTGCTCAACCTGCAGGCGATGATCGGCATCGCGCGGGTGTTCGCGCGGATGCGCACCGAGCCGCTCGACGACGAGGCCCTCGAGCGGCACCTCGCCTCCCGCGGCCTGCTGGCCCGGATCCTCGGCCGGGCCCTGCGGGCGGTGTCGAAGCCCTGGCACATGTACGTGGTCGGGTTCGTGTTCGGCATCGGGTTCGACACCGCCACCGAGGTCACGCTGCTCGTCCTCGCCGGTGGCGCCGCGGCGGCGCAGCTACCCTGGTACGCGATCCTGGTCATCCCGGTGCTGTTCGCCGCGGGGATGAGCCTGTTCGACACCGCCGACGGCGTGTTCATGTCCGCCGCCTATCAGTGGGCGTTCGTCACCCCGGTACGCAAGGTCTTCTACAACCTCACCGTCACGGCGCTGTCGGTGGTCGTGGCGCTGGTGATCGGGCTGATCGAGCTGCTGCAGCTGCTCGGCGAGAAGCTGCACGTCACGACGGGGCCGCTGGCCACGCTGGCCGCGCTCGACCTCGAGGTGGTGGGGTACCTCGTCGTCGCCCTCTTCGTGGTCACCTGGCTCGGGGCGCTCGCGGTCTGGCGCTACGGGCGGATCGAGCAGCGCTGGGCCGTGGCGGACTGATCTCCCGCCGTCGGTTCCGGTAGAACCTCCGCATGCAGCGCACCGCGGTCGTGACCGGAGCGGGATCGGGGCTGGGCCGGGTCATCGGCCGCGCCCTCCTGGAGGACGGCTGGGCGGTCGCCCTGGCGGGGCGGCGGCCCGAGCCGCTGGCGGAGACCGCCGAGGGGTTCGCCGACGCGCTCGCCGTACCCACGGACGTCGCCGACGAGGAGTCGGTCGCGGCGCTGTTCCGCGCGGCCGTCGGGGCGTGGGGCCGGGTGGACCTGCTGGTCAACAACGCCGGCACGTTCGGCCCCACCGGCACGCCCGACGAGATCGAGGTCGCCGCCTGGCGCGCGGCCGTCGACACCAACCTCACCGGCTCGTTCCTCTGCGCCCGGGCGGCGTTCGCGGTGATGCGCGAGCAGGACCCGCAGGGCGGCCGGATCGTCAACAACGGCTCGATCTCGGCGCACGTGCCGCGCCCCGGCAGCGCGGCCTACACGGCCACCAAGCACGCGATCACCGGCCTGACCCGGTCGATCTCGCTCGACGGCCGCGCCTACAACATCGCCTGCGGGCAGATCGACATCGGCAACGCGGCCACGGACATGACAGCGGGGATCGCCACGGGGGCGCGCCAGGCGGACGGCTCGGTGCGACCGGAGCCGACCTTCGACGCCGGGCACGTCGCCGACGCCGTCCGCTACATGGCGAACCTCCCGCTCGACGCGAACGTCCAGTTCCTCACCCTCACGGCCACGACCATGCCGTTCATCGGGCGGGGCTGATCACAGGTCGCACGGTTCCGCATTAGGGTCGGTGCATACCTTCCGGAAGGAGATCCCGATGAAGACGCGACTGAACTGCCCGTGCGGCGAGCAGATCCAGGGCACGGACGAGGACGACCTCGTCGCCAAGACCCAGGCCCACCTCAAGGAGAAGCACCCGGGCCACGAGTACTCGCGCGACGAGATCCTCTTCATCGCGTACTGAGACTCAGCTCAGTCGTCGGCCTGCCACGGGGCGAAGGGCGGCAGCGCGCTGGCCCGGCCGGTGAACTCCGCCGGCCGCTTCTCCAGGAACGCGCGCACGCCCTCCTTCCCGTCGGCGATCGACGTGTAGAACATCGCGAGCGAGTCGACGCGGTGCGCCTCGACCGGGTGCGGCGCCGCGCTGTTGCGGTACATCATCTGCCGCATCAGCGCCGTGGCCACCGGCGAGTGCCCGTCGACGAACTTGCGGGCGAGCGCGTACGCCGTGTCCAGCAGCTGGTCGGCGGGCACGACGGACCGGAGCAGGCCGCCGTCGAGCGCCTCCTGCGCGCTCAGGATGTCGGCCGAGTAGACCCACTCCAGCGCCCTGCTGATCCCGACGATCCGGGGAAGGAACCAGGTGGAGGCTGCCTCCGGCACGATCCCGAGCCGGCCGAACACGAAGCCGATCCGGGCGTTGTCCGAGGCCAGCCGCACGTCCATCGGCAGGGTCATCGTCGCCCCGATACCCACCGCGGCGCCGTTGATCGCGGCGATCACGGGCTTGGTGCAGCGGTAGACGGCGAGCGAGACCTGCCCGCCGGTGTCGCGCACACCGTCGACGATCTCCGGGTCCTCGAAGCGCTCCTGCAGGTCCCGCAGCGTCGGCTGCTGCGACTCGTCGAGGCCGAACACGTTGCCCTCCGACGACAGGTCCATGCCCGCGCAGAACGCCCGGCCGGCCCCCGTCACGACGATCGCGCCCACCTCGTCGTCGGCGCTCGCCCGGTCGTAGGCCGCGATCAGCTCCTCCGCCATGGTCACGGTGAAGGAGTTGAGCTTGTCCGGCCGGTTCAGGGTGAGCGTGAGAATGCCGTCGCGCACCGTGTAGTCGAGGGTCTCGTACGTCATGCCCCGATCATCCCTCCCCCGTGCGTGCCGACTGCCCCTCTAGGGGCAGTTGCCACGCACGACCCCGGGCGACCTGCGGTAACACCGCGGCGCGCCGGGGCGACACCGGCAACGTGACCGACAGCGCGCGCAGGCCCCACCGACCTGGCCCGCTGGGTTGGGCGGGAGCGCTGTGCGTCGGCCTCGGCGTGGCCGCCGCCTACCTCGGGTTCGCCACGCTGACCTGGACCTCCACGGCGATCGCGGTGCTCCTGGTGGTGGTCGCGGCAGGGGTGCTGGCGCTGTCGGTGGTCGCGCAGCCGGGCCCGATGCGCGCCGCGGCGATGCGGGCGGGACTCTCCTGGGCCGCCTACGTCGCCGCCCTGTTCGGCTGGCGGGTGCCGGTGACGGGCCCGGACTTCGCGCTCGGCGGCGCGGTCGTCGCAGCGGTGTTGGTGGTCGCCGTGGCCGTGGTGCGGCGGCGGCCCGGGCTGGCGGGCGCGGTCCTGGCCGTGGCCGTGCTGGTCGGGCTCGCGCTCGCGATCGGTGTGGCCCTCCGGGAGCTCGCGCTCGGCGGGCCGGTGGGCGGCGCGGCGCTGGTCGTGGCCGGGTGCGCGGCGGCGGTGACCTACGTGGCGGTGACGCCTGTGCTCGGCGGTCGGTCGTCCGACGCCTGATCACGCCGCCTGATCACGCCGTTCGGCTTGCGCCGCCCCGTCACGGAGCGGTGAGGAAGCGGTCGATCACCGGTGCCAGCTCGTGGGACTCGGTGAGCAGCGCCAGGTGCCCGCCGCGGTACACGTGCAGGTGCGAGTCGGGGATGCCGTGGCGCAGGACCCTGGCGTTGACCAGCGGGATGATCGGGTCGTCGTCCCCGGAGACGATCAGCGTCCGCGCCGCGATCAGGCGCAGGACCGGCAGCGTGGTCCAGCCCGCGCCGGCGAGGAGCTGGTAGAGGTAGCCGCGCTCGTAGCCCGCGGGGTCGCCGTCGTCGGACGACTGCAGGAGGCGGGCGGCACGCTCGGGGTGCGTGCGCATCGAGCCGCCGTAGATCTCACCGGCGACCTGCGCGGCGTAGGCGGGGTCGCGGTAGCGCCGCGGGGTCAGCATCTTGCTCAGCACCGCGGGCCGGGCCGGCACCATCAGCGAACCGGTGCCGGTGGCGACCAGCACCAGGCGGCGGACCCAGTCCCGTCCGGTGAGCGCGGACTGCTGGGCGAGCCCGCCACCCCAGGAGTAGCCCAGGACGTCGACCTTCCCGTAGCCCAGCTCACGCACGAGCTTGCCGACGGTCAGCGCGAAGGTCGCCATGTGGTACGGCATCCGGGGCCGCGGCGATCCGCCGACGCCCGGGACGTCGAACCGGATCACCTCCAGCTCACGGGGCAGCGCCTCGACGAACGGCTCGAGCATCTCGAGGCGGGCGCCGATGCCGTTGAGCAGCAGTAACGGGGTTCGGGAGGGGTTGCCGCGACGGATCGCGACGCGGAGCGTGCGCCCTCCGACGGTGCGGGTGGTCACCTCGCCGAGGGTGCCGGTCATGCGACCAGTCTGGCCGATCTCCCGGTCAGCGTCCCGCGGACATGGCCCTCACCACGAGGGCCTCGAGGATCTCCGGGTGGGACTCGGGTGCCCGGACCTCGACCACGACCTCGCCGTCCTCGCGGTGCACCGCGAACCGCACGAAGGCGCAGCCGGGGTCCGTCGTCAGCAGCCGGCGGGCGTCGGCCTCGACCTCGTCCGAGCCGTCGAACGCGAGCAGGAGCAGGCCCGGGGCCATGCGCTCGGCGTCGCGCAGGGCGTCGGCGAACAGGTCGTCGAGGGTGCGCGCCCTGGCCGGCGCGGTGGCGAGCATCGTCATGCTGATCCCAACGCCGCCGCGCCCCCGGGTCATCCCGCGACGCGGACCGTACCCCCGGTGCGGAGGCTCTCCGCGGCTGCGTCGGCGAGGACGAGCGCGGCCCGGCCGTCGGCGAAGCTCGGCGAAGGCGCGGTGCCGGACTCGACGGCCGTCACGAAGTGGTCGAGCTCGAGGGCGTACGCGGCGCTGTACCGCTCGAGGAAGAAGTTCTGGTACGGCGCGGCGGCCTCGCTGCGGTCCGCGCCGGCGTAACGCACGCTCGTCGGCAGCTGGTTCTGCGCAGTGAGCATGCCGGTCGCGCCGAACGCCTCCACGCGCTGGTCGTAGCCGAACACGCAGCGCCGAGAGTTGGTGATCTGCGCGAGCGCCCCGTCGGTCGAGCGCAGCACCACGACGGCGGAGTCGATGTCCCCGGCCTCGGCGATGTACGGCTCGATCAGGTTGGCGCCCATGGCCTGCACCTCGACGACCTCGCCCAGCAGGAAGCGGGCCATGTCGAAGTCGTGGATCGTCATGTCGCGGAACAGCCCGCCGGAGGTCTCGATGTACGCCTTCGGCGCCGGGGCGGGGTCCCGGCTGGTGATCACGAGCTGCTCGAGACGGCCGATCTCGCCCGCCGCGACCCGGTCGCGGATCTCGCGGAACGACGGGTCGAAGCGGCGGTTGAAGCCCACCATGACGATCGGGGACAGCGCGCCGATCTCGGCCCAGCAGGCGTCGACGCGCGCGAGGTCGAGGTCGATCGGCTTCTCGCACATCACGGCCTTGCCGGCCCGGACCGCGGCGGTCAGCAGGTCGACGTGGGTGGGGGTCGGCGAGGCGACGATCGCCGCGTCGACGGACTCGTCGGCCAGCACCGCGGCGACGTCCGAGCTCGCCTCGGCCCCGTACTGCCCGGCCAGCTCCTTGGCGGCCGCCTCCATCGGGTCGCACACCCACGCGAGCTCGGCCCGGGGGTGGGCGGCGACGGCGGCGGCGTGCACCCGCCCGATCCGGCCGCATCCGAACAGGGCCACTCGCAGCATGAGAGCTCCTTCGCACCGTGGCGCCGGTGGGCGCGGGCGTGGTTTAGATCGATCTAAGTGGTGCGGGGAGAGTGTGGGGCCGGGCGGCGAGGTGCGTCAAGTCCCGGCGGCGGCAGACCGGGGCCCTCGGCCCGCGCGGCCTCGACCGCGTCCGCCGGGTCCTCAGACTGCTTCGTCACAAGCACGCCCGCTGGCCCCTCGGACCACGACCACCACGTTCATCTCGACTCAGCCCCGAAGAACGGCCGTCGCAAGCTCTGGGCACGCTCGGCCGCGCCGGGCCGGAAACGCGCCGCCCTCCCACACTCCCTTCGAACGCTTCACATCCTGTCGACGGGGTGCGCCGCAGATCTTCGAGGTGTGCCGCGGCGCTGCAGCGGGTGTGAGGCGGTCGTGCGGGTGTGCGGCGGGCCGAGCGGGTGCGAGCCGCCCTGGCAGGATGCGCGCACGGCTAGCGAACCCTCGGATCCCCTCACACCCCCGGCTTCCCCGTCGTCCCCCGCACCACGAGGTGGGGGCGGAGGCGGATGCGGCGGGGGGCCGGCGTCTCCTCCCCCTCCACCCGCTCCAGCACGCAGCCGACGGCGAGGCGGGCGATCTCCGCCGTGTCCTGCGCGACCGTCGTGAGGTCGACGTGGGCGAGGCGGGAGAGCTGGCTGTCGTCGTAGCCGATCACCGAGACCCGGCCGGGCACGTCGATCCCCTGCCGGCGCAGGGCGTCGAGCACGCCGACGGCGCACTGGTCGTTGTTCGCGAGGATGGCGGTGGGCAGGTCCGGGAGCAGCTCCGACACCGCCGCGGCCCCGGAGACCTCGGTGTTGTCGCCGGGCAGGATCCGCGCGGCCAGCCCGTGCCGGAGCATCGCGTCCCGGTAGCCCTGCCGCCGCTCCTCCGCGCCCGGCTGCTCGCCGCCGTCGACGTGGACGATCGCCCGGTGCCCCAGCCCGACGAGGTGGTCGACCGCGGCCGCGACCCCCTCGTCGTCGGCGCTCTCCACGGCGTCGACCTGCGCGGAACCCGCGCCGACCCGCCCGACGTCGACGACCGGCAGCCGCGCCGCGAGCCCCTCCAGCTCGGCCGGGCCGTACCGCCCCGCCAGCAGCACCAGCGCCTCGCAGCGCGACGCGAGCAACGCCTCGACGGCCCGCTCCTGCCGCCGGACGGGCGAGACGGCGCCGAGCACCACGGTGTAGCCGCGTTCCTCGGCGGCCGGGTAGAGGCCGTCGAGCAGGTCGGCGTGGAAGGCGTCCCGCGCGGTGAAGACCACGCCGAGGAGCCGGCTGCGGCGCCGGCGCAGCACCTGGGCCGTGGGGTCGGGCACGTAGCCGAGCTCGGCCGCCGCGGCCCGCACGCGTTCGCGGGAGGCGGCGCTCGGCCCCCGCTCCTCGCGGATCACCAGGGAGGCGGTCGCCCGGGAGACCCCGGCCCGCGCCGCGACGTCCTTCAGCGTGGGGCGGCGGCCCGCCATCAGCGACCTCCCCCGGGACGGCTCGCGGCGACCCTACCCGGCGGGATCGAGTTCCCTGGCGAACCAGTGCTGGGCGTAGGGGTTGTCGTTGAAGGGCGGGACCTCGCGGTATCCCGCCGACCGGTAGAGCGCGATCGCCTCGACGAGCGTCCCGTTCGTGTCGAGCCGCGTCGCACGCAGCCCGTGCACGCGCGCCCGCTCCTCGATCTCGGCCAGCAGCCGCCGGGCCAGACCGAGACCCCGCGCCGCGGGCGCCACCCACATCCGCTTGATCTCCGCGACGTCGGGACGGAACCGCACGCCGACGCACCCCACCGGCTCGCCGTCGAGCATCGCGACCAGGAACTCCCCCTTCGGCGGGGTGAACTCGGCGGCCCCGGCGGCCGGGCCGACCGTCGGGTCGAAGCCCCCGTCGAACCGTTCGGCGAGCTCGTTGGCGTAGGCGCGCAGGCACTCCTGCGCCTCCGGCCGGGTCGGCGGCGTGACCGCGACCCGCACCGTGGAGGCGACGAGCAGGCGCTCGACCTCGGCCGTCGCGGCGATCAGCCGGTCGCGCTGCCGGGGGTTCAGCGGCTCGAGGATCGACGCGGCCAGCGCGTCCGACCGGCGGTCGAGCTCGACCCGCTCCGCCCGCCCCGCCGCGGTGAGCCGCGCGCGCCGCACCCGCCCGTCGGTCCCGTCGGCGTCGACGGTGACGAGCCCCGCCGCCTCCAACGCCCGCAGCATCCGGGAGAGGTACCCCGAGTCGAGGCCGAGCCGGGCGCGCAGGTCTCGCACCTCCGCCCCTTCCGGGCCGATCTCCCACAGCAGCCGCGCCTGGCCGAGCGGCCGGTCGCGACCGAGATAGCCCTCCTCGAGCGCACCGACCCGGCGCACGACCGCCCGGTGGAACCGGCGTACCGCAGCGACCTCGTCCATACCTCTGACCCTAGTCAGAAATCAGGGACAGCTCACCGTCGTTCAGCGTCAGCCGGGCCCGCCCTCCGGCCCGAAGCTCCTCGGCGAGCAGCAGCCGCGCCAGCCGCCGCTCCACCTCGCGCGCGACGACCCGGCGCAGCGGCCGCGCCCCGTACTCGGGCCGGTGGCCGAGCTCGGCCAGCCTGTCGAGCGCCTCAGGCTCCACCACGAGCTCGACGCCCTGCGCCGCCAGCCGCGCCCGGGTGCCGGCCAGCATCATCTCGGCGATCTCGCGGATCTCGGCCCGGTCGAGGGCCTCGAACAGCACGACGTCGTCGATCCGGTTGAGGAACTCCGGCCGCAGGTGCCGCCGCACCGCGAACATCAGCTGCTCCCGGATGGACTCCACCGGCCGGCCCGCCGCGGCCGCCGCGAGGATCTCCTCCGCGCCGAGGTTGCTGGTCATCACGATGATGCTGTGCCGGAAGTCGACGGTGCGGCCGCGGGCGTCGGTGAGCCGGCCCGCGTCGAGCACCTGCAGCAGCGTGGCGACGACGTCCGCGTGTGCCTTCTCGATCTCGTCGAGCAGCACCACCGTGTACGGGTCGCGGCGCACCGGCTCGGTCAGCTGGCCGGCCTCGTCGTGCCCGATGTACCCCGGCGGCGCGCCGATCAGCCTCGTCGCGGCCGCACGCTCGGCGTACTCGCTCATGTCGAGCCGGACCATGCGCTCGTCGGAACCGAAGAGCGCGGCGGCCAGGGCGCGGGCCAGCTCGGTCTTGCCGACGCCCGTCGGGCCGAGGAACAGGAACGAGCCCGACGGCCGGTCGGGGCTCGCCAGCCCGGCCCGCGCGCTGCGCACCGCGTCGGCGACGGCCTCGACCGCCCGGTGCTGCCCGACGACCCGGCGGTGCAGGTGCTCCTCCAGGTCCAGCAGCCGCCTCCGCTCGGAGGTGGTGAGGTCGGCGACCGGGATGCCGGTCCGGTCGGCGACGACCTCGGCGACCTCGCGCGCGGTGATCTCGGCGCGATCGCGCGGCCCGTTCTCCAGGACCAGCCGCTCGAGCTCGCGGTCGAGCATCGCGACGCGCTCGGAGTCCCCGGCGTCGGCGGCGACCTCGCGGGCCCGGACCAGCTCCTCGACGCGGTGGTCCGGTTGGTCGGAGCGGCCGCGCATCCCGGACCGCGCGGCCGCGCGGTCGATCAGGTCCACGGCCTTGTCCGGTAGGTACCGGTCCCGCAGGTACCGCACGGAGAGGGCGACGGCGGCGTCGATCGCGGCGTCGGTGATCCGGACCCGGTGATGCTCCTCGTACTTCGGCCGCAGCCCGCGCAGGATCTCCGCGGTGGCCTCGGGCGTCGGCTCCGGCACCCGCACGACCTCGAAGCGGCGCTCCAGGGCGGCGTCGCGCTCGATGTGGCGGCGGTGGTCCTCGGGCGTGGTCGCGCCGACGAGCTGCAGGTCGCCGCGGGCGAGCGCGGGCTTGAGGATGCTGGCTGCGTCCATGGCCTGGTCCTGCGCGGAGCCGGCCCCGACCACCAGGTGCAGCTCGTCGACGAACACCACCAGCGAGCGCCCGGCCGCCACGATCTCGTCGATCACCGCGGTGAGCCGCTCCTCGAACTCGCCGCGGTACTTGGTCCCGGCGACCATCCCGGCCAGGTCGAGCGCGACCACCCGGACGTCCCGCAGCGCCACCGGCACCCGGCCGGCCGCGACCCGCTGCGCCAGCCCCTCGACGATCGCCGTCTTGCCCGTGCCCGGCTCGCCGACCAGCACCGGGTTGTTCTTGGTGCGGCGCGCCAGCACCTCGACGACCTGGTCGATCTCGGCGTCCCGGCCGACGACCGGGTCCAGTCGGCCGGCCCGCGCCTCGGAGGTCAGGTCGCGGCCGTGCCGGTCCAGCCGCCGCGTCGAGGTCCGCCGGGGACGCTCGGGACCGCGCTGCTGCGCGCGGGGCTCGTCCTCCCGGTCGTCGTCGGGGAAGCCGAGGCCGTTGACGAGCCCGCGCAGCAGGTCCTCCAACGGGCCGAGCCCGCCACCGAACGGGTCCTGGGGTTGGGGCATCGCGCGCGACCTCCGGCTCGGCGACGTGTCCCTCCGTTGTACCCGCGCGGCCGCCGTCTCAGGCGGGTTCGCCGAGGCGGACCGGCAGCTCCGTCACACCGCGGACCAGGGTGCTGCGCCGGTGGGTGAGGTCCGAGGCGGCCAGGGCCATGTCCGGACGCGCGGTGAACAGGCTGCGCAGCGCCACCTCGCCCTCGATCCGGGCCAGCGGGGCGCCAAGGCAGTGGTGCAGGCCGTAGCCGAAGGCGAGGTGCCCGCGGTCGTCGCGGCTCACGTCGAGCCGGGCGGCGTCGGCGAACCGGGCGTCGTCGCGGTTGGCCGCGGCGATCCCCAGCATGACCACGGCGCCCTCGGGGATCGTCGTCCCCGCGACCTCGACGTCCTCGGCCGCGAACCGCACCGGCGCGTTGGTGACCGGCGAGTCCCAGCGCAGGAACTCCTCGACGGCGCTGGGCCACAGCTCCGGCTTGTCCGCCAGGATCTCGCGCTGCTCGGGGTGGGTGAGCAGGCCGAGGATGCCGTTGCCGATCAGGTTGACGGTGGTCTCGTGGCCGGCGATGAGCAGCAGCATCGCCATGGCGACGAGCTCCTCCTGCGACAGCGCGTCCCCGTCCTCGTCCGAGACCTGGGTGAGCGCACTGAGCAGGGCGTCGTCCGGCTCGGTGCGCTTGCGGTCGATCAGCCCCGCCAGGTACTCCGACAGCTTCTGGGAGGCGGCGAACTTCTCGTCCTGGGGCGATTCGTCGATCATGGTCGACGACCAGCGGCCGAAGTCGTCGCGGTCCTCCGCCGGCACCCCGAGCAGCTCGCAGATCACCCGGACCGGCAGCAGGAAGGCGTAGTGCGCCATCAGGTCCACGGTGCCGCCGGCGGGCAGGTCGGCCAGCAGGTCGTCGGCGATCTCCTGCACGCGGGGGCGCAGCCCGGCCATGCGCCGGGCGGTGAACGAGCGGCTGACGAGCTTGCGCAGCCGGGTGTGGTCCGGGGGGTCCAGCAGCAGCATCATCGGCGTGGGCGCGGCCGGCATCGCGGCGCGCTGGTCGGCCGGCAGGGTGTAGCGCCAGTCCTTGGAGAACCGCGCGTCGACGAACGCGGCCCGCGCGTCCTCGTACCGCGCGATGATCCACATCGGGCCGTCGGGCAGGTCGAGCCTGCGCACCGGCTCGTCCGCGCGTAGCTCGGCGTAGGCCGGGTAGGGATCGCTCCAGAACGGCCCGTCGAAGAGCTCGAGGCCGGAGGTGGTGGTCGGCGCCATGCGCCCATCGTGCCGCAAGAAGTCAGCGCGCGCTTACAAGCGTGACGGAGACACCTGCTCCGGCCGGACGGCGACGTCCGCGGGCACCTGGGTATCCGTCACGACGGCCGCGCCGAGCGCGGCCAGGGCGGGTGCCGACTCGATCCCGGAACCGCCCTGACCGGCGAAGAAGTGGAACCCGGGGAACTCCGGGCGAGGTCCGACGACCGGGTCCCGGTCCGGCGCGAAGGTCCGCAGGCCCGCCCACGAGGTGCGCACCGAGCGCAGGCCGAGGTGCAGCGCCTCCTCGACCCGCTCGAGGGCGAGGGCGACGTCGAGCTCGTCCGGACGGGCGTCGCCGGGCTCGGCGGGCGTCTCGTCGCCGGGCGAGAGCAGCAGGGTCTCGCCCTCCGGCTTGCAGTAGAAGCGCTCGGCGGCGTCGATCAGCATCGGCATCCCCGCGGGCAGCGTGCACGGGGAGATCGCGATCGTGCGGCGGTACGGGGTGAGGCCCGCTTTCGGCACCCCGGCGAAGGCGGCGACGATGTCCGCCCACGACCCGGCCGCGTCGACGACGTCGGGCGCGGTCCACGTGCCCGCCGGGGTCTCGACCCGCCACGCGTCTCCGGTCCGCGCGATCGCGGTGACCCGGGCGCCCTGCACGACCCGGCCGCCCCGGCGGCGCAGCCCGCGGACGTAGGCGCCGTGCAGGCCGATGGCGTCGGCGTCCGCGGCCGACTCGGTGATCGCGCCCGTGCGCACGTCCCGCAGGCCGGGGCAGGCCTTCGCGGTCTCGGCACCGGTCAGGGCGTGGGGACCGTCGGGTTCGGTGGCCCACTCGGTCAGCAGCTGCCGCAGCGCGCGCTCGCCGTCCTCGTCGGACGCCGCCCAGACGACGGTCAGCGGCCGCAGGAAGGGGGGCGCCTCCAGCTCCTCGGCGAGCGCGGCGAAGCGCGGCGCGCTCGCCCGGATGAGCGCGCGGAAGACGGCGGTGCCGTGGCCGGGGATGTAGGTCGCCGCCGAGCGGCCGGTCGAGTGCACCGCCAGCGACGACTCGGCCTCCAGCAGCAGCACCGAGCGGTGCGCGGCGATCTCGTAGGCCACCGAGGCACCGGCGATCCCGCCGCCGATCACGATCACGTCCGGGGAGCCGTCCACACGGGTCACCGTAATTCGGTCGCGCCGGACGGGAGGTGTCCCTAGGGTTTCGGCCATGGACCTCATCACCCTGTGAGACGGCGCGGCGGTTCTCCGCTCTGAGGCCGCCACCCGTTCCCGGCGCATCTCCGCGCCGACCGGTTCCTGTCCGTCCGGGCCGCCCCGCAGTGGCCGGACGTCCTCCCTCCTCGGATCGCGCGCGTGTTGCGGCCCGCGATCCCCGGATCCGCCCGTCGCTCCTGCGTCGAGCGCCGCGCAGTGATCCACGGGAGGACGCGCACACCGCCCCTCGGGGCGGCCCCTCATCTCCTCCAGGAGGTCCTCGTGCGAGTACGTGACACCTGCCAGACCCCGACCCAGCCCACCAACCGCGCCGCCCGCCGCGCCGCCGCCCGCGGGAAGACCCCGCAGGCCACCGGCTCGGACGCGCCGCGCACCCTCGCCCGGGTCGGCCGGGCGAGCACCACCCCGGTGCACTTCCGCACCGACTTCGCCGCACGTCGCAGCGGCTGAGACCGCGGCGGGGCCGGCCACTCCTGGGCGCCGGCCCCGCCGCAACCCACCCGTGGGGGGATCGCCGGAGGGGAGCGGGACCGCTCGAGCGGCCCCGCTCCCCTCCCATCGACCAGCCCGTCCCGCGAGTCGGGAGTTCCGGCACCGCGAGTCGGGAGTTCCGGCACCGCGAGTCGGGAGTTCCGGCACCGCGAGTCGCGCTCCAGCCCCGCGAGCCGCGCCCTGAACTCCCGCGAGTCGCGCCCCACCGCACACTCCGGGGCCTCGACGACCTGCGGTGTCCCGACCGTTGTCGCGACGCCCGTGCACCGCAACCGACTACGCTCGGCCCGTGCCGGACGTCTGGTGGGCCCGCCCCGTCGACCCCTCGTCGGCGCCGCAGCTCGTCGCGCTGCTCGACGCCCACGAGCGCACCCGGCTCGCGGCCTTCCGTCGCCCCGTCGACCAGGCTCGCTACCTCGCCGCGCACGCCCTCACCCGGCTATTGCTGGGGGCGCGGCTCGACACAGACCCCACGGGGATCGCGCTCGACCGGACCTGCCGCTGCGGCAAGCCCCACGGCAAGCCCCGCCTGGCCACCGGCGCCGCGCCGGCCTTCTCCCTGACGCACTCCGGGGACTTCGTGGGCGTCGCGCTGAGCGACGACGGACCCGTCGGCCTCGACGTCGAGGAGGTCCGCGCCCTCTCCGACCTCGACCGCCTCGCCGAGCACGCCCTCTCCCCCGTCGAGCGCACCCGCCCGCCGGCCGACGCCCGGGCGTTCCTCACGATCTGGACCCGCAAGGAAGCGCTGCTCAAGGCCACCGGCGAGGGTCTCGCGAGCCCCATGGACGCGATCACCCTCGGCCCCACTGGCGCCGTCGAGGCCTGGACGGACGGGCCCGGCGCGGCCTGGGTCGTCGACCTCGAGGCGGGCCCGGACCATCCGGCCGCGGTGGCCGGACTCGGCGCCGTCGCCCCGGAGGTCCGGGTCCACGACGGCGCCGCCCTGCTCCGCTGACCAGAAGCCGTCTCTCCCGACCCGCCACCGGCGCCCACGCCGTCCCCGCCGGCGTTGCCGGGGCACCCGAATACGCCCCGGGAGGAAGGCAGCCCCGGCTGCCTTACCGGGAGCCGACGTGGATCACCGGACCCGGCGGCGCCGGGTTGAGAGACACGGCCTCAGTCGACCGGCCGCCAGGGTCGCGGCGGCAGCGTCGGCAGCCCGGACGGCGAGCACTGCCCGCCGCGCTCCCCCGCCACCCGGAACACCAGCCAGCCCACCAGGGCCGCGAGCACCGACCCCGTCAGGATGCCGATCTTGGCCTCGCTGATGAGGAGCTCGTCGTCGAGCGCCAGCTCGGTCACGAACAGGGCGACCGTGAACCCGATGCCGGACAGCCCGGCCCCGCCGAAGAGCTGGCCCCAGCGCAGGGTGTCCGGGACGCGCCCGATGCCGGTGCGCAGCGCCACCCACGTGCCGAGCGTGACGCCGATCGGCTTGCCCAGCACGAGCCCGACGATGATGCCCCAGGTCAGCGGCGAGGCGAACGCGGCGGTGAGGGTCTCGCGGTCGAGCACCACGCCGGCGTTGGCCAGCACGAACAGCGGCACGATCACGTAGCTCGACCAGGGCTGGATCTTCAGCTGCAGCCGCTCGTTGGGCGAGACCGCCTCCGTGACCGCGGCCTGCGCGGCGAGGGCGCGTTCGGGCGTCGGGTCGAGGATGAACGTCTTCCCGACGATCAGCGCGCGCTTCATGTCCTGCCGCCGCGGCGCGTAGGCGTTGACGAGCAGGCCCAACGCCACCCCGACGACGCTCGGGTGCACGCCCGACGCCAGCACGGCGACCCACATGACCACGCCGATGACCGCGTAGAAGGGCGTCCGCCAGAACCGGACGAACCGCAGCCCGAGGAGCGCGGCGAAGAGCAGGATCGCGAGGAACAGCGCGAGGACGTCGACCTGCTCGGTGTAGAAGACGGCGATGGCGATGACGGCGCCGATGTCGTCGACGATCGCCAGCGCGAGCAGGAACACCCGCAGCTGGTCGGGGCACCGCGGCCCGACGAGCGCGAGCACGCCGAGCAGCACCGCGGTGTCGGTGGAGATCGTGATGCCCCACGCGTTCTGGGCGACGGTGCCGGCGTTGAAGGCGAGGAAGACGAGCGCGGGGATCACCAGCCCGCCGACCGCCGCGGCCGCCGGCGCCGCGACCGCCCGGAAGCCGCGCAGCTCGCCGAGGGTCATCTCGCGCGCGATCTCCAAGCCGACGCTGAAGAAGAACAGCACCATCAGGCCGTCGTTGACCCAGTGCCGCAGGTCCAGGCTCAGCGACCACTCGCCGAGGTTCATGGCCAACTGGGTGTGCCAGAACGTCTCGTAGCCCAGCGGGAGGTTCGCCCAGAGCAGGGCGATCACGGCGGCGGAGATCAGCATCACCGCCGAGCCGGACTCGGTGCGGAGGAACTGCCGCGCGGCGCGGGAGAGCTCCCCGCGCTCGGATAGGGTCGTCACGGCCACCGGATCATCCTGCCCGGAGGCCCGACGCGGACGCGAGGAGGTGGGCGAAATCGGGCAGCTCGATCCGCCGCTCGGGGCGTACGACCACGTCGCCGGACGGATCGACGCGCCGTTGGCGCTGGTGGAGTACGGCGATTTCGAGTGCCCGTACTGTCGCGCCGCCGCACCGGTGATCGAGGAGGTGCGGGAGCGGCTCGGCGCGGAGCTGCGGTTCGCCTTCCGGCACTTCCCCCTGCACGAGCTGCACCCGCACGCGCTGGCCGCGGCCACGGCGGCGGAGATGGCGGCGCTCGAGGGTCGGTTCTGGCCGATGCACGACAGCCTCTACGCGCCCGGCCCGCCCCGCCTCACCCAGGCCGACCTGCGCGACCACGCCGTCGAGGCCGGGGTGAACCCGGACCGGGTGGTCTGGCCCGCGACCCGGCTGGTCGAGGACCGGGTGGAGGCGGACTTCAACTCCGGCGTGCGCAGCGGGGTGCGCGGCACGCCCACGCTGTTCGTCAACGGCGAGCAGTACCGCGGGGAGGTCAGCGTGGACCGGTTGGTCGCCGCCCTCACCTCGGTCCCTTCCGACTCCTGAGTCGTCCGACGGCGGGCGGGCCTTGGTCGCGCACCGCGGCGGCCCCGACCCCTGATCGCCGTTCGGGACCGGAGAGCGACACGTCCGGCCGTCCGGCCCGGCGATCACCGCGCCCCGTGCCGCCCGGACTTCGCCCGGCATCGTCGCAGCCGGTGATCATCACCCTGCGCCGAGTAGGCGGCCGCCGTGGTCGGGTGGCCGGGAGGCTTCTACCCTGAGTCGCGTGACCGCGCCGCCCGACTCCCCGCTCCGGGGCCTCCACGCGGCCGCGACCCTGCCCGCGACCCTGCCCCCGACCGGCGACCCGCCGGCCACCCACGTCCTGGCGCCGGGCGAGCCGTTCACCGTCCCGGCCGCCGGGTCCCTCGTGTTGTGCGGGGTGCTCGACGGCGCCCTCGCCGAGCCGGACCTCGCCCGGGGTGGCGCCGTGCTGGCCCGCCGCAGCGCGCCGACCCGGGCCGGACGCCGCGGCGCCCGGCTGCTGATCTGCACCTACGCGGGCGCCGCCGGCGGGCTGCCGGACCTCGCCGTGGTGTCCGACGGCGTGTGCCCGGACCTGCTCGCGCGGGTGGCCGCGGACGGTCCGCCCCTCCTGCGGGAACGCCTGCTCACGGCCACCCTGGCCTGCTGGTTCGCCCGTCCTCACGGTACGGAACCGACCTGGTCGGCCGATCCGGTCGTCGGGCCCGCCCTCGCCGCGGTCGACGCGGACCCGGCGCGCCCGTGGACGGTCGCGGCCCTCGCGGCCGAGGCCGGCGTCGCCGCGACCGACTTCGCCGCGCGGTTCCGCACGGTGGTGGGCGTCGCCCCGCTGGCGCACCTCCGGCAGCGCCGGATGCGGCTGGCCGCGGAGTACCTCGCCGAGCCCTCGGCCACGGTCGCCGCGGTCGCCCGCCGGGTCGGGTACGCCGACCCGTTCTCGTTCAGCGCGGTGTTCACACAGGAGCGCGGGGTCTCGCCGGCCGAGGTCCGCGGATCGCGGGTCTGACGCACCGGTCCGTCGGTCCCGACCGTCACAATGGCGGGGTGAGCCGGTGGGTCCTGCATCTCGACATGGATGCGTTCTTCGCGTCCGTCGAGCAGCTCACCCGGCCGACGCTCGCGGACCGGCCGGTCCTGGTCGGCGGCACCGGCGGCCGGGGCGTCGTCGCGGGGGCCAGCTACCAGGCGCGGGTGTTCGGCGCGCGGTCGGCGATGCCGATGGGGCAGGCGCGCCGGCGCTGCCCGCACGCCACCGTCCTGCCGCCGCGGTTCCCCCTGTACAAGGTGATCTCCGAGGAGGTCATGGCGGTCCTGCGCGAGGCCGCACCGGTACTGGAGCCGGTGTCGGTCGACGAGGCCTTCCTCGAACCGCCCGCGCTCGCCGGTGCGTCCGCCGCCGAGGTCGAGGCCTTCTGCGTCGCGCTGCGGGCCGAGGTGCGGGCGCGCACCGGGCTGCCCGCGTCGGTCGGGGCGGGGTCGGGCAAGCAGGTGGCGAAGATCGCGTCGGAGCTGGCGAAGCCGGACGGGCTGAAGGTCGTCGCGCCCGAGGTCGAGCGGGAGGTGCTGGACCCGCTGCCGGTGCGGTCGCTGTGGGGCGTCGGTCCGGTGGCCGAGGCCGGGCTCCGCAAGGTCGGGATCGAGACGATCGGCGCCCTCGCCGCGATGGACGCCCGCGAGGTCGCCGGGGTCCTCGGCTCCGCGGTCGGCGCCGAGCTCCACCGGCTCGCCCGCGGGATCGACGAGCGCCCGGTCGCCCCGCGCGGCGCCGCCAAGCAGATCTCGGCCGAGACCACGTTCGAGCACGACCTCACCGCGATGGACGACGTCCTGCGCGAGGTCGGGCGCATGACGGCGGCGGCCCACCGCAGGCTCGTCGTCGACGGCCGGGCCGCCCGTACCGTCACGGTGAAGGCGCGCAACGCGGACTTCGAGACCCATACCCGCTCCGAGACCACGGCCTTCGCCTCCACCGACCTCGCCACGCTCACCGCGGTCGCGCAGCGCCTGGCCCGCACCGCGGTCCCCGAGGGCGGGGTGCGACTGGTCGGGGTGTCGCTGTCGGGGCTCGCGGAGAGCCCGCCGCCCGCGCTGTTCGAGGCCGTCCCGTCGGCGTCGGGCTGGACCACGGCCCCGCTCGCGGAGCCCGCGGACGACACCGGGGCGGACACGGTGCTCACCGTCGAGACCTCGGAGGAGGCGCACCCGGAACCGGGCACCGAGTTCGGGCCGCGCCCGGGCGGCCGGCACGGGCCGCGTGACCCGGCGAGCCCGTGGCGGGCGGGGGACGACGTCGCCCACGCCGAGCACGGGCACGGCTGGGTGCAGGGCGCGGGCCACGGGCGGGTCACCGTCCGGTTCGAGACGCGGGCGACCGGGCCCGGTCCGGCGCGGACCTTCGCCGCGGACGACCCGGCGCTCTCCTTCGCCGACCCGGTCGAGAGCTGGCGGCTGCCCTCACCGGCCCACTGACGAGCGCAGGACGATGGTCGACGGCGATCACGAGTGGAGCCCGATCAGCCCGGCGGACCGGACCGTGCCCTGGTCGCGCCCAGGGGCGGCCGGGTGACGAATTGCAGTCGGACGGAGATCCGTGGAGCCGTCGCCGAGGTCATCGCCCGGCCATGACGGGGCGGTCGATCCAGGTCCTCGGCTTCGCGGCCAGGAGGAGAAGGAACACGGCCGCGCAGCCGACCGCGAGGATCAGGGCGGTGAACCATGGCGTGGTCTCACCGGCGGCCCGCGCCGCGATCAGGTAGGGGATCAGGGTCAGCACGCCCAGCCCGGATGCGGTGAGGGCGGTGGTCCGCCACCAGGTGCTGCGCCGGAACAACCCCCAGGTGGCGACGGTGAATCCCGCGAGCGTCAGGAGCGCGAGGACCTGGGCCAGGCTCCACCAGAAGCCGGTGGTGTCCAGGCCCGCGGTCGCGAAGGCGGGGGTGAGCCAGAGGAAGGTGGTGCCCAACAGGAACAGTGCGACTCCTCCGGCGTTGCGGATCGTGATCATGGTGAGCCGACCTCCAGATCGCCGTCCTGCTTTCGGGCGAGTCATCGCCGTGCCCACCGTGCGCTCACCACGGCCAGGCGGGGAGGGGCCGGTGGCCCGGAGAGCGACGCCGTTCGGCACCGCCGGACATCGGCGCGGCAGCGGCGCGGCAGCGGCGGAACGGGACCGTCGGTCCGTGGCGGGCGGGGGCGTTCGGCTATGGCCGTCCGCGCTGCCGAGGCCTTAGCGTCGCGTGCCGCGTGCACCCGCCCGGACACGCTCCGTTGTTCGCGAGCCGCCCGTCGACGGCCGCGTCCGGTGCGCGCCCGCGGTGGCCGTGCCGACACGGGTGGACGCAACGGCGGAGGTGCGGGATGGGTGTGCCGCGGTTGAGCCTGGGCGAGCCGGCCACCGTCTGGGCCGACGAGCCGTCGGCGCCGTTCCAGATCGCTCTGGCGGGCGTGTTCGATGCCGGTCCCCTCCGGCGGACGGACGGGACGGTCGACACCGAGCGGGTGCGCGCGGAACCGGCCCGTCGGGCTCAACAGGTCCCGGCGCTGCGGAGACGGGTCGTCGTGCCGGGCCGGGGACGGGGAGGCCGTTCTGGATCGACGACGCCGATCCGAAAACCCGAGAGGCAGATCGGGGTGGTGTCGCTGCCGCCGGGCGAGGAGTTCCTCTCCTGGTCCGCGCGGCAGATCGTGCGCCATCTGGGCGTGTGCGGTGCCCTCTGGCGCGCCGAGGTGGTCGACGGGCTCGGTGAGGAGCCCCTACGCCCCCTGGCTCCCCTGTTGCGGCACCACCTGCAACGGACATGGACCCGCAACCTCGACGCCGTCAGGGCCCAGCTGGACGACCGGGAGACAGGAGACGACCATGCGAGTCGCAGTGGTGTTCGAAAGCCTGTACGGCAACACCCATGAGGTCGCCGAGGCGGTCGCTGCAGGCGTCGCTGACGCCCGGCCCGACGCCCAGGTCGAGCTGCTCCGGGTCGGCGACGCCAACCCGCAACGGGCAGCGGCCGCGGACCTGCTGATCGTCGGCGGGCCCACGCACATGCGCGGCATGACCACCGGGCTGAGCCGGAAGATGGGCGTGTCGGCGGAGCAGAAGAAGGACCCCGAGGAACGCCACGACCTCGAGCCCGGCGCCGAAGGCCCGGGCGTCCGGGACTGGTTCCACGAGCTGCCGGAGGCCGGTGACCATCGACCTGCCGCCGCCTTCGACACGCGCATCGGCGCTCGCATGGCCGGCGGTGCCGCCCCGGGTATCGCCCGACGGCTCCGACACCACGGATACGAGGTCATCGCCGACCCCGAGCCCTTCTACGTGCAGGACAACGGCGAGGGCCCACTCAAGGAAGGGGAGACCGACCGCGCACGCGCCTGGGCCGCCGGTCTGGTCCGGCAGGCGGTGACCATTGTCGGGAGCCCGACACGGACCGGTGCGCCGACTGACCGATGAGCCAGGAGGGGCATGCCGGAGCGTGACGAGCAGCACGATGACCGGGAAGGCGACGGCGAACAGGCCGTGCGCGACGACCACCGCCGGCGGAGGTGCCGCACGAAGTACTCCAGCCGTCGATCGTCACGTCGTGGCGGGCTGCCGCCTGGCGCTTGTGGTGGCCGCGGTGCTGGTCACCCTCCGCGCCCTGTGCCGAGGCACGGCGCCGAGCGGCCCTGCCCGTCGGTCTCTCCGGCCCTAACGACCCACGGTGCCGAGGTGTGCAGTACGGCGACGACGACCGCCTCGTCCCGAGCCACGGCGTCGATGCTCCGCGAGGAGGAGCGACATGGCCGAGAAGACGATCCCGAACCCGGACACGGGCCGACGGACTCCGAGCACCCCCAGGCAGGTGTGGAACTTCACCCGGCACTTCCTGGAGATGTGCATCGCCATGTGCGTTGGCGGCGGCGCACTGAACATCCTGGTCTTCGTCGTCGGCCCGGCACAGCTCGGCTACCCGGATCTGCGTACGACGGCGCCGATGCTGGCGCTGCTCGTCATCGCCTGCCTGTACACCCTGCCGATGGCGGCGTGGATGCGGTTCCGCGGGATGGCCTGGCGACCGCTCCTGGAGATGTCCGGCGCCACCGTCGCCCTTGCCGTCGTGCTCATCGTCCTGGCGGCCCTCGGCGTCCTGTCCTCGGAGGATCTGCACCGATGGGCGCTGGGATTCTGCGGCCCGGCGTGTGTGCTCATGCTGCCGGTCATGCTGCTCCGCCTCGACATGTACACCGGCCGGAGCGGCGAGCGCACGCATCGGCGGGCGTCTCCGGCGTCCATCGTGTGACGCAGGGCTTCCAGGTCGCGGTCCCGAAGTCCGCGACAGCTCCGGCGCGCTGCGCAGCGGGCCCCGCGGTGCGGCGGATCCATGGGCACGACGCCGTGCACGACCAACCGCTGTTCCCGGACGCCGTGACCCGAGGTGACCGCCCGCGCCGGTCGGCGCGCCGGCTCGTCGGCTCCTCACGCGTCCTTGTCCGCCACCCCCGCGGCGTCGAAGGTGGCCACGTCGGCGAGCGCCCGCGCCGCCCCCTGCACCACCGGCAGGGCGAGCAGCGCGCCCGTGCCCTCCCCCAGCCGCATCCCGAGGTCGAGCAGCGGGTCGAGGCCGAGGTGCGCCATCGCGATCCGGTGCCCCGGCTCGGCGGAGCGGTGCCCGGCGACGCAGGCCGCCACGGCGTCGGGAGCCAGGACCGAGGCCACGAGCGCGGCCGCCCCCGCGTTGACGCCGTCCAGCAGCACCGGGACGCGCAGCGCGGCGGCGCCGAGGACGAACCCGGCGATGCCGGCGTGCTCGAGCCCCCCGAACGCGGCGAGCAGCCCGAGCCCGTCAGCCGGGTCCGGCGAGTGCAGAGCCAGCGCCTGCCGGACGACCTCGGTCTTCCGGACGAGCGTCTCGTCGTCGATCCCGGTCCCTCGCCCGGTCGCCCCGGCCGGGTCCGCCCCGGTGACGGCGCAGATCAGCGCGGCCGCGGCGGTGGTGTTGGCGATGCCCATGTCGCCGGTGATCAGGCACCGGTTGCCGGCGGCGACCAGGTCCCGCGCCACCTCGATGCCGGCCTCGACCGCCCGACGGGCCTGGTCACGGGTCAGCGCCGGACCGGCCGTCATGTCCGCGGTGCCCGCGGCGACCCGGCGCGGGAGCAGGCCGGGCACGGGGTCGAGGGGCGCCGCGACGCCGACGTCGACCACCTGGACCTCGGCGCCGAGCTGGCGGGCGAACGCGTTGACCACGGCCCCGCCGGCCAGGAAGTTCCCGACCATCTGTGCCGTGACCTCCTGAGGCCACGGGGTCACGCCCTGCGCGTGGACGCCGTGGTCCCCGGCGAAGACGGCGACGGCCGCGGGCTCGGGCACCGCCGGCGGGCACTGCCCCGCGATCCCGGCCAGCCGCACCGCGAGGTCCTCGACCCGGCCGAGCGAGCCGCGCGGCTTGGTCATCCGGTCGAGCCGGTCCCGCGCCTCCGCCTCGGCGGCGGCGTCGGCGGGCCGGATCGCGGCCCCGGTCTCGTCGAGCAGGGTCATCGCCACCTCCCCGGGCAGCGCCCGGTCTCCGTACCGCTCCTGGTGCACCGCCCACCGCAGCGGGCGGCGGCGGGCCCAGCCCGCGCTCGCCAGTTCCGGCTCCGGCGCGAACTCCCGCACGTGCCCGACGCACAGGTACGCCACCACCTCGACGTGCGCGGGCAGTCCGAGCAGGTCGGCGAGGGCGCGCAGGCCGGCGTCGTCGAAGAAGCTGACCCAGCCGACGCCGAGGCCCTCGGCCCGCGCGGCCAGCCACAGGTTCTGCACCGCCGAGGCCGTGGAGTGCGCGGCCATCTCGGGCCGCCCGTACCGGCCGAGGACGTGCCGGCCGCCGCGCGTGGGATCCGAGGTGACGACGACGTTGACCGGGGTGTCGAGCACCGCCTCCACCTTGAGCGCGCCGAAGGCCGCCGCCCGGGCGCGCGGCAGGGAGGCGGCGAACGCGGCCCGCTGCGCCGCGACCAGCTCGGCCACGCGCTCGCGGGTCGCCCGGTCCCGCACCACGACGAAGTCCCAGGGCTGCGAGAACCCCACGCTCGGCGCGGCGTGCGCGGCCTCGAGCACGCGGCGGAGCGCCGCATCCGAGACCGGCTCGTCCGGCAGGAATCCCGTCCGGATGTCCCGACGACCGTGGACGACCTCGTAGAAGTCCCCCGTCACCCCGCTCACCAGGGCATCGGGCTCAGCCGCGGCGGGACGAGCGAGACGCCGGGCCGCGCGACCGCCTCGATCCCGGCGACGCGCAGGCCGTCGAGCAGCGCCCGGCAGCCCGGGTTCGAGGCGGGGTCACCGGGCACGGCGAGCACCACGCGCGTCGCTCCCAGACCGATCACGTCGGCGACGGCGGCGGCCGCCCCGGCCAGGTCCGGCAGGCGTTCGACGCGCCAGGCCTCGGCGTAGAACAGGACCGTCGACTCGACGTCCGGGGTGGTGAGCACGGCATCGGCGGCGGCGAGCAGGTCGGCGCCCTCGGCCGCGTCCGGGTCACCCCCGCCGGCACCGAGGACCGTCACGGTGGGGGTGCGCGCAGCGGTGTCGCGACCGTCGCCGGTCATCCTGGCCTCCTCGAGGGTCCGCGCCCTCATCGTCGAAACCTGCGACGGCGGCGAGTGTCCTGGCTCCCGGATCGACGCGCGTCCCCGGCCTTCCCACCCCCGCGGGGCAGTGGCCATCGGGCGGGGACGCGCTCCCCGGTCACAGTGGCGGGACCGCACCGGATTCACACCGGCTTCCTCCACTGCCGTCGCCCACGACGACACCATGCCGCGGGCGGAGAAGCAAGCGGCCGGGCGTCACACCCGGTCGACCGGTGAGGCCCCATACCGCACCGGCCCGTCGCGCTGCGTGATCACCCCCTGGTCGGGGGGCCTTCCGAAGTGCGGTACTGTGGTCGGCGTCGGAGCGAACAGCCCGGCGGTCCCGGGAGACCGGGTGCAGATGCGGACGTAGCGCAGTTGGTAGCGCATCACCTTGCCAAGGTGAGGGTCGCGGGTTCGAGTCCCGTCGTCCGCTCCACGACCTCCTAGCGGTGCGGAGCCAGGTCCTCCGCCCGCGCCCACCTCCCGCGTCCGACCGGCCGCAGCTCGACGACCGTGCCGTTGGCCGGGACCTCCCGGGGCGCCTCGTCGACCCCCAGCCCGCAGGCGGCGGCGACGAGGGCCCGCAGGGTCTCGCCGTGGGTGACCAGCACGACCGATCGCGCCGCAGGTAGGGCGCGCAGGACCCGACCGGCCCGCGCGTGCAGCTCCCGGCCCGTCTCGCCGCCGGGCGGGGCCCAGTCCGGCTCCGCACCGGCCAGCACCCCGGCGCACTCGGCGGCCGGGCGGCCCTCCCAGTCGCCGTGCGACTGTTCGCGCAGGCCTGGGCACGCGCGCACCGGCAGGCCGAGGACCCGGCCGACCACTGCCGCCGTCTCGGCCGCCCGGCGCTGCGGGCTCGTGAGGACCAGCGCGCCGGTGCCGACCTGCAGCGCCTCCGCCGCGGCGCGCGCCTGCGCCCGGCCCCGCGCCGTCAGCCCGACGTGCGCGGTGCGGCCCTGCAGCAGCCCCGCGGCGTTCCACGTGCTCTCGCCGTGCCGGACCAGGTGCAGCACCGGCGGGGTGCTCACCGCTGGGCCGCGAGCCCCGCGACCGGCCCGATCACGACGATCGCCGGCGGGCTGATCTCCTGCTCCTTGACCTGCACCGCGACCGTGCCGAGGGTGGCGCGCAGCGTGCGCTGGATGCGGGTGGTGCCGTCCTGGATCACGCCGACCGGGGTGTCCGCGGGCCGGCCGTACTCGATCAGCGCGGCGGCGAACTGCGCGATCCGCTCCACGGCCATCATCAGCACGACCGTGCCGCGCATCCGGCCGAGCGCCTGCCAGTCGACGAGGCTGCGCGGGTCGTCCGGCGCGACGTGCCCGGACACCACGACGATCTCGTGCGCGACCCCGCGGTGGCTGACCGGGATCCCCGCGACGGCCGGCGCGGCGAAGGCGCTGGTGATGCCGGGGACGACCGTGACGGGCACGCCGGCCTCGGCGCAGGCCTGGACCTCCTCGAACCCGCGCCCGTAGACGAACGGGTCGCCGCCCTTGAGCCGCACCACGAACTTGCCGGCCCTCGCGTGTTCGATCAGCAGCTCGTTGATCCGCTGCTGCGCCATCGCGCGGCCGTACGGGATCTTGGACGCGTCGATGACCTCGACGTCCGGGCCCAGCTCCTCGATCAGGTCCCGCGGGCCGAGCCGGTCGGCCACCACGACGTCCGCCCGGGAGAGCAGCCGCCGCCCGCGGACGGTGATCAGCTCGGGGTCGCCAGGACCGCCGCCGACCAGCGCGACGCCCGGCAGCACCGGGTCGGCCGAGTCGGACACCACGCCCGCCTGCAGGGCCTCGACCAGCGCGGTCCGGACCGCGGCCGAACGACGGTGCGCACCCTTGGCGAGGACACCGACGGTCAGGCCGTCGTACTCCCCGGTCGCGGGGGTGACGGCGGTGCCGAGGCGACCGTCGTCGGCGCGCACGCAGAAGACCCGGCGGCGCTCGGCCTCGGCGCCGACCGCGGCGTTGACCTCGTGGTCGTCCGTGCAGGCGATGGCGTACCAGGCGCCGTCCAGGTCGCCCTCGGAGTAGCGGCGCGCGGTCCAGGTGATCTCGCGGGCCGAGGCCATGCCCTCGACGGCCGGGGTCACCGCGGGCGAGACGACCTCGACGAGCGCCCCCGACGCGATCAGCCGGGAGACCCGGCGCTGCGCGACCTGGCCTCCCCCGACGACGACCACCTTGCGCCCGGCGAGCTCGAGGCCGACGAGGTACTGGTCGTGCTGGGTCACGTGCAGGTCCTTCCGCGGATCGCCCCGGCGGGCTGGTCGTGGGCCGGCGCGCGCCCCGGAGAGAAGGTCGCGGGACGCACCCGGTGTCGCCCCGGGTTCCCTGTCGCCGACCGCGGAAGCATAACGAGCCGACGATCGGAGCTGAACGGTCCCGGACGGGGGTCGCCTAACCCGATGGAGAGTTCCCGCTGGTCAGGGACATGTGCTCGACGCGCGCGGCGGCGACCGTCACATCCCCCACGATCGTCTTGGGCACGACGAGCTGCGGCTGCGCACCGAGCTCGGAGGCCACCAGGAGGGCCGCGGCCTCGGCGACGGACGGCGTGCCGACCGCTTCGCCGACCCGCACGCTGCCCGGCACGGCGACTCCCGCCAGCGCGTCGGCGGGCCGCACCTCGAGCCCCGCGGGCGCGATCGCGTCGAGGATGCCCCGCTCCCCCGCCTTTGCCTCGACCGACGCGTAGACGACGTCGGCCTCCGCACCGACGACGTCCCGCACGACCTCCAACGCGGCCCGCACCGCCGCCCCCGACACCCCGCGCCGGGCCCCGATGCCGACCACCACCCGTGAGCGGCGACTGCCCCTAGAGGGGCAGTCGCCGCTCACGACCCGACCTGAGCTGCGGGAACGTGCGCGGTCAGGAAACGGCTCACCGAGCCGGGCGTGCCGGCGGGGTGGGTGTGCAGGAACGACGCGTGCACCCCGCCCCCGACGAAGCCCTCCGGCTCCCCGCCGCGCCAGCCCCACGCCGGCGCCGCACCGGCCCGCGGCGTGACCGCACAGTGGTGGAACTCGTGCCCGCTGACCCGCTCCCCCGCGGCGAAGCCCGTCGAGTCGCTCAGCGCCACGGCGTCGCGGTAGCCGAGGGTGAGCCGGCCGGTCATCGCGGCGGCGGCGTCGAGGACCCCGACCAGCGGGACGCCGTCGAGCTCCCGGCACAGGTAGAGCAGCCCGCCGCACTCCGCGCGGATCGGCGCCCCCGCGGTCGCGAGCGCGCGGATCGCCGCGAGCAGACCGGCGTTGGCGCCGAGGTCCGCGACGTGCTCCTCCGGGAACCCGCCGGGCAGGACGAGCCCGCCGATGCCCGCGGGCAGGGTCTCGTCGCGCAGCGGGTCGACGAGCACGACCTCGGATCCCGCCGCCTCCAGCAGCTCGACGTGTTCGGCGTAGCCGAAGGAGAAGGCCGCGCCACCCAGCACCGCGGTCCGCATGCCCGGCTCGGCCCGGAACCCGCCCAGTTCGCCGGCCGGGTCCCACACCGGCCCCGCCGGCAGCGGCTCCGCGACCCGGACCACCGCGTCGAGGTCGACGTGCTCGGCCACCAGGGCCGCCATCGCGTCGACCGCCGCGGTCGCCGCCGCACCGTGCTCGACGGCCGTCACCAGGCCGAGGTGGCGCGACGGCACGGCCAGCTCCGCGTGCCGCGGCAGGACGCCGAGCACCGGCAGCCCGATCTCGTCGCACGCCGCCCGGAGCACCTCCTCGTGCCGCGGCGACCCGACCCGATTGAGGATCACCCCGGCGATGCGCGTGGTCGGGTCGAAGCTGCGGAAGCCGTGCAGGAGCGCCGCGACCGACCGCGACTGCCCCCGGCAGTCCACGACGAGCACCACGGGCGCGCCGACCATGGCCGCGACCTGGGCCGTCGAGCCGTACCCGTCGGCGACCCGGCCGTCGAACAGCCCCATGACGCCCTCGATCACCGCGACCTCGCAGCCGGCGGCGCCGTGCCGGACCAGCGGCCCGATGCGCTGCTCGCCGACGAGGACGGGGTCGAGGTTCCGGCCGCGACGTCCGGCGGCGAGCGTGTGGTAGCCGGGGTCGATGTAGTCCGGCCCGATCTTGAACGGCGCGACGGCGGTCCCCCGTCGGGCCAGGGCGGCCATCAGGCCGGTGGCGACCGTCGTCTTCCCGGACCCCGACGCCGGGGCCGCGACGACGAGCGCGCGGGCTACCACTCGATCCCCCGCTGCCCCTTCTGCCCGGCGTCCATCGGGTGCTTGATCTTGGTCGTCTGCATGACGAGGTCGGCGGCCTCGATCAGCTCGGGCGGCGCGTCCCGGCCGGTGATGATCACGTGCTGGCGGCCCTCGCGCGCGGCGAGCACCTCGACGACCTCGTGCACGTCCACCCAGCCCCACTTCAGCGGGTAGGTGAACTCGTCGAGCACGTAGACCTCGTGGACCTGGTTCTCGATCCGGCGGCGGATCTCCCGCCAGCCCTCGAGCGCCGCGGCGGCGTGGTCCTCCTCGCTGCCGGCCTTGCGGCTCCAGCTCCAGCCCGAGCCCATCTTGTGCCACTCGACCGGCCCGCCCTCGCCGGTCTGCTCGTGCAGCCGGCCGAGCGCGCGGAAGGCCTCCTCCTCGCCGACCTTCCACTTCGCCGACTTGACGAACTGGAACACGCCGATCGACCAGCCCTGGTTCCAGCCGCGCAGGGCGAGCCCGAAGGCCGCCGTCGACTTGCCCTTCATCTCGCCGGTGTGCACCACGAGCAGCGGACGGTTGCGGCGCTGGCGGGTGGTGAGCCCGTCCTGCGGAACGGTGGAGACCTGGCCCTGGGGCATCGTCGTCCTCCCTGGTCAGTGGTGGTCGTGAGTGCCTACTGCCCCTCTAGGGGCACTAGGCACTCACGGCGGAGGTGAGATCGGCGACGGTGAGCTCGTCGACCGTGATCACGGGGGCGCCGGCGGCCGCGGCGACCTGCCCGGCGAGGCCGAGCTTCACGAAGCCGGACTCGCAGTCGACCACCACGGTGTGCACGCCGTCGGCGGCGAGCAGGCCGGCGGCGCGGCGGGCGTCGGCGACGGGGTCGCCGCCGGGGCGGGTCGCGACCGTGGCCCGCCCGTCCGTGAGCAGGACGACGAGCGGGCGCCGCCGCGGGTCCCGCACCCGTTCGGCGGCGAGGGTGCGGCGGGCGAGCAGCAGGCCGTCGGCGAGCGGGGTGCGGCCGCCGGTGCGCATCGCGGCCATCCGGACCTGGGCGGTCGGGACGCTCGTGGTCGGCGGGAGGACGAGCTCGGCGCCGGCGGAGCGGAAGGTCACCAGGCCGACCTTGTCCCTGCGCTGGTAGGCGTCGCGGAGCAGCGCGAGGACGGCGCCGGAGACCGTGGCCATCCGCTTGCGGGCGGCCATCGACCCGGAGGCGTCGACCACGAACAGCACGAGGTTCCCCTCGCGCCCCTCGCGCAGCGCCGCCCGCATGTCGGCGCGCTGCAGCAGGAGGCCGGGGCCGCGGCGGCCGCGCTCGTGCTGGAACGGGGCCGCGGCGGCGATCGTGGCGGGGAGGTGCAGGTCCGCGGCCCGGCGCGGGGTGGCGTCCGAGGGCCGGACGACGCGTCCGGTGTCGGTCCGGGCGCGCGAGCGGCGGCCGGGCGCGCCGTCGCCCACCCCGGGCACGGTGAACCGCCGCGCCGCGACCCGGCTCAGGCGAGCCGGGGCGCCGACGGGCATCGCGCTGCCGGCGCCCATGGCCTCCGGCCGGTCCTGCGGGGCCTCGACCGCCTCGACCGCCTCGCCGGGCTCGCGCGGCGGGGCCGGCGGCGTGTGCGACTCGGGTCCGGCCCGGCCCGCGCCGCCGCTCGACGGGGTGGGTCCGCTGCGGGTGGGATCCGCGCCGGCCCGGGACTCCGCGTCGGGGCCGCCGTCGGCCTCGTCCGGCGCGCCGCCGCCCGGGTCGTCGTCGGGGTCGGTCGGGTCCGGCGGGTCGGTCGGGTTCGGCGGGTCGGTCGGGTCGGTCGGGCCCTCGGGTCCCAGGTCCTCCTCGGCGTCCCGCAGGGCCTCGTCGAGGTCCTTCTCGTCGATCCCGGGCTCGTCGAAGGGGTCCCGCCGGCGCCGGTGCGGCAGCGCCAGGCGCGCCGCGACCCGCACGTCGTCCTCGGCGACGGCATCGGCGCCCCGCCAGGCGGCGTGCGCGACCGCGGTCCGGGCGATGACGAGGTCGGCCCGCATGCCGTCGACGTCGAACCGGGCGCACACGAACGCGATCCGGCGCAGCTCACGGTCGCTCAGCCGCACGGCCTCGACCCGGTCCCGTGCGGCGACGATCCGTTCCGCGACCTCGGCGTCCGCCGCGGCCCAGGTTCCGGCGAACCCGGCCGGGTCGGCCTCGAACGCCATCCGCCGCCGGACGACCTCGACGCGGGTGTCGACCTCCCGTGCCGCCCGCACCTCCACGGTCAGCCCGAACCGGTCGAGCAGCTGCGGCCGCAGCTCGCCCTCCTCCGGGTTCATCGTGCCGACCAGCAGGAACCGCGCCGCGTGCGAGACCGAGACGCCGTCCCGCTCGACGTGCGCGCGGCCCATGGCGGCGGCGTCGAGCAGCAGGTCGACGAGGTGGTCGTGGAGCAGGTTGACCTCGTCGACGTAGAGCACGCCGCGGTGCGCGTCGGCCAGCAGCCCGGGCTGGTAGGCGCGGGTGCCCTCGGACAGCGCCTTCTCCAGGTCGAGCGAGCCGACCAGCCGGTCCTCGGTGGTGCCCACGGGGAGCTCGACGAGCCGGGCCGGCCGGGTCGTGGAGCCGCCGGCGTGCGGGGCGTCGGGGCAGGACGGGTCGGGGGCGGCCGGGTCGCAGCCGAAGCGGCAGCCCGCCACGACGTCGAGCGCGGGGAGCAGGGCGGCGAGCGCGCGCACGGCCGTCGACTTGGCGGTGCCCTTCTCCCCGCGCACCAGCACCCCGCCGACGCCGGGGTGCACGGCGTTGAGGACCAGGGCCAGGCGCAGGTCGTCGTGCCCGACGACCGCCGAGAAGGGAAATGCCGTACCGCTCACCGGCGCGACTCTGCCAGACCGGTCGCCAGCACCGGGAGATCCACGGGGGCACCGTGACTGATCACATGTTCAAGTGCGGCCGTGTCCAGGTGCTGCTCGACGAGGTCCGCCAGCAGGTCGAGCTGGGCGGTCCGCTCCGCCGCGAACGACGTGTCCGGGGCCGGGCGGAACCCGGTCCGACCTGACTGTTCGGCCAGCCGCGACAGCAGGAGGCGGCGGAACGCGTCGTTCTCCAGCAGGCCGTGCCAGTGGGTGCCGAGCACGGCGCCGGCGTCGGACCCCTCGCCGTCGAGCAGCTGGGGGTCGCCCGACCGCACGACGCGGCCGTGGTGGATCTCGTAGCCGCGCACCGGCACGCCGAGCGCGGTGCCGGTGGGGGTGCCGAGGTGCTTCTCGTGGTCGAAGGCGATCTCCAGGTCGAGCAGCCCGAGCCCGGCGACGTCGGCGCCCTCCGGCACCTCCACGCCCGGATCGGTGATCCGGCGGCCCAGCATCTGGTACCCGCCGCAGATCCCGAGGACCGGCTTGTTCTCCTCGGCGTGCGCGGCGATCGCGTCGGCCAGGCCCGTGGCCCGCAGCCAGGCCAGGTCCGAGACGGTCGCCTTGGACCCCGGTAGCACGACGACGTCCGCGTCGAGGATCCGCGACGGCTCGGTCACGTACCGGACCGCGACGCCGGGTTCGCAGGCCAGGGCCTCGGCGTCGGTCGCGTTGGAGATCCGCGGCAGCCGGACCACGGCGACGCGCAGCCACTGCTCGCCGAGCGGCGGGGCCGGGCGGCCGAGCACCCCGTCGGCGACGGCGGACAGGGAGTCCTCGGCGTCGAGCCACAGGCGGTCCGACCAGGGGACGACGCCGAGCGTCGACCGCCCCGTCAGCGCCCGGAGCTGCTCCAGTCCCGGGGCCAGCAGCGCGGGGTCCCCGCGGAACTTGTTGATCACGAACCCGGCGATCCGGGCCTGGTCGGCCGGGTCGAGGACGGCGACGGTGCCGAACAGGTGCGCGAGCACGCCGCCGCGGTCGATGTCCCCCACCACGATCACCGGCAGGTCCGCGGCCTGGGCCAGGCCCATGTTGGCGAGGTCGGTGGCCCGCAGGTTGATCTCGGCGGGCGAGCCGGCCCCCTCGCAGACCACGACGTCGAACCGGGACCGCAGCTCGGTCAGGGTGTCCGTGACGACCTCGAGCAGCGCGGCGGTCCGGGTCCGGTAGGACAGGGCGGAGACGTGCCCGTCCGCCCGTCCCCGGACCACCACCTGCGAGATCCGGTCGCTGCCCGGCTTGAGCAGCACGGGGTTGAACGCGACGCTCGGCTCCAGGCCGCAGGCGTGCGCCTGCATCGCCTGGGCCCGGCCGATCTCCCCGCCGTCGACGGTGACGACGGAGTTGTTGCTCATGTTCTGGGCCTTGAACGGGGCGACGGACACCCCCCGCCGGCGCAGCCAGCGGCAGATGCCCGCCACCAGGGCGCTCTTGCCGGCGTCGGACGTCGTTCCCGCCACCAGCAGGGCGCCGCTCGGATCCACGCCGAGCAGTCTCCGTCAGAAGAGGCGGCAGAGGCCCGGCGGGGTGCTGCGGACGCCGAGGTTGCCGGTCCACGTGTTGGCGGTGCCGGCGGTCCCGGTGCCCTTGCTCTGGTCGGTGCAGTCGGACACGGCGTTCTGGAAGGAGCGGTTGCCGGTCACGGTGACGCCGGAGTTGGCCGCGCCCTCCAGCAGGATCCCGGTGCCGGTGCTCTGCGCGACGGTGTTGCCGCTGATCGTGCCGGAGGTCTGGTCGACGAGCCGGATGCCGTTGAGGCGGTTGACCACGGTGTTGGTGTTCACGGTCAGGCCCGTGTTCCTCACCGGGCTGAAGTCCTGCGTCACGGAGATGCCGTTCCTCGCCCCATCGGTGAGGACGTTGCCGGTGACCTTCACGTTCTTCGTCGCGCCGCCGACGAGGATGCCGGTGCCGACGCCCGTCGTGGCGGTGGGGCGCCGAACCACCTGGTTGTGCGCGACGACCAGGCCGTCGACGTTCGTGACCACGGCGAAGGTGGCGTCGTCGATGCTCTGGTTGCGCTCGATCCGCAGCCCGGTCGACCAGCTCGCCGGGTCGCCCGCGGTGTTCACGGCGGCCGCGGCGTCGCCGTCGTGGCCGGTGAAGAGGTTGTCGGAGATCGTCAGGTTGTTCGCCGTGCCGCAGCAGAGGAAGACGCCCGCCTGGCCGCCCTCCCCGTTGTTCTCGGCGAAGCGGTTGCGCGTCACCGCGCTGGCGACCTGGCCGTTCGAGTTCATGTTCACGCCGAAGCTGAAGCGCGTGATCACGTTGTTGGTGATCGTGATGCCGGAGCCACGGTTGACGGCGAGCACGCCACCCGTGGACGCGCCCTTGGTCTGGGTGGCGTTGCTGATCGTGAAGCCGTCGATGCGGACGTTCGAGACCCCGCCCGCGACCGTGAACCCGGAGCCGCCCTTGCCGTCGACCACGGACTCGGCCCTGAGGTCGGTCCGGCCGGTGCGGGCGTCGACGCCGGCCCGGGCGCCGAGGAGGGTGATCGGCTTGGTCAGCGTGATGGTGCCGGTGTAGGTCCCCGGGCAGACCTTCACGGTGGCCCCCGACGGTGCCGCGGCGACCACGGCGGCGAGGTCCTTCGTCGCAGTACCGCAGCCCACCGGGATGGCCCCGGGCGGGGTGACCTGCTCCGGAGCCGCCCCGACGGCGCCGGACTCCGCGGCGCCCGCCGTCCCCGCGCCGGCGATCGCGATCCCCACGGCGATCACCGCGACCAGCACCGGGCGGACCGCGCGGCCCCCGACCGTCCGCGGTGCCCCGCGCACAGCACTCCCCCTCATGAACGCCCCCTCCGACGTGACCCGGTCGCGGCCGGACGTAGCCGCGCCCCTCGGGATGCGCGAAGGATGGCGGCGGGTGAGCACGGCGGCGTCGACCTCCACCGGCTCGGGTGACACGTGCCAGCGCACCGGGTGACGGCGGCCACCGCCGGCGACCGGACGGCGTCCCGATCGGTGCCGGGCGGGCGCGACCGGCGACGAGGCGGCGGGACCCGCCCTCCGTGGGGCGCCTAACGTAGGGGCATGCGCTTCCTGCTGCGCCCGGGCTGGATCGCCTTCGTGGTGGTGGTCATCGGCTTCGCCGTGGCGTGCTACACGCTGCTGGCCCCCTGGCAGTTCGGCCGCGAGGAGCAGCGTCAGGCGCAGCAGCACGCGATCGACACCGCCAACAGCACCCCGCCGGTCCCGTTCGCCCAGCTGGTCCCCGGCACCGAGGTCGACCCGGGCGACGAGTGGCGTCAGGTCACGCTCGCCGGCACCTACCTGCCGCAGGCCGAGGTGCTGGTCCGGCTGCGGTTCGTCGACGGCAAGCCCGCCTCCGAGGTCCTGACGCCCGTCCGGCTCGACGACGGCCGCACCGTCGCCGTCGACCGCGGCTCGATCACCACCGACGACGGCCAGGCCGTCCCCGACTTCCCCGCCGCCCCCGCGGGCCCGGTCACCCTGACCGGGCGGCTGCGCGTGAACGAGACCGACACCAGCGGCCGCGCCCCGGCCACCGAGGGCGGCCACCTGCAGATCTACGCCGTCGACTCCCGGCAGCTGGCCGCGGCGACGGGGACGCAGGACATGGTCGAGGGGTACCTGCAGCTCGGCGCGGGCCAGCCGGGCGTCCTCACCCCGATCCCGGTCACGCCCGCGACCACCGCGGCCCCGTTCACCAACGGCTCGTACGCCCTGCAGTGGCTGACCTTCGGCGCCATCGCGATCATCGCGCTGGGGTACTTCATCCGGCTCGAGGTGCTGCAGCGGCGCGGGAGGCGGGAGACGAAGGCGAGCCTGCGCGACGCCCTCTCGGGCCGCGACCTCGACCCCTCCGTCGACGACGACCCCGCCCCCCGCCGCGACCGACCGGACACGGGCGACCGCGACACCCCCGCCCCCCACTGACTCGCGCCCGAGAAGGAGCCGAGGGCAGGATCCGGCCACTGATCGAGCCGTCAGCTCCTGATGATCACCGTCGGGGCGACAGTCCCGCCACCGCCACCGCTGCCCCCGCGGCGAGCAGCCCGACACAGCGGGAGAGGCGCGCGGCGCGCACGAGGTCGCCGGCGACGGGAGCGGGGCCGCGACCGAGGGTGGGCCGGTCCTCCGCGCCGTAGGCGTACTCCGTCCGCCCACCCAGCCGCACGCCCAACGCCCCCGCCGCGGCGGCCTCCACCGGGCCGGCGTTGGGGCTGGGGTGCTCGCGGGCGTCGCGCCGCCAGGCGGCCAGGGCGGCGCCGGGCCGGCCCCCGACCAGCGGGGCCGCGGCCGCCGTGAGCAGCGCGGCGAGCCGGGCCGGCAGCAGGTTGGCGAGGTCGTCGAGCCGGGCCGAGGCCCAGCCGAAGCGGGTGTAGCGGGGCGAGCGGTACCCCACCATCGCGTCGAGGGTGTTGACGGCCCGGTACCCCAGCAGGCCGGGCACGCCCGCCACCGCACCCCAGAACAGGGGCGCCACGACGGCGTCGGACGTGTTCTCCGCCAACGACTCCACGCCCGCCCGCGCCATCCCGGCCGCGTCGAGCAGCGCGGGGTCGCGGGCGCACAGGTGCGGGATCCGGGCCCGGGCCGCGTCGAGGTCGCCCTGCTCCAGCGACCTCCCCAGCGCCGCCCCCTCGCGCACGAGCGAGGTGCCCCCCAGCACGGCCCAGGTCGCCGCCGCGGTCAGCAGCACCCTGCCCGTCCGCGACCGCGGACGACCGACCACCCCGGCGCCCACCGCTCCCCCGACCAGCAGCGCGGAGTAGGCCGCACCGGCCGCGCGGGAGTCGGCGTACAGGCGTCGTTCCAGCCCGGCGGCGACCCGGCCGAAGCCCGCCACGGGGTGTCCGCGCCGGGGGTCGGCGAGGACGAGGTCGGCCGCCACCCCCAACGCCAGGCCCCACGCCCGGTCCGGGCCGGGGCGGAGGAAGAGGCCGTGCCGCATGCCGGTCACCGTAGCCCGGGGGATGATCGGGGCATGCGCACGGACATCGACCCCGGCGAGCTGGGGCACGGCCGCTTCTACAAGGTGCTGACCAGCGTCGTCGTCCCCCGGCCCATCGCCTGGGTCTCGACCCGGTCGGCGGCGGGCGTCGACAACCTCGCCCCGCACTCCTTCTTCACGGTCTCGTGCGTGGACCCGCCCATGGTGCAGTTCACCTCGGTCGGGAAGAAGGACTCGCTGCGCAACGCCACCGAGACCGGCGAGTTCGTCGTCTGCCTCGCCTCCGAGTCCATGTTCGAGCGGATCAACGCCACGGGCACGAACTTCCCCGCCGAGATCTCCGAGTTCGCCGAGGTCGGGCTGACCGCGGAGCCGAGCGCGACCGTGGAGCCGCCGCGGGTGAAGGAGTCGCCCGTCGCGCTCGAGTGCCGCCTCGAGCAGGCCCTCGAGCTGGGCGACTCGACGGTCGTGATCGGCCGGGTCCTGCACGCCGCGATCGACGCCGACGTCTTCGAGACCGACGCCCGCGGCCACAGCCTCCCCGCGATCGAACGGCTGCGCCCGCTCGCCCGCCTGGGCCGCAACGAGTGGTCGACGATCGGCAAGGTCCTCGACATCACCCGCATCCCGTACGAGGAGTGGCCGGGCCACTACAGCCGCGAGGACTGAGCGGAGCTCGCGGAGCGAGCATCGACCCTGAGCGGAGCCTGCGGAGCGAGAACCGACCCTGAGCGGAGCCTGCGGAGCGAGCATCGACCCTGCGCGGAGCCTGCGGAGCGAGAATCGACCCTGAGCCGAACGTCCCTGGTCACGGCCCCGGCCGCCGCCTACCGTCGCCCCCGGCGGGCGGGGAGGGGGACACATGGGCCGGTGGGGTGTGCGGACGGTTGTGGGCGTGCTCGCCGCGGCCGCCGCGGTGGCGGGCTGCAGCGTCGGCGCCGGGCAGACGACGCGGGACCGGGCGGCGCTCGGGGGCCCGGTCACCGAGATCCGGATCGACAACCAGGCCGGCGGCGTGACCGTCGTCGGCGACGGCGGGGCCTCGCTGGAGCGGGAGGTCACCTACCGGGGCTCGGCGCCGACCGGCCCGAGCCACCGCGTCGAGGGCGGCGTGCTCGTGCTCGGCGGCTGCGGCGACCACTGCGCGGTCACGTACACCGTGCACGTCCCGGCCGGGCTGCCGGTCACCGGACGGACCGAGGCCGGCGGCATCACCTTGACGCAGGTGGGCCGGGTCGACGTCGCGACCGGCGCCGGCGGGATCACGCTCGACACCGTGACCGGGACGGCCCGGGCGCGCACCCAGGCCGGCACGATCATCGGCCGGACCCTGCGCGACGCCGACGTGCTGGCGCAGACCGCGAACGGCGACGTCGAGCTCACCCTCGCCACCCCCGGTTCGGCCCGGGTGGAGACCCAGCGCGGGGACATCACCGTGCGCGTGCCGCAGGCGACGTACCGGGTGACCGTGCACACCGACCTCGGCGAGACGTCGGTGCGGGTCCCGAGCGAGCCGGGCGCCGACCACGCGCTGGACCTGCGGACCGAGGTGGGCGACGTCGTCGTCGCCCCCTTCTGACCGCTACCGCGGCCCGCGGGCGTGCAGGTCCGCGGCGCGGGTCGCGATCTGGTGCAGGGTGCACGGCCAGACGACGCCCGAGCCCGCGTTGCGGCAGGCGGAGCAGCGACCCAGTCGGTCCGGTACGTGCTCGGCGAGCAACCGGCCGAAGACGTCGGGCATGCCCGCCAGCACGCCCGCCATCGGTCCGCTCCCGGGCGTGTACCCGTCGCCTGCGGCCATCTGCACCCTCCACGTCCCGGTCGTGCGCCGCCGCCGGTGGGGGCGACGACCCGCCGGTGGTGACCCGCCGGCGCACGCGCCGTGCCCCGCGGCACGGCCCGCCCGAATCAGTACCCGACGGCCGGGCGGGAGACCCGCCCGGCCACCCGTACTAGAGGGTGAACTCGCCCGACGGCGTGGCCGACGGGTCGGCGTGCAGTTCGCCCTCGCGGCCCCGCAGCTCGACGCGCCGGATCTTGCCGGAGATCGTCTTGGGCAGCTCGTGGAACTCCAGCCGCCGGATCCGCTTGTACGGCGCGAGGTTGTCCCGCGCGAACTGCAGGATGTCCTTCGCGGTCTCCTCGGTCGGCTCGTAGCCCGCGGCCAGCACCACGTACGCCTTCGGCACGGCCAGCCGCACCGGGTCCGGCGAGGGCACGATCGCCGCCTCCGCCACCGCCGGGTGCTCGATCAGCACGCTCTCCAGCTCGAACGGGCTGATCCGGTAGTCCGAGGCCTTGAAGACGTCGTCGGCGCGGCCCACGTAGGTGATGTAGCCGTCCGCGTCGCGGGAGCCGACGTCGCCGGTGTGGTAGTACCCGCCGGCCATCGCCTCGGCGTTGCGCTCCGGGTCGTCCTTGTAGCCCACCATGAGCCCGGTCGGCCGCTGCGCGAGGTCGATGCAGATCTCGCCCTCGTCGGCCTTCTCCCCCGTCGCGGGGTCGATCAGCGCGATCGGGAAGCCGGGCATCGGCCGGCCCATCGAGCCGGGTTTGATCGGCGAGCCGGGCGGGTTCGCGATCTGGACGCTGGACTCGGTCTGCCCGAACCCGTCGCGGATCTTGAGCCCCCAGGCCTTCTCGACCTGCTCGATCACCTCGGGGTTGAGCGGCTCGCCGGCGCCGACGACCTTGGTCGGGGGCGTCCGGAGCCCGGACAGGTCGGCCTGGATCAGCATGCGCCACACCGTGGGCGGGGCGCAGAAGCTGGTCACGCCGTACTTGTCCAGCACACCCAGCAAGTTGTTCGCGTCGAACTTGGTGTAGTTCATGACGAGCACGGTCGCCTCGGCGATCCACGGCGCGAAGACGTTCGACCACGCGTGCTTGGCCCAGCCGGGCGAGGAGATGTTGAGGTGGACGTCGCCGGGCTCGAGCCCGATCCAGTACATCGTCGACAGGTGGCCGACCGGGTAGCTCTGGTGCGTGTGCTCGACGAGCTTCGGCTTGGCCGTGGTGCCCGAGGTGAAGTAGAGCAACAGGGTGTCGGTGGCCTGGGTCGGTCCGTCGGGCTGGAAGACGGCGGACCTGTCGTAGGCGTCGGTGTAGTCCTCCCACCCCTTCGGCGCGCCGCGGACGGAGATCCGGGTGTAGTCGCCCGGCACGTCGTCGAACTTCGCCGCGTCGTCCTTGCCGACGATCACGTGCCTGGCGTTGCCCCGGTCGACCCGGTCGCGGAGGTCCTCGGCGGTCAGCAGCGTGGTCGCGGGGATGACGACGGCGCCCAGCTTCATCGCCGCCAGCAGCGTCTCCCACAGCTCCAGCTGGTTGGCCAGCATGAGGATGATGCGGTCGCCGCGGGCGACCCCCCGCTCGCGCAGCCAGTTCGCCACCCGGTTGGACCGCTCGGAGAGCTCGGCGAAGGTCCACGAGGCGTCGCTCCCGTCGGCCTCGATGATCCACAGCGCCTTACGGGCGCCGCGCTCCGGGTCGGCGGCGGCGGCGTCGAAGTGGTCGAGCGCCCAGTTGAACTCGGTGAGCTCGGGCCAGCGGAAGTCGCGCACGGCGGTGTCGTAGTCCGTGCGGTGCGCGAGGAGGAAGTCCCGCGCCGCGTAGAAGGCCGTGCTGCTGTCGGACATTGCACCTCACAGGATTCGGCGGCTCTGCTCTGCCGGAACCCTATTCGAGATCGGCCGTCGCGCCACGTCCGGTCGGGCAGGTGGGCGCGGGTGCGCCGACCCTCGAACGTGGCGGTGCGTCGGTGCCGCAGGGCCGCCCACCGGGGCTAGCGTGCCGGATGTGGACGGGGCGACGACGCGCGGTGCCGGTGGACTGCTGACGGCGGCGGCACTGGCGGCGCTGCTCGCCGGGTGCGGCGGCACGTCACCCCCCGCCCCGCAGGCGGCGGGATCCTCCGCCGCACTGTCCGCCGCGCCGTCGGCCGCCCCGTCGGTCACGCCGCAGACGACCGCACCCCAGGCCGCGCCGAACGGGACCACGCTGCTGTGGCCGGTCACCGACCTGGCCGCGGCCCAGGAGCTGCAGACCCGGGTCGACGGCGGCGCCCAGCCGTGGACCCTCGACCCCGAGGAGGTCGCCGTCAGCTACGCGACCACCACCTACGGCTGGACGAACCCGGAGCCGACGTCCACCGGCCCGGGCTCGGTCGACCTCACCGACCCGTCGGGCGGCACCGCGCACGTCACGCTCGTCCAGCCGGTCCGGGCGGGCTCGACGGGCATCTGGGTCGTGTCGGCCGCCACCCGCGGCTGACCGCCCCCGTTCCCGACACCGCCGGACGTCGCGGTTACGGTCACCAGAAAGGGTGAAAGGGCCGCGAACCTGCTGCGTTCCGACGAGCGCCGCCGATTCCCACCATGAGAGCCGTCCACACCGCCGGACGGCCAGCGCCAGGGAGCCACGCCATGACGACCAGCGACTCGGTCCAGCAGGACATGTTCACCGTGCTGCACGGGCAGCCCGCGCCCGTCGTCACGCGGTGGACCTACACCGCGACCGACCCGTTCGCGGTCACCCTCGCCGTCCGGACCAGGCAGGACCGGTGGGTCGAGTGGCTCGTCGCCCGCGACCTGGTGGTCGAGGCGCTGTCCGGGCCGGCCGGCTACGGCGACATCCGGATGAGCCCGCAGCTCGTCCAGGGCTACGACATCGTCGAGATCGAGATCCGCTCCAGCGACGGTCGCGCCGTGCTCGAGGTCGACCGGGACCTGCTGCGGCACTTCGTCGAGTCGTCGGCGGAGCTGGTTCCGCTCGGTGAGGAGTCGGCGGTCCTGGACCTCGACCGGGTGATCGAGCAGATCACCCAGAGCTGCGAGGGCTGACGCCGGCGTCGCGCGCGCCGTCGACCCCGGGCACGCCGCCCGTGTCCGGGTTCGCGTCGATCCGCGCCGCGGCGCTCGGCCGCTCCTGCGGCTCGGTCTCCTCCGCGAAGTCGCGGACCGCGTCCTCCTCCGCCTCGCCCGGCCGCTGGTCCTCGGCCAGCGACCGCGCGACCTCGGGATCCTCGATCGGCGACTCGTCCAGCACCGGTTCGACACCCTCGTCCAGCTCGTGCACCGCGGCCTCCTCGGCCGACGCCGCCGCCCCGTCGACGCCGACGTCCTCGGCCGCCGTCGCGGGGTCCTGGTCGACGGCCTCGCCGTCCGCACCCGGGTCCCGCGGGGCCAGCCGCCCGGTGCGGGTGGTGTCGCGGACCTCCTCCTCGTCGGGCTCCTCGCGCTCCAGGCGCTCGTCGAGCGTCTCGCCCTCGCGCTGCCCCGCCGGGGTCACCGTGGGGTCGTCGACCCCGTAGGGCCGGTCGGCCGGCACGTAGCCGGCGTCGAGCGGGTCCGCGCCCGACGGGCCCGTCAGCGTCTCCTCGTTGCCGAGCTGGAGGGCCTCCACCAGGTCCGGCGACGTGTCGATGCCCCGCTCGTCGCTCTCGCGCTGCGCCATGATCCTCCGCTCTCTCGTTCGCGGGCGTCGATGACACCCTCGACCCCGCCTACCCCGGACGCCGCCTCCGCACACGCGGCGTGGTCCGATAGGGCATGACCAGCGACAGCGGCACTCCTTGCGACGCGGACCGGCCCCGGCCCGCTCGCCCGCGGGACTCCGCGGCGACCCGGCGGGCCCTGTTGGCCGCGGGTCGGGAGCTGTTCGCGAGCGCGGGCTACGAGGGCACGACGGTCCGTGCGGTCGCCGAGCGCGCGGGAGTCAACCAGGCCCTGCTGTTCCGGCACTTCGGGTCCAAGGAGGGTCTCTTCGCCGAGGCCGTCACCGGGCAGGCCCTCGACCTGCTGCACGACGGCCCCGCCGAGCAGGTCCTCCCCCGCACGCTGGCCGCGATCCTGGCCACGGACGACGGCTCGGCCGACGACGTCGCCCTCTTCCTCGCCGCCCTCCGCTCGGCGGGCAACACCGACGCCGCCGCCACGGTCCGGGAGGAGCTGCGGGTCGCCTACGGCGGCACACTGGCGCGGCTCGTCGCCACGGACGACCCCGCCGACGCGGACCTCCGCGCCGAGCTCGCCCTCGCCTGGCTGCTGGGGATCGCATTGCTGCGCAAGGTGATCCGCAGCGAAGCGGTCGCAGGCGCCGACCCCGGGACGGTGGTCGGACACGTCACACGAGCGGTGGAGGCGCTCTTCTCCCCCACCGAGGCGGGCTGACGCGCTGGTGCACCTGGCCGGGCGGTGGCACAGCCGGCGGGGCACCCGGCACACCCGGCGGGGCGCCGCACATCTGCTCGCGCCCCGCGGCACACCCGACGCGAGCGCCGCACACCTCGTCGACGGGTTGTGAGGCGCTGAAGCGGATGTGCGACGGCCGCGGGCGCAGGGATGGAGCCGTGTTGTGCGAGCCGCAGCAGCGGTTGTGCCAGCCGCTGGGAGGTCGCGCGAACCAGCGGGGCCGGCGCTCGGCCGGGCGCTACGGTTGTGTCAGCCGCCCGGACAGCTGTGCGGATGCCGCCCGCCAGGCCTTTCGCGAGACCGGAGCGCGCCCGGAGCCGCGCCGAAGACCGTCCGTCCCGCCCCGGCCGGATTAGCGCGAGTGGCGCGGCGCGTCCTCGATTGCGGCGGCGTCGTCGAACTCGGCCTCACCCGTGCCGCCCGTCTCCGCGTCGGCGGGGCGGTTGAAGCGATGGCGCAGGAGGACCCGGCTGCCGCGGCCGTCGAAGTGGACGAGCACGGTCTCGACCATGTGCTGCATGAGGAGCATGCCGCGGCCGCCCCGGGCGTCGCCCGTGATCGTGCCGCCCTCGCCCTGCGCGGGCCGCCAGCTGCCGTGGTCGGTGATCTCGATGCAGAGCGCCTCGCCCTCGGTCCAGAGGGTGAGCTCGACGTCGCCGGGCCGGTCCTCCGGGTAGGCGTGCCGGACGGCGTTGGCGACGGCCTCGTCGACCGCGAGCACGACGTCGTCCTTCTGCTCGGTGCTCAGCCCCAGAGGCGCGAGCCAGCCGAGGAGCTCGCGCCGGATGACGGAGAGCTGGGCCGGGTTGGCGGGCCAGCTGCGGTGGACGTACTCGACGGAGTCGGCCAGGCCGGTGAGGTCGGCCTCGGCGCGCTCGACGTCGCCGGTCACCTCGGCGAGCACCGCGACCGGGTCGACGCCGGCGGGCTCCGTGAACTCGATGGCCTCGGTGGCCTCGGTGGCCTCGCCGGGTGCGTCCGGGGGCCGGATCTGGTGCGGGATCTGTGCCGGGCAGGTCATGGGAAGGCCTCTCGGTGCGGGGAGCGTGCGGCCGGACACCCCTGGGATGGCCCCGCGCGACCGTCCGGGAAACACCGCTGGTCGAGCCCCCGACACCGCTCGTCGCGCGCACCCGACCGGGACCACGGCCGGACGGACCGCAGCCACGCGTCCGGATGGACGACGCCCGCCGCTGACCGGCATCAGACCGAGAGGGCCGACACACGGGACCGTGATCCCCGCCCCCAGGAAGCCGACACGCGGGACCGCGACCGTCGCCGACCGACCTTCGCAGAGCGTCGACGCACCAACCGCGACCGGTGCCGGCCGGTCTCAGGCCTCCGGCGAGGGCCGGCGCACCGGGCCGGGGCCGCCGTCGTCGGCCGGGATCCGCGCGGTCTCGTCGGCCGGGGCGCCGAGGGATCTATCGCGCTCCGGCGGGTCCCCGTCCGGCCCCTCGGGCTCGTCGCTCGGTGGCGCCGCCCGAGCCCCGGCCCGCCGGTCGATCTCCTCCCCGATGTACCGCAGCACCTCGGCCGCGACCGCGGCGACCGGCACGGCCAGGAACGCCCCGGCGATGCCCCAGATCGCGCCGCCCGCGGTGACCGCCAGCAGCACCACGGCGCCGTGCAGGTTGAGGCTGCGGCTCTGCAGGATCGGCTGCAGGACGTTCCCCTCGAGCTGCTGCACCGCGATGATGATCGCGAGCACGATCAGGGCGGTCGTGAAGCCCTTCGTCACCAGCGCGACCAGCACCGACAGCGCGCCCGCGACGAGCGCGCCGACGATCGGCACGAAACCGCCGAAGAAGGTCAGCACGGCGAGCGGCAGCGCCAGCGGGACGCCGAGGATCACCAGGCCGAGGCCGATGAAGAAGGCGTCGACGAACGCCACCAGGGCCTGCGTGCGGATGAACCCGCCGAGGGTCCGCCACGCGCGCTCCAGCACGCCGGCGACGTGCCGGCCCGCCCGGGCCCCGGTCACGCGGGTGACCCAGGGCAGGAAGCGCGGGCCGTCCTTGACGAAGAAGAAGGCCAGCACCACGGCGAGCACGATGTTGAGCAGACCGTTCGCGAACGCCGACACACCGGTCAGCACGCTCCCGGCGATCGTCGACGCGCTGGCCTGCAGCTGGCGGGTGATCGAGTCGAGCACCCCGCCGATCTGGCCCTCACCGAGGTTGAACGGCGGCCCGGACACCCACTGCTGGATCTGTCCCAACCCGCCCGTGACGCCGGCGGCGATCTCGTCCGACTGCCCCGCCACCTGCGGCGCGATCAGCATGATGATCCCGCCGAGCACCAGCAGCGCCCCGACGAGCACCACCAGCGCGGCCAGGGCGGGCGGGACCCGGCGCTCGACCAGCCAGCGCACCGGCGGCCGCAGCACGGTCGCGAGGATGACGCCGAGCAGCACCGGCAGCACGATCGGCCACAGCGCGCCGACCACGAGGCCGAACAGGATGGCGCCGAACGCGATCAGCAGGATCCGCCAGCTCCAGGTCGCCAGCCAGGTCAGTCCGCCACCGATCACCGCGCCGCGGTCGGGCGCCGGGGTCACCGAGGCCCCCGCCGACGCCGTCACCGGAGCCGCGGGAGGCGCGAGTGGCGACCCGTCCACGGCACCGTCCACCGCGCCGTCGGGCGCCCCGTTCACCACCCCGTCGACGGGTCCGCCGGCGCTGCGGCCGGCGGTCCGGCCGGCGGTTCCGTTGCGGACGGCGTCGGGGTCACCCCCGACGGCCGCCCCGCCGAGCCCGGTCCCGTCGGCCGGGATCGAGCGCCCCTCCTCGTCCGGACGTCCGCGCGCCCCGCGCGCCGACGTGCCTCGCTCGGTCACACCGCCACCCCCGTCCCGCTGCCGCGGCGGCCCGCTCAGCGGTCCCCGGGATGCCGCCGCAGCAGGTACGTGTCCATGATCCAGCCCTTGCGCTCCCGTGCCTCCGCCCGGAGCCTCACGATCTCGTCACGGACCTCGAGGACCGGGCCGGACACCAGGAGCTCGTCCGGGCTGCCCACGTATGCCCCCCAGTACACCTCCACGTCGGCGACCTCGTCGTCGGGCAGCTGCGCGAAGGCGGTGCCGCCGTCGAGCATCACGACGACGTCGTCGACGTCGGCGGGCAGCCCCGCCGCGATCCGTCGGCCGGTGGTGATCAGCACGGGGCGCCCGACCCGGTTGAGGATCAGCCGGTGGGCGGCGGCGAGCGCCTGCACGCTGGAGATGCCGGGGTAGGAGACGACCTCGATCCCCTCGACGCCCTCGAGCAGCCGCAGGGTGCCGTCGTAGAGGGAGGGGTCGCCCCATACGAGGAAGGCGCCGGTCTCGCCGTCGGCCAGCTCCGCGAGCATCGACGCATAGAGCGACCCGCGGCGGTCCTGCCAGTCGACGACGGCGGCCGTGTACCGCTCCGACCGCCCGGGCTCCCCCGCGCCGGCCCTGCGGTCCCGCTCGGGGTCCGCGGCCTCGACGACCCGGTAGCTGCCGGGCTCGAGGTGCCGGTCGAGGATCCCGGTCCGCAGCGCGGTGAGGTCCTCCTTCACCTCGCCCTTGTCGATGACGAAGACGACGTCGACGCGCTTCAGCGCGGCCACCGCCTGCAATGTGAGGTGGTCGGGGTCCCCCGAGCCGATCCCGATCACGTACACCGTGCGCACGTCGACACCCTATGCGGGCGAGGGTCGGGGCCGAGCCGCCCGGGCGGAGCGGGTTCGCCGGGTCGCGCAGCGTCACCGGCCCGGTAGGGTCGCGGGCCCGACCGGGTGAACTCGAGCGAGCGGAGGACCGGGACGTGAGGGTGGCGCACCTCGTCGACACGTTGCACCCCGACGGGGGTGAGTACGGCCTCGAGGCCCTCGCCCGCGCCGCGCGGGCGGCGGGACTGGAGCTCGTGGTCGTCGGCATCTCCGGCAGCGGCGACGGCGCGCGGGCGGCCGCGCTCCGCCGGTCCGGTGCCGTGGTCGTCGAGCACGGGCTCGCACCGTGGGACCCGCGGGCGGTGCCCCGGGTGGTCGAGACGCTGCGTGAGCACCGGGTCCGGCTCGTGCACACGCACGCCCCGAACGCCGACGTCGCCGGCAGCGCGGCCGCCACCCGGCTGCGGATCCCGGTGGTCTCCACGCTGCACCGCATCGAGGAGGAGCCCGCGGACTGGCTCGACCGGGTGCGGCGCACCGCCCGCACGCTCGCGCGCAAGCGGTTCGTCACCCGGACCATCGCGATCTCCCGGCTGCAGCGGGACTGGTACCTGCGGGTCGCCGGCTCGGAGAAGGGCCTGGTCGTGCTGCCCGACGGCGTCACCGACCCGGGCCCGCCCGATCCCGCGGTGCGGGCGCGCGTGCGGCGCGGCCTGGGCGTGGGCGACGACGGGCTGCTGGCGGTGTCGGCCGCGCCGATGCGCCGCGGCAAGGGCCAGGACCTGCTGCTCGACGCCCTCGCCGAGCTCCCCGAGGACCTCCCGCTCACCGTCGTGCTCACCGGCGACGGGCCGCTGCGGCCCTGGCTGGAGGCGCGGGTGGGGCGCGAGGAGGAGCTGGAGGGCCGGGTCGTGTTCCGGCACCACGGCGACCCGGGCGAGCTGCTGCAGGCCGCGGACCTGCAGCTGCACACCACGCGCACCGACACCATGCCCAGCGTCGTGGTCCGCGGGATGGCCGCCGGGGTGCCGGCGATCGTGAGCCGGGTCGGCGGGCTGCCCGAGATCGTGACGCGGGACGTCGGGCGGCAGGTCCCGCTGGCGGCCGCCGCCATCGCCGACGCGATCGTGGAGCTCGGCGGCGACGACGCCCTCCGCGCCCGGCTCGGCCGCGCCGCCCGGGCCCGCTTCCTCGAGCGCTTCGAGGCCGACGGCTGGGCGGCCCGCCTCCGCGAGGTCTACGAGGCCGCCCTCACCCGACCCGTGAGCGCCTAGTGACCCTAGAGGGGCGTTCGCCACTCACGACCCCCGGTGAGCTGCGGCGTTGTCGCTCCTCGACGGAGCGGCGTGGCGCCGCGCGCCGTTACACGATCACCCCTGTGATCCCGCCCGGCGCCGCCGGTCGTGCGGTCCGCGGGAGCGGCGTCCCGTTCGGCGGTCGACGCCGGGTCGTGACCTGCGTCCGGATCGCCACGAGCGGCTTCGACGGCGGGAAACGACGGCTCGTCCCTCGGGGCCGTCCGCTCGGCGCGCCGGGGCCCGTTCGACCCGCACGGCGATCACGGGACGGTTACGGTCGGTTCTGCCGGTGGGAACGACGTCCACCGGCACGCCCGGTCGGCCCGTCCCGCCTGCCCGCCGACATTCCCCCGGGCGCCCAACCCCCGGCACGGGGCAGGCGCGGCGCGGTTGCTCCCCGGCTTCCCGCATGCCCGTGGACGGCGAGGAACGACGCATGTCCGACACGTGTGTGGCACCGCGCCCGGTGCTCGTGCCGAGCTCCCGGCACAGTGCAGAGGACGGTCAGGGTCAGTCCGCCGCGGACCTGATCGCCCGGCTCACCGGCTCGTCCGCTCCCCCGCCCTCGGGCGGCCGCCGTGCCCGGCGCGCCGCCGAGGCCGACGAGGCGGACAGGGACCCGGTCTCCCCCCTCGGCGTCCCCGCCGCGGACGGGCGGCCGGCCGCGCCGGACGAGGCGCCGACCGCGGTCACCCCGCCGGCCGCCCCGGCCGTCCGGGAGGAGCGCCCCGAGCCGCCCGCCGGCCTCACCGGCTCCTTCTTCACCTCGGGCCTCGGCGCCGGGCGTGGCCCGGGCGGCGACGGCATCTCGCTGACCGGCGTCTTCCCCGCGCTGTCGGCCGCGATCCGTTCGCCGAAGGCCGTCGCGGCCGCGGCGACCGTCACCGTCCTGGGCGCCAGCGCGGTCCTCACCGGCCTGCCCACCCCGGGCGGCGAGCTGGCCCAGGCCACCGGCGTCGACTCCCCGACCGTCCGCCTGGCCGCGGCCGACGCGACGCTCGACGGCGGCACGGACGACGGGGACGGCGACACCCGGGGCGACGACCGGCCGACCCAGGTCCTGCAGGCCGTCCAGGACGGTCCCGGCGCCGTCGGCGGCTCGATGCAGTCCGCCTTCGGCACCGCCATGGGCGCGCTGCCGCAGGTGTTCGACAAGGCCGACGCCGCCCGGATCGCCGCGGTCCAGAAGGCCGAGGCCGCCAAGGCCGCCGAGGCCGCCGAGGAGCAGCGCAGTGCGCTGCGCCGGGCCGCCCAGTCGGCCGGGGGCGCGATCGACGACGCGGTCGACGACGTCGTCGGGCAGGCCACCGGGGCCGGGGCGAAGGCCCTCGCCGCGGCCCGCACCAAGCTCGGCACCCCCTACCAGTGGGGCGCCAGCGGCCCGAACGCGTTCGACTGCTCCGGCCTGACGTCGTGGGCCTTCAAGCAGGCCGGGATCAGCATCCCGCGCACCTCCGCGGCCCAGTCGACCTTCGGCACCGCGGTCAGCAAGGACCAGCTGCAGCCCGGCGACCTCGTGTTCTTCTACTCGCCGGTGAGCCACGTGGGCATCTACATGGGCGGCGGCAAGATCCTGCACGCCAGCACCAGCGGCGAGCCGGTGAAGGTCTCCGACATGTCGGCGATGCCGTTCCACAACGCCCGCCGGATCTGAGCACCGACCCCGGGGGCGCCTGTGCGACCGCGCCCCCGGGGATCGGCAGACCAGCGTCGATGCTCGCTCCGCGAGCTCCGCTCGGCGTCGATGCTCGCTCCGCGAGCTCCGCTCGGCGTCGATGCGAGCTCCGCTCAGCCGAGCAGCGGCTTCACCTTCGTGCCGAAGTCGTGCACGCCCTGCTCGAAGTCGTCGAAGGTGAACATCATCCCCTTGACCCCGGGCATGGTCGCGACCTGGTCGATCTGCCGCGCGATCGTCTCGTAGCTGCCCACCAGGGTCGCCATGTTGAAGTTCACGGCCCCCTCCGGCAGGTTGATCATCTTCGCGGTGCCGCCGGTGTCCGTGCCCGTGTCCTTGCCGCCCTCGTCCGCCATGTAGCCGAGCGCCCCGGCGTCCGCCCCGGCCTGGTAGGAGTCCCACTTGGCGCGGGCCTCCTCGTCCGTGTCGGCCATGATCGCCATGAACAGCGGCAGTGACCCGACGTCCCGGCCGGTCTGCTCGGCCGCCTTCGCGAGCCGCTGGGTGGACTCCCGGTAGACCTCCGGGTCGTTCACGCCGGGGCTGAGGATGAAGTTGTAGTCGCCCTGCTCGGCGACCATCCGCATGCCGCGGTCGGACTGCCCCGCGCAGACGATGTCGATGTGCCCGCTCGGCTTCGGCGACAGCACGCAGTCCTCCATCTGGAAGTACTGCCCCTTGAAGTCGCTGCGCCCCTTCTCCCACAGCTCCTTCATGACCTGGACGTACTCGGTCGAGTAGTCGTAGCGGTAGTTGTAGTAGTCGTCGCCCGGCCACAGACCCATCTGCGAGTACTCGCCGCTGGCCCAGCCGGACACGATGTTGATGCCGAAGCGTCCCGGCGCGATCGAGTCGATCGTCGTCGCCATGCGGGCCACCATCGCCGGCGGCAGCGTGAGGACCGCCGTGGAGGCGTAGAGCTTGATCCGCTCGGTGACGGCGGCCAGGCCCGCCATCAGCGTGAACGACTCCAGCGCGTGGTCCCAGAACTCGACCTTGCCGCCGAAGCCGCGCAGCTTGATCATCGACAGGGCGAACGCGAAGTCCTGCGCCTCGGCCTCCTGCACGATGCGCTTGTTCAGGTCGAACGTCGGCATGTACTGGGGCGAGTTCTCGGAGATCAGCCAGCCGTTGTTGGCGATGGGGATGAAGACGCCGAAGTCCATCGCGGACTCCCTTCGGGGCTCGGGGGACGGGAACCGGCCGGGGAGGACCGGAGCACGGGGGCCACCTCGCGCGCGAGCAGCTCGACGGAGGCCAGGGCGTCGCCGACGGGCATACCCGCCCAGTCGGTGCGCAGTACGAAGTGGTCGACCCCCAGCTCCCGCCACGGCAGCAGCGCCGCGAGGCAGTCCTCCGGAGAGCCCACCACGAACCGGTCCTCGGCGAGGTCCGCGTAATCGGTTCGGAACGACTCCTTCTCGGGCATGACACGGTCCTGCCCCCAGTCGGCGTAGACCGCGTACTTCCCGGCCAGGTGCGGCCGGGCCAGCTCGACCGCCCGCTCCCGCGTCGGGGCGCAGTAGATCTCCCGCATCAGCGGCAGCTCCCGCACGGGCTCCCGGCCCGCGGCGGCGCGCTCGGCGTGGAAGAGGTCGAGCTGACGACGGATGGTCGACGTCGTGGCGTGCGGGTTGATCATCCAGGTGTCGGCGAGCCGGGCCGCCCGCTTCACCGCGGCGTCGGAGTTCGCGGCCATCCAGACGGGCGGCCGACCCGCGGGCAGTGTCGTGGAGCGCACGCCGTCGAGCCGGCACCACTCGTTGTCCGCGTACACCGGCTCGCCGGACCACATCGCCTCGACGATCCGCAGGTTCTCCTCGAACCGCCGCACCTTCTGCCGCGGCGGGATCCCGAAGGCCGCGTACTCGACCTCCCGGTAGCCCAGCCCGACGCCGAAGATCGACCGGCCGCCGCACACGGCGTCGAGGCTCGCGAAGTTCTCCGCGGTGTCGACGGGGTTGTGCAGCGCGAGCAGGTGGATCCCGGTGCCGATCCGCATGTCGCCGGCCTCGGCGGCGAGCCGGGCGAGCCACGGCAGCGGCTGGATGTGCGAGAACGACTCCGGGAGGTGGTGCTGTCCGGCGAAGACCGAGTCCAGCCCGCCGTCGCGGGCCGCGCGCACGAGCGAGAGCTGCTCCTGCAGCGCCACCACCGGGTCCCGCCCGGCCGGCTGCTGGTGGGTCAGGAAGACGCCGACACTACCCACGACACGCCTCGGCGAAGTCGGCGGCGGCGGTGCCGTCGCCGAGGGACAGCACGGCGTTGAGCACCCGGTCGGCGGTGGCGGCGGGGGCGACCCGGCCGATCGTCTCCCGGAACTTGGCCACGACCTCCGCGTTGGTGAGCGGGCGCTCGTCGTGCCCGCGGTTGACCTGCTCGCGGTGCCGCAGCACCCGCCCGTCGGCCAGCTCGATCTCGACGGCGCCGGAGTACGCGGCCGGGAAGGCGCTGTCCGGGTCCTCGGAGACCCGCACCTTCTGCGCGAGGTCGAGGATCGCGGCGTCGCCGAGGGCGTCGTCCTCCAGCTCGGCGAGGGTGAACCGACCGCGGGTGAGCGCCGCGGAGACCACGAACGGCAGGCTGAACTTGGCGTCGTACTCGTCGCGCGGGACCCATTTCGCCTCGGCCGGCTCGCAGACGACCTTGCCCGGCACCGAGTGGATCGCGCAGCGGATCTCGGTGATCCCGGTCGCGCCGATCTCCGGGCGCAGCGTGAGGACGGCGTCGGCGAAGGCGTGGATGAAGTGGCAGATCGGGTACGGCTTGACGGCCGTGCGCACCAGCTCCCAGGTCTCCCCCAGCCGGTCGCCGACGGCCTCGGGGTGGGTCTCGCGCCCGGCGAGATGGGTGTTGTAGAGCCCGAACCGGCCCTCGTACACCGCGGGCGGGCCGCTCCAGCCGGCCTTGGCGAAGCTCGCCGCGGTCAGCCCGGACATCGCCGCCCAGCCCGGGTGCAGACGCTTGGTCCAGGCGCCGTCGGCGAGGAACTCCAGCAGCCCCGCACTCATCGATCCGACGACGCCCTGGGCCGAAGCCAGGCCGTGGGCGTCGAGCCCGGCGATCTTGCCGGCCGCCACGGAGGCACCGAACGCGCCGGCCACGGCGGTCGGGTGGAAGCCGACGTCGTGGAAACCGCCCGCGCCGCCGATGCCGACCCGCGCCGACACCTCGACGCCGAGGATGTAGGCCAGCAGCAGGTCCTCGGTGGTCGCGCCCCGGCTCACGGCCGCCGAGATCGCCGCGGGCAGCGCGGCAGCGGAGACGTGCGTGACGGCCGGGATGTGGGTGTCGTCGAAGTCCATGCCGTGGATCAGCACGCCGTTCAGGACGGCGGCGTCGCGCGGCGAGAGCCGGTCCGGCATCCCGAGCACCGGATGGGTGCCACCGCCGAAGGCGGACAACGCCTCCAGGGCCACCTTCGGGAACCCGTACGCCGTCGACGCGAAGGCCAGGCCGACGGCGTCGAGGATCAGGTGGCGGGCGCGCTCCGCCACCTCCGCGGGCACGTCGGACAGCTCGGCACGGGCGGCGAAGTCGCCGACCTGACCGGCGAGGGCGGTGCGGGCTGGGCTGAGGGTCATCGGTGAGCCTCCTGGTCGAGGGCGGACGATACGTCAGACGTATGTGCGCTGGGAAGGGGTCAGGCCGAGATCGGGGCCGTGCGGGTGTGGTGGTCGGTGCGGTCCTGGAACAGCTGGGCCGCCCGCAGCGCGGTCGCCTCCCCGTGCGGCGGGGCGATGAGCAGGGCCGAGACCGGGCAGCCGTCGGGTGCGAACCCGGTGGGCAGGGCGAGTCCCGGGGCCCCGGTGAGGTTGCCGAGCATCGTCGCGCGGGACTGCGCGGCGTAGAGCGGGTACCGCTCGCCGTCGACGGTCACGGTGCCGTCGGGCAGCCGCGGCGCGGTCGCCGGCGTGGTCGGGACGACGACGAGGTCGGCGCCCGCGAACACGCGCGCGAGCTCGTCCTGCAGCTCCGCCCGGAACTGCAGCGCGCGGAGATAGTCGCTCGCCGGCGTGGCGATCCCCTGGCTGATCCGCTTGACCGTCACCGGGTCGTACTCGCCCCACCGCGCGGCGTCGATCCGGTGCAGGGCCGCGGCCTCGGTGAACACGATCTCGTAGCCGATCGGCAGGGCCCGTTCGGCGCTCGGGATCTCGCCGGGGACGATCTCGGCCCCGGCGTCGACGAGGACCTCGGCGAGGTGGGCCACGCCGGCCCGGACGGCGCCGTCGCACAGCTCGGTGAGGTACCCGCCGGGCAGGGCGATGCGCAGGCCGCGCAGGTCGGTGGGCGGGCGCAGCGGGACGTCCGGCATCCGCGGGTCGACGCCGTCGGGCCCGCGGAGCAGGGCGAACAGCAGCGCGACGGTGCGGGCGTCGCGGGCCAGCGGGCCCACGGTCTCGGTGGTCCAGGACAGCGGGACCACCCCGGTGCGCGGGATCGCGCCCGCGGTCGGCTTGAGCCCGGTGAGGCCGCACCAGGCGGCCGGCAACCGGACCGAGCCGCCGACGTCCGTGCCCAGCCCGAAGGGGACGGCGCCGGCCGCCACCGCCGCGGCCGTGCCGGTCGAGGAGCCGCCGGCCCAGCGTTCGCGGTCCCACGGGTTGCGGCAGGGTCCGGTCAGCGGTGGGTGCGGGCCGCCGACGGCGAACTCCGTGGTGGCGTCCTTCGAGATCGGGATCGCCCCGTGCGCCTCCAGCCGCGCGACGACGGTCGCCGAGGCCGCGGCCGGGGCCGCATCGGCCCGGGTGCGGGACGCCGCCGTGGTCGGGACGCCCTCGACGTCGATCACGTCCTTGACCGCGAACGGCACGCCCTCGAGCAGCCGCGGCACCGCGCGACCGTCCGCCGCGGCTGCCTGCTCCGCGGCGCGCTCGTGCAGGAAGCGGATGGTGCAGTTCAGCTCGGCGTGCACCCGTTCCAGCCCGGCCAGAGCGGCCGCAACCCGCTCGGTGGCGGGCCCGGCGCCCCGCACTCGCGCCGCGGTCTCCCGCAGGCCCTCCGCACCGTCGAGGTCGAGCACCCCGAGCCCGTCGAGCCCGTTCTCGCTGGTCACCGGGGGTCGTGAGTGCGAAGTGCCGCTAGAGGGGCAGTCGGCACTCACGGGGCCCCGCAGCCAGGTCTCGCCGCGGAACGGGTCGGCGGTCTCCGGGCGCACCGGCAGGTCGCGGAGGGCGGCGGCCGCGGGTTCGGCGGCGGCCACCGCCTCGGCCATGTCCTTCACCTGGGCCGGGTCGAGGGCGTAGCCGAGCCGGACCGCCAGGGCGCCGAGCTCCTCCGGCGAGCTCATGCGGGGCCTTCCGCGACGCGAGGGTCCGTCACCGGATGGTCGCCTTCCCCGCGAGGAGGGCCTTGGCGACGACGCCGCGCAGCACGTCGTTCGTCCCCTCGCCGATCGACATCAGCGGGGCGTCCCGGTACAGCCGCTCGACCTCGAACTCGGTGGAGTAGCCGTAGCCGCCGTGGATGCGCATGGCGTCGGTGGCGCAGGCCAGCGCCTGCTCGGAGGCGAAGATCTTCGCCATCCCGGACTCGGTGTCCATCCGCACGCCGTCGTCCATCCGCGAGGCGGCCCAGTAGGTCATCAGCCGCGCCGCCTGCAGCCGCACCGCGATCTCCGCGAGCCGCATCTGCACGGCCTGGAACTCGCCGATGGCCTGCCCGAACGCGGTCCGCTCGCGGGCGTAGTTGAGCGCCTCGTCGTAGGCGCGCTGCGCGATGCCGACGCTGCGGGCCGCGATGTTGATCCGGCCCGTCTCCAGCGAGGACAGCGCCTGCTGCATGCCGCGGCCCTCGATCCCGCCGAGCAGCTGCGACGCCGGCACCCGGACGTCCGTCAGCACGACCTCGCAGGACTCGGTGCCCTTGTAGCCGAGCTTGCCGATGTCCTGCGTGACCTCGAAGCCAGGCGTGCCGGCCTCGACCAGCAGGATGCTCATCCCCTTGTGCGCCGGGCTGGCGGTCGGGTCGGTCTTCACCAGCACCGGCAGCGGGTCCGCGTACCGGGCGTTGGTGATCCACATCTTGGTCCCGTTGATCACGTACTCGGCGTCGTCCCCGGAGCCCTCCTTACGGGCGACGGTCCGGATCCCCTGCAGGTCGGTCCCCGCGCCGGGCTCGGTGAGCGCGATCCCGGTGCGGCGCTTGCCGGTCGCCAGGTCCGGGAGGTACTTCGTCTTCTGCTCCTCGGTGCCGTGCCGCGCGAGCATGAAGCACGAGACGGAGTGGCTGCCGAGGATGCCGGCGATGCCCATCCAGCCGCGGGAGATCTCCTCGAACGTCAGCGCGAACGACACCGTGTCGGCCGCGAGCCCGCCGTACTCCTCGGGGACGGCGAGGCCGAACAGTCCGAGCTGCTTCATCCCCTCGACGATCTCCGTCGGGTAGCGCCCGGACTGCTCCCAGTCCCGCGCGACCGGCACGATCTCCTTGTCGACGAAGTCCCGCAACGTGTCCCGGAACAGGCGCTGCTCGTCGTTCAGCTGGAAGTCCATCTCAGCCCTCCCCGAAGGCCCCGGACGCGCGCAGGGCGGCGATCCGGTCGTCGTCGTAACCCAGGTCCTTGAGGACGCGTTCGGTGTCCGCCCCCATCGCCGGCGCCGGACGTGTCGGCGCCCGGTCCGCCCCCGGCGGCCCGACCCGCACGGCGCTGCGCAGGCTCCGCACCTGCCCGAGCGCCTCGCTCTCCGTCTCGGCGATCAGGTTGCGCTCCAGCGTGTGCGGGTCCACCAGCGCGTCGGCCACGTCGTTGATCGGCGCGCACGGGATCGACGCCGCGTACATGGGCGCGAGCCAGTCGGCGACCGTGCGCGTCCGGAAGATCTCCTCCAGCAGCGGGATGATCACCTCCCGGTTCCGGTTGCGGTCGGCGAAGGTGGCGAATCGCGGGTCCTCGGCCAGCTCCGGGCGGCCCATCACCACGGTCAGCCGCTGCCAGAACTTCTCCTTGGCGCAGCCGACGACCAGCCAGCCGTCGGCCGCCTCGAAGGCCTGGAACGGGATCAGCGACGGGTGCGCGGAGTGGTGCGTGCGGGCCGGCTCGTAGCCGGCCGTCATGTGCCAGGTGCCCGGGTAGGTCAGCAGGCTGACGGCGGTGTCGTACAGCGACAGGTCGCAGTCCGTGCCGACGCCGTCCCGCCGGGCCGCGTGGATCGCCGCCAGCAGCGAGATCGCGGCGACGTACCCGCCGCAGTAGTCCACGAGCGAGAGCCCGGTCTTCTGCGGCGCCCCGCCCGGCTCGCCGGTCAGCGACATCCACCCGCCGAGGGCCTGCAGCACGTAGTCGTACCCGGGCTCCTTCGACCGCGGGCCCGTCATGCCGAAGCCCGTCAGCGAGCAGCAGACGATCCGCGGGTTGACCTCCTTGAGGTCCTCGTAGCGGATCCGGAGCTTCTCCGGGACGTCGCCGCGCAGGTTGGAGTACACCGCGTCGGCGCTGCGGACCAGGTCCTCGAACACCGCGCGGCCCTCGGGCGTGCGGATGTCGAGGGTGATCGAAGACTTGTCCCGGTTGAAGGACTGGAAGAAGAGGGAGTCGCCCGCCTCCGCGTACGGCGGCACGGAGCGCCCGACGTCCCCGCCCACCGACGGGTCCTCCACCTTGATGATCTCCGCGCCCAGCTCCGCGAGGTGCATGGAACCGAACGGGCCCGCCCCGTACTGCTCGAGCGAGACGATCCGGACGTCCTCCAGCGGCCTCACGCGTCCTCCAGCCGCAGCGGCGTCGCGGCCTGCGGGAACAGCGACTTCGCGCCGTCCGTGTCCCGCTTGTGCACGTAGAAGGTGCGCTTGAACGACAGCACCTCGACGGCGTCCTGGTTCAGCGTCCGGGTCTTGATCGTGACGATTCCGGCGTGCGGCCTGCTGCCCGACTCCCGCTTGTCGAGCACGATCGACTCCGACCAGATGGTGTCGCCGGCGAAGACCGGGGCGGTGAGCTTCAGCTCGTCGAGCCCGAGGTTCGCGAAGGCGTTCTGCGTGGTGTCGGTGACGGACTGGCCCATCGCGATCGAGATCGTCAGCGGCGAGGCGACGAGCATCCGGCCGAACTCCGACGACTGCCCGACCTGCGCGTTGAAGTGCGCCTGGTTGGTGTTCATCGTCAGGAGCGTGAACCAGGTGTTGTCGGTCTCGGTGATCGTGCGCCCCAGCGGGTGCTGGTAGACGTCCCCGATCTCGAAGTCCTCGTAGAACCGTCCCTGCCAGCCCGGCTTCACGGTCACGTGGGGTTCCTCCTTCAGCTGCGCTCGATGTCCTCGAGCCGGCGGTTGGTCGTGCGCTCGCCGAACAGGGCCATGACCAGGCCCATCAGGAGCGCGGCGAGCGCCAGGTAGGTGAACACGCCGGCCAGGCCGGTCCCGGTGTACAGCGCGGCGACCAGGAAGCCCCCGAGTACCCCGGCGAGCCGGCCGGAACCGTTGGCGATGCCGGAGCCGAGCCCGCGCAGGTGCAGCGGGAAGACCTCGGCGATGTAGGTGTACAGCGTGGCGACGCCGGTCTGCATCAGCATGGCCGCGCCGAAGCCGCAGACGATGATCGCGGCGGGGTGGTCGATCAGGCCGAAGAGCAGCAGGAACACGGCGACGGCGAGCTCGAGCACGAGGATTACCGTCTTCCGCTCGAACCGGTCGATGACCGGCATTGCGAGCAGGGCACCCGGCACGGCGGCGATGGCGAGGATCGACGAGTACGTGAGGCTCTCGGCCGTCGAGTAGCCGCGCTCGACCAGCAGCGTCGGCACCCAGGAGCTGAAGCCGTAGAACGACAGGATCAGGAAGACGCAGGCCGCCGCGGCGACCACGGTCTTGCGCAGCGTGGCGCCGCGCAGGAGCTCGGTCAGCTTCCCGGGCACGACCGGCCGGTCGGCGACGGGCGCCGGCAGCGGCTGCCCGGTCTTCTCCTCGGCCTGCGCCTCCAGCCGCGCGACGAGCTCCTCCTGCCGCGGGTCGCCGGTGCGGCCGTGCGCGGCGCACCAGCGGATCGACTCGGGCAGGGTGCGCAGCGCGACCACGCCCCCGACCGCGCCGAGCGCGCCGACGACGAAGATCCACCGCCAGGCGTCGGGCCCCATCGGCACGACGAGCCGGGCCACCCACGCCGCGATCGGCACGCCGGCGAGCCCGATGGCCAGCAGCAGCGCCTGGTAGCGGCCGCGCAGCGCCCGCGGGAACATCTCGCTCACCCAGACCAGCAGCACGCCGGTCATGGCCTGCAGTCCGAAGCCGGTGAGGATGCGCAGCACGCCGAGCATCAGCGGGCCGGTCGACAGCGCGCTGAGCAGCGAGAACAGCGAGTAGAAGAAGACGGCGCCGATCAGGACCGGGCGGCGGCCGATGCGGTCGGAGAGCCGGCCGCCGGCGATCGCGCCGAAGAACATCCCGACGAAGCCCGCCGAGGTGATCGCGCCCACACCGCCGATCGACAGCCCCCACTCGGTGCGCAGGGCGGGCGCGGCGTAGGCGAAGGAGTTGAGGTCGACCAGGTCGAACACGAACAGGAAGCCGAGCAGCCCCACCCAGCGGCGGTGGGCCGGCGTGACGACCGGGATGCGGTCGAGCCGGGCGGCGAGGTCGGCGGTCGGTGCACCGGTGGCCGGTGGGCCTGCGGACGTGCCGGAGTCGGTGGGTCGAGACGGTCCGGGTGTCATCGCGTGGCTCCCCTCGCGCGCTGCGGTGCGCGCTCGTCCCACCCCGCGCCGCGACGCACGGGGGCGGCCGGCGGGCCCCGACCACTTGTCGCACGCTAATCATCAGACGTTTCGACGACAAGGGGTCGGCGCCAACCTCACCCGTCCTCGGGCGTGAGTCGGGCGTGGGTCGGCGTGGGTCAGCCGGACTCGCCGGCGCGCAGCAGCAGGGCCCGCGCCCGCTCCACCACCGGCTTGTCGATCATCTTCCCGTCGACGACGGCGACCCCGCCCGCCGCCGACGCGCCGACCACCGCGCGGGCCCACTCGACCTGCTCGGGAGTCGGCGAGAACGCGATCGCGACCGGCCCCACCTGCGCGGGATGGATGCACATCTTGGCGGTGAAGCCCAGCGACAGGCCGTGCGCGCAGTCCTCGAGGAGGAGCTGCTCGTCCCGCACCGCCGTCGTCACGCCGTCGATCGGGGCGCCCGCGCCGGCGACCCGGCTGCCCAGCACCAGCGCCGAGCGCGCGAACCGCAGGGCCTCCCGGTCGACCGGGTCGACACCCAGCTCGCCGGCGAGGTCGACGCTGCCGAACCCGGCCCGCACCACGCCCTCGACCCCGCACACGTCGACGGCCCGGTGCACCCCGAGGGCGGTCTCGACCAGTGGCACGACCTGCGCCGCCGGGCCGAGCGCGGCGACCAGCGCGGCCACCTCGGCGGGGTCCTGCGCCTTGGGCAGCATGACCGGCACGGAGGTCGCCGCGATGGCCGCGACGGCTGCGACGTCGTCCTCGTACCACTCCGTCCCGGGCGGGTTGATCCGCACCATCCCGCGGTGCCCGGCGGCGAGCCACTTCCGCACGGCCTCGCGGGCGTCCGGCTTGGCCGCCGGCGCGACGGCGTCCTCGAGGTCCAGCACGACCAGGTCGGCGCCGGACGCGGCGGCCTTGGCGAAGCGCTCCGGGCGGTCGCCCGGCACGAAGAGGAGGGTCCGCGCGCCGAGCAGGTCGGCGGCGGCGGTCGGGAGCACGGGGTCGGTCACGGTGTCGGACGTTTCCACGCCGGATCGCCCCGGTCCACCCCGGGCCGTGGGTAGGCTGCGGGGACGCGGCGGCCGCGCACCGGCCGGTGCGCATCCGCCGACGTCCCACGCCGGGGCGCGAGAATCCCGGAGCGTGATCACATGGCCCCGACCCCGGAGCGCCGCGACGCCGCGGCTCCCCCGGCCGACGGGGCGGCGTCCGGCCGGGTGCCGTCCGGCCCCGCGGTCCGGGTCGGTGCGCCGATCGCCCACCTGCGCGTCCAGCGCGTGCGGCCGGCCTACCGGCAGGTGGCGGACGAACTGCGCTCCCAGATCATGCAGGGCATGCTCGAACCCGGCGCCCGGCTCCCCGCGGAGGCCGAGCTGACCAGGATGTTCGGCGTCAGCCGCTCCACCGTGCGGGAGGCGCTGCGGTCACTGGCGAGCCAGCACCTCATCGAGACCCGGCGCGGGGTGCAGGGCGGGTCGTTCGTCAGCGCGCCGGACCCCACGAAGCTGGTCGAGGACGTCGGCAGCGCGCTCGGCGTCCTCGTCGCGACTCCACAGCTCCGGATCGGCGACCTGCTCGAGGCCCGCCTGCTGCTGGAGCCCGCGGCTGCCCGGCTCGCCGCCCAGCGCGCCGACGAGGAGACGGTCGAGGCCCTGCGCGCCGCGGCCACGGCGCCGCGGGACCCCCGCGACCCGAGCGGCTTCGTCCCGCACCTCGACTTCCACACCACGATCCTGATGGCCACCGGGAACCTGATGTTCACGATGATGGGCCAGCCGGTCGGCGACGTGCTGCGGACCAAGCTCGACCGCGCCGCCGTCGCTCGCGAGCAGTGGGACGAGGTCGACGCCTGCCACGCCACGATCGCCGAGCACATCGCCCGGGGCGAGGCGGAGCAGGCGGAGGAGGCGATGCGCACTCACCTCCTCGACCTGCGCGAGCTGTACGAACACCCCGGCACCTGGCGCGGTCGCCCCCGCGCCTGACCGGTCCAACCGAAGTGCCCAGCGGCCATGATCACCGGCCGGGACCGACTTCGGCCGCGTACAGCCGCCGACGGTCCCACACGGCGATCACGGGCAGAGGCGCTCCCTCACGCCGGCGACCTGCAGGCCTCGTCCGTCGACATGGTCACCATGTGGGACACCTCAGCGCCACACACGGCCGGCGATGGTCGTGGACAACGATCACCGACCACGGCATTCCCCGCACGCCCGGCCGGCAGCAGACCCGCCGGCCTGCATGATCGCCATCTGCGACACGTCGGCGCCGTATACGGCTGCCGGCGGTCCCGAACGGCGATCATGGAGACGCCGCGCCGGAACGCCACCGCGACCCGGTGATCACCGGCTGCGACCATTCCCCGCCAGGATCGACGGCTTCGACGGACACACCCGACGATCACTCCCTCGCGAACGCTCAGCCGCGGGCGGGCGCGAGGACCAGCTGGTCCACCTCGCCCTCGAGCACCGCGCGGGCGTCGTCGTCGAGGCCGTCGTCCGTGACGAGGACGTCGGCCTCGGAGAGCTCGGCGATCGTGGAGATGCCGGCGGTCCCCCACTTCGTGCTGTCGGCGACCACCACGAGCCGCTGACCGGCCTCGACCAGCGCCCGGTCGGTCTCGGACTCCATCAGGTTCGGGGTGGTGAAGCCGCTGGCCGCGCTCATCCCGTGCACGCCGAGGAACACGACGTCGAGGTTCAGCGAGCGCAGCGCCGCCACGGCGACCGGCCCGACCAGCGCTTCCGAAGGCGTGCGGATCCCGCCGGTCAGCACGACGGTGCGGTCGGGGCGGCGGGCGGCGTGCAGGACCTCGGCCACCGCCATCGAGTTGGTGACGACGGTGAGGTCGGCGACGTCGGTGATCCGGCGGGCCAGCGCCCACGTCGTGGTCCCCGCGGACAGCCCGATCGCCGTGCCGGGCTCGACGAACCGGGCGGCGGCCTCGGCGATGGCCTCCTTCTCCTCCTGCTGCCGGCCGGACTTCACCGCGAACCCGGGCTCGTCCGTGCTGGCCGCGACGGGACCCACCGCCGTCGCGCCGCCGTGCACCTTGTCGACGAGCCGCCGCCGGGCGAGGACGTCGAGGTCCCGGCGGACGGTCATGTCCGACACCCCGAACCGCTCGGCGAGATCGGACACGCGGACGGCGCCCCGCTCACGCACCTGTTCGAGGATGAGCTCCTGGCGTTGACGCGCGAGGAGGCTCACGACCGCACACCCTCGTCCCGCACCACATCGCACACAATGCAACGCCACCACACGGGCGTCAACGGGCCGATCGGACAGATGCGTGCAGGATCCGCGCAGATCCACCGGCCTCCCCGGATCAAGGTTCGGTCTCGTTCGCACATACTCGACCGATTCAGCCTGTCGGATAATGTTCAGTTTCGCGCGGGAAGGGGTACCTTGCGTCCCGACACGTACCGCACCGGGACCGGCGAGGGAGCCGCTATGACGCGAACCGGACGGGGCCGCACGGCGGCCCGGCTGCGAGGCGGACTCGCATGACGACAATCCTTGCGCAGGCGCAGACGGACCTCCGGCTCGACGCCACCGTCCTCGACTACCTGCTCGTCGCCTTCTACTTCCTGCTGGTGCTCGGCATCGGGTACGCGGCCCGCCGATCCGTGTCGTCGAGCCTCGACTTCCTGCTGTCTGGGCGCTCGATGCCCGCGTGGGTCACCGGGCTCGCCTTCATCTCGGCCAACCTGGGCGCGCTCGAGCTGATCGGCATGGTCGCCAACGGTGCCCAGTACGGCATCCCGACCGTGCACTACTACTGGATCGGCGCGATCCCGGCGATGGTGTTCCTCGCGCTGGTGATGATGCCGTTCTACTACGGCAGCAAGGCGCGCAGCGTCCCCGAGTTCCTCTACAAGCGTTTCAACCGGACCACCCAGCGCGTCCAGGCCGTGATCTTCGCGCTGTCGTCCGTGCTGATCGCGGGCGTGAACCTCTTCTCGCTCGGCCTGCTGCTGGAGGCCCTGCTCGGCTGGTCGCTGGCGGTGGCGATCCCGGTCGCCGCAGTAATCGTGCTCGCCTACATCACCCTCGGCGGGCTCTCGGCGGCCATCTACTCCGAGGTCCTGCAGTTCTTCGTGATCCTCGCGCTGCTGATCCCGATGACCATCGCCGGGCTCAACCGGGTCGGCGGCTGGGACGGACTGACGCAGGCCGTCGCCGGCGGGCCGGGTGGGCCCGAGGAGCTGTCCTCCTGGCCGGGCACCACGCTCACCGAGATCGAGAACCCGGTGTGGTCGGTGATCGGCATCGTGTTCGGCCTGGGCTTCGTGCTCTCCTTCGGCTACTGGACCACGAACTTCGCCGAGGTCCAGCGCGCGCTGTCCGCCAAGAGCATGTCCGCGGCCAAGCGCACGCCGCTGATCGGCGCCTACCCGAAGGCGTTGATCCCGCTCGTCATCATCATCCCCGGCATGATCGCCGCGGTCCTCGTCCCACAGCTGCAGACGTTGAAGGCCGGTGGCCAGACGGACGTCACCTACAACAACGCGCTGTCGCTGCTGATGAAGGAGGTCCTGCCGAACGGCATCCTCGGCGTCGCGATCGCGGGCCTGCTCGCCGCGTTCATGGCCGGCATGGCGGCGAACATCAGCTCGTTCAACACGGTGTTCACCTACGACATCTGGCAGGACTGGGTGAAGCCGGGCAAGCCGGACCGGTACTACCTGCAGGTCGGCCGGTGGATCACCGTGATCGGCTGCGTACTGGCCATCGCCACGGCGTTCATCGCGTCCGGCTCCGGCAACATCATGGACTACCTGCAGTCGCTGTTCAGCTTCTTCAACGCGCCGCTGTTCGCGATCTTCATCCTCGGCCTGTTCTGGCGGCGGATGACCGGCACGTCGGCGTGGATCGGACTGCTCGCGGGTACCGCGGCCGCGGTGATCGTCAACATCCTCACCACCACCGGCGTCCTGAGCCTCTCCAGCCAGGCGGGCAGCTTCGTCGGCGCGAGCGCCGCGTTCATCGTGGGCGTGCTCGTCGCGATGGGCGTGTCCTTGGTGAGCACCCCGAAGCCGGCCTCCGAGCTGACCGGGCTCGTGTGGAGCCTGACCACCAAGGAGGAGCGGGTGCACTCCGCAGAGGGCGACGACGCGGGCTGGTACCGCAGTCCTCCGGTTCTCGCGGTGGGCGTGCTCGTCCTGACCGCCATCCTGTACATCATCTTCTGGTAAGGGGCGGATCATGGCGGAACCGAACGGAACCAGGGCCGGGCAGGACGCTCCCGTCTCCATGACCGCGGCGCGGCTGTTCGACCTGCGGACCGTGCTCGCACTGCTCTACGGCGTCTACGGGATCGTGCTGCTCATCGTGGGCCTGGTGTCCACCGACCAGGCCGACATCGACAAGGCGGGCGGCTGGAACATCAACCTGTGGAGCGGCCTCGTGATGATCGTGGTCGCGGCGCTGTTCGCCCTGTGGGTACGGCTGCGTCCGTTGAAGCACGCCGCGGTCGAGGGGACGGCCGGCGACACTGCCGGTCCCCCCGGGCACTAGAGCCGGACCGTGCCCGGTCGGCTCCGCGGGGGCGTCAGCTGCGGGAGCCGACCGGGTACTGCGGGTTGAACGCGTGGAGCGTCCAGTCGTCGAAACGGCGGACCGAGCTGCGGACCGTGGTCCAGAACGTGGTCATCTCTTCCTTCCCATCGGGATTCTTCTTCGTCGTGAGGGCCTGTCGCCGGTCCCTCGCCCGGTGTGACGAGCCGATCTTCTGAATCGTTACCGAACCCCGCCGGAACGCGAGCGGCGTCACAGCGCGTACCCGAAAACGGGGATGACGGCGGAGCGGGCGCCCCGCCCGGTAGCGTCGCCGGAATGCCGGACCCGCTGCTCGTGATCGCCCGGGACGGCGAGCACGAGATCGAGATCCAGCGCTCCCGCTTCCTGTGCCGCCTGGTCCGGGTGCCCGACACCGAGGCCGCCGCCGCGGTGATCGCCGACGTCCGCCGCGAGCACTGGTCGGCCACCCACAACTGCACGGCCTTCCGCGTCGGCCGCGCCGGCGAGGTCCAGCGCTCCTCGGACGACGGCGAGCCCGCCGGCACCGCGGGCGTCCCGATGCTCGAGGTGCTGCTGCGGCGCGAGCTCACGGACGTCGTCGCCGTGGTCACCCGCTACTTCGGCGGCGTCAAGCTCGGCGCCGGCGGGCTCGTGCGCGCCTACGGCCGGGCCGTGTCGGAGACGGTCGACGTCGTCGGGGTGCTCCGCCGCGTCCGGCACACCCGCTTCCTGCTCGCCGTGCCGCACGCCGACGCCGGCCGGCTGGAGAACGCCCTGCGCGCGGCCGGGTACCCGGTCGCCGACGTCGCCTACGGGCGGGACGTCGAGATCACCGCCACCGCCGCCGAGCCGGAGGGGTTCCACGCCTGGCTGGCCGCGCAGACCGGCGGGAGCGTCGAGGCGGTCGAGGTGGGCGAGGTCGACGTGGAGGTCTAGGGCCGCGCCCCGGCGATGACCTTCAGGTCGGCGACGAAGGCGGCCAGCAGTTCCTGCCGCTCCTTCGGGTCCGACCGCAGGATCGACGACGGGTGCACCGTCGGCACGACCGTGCGCCCGTCCTGCTCCAGCAGCTCGCCGCGGTGGTCGGTGATCCGGAAGTCCTGGCCCAGCAGCGACTTGGCCGCGACCGCGCCCAGCACCCCGACGACGGGCGGCCCGACCAGCCGCAGCTCGGCGTCGAGCCACGGGCGGCAGGCCCGGACCTGGCGCACGGTCGGCTGCTTGTGGATGCGGCGCTTGCCGCGCTCCTCGAACCGGAAGTGCTTGACCGCGTTGGTCACGAACACCTCGTCGCGGGCGATGCCGGCCTCGTCGAGGGCCTGGTCGAGGACGCGCCCCGCCGGGCCGACGAAGGGCTTGCCGGCCTTGTCCTCCTGGTCGCCGGGCTGCTCGCCGACGAGCATGAGCCATGCACTCCGCGGGCCCTCACCTCCGACCGTCGGCCCGGCCGCCTTGTAGAGCTCGCACCCCGTGCAGTCGGCTTCGACCTCGCGCAACCGGTCGAGGTCGGTCACGGACGGGGCGTCGGCGGCGGGCTCGGTCATGCGGGAGCAGTGCCCGGCCCGGGACCTGGCGAAACTCCCGACTCGCGGTGCCGGAACTCCCGACTCGCGGTGCCGGAACTCCCGACTCGCGGTGCCGGAACTCGCGACTCGCGGTGCCGGAACTCCCGACTCGCGGTGCCGGAACCCCGACGCGCGGAGGGCCACGGCGACTCGCGGGTCAGGCCGGGGCGGTACCGGCGGCCGTGCGCCAGGAGGTGGAGTCGTCGACCCCGATCGTGCGCGCCCACACCGTGGTGAGCGACTCGAGCACGTCCTCCTCCTCGAACGGTTTGCCGAGGGAGAGCCAGACGTAGCAGGTGTGGTCGGCCATCGCCCCCAGCACCTGCACCGTCATGAACGGGTCGAGCGTCGGGTCGGCGATCCCGTCGGCCTGCTGCCGCTTGAGCACCCGCTCGAGCTGCGCCAGCCAGGCCTCCCGGACGTGCAGCCGCGTCTCGCGCATCTCCGGGGTGAACGTGCCGACCTGCTCCATCAGCGCGATCATCCGGGCGTTCTCCCGGTAGACCTCGATGTAGCCGCGCAGACCGGCCCGGATCCGCTCCCGCATCGACGCCTCGCGCGGGACCACGGTGGCGGCCGCCACGTCCGCCATCATCCGCTCGACGACGATCTCGCAGACCTCGCGGAAGATCGTGTCCTTCGAGTCGAAGTAGCTGTAGAACGTGCCCTGCGCCACCCGGGCCTCGGCCACGATGTCGGCCACCCGGGCGTCGACGAACCCCTTGCGCTCGAAGACCGTGTGGGCGGCCTCGAGCAGCTGGTCACGGCGCTGCTGCCCCTTGTCGGTCTGCGGGCCGCTCTCCCGCCGCTGCTGCTGCGGGTCGCTGGCGCCGGTCACCCGCCTGCCGCGGGTACTGCCGCCGCGCGATGCCATCGTCCGTCCCTTCGGAGCCGTCCGGCCCCCCGTCATCGCGGCCCCCGAGGCGGGATCCGGCCGCGCGTCCCACCGTCCGGACGGACGAGTCTAGCGGCCGTGACCTGCGCGGTCGCCGCGCGGGCAGTCACGACCCGGTCCGTCTGAGCTCGCGCTTGAGGATCTTGCCGCTGGCGTTCATCGGCAGCTCCTCGCGGACGACGACCTCCGCGGGCACCTTGTACCGGGCGAGCCTGCCCCGGCACAGCTCGACGAGCTCGGCGGCCAGCTCCTCGTCCGTCCCGGTCCACGAGGGCGCGGTGACGAAGGCGCGCACGGTCTCGCCCCAGTGCTCGTCCGGCACCCCGACCACGGCGCACTGCACCACCGCCGGGTGCTCGGCCAGCACCGTCTCGATCTCGACGGGGTAGATGTTCTCGCCACCCCGGATGATCATGTCCTTCTTGCGGCCGTGCAGGTAGAGGTAGCCGTCCTTGTCCCGGTAGGCCATGTCGCCCGCCCGGAACCAGCCGCCGGCGAAGGCCCGCTCGGTCTCCTCCGGCATGTCGAGGTAGCCGTCCATGACCATGTCGCTGCGGGTGGCGATCTCGCCGACCTCGCCGACGGGCACGTCGTTGAGGTCCTCGTCGACCAGCCGCAGCGCGATGCCGTACCCGGGGCGCCCGATCGAGCCGAGCAGCTCGGTACGCCCGGCGAGGGCGAGCCGATGCTCCTCCGGGGTGAGGAAGGCCTGCAGGCCCGCCTCGGTGCCCGCGCCGAAGAGCTGCAGGAAGTCGCAGTCGAAGACGTCCATCGCGCGGCGCAGCAGGGTGGGCGACATCGGCGCGGCACCGTAGTAGATGAGCCGCAGCCGGTCGTAGGTGTGGTCGGCCACCCCGGGCTGCTGCAGCAGCGTGCTGATCATGGTGGGGACGAGGAACGCCCCGGTGATCCGGTCCTCCGCCATGAACCCGAGGACGGTCTTCGGGTCGAACTGCGGCAGCAGCAGCGAGGTGAACCCCGTGGCCACGCCGCCCAGCAGACCGGCGATGCCGGTGACGTGGAAAGCGGGGGCGGCGACGTAGCGGATGTCGTCCGGGCGCGGCTGGTTGGTGATCATCCCGTGCTCGACGATCGCCTTCATCATCCCCTGGGATTGCAGCACACCCTTCGGCGTGCCGGTCGTCCCGGAGGTGAAGGCCAGGCCCAGCAGGTCCCGGTCCTGGCAGACGACCGGCGGCTCGACGTCCTGCCCGGTCTCCACGAACCCGTCGAACGCGGTCTCCATCTCGACCACGAGCCGCAGCGACGGGTGCTGGTCGGCGATGCCGGCCAGCAGGTCGGCGTACCGGGCGTCGTGGAACAGCGCGACGGCCTGCCCGCGCTCGAGGAAGACGTCCACCTCGGGCCGCATGAGCCGGTAGTTCAGCGGCATGTAGACCGCGCCGAGCTTGAGGCAGGCCAGCACGATCTCGACGTACCGGTGCGAGTCGAGCGCCAGCACCGCCAGCCGGTCGCCCCGCCCGATCCCCTGCGCCTGCAGCGCCGAGACCAGCTTGTTGACCCGGGAGTTGGTGAGGGCGAACGAGTGCTCCGTCCCGTCGGGGAACAGGAACGCCGCCTTGTCGGGGTGGCGCGCCGCGGACAGCGGGAGCGCCTCGCCCAGGGAGAACGCGAGCGGGGCCGTCATGGGATCTCCTCGTCGAGAACCGATGGGGAACGAGCTGCTACTTGCCGCGCCAGACGGGCGCGCGCTTCTCCGCGAAGGCGAGCGCGCCCTCGCGGGCGTCCTCCGAGGAGGAGATGGGATCGGCGACCTCGCGCTGGCGGGCCCACTTCTCCTCGGCGGGCCAGCCGAGCGACTCGGCGACGATCTTCTTGCTGATGCGGACGGCCAGCGGACCGTTCGCGGTGATCTCGCCGGCCAGCGCGAGGGCCGCGTCGAGCGCCCCGCCGGTCGGCACCAGGCGGTTGACCAGGCCGAGCTCGGCCATGCGGGTGGCGGTCATGTGGTTCCCGGTCAGCGCCAGCTCCATCGCCACGTGGTACGGGATGCGCTCGGGCAGCCGGAGCAGCCCGCCGCCCGCCGCGACCAGGCCGCGCTTGGCCTCCGGGATGCCGAACGAGGCCCCCTCCCCCGCGACGACCAGGTCGCAGGCCAGCACGATCTCGCAGCCGCCGGCCAGGGCGTAACCCTCGACGGCCGCGATCAGCGGCTTCTCCGGCCCGCGCTCGGTGACCCCGGCGAACCCGCGGTCCCCGACGTAGGGCCGCTCGCCGCGGACGAACGCCTTGAGGTCCATCCCGGAGCAGAACGTGCCGTTCGCGCCGGTCAGGATGCCGACGCGCAGGTCGGGATCGGAGTCGAGGCGGTCCATCGCCTCGGCGACCAGCTCGGCCAGCCGGGAGTTGACGGCGTTGCGGGCCTCGGGGCGATCGAGGGTGACCAGCAGCACACCCTCGACCGGCGTCGTGACGTGGACGGGCTCGGTGGTCACCCGCGGCCCCTCTCGTTGAAGGGCAGGTGCCGCTCGGGATCCGGGTCCTTCGGCAGTCCCAGCACCCGCTCGGCGATGATGTTGCGCTGGATCTCCGAGGTCCCGCCCGCGATCGAGTAGGTCTTCATCGCGAGGAACCGGTCCGCCGCCTCGCTCCCCTCCGCGGGGTCCCAGGCCACGGCACCGTCCGCCTCGAGATCGGTGCCGAGCACCCCGAGCTTCTCCGCGAGCACCGAGTGCGCGAGCTTGCGGATCGAGCCCTCGGCGGTCGGCGCGGCGTCCCCGGAGGCGACGAAGCTGCGCACCGTCGTCATCTGGAGGACCTTCTCCTCCACGTAGGCCTCGAGCAGCCGGTCCCGCAGCACCGGGTCCTCCCAGGACCCGTTCCCGACGGCGCGGGCGACCAACTCGTCCGCCTCCCCCGGCCCGACGGCGGGGCGCCCGGACAGCCCGTTGCGCTCCTGCATCAGGGTGGTGATCGCGACCGACCAGCCCTGGTTGACCGGGCCGATCCGCGCGGAGTCCGGGACCACGACGTCGGTCAGGAAGGTCTCGTTGAACTCGGCGTTGCCGGTCATCTGCTTCAGCGGCCGCGGCTCCACGCCGGGCGTGCGCATGTCCAGCAGGAAGTAGGTGATGCCGCGGTGCTTCGGCGCGCTCGGGTCGGTGCGGGCCATGAGCAGCCCGAAGTCCGCGAGGTGGGCGTAGGAGTTCCAGACCTTCTGGCCGTTGACCAGCCAGGTCCCGTCCGCCTGCTGGACCGCCCGCGTGGACAGCCCGGCCAGGTCCGAGCCCGCGCCCGGCTCGCTGAACAGCTGGCACCAGAACTCGCGGCCGCGGCGCAGCGCGGGCAGCCGCTCGGCCTTCTGCTCCGGGCTGCCCCATTCCAGGATCGTGTGCCCGGCCAGGACGAGCCCGACGAAGTCCCGGTTGTGCCGCTCGGCCCGGTACCGCGCCAGCGTCTCGGTGACGACGGCGCCGCGATCGGCGGGCAGCCCCAGGCCGCCGTGCTCGACGGGCCAGGTCGGGGTGGCCAGCCCGGAGTCGCCGAGCAGGTCGAACCAGGCGGGCCCGCGCTCGGGGTCCTCGCGGATCGCCTCGACGGCGGCCAGGTCGCCGCGCGCGACGGCGGCCTGCCAGTCCTCGGGCAGGTGGGCCCGCAGCCACGCCTCGACGGCGGCGATGATCTCCGCGTCCGAGGCGCCGGCGGCGAGCGTGACCCGCTCGGTGACGGGTTCCGTGCCGGGTTCTGTCACGGTCATGCGGGGATCCCCTCGGTGGTCGAGCGCGCCGGCACGGTGGGCACGAGCGCGGGAACGAGCTCGGCCCTGGCCAGCTGCGGGGAGCCGAGCAGCGCCCGGTCGGCGCGGGCCCGGCGGAGGTAGAGGTGGGCGTCGTGCTCCCAGGTGAAGCCGATGCCGCCGTGCAGCTGGATCGCATCGAGCCCGGTCTGCAGGAAGGCGTCGCCGCAGTAGGAGCGGGCGATCGCCGCGGCCTGCGCGAACTCCGGCGTGCCGGGCTCCTGCCAGGCGGCCCAGTAGGCCGCGGAGTGCGCCATCTCCTGCCGGACGGCCATGTCCGCCAACCGGTGCTTGACGCCCTGGAAGGAGCCGATGAGCCGGCCGAACTGCCGGCGGGTGCGGGCGTACTCGGCGGTGAGGTCGGTCGCCGCGGTCATCCCACCGACCTGCTCGGCCGACACCAGCACGGACGACACCGCCCGGGCCCGGGCGAGGACCACGGCCCCGCGGCCCGGGTCGCCGAGGGCACGTGCGGGCGTCCCGTCGAGGGTGATCCGGGCGGCGCGGCGGGTGAGGTCGAGGGTCTCCAGCGGGGTTCGGGTGAGCCCCGCGGCACCGGTCTCGACCAGGTAGGGAGCCGGTCCGTCGGGCCCCCGGGCGGCGACGACGAGCAGGTCGGCGTCGCCGCCGTCAAGGACGACCGGCGCGGTGCCGGTCAGCCGCCCGGCGGCGTCGGCCGTGGCCGTGACGACGGGCTCGCCGGCCGGGCCCCAGGCCTCCACGGCGAGGGCGGCGGTCAGGGAGCCGTCGGCGATCCGGGGCAGGTACTCGGCGGCCGGACCGCCGTCCGGGCCGTCCTCCCCGCCGTCGGCGGCGAGCAGGACGGGGGCGGCGAGCCCGACGGTCGGCAGGAACGGGCCGCCGTACAGCACCCGCCCCATCTCCTCGACGACGATCGCGAGGTCGAGCAGGGTGCCGCCGAAACCCCCGTACCGCTCGGGGAGGGCGAGCCCCTGCAACCCGACCTGCTCGGCGAGCTCGGACCACAGCGCGGGGTCGTGCCGCTCCCCCGCCTCGGCCAGCTCGCGGGCCCGCGCCACGGGCGCCCGGTCGGCGAGCACACGCCGCACGGTCTCGCGCAGCCCACGGTGCTCGTCGGTCCACCCGAACTCGGGTTCACGCTGCTCTGCGTACACGGCCGACAGCGTGCAGCGGATGTGACGTCGGTGTCAATCTCACTTTTTCGTACCGCCTGCGAGCTGCCCGATCGTTCGCAAACTGGTGGTTGACATGACCGGAGTCACGGTCGATATTGCCACATGACGACGACGTCACAATCACTCGCCGGACCCTCCTGGGCCGGCCGCCGGCGTCGTCCATCCGCCGACGATCTGGAGCGCCAACGCATGCTGACCGGCCAGGAGTACAAGGAGTCCCTCAAGGACGGCCGGAAGGTCTACTTCCAGGGCAGGCTCATCGAGGACATGGACGCCGAGCCCGGCCTGTCCGTCCCGCTCAACGCCGTCGCGGACGGCTACGACAAGTACTACTCGTCCGCCCCCGACGCGGTGAACCCCGTGGTCAGCGCGCCGCGCAGCGTGCAGGAGCTGCGAGACCGGATCCCCGAGCTCATGGAGCTCGACCTGGTCCTCAACGTGACCTACCAGTCCCTGATGACCGTCCTGGTCGCGGCGGGCCGGCTCGAGGGCGCCGCCCCGCAGTACATCCCGCGCATCGAGGCCTACGTGGAGAAGGCCCGCCGGGAGGACATCCGGATCACCGAGTGCATCACCGACGCCAAGGGCAACCGCAGCCTGCACCCGGGCAAGCAGGAGGACCCCGACGCCTACGTGCGGGTCGTCTCCCGCAGCGACGACGGCGTGGTCATCCGGGGCGCCAAGCTGCACATCAGCGGCGCGGCGCTGGGCCACGACCTGATGGTCATGCCGACCAAGACGATGCGCCCCGGCGAGGAGGACTACGCGATCGCCTGCGCGGTCCCGGTCAACTCGCCCGGCGTGCACATCACCAACACCACCTACCACCCGCTGCACGGCGACCCGCGGGACTACCCGGTGTCGTCGCACGAGTCCATGCCGGACTCGATGTGCATCTTCGACGACGTGTTCGTCCCCAACGAGCGGGTCTTCCTCGACGGCGAGACCGAGCACGCCGCGGTGTTCGCGCACTCCCTGGGCCTGTGGGAGCGCCTCGGCGGGATCTCGTTCATGGTGCAGCAGGCGGACGAGCTCGTCGGGCTCGCGCACCTGATCGCCGAGGCCAACGGCACGGCGAAGGTCTCCCACGTCCGGGAGAAGATCGACGAGATGATGATCCACGCGACGCTGCTGCGGGCCGGGCTCGAGGCCGCGATCGCGAACGCGCACAGCACGCCCGAGGGCTACTACTACCCGGACGACATGTTCACGAACGTGACCAAGTACCAGGGCGCGTCGCAGTTCGGCGTGATGGTGCGCCACCTGCACGACATCGCGGGCGGGGCCGTGGTCACCGCGCCGTCGATGGCGGACTTCGAGAACCCGACGCTGCACCCGTACCTCGAGAAGTACATGAGCACGGGCGGCGGGATCTCGGGCGAGTACCGCTCCAAGCTGTTCCACGCGATCCGGGACACCACGGCCGACGCCTACGGCGGCTGGCACCTGGTGACCAACATCCAGTCCGGCGGTGGGCTCTACGCCCAGCGCCTGGTGACCCGCAAGAACTACGACCTGGACCGGGCGCGCGCGCTCGGCCTGAAGGCCGCCGGCCTGGCCAGCTGACCGGCCCGGCCCGCTCCTCCTCCCCCGACGGAAGCAGGCCCGGCGGGACGCGCCCCCGACGACGTGGGCGCCCCCGCCGGGCCGCTCCCCCGTGCCCGCGCACTCCCCCGATGAACCCAGCGTGTCCCGCCGAAAGGGATGGATCTCGATGAAGAGAACGCTCGCCGCCGTCGCGTCCGCCGCGGCCGTGGCCCTCGCACTCGCCGGCTGCAGCTCCGGCGAGGGCTCCTCCGACGCCTCCGGCGGCCTCACGGGCGAGCCCGTGGTCGTCGGCGTCCTCGCCCCGATGGACGGCGCCACCGCCTACCCGCAGACCGGCTACGGCGCCCAGGCGGCCGAGCGGTACGTCAACGAGAAGCTGGGCGGCATCAACGGCAGGCCGCTGAAGATCGACCTGTGCGCCGGCGACGGCAGCCCCGAGACCGCGGTCAACTGCGCGAACCAGTTCGTCACCGAGAACGTCGTCGCGGTGTTCGACGCCTACGACGGCTCGGTCGGCGGTGCGGTCCCGGTGCTCACCGCGGCCAAGATCCCGATCATCGGCGAGCTCGGCGCCACCGCGGTGGTCGACTCGCTCCCCTGGGGCCAGTCCTTCTACTTCTCCGGCCCGCTGGAGACCAGCGCGCTGGGCATGGTCACGATCCTCGACCAGATCGGCAAGAAGAACGCCTCGCTGGCCGTCACCGACGGTCCGCCGAGCCACGGCTACGTGGACAAGCTGGTCATGCCCGCGGCGAAGAACCTCGGCATGAACGTCACGCCGCTCTACGTGCCCGGCAACAACATGAACTTCAACGTCATGGCCGCCACCGAGCTGTCCACCAACCCGGACGTCGCGGGCATCATCGCCCTGACCGAGGACGGCTGCACCGGCCTGTTCAAGGCGCTGCGCGCGCAGGGCTACGACGGCACGATCTTCGCGGGCTCCTGCTCGCAGTTCATCGCGGAGATGAAGGCGGACGCCGCGGGCGCGATCGTCCAGCCGCGGGTCTGGGTGCCGGCGTCGAAGGCGAACGCCCCGGCCGAGGTCCAGCAGCAGCTGGACGACTTCGCCACCTCCATGGAGGAGATCGACCGCGGCGACCAGCAGTCCGCCCGCTCGCTGTACTCCTTCGCGGGCATGGTCAACCTGGCGAACGTCCTCAAGGGCGTCCAGGGCGAGATCAACCCCGACACCGTCACCACGGCGATGAAGAACGTCAAGGACATGCCGACGTTCGCGGGCCCGAAGGTGACCTGCGACGGCCAGCAGTGGGCGAACCGGCCGGCCTCCTGCAGCCACGAGGCGATCTTCTTCGAGGTCCAGCCGGACGGCTCGATGAAGCCGGTCGACCCGAACGGCTTCATCGCCCTCGACCCGTCGAAGATGAGCGCCGCCTAGCCGGCCCCGGGCGGATCCCCTGTCGCACAGGGGATCCGCCCTCCCTCTGAGGAAGGATTCCCGTGGGGACGATCCTGCAGTTCGTGGTCCTCGGTCTGGGGCTGGGTGCGATCTACATCGGCCTCGGCACCGGCCTCCTGCTGGTGCACCGCGCCACCGGCATCATCAACTTCGCCCAGGGCGCCATGGCGATGTGGGGCGCCTTCGTCTTCGCCCAGCTCCGGCTGGACGGCACGCTGGTCTTCCCGATCGGCTCGATCGAGCTCGAGCGCCGCCCGCCGGTCGCGGTCGCCGCCCTGATCGGCCTGGCGACGGCGTTCCTGCTCGGCCTGCTCGTGCACTACGTGATCTTCCGCCCGGTGCGCCACGCCCCGGTGCTGGCCCAGGTGGTCGTGTCCGTCGCGGTGATGATCACCCTCCAGGCCCTGGTGGTGCTGCGGTTCGGCCCGAACAACATCGACGTCGACTCGCTGATCCCCGAGGACTCGTTCACCCTGCTCGGCGCGGACATCCCGACCCGCGAGCTCGTCATGGCCGCGATCATGGTGCTGCTCGCCGCCGCGGTCTGGGCCTACCTGCGCTTCACCCGCGCCGGCGTCGCCACCCGTGCGGCGTCGGAGAACGAGCGCGCCGCGGTGCTGATGGGCTTCTCGCCCGACCGGCTGGCCGCCGTCGCGCAGGTCGTCGCGATCATGCTCGGCACGGTCGCCGTCATGCTGGGCAGCTCGCTGACCGGCCTCAACGCGGACAACTACACCCTGCTCGTGGTCCCGGCCCTGGCGGTGCTGCTCGTCGCCCGCATGGAGTCGATCGCGATCGTGGTCGTCGCCGCGCTGCTGATGGGCGCCTTCCAGTCGCTGATCAACCTGCTGATCACCAAGCCGTTCTGGCCGCAGTGGGCGCAGTCCGGCCTCGACCAGGTCGTCCCGTTCGCGGTCGTCATGGTCATCCTGTTCGTGCAGGGCAAGCGGCTGCCGTCCCGCGGCTCGCTGCAGACCGTCCGGCTGCCGGACGTGTCCATCCCGAAGTTCAAGCCGATCCCGGCCGTGATCATGCTGGTGGTGGGTGTCGCGGCGCTCTCCTTCACGCAGGGCACGTGGCGGTTCGGCGTCACCACGTCGATCATCGTGATGTTGCTGGCGCTGTCCTACGTGGTGCTCACCGGGTACCTCGGCCAGATCTCGCTGGCGCAGGGCGCGTTCGCCGGCGCCGCCGGGTTCTGCCTGTCGAAGGTCACCACGAACTGGGGCATCCCGTTCCCGATCTCGCTGATCCTCTGCGCGCTCGTCGCGACGGGGCTCGGCATGCTGGTGGCGCTGCCCGCCTTCCGGATCCGCGGGGCGCAGCTCGCGATCGTCACGATCGCGGCGGCGCTGGCCATCGAGCGGTTCGTGTTCAACAACTACACACTGAGCCCGCCCGAGGGGAACCCGATCGCGGACGCCACGCTGTTCGGGCTCAACCTGGGCGTGCGCGAGGGCCGTGACCTGGCCCGGATCTCGTTCTCCGTCATGGTGCTCGTCATCGCCGCGATCCTCGTGTGGATGTTCATCCGGGTCGCCTCGGGCGACACCGGCCGGGCGTTCCTCGCGGTGCGCGCCAACGAGCGCGCGGCGGCGTCCAGCGGCATCGACGTCCGCAAGACCAAGCTGATCGGCTTCGCCATCTCGGCGTTCATCGCCGGCATCGCGGGCTGTCTGATCGGCTTCAGCCGCGGCCAGCTGTCCGCGGAGTCGTTCAGCGTGTTCGCCGGGCTCCAGGTGCTCGCCGTGGCCTACCTCGGCGGCATCACGAGCGTGGGCGGCGCGATCGTGGCCGGCGTCCTCGGCCCGCTCGGCATCGTCTACACGCTGCTGCGCGGTGTGTTCGACCTCGGCGAGTACTACGCGCTGATCTCCGGCCTCGGCCTGATCATCACCGCCCTGCTCAACCCGGTCGGCATCGCGGGCGCCACCCGCGAGCAGGTCGCCTGGGTCAAACGGAAACTCTCGCGCTCGGGGCCACCACCGTCCACGGTGCCCGAGGCGCCGGCGCCGAAGGAGCCGTCCCGTGTCTGAGCCCGTGTCCGACAAGGGACTGCACACGCGCGACCTGACGGTCCGCTACGGCGGCCTGGTCGCCAACGACTCGGTGACCATCGACGTGGAGCCGGGCAAGGTCGTCGGGCTGATCGGCCCGAACGGCGCGGGGAAGACGACCTTCGTCGACGCCGTCACCGGGTTCACCGCCTGCGAGGGCGAGATCCTGCTCGACGGCACCCGCATCGACGCGCTGCCCCCGCACGAGCGGCGCACCGCCGGGCTGTCCCGGACCTGGCAGTCCGGCGAGCTCTTCGGCAACCTGTCCGTCGCCGAGAACCTGCTGGTCGCGGCGCGGGCGGGAGGGTGGCGCACGCTGGTGCGGGACATCTTCGTCCCGCGCCGGAAGAAGAGCGACGACGTGGTCGCCCGTGCGCTCGACGTCGTCGGGCTGGGGGACGTGGCGGACACCCTCGCCCGGGACCTCTCGCTCGGCCAGCAGAAGCTGGTCGGCGTGGCCCGCGCGCTGGCGGGCGGGGCCGAGGTCCTGCTGCTCGACGAGCCCGCCGCGGGCCTGGACTCGATGGAGAGCCAGTCCTTCGCGGGCCGCATCCGGTCGATTGCGGACTCCGGCCCCGGCGTGCTGCTGATCGACCACGACATGTCCCTGGTCCTGGGCGTCTGCGACACGGTGACGGTGCTGGAGTTCGGCAAGCAGATCTTCACCGGCACCCCGGCGGAGGCCCGGACCGACCCGACGGTGGTGGCGGCCTACCTGGGCGCCCCCGTGGAGGCCACCCATGCCTGACACGCTCCTGGAGACCGAGGACCTGGCCGCCGGCTACAACGGCGTGCCGGCGATCCGCGGGCTCTCCCTGTCCGTCGGCCCGGGCGAGGTCGTCGCGCTGCTCGGGCCCAACGGCGCCGGCAAGACGACGTCGCTGCTCGCCATGGTCGGGCTCGTCCCGCTGCTCGGCGGCGAGGTCCGCGTGCTCGGTGCCCCGCTCGGCCGGCGCAAGCCCCACCAGATCGCCCGGTCCGGGGTGCTGCTGGTGCCCGACGACCGCGGGATCTTCTACGGCCTCACCGTCCGCGAGCACCTGCGGCTGGCCGGCCGCAAGGCCGACCCGGAGCGCGAGGCGCAGGTCCTCGACCGGTTCCCGGTGCTGCGGAACCTGGACTCGCGGCGCGCCGGGCTGATGTCCGGCGGCGAGCAGCAGATGCTGGCCATCGCCAAGGCGCTGCTGGCCCGGCCGAAGGTGTTGATCATCGACGAGATGAGCCTCGGGCTGGCGCCGAAGATCGTGCAGGAGATGCTGCCGGCGATCCGGGACCTCGCCAAGGAGGACGGCATCGGGCTCGTGCTGGTCGAGCAGCACATCGAGCTGGCGCTGTCGATCGCCGACCGGGGCGTGATCCTCAACCACGGGCGCGTCGTCCTCACCGGGGCGGCGGGCGACCTGCTCCGCGACCGGCACCTCGTCGAGGCGGCCTACTTCGGCGCGGACCAGTTCGCCGACACGGAGGGCACGCTCGCCGGATGACCGCCGTCCTCGGCCCGGCGACCGCCACCGCGGCCGACGGGGTGCCGATCGCCTACCGCCGCCGGCCCGGTCCCGGCACGGTACCGCTGGTGCTGGTCCACGGGACGTCCGCGCACGCGGGCTGGTGGGAGCACCTGCTGCCCGCGCTGCCGGAGCGGTTCGCCGTGGTGAGCATGGACCTCGCCGGGCACGGCGACTCCGGGCGACGCGCCGTGTACGACCTGGACTCCTGGTCCGGCGACGTCCTGGCCGTCGTCCGGGAGGCCTTCGGCGGGCCGGCGGTGCTGGTCGGGCACAGCGTCGGCGGGCTCGTGGTGGCCGGGGCGGCGGTGCTCGACCCGGCCGCCTCGGCCGGCACGGTGCTCGTCGACTCGATCGTCGTCGACGGCTCCCCGGCCGAGGCCCCGGAGTGGCGCCCGCCGCGGGCCACGCGGATCTTCGCCGACCTCGACGAGGTGGCCGCCCGGTTCCGGCTCACCCCGCCGCAGCCGGAGGCCGATCCGGGCGTGCTGCGCGCGATCGCCGAGGGCTCGGTGCGGCCGGTGCCGGGCGGCTACGCCTGGAAGGTCGACCCGCTGATCTTCGGCGCGGTCGGCAGGCCGGGCATGTGCACGCGGCTGCCCGACCTGCCCGGCCCCGTCGCCGTCGTCCGCGGCGAGCTGTCGGTGCTGGTCCCGCCCTCGGCGGGGGCCGACCTCGCCGCGCTGACCGGGCGCCCGGTGCCGCAGTTCGACGTCCCCGGCGCCCACCACCACCTGATGATCGACCACCCCGTCGAGCTGGCCGCGGCGCTGCGCGAGGCGCTCGCCGTCGTCGCGCCCGACCGTCCGAGGAGCTGAGTGCCCTGACCGCCTTCGCCGCCGTCCCCGACCTGCTCGCCGTGGCCCCCGGCACCGAGCTGGGCCACAGCTCCTGGCGCGTGGTCGAGCAGCCGCGGATCGACACCTTCGCCGACGCGACGGACGACCACCAGTGGATCCACGTCGACCGCTCGCGCGCCGCCGACGGGCCCTACGGCACCACGATCGCGCACGGCATGCTGACGTTGTCGCTGGTTCCCACCATGATCGGTGAGGTCGCCACGGTTCCCTCCGCGACCTTCGGCCTCAACTACGGCTTCGACAAGGTCCGCTTCACCGCCCCTGTCCCCGCCGGCTCCCGCGTCCGCGCCGCCGTCAGCGTGGTCGGCGCCGACCCGGTGCCGGGCGGGGCCAAGGTGACCTTCCGCGCCGTCGTCGAACTGGAGGGCTCGGACCGCCCCGCCTGCGTCGCCGACATGATCATCATCTGGATGGAGTAGCGCCGGCACGGGTAGACCTCGGCGACGACGGTCGCTCCGGTGGAGCGGCGCCGCCCCACCGGAAGGATCCGCCGTGCCCCCGATCCTGCATCCGCCCGCCGCCCGCGACGGGTCCTGCCGCAGCCACCGCTTCGTCGCCCCCGATCCGCGGGGCTGGCGGTCGGTCGCGTTGATCGAGTGGGAGCTCACGGCCCAGGAGTGGGTCGACCGGCACCCGCACGACGAGTTCAACTACGTCCTCGAGGGCACCCTCGTGGTGGAGTGCGACGGCGTGACGGTCGAGGCCCCGCAACGATCACGTGAGCCCGTTGCGGTGCAGGAGCCGCGTCAGCGCGGTCGACGCACCACGACTCGCGCCGCGTCGTCGCTCCCGCCCGGGTTGAGGCTCACCCCTCGGCGAACGGCTCTCCGCACCGCCAGCACCGGTCCGGTGGAGCCGCGGGGTCGTCGGTGGGCATGGCGCCGCAGGTGGGGCACAGGCGATGCAGCCAGCAGACCGGATCGCCCGCGTCGGAGCGCTCGTCCTTCTCCGCGTCGGAACCGCTCACCGCTCTCCTTCCGGATCGTTCCTCGAGGTGTCACCAGTGTGACGCGAACTACTCCTCGGCACCGGGAATTGAGTCGAACCGGCTCAGGTTTACTCAGTCAGACGCTGCAAACCCCGCCAGCGACCAGCATCGAGGAGACACACGATGAGCACCCTGATCCCGCGCCGCGACCCCTTCTTCGCCGACTTCGACGCCCTCGTCCGGCGCGCCTTCGGCCCCTCCCCCGTGCGCTTCGCGCGCCCGGAGAGCGGCTTCACCCCGGCCGCCGACGTGACCCGCGACGGCGCCGACGCCCTGGTCTCCCTGGAGGTCCCGGGCCTCGACCCCGCCACCGACGTCCACGTGGACGTCGAGGAGGGCCGCCTCGTCGTGCACGGCGAGCGCCGTGACGAGCGGAACGAGGAGAGCGAGGGCCGCCGGGTCCGCGAGGTCCGCTACGGCTCCTTCCGCCGCAGCTTCGCCCTCCCCCAGCACGTCACCGCCGACGCGGTGAGCGCCTCCTACGAGGCCGGCGTGCTGAAGGTCCGCGTGGCCGGCGCCTACGCCGAGCCGCGGAAGCCGGGCGTGACCAGCATCCCGGTGCAGGTCCCGACCGCCGGGCTGCCCGCGCAGGAGTCCCCCGAGGCCTCCCCGGAGAGCGCCGAGAAGGGCCCCGAGCAGGAGTGACCCGGTCGGCCGGGGATCCCGGCCGACGGACGACGACGGCACCCCGCCCGACGGACGGGGTGCCGTTCCGCTGTCGGTGAGCCGCTACGACCCGGCCCGGCCCACCCCGTCGAGGGCGGCGAGGCCGGTCGCGGCGGCGTGCTCGAGGTGCTCGATGCAGAGCCGTTCGGCGGAGGCGACGTCGCGCGCGGTGATTGCGTCGACCAGGGCTCGCATCTCCACCGCCATCTGGGCCGCACGGCCGGGCTGCGACATGGACGTGGCGCGCAGCAGCCGGACCCGCGCCTGCACCCCGCCGAGGATCTGTTCGATCGTCGGGCTGGCGGCCCCGGCGAGCAGCTCGGTGTAGAAGAGGTCCTTGTCGCGCAGCAGCCGGTGCATGTCCGCGCCCGCCTCGACGTCCTGCTCCAGCGCGGTGACGGTGGCCCGGAGCCGGTCGTGGTGCGCGGCGTTCGCCCGCTCGATGAACCGGCGCACGGTGAGCGCCTCCAGCGAGGCCCGCACCGCGTAGAGGTCGCGGGCCTCGTCGGCCGAGGGCTTGTAGACCATCGCCCCCTTCTGCGGCACGGTGACGACGAGCCCTTCGGCGGCCAGCTCGCGCAACGCCTCGCGGATCGTCGCGCGGGACACGCCGGTCTGCTCGATCAGCTCGCGCTCCACGAGCCGCTGCCCCGGCTGCAGCTCGAACTCGAGGATCGCGGTGCGCAGCCCGTCGATGACCTGCTCGCGCAGGGGCGCGGCGATCCGGCCGACCCGGATCCCGCGGAAGGTGCCCGTCTCCTCACCTGCCGTCACCAGGCGCACAGTAGTCGGACCCGCGCCGCTGCCGGGCCGCCGTAGCGCGTTCCCGCGCTCCGCGGCGGCCCGGGCACCGGAGCCGGCCGGTGTCACCCCGACCCGCTCTCCTGCTCGGCGACGACCGAGGCGAGGATCGGCGCCGCCGTCGTGGCCGCGTGGATGCCGATCACGCTGACGATCGACAGCACCTCCATCAGCTCGTCCTGCGTGGCACCGAGGCGCACGGCGTTGCGCAGGTGCAGCTTGAGCCCCGGGACGTAGAGGTGGGTGGCCGCGGCGTCGAAGGCGACGTAGATCATCTCCTTGACCTTCGGCTCCAGCGTGCCGGTCTTCCACGGCACCGAGGAGAACTCCACGTAGGCCTCGAACAGGTCCGGGGCGAGCTCGAGGATCCCCTCCCAGAACTCGTGCCAGTAGCCGCGGTTGGCGGTGAACTCGGCCTTGAGCCTCTCCCGCCGCTCGTCCAGCGGCGCCGGCCCGGTGCGGACGCCCTCCTCCTCGAGCACCTCGAGCAGCAGCGGCACCCCGATGTTGCAGGCGTGGATGCCGAGCGTGCTGGTCAGCTCCAGCACCTCCATGATCTCGGCCGGGGTGGCCCCGTGCCGCAGCGCGGCCGCGACGTGCTGACGGATGCCGGGCTCGTACAGGTGCGTCGCCGCGGCGTCGGCGGCGATGTAGACGAACTCCTTGACCTTCGGCTCGAGGTGCGACGCAGCGGTCCACGGCACGCTCGAGAAGCGCAGGTAGGCCTCGAGGAACGCGGGATCCAGCTCGAGGATCCGCTGCCACGGCTCGCCCCAGGTGCCGCGGACCCGCACGAACTCGTCCTTGACCCGCTGCTGCTCCGTCGTGAGGGTCTCGGTCGCGGTCACTGGTCCTCCTCCGGCCGCTCCCGCAGCCATCGTGCGATCTCGGTGTGGTCGGCCTCCGGCCCGAGCGTCCCGACGGCGCGGCTCCAGAGGGCGAGCGTGCGCTCGGCGTGGCCGCGTGGTGCGTCGACGGCCTCGGCCAGGCCGAGCGCGATCCGCAGGTCCTTGACCATCAAGCCGGCCGTGAAGCCGGAGCCGTAGGTGCCGGGGACGATGTGCGTGGGCCATTTGGTCTCCGTGGACCCGCTGCGGCCGCTGGAGCCGTTGATCGCCTCGAGCATGGCCGTGGCGTCGAGCCCGAACCGCTCCCCCGCGAGGATCGCCTCGGACGTCGCGAGCAGGTGCGAGGCGGAGAGCAGGTTGTTGAGCGCCTTGAGCGCGTGCCCCGCGCCCGTCCCGCCGACGTGGCGGACCCGGCCCATCAGCGCCAGCAGCGGGGTGAGCCGCTGCGCGGCGTCGTCGGGTCCGCCGACCATGATCGTCAACGTGCCGGCCTCGGCCCCGGCCACGCCCCCGGACACCGGCGCGTCGACGAGCGTGGCGCCGCGCTCGGCGACCCGCTCGGCCAGCGCGCGGGTCCGGAGCGGCTCCGACGTGCTCATGTCCACGAGCAGGGTGCCGGGCGCGAGGGCGTCGAGCAGGCCGCCGTCGACGACCTTCTCCACGATCCCGGAGTCCGGCAGCATCAGGACGACGACGGGTGCGCCCTCGGCCGCGGCCGCGGCGCTCGGCACGGGGGTGAGGACGTCCGCGAGCCCCTCGGCCACGCCGGGCGCGGCGTCGTGCCCGCGCACCGCCACTCCCCCGGCCGCGAGCCGCCGCACCATCGGCGTACCCATCCGGCCCAGCCCGACGAAGCCGACCCGGTCGAACGTCTCACCCATGGCCGTTCCCCGACACGTCGACGGACTCGGCGGCGATCTCCCGCAGCACCCGCTCGGCCACCCGGAAGGCCTCGAGCGCCGCCGGGGCCCCGCAGTACCCCGCGGTCTGCAGCAACGCCTCCTGGATCTCGGTCTCGGTGCAGCCGTTGGTCACCGCGCCGCGGACGTGCACGGCGAGCTCGTGGCCGCGGTTGAGCGCCGTGAGCATCACCAGGTTGAGCAGGCTGCGGGTGCGCCGGTCGAGTCCCGGCCGGCTCCACAGCTCGCCCCAGACGTTCTGCGTGACGTACTCCTGGACCGGCCGCGAGAAGTCGCTGACCCCCTGCAGCGAGCGGTCCACGTGGGCGTCGCCGAGCACCTCGCGGCGGATGCCGAGGCCCCGCTCGTACCGGTCGTCCCCGCCGCTCATCGGGCCACCTCCACGGCCGCGAGGTAGTCCCCCTCGGCGACCTCCTCGAGCCACGTCGTCGGCCCGATCGAGAAGGCGAGATGGGTCATCACCGTGTCCGCGGTCCCGCCGTGCCAGTGCTGCTCGCCGGGCGGCACCCACACCACGTCGCCGGCCCGGACGACCTGCGGCTCCTCCCCGCGGGGACAGACCCAGCCCATCCCCGCCGTGACGACGAGCAGCTGGCCGCCGGTGTGGTGGTGCCAGTACGTGCGCGCGCCCGGCGTGAAGGTCACCGAGTTCAGCGTGTTGTGCTCCGCCGTGGTCGGCAGCACCGGGTCGCCCCAGACCGTGCCGGTGAAGGTCTCGGTCCGGTTCTGGGTCGGTGTGGTGTCAGGGGCCCGGCCCCGAACGATCTGCACTGGTCATCCTTCCTGGTCGTGCACTCGTACCCCGCCGGCGACGTCGCCGAGTGCGTCGACGACGCGGTTGCTGATCAGGTCGCCGTAGCCGAGGTTCTCCGCGAGCCCGAAGCTGGCCAGCGGGCCCGCGGCGTTCAGGGTGGGAACGCCGAGCCGGCCCGCCAGGTCGACGTAGAGCGCGACGTCCTTGGTCATGAGCCTGCTCGTCAGGCCGCCCTCGAGGTAGTCGCCGCGGACGATCGCGGGGAACCGGTTCGTGGTCGCGAAGTTGACGCCGCTGCTCGAGTTGATCACCTCGAGCAGCTGCGGCAGGTCCAGCCCGGCCTTGCGGCCCGCGACCATCACCTCGGCGGAGGCCGCGAGGCTGACGGCGTTGAGGAAGTTGTTGAGCAGCTTGGCCGTGTGCCCGGTACCGGACGGCCCCATGTGGTGCACGGTCGCCGCGATCGGCGCGAGGACGGTCCCGAGCTCGGCGAGCGCGCCCGGGTCGCCCCCGGCCATGATCGTCAGACTGCCCTTCTCCGCGGCGGCGGCGCCCCCGGAGATGCCGGCGTCGAGATAGCGCACGCCGCGCGCGAGGGCCTCGTCGTGCAGGGTCCGGGTGGACGCCGGCGACGCGGTGGAGAGGTCGACGATCGTGGTCCCCTCACCGGCCACCGCCAGCACCGCCCGCACCACGGGCTCCACGACGTGGCTGTCCGGCAACGACAGCAGCAGGACCCGGGCCCGCCGCGCCACCTCGGCCGGATCGGCCGCGGGCTCCGCACCGACCGCCTCGGCCCGTCCCGCCACCGGGTCGTGCCCGACGACGGTGAACCCGGCGTCGACGAGCCGCCGCACCATCCGGCCGCCCATGTTGCCGAGACCGATCATCCCGACCGTGTCCACCGTGTCCGTCACGCCCGGCTCCCTTCCCGTGCTCCTGCCCGCAACCGGGCGTCGACCGGCCCGGTGTCCCACGCGCCCGCCCCGCCCGACGGTCGCACCGTGCTGACCGCCGCCGCCCCGCCGTCGACGGAGACGACCTCGGCCGTGAGGTACGACGCCCCGTCGCCGAGCAGGAAGGCCACCACCGACGCGATCTCCTCGGGCGTGCCCGGCCGGCGCAGCGGTGTGGTCGCCGCCCGGCGGGCCATGTCCCCTCCCCCGCCCGGCCCGTCGCCGGAGGCCGCGAACAGCGCGGTCGGCACGATCCCGGGCGCGACGGCGTTGACGCGGACCCCGAGCGGGCCGCCGTAGACCGCGGCCCCGCGCAGCAGGCCCAGCACGCCGTGCTTCGACGCCTGGTAGGCCAGCAGGTCGTCGCTGCCGCGCAGCGACGCGATGGACGCCGTCAGCACGATCGCGCCGCCCGAGCCCTGTGCCTCGAACCGACGGAACGCCGCGCGGAGGCCGAGGAACGTGCCGCGCAGGTTCACGGCCACCACCCGGTCGAAGTCCTCGACCGTGAGATCGGGGAGCCGGACCAGCGGCCCCGGGATGCCCGCGTTGAGGTGGTACCGGTCGATCCTGCCGAACGCCTCGACACCCGCGGCGACGGCCGCGTCGACGTCGGCCTCGCTCGCGACGTCACCGGGCACGCACACGGCCGCACCGGGCAGCCCGGCCGCGACCTTCTCGAGTCCCGCGGCGTCGAGGTCGGTGAGCACGAGCCGCGCCCCGCGCTCGGCCAGCATCCGCGCACTCGCCGCGCCGAGGGCGCCCGCGGCGCCGGTGACCAGCACGACCGCGTCGGCGAGGCCGTCGCCCGTGAGGGTGGCGGTCATGCCGTGCCCTCCCCCGGTGCGACCCGGACGACCAGATCGGCGAGCTCCGGGGCCAGCCCGGGCACGCGGCCCGGGAACCGTTCCGGGACCGCGGCGTCGTGCCCGGCGACCAGCACCCGGCCGGGATCCTCGGTCATCTCCCGGAGCAGGTCGAAGCCCCGGTACATGTCCGCGAGGTCGGCCACGACGAAGAACGGCCGGTCGCGCTCGAGCTCCTCGTAGAGGTGGAGCGCGTCCGCGGCGAGCACGACGGCGCCCCCGGTCGTCGCGACCTGCGCGACCAGCTGCCCCGGCGTGTGGCCGCCGACCACCACCAGCTCGAACCCCGGTGCCAGGTCGAGCGTGTCCTCGACGAGCCGGACCCGCCCGTCGGCGGCGGCCTTGGCGAGCAGGCCCAGCTCGTCGGGCTCGGTGGAGTGGGCGAACTGCAGCCGGCCGGCGTACGGGCCGGTCCAGAACTCCAGCTCGCGGCGGGCGAGCACGATCTCGGCCTCCGGGAACTGGTCGAGGTTGCCGATGTGGTCGTAGTGGGCGTGGGTCACCACGAGCCGGTCGACGGTCGAGGGGTCGATCCCCAGGCCGCGCAGCGCCTCCACCGGGTCCACGAGCATCGTCCGGCGCCGGCGGGCCCCGGCCGCGGCGCCGAAGCCGCAGTCGACCACGGTCGTCCGCCCGCCGCCGCGGACGACCCAGAAGAAGTAGTCCATCGGCATCTCGGCGTCGGGCTCGCCGTAGACGTGGTGGTTGAGGAAGATCTCCGACCGGCGCGTGGTGCGGGTCCCGTAGCGCACCGCGAGGACCTCGTGGGCCATCACGCCGCCTTCGTGAAGTCGACGTCCTTCGTCTCCGGGCCCGCCGCGGCGCCCACCGCCCCGAGGACCCCGCCGATCCCCAGCAGCAGCGCCGCGGCGACGGCCGCCGACACGACCTGGTTCAGCCCCGCGTAGAAGAAGGCGTAGAAGGACGGGATGATCACCGACGCGCTGAAGCCGAGGCCGAACGCCGACGCCCGGACGTCGGTGTGGAAGCGCTCGTTGATGTAGGGCAGGACCACGCCCCACGGCGCCGTGACCAGCACGGAGAACACGCAGACGAGGAGCACGATCGCGCCGTACGACAGGTGGGTCCCGTTCATCAGCAGCGCCATCAGCGTCGACCCGCCCACCGCGATGAGCACGCCGAGGACGACGAAGAACCTCCGGCGGCCGATCCGCTGGGCGATCACGCCGGAGCCGATGTAGCTGACGACCAGGCAGGCGTAGGCGATCAGCAGCGCCGTGGTGAGCTGGCTCCCGCTGAGCTTCAGCACCGTGTGCAGCACGGTGGTCGGCAGGAACAGCGTGACCATGTTCTGGGTCAGCCAGAACCCGGTCATCATCGCGAAGACCTGCAGGAAGCTGCGGCCGCTGGGACCGGTGAAGAGGTTCTTCAGCGGCGCGGACTTCTTCTCCGACGCCTCCCAGATCTCGGACTCCGAGACGTAGCGCACGTAGTACAGCACCAGCACGCCGGCCAGGAGCGCGCCGAGGACGAACGGGATGCGCCAGCCCCACACCGCGTAGGGCGAGTCCGGCCCGGCCAGCGGGAAGAGCGCGAACGACGCCATCCCGACGAGGTTGATCACGATGTAGGCCAGCGGGAAGGCGGCGAGGATGACCCCGCCCAGCAGGCCGCGCTTGTGCTTCGGCGCGTACTCCATCGCCAGCGGCAGCGCGCCCGTGTACCCGCCGCCGAGGCAGATCCCGTCGAGGAAGCGCAGCAGGATCAGCAGCCAGTAGGAGGCGATCCCGATCGTGGCGTAGCCCGGGACGAAGGCGATGAGCAACGTGATCACCCCGAACCCGCCGACCGAGGTGATGGTGGCCCGGCGGCGACCCACCCGGTCCGCCAGCCCGCCGAAGATCGCCGCCCCGATCGGCCGGCCGATGAGGGTCGTGGCGAACACGAGCGAGGTCAGGATCGCGGAGAGACCCGCGGTCATGCCCGCCGGCTGGAAGTAGATCAGGGCCGGGGTGAGGATCACCGTCGGCAGGTAGATGTCGAACATGTCGACGAACTCGGCGAAGAACGCCCCGCGGGTCGCCGACCGGCGCTTCGCCGCCCGCTCCGGCGTCTCGACCTCGCCGGGGTATCCGGTCGGCACGGCCTTGCCCACCGTCTTGTCACTGCCCGTCATCGCGCAGTCCCATCTCGTCGCACCGCTGTGGTCGGCACTTCCTGATTGTCAGTTCGTCTGACAATCTCTGGCCGGACCGTAGCCGCACTCCTGCGGCGCAGTCAACGGCTGCTCGTCTGATCCGGCCGATTGCGAGGAGCGGGTTCCCTCGATTGTCAGACGGACTTGCGATCCGCCGCGTGACTCTTCTCCGCGACGACGACGTCGCCCGCGCCCTCGACCCCACCCTCCTGCGCGGGCTGCCGCCCTGCCACCCGTGGTCGGCACTCCTCGAGATCGGCGACCGCCGGATCGGCGTGCGAGTCCGCGACGGGGCGCTCGCGGTCACCGAGGGCGACGACGTCAACGCCAGCTGGGACTTCTCCTTCGCCGTCACGGCCGAGGAGTGGGAGCAGTTCTGCGCCTCGCCGCCGCGGGGGATGACCTCGGCGCAGGCGCTCGTCGCGACCGGTGGGGCGGAGCGGGTGCGGGGCAGCCGGGAGGTCTGGGCGCGCGCCGCGCCCGCCCTCGACCGGATTGTCGACGCCCTGCGGGACAGCGCCCGGTCGGCGACCCCGCGGCGCCCGGACCCTCGCCCGCCCCGGCCGGGGTTGAGCCCGATCGAGGGGCGCTACCTGCACGTCGAGGTGGAGGGTGAGCTGCAGCGCATCCACGTCGAGTCCGCGGGCTCGGGCGTGCCGCTGCTCTGCCTGCACACCGCCGGTGCCGACTCCCGGCAGTTCCGGTACCTGCTCGAGGACCCGGACCTCACGGCGCAGTTCCGCGTGGTCGCGTTCGACATGCCCTGGCACGGGCGCTCGGATCCGCCCGCGGACTGGCGCAGCCGCCGCTACGCGCTCACGACGCGGACCTACGCGGCGACGATCCTCGCCGTGGCCGACGCGCTGGAACTGGACGAGCCGGTGCTGCTCGGCTGCTCGATGGGCGGGGCGATCGCGCTCTACCTCGCGAGCACGTGCGGCGAGCGGTGGCGGGCGGTGTGCGCCCTCGAAGGCGGGCTCGGCAAACCGGGGCGCTTCGTGGAGTGGACGAACCGCGCCGACGTCGACCACTCGGGGTTCCTGACCAGCTGGGTCGGCGGACTGATCGCGCCGGGCAGCCCGACGGGGCCGCGCGAGCAGACGCTGTGGGGCTACGCCCAGTCCGGCCCGGGCGTCTACCAGGGCGACACGTACTTCTACTCGCGCGACCTGCCGGAGCACGCCGCGGACCTCGGGCCGGCGGGGTGCCCCCTCTACGTGTTCAGCGGCGAGTACGACTACTCCGCGACCACCGAGATGAGCCGGGCCGCCGCGGAGCAGCTCGGCGGTGAGCTCGTCGTCATGCCCGGACGGGGGCACTTCCCCATGTCCGAGGACCCGGAGGGGTTCGCCGACCACCTGCGCCCGGTGCTGGACCGGATCCTGGCCGGCGAACCCGCCCGGACCTCGTTCAGCGCTTGACGGCGAGCACCGGGACCTCGGCCTCCAGCAGCAGGCGCTGGGAGAGGCTGCCGAGGAGGGCCTTGCCGATCGGGGTGCGCTTCTTCATCCCGATCACGAGCAGGTCGACCTTGCCCTCGTACTCGTCGAGGGCGGCGAGCACGCAGTCGGCGAGGTCGGCGTGCCCGGTGCGCTCGCGGACCGTGATGGGCAGGTCGCTGGGCATCCCGACGACGTCGAGCGGGTCGAGCGCGAGGTTCAGCACGAGCAGGTCCGTGTCCCGCAGCCGCGTCTCGTCGATCGCCGCCGAGAGGGCCGTCCGGCCCTCCGGCGAGTCGGGAACCGCCACCATCACCGTCATCGCGTCACCTCCGCCGTCGCCGCCGGGTCGCCCGCCTGCTTGAACTCGCGCTCGAGCTGTTCCAGGGTCCGCCCCTTGGTCTCCGGCACGATCGCCTTCGCCACCAGCATGGCGCACACGCCGAGGCCGGCGAACAGGAAGAAGGTCGCGGAGATCCCGATGCCCGCCACCAGGATCGGGAACAGCAGGCCGACCAGGAAGTTCACGATCCACAGCATCAGCCCGCACACGCCCATGCCGAGGCCGCGCAGCTTGAGCGGGAAGATCTCCGACAGCATCAGCCAGGTCACCGGGGAGATCGCGCCCTGCTGGAAGGCCAGGAAGGTCACCGTCAGCGCCAGGACGACGGACGCGCGGCCGACCCCCTCGGGCAGCACCAGCGAGAACACGCCGACGAGCAGCAGCGCCGAGAAGGTGCCGATCTGACCGACGATCAGCATGGGCCGGCGCGGCACCCGGCCGAGCAGCCAGATGCCGACGAACGTGGCCAGCACCGAGATCACGCCGTTGGCGATGTTCGCGATCAGCGCGCCGTCCCGGTCGAAGCCGGACTCGGTGAGGATCTGCGTGCCGTAGTACATGATCGAGTTCACGCCGGTGATCTGCTGCATGACGGCGATCGCCAGCCCGACGACCACGATGCGGCGGATCCACGGCACGGCGAGGTCGCGCCAGCCGGCGGTCTGCGCGGCCCGGTCCTCCTCGGCCAGCGCGCGCACCTCGGCGAGCTCGGCCTCCGCGCGCTTCGCGTCGCGCACCTGCTGCAGCACGGCGAGCGCCTCGCCGAACCGGCCGCGCGAGGCGAGCCAGCGCGGGCTCTCGGGCATCGCCAGCATGCCGACCCACAGCGCGACCGCGGGCAGCGTGGCGATCACGAGCATCCAGCGCCAGACTCCGCCGGCCTCGCCCCAGATGCCGCCGATCACGGCGTTGCAGATGAACGCGAGCAGCTGCCCGCTCACGATCATGAGCTCGTTCTGCGTGACGAGGCGGCCGCGCCGCTCGGCGGGCGAGACCTCCGAGAGGTAGGCGATCACGGTGACGGACGCGCCGCCGACGGCGAGGCCGAGGATCACCCGGCCGAGCACCATCACGCCGACACCCGGGGCGAACGTGCAGATCAGGGTGCCGACGGCGAACAGCACCGCCAGCCAGAGGATCATCGTGCGGCGGCCGCGGCGGTCGGAGATGCGCCCGCCGAGGAAGGCGCCGAGGGCCGCGCCGAGGAGCAGGGAGCTCGTGACGACGCCCTCGGTGGCCGGGGTCAGGCCCAGGTCGTCCGTCATGTACGGCAGGGCGCCGTTGATCACGCCCGTGTCGTAGCCGAAGAGCAGGCCGCCGAAGGTGGCGACGACGGTGAGGAGCGTGAGCCGCCGGTTGTGCGGGCCGGGGGTCGGGGTCGTCGGGACCGCCGGCACCGCGTCGTGCGTGGGGGACAAGGGGATCCTTCGCGAGGGGACGGTGCCGCGAGGGGCACCGGCCCCTCGCGGCCGGACGGTCAGACGTGGAGGCGGTCGGCGCCGAAGTGCTTCTCGATCAGGGCGGTGGCCTTCTCGCGCTGCCGCACGCTGATGCCCTCGGCGTCCTCCTCCCACCCGAACACGCAGGACGAGACGACGCCGTCGAACCCGACCGACGCGAGCGCGGCGAACACCGCGTCGAAGTCGACCTCCCCGCGGCCGATCTCCGCGTGCTGGTGCACCCGCGCGGTCGACCCGGGCGGGTTGACGATGTAGCGCAGCCCGTTCGACGCCGTGTGGTCCAGGGTGTCGGCCAGGTGCACGTAGGTGACCTTCTCCCCGGCCGCGGCGATGATCCCGGCCGGGTCGTTCCCCTGGTGGAAGGTGTGCGGGGTGCAGTACAGGAACGAGATCCAGTCCCGGTTCAGCCCCCGGACCATGTTCACCGCCGCGTGGCCGTCCTCGATGAAGTCGTCCGGGTGCGGCTCCAGCACCAGCTTCAGACCCTCGCGCTCGAAGATCGGCAGCAGCTCGTCGAGCGAGCGCAGGAACTGGGCCTCGGCGAACTCCGCGCCCTCCGGGCGCCCGTTGAACTCGGAGTTCATCGTGTCCACGCCGAGGTCGACGGTGATCTGGATGGCCCGCTTCCAGGCCCGCACCGCGGCCTGGCGCTCCTCCTCACCGGGGCCCGACCAGCGCAGCACCGGCAGCACCGAGGCGATCCCCACCCCGGCGTCGGCGGCGCGCTTGCGCAGCTGGGCCACCGTGGCGTCGTCGACGCGCGGGTGCTGGAAGAACGGGACGAAGTCCGCCTTGGGCGAGAGCTCCATCCACCGGTAGCCCATCTTCGCCACGACGTCGGGCAGCTCCAGCACGGAGTGCGTCGCGTAGAACATCTGCGGGTCCAGCGCGAGCTTCACGGCCGCGCCTCCAGCTTCACCGCGACGCGCCCGCCGGTGCGGACCGCCTCGACGCCGGCCTCGCAGATCGCGGCGGCGGCGTAGCCGTCCCAGGCACCGGGGCCGTCGATCGTGCCGCGGCGGGCGGCGTCGACCCAGCGCTGCATCTGGGTGTCGTAGGCCTGCCCGAAGCGGACCACGAAGTCGGGGGCGATGGTGCCACCCCAGCGGCCGGCCTGCTTGACCACCAGGTTCTGGTCGAGCCCGATGGTCGCGCTGCCCTTCTCGGCGACGAGCTCGGTGCGGACCTCGTAGGCGACCTGCGTGCGCACGAAGCTCTCGACCGTCACCAGCCGGCCAGACTCGGTCTCGAACAGCACGAGCATCGGGTCGGAGACGCCCGCGGGCGCCGCCGACGTGGGCGTGCCGCGCAGCACGGTGACCGCCACGACCTCCTCGCCGAGCAGGAAGCGGGTGCAGTCCGCCTCGTGCACCACGGAGTCGGCCATGGCCATCTCCGAGTTGAAGGAGTCCGGCACGGCCGGGTTGCGGTGCGTGCAGTGCAGCATCAGCGGGGCGCCGACCGAGCCGCTCGTGATCAGCTCGCGCAGGGCGACGTACTCGGTGTCGAACCGGCGCATGAAGCCGACCTGGATCAGGTCGCGGCCGCTCTCGGCCTGCGCCTTCACGACCTCGTAGGACGACGGGCCGTCCATGGTCAGCGGCTTCTCGCAGAGCACCGGGATGCCGCGCTCGAGGCAGGCCAGGACCTGCTTCTCGTGGGCGAAGCCGGGGCTGGCCAGCACGACGGCGTCGACGTCGTCGGCCCCGATGGCCTCGAACGGGTCGGCGACGGTGCGGGCGCCGATCGGGCCGGCGACCTTCTCGGCCTGCTCGGCGGAGAAGTCGTTGACCACGGTCACGCGCGCGCCACGGACGCGGCGGGTGAGGCTGTCGACGTGGAAGGAACCCATCTTCCCCACGCCGACCACGGCGATACGCAGATCGTCGGACATGTCTTCGCGTCCTCTCAGGCCTTCGGGGTGCCGATGTCGAGCCGGCCCGAGCAGCCGGCGAGGTAGGTGTGGGTGCGCCGCGCGATGGGCAGCGGGTGGTCCGGCGGGCAGGGGTACATGTCCTGCTCGACGATCGCGTAGATGTCGCGGTTCAGCCCCTCGACCGCGGCGATGACCTCGCGCATGTCCGGCACACCCAGCGGCGGCTCGATCATGGCGCCGAGCTTGACGGCCTCGGGGAACGGCAGGTCCTCGGCCTCGACGCGGGCGATGATCGCCGGGTCGACCTGCTTGAGGTGCAGGTAGCCGATGCGCTCCGGGTACTTCGTGATCAGCGCGACGTTGTCGCCGCCGTAGTACGAGACGTGCCCGGTGTCGAGGCACAGGTTCACGTACTCGGGGTTCGTGTTCTCCAGGAACCGCTCGATCTCGTGCTGGTGGCCGACGTGGCTGTCCGCGTGGCTGTGGAACTGCACGTGCAGGCCGTACTCCTCGAGGATGCGGCGGCCCAGCTCGTCCATGCCGGTGGTGAGCAGCTTCCAGCGCTCGTCGGAGAGGACCCGGTCCTCGAGCGGCGCACCGGTCTTGTGGTCGCGCCAGGTGTCGGGGATGACCACGATGTGCTCGCCGCCGACCGCGGCGGTCAGCGCGGCGACGTCGGTGACCTGCTTCCACACGTCGTCCCACGAGTCGGGGCGGTGCAGGTGCTCGAAGACGGTGCCGGCCGAGATCTTCAGGCCGTGCTTCTCGCACTGGTCCCGCAGCTCGTTCGGGTCGGTGGCGAGGTAGCCGTACGGCCCGATCTCGATCCACTCGTACCCGGCGCCGGAGACCTCGGAGAGGAACCGGTCGGCGGGGGTCTGGTCGGGGTCGGACGGGAACCACACGCCCCACGAGTCGGGCGCGGAGCCGATCCGGATCGTCGATGAAGGGGCCACGCTGCTGTCTCCCGGTCGTCCTCGGTGCCGATGGCGCGAGCGTCCGGGTCGGACGCCCTCGTCGTGGTACTAGAGCGCTCTAGTCGCTCCGTGGCACACTATGGTGACCGCAAGGTGCGCATGTCAAGACATAGTCGTGAACGGGTCGCACCGCGCGGTGGACCCCGCCCACGACCTGCGAGGATGCCGCCATGGCCACGCCCCTCCCGCCGCGCCGCCGGCCGACGATGGTCGACGTCGCCGCCCGCGCCGGCGTCTCGCGCGCGCTGGTCTCCCTGGTCTTCCGCGGCCAGCCCGGCGCCTCCGCCGAGACCCGCTCCCGGGTGCTGGCCGCGGCCGAGGAGCTGGGCTACCGCCCGGACAGCGCCGCCCGGCTGCTGGCGCGCGGGCGCAGCCGGACCCTCGGCGTGCTGATGACCGTCCGCGAGCCGTTCGAGGCCGATCTCGTCGAGGCCATCTACCCGGAGGCCGAGCGGCTCGGCTACGAGGTGCTGCTCTCCGCCCGCACCCCCGGCCGCGACGAGGCGACGGCGGTCGAGGGCCTGCTGGCCCACCGCTGCGAGGCGATCGTCCTGCTCGGGCCGGACGTCGACGACGCCTTCCTCGCCGAGCTCGGTGTCCGCACCGTCGCCGTGGTGGTCGGGCGGGCCGCGCCGGGGCTCGACAGCGTGCACAGCGCCGACGCCGAGGGCGTCCGGCAGGCGGTCGACCACCTGGTCGGCCTGGGGCACCGGGCGATCGTGCACGTCGACGGCGGCACCGGCCCCAACGCCGCCGCCCGCCGGACGGGCTACCTCGACGCCATGGCGGCGCACGGCCTCGCCGACCGCGCGCGCGTGCTGCCCGGCGCGTATCACGAGGACGCCGGGATCGCGGCCGCGCAGGCCCTGCTCGCCGGCCCCGAGCTGCCGACGGCGGTCCTCGCCGCCAACGACCGGTGCGCGCTCGGGCTACTGGACACGTTGCGCCGCAACGGGGTCGACGTCCCGGGGCGGGTCTCCGTGGTGGGCTACAACGACGACCGGCTCGCCCGCCTCTCCCACGTCGACCTCACGACGGTCCGGCAGGACGCCGGCCTGCTCGCCCGGCACGCCGTCCGCGCCGCCGCCGCCCGCCTCGACGACCCCGACCTCGCGCCGGGCGAGACCGAGCTGACCCCCGAGCTGGTCGTCCGGGGCACCACCGCTCCCCCGTGAGCGGCGACTGCCCCTAGAGGGGCACTCGGCACTCACGACCCCCACTGAGCTGCGGGTACTCCGGACTCCCCCACCACGGATCCGGGGGCCGGTCGGGTGCCGCGGCCCCGCCGCGGCGCCGCAGGATCACGGCATGGCCGCACCCACCACCACGCCGCCCCCGCCGCACCCGCCGTCGAGCCCGCCGCCGTCGAGCCCGTCGCGGTCCTTCTGGCGCCGTCCCTGGGTCCTGCCGCTCGCGCTCCTCGCGGTCCTGTTCCTCGTCATCGCCCTGCCGCCCTACGTCGGCCTGGACCCGGCGCGGTCCCGCGTCCCGCCCCGGCCGGAGCTGCCGCACTTCTACCCGATGCTGGTAGCGCACATCGCCTTCGGCTCGGTCGCCCTGCTGACCAGCGTGCTGCAGGTCTGGCCGTGGCTGCGCCGCACGCACCCCCGCGTGCACCGGTGGAGCGGGCGGCTGTACCTGTTCGCCGGGGTGCTCCCGGGCGGGCTGGCGGTCCTCACGGTCGCCCCCTTCGGCGAGCTGGGGCCGGTGCAGCAGGCGGGCAACACCGCGCTCGGCGTGCTCTGGCTGGTCACCGGCGTGCTGGGGTACCGGACGGCCCGGCGGCGCCGGTACGCGCAGCACCGGGCCTGGATGGTGCGCAGCGTCGCCCTCACGTGGTCCATCGTGGCCAATCGCGTGTGGTCACCGATCTGCCTGGCGGTGTACGCCCCCGGCGCCCTGTCGGGCGCCGACGGTGCACCCACCGTGATCGCGCAGGCCGTCGGTGTCTCCGTCTGGGCGTCATGGGTACTGAACCTGATCGTGGCGGAGTGGTGGCTGGCAGGATCGGCCAGGTGGACGGCACGACCGGTCCGAACGGAGCGCACGGCCCCGCAGGGCCTCGAGCGGCGACGATGAGCGATGTCGCCCGCCAGGCGGGCGTGTCCCGGGCGACCGCCTCCTACGTGCTCAACCAGACGCCCGGCGCCCGGATCCCCGAGCAGACGCGCGCCAAGGTGCTCGCTGCCGCGGAGGCGCTGCGGTACGTCCCGCACGTCAGCGCGCGGTCGCTGCGGCGCGGGCGCAGCGACCTCGTCGTCGGGCACGTCGACGGCAGCTCGATCATGAGCGACCGGCTGCCCTTCTTCGGCCTGGTCCGGATCGCGTCCGAGGTGCGCAAGGCGGGCTACACCTTCCTCATCCACGGCGACCCCACCGTCAGCGGGCTCGCGGCCGCCCGGGCGTGGCTGGCGCTGCGGCCCGCGGCCGTCGTCGCGACGCTCGACCGGTTCACCGAGGAGAGCGTCGCGATGCTCGCCGAGGCCGGCACGGTGCCGGTCGCGCTGGGCCGGCGGACGTCGGAACTCACCGCCACCGTGGTGCTCGACGACGGCGAGCTCGGCCGCGTCGCCGCCACCCGCCTCGCCGACCGGGGCTGCCGGCGGATCGCCGTCCTCGGCTCGTACGACGACCGCGCCGCGGACCTGGTGCTGGGCAACCGGATCGCCGAGGTGCTGGCCACGGCGGCCGAGCGCGGGCTCGAGGCCCGCTACGTGCCCATGCCGCCCGAGGTCGACGCCGCCGACCGGGTCGTCGAGGAGTGGCGGAGGGGCTGGATGCCCGACGGCGTCGTCGGGCCGAGCGACCGGCACGCCGGGCTGCTGCTCGGCGCCCTCACCGACGCCGGGATCGACGTGCCCGGCCGGGTCGCCGTGATCGGGATGGACGACGACCCCTTCTGCGACCTGCTGCGGCCCCGCCTGACCTCGGTCGCCGGCGACCTCACCGGCGGCGACACCCCGCTCGCCGGGGTCGTCCTCTCCGCCATCGAGGGGCGGTGGGACCCGGGGCACGCGGTGCGCCGCTTCCCCGCCCACGTGGTGGAGCGGGACAGCGCCTGACGGACCCGGTCGGACCGCCGACGCCCACGGGTCAGGGCTCGCCGGGGCGGACGAGGCCGCTCTCGTAGGCGATGACGACGAGCTGCGACCGGTCGCGGGCGCCCAGCTTGGCGAGGAGCCGGCTGACGTAGGTCCGCGCGGTCTCCGGGCTCAGGAACAGCGCGGCGCCCACCTCGGCGTTCGACCGGCCCCGACCGACCTGCTCCAGGACGTCCCGCTCGCGAGCGGTGAGGCAGGCGATCCGGTCCGGGGTGGGCGCGGCGGCGCGGGCCGCCGCGGCGAGGACCCGGTGCGTGACGGCGGGTGAGAGCAACGCGTCCCCGCCGGCGACGGTGTGCACGGCGTCGCGGAGGGCGTCGGGCCGGGTGTCCTTGAGCAGGAACCCCGCCGCACCGGCGCGGATGGCCTCGAACAGGTACTCGTCGTCGTCGAACGTGGTGAGCATGACGACGCGGACCCGGTCGAGCGCCGGGTCGGCCAGGATGCGGCGGGTCGCCCCGAGCCCGTCGGTGCCGGGCATGCGCACGTCCATGAGGACGACGTCCGGCCGCTCGGTCCGGACGACGGCCAGCCCGGTCGCGCCGTCGCCCGCCTCGCCGACGACGGTGATGCCGGGGTCGCGCTCCAGGAGCCCGCGCAGGCCCGCGCGGACGAGATGCTGGTCGTCGACGAGGACGACGCGCACCGGGGTCATGTGGCCGCCCGCCCGACGGGCAGGCAGGCACGGACGCGGAAGCCGCCGCCCTCGGCGTCGCCGACCCGGACCTCCCCGCCGAGCAGCGCGACCCGCTCGGTCATGCCGTGCAGGCCGTGGCCGGGCTCGACGGCGACCCGGCCGCCGGGGGCGCCGCGCCCGTCGTCGACGACCTCCACCCGCAGCCGCCCGCCGGACACCTCGACGGCGACGGTGACGCGGGTGGCCCCGGCGTGCCGAAGCACGTTGGTGAGCGCCTCCTGGACCACGCGGTAGGCGGTGGTGGCGACGACCGCGGGGAGCGCGGCGGTGTCCCCGTCGACGCGCAGCTCGACCGGCAGCCCGCCGCTGCGCACCCCGTCGACCAGCGCCGGGAGCCGGTCGAGGCCCGCCGCGGGTTCCGGAGCGCCGGTGTCCCGGCGCAGGGTCCCGAGGGTGGCCCGCAGCTCGGTCATCGCGCCCGCACCGGCGGTGCCGATGGCGGCGAGCGCGGCCTGTGCGTCGGCGGGCTTGCCGTCGGCGAGGGCCTCCTCCCCGACCGCCGCCTGGAGCGTGACCACGGACATCGTGTGCCCGAGCGTGTCGTGCAGCTCGCGCGCGATGCGCACGCGTTCGGCGTCGACCTGCCGGGCGGCCTCGCGGCGCCGTTCCTCCTCCGCGGCGTCCGCCTGGCGGGCGAGCTCGGCACGCAGCGCCCGCCTGCTGCGGACCGCGTCGCCGAGGGCGACGACCGCGAGCACGAGTGCCGCTTCGGAGCCGAGCTGGAGACCGAGGACGATCGCCGGGTCGTCGCCCTCGGCCAGTCGCACGCCGATCGACGCCGCGAGCAGGCAGCCGGCCACGCCCACGGCCCACACCACGCGCCCGCGCTCCGCGGCGACGTACAGCGCGGCCGCGATCGGCGCGGCCAGTCCGATCGGCGGCAGGTCCAGCACGTAGTAGACGACGATGCCGACCGCCGTCACGAGCAGCACCGGGACCGGCCACGCTCGGGCGGCCACCAGCAGGGCGCCGAACCCCACCGCGAACGCGAACGCGGTCACGGTGCCGGTGGTCGACCGGCCGTCCGGGCCCGCGTCCCCGATGACGGCGACCGCGACCAGGCAGAACACCGCGACTCCGAGGAGTGCCTCGACGCGGGTGGGGCGGACGGCCTGCACGATCGTCGAGAGTAGAGCGGAGCGCGGTGCCACCACAGACGCCCGGAGGCGACGATCACCGGCCGCGTGTACGTCGAGAAGCGACACCGGGTCGCGCGATCACGCGGCAGACCCGGGCCTGCTCCCGGACCTAGCGTCCCCACCACTCCGGGCCGACCGCCCGGCACCGACCAGCGGAGGAGGACCCCATGTCCCGCACGACCGTCACGACGACGGCACTCGTCGTCCTCGTGTGGGCGGCCCTGCTGTCCTTCGGAGGCGTGGCCGCCGAGACCGTGATGCTCTACCCGAACATCTTCGCCGACCCACCCGCGTCGCTGGAGCGGGCGCGGGAGTTCCTCGTCGCCGGAGGGCCGGCCGACTACTTCCCCCCGCTCGGCGCCGCGGTGGTGGTGACCGGCCTCGCCACGGTCGTGCTGACCTGGCGCGACCGGCGCCTGCGGTGGTGGGTCGCGGGGGCCGTCGCCGTCTTCGTCGCCTGCGAGTTCCTGTTCTCCGTGCTGTTCTTCTGGCCGCGCAACGAGATCATGTTCGTCGACCCGGTCGGCACCCACCCCGCCGAGGAGCTGCGCCGCGTCGCGGCCGAGTTCGTCGCCGGGCACCGGGTCCGCCTCGTCGGCGGCGCCGTGACGGCGGCCCTCGCCTTCACCGCGCTCCTGCGGCAGGTCCAGGCGACCGCACCGGCCGCCGCGACGGACGAGCGCCGTTCCCGGTCGGCCGACCCGACCCGCTGAGGAGCCCACGATGACCGACCTCGGCACCCCGTCCCCCGTCCTCCGGCTGCCCACCGGCGAGACCGTCACCATCCGCGCGTCGGGCCGGGACAACGCCGGGGCGTTGTTCGAGGTCGACGCGGTCCTCCCACCGCGGCTGAGCGGCCCGCCGCGGCACCGGCACCTCGCGCAGACCGAGGCCTTCACCGTGCTGGAGGGACGGCTGCGGGTCGTCGTCGGGGCGGAGACCCGCGAGCTGCGGGCCGGGGAGACCGTGACGGTCCCGCCCACGATGGTCCACGCGTTCGCCAACCCCTTCGACGAGCCGCGCGGATCCGGATGCGGGAGACGCCGGTCGGCCCCCTGGAGGAGCAGTTCCGCGCACTGGCGGGCGGCGGCCGGTTCCCGCCGCTCGGGGAGCTGGCCGCCGTCAACGTCCGGCACGGCCTGCCGTTCGCCCTGCACGGCGTCCCCGACCTCCTGCAGCGCCCGGCGTGGCGGCTGCTCGCCCGGCTGCACGGCCGTCGACACCGGTAGGCGCACTCCCCGGAGCCGGGCCGTCTGTGACGCGCCCGACAGCGCTGGCCCGACTATCGATCACGGGATCGGGTTATGTCCCCGGCGCTCCCGCTACACCGCTGCCGAGGTGGACGACGCCGTCCCCGGCTCCGCCACCGAAGGACGAGATGAGCCAGCTCCCCCGACGGGGTCCCACGCCCGGCGTGCCGCCCCGAGCCCACCGGCTCCACCGCCGCTCCCGCTCGACGGCACCCGCGTCCGTCGCCCGCCGCGAGATCGTCCTCCACGGCCAGCGCGTGACCTACCTGGAGACCGGACGACGCAGCGGCGGCCCGACCGTCGTGCTCCTGCACGGGCTGGCGAGCAGCTCGGCCACCTGGTTGCCGGTGCTGCCCCTGCTCGGCCGCCACGCCCACGTCGTCGCACCGGACCTGCTCGGCCACGGGGAGTCGGCGAAGCCCCGGACCGGCGACTACTCCCTCGGCGCCTACGCGGCCGGCCTGCGCGATCTCCTGCTCGCCCTGCGCCTGGACCGCGCCACCGTGGTGGGGCACTCCTTCGGCGGGGGTGTCGCGATGCAGTTCGCCTACCAGTTCCCCGAGCTCACCGAGCGGCTCGTCCTGGACGCCAGCGGCGGCCTCGGCCCGGACGTCAGCATCGCCCTGCGGGCCGCGAGCCTGCCGGGCGCCGCCGCCGTCCTGAAGGCCGTGCACACGCTCACCCCGCGCAGGATCGCCGGGCTCGCGCGCCGGGCCGTCCGGCTCGTGCCGGGGGTACCGACCGCCGACCTGGACGAACTGGCCTGCGCCCTCGCCTCCTTCGCCGACGACGGCGCACGGGACGCGTTCATCCACACCGTGCGCAGCGCGCTGAACTGGTCCGGCCAGCGCCTCGACGGGACGGGCCGGCTCTACCTGCTCGCCGAGCTCCCGCTCCTGCTCGTCGCCGGCACCGACGACACCGTCATCCCCCTCGCGCACACGCTCGCCGCGCACGACCGGCTCCCGTCCAGCCGGCTCGAGGTCTTCGAGCGCACCGGGCACTTCCCCCACTCCGAGCACCCGGCACGCTTCGCCGAGGTGCTCCTCGACTTCGTGCACGGCACCAGTCCGGTGCACAGCGACGCGGACACGTTCCGACGGCGGTTGGTGGCGGCACGCGCCCGTGCCGCCACCGCGGTCGTGCCCGTCTGACCAGCGGGTCAGCCGGGTCGGACGGGGCGGCGGGAGCGGGCGAGCGCCAGCCCGGAGACGATCGTCCCGACCAGCCCCAGCACCACGGCCGCGACGGCCCCGGCCAGCCCGTTGCCGGTGCCGAGGCCACCCGCGGAGTTGGCCGCGTGCAGCCCGCCGACGACCGCGCCGACCAGCCCGAGCACCAGGCCGACGACGGCCGCGGCCCGCCTGCCGACCGGACCGACACGACCGGCGGGGCGGGCCAGTGCCACCCCGCCGACGACCACGCCGATCAACGCCAGCACGGCGGCGACGGTGGGCACGGTCCGTCCCGCCCCGACTTCGTAGCCACCGACGGCGAGCGAGAGGTGGACGGCGAGCACGTGATCGACGGACATCACGGGTCCCTTCGGTTGAGGCCTGGCCTGGTCGGTCCCGGCCGGTCCGCGAATGGTGGGCGCCGGGCCCGGGCCTGCGCGTCGGACGAGGGTCGGCACTTCGGGCTGATCCCGCGGCGGCACGGTCGGCCGCCGGTGGTAGACGACGTACGACCGTGGAGGTAGCAAGGGGACACCGCTCGCGGTGGATGCGCTCCCGGGGCGGCACCGGCGACCATGGACCGGGCGACGGGCGGGCCGGATCGAGGGTGGGCGGATGGTCGACATCAGGGGTGAGCCGGTGCGTCGCGGCCTGCGGTCACCGGCCGTGGTCGACGGGGTGTTCGGGGTCTGCGTGGCGGTGGGGCTCCTCGCCGCCGCGGCGGCCGGGATCCTGCCGGCCGTGGCCGACGCCCGCCCGCTCGACGCCGGAGCGGCCGCGCTGGCCGTCGCGGTCGCCGGAGCGGTCGCGGTGCGCCGCCGTCAGCCCGTCGTGGCCCTGGCCGTGCTCGAGGCGGTTCCCCTCCTCTGGTTCCTCGTCCCGTATCCCGGGCTCCTGGTCGCGCTGGCCCCGCTGATCGGCTGCTACACCCTCGCGGCCCTCCGGGGCTGGCGGTGGGGCCTCGCGGGCGCCGCGGTCACCGCGCTGGTCCAGATCGTCGCGATCCGGGTCGTGCTCGGCGACACCGAGACCGTCGGCGTGGTCCCCGACGCGGTGTTGCTGGCGGCCACCGCGAGCAGCGCCGGCGCGGCCGTCGGCTACCACCGGGCGGTCCTTGCCGCCACCCGCGCCCGGCACGCCCGCGAGACGCAGGCCCGCGAGGAGCGGGCGCGCCGGCTCGCCGCCGAGGAACGGCTGCGCATCGCCCGGGAACTGCACGACGTGGTCGGCCACACCATGGCCACCGTCAGCGTGCAGGCCGGGGTCGGCCTGCACGTCGCCGACCAGCGCCCCGCGCAGGCCCGCGAGGCGCTCGCCGCGATCAAGACGATCTGCGACGACGGGCTCACGGACGTCCGGACGATCCTCGGCATCCTGCGCGCCGACACCTCGTCCGGGGAACCGCGGGCACCCCGGGGCGGGCTCGACCGGCTCCCCGACCTGCTCGACACGGCCGACGCCGCGGGCCTGCGCGTGGAGCGGGAGGTCGACGGGGAGCCGCGGCCCCTGCCCGTGACCGTCGACCTGGCCGCCTACCGGATCGTCCAGGAGGCGCTGACCAACGTGATCCGCCACGCCGGGGCCCGCAGCGTCCGGGTGGCCCTGACCTACGAACCGTCGCGGCTGCTCATCCGGATCCGCGACGACGGGCACGCGTCCCCCGCGGGCACACCCTGCGGGCACGGCATCGACGGGATGCGCGAGCGGGCCCGCGCGCTGTCCGGCCGCCTCACCGCGGCCCCGCATCCCGACGGCGGCTTCGAGGTGTGCGCCGAGCTGCCCGTCCCCGGCCCGCGATGACGTCCGAGCATCTCCCGGTCGATCCGGCGGCCGGACCCGTACGCGTGCTCATTGCCGACGATGAGGCCCTCGTCCGCGGCGGATTCCGCGTCCTCGTCGACACCGAGCCCGGCATGGTCGTGGTCGGCGAGGCCGGCGACGGGGCCACCGCGGTGGACCTGACCCGGCGGACCCGTCCCCACGTCGTGCTCATGGACATCCGGATGCCGGGCGTCGACGGGCTGGCCGCCACCCGCGAGATCGCCGCCGATCCCGACCTCGCCGACGTCCACGTCCTCATCCTCACGACCTTCGACCACGACGAGTACGTCGTCGACGCCCTCGCCGCCGGCGCGGCCGGCTTCCTGATCAAGAACACCGAACCCGCCCAGCTGCTACGCGGCATCAGGGTCGTCGCCGGTGGCGAGGCGCTCCTGTCCCCGGGCCTGACCCGCCGGCTGATCGCCCGGCTCACCGCCCGGACCGCGTCGCCGCGGCTCGACCCCGACGCGCTGGCCCAGCTCACCGCCCGCGAGCGGCAGATCGTCGCCCTCGTCGCGTACGGCCTGAGCAACACCGAGATCGCCGCCGAGCTCACCATCAGCCACGCCACCGCCAAGACCCACGTCAGCCGCGCGATGACCAAGCTCGGCGCCCGCGACCGGGCGCAGCTGGTGGCCCTGGCCTACCGGCACCGTCTCGTCGAGCCGCCCGATCCCGGCCCGTGACCCCGGCCGCCGCGGGTCTCAGTCCGAGGAGGACGACGACGAGGAGCCCGAGTCGGAGGAGGAGCTCGACGAGAAGTCGGACGAGGAGGAGCTCGACGAGGAGTCGGAGGAGGAGCCGGCCGACGGGTCCGAGCCCGACCAGCCGGAGTCGGCCCCGGGGCCCGACCAGCTCGGCTCCCACCCGTCCCGGCCCGGATCCGAGGTCCACGAGCCGCCACACGAATGATCCACGCCGTGCCGATGGTCCCGGTCGTCGCAGGAGTCGTCACCAGAACCGTCGCCGCTCGTCGGCCGGTCGCCGGGCCACGCCCAGAACGGCTCCTCCGCTCCGCCGGGTGAGCCGTGCCGGTACGGCGCGGGCCCGCCGGCGCCGACGCTCCGCAGGTCGGCCAGCAACCGCCGGTGCGGGGCGGTGACGAGCCGGAGCACCAGCAGCGCGATCGCCGTGCCGATCAGCACCGGCAGTCCGAAGAGCAGCCCGGGCCGGCCGAGGACCGCGTAGAGCACGCCCAGCACGAGCAGGTCGCTGAGCAGGACGAGGGGCAGGATCCAGCGGGGCACGATTCCGCCCCCGACGGTCGACGACGGTGAGTTCACGGCCCGACCACGATCATCGGGTCGCGGGCGTTAACGGCACCTGCTCCTCGGCGCCTCCTCGTCGGCGGCTACTGCTGGTCGTCGACGACGTGGACCGCGGCCTCCTCCGCGGAGGCGCCGGCGCCGTCGATGCCGACGTCGCGGGCCCACGCGTCCGCGTCCGTGTCCGAGACCCCGCCCTCCGCGGCGTCGACGAGGCGCCCGGCGCGCGGGTCGCCGACCTGGTCGTCGCGCAGCTCGCCGTCCGTGTCCGAGGTGTCGGACTGCCAGTCGGCGTCCTCGTCGTCGTCGCCCCAGTTGTCGGGCACCTCGCGGGCGAGCCGGTGGTCCAGGTCCTCGCCGGTGTGCTCGTCGGAGGGGGTGATCCCGTAGTCGTCGACGGCCCACGGACGTTCGGGCGGCGAGTAGCCCTCGTCGAGCACGTCCTCGACCCCGCGGTAGTCCAGCGTGTCCTCGGGTTCCAGCTGGTCGGTGTCCACGTCGGGACCGTTGTCGTCACGGCTCATGGGCGTCAGCCTGGCACTGCTCGGCGACGGCGTCGACGAGCCCCCACCGCAGCGCCGTCGGCGCGTCGCACGGCCTGCCCGACAGGGCGAGGTACAGGGTGCGCCACCGGCCGATGCGCCGCGGCAGGCTCACGGTGCCGCCGGCCCCCGGGATCAGACCCATCGAGACCTCGGGCAACCGGACGGTCGTGTCCGCGGCGGCCACGACGTGGCCCGCGAACGCCGGCACCTCGATGCCCGCGCCCACGCAGGGTCCGTGCAGGCGGACCTCGACGCGGTCGCGCAGCGCGTGCACCGGCCGGGCGGCGCCCGCGCGGGTCCGGACCAGGTGCGCCGTGGCCAGGTCGGGTGCGGTGCCGAACTCGTCGAGGTCGCCGCCCGCGCAGAAGGCCGGGCCCTCCCCGTCGATCACCACCTCCTCGACGTCCGGGTCCAGCAGGGCCAGGTCGAGCCCGCCGACCAGGGCGTCACGCAGCTGCCGGCCGTACGCGTTGCGCCGCTCGGGCCGGTTGAGCGTGAGGTGCAGGATGCGGCCCGCCCGGGCGACCCGGACCGGCTCGTCGACGGGCGGCGGCAGGGGGCGCGGGCCGCGGCGGTCGAGCCACGCCCGGAACTCCGGCCCGCCGAGCAGGGTGGAGTAGGCGAGGGACTCGGCGTCGAGCGCGGCGGGCACCGACAGCGCGCCGGACCAGCGCAGCAGCCCGGCCAGGACGGTCGCGGCCTGCGGGTTCGCCTCGGCCGCGGCGTGCAGGTCGGCCAGCGCGGCCCCGGGGTCCCCGACGCCGACGAGCTCCGGTCCGGTGTCACGACCGGCCGGCACCAGCGTCAGTGCCAGGGCCCGGACCAGCGGGCTCCAGCCCGGGCCGGGCTTCCCCACCCCGACCAGGATCCGGTCGGACTCCTCGGCGATCCGGGCCAGGTGCGCGACGTCGGCCGGCGGGCCGGAGAGATCGACGCCCAGCAGCGGCCCGTCGACGCGGGCCTCCGCGTCGAGCAGCGGCGCCTGGTCGGCGAGGTCGGCGGGGTGGACCGTGCGCGGCGTCATGGCGAGGCGAGCCTAGTGCCGTGACCGGCGGTTAGGGTGCTGGCGTGGGGACCGACGCCGCGGCGGACTGGGCGGCCTCGGGTGTCGTGCCCCTGACCGGCCACGCCGACGGGCCGCCGCTGGTCCCCCCGGGCCGCGCGGCCTCCGTCGCCGCCGAGCTGGGGTCCCTCTTCGGCGTCGACGGAGCCGCCCTGCTCGCCGAGCGCGCCGCCTTCACCGGGCACCGGCGCGCGGGCCGGGTGTCGGCGGGCGGGAGCTGCCGGCTCGTGCCGATCGCCGACGGCTGGGCCGCCGTCTCGTGCGCCCGGCCGGACGATCCCGCCCTGCTCGGCGCACTCGTCGAGCACCCGTTGCCCGACGACGACCCGTGGCCGCTGCTCACCGCCGCGCTGGCCGGGATGCCGGCACACGACCTCGCCGAGCGCGCCGAGCTGCTCGGGGTCGCCGGGGCGCCGATCCGCGAGGCCGCCGGCGCCGTGCGGTCGATCGGCGTCCCGCGGTCGGTGGCGGGTCTGCTCGTCGTGTCGTTCGGAGCCCTGTGGGCGGGGCCGTTGTGCGCGCACCTGCTCGCACGGGCCGGGGCCCGGGTGGTCACGGTCGAGACGCCGTCGCGGCCGGACGGGGCACGCCGCGGCGAGCCGCGGTTCCACGCGCTCCTGCACGCCGGTGAGCGGTCGGTGGTGCTCGACCCGTCCGTGTCGGACGCCCGTCGGGCCCTCGCGGCGCTGGTCGAGGCGGCCGACGTGGTGATCGAGGCTTCGAGGCCGCGGGCGCTGCGCGGGTTCGGACTCGACGCCGAGGCCGCGGTCGCGCGGGGCACGACCTGGGTCTCGATCACCGCGGCCGGCCGGGCGTCGAACCGGATCGGGTTCGGCGACGACGTCGCGGCCGCGGCCGGGCTCGTCGCCCGCGACGCCGAGGGCCTCCCGGTGTTCGCCGGCGACGCGATCGCCGACCCGCTCACCGGGCTGACCGCCGCCGCCCTGGCCCTCACCGCGCCGGGTGCGCTGCACGACGTCGCGATGGCCGAGGTCGTCGCCGGGACGCTCGACGGCAACACCGGCGGGAGCGCCCGGCGGGAGGGCGCGGGCTGGGTGGTCGACACTTCCTCTGGTCCCGTGCCGGTCGCCGCACCCCGGACTCGTCCCGTACCCGGGCCCGCACCGGCCTCCGGCGCCGACACCGCGGCCGTCCTCGCCGAGCTGGGCATCCGGTGACCGATCTCGTCCTCCGCGACGCCGAGGTCGACGGCGCCCGCGTCGACGTCCGGGTGCGGGACGGCCTGGTGACCTCGGTGTCGCCCGCCGGCTCGGGTGGGGGCCCCGCGGTGGAGTGCGAGGGGGGTGCCCTGCTGCCCGGGCTCGTCGACCACCACGTCCACCTGCACGCGCTGGCCGCGGCCCGACGCTCGGTCGACTGCTCGAGGCCCGATCTCGCCGCGGCGCTCGGCGCGGCCGCGCCGGACGAGCACGGTTGGGTCCGCGGCACGGGCTACCCGGGCGACGACCTCGACGCCGCCACGCTCGACGCCCTCCACCCCGGGCGTCCGGTCCGCGTCCAGCACCGCAGCGGGGCGCTGTGGGTCCTCAACTCCCGGGCGCTCGCGGCGCTGGGGCCGCTCGACCATCCCGGCGTCGAGCGGGCAGCCGACGGCACCCCCACCGGCCGGTTGTTCCGCGCCGACGACTGGCTCCGTGCCCGGCTCCCCGGCTCCGGGCTCCCCGACCTGTCCGCGCTCGGCCGGGAGCTGGCGGCCCACGGGATCACGGCGGTGACGGACGCGACGCCCGACCTGGACTCCTCGGCCGCCGCGGCGCTCACCGAGGTCGTGCAGCGCGTGATGCTGCTCGGTGTGCCGCTCGGGGCGAGCGCGCCCCCGGGTGCGGCCGTCGGCCCGCTGAAGATCGTGCTCGCCGACTCGGGCCTCCCGCCGTACGACGAGCTGGTGGCCCGGATCCGCGCGGGGCACGAGGCCGGGCGCGGGGTCGCCGTGCACAGCGTGACCCGCGAGTCGCTGGTCCTGCTGCTGGCCGCGCTCGACGAGGCCGGCCGGCACCCCGCGGACCGGGTCGAGCACGCGGCGCTGGTGCCGGAGGAGCTGGTCCCGGCGCTGCGGGGGCTCGCCGTCGTCACGCAGCCGGGGTTCCTGGCCGACCGCGGCGACCTCTTCCGGCGGGAGCTGCCGCTCGAGGAGCATCGCGATCTGTACCGGTGCCGGAGCCTGCTCCACGCCGGGGTGCGGGTCGCGCTCTCCTCCGACGCCCCCTACGGCCCGGTCGACCCGTGGGTGGTGATCGCCGCGGCGACCAGCCGCCACACACCCGACGGCACGGCTCTCGGTCCCGACGAATCCGTCCCGGCCCGGCAGGCGCTCGTCGCCTACCTCGCCGCTCCCGACGACCCCGGCGGCCCGCCGCGGACCGTGCGGCCGGGCGTCGCCGCCGATCTCGTCCTGCTCCACCGCCCCCTCGCCGCAGCCCTCGCCTCCCCCTCGGCTGCTGCCGTGCGCGGGACGCTCATTGCCGGGGAATGGGCGTACGGGGGCTGAGCCGGCCTCCACGGTCACTGGCCGGGGAGCATCACGGCTCAGGGCTGGGCCAGCAGATCCTCGAGCCCCCGCGCCAGGGTTTCCCGCGCCCGCGCCGCGTCGGCGAGGTAGCCGGCGACCATCGCCCCGTCCCGCAGCATCATCAGCTGCGCTCCGGCCTGCTCCGGGTCCGGGTGCCCGGCCACCCCCAGCTCCCGCACGAACAGCTCGGTCAACCACTGGCGGTGCTCCGCGACCGCGCGGTGCACGGGGCTGTCGGGGTCGGGGTACTCCGCGGCCGCGTTGATGAACGCGCATCCACGGAACCCGGCGGTACAGGCCTGCTCCCCCATCGCCCCGATCACGGCCCGCAGCCGCGGTGCCCCCTCGGGAGCGGGTCCGGCGAGCGTGCGGATCGCCTCGTCCACCGACCGCAGGTAGGCGACGACCAGGTCGTCCTTGCTCGGGAAGTGCCGGTAGAAGGTGGCGCGCGTGACGGCGGCCTCGCCGATCACCCGGTCGACGCCGACGGCGCGGATCCCCTCGCCGTAGAACAAGGCGGACGCGGTGCGCAGCAGGCGGTCGCGGGCCTCCGACCGGCCGGGGGTGCGGCCGTGGGGCGGGGAGTCGGCGAGCCGGGCGGGCATGCGGCCAGGTTAACAGACGGAACGATCGGTCTTGCGCTTCCGCGCGACCCGTGCCAGAGTCGGCCAACAGCAAGGAAAGACCGTTCGTTCTACCTACAGGGAGCCGATCGTGAAGGTGCTCTACACCGCCGCCGCCATGTCCAGCGGGGACGCCCGCAACGGCCACGTCCGCTCGTCGGACGGCCTGCTCGACTTCGACCTGGCCACCCCGAAGGAGATGGGCGGCGCCGGCGGCGCCACCAACCCGGAGCAGCTCTTCGCCGCCGGCTACTCGGCTTGCTTCCACAGCGCGCTCAAGGCCGTCGCACGGCAGAAGAAGATCGACATCACCGACTCCTCGGTCTCCGCGGAGGTCGGCATCGGGCCGAACGACCAGGGCGGCTTCGCCCTGACCGTCGCCCTGCACGCCGAGATCGGCGGGGTCGACCAGGCCACGGCGGACGAGCTGGTGCAGGCCGCCCACCAGGTCTGCCCGTACTCGAACGCCACCCGCGGCAACATCCCGGTCACGGTCGACGCGACCGTCGAGTGACCGCCTGACGGCCGGCACGGAACGGGCCCGGCACCGCGAGGTGCCGGGCCCGTCGTTCCTCCGTCAGTCGCCCGCGACGGGCTGGGGCGCGCGGCCCGAGGGCGCCGGGACCCCGCCCGGGGCGGGCGCGCCGAGCGCGACCCGGACCTCGGTCGTCCCGCCGGGGTCGACCCGGACGACCTGGACGTCCGGCGCGTACCCGGCCGCGGTGAGCGTGTAGGTGCCGCTCGGCAGGTCGGCGAACGCGAAGCCGCCCTCACCGTCCGTGGTGGTCGAGCCGACCACGCGGCCGTCGGCGGCGACGAGGGTCGCGACGGCGTCGGGCACGCCCCGCCCGCTGCTCGCGGCGGTGACGGTGCCGCGCAGCCCGGCCCGGTTCGGCAGGACGACGTCGTGCACCAGCGGGGCTTCGTCGGTGAGGGTCACCGAGGTCGCCACCGGCACCCCCGGCCCGGCTGCGGCCAGGGTGAACGCGCCGGCGGAGACGCCGGCGATCCGGTAGCGGCCGGCGTCGTCGGTCCGGGTGGTCCCGGCGACGTCGCCGCGGGCGTCGATGAGCGTGACGGTCACCCCGGCGGCCGGGACGGCGGGCTCGCCCCGCGTCACGGTCCCGGAGATCTCGCTGCCGCCGCCGAGCGTGACGTCGTGCCGGACGGGGCGGTCCGCCACGGCGACCATCGACGCCGAGGGCCGCAGCGTGCCGGACGACACGACGAGCAGGAACGTGCCGCCGGTCGGCAGGTGGAACTCGAAGCCGCCGTCGGCGTCGGTGGTGGCGCGGCCGATCTGCTCCCCCGTGCCGGCCGTCAGCGTGACGACCGCGTGCCCGATCCCCACGCCGCCGGTGCCGGCGACGAAGCCGTACACCGCGGGCCCGACGCCGTCGGGATCGGCCGGACGCCCGGCCGTGGCGTGGTGCGGCATGGCGTGCCGTCCGCGGTGCCAGTCATCGGTCGGCAGCTCGGCCGGCCCGGCCGCGGTGACCGGCGCGGCGACGGCCGCAGCCGGGGCGGCGGCCGCGGCGACGGCGCCGGCCGGGGCGGCCGCCGGCGCACCGTCGGCCTCGGCCTGCTGCTGGATCCCGCTGAGCGTGCGCAGCGGGACCTCCTTGATGAACACGATCGCGAGCAGCGAGACGATCGCCAGCGCACCCGCGACCAGGAAGATCCGGGCGGTCGCGTCCCCGTAGGCGCCGCGGACGATGTCGGCGACGAAGGCCGGCAGCTCGTTCAGGGAGCCGATCCCGACCTCACCGGAGGCGGCGCCGCTCACCGGGACGCCGGCGTCGGACAGGCCCTGCGTGGTGAGGTCCGCGACCCGGGTCGCCAGGATCGCGCCCAGCACCGAGACGCCGATGGTGCCGCCGAGCGACCGGAAGAAGGTGACGGTCGACGACGCCGCGCCCAGGTCGGTGACCCTGACCGTGTTCTGCACCGCCAGCACCAGGTTCTGCATGGTCATGCCCATGCCGAGGCCCAGCACGGCCAGGTGGACGCCCATCAGCCAGATGTTCGTGGCGTGGTCGATCGTGGCGAGCAGGCCGAAGCCGACGACCATCAGGATCGCGCCGACGACCAGGAAGACCTTCCACTTCCCGAGCTTGGTGATCAGCATGCCGGAGACGGTCGCCGAGAGGGTCGACCCGATGATCATCGGCAGGGTGAGCAGCCCGGACGCGGTCGGCGAGTAGCCCCGCGCGATCTGGAAGTACTGGCCGAGGAAGACCGCGCCGCCGAACATCGCGACGCCGACGGCGATGCTGGCGATCACCGCGAGCGTGGTGGTGCGCTCCTTGAACAGGGACAGCGGGACGATCGGCTCCGCCGCCCGCGACTCCACGAACACGGCGAGCCCCAGCAGGACGACGCCGATCGCGATGAGCAGCCACGACGTGCCCGAGCCCCACGCGAACTCGTTGCCGGCCAGGGTGACCCAGATCAGCAGGTCACAGACGCCGGCCGCGATCAGGGCGGCGCCCAGGTAGTCCACCTTCACCCGGCGCCTGACCACGGGCAGGTTCAGCGTGCGCTGCACGACGACCAGCGCGACCACCGCGAACGGCGCGCCGACCCAGAAGCACCAGCGCCACCCCAGCGAGCTGTCCACGATCACACCGCCGATCAGCGGGCCGGCGACCGTGGCCAGCGACATCACCGCGGCGATCGGGCCGGTGTAGCGGCCGCGCTCCCGGGGGCTGATCATGGCCGCCCCAGATCGGGGTGCTCGCCGTGGACGACAGCAGGGTCGCGGTGACGACCCAGGTGTACTGGCTCTGCGAGCCGTGCAGGTCCGTGATGATCGTCGGTAGCGCGTTCGAGACGATCGTCGCCGACAGGAACGCGGTGAACATCGCCAGCAACATGCCGGAGAGCGCCTGCAGGACCTGGCGGTGCGTCATGCCGCCGGCCTCGCCGCTCGTCGGGGGCGCTGCCGGCGCGCTCGGCGCGACCGGTGTCTCGGCGCGGGTGGTGGACACGCGTGCTTCCTCGTCTCTGGGGGTCTCTCGGGTCGTGCGGGATCTCGGTACCGGGCGTACCCGGCGCGCGGGCGGCTACCGCGCGGGTGCCGGGTCGGACCGCCGCCGCGGGGCGGGCGTGATCCGGTGCAGGTCGGCGACCAGGCCGCGGAGCTCGCCGGCGATCCGTCCGACCTCCTCGTCCGTGCGGTGGGCGAGGGCGGTGGCGAGCTGCTCGGCGCGGTGCTCGCGGTACGCGGCCAGCACGGCCCGGCCCCGCTCGGTGACGCCGACCAGGTGGGCGCGGCGGTCCTGCGGGTCGGGACGGCGGGCGACGAGGCCGGCCTCCTCCAACGCGGCGACGCGCCGGCTGATCACGGAGGCGTCGACGTCGAGCGACGCGGCCAGCACCCCGAGGCGCTGCTCCCCGTCCGCCACGAGCAGGCCGAGCAGCCCGGCCCGCGAGGGGTGCAGGACGCAGGCGCCGTCGGCGGGCGGCTCGGCGTCGGCCAGCTGGCGCGCGAGACGGCCGAGGTCGACGAACTCGCGGATGGCCTCCGCGAGGTCGGACGCCGTCGACGTGCTGATCACGGACCTCTCCCTTTGGTTGCTACACGCAAGAATACGCCGATGCTTGCGCCATGCAACTTCAGGTCCGTCACGTTCGCCCCATCGGGTCACCCGGGCCCGCTCGTCCCGATCGGCCCGGTCCGTCCTGCTCGGGGCGGCTCCGGTCGTCGCGGGGCTAACCTGGCCGCGAGATGAGCGCCTCCCCCGCCGCGGGCCGCCCGCGCAACCCGGACGTCGACCGGCGGGTCGCCCGCGCCGCCGTCGAGCTCTTCGGCTCGCAGGGCTGGGCGGGGTTCAGCGTCGAGGCGGTGGCCCGCCGCGCGGGCGTCGGCAAGGCGTCGATCTACCTGCGCTGGCCGTCCAAGGAGGCCCTGCTGGTCGGTGCGCTCGCCGAGCGCGTGCCGGTGGTCGCGGACGTCGACACCGGCACCCTCCGCGGCGACCTCGTCCGGCTGGCGCGGCAGCTCCTCGACATGCACCTCGGTCCGTCCGGACGCGCCTTCGAGCGGATGGGGCTCGACGCGCCGCAGCTGCCGGGGGTGGCCGAGCGGTGGGAACGCCACCGCGAGGCCCAGGTGCGTGCGGCGCGCGCCATGATCCGGCGCGGGATCGACCGCGGCGAGATCGCCGCCGACACCCCGGTCACACTGCTGCTCGACACGCTGTGCGGCGGCGTCGCCCTGCACGTCTCGTCCACCCCGGAGCGCCTGCGGCCGAACATCGACGTGGAGGACTACGCGGAGCGTCTCGTCACGTTCCTGCTGCGCTCGGTTGAGTGAGCCGCCCGGGCCGGGTTACCGTCCGAGCAGGTTTTCGGACGTTCGGCGTCCAGGAAGTGGGTGGCCGGGTGGTGCAGAGGGTCCCTGCGGGCGGTGTCCCCGCGGGCGTGGAGGTCGTCGGGACGGCGCAGCGCGAGGCGTGGGCGGCGAAGGTGCTCCCGCCCGTCGAGCGGCTCGAGGCGGGCCTGTGGTCGGTGCCGGTGCCGATCCCGCACAACCCCCTGCGGTACACGCTCTGCTACCTCGTCCCCGGCGACGACGGCGTGGTCGTCGTCGATCCCGGATGGGACACCGAGGAGACGTGGTGCGCGCTGGTCGCCGGGCTGACCGCCGCCGGCGCGGGGTTCGACGACGTCGTCGGGATCGTCGCGACACACGTGCACCCCGACCACCACGGCCTTTCCGGCCGCCTCGCCGAGCGCAGCGGCGCGTGGATCGCGATGCACACGGCCGAGGCCGCCACGCTCCCCCAGCGCTGGGGCTCCGGCAGCGCCGAGGACCGCCGGCAGGTCATGGCCGGCTGGCTCTGCGGCTGCGGCGCCTCGGAGGACGAGGTCGGCGAGCTCACCGGCCCGCGGTCCGGCGGGCCGGACGGGGTCATGGCCGAGCCGGACGTCCTGCTCGACGACGGCGACGCACTCCCGCTGGCGGGCCGCACGCTCCGCGCGCTCTGGACCCCCGGCCACACCCCCGGGCACATCTGCCTGCTCGAGGCCGACGCCGGCGTGCTGCTGACCGGCGACCACGTGCTGCCGCGGATCACCCCGAACATCGGCCTCACCCCCAGCTCCGACGCCCCGGCCCTGGCGACCTTCCTCGACTCGCTCGAGCGCGTGGCCGTCACCGACGAGGAGCACGGCGGGCTCACGGCGCTGCCCGCCCACGAGTACCGGTTCCGCGGGCTCGCCGCGCGGTCCCGGGCGCTCCAGGCGCACCACGCCGAGCGGTGCCACGAGCTGCTGGCCATCGTCCGCGAGGCCGGCGAGCCGACGATGTGGGAGCTGGCGGCCCGGCTGACCTGGTCGCGGCCCTGGGAGGAGGTCGGCCCGATGCGGATCGGCGCGCTCGCCGAGACCGCCTCGCACGTGCGCTACCTCGTCGACCGCGGCGAGCTGGAGTGTCTCGGCGGCGTGCCCGGCGCGATCACGGCCCCCGAACCGGACCACACCCTGCGGGTCCGGCTCCCCCCCCCCCCCCCCGCCTAACGCTCGGCGATCAGCGCGCGGGCCTCGGCCTCGCTGGACACCGCCGGCCGGGATCCGGCGAGCGGCTTGCGGGCGCTCTCGGCCAGCAGCCAGACGGAGATCGCCCCGACGGCGCCGGCCGCCATCAGGTAGTAGCCCGGCCAGTTGAGGTCGCCCGTGGTGAGCACCAGCGCCCCGATCACCGTCGCGGCCGTGCCGGCGAAGGCCGACACGAACAGGTTGAAGGTGATCGAGAGGCCGCCGTAGCGGATCTCGGTCGGGAAGAGCGCCGGGAGCGTCGACGGCGCCGTCGAGGAGAAGCACACCAGCATCAGGCCCATCACCAGCAGGCCGAGGAAGGTCGAGCCGACCCCGCCCATACGCAGCAGGAGAACCGACGGCAGCCCGAGGACGACCAGCGCCACCGACCCGATCATGAGCACCGGGCGTCGGCCGATCCGGTCGCTGAGCCGGCCGAGGAAGGTGATCACCGCCATCAGGATCACCAGCACGGCGATCTGGAGCAGGTTCGACGCCGTCTCGCTGATCCGGTCCTCGGGCGGCAGCGTCTCCGTGACGTAGGTCGGGACGTACGCGGTGAGGACGTAGTTCGTGACGTTCCAGGCGATGATCACGCCGCCCGCGATCAGCATCTGCTTCCAGTACTTGGTGAAGATCAGCCGGAAGGCGCGGCCGGTCGGGGTGCCCTCCTTGGCCTCCGAGGACTGCAGCATCGCCTGGAAGGCAGGCGTCTCCTCGAGCCTCACCCGCAGGTAGAGCCCGACCGCGCCGAGCGGCAGGGCGAGCAGGAACGGGATCCGCCAACCCCAGCTGACCAGCTGCTCCGGAGTCAGGATCCAGGTCAGGAAGGTGACGAGCCCGGCGCCGAGCGCGTACCCGGTGAGCGTGCCGAACTCCAGCCAGCTGCCCAGGAACCCCCGCCGCCGGTCCGGGGCGTACTCGGCGATGAAGGTCATCGCGCCGCCGTACTCGCCGCCGGTGGAGAAGCCCTGGATCAGCCGGACGAGCAGGACCAGCAACGGTGCCGCGATGCCGATCGTCGCGTAGCCCGGCAGCAGGCCGAGGATCGTGGTGCCCGCGGCCATCAGGATCACCGTGATCGAGAGGACCTTCGTCCGGCCGATGCGGTCCCCGAGCGGGCCGAAGAACAGCCCGCCGAGGGGCCGGACCAGGAACGAGACCGCGAACACCGCGAACGCGTAGACCGTCGCCGTCGCCGGGGGCAGGTCGGTGAAGAAGACCTTGGTGATCGTGACGACGAGGTACGAGTAGACCCCGAAGTCGTACCACTCGGTGACGTTGCCGATCGCGGCCGCGCCGACCGCCCTCCTGATGGTCGCCTCGTCGGTGATCGTGATCTCGTCCAGGGTCAGCCCGGAGTCGCGTTCCTCGTCGGCCACTACTGTCCTTCCGTCGTCACCGCCGGGGAACGCTAGTCGCGGTGCCAGGGGATTGCAGGACGGAACGATCGGGCGAATGGGAGCATCTGCGCAGGTCAGAGGGGCCTGTCCCGATCAGGTGGCGGGAGTCGCACCTGGTAGCGGCCGTCCGCGGCGCGTCCGCTCGTCCGATCCCGCTTCGGCACGGCACACCCGCTCCGCCCGGTCCCACACCCATCCCGGCGCCGCACACCCGCTCCGACCCGGTCCCACACCTGTGGAGTGCGTCGCACACCCGGTCGACGGCCCGCGCGACGCACCTTCGGGTGTGCGAGGTGCGATCAACCGTCGAGGACGCGGCGGAGGCGGGCGGCGACCGTCCCGAACTCCCGCAGCTGCCCCAGGTCCAGCGCAGGACCGTCCAGCCCGCGGCGCGGATCGCGTCCTCGCGCACCTTCTCGGCGAAGACCGCGGCGCCGGCCTCCTGCCCGGGCGCGAGCAGCCGCCCGCACCTCACGCGGCCGTCGAACTCCCCGACCACGCGCTGCTCCCGCCAGGCGAAGTCGACCCGCCCGTCGACCCCGCGCGCGACCCCGGGGACGACGAGTTGCAGCACCGGCGGCGGCAGGCCGGCCGCGGCGATCGCGATCCGGCTGGGGACTCCCCCCGCTCTCGGCGCCCTCGGCGACGAATCGTCCTGAGGGGCCGCCGCCCCGACGGGTGTGGGTGGACCCGACGGGTGCGCCGGCGGTCGGAGTGGGTGTGCGAGGACCGATCGGGGGTGCGAGCTGTCTGCTCAGCGGCGGCGTCGGCGGCGGAGGTCGGCGCAGGTGAGGCAGGTGTCAGTGGCGGGGAGGGCCTCGAGGCGGACGTCGGGAATGGCGGCGCCGCAGCGGGCGCAGCGGCCGTAAGCGCCTTCCCGCAGGCGGTCGGCGGCGCGGTCGAGGGCGGCGATCTCGTCCCGCGCGCCGCGGAGCAGGCCGAGGAGCTGGGCGCGTTCGAAGCCGATCGTGACGCCCTCGGGGTCGTGCTCGTCGTCGTGCGTGGTCAGGGCCTGCTGCTCGGCGAGCGCCTCGACCTGCACCTCCAGCGCATTCGCCCGGGCGATGGCGGCGGCGCGAGCGTCGGCGATCCGGTCGGCGTGGCGATGCGGACCGGCCAACGAAGCCTCCGTCGGCTCCTCGCGGCCCGCCGCGGATCGCGCGACGGCGTCGGGGCCGGGATCGGAGGGCATGCCTCCACTTTCCCGGCCCCGGCCGCCGAACGCAGCCCCCGCTCCGTTCTGCCGGACCTCCCGACTCGCCGGAGCGCACAGCCCGACTTCCACGGCGCGACTCGCGCTGCCACAACTCCCGACTCGCGCTGCCACAACTCCCGACTCGCGCTGCCGTAAGTCCCGACTCGCGGGAGCGGAGCCTCAGACCGCGGCGGGTGCGCCGACCATCCCGGCGAGGCGGCCGGTGATGATCTCCTCGGCGTCCCGGACGATGCGGGTGATGAGCTCCTCGCAGGTGGGGATGTCGCGGATGAGCGCCTGCACCATGCCCGCCGACCAGATGCCGTGGTCGAGGTCGCCGGTCTCGTAGACGATCGCGCCGCGCTTGCCCGCGACCAGGTCCCGGATGTCCTCGAACTGCGCGCCGGCCTTGAGCTTCTCCACGACCTCGCGCGACACGGCGTTGTCGGCGACGCGCGCGGTGTTGCGGAGCTGCCGGAAGATCAGCTGGGTGTCCCGCTCCCCCGCCTCGACCAGCCGGTCCTTGACGTTCTGGTGGATGCCCGACTCGACGGTCGCCATGAAGCGGGTGCCCATGTTGATGCCGTCGGCGCCGAGCGCGAGCGCCGCGGCCAGCCCGCGACCGTCGCCGAACCCGCCCGAGGCGATGAACGGGATCTCGAGGGCGTCGGCCGCGGCGGGCAGCAGGATCAGCCCGGGGACGTCGTCCTCACCCGGGTGCCCGGCGCACTCGAAGCCGTCGATGGACAGGGCGTCGACACCGAGGTTCTGCGCCTTGATCCCGTGCCGGACCGAGGTGCACTTGTGGATCACCTTGATGCCGGCGGAGTGGAAGTGCTCGAGGTGCTCGATGGGGTTGGACCCCGCGGTCTCGACGAACGGCACGCCCTCGTCGATGATCACCTGCCGGTACTCCGCGTAGGGCGGCGGGGTGATCGCGGGCAGGATGGTGAGGTTGACGCCGAAGTTCTTGTCGGTCAGCTCCCGGCACCGCCGGATCTCCGCCCGCAGGTCCTCCGGGGTGGGCTGGGTGAGGGCCGTGATGAAGCCCAGGCCGCCCGCATTGGCCACCGCCGCGACGAGCGGCGCCCGCCCGACCCACTGCATGCCGCCCTGGGCGATGGGGTGCTCGACCCCGAACAGTTCCGTGAAGCGCGTCCGCATCCTTGCTCCGCTCCCCGCCCGCCGGGAACCGCACGCGCCCGGCTCACCCGGCCACGAGAGTCCCACTGAACGAACGATCGACTAGGTCTCCTCGCCGTGATCGTGCCCGGCGGCCCTGAGGCGCGTCAATGAACTCCGGCTCACGTCACGGCGGAGGTCGCCCGGACCGGGGAGCGCAGGAACATCTCGTCCGGCCACGGCCCCGTCCCGACGACGGCGGCGAAGTGCCCGTCGATCCACTCCCGCTCGGCGGCCCGGTGCCCGGCGGGGTCGGCCGGCTGCGGCAGGCCCGACCATCCGCACTCGCACCGGGCGAGCACGGCGACGTACCCGGAGAGCCGCTCCCGGACGTCCGTCCAGATGTCGGTGGCCCGCCCCGCGGCGTCGAGCCCGGCGACGTAGCCCTCGTGCTCGTCCGTCGACTCGTCGGCCGCCGGCCCGATGAACAGCATGGACGCCACCCTGTCGCCCGACCGTCGCGGCGGGAAGCACCCGGGAGGTTCCTCACCCGGCCGGTCCGCGAACGGCCCCTGCGGACCGGCGAGCGGCGGAGATCCCCGGACACACCGGAGCCGCCACGACCGCTCGCGAGGTCGTGACGGCTCCGGTCCCCGGTGGGCAGGTCGGCGCTAGTTGATGCCGCCGACGAGGCCGTGGACCGGTGCGATCGCGTCGAAGACCCCGAAGGTCGGGTCGTCGACCGGGACCGGCACGTGGTCGGTGGCCCACAGGGGGTTGCCCGCGACGGCCGGGCCGGGCTCCGTCGGCGGTTCGGCGATCACCGGCGCGGCGTGGGCGACGCCGCCGGCGAGCGCGGTCAGGGCGATCCCGCCGAGCACGGCGGAGGTCACACGGATCATGGAGGGTTCCTTTCTGGTGATCAGCAGATCGAGTCGGCCGGCTTGGGGTTCGAGAGCCCGAACAGCGGCCGCAGCCGCAGCCCGACCCACGTCCCGGCCAGCGCGACCACACCCCAGATCCAGCCGTGCAGGCTGAACGAGGCGATTCCGGAGAAGTAGGCGCCGATGTTGCAGCCCCCCGCGAGCCGCGCGCCGTACCCCATGAGGATCCCGCCGACGACCGCGCCGACGGCCAGCTTCCACGGGATCCGCTTGTGCAGCAGGAAGGCGCCGCCGACCGCGGAGGCGAAGAGCGCGCCGACCATGATCCCGAGGTCGAGCACCGAGATCCGGTCGGCGAGGACCGGGCCGGCGAGCGACTTCGCGTTGGCGGGCTGCTGCCAGAACGCCCAGTTCTGCGGCTCGGCGCCGAACCACTGCAGGACCTTGGCGCCCCACAGCCCGAACGCCGACGTCACGCCCCAGGGCTGGCCGGACACGAACAGCACCGCGGCGTTGAGCACCGCCAGCACGATCGCGCCGACCCACAGCGGCCACGAGCCGCGCAGCACGCGGGCGACCCCGCGGGCCGACGGCGGCCGCTCGACCGGCGGCGGGGTGCGCCGCCTGGCCACCCAGTAGGTCAGACCGGTGATCAGCACCAGGACCAGCAGCGACGCGCCGACGGCGCCGGGGATGCCGCCGAAGACGTCGACCAGCGAGATGGCCGGGCCCTGCGGCACGACGTCGTTCCAGAACGGGAAGGACAGCGCGGCGAACACCGAGCCGACGATGAAGCCGAAGAGCGTCAGCACGATGGCGCTCTGCCCGCTGCCGACGGCGAACAGCGTGCCGGAGGCGCACGAGCCGCCGATCTGCATGCCGGCGCCGAACAGGAACGCCCCCACGACCAGCCCGATCCCGACCGGTGACACGTACCCGCGCGGGTCCCCGGACAGTCCGATGCCGGTCGCGAAGATCACGCCGAACAGCACGGTCGCCACCCCGAGCATCACCATGTGCGCACGAATCGCGGCGCCCTGCCCGACGGCGACCAGCTGCCGCCAGCCGGAGGTGAAGCCGAAGCGGGAGTGGAACAGGGTGAAGCCGAGGGCGAGGCCCAGCGCGCCGGTCCCGACCATGGTCGCCGGGGCGACGCGCGAGATGCCCCACAGCAGCAGGGCGGCCAGCAGGATCGCGACGGCGGTCGGAACCCACTGCACCGGCGGCGCCTCGCGGTCGGCCGGGCCGAAGGCGGCGCGTTCCTGGGCGGGGACCCCGCGCAGGGCCCGCACCAGCGGGTTCCCCGCCGGTCCGCCGACCGGTTCATCGAGCACGGACATGGTTGGTCTCCTTCACGAGGGATCGAGGGGGGCGCTGACCGGCACGACGGTCCCGTGGGGGAACCACGCGGCCGGGTTGCCGCCGCCGTGGTGCCCGTCGGTGTCGCCCGGGGCGTTGACGGTCATCGGCACGTCGACGGGCGCCGCGCCGAACAGGGCGGGCCGCTCGTCGAGCGGGACACCGGAGTGCGCGGCCCACCGGACGTACCCGGAGGTCGAGGGCGCCTCGCCGGGGAACGCGGCGCCGACCTCGCCGGCGTACCGCTTCGCAAGCTGGTCCTGCGGGTTGAAGGCCAGCGGCACCACGGACGACGACGTCCGGGTCACGACCCCTGCGGTCAACAACCACGGGGCCAGATACGTTCCGCCCAGGTGGGTCGGGGTCTCGAGCGCCCGGGCCGAGGCCTCCCGGAGGGTCGCCGCGGCGGGCGCCCAGCCGGACACGACGATCAGGGCGCTGTCCGCGTCGGGCCGCTCGACGAGCCGGGCGCCGGCCTCGGTGGCCCGGGTCCGGACGAGCTCCGCCGCCGCCAGGGAGCGGGGCGAGTCGTCCGCCACGACGCGCACGCTGCGCACGCCGTGGTCGGTGAGCGTGCGGATCGTGGCCCGCAGCGCACCGGCGTCGGCCTCGGACAGGGTGTCCGACGGGCACGTCCCGGCCTCCGGGGTCGCGTCGCCCGGCCGCTGCCCGACGAGGTCGCCGAGCAGGGCCGCCGCGCACTCCGGGCCGTCGGGGCCGGTCAGGGCCCCCTCGACGGGGGTGGCCGCCGCCGACCCGGTGTCCACGGGAACGGTGCTCGTCACGCCGCCGGCCGAGACCGTCAGCGTGCTCGCCCCCGCGGGCAGGTCGACGACGGCCCAGCCGCCCGCCGCACCGTCCCGCGCCGTGAACGGGACGGCGGGGGCGGACGTCGGATCGGTCGAGACGCTCGCCGCGGTGGGGAGCGTCGGGCCGTGTTCGTGCCCGCCGGTCGCGAGCGCGACGGGCTGGACGGCGGTGCCGTCCGTGGTGCCGGGCGGCGGGTAGCCGGTCCCCGAGAGGCGGACCAGGTTCGGGCCCGGCCGCATCGGGGCGACCAGCACGGCGAGCCGGTCGGCCCCGGCGCCGACCGTGCGCAGGAGCGGCCGGCCCGGCTCCGGACCCGGCCCTGGGAGGGGCAGGGTCGCGAGCAGCGCCGCCGCGGCGATGCCGGCGACACCGGTGACCCCGGCGATGCGGTGCAGCTCCCGGGCCCGCAGCCGCCCCGCCGGCAGCAGCGCCGCGGCCCAGCCCGCCATCACGAGCACGGGCAGCGCGACGGCCGCGAGCCCGGCCAGTCCGTACCCGCTCCCGGTGAGGTCGTGGGTGGTGTCCGGCCCGCTGACGACGAGCTGGGCGACCCCGGCGCCGACGGCGACGGCTCCCGCGGCGATCGCGACCCGGGCGAGCACCCCGGACCGCGGGTGCACGTCGGGCCGGTCGGCCTTCTCCGGGACCGCCACCGCGCCGAAGGGCACCGTCGGTGCCTCCGCGGCCGCGCGGCTGCGCAGGCCGGCCGAGGGCGCACCGGTCGCCGGCCCCGACCCGGCCGGGACCGCGGGCTCCCCCGCCCGAGGTCCCGGCGCGGGCCCGGCCCGCCGGGCCCCGGCGGCCGCGACCGCCGTGGCCCCGACGAGCACACCCGACGCGACGGCGTAGGTCGCGTCGAGCGCGAACGCGAGCCCGGTGTGGATCGACCCGAGCTGGGCGGCCAGCAGCACCAGCAGCACCGCCCCCGGCACGGCCGACCAGCGGGTCCCGAGCAGGGCCGCGGCCACCAGGGCGAGCACCACGTGCGCGACGGTGCCGAGCACCGACACCGATCCCGTCAGGTGCGTGATCTCGGCCGCGGCGGCCACGACGCCCGCCGCGACCCACGCCGTCACCAGCAGCCCGCGCGGGACGTGCCCACCGAGCAGGCCGCGGGAGGACCCCTGCGGTGCGCGCCGACCGAGCAGGCCGTGCACCAGGGCGATCCCGCCCGCCAGCGCCGTCCCCGCCAGCAGGGCCACGCGCAGCAGCACCACCGCCGGACCGGCCTGCTCCCCCAGCGCCGCGGCCGCACGCGCGGCGGGGGTCACGACCACGGGCCCGGCGAGGGCGGTGCCCCCGCTCGCCACGAGGGCGAGCGGGAGCACCACCACGGCCGCGGCGGCCGCCCGGCCGCGGCGCACCAGGGCGCGCCGCGACCGGGAGACCCGGTGCCGGGTGTTACTTGATGTCGGCATCGTTCGCCACGAACAGCATCGAGTGGGGCTTCGCGTTGCCGAAGGAGCCGTGCGGCCAGCTCTCCCGGTTGAACGAGATGCAGGTGTCACCCGTGTTCTCGTCCCTGAAGTCCTCGTCGAGCTTGAGCTCGCCGTCCTTCTCGATGTCCACGATGCAGACGCGGTGGTCGCCGTCGGTGCCGGTGCGGGCCACGAAGTAGTTCGCGGTCGCCAGGCGCTTCGGCTGGTCGGTCTCGTGGTAGAAGCCGTCGTCACCCAGCTCGAGGTTGTCCAGGGCACCCCAGTGCGGGCCGGCTGCGGCCTTGCCGGGGTTGATGACCTGGTGCCCCTTGAGCGTCGGGCAGTCGGACTCCGCGCCACCGCCGGCGATCTCGTCGGTGGTGTCGATCGAGCAGGTCGCCTCGTCGCCCGCCTCGACCAGCTTCTCGATGTCGAGCGCGATCACGCCGCCGGCGGTGCCGGGGTCGTCCTTGCCCAGCGCGCCGGGCTTGCGGCCGATGACGGCGTGGTACAGCGTCTTGTCGTCGGGGCTGGTCTGCAGCCACCCACCGTTCGACGACGGGCCGCCGTTGTCACCGGCCTTCGGGTCCAGCTCCTTCACCGCGGCGGAGAGGTCGTAGATCTCCTTCCACTCCGGCTCCGGGACCGTGATGTCCGGCGTGTAGAACAGCGCGCCACCCTGCATGGTCTGGGCGAACGCACCCTTGTGCCCCGGCAGGTTGGTCACCGTGGTCTCCATCGCCGCGCGGTTCTCGTTGTGCAGCGGGTCCTGGCCGTCGGACCGCGGGCCGGTCGGCAGGTAGGACACCGACTTGACCCTGGGGTGGTTCAGGTCGGAGATGTCCCAGGTCCGGACCGTGGGCCGACGCAGGTACGGGGACGGCGCCTTGACCGGGTCGAGGATGATCGTCCGCGGCTCGGCGTAGTCACTCGTGACCATCGTGTTCAGGTCCTCGCGGACCTGGATGCCGTGCGGGTTGGCGCAGCTGGGCTGGCCGAGCGCCGGCATGTTGAGGCACTGCGTCGGGTCCTCCGGCGTGGTGGTCGCGGCCGGGGCCTCAACCAGCTTCTGCCCGTCCGGACCGAACCGGACGACCTCGCCGGGCGTGCCCGCGAACCCGTTGCCGGTGCGGACCTCACCGTTCGAGTAGGTGCAGGGGCCCGGGACGACCGGGCCGCCCATGTAGGTCCCGTAGGCCGTTCCATCGTTCAGAACCCAGTACGCGTCCGGCACCGACCCGCAGAGGGTTTGGCTGGGGAGGCTGATGCCGGAGAGCTTGAGCTCCGGCAGCGCGGACACGTCGAAGACATAGGTGGCCGCCGAGTAGAGGCCACCCGCGTAGATCTTGTCGCCCTTGCGCCACGAGTACTGCATGTGGTGCGGCTCGTTCTCGACCAGCGGGCCGACGGTCGCGGTGTTGACGACCTTGCCGTAGCTGGGCGAGCCCTTGGTGACGTCGACGACCGCCATGAAGTCCGGGCCCGGGAGGGCGTTGCGAACCTTGTCGGTCGGGTTCGTCAGGGACCCGGGCAGGTTCTTGACGTCCGGGACCACCGTGTCGGCGACGTTCTCGTCGCCGGCCCACACGACCATGTACTCCGGTCGCGTGGAGGCGCCGCGCGAGTCCTCGGCGGCGTCGGTGTCGATGTTGTTCTCGACCCAGTAGTCCTTGCCGTCGGCCCCCTTCACGGCGGACTTGACGGTCTCGACATCGGCGTACGCGTCGCCGCCCGGCAGGGTGGTCACCCCGGCCACGACGCCCAGGGCCAGGAGCCCGAGCAGGATCTTCTTGGGTGCGCGCATCCCGGCCTCAGCTCGGCAGGAGTCGGCTGGGCGCGCCCACGGCCGACTGGGTCAGACCGGCGATCGGGACGCCGGCGGGGGCGAGGTCGCGGCCCTGGTTGAGCAGGTCGCCCTGATCGAACGCCGTGGACGACGGCTCCACGTACGGGGCCTCCGGCGCGGGGGCCGGCTCGGCACCGTCAGCGGGGTCGTCGTGGGCCGTGAGCAGCGGCGCGAGGTCCGGCACCAGGTCCGGCGTGGCGGCCTGGGCCGGCCCGGTGAGGCCGACCACGGCGGCGCCCGCCAGGGTCGCGGCCCCGGCGAGCCGGGTCAGTGCCGACCGTGGTGGTCGGTATCGGTGTCGCGGCACGACAGTGTCTCCACTTCTTCTCGTCTGGGGAGCGGACGGCGGCGGACCGGCACCCGGGACCTGCCGATAGGTCCGATGTGGACGGACCTGCGACGGTGGGGCGGGCGGCGGTGGGCACGGCCTGGTGCACCGTCCGACGGAGGGGCCGGGTCGGGTCGACGAGGTCGGCCCGACAGGGCCCGGTCCGGCGGCCCGATGGGCGGCACCCGCGCCGCGCGACGGCCGTGTCGGGGGACGACGGCCGCCGGGGACCGGACGGAGCCGGGCGGGCGGGGACGGGCGGTGCGCCGGAGCGAGGGTCGGCGAGGCGGTGGCCCGGGACGGGCCCGGGCCTCAGCTCACCGTCGCGCTACACAGCGCGCTCGCCACGCGACGCAGATCGACGTGACGTCGATAGGCGAAGCGGTCGGTGAGGCGCATGGCCGGAACTGTGTCATCCGGACGGAGCAGTGGAGATCACCGGGGTCGGACAGAGGGTCGTCCCACGGCCGTTCCGGACCCATTTCGGACCCTTTTTCGTGGCTCAGGTCACTCGTTTCGGCGGTTCATCGGCGCCGGAACGGGTCCATGGCGACGTGTGACGCGGGCCGGATTGTTCACGCGATCGTGTCGGCCTGGCCGGGAACCGATCACGAGTCAGCGGCTCGACCTGGCCATTCTCCGACGCCCTCCCCGACCGGGTGACGACGCCTCTCCCGGCGGCCATGCACGCAGAGTGACCATCGGTCCCGGCTCGGGAAAAACGGGACGGAAATGCGAGGGAAATGGGCCGGGCCGCCCGAAGATCGGACATTCGATGCCGATCTGGAACGCGTGCGGCCGCAATGTCCGGTCAATCCGGCGGCGGTTTCCGCGGGCCGGATCACACTTGACCGTTCCGCGGATCGGCACCTACCGTCGTCGTCAGGTCAAGAGCGCCAGCGCCAAGCCCCGGCTCGCTGGCCGGCAACCCTCCTCCGCGGTGGGGTGCTCCGGGTGACGACCGGGCCGCCGCGGACCCGCGGCCGGCAAGCGCGGACCCTTCCGTCCGGTACCTCGTGCCGCACCGGGTCCAGAGTGATCCGGGAGGATCCACGATGTCCGACGTCCGCACCCAGGTCGACACCCAGGTCAGCACTCAGGTCGGCACTCACGTCGGCTCGGCGCCGCTCTGCACCGAGGCCCCGGGCTGCACGGCCGCCGAGGAGCCCACGCGCACCGCGACCGCCGCGACGACCCCGACCACCGCCCCCACCACGGCCCCGGCGGCGACGCCCCTGCCCGAGCTCGTCGGCACCGGGCTCCCGGTCCCGCTGGTCGACGGCCGCACCGTGCCGTACGCGAACCTCGACCTCGCCGCGAGCGCCCCCGCGCTGCGGGCGGTCGCCGACCACGTCGCCGAGCTCCTCCCCTACTACTCGAGCGTGCACCGCGGCGCCGGCTACGCCTCGCAGGTCTGCACCTCGGTCCTCGAGGGCGCCCGGGACACGGTGGCCCGGTTCGTCGGGGCGCGCGCCGACGACGTCGTCGTGTTCACCCGCAACACCACGGACGCGCTCAACCTGCTCGCCGGCGCGGTCCCCGGCTCCACGCTGTGCCTCGACGTCGAGCACCACGCCACGCTGCTCGCCTGGCGCGGCACCGACCACCGCGTGCTGCGGGCGCCGGACACCGTCGGCGAGACGCTCGATCTCCTCCGGGACGCGCTGACCGCCGAGCGGACCGCCCTGCTGGCGATCACCGGCGCCTCCAACGTCACCGGCGAGATCCTGCCGCTCGACGAGATCTGCGCGATCGCGCGCGCCGCCGGCACCCGGGTGGTGCTCGACGCCGCCCAGCTCGCCCCGCACCGCCGGGTCGACATCGCGGCGTCCGGCGTGGACTACGTGGTGCTGTCCGGGCATAAGCTCTACGCCCCCTACGGCGCCGGCGCGTTGATCGGGCGGCGGGACTGGCTCGACGTCGCCGCCCCGTACCTCGCCGGCGGCGGCGCGGTCCGGTCGGTCGGCGTCGAGGACCGCACCGCCGAGGTCAGCTGGGCCCCGGCGCCGCACCGGCACGAGGCCGGCACGCCGAACGTCCTCGGTGCCGCCGCCCTCGCCGCCGCCTGCCGCGCGCTGGACCCGGTGATCGACGAGATCGCCCCCGCCCACGAGCGCGCCCTGCTCGCGCGCCTGGTCAGCGGGCTGTCCGGGATCGCCGGCGTCCGTCCCCTGCGCATCTGGGCGGACGCGCCGGACCGGGTCGCGGTGGCCTCGTTCACCGTCACCGACGTCCCGGCCGGGCTCGTCGCCGCGGCGCTGTCCGCCGAGCACGGCATCGGGGTGCGCGACGGGCGCTTCTGCGCCCACCCGCTGCTCGCCCGCCTCGCCGGCGGCGCCGACGCGGTGCGCGTCAGCCTCGGCCTGAGCACGTCCGAGGAGGACGTCGACCGGCTGGTCGAGGCCGTCCGCACGGTCGCCACCGCGGGTCCGAAGTGGGACTACCGGGAGGTCGACGGCCGGTGGACCCCGACCCCGGACCCGCGCGACCTCGACCCGCTGCGGCTGGGCGCCGTGGCCTGGCCGGGCGGGGCGGCCTGCGGGCACTGATCAGCCCGCCACAGGGTGGCCCCGTCGCCGGGCGGCGGGGCGCACCGCTCGGCCTGTGCGGTCGGGTGGACGGGCGCACCGTCGGCGCGTCACCGTCGTTTCCCCGCAGGGTTGGGTGGTACACCCACCCCGGGCGACGACCGGGTCGCGGCGAGCACGGAGAGTAGATGTCAGACGACGCAGCGCTGTCCGAGGGACAGGCCGGGGACGGTGCGGAGCAGCAGCCCCACGAGCCCAGTGAGATCACGTACGCGGAACACCTCCATCCGGCGCGCCCACGGACCCTCCGCCATCGCGCCCGGGCCAAGTCGCCCGTCGTCCGGCGCTCGGTGGCGAAGGACGGCGCGGCGACCGGGGAGAACCCCGCCTACGTCTCCTGGCTGCTCAGCCAGTCGATGCTTGCCGACTCCAACGAGATCGCCCGGCAGTTCTCCGGCCAGGGCACGATGTGGCAGAACCCCTTCGCCGACCCCGGCCCGCGCCAGGCCGTCGAGTCCGCGTCGGTGTGGTTCACGGCCTACCCGATCTCGCTGATCACCCGGCCCGGGCAGTCCTTCCTGGCCTCGTTGGGCGACGAGGCGCTCTGGAACGCCTTCTGCACGATCGGCATCGAGGCGATCCACACCGGACCGGTCAAGCGCGCGGGCGGCATCTCGGGCTGGCAGTACACGTCCAGTGTCGACGGCCACTTCGACCGGATCGGCACGGAGATCGACCCCGCCTTCGGCACCGAGGCCGAGTTCCGCGCGATGTGCGGCATGGCCACGTGGTCCGGCGGCACGATCATCGACGACATCGTGCCCGGTCACACCGGCAAGGGCGCGGACTTCCGGCTCGCCGAGATGAAGTACGCCGACTACCCCGGCATCTACCACATGGTGGAGATCGAGGAGGAGGACTGGAACCTCCTGCCCGAGGTGCCGCCGGGCCGCGACTCGGTGAATCTCGACGTGCCCACCGAAGAGGCCCTGGAGAAGGCCGGGTACATCATCGGCCGGCTGCAGCGGGTGATCTTCTACGCCCCGGGCGTCAAGGAGACGAACTGGAGCGCGACCAAACCGGTGGTCGGCGTCGACGGCGTGGCCCGGCGGTGGGTGTACCTGCACTACTTCAAGGACGGGCAGCCCTCGATCAACTGGCTCGATCCGTCCTTCGCCGGCATGCGGCTGGTCATCGGCGACGCCGTGCACTCGCTGGCCGACCTCGGCTCCGGCGCGCTGCGGCTCGACGCCAACGGCTTCCTCGGCGTCGAGAAGAGTGCCGAGGGCATGCCGGCCTGGTCCGAGGGGCACCCGCTCTCGTCCGCGGCCAACCACCTCATCGCCAGCATGGTGCGCAAGCTGGGCGGGTTCACCTTCCAGGAGCTGAACCTGACGATCGACGACATCCGCGCCACCTCCGAGGCCGGCCCGGACCTGTCCTACGACTTCGTCAACCGCCCCGCCTACCACCACGCGCTGGTCACCGGCGACACCGAGTTCCTGCGGCTGACCCAGCGGACCTCGCTCGAGCTGGGGGTCGACCCCGCCGGGCTGGTGCACGCGCTGCAGAACCACGACGAGCTGACCTACGAGCTCGTGCACTGGGCCACGGGGCACCGCGACGACCTCTACCCGTTCGCCGGCGAGCAGCTCACCGGCGAGCAGCTCGCCGAGCGCGTGCGCGCGGACCTCACCGCCGCTCTGACCGGCGACGCCGCGCCGTACAACCGGGTGTTCACGACCAACGGCATCGCCTGCACCACGGCGACCGTCATCGCCGCGACGCTCGGGCTGTCCTCGCTCGACGCGATCACGGACGAGGACGTTCCCGAGATCATGCGGGTGCACCTGCTGCTGGCGATGTACAACGCTCTGCAGCCGGGCGTCTTCGCCCTCTCCGGCTGGGACCTCACGGGCATGCTCACCCTGCCGGCCGACGAGGTCGCCGAGCTGATCGCCGAGGGCGACACCCGCTGGATCCACCGCGCCGCGCACGACCTCATGGGCACCGCCCCGCAAGCGGTGAAGTCCGCGTCCGGGATGCCGCGCGGCCGTTCGCTCTACGGTCCCCTGCCCGAGCAGCTGGAGGACGAGCGCAGCTTCGCCCGGCAGCTGCAGGCGATCCTGGCCGTCCGGTCCCGCTACGGGATCGCGGTGGCGCGGCAGGTCGACATCCCGGACGTCTCGCACCGCGGCATGCTCGTGCTGGTCCACGAGCTCGACCCGGGCGAGGACGACGGCCGCCGGATGCACGTCACGGTGCTGAACTTCGCCGCCGAGGCCGTGGTCGGCACCGTGCGCTCCGAGCACCTCGTGCCCGGCAGCCGGGTCATCGACATGTTCACCGACAAGGAGTGCGGCGTCGTCGACGACCTGCAGGCCTTCGTCGTGGAGCTCGAGCCGCACCAGGGGCACTCGCTGCTGCTGGAGGTCCCCGAAGACCCGCGCTGACGCGCCCGTGCGCGGCGGCCGGTGCCACCCGCCGCGCGGTCAGGCCGCCGTCGTGCTGCGGAAGTAGTGCCCCTTCCCCAGGTCGTCGAGCAGACCGGGGTGCGTCGGCTCCCAGCCGAGGTCCGTGCGCGTCAGCTCGTTCGAGGCCGGGCAGTCGAGGGCGAAGAAGCCGCCGAGCCAGCCGAAGTGCTCGGTGGCCCGCTCGGCGGGCACCGGCACGACGGGCAGGTCGAGCCCGCGCCCGATGGCCTCGGCGATCGCCCGTGCGGGCACCCCCTGCTCGGCCACGCCGTGCAGGACCGAGCCCGCGCGGGCCTGCTCCACCGCGAGGCGGACGAGGACGCCGGCGTCGCGCCGGTGCACGGCGGGCCACCGGTTGGTCCCGTCGCCGACGTAGCCGGAGACGCCCTGCGTCCGGGCGATGTCCACCAGCCTGGCCACGAACCCGTGGTCGCCGGCGCCGTGGACCGTGGGGGCGAAGCGCACGACCGACGAGCGCACCCCGCGGTCCGCGAGTGCGAGCGTGGCCGTGGCGTTGGCCGTCCGGGGGTGCGCGGCGGGGTCCGGCTCGTCGCGCTCGGTCGCGACGCGGCCGGGCGCGAGGCCGGCGACGCCCGAGGCGATGACGAGGGGCCGGCCGGTTCCCTCCAGAGCTCCGCCGATCGCCTCGATCGCGGCGAGGTCGATCCGCGCGGCCTCGGCCATCTGGGAGAAGTCGTGGTGGTAGGCGAGGTGGACGACGCCGTCGGAGCCGGCCGCGGCGGCCCGCAGGCCGTCCAGGTCGTCGAGGCCACCGCGGTGCACCTCGGCGCCCAGGGCGGCGACGGCGGCCGCGGCGGAGTCCGAGCGGGCCAGGCCGAGCACCTGGTGCCCCGCCCCCTGCAGCTCGCGGACGGCGGCCGAGCCGATCCAGCCGGACGCCCCGGTGACGAAGACGCGCATGGGAACCCTCCCGAGTTCTGATGTCACTTGGTGACATCACCCTACGCCTCGATGTCAGCGAGTGTCATCACTAGACTCCCACGGATGGGTCGCTGGGAGCCGAACGCGAGCGGGCGCCTGCGCGAGGCCGCCCTCGACCTCTACGTCGAGCGCGGCTTCGAGCAGACCACGGTCGCCGAGATCGCCGCCCGCGCCGGCCTCACGGCGCGCACGTTCTTCCGGCACTTCGCCGACAAGCGGGAGGTGCTGTTCGCCGGCTCGGAGCTGCTGGAGGAGCACATGGTCGAGGCGCTCGACCGGGCCCCGGAGGCGGCGTCGCCGATGGAGGCGGTCGGGGCGGCCCTCGACGCCGCCGCGGGCACCCTCGGCCGGAACCGGGACTTCTCCCGCCGGCGCCACCTCGTCATCGTCGCCAACGGCGAGCTGCAGGAGCGCGAGCTGATCAAGATGACCAGGCTGGCGACGGCCCTGACCGAGGGGCTGCGCCGGCGCGGCGTGGCCGAGGGGGACGCGCGGCTGGCCGCCGAGGCGGGGGTCGCCGTCCTGCGGGTGGCCTTCGAGCGGTGGGTCACCGAACCCGAGGAGCGGGACCTGGCGCTCGTGATGCGCGAGTCCGTCGAGCGGCTGCGCTCCCTCACACGCTGACGCAGGTCCTCCCCGGCCAGGCCCGCCGGCCCGGTGAGGTGGTCGGCCAGCATCATCAGCGCCGTCAGGTGGTCGACCGGGACCCGAAAGAAGCCCTGTAGCTGCCCGGCGTGCAGGTCCATGGTCGGCACCCGGTCGACGCCGACGGCCTCCAGCGTCCGCGGCACGACTCGGGCCGAGATCGGCTCGCGTGCCGCCGACTTCTTGTCCTGCCGCGGGTAGCCGTACCAGGGCGTCACGGCGGCCACGCGGTGGGCGCTGGCCGCGATCGCGGCGTGTGGTCCCGCGTCAGGCCCGGCGCCGCTCCGATCCGGCCAGCTCGTCCTCGATCCGCGGCCCGTGCGGCATACCGCCGCGCGCCCCGCTCTCCGCGACCGACAGCGCGGCCGCCACCACCGCGCGTCGAACCGCCCGCGGCGCCGTCTCCCCTGCCGCCAGACCGGCAGCCAGGACGCCGTTGAACGTGTCGCCGGCGCCGGTGGTGTCCCGGACCGCGGGCGCCGGATGGGCCGGGACGTGCTCGACACCGCCGCCGGGGTCGACGACGAGTGCCCCCTCCCCGCCCAGGGTCACCACGACCTCCGCGTTTGTCCGGCGCGCCAGCGCTGTCGCGCGCTCCTCGACCGAGCCGCCTGCGTCGCCGTCGGACGACAGGGGCGCCAGATCCCGGATCTCGGTGGTGTTGGGGGTCAGCACCGGCCCGTGCCGCAGCAGCCGGCCGATCACCGGCAGCACGGGCGCCGGGTTCACGACGCACCGGATTCCTCGTGCCGCAGCGGTCTCGACCGCGGCGGCCACGGCCTCCTCGGGAATCTCCGTGCTGACCAGCACGCACCCGGCCCAGCCCGCCGATCCGGCGACGGCCGAACGCACGGCCTCCGGGTCGACGGCCATGTTGGCCCCGCCGCCCACCGCGATCTGGTTCTCGCCGGCCGCGTCGACCACGATCAGCGCCACCCCGGTCGGCACGTCGTCCAGCACCGCGACCGCGTCGACGTCGATGCCCTCGGCGCGCAGCTCGGCCACCGCCCCGGACCCGACGTCGTCGGCGCCGACGGCCCCGACGTACCGGACCTCGGCGCCCGCGCGCGCCGCGGCCACCGCCGCGTTGGCGCCCTTGCCGCCGCCGAACCGCTCCACCCCGGGCCCGACCACGGTCTCACCGGGGCCGGGCAGCCGCGGCGCCCGCACCACCATGTCGACGTTGACCGCGCCGACCACGAGGACCCGCGCCGGCACGCCCTCCCCGCGTTCGGTCACGGGCGGGAGAGCAGGCGGGCGAGGGTGTCGAGGTCGGCCTGCACCGCGGCGAGGTCCCGCTGCACGTCCACGTCGCTCATGTCCGGCCGCTGCCGGACCGTGAAGACGAGGTCGCAGCCGTCCTCGTTGGGCAGCACCCGGACCGGGTTCGAGACGACCTCCCCGCTGGGCAGCGTGACGTCGTGGTCGAGCACGCCGAACTCGTTGCGCGGGGCGAAGGCGATCTCCACCGTGCCCATCGGCGACTCGGTGATCCACCGCCCCTCGTGCAGCTCGACGCTCGACGAGGCGAGGCCGGCCGCCCACCGGGGCAGGTTGGTGGGGTCGGCGACGAAGGCGTAGACCTCGGCCGCGGGCGCCTCGATCCGGACGCCGAGGTGCCGGCTCGGGAGAGTGGACACGGGCATTCCTTCCGCTCGGGCCGCCCACCCTGCCACGCACCCCCGACAGGATCACCCGGCCGCCCGTCACCATGACCACGAGTTGGTGCGCCACGGCAGCCGACACAGCCGCCAGGTACCGCAAGCAGCGATCATGGACCGGGAAGGCCGCCACCAACGCCACGGCATACGGAGCGGGACGGACCCCTACCCCACCCCCAGCTCCGCGGCGAGCTTCCGCCCCAGCGCGACCTTCTGGATCTTGGTGGCCGACATCGGCCAGTCGTCGACGAACCGCAGGTGCCGCGGCACCTTGAACGACGCGAGCGAGGCGCGGCAGTGGGCCAGCAGGTCGTCGGCCGAGGCCGTCGCGCCCGGCCGGAGCTCGACGAACGCCGCGGGCACCTCCGTCAGCCGCGGGTCCGGGACCCCGACGACGGCGACCACCGCCACGTCAGGGTGCCGCGCGAGCACGACCTCGACCTCCATCGCGGCGACGTTCTCGCCGCCTACCTTGATCATCTCCTTGATCCGGCCGCGGTAGCTCACCCGCCCGTCCGCGTCGACGAAGCCCAGGTCGCCGGACCGGAACCAGCCGCCGGCGGCCGCGGTCCGCGCGGTCTTGTCCGGGTCGTTCCAGTAGCCGTCGAACAGCCCCGGCCCGCGCACGACGATCTCGCCCTGCGTCCCCGGCGGGAGGAGCTCGTCGTCGACGGGGTCCATCGCGGCCATCTCCATCCCGGGCAGCGGGCGGCCGTTGGTGCCGAGGCGGACGTCGTCGGGGTCGTCCGGCGAGGTGGTGGCGCCGATCCCGCCGACCTCGCTGCTGCCGTACGACGTCAGCTGCACGGTCGTCGGGGCCAGCGCCTGCAGGCGGCGGAGCGTCTCGGGCGGGCCGACGTTGAGCATCAGCCGCACCCCGGCGAAGACCGGGGCGAAGTCCGGCTGCGCGACCAGGGCCTCGATGATCGTCGGGAAGCAGGTGAAGGCGACGGTCACGCGCTCGTCGCGGATCTGGGCCAGCGCCCGTGCCGGGTCGAAGCGGCGGTCGGTCACGAAGGTGCCGCCCGCGTCGAGGATCGCGAGCAGCGGGTTGAGGAAGCTGAGGTGGAACAGCGGCAGGACGTCCCAGAGCACGTCCGCGGGGGTGCAGCGGAAGCGGGTCCGGCCCACTCCGACCCCCACGCCGACGACGGCCTCGTGGCTGAGCGGGCAGCCGCTGGGATGCGCCGTGGTGCCGGAGGTGTAGACCATGAGAGCGGTCTGCCGCAGCGAGACCCGCTCGCGGAGCTCCCCGATCCGGGCGGCCGTCGCCTCCGGGTCCGGGCCGGCGAGATCGAGTGCGACGAACCCGTCGACCGCGCCGACCGCGGCCGCGATCCGAAGCGACGGCAGGCCGTCGAGCGCGAGCACCGCGGGGTCGCCGTCCAGCCCCGCCGCCGCGCGGATCAGCTCCGGGTAGTCCGCGGGCGAGTCCGGGTGCTCCGTCACGACGACGGCCTCGATGCCGGCGTCGGCCAGCACGTGCCGGACCTCGGGCACGGCGAACCGGGTGTTGATCGGCACCGCGACCGCACCCAGCGCCGCGCACGCGAAGAGGATCTCGACCCCCTCGGCCGAGCAGTCCGCCGCCACCGCCACCCGCGAGCGGGGGCCGACGCCGAGGTCGAGCAGCTGCTCGGCGATCCGCTCGGCGCCGGCGAGGACCTCGGACCAGGGGGTGCGGCCGTCGGGCGTGACGATCCCGGCCGCCGGGTCGGCCGAGGCGGCGGCCCGCACGAGCAGGTCGGCGAGGGTGGGCAGCTCGCGCCAGGCCCTGCCCGTCATCGCCCCGCCTCGGCCAGTGCCGCGACACGGCCGCCCGCGTGCCGCCCGGCCCGGTACCCGAACACCATGCCCGGGCCGAGCGTGCCGCCCGCGCCGCCGTAGACCATGCCGGTCACACCGGCCATCGCGTTGCCCGCGGCGTAGAGCCCCGGGATCGGCGCGCCGGCGAGGTCGAGGACCCGGCCGTCGACGTCCGTGCGCGGGCCGCCCTTGGTGCCGAGCGCCCCGCTGTGGATCTCGACGGCGTGGAAGGGGCCCTCGGTGAGGGGGCCGAGCGTGGCGCCGGGGCCCGGGTAGTGGGTCTGGTCGCCGTTCCAGCCGTCGTAGGCGCTCGTGCCGCGGCCGAAGTCGGTGTCGGCGCCGTCGGCGACGTGGGCGTTGAACCGGGCCACGGTCGCCGCGAGCTCCAGCGGCGGCACGCCGATCCGGCGGGCGAGCTCGTCGAGCGTGGCCGCGGTGGTCATCCAGGCCGGCGGCTCCGCGCCCGGCGGGAGCGACAGGAAGCCGTAGCGCCGCAGGTACTCCGCGTCGAACACGAGCCAGCAGGGCAGGTTGGCGTAGCTGAACGTGGTCGGGTCGAACTGGTGGAAGGCGCCGCCGAGGGCGTTGTAGTTGGCGGCCTCGTTGGTGAACCGCCGGCCGGCCCGGTTGACCATGATCGACCGGGGCAGCGACCGCTCGCGCAGGACCAGCCGGGCCCGCTGCCGGCCGAACGCCTCGTCGCCCGGGATCTCGACGGTCGGCACCCACCAGGCCTCGCGCATCGTGCCGAGCTGGGCACCGGCGGCCATCGCCAGGCGCAGGCCGTCGCCGGTGTTGGTCGGGACCGATGCCGGGCTGGTCATCGGCCCCCGCAGGTAGGCCCGCACCAGCTCCGGGTCCCACTCGAACCCGCCCGTCGCCAGCACCACGCCCCGCCGCGCCCGGATCTCCGAGCCGTCGGCGAACCGGACGCCCTCGACGCCGTCGCCCAGGATCAGCGAGGTCGCGCGCAGCCCGGTCCGCGGCGCGACCCCGCGGTCCAGCAGCGCCTTGAGCAGCCCGCCGACCAGCGCGTGCCCGCAGCCGCGCAGGTCCCGCTCGCGGCGCTCGTCGCGGCTCGGCGGCCCCGGCCGCCCGCCGCCCATGAAGGTCTCGACGAGCATCAGTCGCGGCAGCCGCTCCGGCACGACGACCCGGTCCGCCCACTCCCCGAGCTCGCGGAACGAGAACAGGTCGGGATCCAGTGAGCGGCCGCCGCCGGGCTTCCCGCCGGGGTGCTCCGGGTGGTAGTCCGGCAGCCCGGGCACCACGTGGTAGCGCACGGGCGTGGCCGCCTCGATCCAGCGCACGAACTCGGGTCCGGTGTCGACGAACGCCTCGGCGAGCGCGGGCTCGATCAGCCCGTGGGACAACGAGTCCAGGTAGGCCAGCGCGTCCGCGCGACCGTCGGGCGTGGACTCGTGGGGGTTGGCGGGGATCCAGGTGGTGCCGCCGGACAGGGCGGTGGTCCCGCCGACCCGCTCCCCCTTCTCGACGACGGCGACCTCGGCCCCCGCGTCGGCGGCGGCGACCGCGGCGACCAGGCCGGCCCCGCCGGTTCCGAGGACCACGACGTCCACGGTCTCCATGCACACCCTCCCTGCCGATCTAACTGTCAAACGCCCGGTAGATGGCACGAGTTTGTATAACGCGTGTTGTATCGTCCGTCAAATGCCCCGTCGTATCGACGCCGACGCCCGGCGCCGCGAGATCGCCGCGCTCGCCGCCGCGCTCGTCGCCCGCCGGGGCACGGACGGCCTGTCGCTGCGCGCCCTGGCCGCCGCGGCCGGGGCCAGCACGACCGTGATCACGCACTACTTCGCCGGCAAGAAGGAACTGCTGCAGAGCGCGTACCACGCGGCCGTCGACCAGGCCCGCGACCGCGTCCGCGAGGCGCCGTGCGAGGACGACCCGCGCCGGCTCGTCGCGCTGTGCGAGGCCGTGCTCCCGCTCGACGCGCCCCGGGCGGAGAACTGGCGGACCTGGCTCGCCTTCTTCGGCATCGCCGTCGGGGAGCCCGACCTGGGCGCAGTCCAGCGGCGGCGCGTGACCGGCCACCGTGACCTGATCGCCGGCGCCGTCCGGGCCGGGCAACGGCTCGGGACCGTCGACGCCGCGCGGGACCCGGACGAGGAGGCCCGCACCCTGCTGGCCCTCACCCACGGCGTCGCCGTGGAGGCGGCCTTCGACCCGGACGACTGGCCGGCCGCCCGGCAGCGCGCGCTCGTCGCGCGGCACGTCGCGGCGCTGGCGCACCCACCGTCCCGTGAGGACTCACCGGCTGCGCCGGCGCGCGAATCGTCCTAGCGTCGGACCATGAGCGACAGCGCTGACCCGTCGTCCGACACCCGGCTCGAGGCCCTCCGGCGCGGCGAGAAGCTCCCGAACCTGATCGCCGAGACGGCATCGGGGTTCGCGGTGTTCGGCGACCACCAGAAGCTCCCCGGCTACTGCCTGCTGATCCACCGGGCCGAGGTCGAGCACCTCGACGACCTCGAGGAGACGGAGCGGATCCGGTTCCTCTACGAGCTGTCGCTGCTCGGCCAGGCCGTGCGCACCGCGCTGCGGGACGACCCGCTGTTCCGCCGGGTCAACTACGAGGTCCTCGGCAACACCTGGCCGCACCTGCACGGGCACGTCCACGCCCGGTACGAGTGGGAGCCGGACGACTACAAGTTCCTGCCCGTCTGGCGCTACCCCGACCTGCGCGGCGCCGAGCACGCGGCCGGGACGCGGCACGAGGAGCTGAAGGAGCGGATCGCGCTCGAGCTGCGGGCGCTGCTCGCGGGCGGTCTCTAGCCCGTCGGGCCGGGGGTCCAAGATGGCGGGCGTCGCCCTGCCGAAGGAGATCACCGTGCGCCGGTTCGCCGCGCTCGCCGTCCTGCTCGTCCTGCCGTTCCTGGTGCTGCCCGGCAGCGCCGCCGCCGACCCGCCCTTCCGGGTGCCCGATCGCGTCACCGACCGGGCCGGAGCGCTCGACGCCGCCGGCCGCGCCCGGGTCACCGAGGCCGTCGACCGGCTGCGCACGGACCGCGGCTACGACCTGTTCGTCGTCTACGTGCGGTCCTTCGACGGCCGGGACGGGCAGCAGTGGGCCGACGCCACCGCCGTCGCCTCCCAGCTCGGGCGCGACCAGGTGCTGCTCGCGGTCGCGACGGACGACCGGGTCTACGGGCTGTCGGTCGACGACGGCTTCCCCGAGTCCGACGCGTCGATCCTGCAGATCCGGCGGGACAGCGTCGAACCGGCACTCGCCCGGGGCGACTGGGCCGGCGCCGCCGTCGGGCTGGCCGACGGGCTGCGCGAAACGGGCAGCGGCATCGGCATCCCCCTGCTGGTCGGCGGCGGGGTGGTCGTCGCGGGCGGAGCGGCGTGGCTGGTGAGCCGGCGGCGGCGTGCGCGTCAGGCCCCGACGCAGGCACCGGCACCGGCCGGGCCGCCCGACCCCGCGCCCGGCGAGTCCACCGCGGATCTCGCCTACCGCTCCAGCCAGGCGCTCCTGCAGGTCGACGACGCCGTCGGCACCTCCGAGCGGGAGCTCTCGGCCGCCCGCGCGCATTTCGGCGAGGAGGCGGTCGCCGGGTTCGCCACGGCGCTCGAGGCCTCGCGGGCGGACATGCTCGCCGCCTTCGAGATCCGCCAGCGGCTCGACGACGACGTCCCCGAGACCGAGCCGGAGCAGCGCGCGATGCACGCGGAGATCATCCGGCTCGCGACGCAGGCCGACGACCGGCTCGACGACCAGGTCGAGGCCTTCGACCGGCTCCGCGCCCTGGAGGCCGACGCCCCCGGCTACGTCGACGGGATCGCCGCCCGGCTCTTCGGGCTCACGGCCCGGGTGCCCGAGGCCGAGCAGCAGTGGGCCGAACTCGGCCGGCGGTGGGCACCGACGGCGCTGGAGCCGCTGGCGGAGAACCTGCCGCAGGCCTACGCGCTGCTCGCCGACGCGCAGAAGGAGCTCGACGAGGCACGGGCCCGGCTCGGCGCGTCGCAGCCGGCGCTCGCCGTGGTCGACGGGCGGGCGGCGGAGGACGCGGCGACGCAGGCCGAGACCCTGCTCGACGGGATCGCCCGCCGCGGCGCCGAGCTCACCGAGGCGGCGGCCCGGGTGCCGGCCGCGCGGGCGGAGGTGGAGCAGGACCTCGCCGAGGCCTCGGCGCTGCCGGAGGTCGACCCGGGCGTGCCGGCCCGGGCGCGGGCGGCGGTGGCGGCCGCGGACACGGCGGCGCGCGGGACGGCCGGGCTCCCCGACCCGATCGCGGCGCTGCACCTGCTCGACGAGGCGGCCGCCGCCCTCGACGCGGCGATCGCGGACGCCCGGGAGTCCGTGGAACGGACCCGCCGGGCGACGGCCGCGTTGGAGCAGGCGCTGGTCACGGCCCGGTCGGCGGTGGCGGCGGCGTCGGACTTCGTGTCCACGCGGCGCGGCGCGGTGGGCGCGCCGGCGCGGACCCGGCTCGCCGAGGCGCAGCGGCACCTCGCGGCGGCGACCGCGGGCGGCGACCCGGCGGCGGCGCTGCGGGAGGCGCAGCAGGCGGAGGCGCGGGCGCAGGAGGCCCTGCAGCTGGCGCAGGCGGACGTCTCGCGCTGGTCCGGGCCGTCCGGGGGCGGCAGCGGCTTCGGCGGGGAGCTCGGCGCACTGGTGCTCGGCGGGATCCTGTCCGAGGCGATGCGGGGCGGCGGCTACCGCGGCGGCGGGGGCTTCGGGGGCGGGGGCTTCGGGGGCGGCTTCGGGGGCGGCCGATCCGGTGGTCGCGTCCCCGGCAGCTTCGGTGGCTCCTCCAGCCGCGGCCGTCGGGGCGGCGGCGGACGCTTCTGACTCCCCGTGAGTGGCGATAGTCGCTATAGCGACTATCGCCACTCACAGGGTCACAGGAGCGCGCGGATGGCCTTCTCGAACCCGACGACGTGGGCGAGGGCCAGCTCCGCGGCCTTCTCCTCCTCCCCCGCGACCACGGCGCGGAGGAGGTCGGCGTGCTCGTGGACGTGCCCGGGCAGGGCGGGGAGCCGGTCGAGGAAGAGTACCCAGATGCGGGTGGCGAGGTTGTCGAGCCGCACGCAGACGTCCTCGAGGTGCGGGTTGCCCGTGGCGCGGTAGAGCGCCCGGTGGACCTCGACGTCGGCACGCAGCAGCTCACGCGGGTCGCCGGAGGGGTCGAGCGCGGCGATCCGGTCGCCGAGACGGCCCAGCTCCGCGCGGTCGACGGAGCCCGCGTTCCGCGCGGCGGAGCGGGCGGCGAGCGGCTCCAGGTTCAGCCGGACCTCGGACAGGTTCGCCAGGTCGGTGATGTCCACGGCCGTCGCGAAGGTGCCCCGCCGCGGATAGGCGACGACGAGCCGGTCCCCCTCCAGCCGTTTCAGCGCCTCCCGCACGGGCGTCCGGCCGGTGCCGAGCTCGGCGGCAAGCCGGTCGTCGTTGAGCGGGTCGCCGGGCCGGATCTCGAGCATGACGAGGCGATCCCGGATCGCCTCGTACGCGCGATCGGCCAGCGACCCCACTTCTCCCGCAGCAGCGACGCTCACGTTCCCTCCCCTTGACCGACCTCGATGGTATGCCTACCGTACCTCACGATTGATATACCAGTCTGCACGATCTCTTCGCGCAGACCGTCGGACGGAGTCCTGCATGGCCGAGCAGCTGCCGGAGCATCCCGATTTCTTGTGGCGGACGCCGGAGCCGCGGAGGTCCTACGACGTGGTGATCGTGGGTGGGGGTGGGCACGGGCTGGCCACCGCGCACTATCTGGCGCGCAATCATGGGATCACGAATGTGGCGGTGTTGGAGAAG
>NZ_JNYD01000015.1 GCF_000717175.1 Pseudonocardia autotrophica | reverse complement strand
GTCCTTGGGGGAGGGTCCGTTGCCGGTGAGCAGCACGGCGCCGACGTCGGCGGAGGTGCGGGCGTGTTCGAGGGCGGTGTGGAGCTCGTCGACGGTGTGTGGGCGGAAGGCGTTGCGGACCTCGGGGCGGTCGAAGGCGATCCGGACCACCCCGCAGTCCACCGCCCGGTGGTAGGTGATGTCGGTGAACGCGAACCCCGGCACGGCCGCCCAGGCCGCGGGATCGAACGTCTCGGACACGGAGCGTGATTCCAGGGTGGTCACGACCGGCACCCTAGAGCCGCCGTCGCACACCCGGACCCGTTGTGAGCGAAGGGGAACACAGCGGTTTCGGCGCCCACACGAAGCGCAACACCCGCCCGCCTAGCCTCCGGCGGGTGAACCCGTCGACCCTCCTCGCCCGCGTCGCCGTCGACGAGCTCGCCCGGTGCGGCGTCCGCGACGTCGTCCTCTGCCCGGGCTCGCGCAACGCGCCGCTCTCCCTCGCGCTCGACACCGCCGACGCCGAGGGCCGGCTCCGGCTGCACGTGCGCCTCGACGAGCGGGGCGCCGGCTTCCTGGCCCTCGGCCTCGCGCTGCGCTCCGGCCGGCCGGTCGCCGTGGCGTGCACCTCCGGCACTGCGGTGGCGAACCTGCACCCGGCCGTGCTCGAGGCCGCGCACGCCGGCGTCCCGCTGCTGCTGCTCACCGCGGACCGGCCCGCCGGCCTGGTCGGCACCGGCGCGAGCCAGACCGTCGCCCAGTGCGGGATCTTCGGGGACGCGCTGCGGCTCGAGGGCGTGCTGTCCGCCGAGGGCACCCGGCCCGAGGCGTGGCGCGCGACGGTCGTCCGGGCCGTGGCGGCCGCCCGGGGGACGCTGAGCAACGACCCGGGGCCGGTCCAGCTCGACGTCCCGCTGCGCGAGCCGCTGCTGCCCCCGCCCGACGACGACGGCGCCTTCCCGCCCGGGCGGCCTGCCGGCCGGCCGTGGTCCGAGATCCACTCCGCGCGGGTGGCGCTGCCGCCGCTGCGGCTCGATCCCTCCCTGCCGACGCTCGTCGTGGCCGGGGACGGCGCGGAGGACCGCGACGCGCCCGCCGACGTCCCGGTGGTCGCCGAGCCGTCGTCCACGCTGTGGGGCAGCGCGGTCCGCACCGGCCCCTGGCTGCTCGGTGCCGCCCTCTCCGGGGCCGCGCCGGAGCTGCTGCCCCGCCAGCTCGTCGTCCTCGGGCGGCCGACGCTGCACCGCGCCGTCCAGCGCGCCCTCGCCGACGAGCGCATCCGGGTGTTCGCCGTCCCGCCCGCCGCACGGCCGTGGTGGAACGACACCCAGGGCTCTGTCGTGCAGGTCGGGTCGTTGCCGCCGAGCCCGTGGGGCGACAAGGCCTTCGCCGCCCGGTGGCGGCAGGCCGACGCGGCGGTCCAGCGCGCGCTCGACGACGGCCTGGACACCCATCCCGTCGGAGCCATGCGACTGGCGCGCGAGCTCGTCCGGGCCGTGCCGACCGGCGGGCTGCTGGTCGTCGGGCCGTCGAGCCCGATCCGGGACGTCGCGCTGGCGGCGGCTCCGCGACCGGACCTCACCGTGCTGTCGAACCGGGGCGTTGCGGGCATCGACGGGGTGGTGTCGACGGCCGTCGGCGCCGCCCTGGCCCACGACGGACCCGCCGTCGCCCTCCTCGGCGACGTGACCCTGCTGCACGACGCCGGCGGCCTCCTCGCCGGCCCCCGCGAACCCCGCCCCGACCTGACGATCGTGGTGGCCAACGACGACGGCGGCAGTGTGTTCACCCTGCTCGAGCAGGGTGCGCCGGAGCACGCGCGCTCCTTCGAGCGGGTCTTCGGCACCCCGCACGGCACCGACCTCGCCGCCCTCTGCGCCGCGTACCACGTGGGCCACCGCCGGCTCACCGACCTCGCGCAGCTGCCCGGAGCGCTCGGCCGCCCCGGCCTCCACGTCGTCGAGGTGCCCGTGGACCGGGCGACCCGCCGGACCGGGCACGCCGCCCTCCGGGCCCGGATCGAGGAGGCCGCCGGGGTGGCGGGTCAGGTGGGTGTGCGGTGAGCAACCGCTCCTGGTGAGCGGGGCGACGAACGGACGGGCGAACGGGTGGTGATCCAAAGGTGAACGGGTGACGTAGCGGCGGTAACGGATCGCAATGCCGTACGAGTTCCTCTTGTCTGTGTCCGGGGTCACAGCCGTAGCCGCCGGGCCGGATCGGCGGAAGGAGTCCTCGTGGACGACGAGGCGTTCGAGCCACCCAACGACGGCACGTGGGAGCTGGACACGACCCACAACAGCAAGCCGATCAGCTGGTTCATGAGGTCGCCGCTGGTCTCCGGCTTCCCGCGCGGGTTCGCCGAGGGCCTGGCGCGGTACGGGCTCCTGATCGGCCGCTACGACGTGGCGGTGATCGGCGGGTTCATGTACGCACAGACCCTGCCCTTCGGCGCCGGCGGGACCGCGACATCCGAGCAGATGCAGTCCCGGGTCGCGACCTCGGCCCGGGCGTTCGCCGAGCGGTTCTGGCGGGAGGACCTGGCCCGGTGGGACGAGGTGGTCAAGCCCGGCGCCGTGGCGGCGCACCTGGCCGTCGAAGCGGTCGACCCCACGGCGTTGTCCGACGAGGAGTTGGCCGCGCACGTCGAGCGGTGCCGGGACCACCTCGAGACGATGATCGAGCTACACCACCGCTACAGCGCCCCGTCGCTGATGGCCACCGGGGACTTCCTCGCCGGTGCGCTGGAGTGGACCGGCGCCACCGCCGGGGAACTGATGGGGCTGCTGCGCGGAACCTCGGTTATCTCCACCGGCTTCGCCACCGTCGAGCTGGATGCGCTGGCGGACGTCGTCGCGGCGTCCGACAGCGCACGGGCCGTCCTCGCGTCGCCCGGCGACCCGCAGGCGATGCTCGACGCCCTCACCGCCGACCCAGATGCGGGCGCGGCCGCGCGGACGTACCTCGACGCGGTCCGCTACCGGGCGATCGACTACGACGTCGGTGAGCCGTGCGCGGGCGAGCTGCCGGCGATGCTGGTCGGCGCGATCCGGGCAGCCGTCGCGACCCGGAAATTCGGACCCAGCGGCGACGGGGACGCCGCCCTGACCGTCATACGCGCGCGGGTCCCCGCCGAGCACCTGGCCGAGTTCGACGACCGCCTCCACGAGGCACGGCTGGCCAACCGGCTGCGGGACGAGCGGGCCACGTACTCCGACGGATGGGCCGTCGGCCTCGCCCGCCGCGCCGTGCTCGAGGCCGGGCGACGGCTCGCGGCCCGAGGCACGCTCGCCGACCCCGCACACGCGGTCGACGCGGACGCCGCCGAACTCGTGGCGCTGCTGCGGGACGAACCGGGTCCGGCCGCGCAGGAGGTCGCCGAGCGGTTCCGACGGCGCACTACGCGAACCGTCGACGACGCCCCGGCGGTGATCGGGCCGCTGCCGTCGCCCCCTCCTCCGGTGGAGGAGCTTCCGGAGCCGGCCCGCCGCGCCGCGCTCGCCGTCGGCGCCGCGATGGTCAACCTGTTCGGGGTTCCGGACACCGCCAACTCCGCGACGGTGCTCCGCGGCCTCGCGGTCAACACAGGTGTCTACGAGGGCCCGGCCCGGCTGGTCGCCGACGGCACCGACTTCGACCGGGTCCGACCCGGGGACGTCCTGGTCACCCGCATGACCTCGCCGTACTTCACGGTCGTCCTGCCGCTGCTCGGAGCGATCGTCACTGACCGGGGCGGCCAGCTCAGCCACGCCGCGATCGTGGCCCGTGAGTACGGGATCCCAGGCGTCGTCGGGACCCGCGAAGCCACCCGGCTGATCCCGGACGGCGCGCGCGTGCGGGTCGACGGGACGACGGGCGAGGTGCGGTTGCTGAAGTGAGGGCGGCATGCTCCGGTTGACCCCGCTCGCGTGGGCCTCCGACCAGGCGGAGTTCGGCGGCAAGGCGGTGGCGCTCGGGGCGGCCGCCCAGGCCGGACTGCCCGTGCCGGCGGGGTTCGCGCTGTCCGTCGACGCCGTCGAGGCGGTGGTGCGCGAGGACCCCGAGGTCCTGGCGGCCCTGCACGACGCGTGTGCGGACGGCGGTCCGTGCGCGGTCCGGTCCAGCGCCGTGGGGGAGGACTCCGGCGCGGCCAGCTTCGCGGGTGCACACCGCACCGTCCTCGGGGTGTGCCGGCCCGAGGCCGTGGTCGCGGCCGTCCGGAGCGTGTACGCCTCCGGCGACGCGGCGGGCGCGCGCGCCTACCGGAGCCGGCTCGGCCTCGGCCCCTGCCGGATGGGCGTGGTGATCCAGGAACTCGTGCCGGCGGATACAGCGGGGGTGCTGTTCACCCGTAACCCGCTGACCGGCGCCACGGAGCGGGTGATCGAGGCGAGCTGGGGCCTCGGCGAGGCCGTCGTGGCCGGTCTGGTCGTCCCGGACCGGTACCGGCTCGACTCATGGGGCCGGGTGCTCGAGTTCGCGGCCGGGGAGAAGGACGTGGCGCTGCGCGCCGGCCCGGCGGGCACCGAGGAGGTCGAGGTCACCGGAGCGGCGGTGCACACGCTCTGTCTGGACGCCACGCAGCTCGCCGCGCTGCACGCACTCGCCGAGGCGTGCGACGCGGTCTACGGCACCGCGGAGCACGATATCGAGTTCGCCTTCTCCGACGGCGCCGTGTTCCTCCTGCAGCGGCGGCCGATCACCGGTGGCTGACCCCCGGGCCAGGCGGTCGCTCGGCGCGGCCCTGCTCGCCTCCTCGCTGCTGCCGCTGAACTCCACCATGATCGCGGTGGCGCTGCCCGACATCGCCCGCGAGTTCGCTCGCCCGCCCGGGACGGTCGCGCAGGCCGTCGTCGCGAGCTATCTCGTGGCCGCGATCGTGCTGCAGAGTCCGGGCGGCAAGCTCGGCGACCGCCTCGGCCACCGGCGGGTCCTCGCCCTCGGCGAGGTGCTGATGGCCGCCGGCGCCGTGCTCGGGATGGTCGCCGGATCGCTCGGCGTGCTCGCGGTGGCCCGCGTGCTGATGGCCGCCGGCGGGGCCGCGGTCGTGCCGACGACGGTGGCGCTGCTGCGGATCGAGCTGCCCCCGGAGCGCCGCGGCCGGGCGTTCGGCCTGTTCGGTGCGATCATGTCGCTGGCGGCCGGTGTCGGTCCGGTAGTGGGCGGCGAACTCGTGCGGGCCTTCGGCTGGGCCAGCATATTCGCGGTCAACCTGCCCGTGCTCGCGATCGTGGCGCTGCTCGCGGCCACCCGCAGGAGGCGGGAGGCGGACCTTCGGGACGGCTCGCGGTTCGACGTGCTCGGCAGCGTCCTGCTCACGGTGACGCTGGCCGCGCTGGTCCTGGGCCTGGAGGCGAGCGGGACGCTCGCCGCTGTCCTCCTGGCCACGTGCGCCGTGCTCCTCGTGCCGTTCGTGTGGTGGGAGCGCCGCGCCGCCGACCCGGTCGTGGCCTTCGGACTGTTCAGATCGGTGCCGTTCACCGCGGGCTCACTGCTGGTCGCGCTGCAGAACCTGGTGACCTACACACTGCTGTTCGAGCTGCCGCAGATGCTCGGCGCCCTGCTCGCGGTCGACTCCGCGGGGACCGGCCGGCTCCTCGTCGCGATGACGGCCACTGTGATCCTCGCGTCCCTGGTCGCCGGGCGGCTCACCGACATCGTCGGGCCGCGGCCGATGGCGGTCGGCGGGGTCGTCGTCTGCCTCGCTGGGGTGGGCCTGCTGGCGGCGGGGGACCTCTCGTCGCTGAGGCAGCTGGTGCTCCCGCTGGCCCTGCTCGGTCTCGGGGTCGGACTGGCCACGCCCGCCGCGCAGGCCGCGTCGCTCACGGCTGTCGCGCGCGAGCACAGCGGTGCCGCCGCCGGGATCGGATCGACGATGCGCTACCTCGGCGGGGTCGTCGGTGTCGCCGTGCTCGGGCGCCTGGTCGACCTCACCGGCGACCGGTCCGTCGTCCTCGGGCAGCACCGGAGCGTCCTCACCGTGTTCGCCGTGGCGCTGGTCGTCAGCCTGGCCTGCGCGGCCGCCCTGCCGGGGCGGTCGGCAGCACGGAAGCCGGCCCGGACGCCGAACGGCCGGTGACCGGATGCAGAACGGGGCGGGAGCGCCGCCGCTCCCGCCCCGCCCGATCCCCTGTCGGTCCTCGTGTCCCCCAGGCTGCCCGCCCGGCCCCGGTACCGGGTCAGGCTCCCTGGTCGTCCGACCCCGGGACGGCCTCCAGGACACTGACCGGGGACGCCGTGGGCACCACCCGCCGCAGCCGCAGGCCCGCCCGCGCGAGCAGCCGCCGGTACTCCTCCTCGGTGCGCTCGCGGCCGTGGGTGAGGGTGGCCATGAGCAGGTCCAGGGTCCGGCCGGGGTGCGGATCGTCCCCGGCCGGCAGCACGTTCTCGACGACCAGCAGGCGCGCGCCCGTGGTCATGGCGGCGGCGACGGTCCGCAGGATCCGGACGCAGTCGTCGTCGGTCCAGTCGTGGAGGACGTAGGAGAGCAGGTAGGCGTCCGCCCCGCGGGGGACGCTGTCGAAGAAGCTGCCGCCGCTGACCTCGGCCCGGTGGGCGAGCCCGGCCCGCCGGAGGGTCCGCTCGGCCCGGGCGGCGACGTCGGGCAGGTCGTGGACCACGCCGCGCAGGTGGGCGTTGGCCTCGAGCAGGGCGACGGTCAGTCCGCCCGTGCCGCCGCCGACGTCCACGACGGTCCGGGCCCAGCCCAGGTCGTAGGCGGCGGCCACCGCGCCGTACTCGCCGCCGTGGATCGCGACCATCATCCGGTCGAAGGAGGCGGCCAGCCCGGCGTCGGCGCGCAGGTTCTCGAACCAGGTGCGCCCGTGCGCGACCTCGGGGCCGGTCCGGCCGCTGCGCACCCGGTCGGGTAGTGCCTCGAGGCAGCCGAGGACCGTCGGACCCTGCATCATCAGCACGAGGTCGCGGGTGGCGCTCGGGTGCCCGGGCAGGAGCATCTCGCCGGTGTCGGTGAGCGCGAAGACCTCGTCGGACCCGGTGCCGCCCAGCGAGCGCAGCAGCCCCGCGCTCGCGGTGCCGCGCACGACCTGGTGCAGCGGTTCGGCGGTCACGCCCAGCACGCGGGCCAGCTCGGCGCAGCTGCGCGGGCCGTGGGCGAGCTCGTCGACCACCCCCAGCTCGACGACGGTGTAGATCGCCCGGGCCAGGAAGGCCTGGTGGACGGTCGCCAGCACCGAGCGCGGGGCGTGGGCGGGCGGGGCCGGGAGACCTGCCGTGGTGAGGGCCGGGTCGGCGGCGGCTGTCACGGGACGGACCTCCGGTGGGTCGGGAACCGGCTCAGGAGCCGAGCGCCTCGGTGACGGCGCGGAGCTTGGCGGCGGTCTCGGCGAGCTCGAGATCGGGATCGGAGTCGGCCACGACGCCGCAACCGGCGAACAGGCGGGCGGTGCGGCCGGAGAGCTGGGCACAGCGCAGCGCGATGCCGAGCTCGCCGTCGCCGTGGGCGTCGACCCAGCCGACGGGGCCGGCGTAGCGGCCGCGCTGCAGGCCGACGCGGCCCTCGAGCTCGGCGATCGTCGCCGCCGCGAGGGCCGGCGGGGTGCCGCCCACGGCGGCGGTGGGGTGCACGGCCCCGGCGAGGGCCAGCACCGACGGGTCCTGCAGCGGGTCGAGATGGCCGCGGACGTCGGTGGCGAGGTGGGTGACGGTCGGCAGCCGCAGCAGGTGCGGCCCGTCGAGCTCCAGGCGGCTGCAGGAGGGGCCGAGGGTGCGGCAGAGGGACTCGACGGCGAACCGGTGCTCCTCGCGGTACTTCCCCGCGGCCAGCACCTGGTCCTCGGTCCCCTCTGCGCCCGGCCAGGTCGTCCCGGCCAGCACTCGCGACTCGACGACCGCGCCGGACCGGCGGAGCAGCAGCTCCGGGGTGGCGCCGACGAGCCCGTCGACCGAGTAGGTCCAGCACCGCGGATTGCCCGCGGCGAGGGTCCGGACCAGGAACCGGGGATCGACGGGGCGCCCGAGGCGGGCCACCACGTCCCGGGCGAGCACGACCTTGTCCAGTGGCCCGTCGGCCATGCGCGTGACGGCCTCGGCGACCGCGTCGCGGTAGGCGGCGGCGGACATCGCACCCGGCGCCCAGTGCGCGGGACCCGGCCGGCGCACCGGCGCGGGGCGCTCGTCCGGGCCGAGCCGGGCCGGGTCTCCGGCCACGTCGCCCCAGGGGGCGGGGTGGCCGGCCACGGGGCCCAGCTCGGTGATCCAGCACCGTCCGCCGCGCCGTCCGACGACGACCCGGGGAACGACGAGCACGGAGCGCTCGCCGCCGCGGGTGCGGGTCCGCCCCAACGGTCCGTCGCCGAAGGCGAAGGACGCGAAGGCGACGGGTCCGGTGCCCGGCAGGCCCACCTCGTCGTGGACCTCGATCCGGGCGGCGAGGGCCCGCCACACGGCCTCGGCGTCGACGAAGCGGCCGGGACCGCCGGTCTCCAGGGTCGTCGTGCGACCCCAGGCCACGAGCCCCTCGCCGCCGCGGACCCAGGACAGGGCGTCGGCGGCGGTGGGCAGCAGGCCGACCAGGTCACCCGGGTCGGCGATCTCGCGGGTGGTGCAGCGCAGGCCGGCGGGGACGGGCCGGGCGCGGGGGATTGCGGCGCGGGTGTCGCGGGCCGCGAGGTCCCGCGAGCCCAGGGCCGCGTCGGTGGCGGTCAGGGCGCTCTCGGTGGTCACGAGGGGCTCCTCAGATGAGCGTGGCGATCGACGGCTCCACGCCGAGCAGCGCGCGGCCGTAGATCTCGGTGCCGGTGATCGGGTTGGCCACCGCGTGCCGGCTGGCGGCGTGCATGTCGCGGACGGTGGCCTGCAGCGGGTTCGTCTCGGCGAAGGCGGAGGCGCCGTAGCAGCTGACGAGCTGGTCGAGGGCCTCGCGGCACTGCGCGGCGACGTGCCCGGTCCAACCGCGGACCCGCGCCCGGTCCGCCGTCGAGGGGCGGGTCCCGGTGCGGGCCCACCAGTCGACCTCGCGGCCGGCGTGGTGGGCCAGCGCCCACATGGCGTCGATCGTCAGCGCGGCCTTCGCCACGGCGGTCTGCACCCCGCCGGACTCGGCGGCGCGGGAGTAGGTGGTGAAGGTGAGGCCTTTGGTGCCCGAGGTGGCGAGCACGACGTCGAGCGCCGAGGCGGCCATGCCGAGGTAGACGGCCATCATGTGGGTGGACAGCGTCGGCATCAGCGGCGAGCGGTGCCGCCAGGAGGCGCCGTACGAGCCGGGGAACCGGCCTTCGAGGGCCGGGCCGAGCCGCAACACCCGGTGCTCGGGGACGAACGCGTCGACGGTCTCGAGGGTGTCGCTGCCGGTGGCACGCATGCCGATGGCGTTCCAGCTGGCCGTGACCGTCAGCTCGCTCATCGGGATCAGGACGCTGGCTCGGGTGGTGGCGCCGCCGGCCCTGGGGTCCTCGGCCAGCGGGACGCCGAGCAGGGCCCAGCTCGCGTGCCGGCACCCGGAGGCGGGCAACCACCGCCCGCGCACCCGCCAGCCGCCGGGCACCCGCTCGCTGGTGGAGCTGGGGTTGAACACCGCGCACACCGAGGTGTCCGGGCCGGCGGACCAGACCTCCTGCTGGGCCCGCTGCTCGAGCATCCCGACCAGGAAGTCCGCGCAGGAGAGGATCATCGTGACCCACCCGGCGGCCGGGTCGGCCGCGGAGATCCGTGCGGTCGCGTCGATCACCGTGGGTGTGTCGGTCTCCAGCCCGCCGAACCGGCGCGGGACCCAGGTGCGCAGCTGGCCGGCGTCGGCCAGCGCGGCGACCGTGGCGTCGGTCAGCTGGCGCCGGGACTCACCGATCGGGCGCTGCTCGGCCAGCAGCGGCGCGACGGCCGCGGCGCGCGCGACCGGGTCGATCGGCTCGGGGGTGCGGCCCGCGCCGCTCGGCGCGTCGACCGGGAGCGCGGTCGTGGTCACGGGAATCCTCCTCGTCCGGCGGGTGGGCGTCTCTACAGCGAGGTGACGACCTGGTCGAAGTCCGGTCGCGGCAGCCGCGGGTACGGGCTCTCGCCCGCCGGGCGGCCGGCGATCAGCACCAGCGCGGTGTGCAGGCGACCCTCGGGGAAGAACTCGGCGTCGACGCCCTCGCGGTCGAAGCCCGCCATCGGGCCGACGCCCAGGCCCGCGGCCCGCAGCCCGAGGATCAGGTAGCCGGCCTGCAGCGCGGCGTTGTACTCGGCGGTCCCGGCGCGCAGCGCGGGGTCGGCGAAGTAGGCGTCGGCGTCGACGAACGGGAACAGCGTGGGCATGTGCTCGGTGAAGGCGTGGTCGGCGGCGAGGACCAGGACCAGCGGCGCCGCGGCCGTCTTCTCCCGGTTGCCCTCGGCCATGTGCAGCAGCAGCCGGGCCCGCGCGCTCTCGCTGCGCAGCGCCAGCACCCGCAGCGGGCAGCAGTTCATCGAGGTGGGGGCGGCGCGGACGAGGTCGTACACCGCGTGGAGGAGGTCGTCGCCGACCGGCTCGTCGGTGAAGGCAGCGACGGTCCGCGCGTCGCGGAACAGCAGGTCCTGCGCGGCCGGTTCGAGGACGAGGGTCTCGGTCAAGGTGCTGGTCATCGCGGCGCTCTTCCTGGGTGGGATGTACGGGGGCTCCCCGCCCCGCGCGGCACTGCACGGGGCGGGGGAGAGGGGTGAGGGCCCGGATCAGACCTGCGGGTAGCCCTCGCCGATCGGGAACTCGTCCGGGATCGGCGCCTGGCCGGTCATCATCTCGACCATGTGGGTGTGGATGCCGACGTACTCGACCGGGTCGGACGTCGCGAACGGGATGTCGTTCTCGACCAGGCTGTGCTGGTAGTGGTACTGGCCCCAGTGCGCCACGAAGCCGTCGACGACGTGCCCGACGACCTCCTCGACGGGGGCGGCCGGGTTGGCCGTGCCCTCGGCCGGCTCCTTCTCGGGGACCGAGTGGCCCTCGTGGGCGGACGCGGTGCCCGCGGCGACGGCCGACAGGGCCATGACGCCACCGGCGACGAGCACGCCGGCCTTCCCGGCGCGACGCAGAACGCTCTGGCGCTCGGACATGTGTGTCTCCTTCTGACTTCGTGGGGAACGAACCGAGGTGCGGCCGACGCCCGGATCGGGGTCCCGGGCGGAGCGGGGAGCCCTGCCGCCCCCGGCTGCCACTGAGCGAAGCAGCAGGACCGTTGCGTTCGGTGGGGCCGCAGTTACGCCGCGGTTAATCGCGTTTCCTTCACCCGATTGTGGCCGTTCGTGTCGAGGGCGTATCGCTCCCCTCACCGGCCGATCCGGGAAGGTGTGAGCACGTCAGGGAAATGCGACCGGAGCATCGGTGCTGGTCGGCATACGCTGTCGCACAACGGTTGCGAAGGCGAGGTTCGCCAGCGAGCCTCGATCACGAATCGGATTCCGGTCGCGTGAGCGAGTGTTGACGAAATGGTCACGGGGCACGACTTGTGCGAATCTCGGGGGGATGGTTCTAGTCGTTCCGCAACCGTCGACGCGCATTCCGGGGAGAAGTCGTGCAGATCCTGGTGCTCACCTCCAACCCCGACGTGCACGCCGTCCTGCCCGCGCTCGACCTCCTGCCGCACCGCGTGCGCACCTGCCGGCCCTCGGTCCAGGAGTTCCTGGCGGCGGGCCGGTGCGACGCGGCCCTCGTCGACGGGCGCACCCAGCCCTTCGCGGCCTGCCAGCTGAGCCGCGGGCTGGTGGCGACCGCGCGGGGGATTCCCGTGATCGGGGTGATCGAGGAGCTGGTCGCGCCGCAGATCGACGAGGACTGCGCGGTGGTGCAGCTCGTGCTGGCCTCGGCCGGGCCCGCGGAGATCGATGCCCGGCTGCGGCTGGCCGGCCGTCGTCGCCTGGTCGACCCGGAGCCCGAAGCCGCCGCGGCCGTCCTCGCGGTGGGGCCCTTCGTCCTCGACGTCCACGCCTGGACGGTGACGCTCGACGGCGCCCCGCTCGCCCTCACCCATCACGAGTTCGAGCTGCTCAAGGCCCTGCTGTTGCACGCCGGGCGACCCCTGACCCGTGCGCAGCTGGTGAGCGAGTGCGACGGCTGGACGGACGGGACCGGCCCACGCGCCGTCGACTGCCACGTCCGCGCCATCCGCGCGAAGCTCGGCCCGCACCGCGGGCTGGTGCGCACGGTGCGCGGGCACGGGTACGTGCTGCCCTGGCAGCCGCCCGGCACGAGCGCGCCGGCGGGTCACCCCGCGGCGACCAGGTAACCGAGCCCGCGGACGGTGCGGATGCTGCTCCGGTGCGCACCGAGCTTCGCGCGGATGGCGCGGATGTGGCAATCGACCGCCCGCGGGCTGGTCCCGTCGCCGCCGCCGTCGACGAGACCGAGCAGACGTTCCCGGGACAACGGGCGCCCGGCCTCTGCCAACAGGGCGCCGAGCAGCTCGAACTCCCGATGGGTCAACGGGAGCGGCCGGTGCTGGAGCCGGATCGTGTAGGCGTACGGGTCGAGTTCGAACGGGCCCACCCGCACCACGACCGGATGCTCGGAACCGTGTCGCGGGTCGACCGACCGTCGTCGCGCCAGCCGTAGCCGGGCGTCGACCTCGGCGGGGCCGGCGTCGGACAAGACCAGCTGAGTTACGCCGAGTCCTCGTGGGAGGCCGGCGAGGCAGGTCTCGTCGGCGACGAACACGACGGGTGTGCCGCGCGCGGCCGTCGCGACCAGGGCCACGAGCTCGAGGGCGGCCCGTGGCTGGCGGCGTCCGTCGACGAGCACGACGTCGCAGCGCCCCGCGTCGAGGAAGGCGCTGACGGACGGCGCCGTCGCGCGCACGGTGTGGTCGAGCAGGTCGAGTGCGGGCAGCACCGAACGCCCGCCGGGTGCGGTGGTCAGGACCAGGACCTCCATGCCGAGCTCCTTCCGCGGGACGTCACGTCCGGGCGGGGGTGCCGGACGGATGCGGGAGATCCCTCCCGGTGTGCGTGTCCGGACCGGGGCCGCTCGATGACGGCAGGGTCAACTCGCCCTCACACGATGACGAACAGGGTTGAGAAGCTCGGGCCGCGGGGCGCTGACCTGGGTGTTGTCACGCGCCGCGATCGCCCGCGGGGGTCGTCACCCACATCGGTGCGGTCGTCGCGCGGCAGGTGCGGGGCGGCATCGCGCGTCGGTTCGGGGAGCGATGCGCGTCTGACGTGCAGGTCCGTGCGGATCTCACTGCGTGGGCGCTCCACGGTGAAGCACTCGTCATCGCGTCTCGACGCACGGTCATGCAGGTGACACGGGGACCGGCATCTCCGCCCAGAAGGGCGCGCGCTCGTACCGCGACGGGAACGTGTCCGGAACGCGGAGACGGTGCAGTTCTCTCGTGACGGCCCGCACCGGGTCACGCACTCTCCGGAGGTGCCCGCCCAGATCTCCTCGCGACGAAGGGACCCGCCCGCCCATGGCCTGGTTCGATGCCGGAGTGTCCGCGGTCCTGGTCGGCGTGGGCCTGCTGCACGTCGTCCGTCTGGTGACCGCCCGACGCGACGGCCGCCCCGCCGCCGGGGAGCTGGCCCACGTCGCGATGGCTCTCGGGATGGCCTCGATGTTCTCGCCGACCCTCGACCCGTTGCCGTCCGTGGCCTGGTCGGTCCTGTTCGGCCTCAGCGCCGCCTGGTTCACGGCCGCCGCCCTCCGCGACGGCCCGGCCGCCGACGACGCCGCGCACCACGTGGTCTGCGGCCTCGCGATGCTCTTCATGCTGGTCCTGAGTCCGCACGGTGGTCAGGTGCCGAGTGCCGGGCACTCGGGGCACGGAGCGGTGGCCGGTGTGCCGATCTGGGTCTCCGGGGTGTCGCTCCTGCTGGTCGGCTACTTCGCGTGGCACGGGATGCGGTGCGGCGACCGCTGGGCCTGCGCCGCGCACCGGGTCGTGCCGCACCTCCCGGTCACGGTCGGCGGTCCGCCCGCCGCCGCGCCCTGCGCCGGCTCGGACCGGGTGGCTGCGGGTGCGCGGCTCGGCGCGCTGCGCACGGCTCGGGTCGCCGCCGTCGCACACCTCATCGCTGCCGCTTCCATGGCGGTCATGCTGCTCGGAGCGATCTGAGGGGCGGTGGGTGGTCGGGGGTGCTGGTCGAACCGCGGTGTGGGGCGGCTGGGCGAGGTGCTGTCGGAGGGTCGCGTCCGTGCGCGCCGGCTGGCTGGCTGCGGCCGACTCTGGCCGTCGAGATGAACGTCTGCCGACCACCATGTTCATCTCGACGGATCGCTTCGATCACCGACCGCCCCGGCCCTGCGGGGACGATGCTCCCGACCCGGAACCCGGCGCTCGCGAGCAGGTCCCGCCACTCCGGTTCGGTGCGAGGTTCTCCTCCCGATGCTCGTGCGAGGGGCTCCGGACGTATCACCGCCGGTAGGCCTCGGCGAACCGGTCGTGGTCGACCTGCCGCGCCACGGGACCGTAAAGCTCACCGCGGTCCACCTGCACGCCGACGACGTGGTCAGGCTGGTCGGCGCGGTCCGGGCGGTGTGCCCGCAGCGGCGATGAAGGCCCTACCGCGCAGGCGGCTCCCGGCCCACACTGCGAGGTGGGGCAGCGAGCGGGAGGAGCGGCGATGGCCGTCTGTCTGGTCGAGCCCGGGGTCCGGCCTCTCCGCCGGACGCCCGAGCGGAGTGTTCTCGCGGTGGCCCGCGGGATCGTGGAGCGCGGGTGGTTGCAGCACGGCTGGTGCACGGACAACCGCCCGTCGAGGGTGGCGCGGCTGCTCGCCGGGCCGCCGCGGCCGGACGAGGTGGAGCAGGCCTGCCTGGTGGCGGCGCTGACCGTCGCGGCCCACCGCGGGGGCCGGCTGGTCAACGTCGAGCGGGACGCGATGCCGTGGATCGCGCACGTCTGGCGGTGCCTGCCGGGCGCGGCCGGGCGGCGCGCGCCGGCGCTGCGCGGACCGTGGGGCGCGGCCGTGATCCGCGACCTCACCGCGTGGAACGACGCGCCGCACCGCACCCGCGACGACGTCGTCGCCCTGCTCGAGCGGGCGGAGCGCCTCGCGCCGGTCGGCTGACGGGAGCGGGGCGGGCCCCTGAACCACCTCCCCGGGCCGCCGGATTCACCGCGTGAGCACCTGGCCGAAGGAGTCGAGGGCCTGCACGGCCGTCGCGTCGGCGGCGTCGACGACCCCGAGGAAGGCCGCGTAGCCGTGGATGAGGCCGGGCCCGGGCAGGTGCTCGACGGGCACGCCCGCGGCGGCGAGGCGCTCGACGTAGGCCCCGCCCTCGTCGCGGAGCGGGTCGAACTCCGCGGTCGCGACGACGGCGGGCGCCACCCCGCCCACCTCGGCCGCCAGCAGGTCCACCTCGGGTACGCCGGTCCCGCCGCCCGGCGCGTACTGCTCGAGGAACCAGACCATGTCGGCGTGGGTGAGGAAGTAGCCCTCGCCGTTGTCGCGCACCGACGGCGAGGCCATCGCCGGGTCGGTGGCGGGGTAGAACAGCAGCTGGCCGGCCAGCGGGAGGCCGGCGTCGCGCGCCCGCAGTGCGACGCCGGCGGCGAGCGAGGCGCCCGCGCTGTCCCCGGCGGCGCCGACCGGCCGGTCGGGGTGGCGGGCGAGCGTCCAGCGCAGCACGGTGAGGGCGTCGTCGAGCCCGGAGGGGAAGGGGTGCTCGGGCGCGAGCCGGTAGTCCACGGACACCACGACCGCGCCGAGCGCATTGGCCACGCGGCGGCACAGGGGGTCGTGGGTGTCCAGGTCGCCCATCACCCAGCCGCCGCCGTGCAGGTACACCACGGCGAGCCCGCGGTCCTGCGCCGGCATGAAGATCCGAACCGGGACCCCGTCGGCCGTCGTGTCCTCCACCGCGGCGACCGGCTCCGGCACGAACCCCGGCCCGCGCCGGGACAGTGCCAGCGTCCGGTACCGCTCGCGCACGGTGAGCGCGTCGCCATCGGTCAGGCCGGTGAAGCCGGCCGCGGCGAGGGTGTCGAGGACAGTGCGGAACTGCGGGTCGAGCGGCACGGGCGGGCTCCCGGGTGATCGCGGTCGCGGGGACTTCCCTGCCAGTGGATCACGACGGGCGCCGTCGTGCCGCCGCTAACGCCGCCCGCTCCCGCGGCGAACCGGCCGTCAGGACCCCAAGGCCGGGAGGGACACGTGCCGGTACCCGAACGCTCCGTCGACCCGCCGCCGACGGCCGAGCTGCCGGTCGTGCCCGCCGAGGAGGACCAGGGGCCGCCGCCGGTCGTCCTGCGGCTGCTCGGCATGACGACCCACGTCGGGCTCGCCGGGTTCGTCGTGGCCGAGATCGTGCAGGTCGCGACGTCGGGCTGGGCCGGGTTCACCGCCGCGAGCCTGCTCAACGCCCTGGTCTGGCTCGCGGGCGTCAACTCGCTGATCGTCGGTTGCGGGCACCTGATGTTCCCCGACCCCATCGCGAGGTCGATCGGCTGGCCGGCCGGCAACCCGTTCCAGCGGGAGGTCGGGCTGGCCGGGGTGCTGATCGGGGTGCTCGGGATCCTCGCGGGCAGCGGTTTCGACCGGCAGTTCCAGCTCGCCGCCGTGCTCGCCTTCGCGATCTTCTACCTCGGTGCCGCGGTCGGGCACGTCGTGCAGATCGTGCGGCAGGGCAACCGGGAGGCGGGCAACGCCGGCTTCATCCTCTGGTACGACGTCCTCGCCCCGCTGCTCGTGATCGCCCTCTACGTGGCCTCCTGACGCGCCGGGGGCCCTCCGGCTCTATTCGCGGCCGGCGCCCCCGGGGACCGTCGTCCGGTCCGATGGAGGCACCGGGAGGGGTCATGGGCCAGATCTACCTGCAGAAGTTCGTCTACCGCGACGGCGCGACCAAGGCCGACATCGACGCGGCCTGGGCCGAGGCTTTCCGGGCGATGGCCAGGACCGGCAACTACGGCAACGTGGACAAGGGTGTCGCGCACCAGAAGAGCCTCGGCTCGGCGTGGGGCGGCTACGTCCTCATCGAGGTCGACGACCCGGACTCCTTCGCCGCGTACCAGGTCTTCCACATGCAGAACTACGGTCACGTCGCCCACATGACCTGGGAGCCGGTCTACGACACGGACCGTGTGTTCGCCGAGGCCGTTGCGGCCGCGCTCTGAACGGGCGGCCTCGGAACCAGACAAACCCGGCGCTAGGATCTCGGCCGTGCGCGCACTCCCGAGATCCCGCCGGCTCCTGACCGGCCTCGCCGCGGCCGTCCTCACGCTCGGCCTGGCCGGGTGCGGGGGCGGGTCGTCGAGCACCCAGTGCGGGCTCGACGGCTGCACCGTCACCTTCCCGCGCAGCGGGGACGCGTCCGTCTCCGTCCTCGGGGTCGAGGCGCGGCTGGTCGGCGTGGAGAACGACGTGGCCGAGATCCAGGTCGCCGGCCAGCAGGTCCGGGTGCCGGTCGGCGGCCAGACCGAGGCCGGCGGCTTCACCGTCGGCGTCGAGCGGGTCACCGACGCCGAGGTCGTCGTGCGGGTCCGGCCCTAGGAGGGTCGGCGGCGGGCTCCGGCTGTTCGACGCCGAGCTCCCGGCCTCGGACTGGTCCCTGTACGGCACCCAGATCCACGCGCACGGTGCGGTCGCGCTGCACTACCGCCGCACCTGAGCGGACCCGCTCAGGGGATCGCGCCGCCCTCGCGGGCCCGCAGCACCGCCTCGTGCCGGGTGTGGGCGTCGAGCTTCGTCATCGCGCTGCGCAGGTAGCTCTTGACGGTCTCCGCGGACACCCCGAGCAGCACGGCGGTCTCGCCGTTGCGCAGGCCGAGGGCGGTGTGGGCGAGGACGTCGATCTCGCGGGCGGACAGCGCCGGCGCACCGGTCGCGGGTCGGCCCGGCGTGACGATCTCGACGAGCCGGGCCTGCAGCCCGGTCAACCGCCCGCGCAGCGCCGGTTCCTGCGTCGCGGCCCGCCGGAGCCGCGCGAACATCCGGCGCACCTCTTCGCGATCGGCGGCTGACAGCGGCCCCTCGGGGATCATCGCAGCAGGCCGCGGGCCCGCGCCGCGCTGACGGCGGCGTGCCGGGTGCGGACCCCGAGCCGTCGCATGGCCCGCCGCAGCTGGGACTTCACGGCGTTCGTGGAGGTGCCGAGCAGGCCGGCGATGTCGGCGTTGCGGCAGCCCGCGGCGGCCAGGGCGAGGACGTCGAGCTCGCGCGGGGTGGGGTGGGCGTCGGCGAGTTCCGGCGGGTCGCCCCCGAGCCGGTCGCACCCCGCGACGATCTCGGCGCGCAACTGCGCGTCGCCGATCCGGCCGGCGAGCTCGCGCAGCTCGGCGACGACCGCCGAGAGCGACGCCTCACGGACCTGCGGACATGTCGGAGAGCCCATCCCCAGCCCCCACCTCGTCGTGGTCCCGATCACGGTAGGGCGCTCGCTGACGGAGTGTCAATCGACGAGACGGGGCGCCATCGAGGTGTCACTTTCGGGGGTGCCGGACCGGAACTGATCGTTCGTACAGTTCGGTTCGGCGGCGACCGGAAGAGGACGCGATGACCACTGCGGTACAGGTCCAGGGGCAGGTCGAGGCGGGATTCGAGGAGGTCCGGGACGAGTTCGCCCGCAACTTCACCGAGCGCGGCGACGTCGGGGCCGCGCTCGCCGTGTACGTCGACGGCGCGCCCGTGGTGGACCTGTGGGGCGGCCTCGCCGACCCCGCGACCGGCCGGCCGTGGGAGCGCGACACCGTCGGGCTCGTCTACTCCGCGACCAAGGGCGCGACCGCGATGGTGGTCAACCTCCTCGCCGAACGCGGCGAGCTGGACCTCGACGCCCCGGTCGCCCGGTACTGGCCGGAGTTCGGTGCCGCGGGCAAGGACGCCGTCTCGGTCACCCAGCTGCTGAGCCACCAGGCGGGCCTCCCGGTGCCGTCCGCGCCGCTCACCCGGGCCGACCTGATCGGCGGCGCGCCGGTCGTCGAGGCGCTCGCCGCGCAGGAGCCGCTGTGGGCGCCCGGGACCGCGCACGGCTACCACGCCCTGACCTTCGGCTGGCTCACCGGCGAGCTCGTGCGCCGCGTCACCGGCCGGACGCTCGGCACGGTGTTCGCCGACGAGATCGCCCGGCCGCTCGACCTGCACTTCTGGATCGGACTGCCGGCCGAGCTGTCGGGCACGGTCGCCCCGCTGATCGACGGCGTGCCCGACCCGGCCGAGCTCGACCTCATCACCGACCCGGCGGCGAAGGAGCTGGTGCTGCGGGTCGTCGCGGCGATGAGCGACCCGTCGTCGTTGTTCGCCCGGGTGCTGTCCACCAACGGCGCGCTCCCGACTCCCCACGCGGCCACCTGGAACGACCCCGCGATCCACGCGATGGAGCAACCGGCCGCCAACGGCGTCACCAACGCCCGCTCGCTCGCCCGGCTGTACGCGGCCTGCGTCGGCGAGGTCGACGGCGTACGGCTCCTGTCCGGGGCGGCGCTCGACCGGGCGCGCACCGAGCAGGTCCGCGGGCCGGACCTCGTGACCGTCGGCGAGAGCCGGTTCGGTGTCGGCTTCCAGCTCCCGACGCCGGCGTCGCCGCTGCTCGGCGAGGGCTCGTTCGGGCACCAGGGCGCCGGGGGCGCGCTCGGCTTCGGCGACGTGAGCTCGCGCGTCGGCTTCGGCTACGTCCAGAACCAGCTCGGTGCCTCGCTGCTCGGCGAGCCGCGCACCGCGGCCCTGATCGCGGCCCTCCGCCGCGCCCTCGCCCGAACCCGAGCCTGAACGAACCCGACCCCCACCAGCACCGATCAGGAGGCACCGCCGTGCGTGTCGGAATGACGATGTTCTTCCAGAACTACGCGGACTGGGACCGCTACGAGGCGAAGGAGCGCGGCGAGGACGTCCCCGCCCTCGACCCCGCCACCGACGGCCGTCGGTACCGGGAGGAGCTCGACGCGGCGCTCGCGGCCGAGGACCAGGGCTGGGACTCGCTGTGGACGGTCGAGCACCACATCAGCCCCTACACGATGATCCCCAACCCGGTGCAGCTGCTGTCCTACATCGCCGGGGCGACCTCGCGGATCGACGTCGGGACGATGGTCGTCGTGCTGCCGTGGCACCACCCGCTGCGGGTCGCCGAGGACATCACGGTCCTGCAGTACCTGCTCGGCGAGGGTCGCACTCCGTACATCGGGTTCGGCCGCGGCGCGGCCCGGCGCGAGTTCGCCCAGCTCGGCCTGGAGATGGGGGAGTCGCGCGGCCGCTTCGACGAGGCGATCCAGGTCGTGAAGCTGGCCCTGACCGAGGAGTCCTTCAGCTTCCACGGCGAGCACTACACGTTCGACGACGTGACCATGCGTCCCCGCCCGCGCGACCCGCAGCAGCTGATCGACAACTTCCACTTCTCCTGGGGCAGCCCGTCGTCGGCCCCGATCGGCGCGCGCTTCGGCCTGAAGCCGCTGATCATCCCGCAGCGCCCGTGGGACGACTACCACGCCGAGCTCGCCGAGTTCGGGCGCGCCCGGGCCGCCGCCGGCTACGCCCCCGCCCGCCCGCGCATCCACATGAACGTGTTCTGCGGCGAGACCGAGCAGGAGGCCGAGGAGCACGCCCGCCGGTTCATCCCGGAGTACGCCGACAGCGCCCGGCGCAACTACGAGCTCGACAGCAACCACTTCGCCACGACCAAGGGCTACGAGCACTACGCCGCCCAGTCCGCCGCGCTCGAGCAGGTCGGCGACGCCGCCAAGGCGATGGGCGACGCCTACCTCGCCAACCACGTCTGGGGCACCCCCGACCAGTGCGTCGAGAAGATGCGCCGGATCGCCGCCGCGTTCCGGCCCGAGGAGTTCATGCTGGTCATGCGCTACGGCGACATGCCCCGCGAGGTCGCGGAGAGGAACGTCGCGCTGTTCTCCCGGGAGGTGCTGCCGGCGGTGCAGGCCATCCCGCTCGAGGAACCGGTCACCTACGACGACGCCCTCACCGCCTGACGACGCCGGGCCGGTCGCGTACGAGGGCGGGCCGGGTCCGTGCCACTAGGGTCGCCGACGACGGCGCGCGGGCACGTCGCGCCGTCGTCGGACTCCGTGGACGAGGACGGGACGATGAGCGCAGCCGCGGGCCGCAGCGGGGTCGCACCGGACGATCGGCGCCCGACGCTGCGCGAGGAGCAGCGCCTGCTCACCCGCAGCCGCCTGGTGGAGGCGGGCATCGCACTGTTCGCCGAGAAGGGCTACGTCGCGACGACGGTCGAGGACATCGCCGCCTCGGCCCGCACCTCCCGCGCCACCTTCTACCTGCACTTCGAGAGCAAGCTCGCGCTGCTCGGCTTCGTCGGCGCGCAGCACGAGACCTGGGCGCCGGCCACGCTCAACCTCATGGACGGCGCCGGGCCGGTGCCGCGCGAGCGGGTCGAGGCGATGGTGCGGGAGGGCTTCCGGCACTGGCGCGAGCACGCCTCGCTGATCGGCGCGTTCCTGCAGGCCGAGGCCGTGGAGGTCGGGCTGCGCGAGCGGACCCTGCCGCACCTGCACGAGGTCGTCGAGACGGCCTTCCCGCGCTACCTCGGCCAGTTCGCCGGAGCGGACCGCGACCTCGCCCGCACCGAGATGGTCATGCTCGTGCTGCTCACCTACCGCTACATGTTCTACGAGTTCACGAGCAGGCCCTTCCCCGACGACCTCGACCTGCAGGTCCGGGCGATGACGGACCTGGTCTGGCGGGTCGTCACCGCCCGCGCCGGATCGCTCGACGCATCGTGAACCCCGTGGCCCGGAACGCCGTCGTCTGGGACCGTACGGACGGGCGGTTCGGTGAAACGGACGGTGGGCGATGGGGCACGTCACCTTCGGGAAGGGTCGCGCGCGCCTGATCGCCGCGACCGCGCTGCTCGTTCTCGTGGCGGCCTGCGGCCAGACCACGGTCGCGACCGGGTCGGGGAACGTACGGACCGAGAACCGCCCGGTGCCGGGCTTCGACTCGGTGGAGTTCGCCTCCGCCGGGACCCTCACCATCGAGCAGACCGGCACCGGGTCGGTCGAGATCCGGGCGGACGACGGCATCCTGCCCTCGCTCACCAGCGTGGTGCAGGGCACCACGCTCAAGCTCGGCATCAAGGAGGGCACGATCCCGGCGAACGCCGATGTGATCAACTATCGGGTCACCGTCGAGCAGCTGACCGGCCTGACCGTGTCGGGTGCCGGTGCGGTCACCGTGACCGGGCTCGACGGGCCCGAGCTCGCGGTCACGCACGGCGGCGCCGCCCGGGTCGCCGTGTCCGGGCGGGTGACCCGCCAGGTGGTCGACCTGACCGGCATCGGCGAGTACGACGCCGCGAACCTCACCTCCGAGGAGGCCGAGGTGACGGTCGGCGGGGCGGGCTCGGCCGTGGTCGACGTGAGCCGCACCCTGCAGGCCCGGGTCACCGGCGTCGGCAGCATCCGGTACGAGGGCTCGCCGCAGGTGACCCAGGAGGTCACGGGCCTCGGCGAGGTCACGCGCCACTAGCGACCGCTCACGGATCGACTTCTGGCCGTTCGCTGTGGTCTCCGTCACACTGCCGCCGGGCGGTGGGAAGGAGGGACGGCGATGACCGCAACCGAGACCGAGAGCGGCACCTACGTGGTCGAGGGGCGCCTGCTGGAGGTCTGCACGTGCAAGGCGGTCTGCCCCTGCTGGGTGGGCCTCGATCCCGACGGCGGCATGTGCGACGGCTCGGTCGTCTGGTACGTGGACAGCGGCACCGTGCAGGGCGTCGACGTGTCCGACCGCGGCCTCGCCCTGCTCGCCTACATCCCCGGCAACGTGCTGGCCGGGAACTGGACCGCGATGGTCTACGTCGACGACCGGTGCTCCGAGGAGCAGGAGAAGGCGCTGCTCGACGTGTTCACCGGCGGGCTCGGCGGCCCGATCGCGGACCTCGCCGCGCTGATCGGGGAGGTCGTGGGCGTGGAGCGCGCGCCCTTCGCCGCGACGGTGGAGGAGGGCAAGGGCACGCTCAAGATCGGCGACGTGGTGGAGGCCGAGTTCGAGCAGCTGGTGGGCGCCACCGGCAGGCCGACCACCCTGTCCGACTCGGTGTTCTCCACCATCCCGGGCTCGCCGGCCTACCCCGGCACGGCCTCGGTGTACCGGCGCAGCGGCAAGAAGCTCGGCCGCCCGGACATCGACATCTCCGGCTACAACTCGGTGCAGGGCCACTTCCGGTTCACCGGCTGATGTCCCCGGTCGCGGTCCCGGCCCGGCTCCGCGACCCCGCGACCGGGCTGTGGGCCGCCGCGGGCGCGTGCTGGCTGCTCAGCGGCTGGCTCGTGCTCGCGGGCGGCCACCACCACGGTCCCGCGGTGCCCCGGCCGGGCCCGTTCCTGGTGGCCTGGCTGGTGATGGTCGGGGCGATGATGCTGCCGACGGTCGTGCCGCTGGTGCGGCTGTTCGCGCACGTCCGGGCGCGGGCCCCGCAGCCGGGCGGGGCGCTGCCGGCGCTGCTCGGCGGCTATCTCGCGGTGTGGACGGCCGTCGCGGGGCTCGCCTTCGCCGTGGCGCTGGGCGTGGCCGCGGCGACCGGCGCGGTCCCGTGGCTCGCCGCCCGGCCGGAGGTCCTGCTCGGCCTGGCGATCCTGCTCGCGGGCGGCTTCCAGTTCAGCCGGCTCAAGGAGGCGTGCCTGCGCGCCTGCCGCAGCCCGGCGACCGTGCTGCGCCGCGAGTACCGGCGCGGCCCGGCGGGGGCGGCGCGCCTCGGCCTGCGGCACGGGGTGTCCTGCGTGGGGTGCTGCTGGGCGTTGATGCTGGTCATGGTGGTGGCCGGGGCGGCGAGTCTGCTGTGGATGCTCGGCCTCACCGCGCTGATGGTGTTGGAGAAGACGAGCCGGCACGGGCCCCGGCTGGTCCCGGTGATCGGGACCGGGCTGCTCGTCCTCGGTGGTGCGCTCCTGATCGCGGGGGTGGCGCGGCCGGCCTGACCGGCCCGTTCAGACGAGGTCGCTGCGGCTGAGCATCCCGACGAGGCGTCGGCCGCGGGTCACCGGCAGGACCCGGAAGCCCCGGTCGACCACCAGGTGCCGGGCCTCGGCCAGCGGCGTGTCCGGCCGGACGACGGTGGGGGAGCGGGTCATCGCGGCGCCGACGGTCCGCGGGGGCCCGCTGCGGCTGCCGTCGAGCGGGTCGCGCAGCAGGTCGGCCTCGCTCACCACGCCGACCAGCCCGCCGTCGTCCTCGACCACCGGCAGCAGGCTGAACCGGCGGGTCAGGAGCAGCTCGACGGCCTGCGAGCAGGGGGTGGTGGGCCGGACGACGACCAGGTCGGTGCTGGTCATCACCTCGCCGACCGTCCGGGCGTCCGGCCTGCGCTCCCGCGGCATCCGGGCCGGCACGGGATCGGGCAGCGTGGTCCGGCCGAACAGCCGCGACAACAGCCCGGGCTGCTCGCGGGGGCCGCGGAGCAGGTCGCTGCGGGTGACCACCCCGACCAGGAGCCCGCGCTCCACGATCGGCATCACCCGCAGCTCGCCGTAGGTGCGCAGCCGGTGCGCGACGACGGCGGCGCTCGTCGCGGGCGACATCGTCAGCACGTCCGTGGTCATGATCGACCCCACGGTCGCGCCGGCGGGCGCGCCGTCCTCCTGATGGCGCAGGACGTCGACCAGGCTGACGATCCCGACCAGCCGGTCGACGCCCCGCACCACGGGCAGCGCGCTGAACCCCGCCCGCAGCATCCGCCGGGCCGCGAGGTCCACGGGATCGTCCGCCTGCACCGTGACGAGCCGCCGGGTCATGACATCGCGCACGCGGACGGGCATTCGTCCGACCCTAGTGGCGGGGCGGTCCCCGACCCCCGGTTCAGGGCGTGGGAAGGCCGACGAGCTCGCTCTGGTGGGCCGCGAACAGCGCCAGGATCGCCTCGCGGTCGGGCGGATCCTGGGCCATGAGCTCGTTCGCCTGCTCGACGAGCCGGATCGCCTCCGGCGTGGTGATCACCAGGAGCCGGGCGGGCTCGGGTGCGGGGTTGCCGAAGCCGTGCACCGCTCCGCGGCCGACGAAGGCGCACGACCCCGCCGGGCACTCCGTCGTGGTGCCGTCGACCGTGATGGCGATCGTTCCTTCGAGGACGTAGAAGGCCTCGTCGTAGACGCGGTGGATGTGCGGCGGCGGGCCGTCGGCGTGCGGCGGCAGCGCGGACTCGAACACGGCGAAGTCCTCGCTCTGGCCGAACTCGACCTTGGTCGTCATCCAGGGGCCGAAGCGGCGGCCCGCGCCAGGGGGAAGCAGGGTGCTCGACATGTCTCCACCTGCCCGGAGTAGCTGGTGACCCGTCCCGGAGACGGTACCGGCGGAAGGCCCGTTCCCGGCTACGCAGGTCTGCGTACGGGCGGACCGTTGACGCCGGGCGAGGCGCGCAGGACCCTGGCCGTCCCGCTCGGCAGGCCGACGGGTGCCGTCGCGGTCCGCCCGCCGGCTTCGAGATCGACCCGGTGAGCGCCTTCGACCTGGAGGAGATCGCCCGGGCCGACGCTGCCGCTGCGTGGAACCTCTTCATGTCCGTGAACCCGGGCCTCGTCGGGATGTGGCTGCCGGAGCAGGGCGCCGACGAGGTGTTCGCCGGGGAGCCGCGGTTCGCCGGGACGCTGGTCCCGCCGATGACCGCTGTTCCCGTGGACGGCGGATACCGGATCACGGGCCGGATACCGTTCGTCAGCGGCTGTCACGCCGCGACGTGGCTGATCTTCACCGCCGTGCCGACCGACGACGGGATACCACGCACGACGGAGGACGGCCAGCCGGTCACGGTGCTCGTGTTCCTGCCGCGGGCCGAGTGGCAGATCGTCGAGAACTGGGACGTCCTGGGCATGCGGGGCACCGGGAGCCACGACGTGACCGTCGACGGCGTGTTCGTCCCGGACCACCGGGCGCCGTTGCTCGTGCCCTTCGCCGACGCCCCACCGGGATCCGCCTTCCAGGGGCCGCTGTACCGGATGGTGATCTGGCAGGGCACGGCCGTGATGGCCGCAATCGCCCTCGGCATTGCGCACACCGCGATCGCCGAGGTCACCGAACTCGCGACGGCGAAGACGCCCGCGTTCACGACCGTCCCGCTGCGGGAGCGCGCCGTGGCCCAGTCGGAGATCGCCCGCGCCGAGGGGCACCGGTGCGCGGCCCGCGCGTACCTGCGCGAGGTGCTCGCCGAGGGCTACGCGGCCTGCGAGGCCGGACGCCCCTTCGACACCGACCACCGCCGGTCCATCCAGCTGGCGGCCTCCCACGGGGTCGAGGCGGCCGCCACCGCCGTACGGCTCGTGCACCAGGTCGCGGGCACCTCGGCCATCCGCAACAATCGCCCGTTCGCGGCCCACTTCCGCGATGTCCACACCGTCACCCAGCACGCCTTCGTCTCGCCCAGCCGGTACGAGTCCGTCGGCCAGCTGATGTTCGGGCTGCCGCCGGAGTGGCCCCTGTTCGCCTTCTGACCGGTAGCGGCGCGCTCAGCGCGGCGGGGCCACCAGCAGGCCCCACCGCGTGGCCAGCCGCGCGGCCTCGACCCGGTTGCGGCAGCCCGTCTTGGCCAGGATGTGCTCGACGTGCGTGGCGACCGTGCGGCCGCCGATGCCGTGGGCGGCGGCGATCTCGGTGTTGCTCAGGCCGCGGGCGACGCCGTCGAGGACGTGCAGCTCGCGCACGGTGAGCCCGGCCGGCGAGGGCGCCTCGCGGTGCAGGACGACCACGCCCGAGGGGGAGGCGTACAGCTCGACGGCGACCACGCCGGCGTCCCGGACGAGGTGCAGGACCGGGGCGGCGGGCGGGACACCCGCGCGGAGCTGTGCCACCACGCCGGCCAGTGGCGACGGCGGGGCGACGAGGTCGGGGCGCGGCGCGGGCGAGAGCGGGGTGACGGTCCCGTCGGCACTCGCGACGAACCCGTCGACCTCCCCGCGCGCCAGCCGTTCGGTGGGGGACCGGGGAGCGGCGACCGGGTCGAGCGCGGCGGCGAGGTCGGGGCCGAGCAGGTCGAGCAGGGCGACGGTGTCGTCGTCCGGATGGCGGGCGTCGAGCGTGCTCGCGTTCAGCATGCCGACGTACCGCCCGTCGGCCGCGAACAGGCACTGCGTGACGCCGTCCCGGAAGCCGAGCGGCGTGATGATCCGGTCGAAGATCTCGCCGTGCCGGCGGCGGGGCGCCAGGTCCCGGACCCGGACCGGAACGCGGCCGGAGCGGACCGAGTCGAACAGCGGATCGGTGTGCATGCGCCCGTCGAGCAGGGCCGTGACCGCGGGCGGGTACGAGGTGGCGAGCGTGCGGTGCCGGGACGCCGCGGGGTCCCAGAGCGACAACGCCAGACAGTCCGCCGGCACCACCGGGCGCAGGGCCTCGAGCGCCGCGGACGCCGCACCGGGGGTGCGGCTGCCGTTGCGCCGCAGGAAGGACCGCAGCTCACGGGCCGCGGCGAGGGCGGTCACGCGGCGCACGCTACCGGGCCCGCAGCCTCCTGACCAGGGACGACGGCGGGTGCCCGGGCATCCGTCAACCGACCGATGTGCACTGGCGCGGGCGTCCGTACCGTCGCGCCTCCCGACCACGGAGGACGCCATGAAGCCCGACGAGTACGCCGACCTCGACGCCACCGCGCTCGCCGCCCTGATCCGCTCCGGCGAGGTCACGGCCGGCGAGGTGCAGGCCGCCGCGACCGAGGCCCTCGACGCCGTGCAGCCCGCGCTGAACGCACTGGTCGGCAAGCGGTTCGCCGCGCCGCTCGACCACGCGGAGGACGGGCCGTTCGCCGGCGTGCCGTTCGCGATCAAGGACCTCATCGTGCACGCCGCGGGAGTCCCGCAGCGGGCCGGCAGCCGGCTGCTCGGCGACGGGGTGCCGATGCCCGCGGACACCCACCTCATGGCCCGCTTCCGGCGTGCCGGGCTGGCCACCCTCGGCGTCACCGCCACCCCGGAGCTGGGCTTCAACGCCAGCACGGAGCCCGTCGCGACCGGTCCGGTCCACAACCCGTGGGACCTCACGCGCAGCCCGGGCGGGTCGAGCGGCGGCTCGGCCGCCCTGGTCGCGGCCCGCGCGCTGCCCGTCGCCCACGCCAACGACGGCGGCGGGTCGATCCGCATCCCGGCGGCGGCGTGCGGGCTGGTCGGGCTCAAGCCCAGCCGCGGACGGACGTCGCCCGGCCCGGACTACGCCGACCCGCTGCTGGGCCTCGGCATCGAGTTCGCCGTGACGCGCACCGTGCGGGACTGCGCGGGCTTGCTCGACGCCGTGCACGGGCACGAGCCGGGCGACCGGTACCTGCTGCCGGAGCCCGTCCGGCCCTTCGCCGAGGAGGTCCGCGCCGGGAGCCGGCCGCTGCGGATCGCCCTGCACACCGCCGCGTTCTCCGGGCACGGCTCCGTCGACCCGCGCTGCGTGGCGGCCACTGAGGCGGTCGGGCGCACGCTCGAGGAGCTGGGGCACACCGTGGAGCCGGCGGCCCCCGCGGTGGACGCCGCCGCGTTCGACGACGCCAACCTGATCGCCTGGACGAGCTTCCTCGCCGACGGGGTGGACTCGCTGGCCGCGGCGCTCGGCGTCGACCCCGGACCCGAGCACCTCGAGGCCACCACCCGTGCCTGCGCCGACCACGGGCGCACCCTCCGGGCCTCGGACCTGTTCGCCGCCGACCGCGTCTTCAACGCGACCACCCGCGCCGTCGCCGCCTTCCACCAGCGGTTCGACCTGATCCTCACGCCGACGATGAACGTCCCCAACACGCCCCTCGGCCACCTCGACGCCGACGACGACTCCCTCGACGCGCGCGGCTGGTACGACCGCATCTTCGCGACCGCCGGCTTCACCGCGCTGTCCAACGTCACCGGGAACCCGGCGATCTCCCTCCCGCTCGGCCGCACCGACGAGGGCTGGCCGATCGGTGTGCAGCTGACCGGTCCCTACGCCGGCGAGGGCATGCTCCTCGCCGTGGCGGCCGACCTCGAGAAGGCCCTGCCGTGGGACGGCCATCGGCCGGCGACCGTGGTCGGCCGAGCCCTCTAGCCTGGGGCGCATGACGACCGGCGGACCGTTGACCAGCCCGTGGGGCGGGGACCGGCCGTTCACCGCGGTGGTCACCGGTGCGGCCGGCGGAATCGGTCTCGCGCTGGCCGAGCAGTTGCGCGGGCGGGGCGCCGAGCTGGTCCTCGCGGACGTCGACGAGGCGGGCGTGCACACGGCGGCCGAGCGGCTCGGGGGGGCCGGTGTGGTCGTGGACGTCGCCGACCCGGAGGCGATGGAGCGGCTCGCCGAGCAGGCGGCCGCCGCCCGCTTCGTCTGCCTCAACGCCGGGATCGTCGGCTCGTCGGTCGGCGCGCCCTGGGAGGTGCCGGCCGCGGAGTGGGACCGCGTCTTCGGGGTGAACGTCGCGGGCGTGGTCAACGGCCTGCGGGCCTTCGTGCCGAGGCTCCTCGCGGCAGCGGAGCCCGCGCACGTGCTGGTCACCGCGTCCCTCGCCGGGATGACGGTGTTCCCCGGAGGCGGCGCGTACGGCCCGTCCAAGCACGCGGTGGCGGCGGTCGTCGCGCACACGGCGATGGCGCTCGAGGGCACGCCGGTCGGGATCAGCATGATCTGTCCGGCCCTGGTGGCGACGGGGATGTCCCCGGTGGGCGCCGACCCCGCCGACGCCGCCCGCGAGGCCCTGAGTGCAGTCGACGACGGCGTGTTCGCCGTGGTCCCGCCGGAGTGGCGGGCCGCCGTCGTCGACCAGGCCAGCACCGTCGCCCACGGCGGCCGGCCGGCCCCGCCCGCGCCGACCGGCTGACGTCGCTCAGCCCGGGTCGTCCGCCTCGTCGCCCACCCTGATCTCCGTACCGACCACCGTGACCGGGAGCCGCCGCAGCGGCTCCTCCGCCGGCCCGCCGACGACGACGCCGTCGGCGATGCGGAACCGGCTGCCGTGGCAGAAGCAGTTGATCGTCCCGGCGGCCACGGCCCGGACCGCGCAGCCGCGGTGGGGGCAGGTCGTGGAGAAGGCGACGAACGTGCCCTCCACCGGCTGCGTCACCACCACCCCGCGCTCCGCCACGATCACCCCGCCACCGACGGGAACCCGGTCCGTGGTCGTCAGCGTGGCGGACACCGGCGGACTCAGCGGTAGACGAGGCCGTCGTCGAGGTCGGCCTTCGGCAGGATCTCCTGTTCCTCCTCGTGCTCGAGCATGTGCGTCCAGGGCTCGCGGTCACCCTGCTTGAACAGCACGTGCTGGGAGCGCATGACGTAGCCGGAGTTGAAGTTCTCCGGGTCCGACCACGGGAGCAGCGGCATGTCGGCGTCGCCCGGCCGCAGCATCGGGACGACCATCGTGGCGCCCTTGTCCTGCATGTGCTCCCAGAGTCGGCACACCAGGTCGGCGACGAGGTCGAGGCGCAGCGTCCAGCTGTGCCGGAAGTAGCCGAACACGTAGGCCATGTTCGGCACGTCGCTGATCATGACCCCGCGCCAGGTGACCTTCCGCGTGAAGTCGACCGGCTCGCCGTCGACGGTGAACGCCACGTCGCCGAAGGCCGAGAGGTTGAAGCCGGTGGCGGTGACCACGACGTCCGCCTCGAGCTCCTGGCCCGAGGCCGTCCGGATCCCGGTCTCGGTGAACTCCGCGATGTCGTCGGTGACGATCGACGCCTTCCCCGCGCGCAGGGCCGCGAAGAAGTCGCCGTCCGGCACGATGGCGATGCGCTGCTGCCACGGGCGGTAGCGCGGGGTGAGGTGCTTCTCGATGTCGAAGCCCTCCGGCAGCAGCGGGCGCATCGACTCCATGAGATACGTGTGGACCTCGTCGGGCGCGTCCAGCGACGTCCGGGCCAGCCAGTGGTACTGCGACATGTACTGGCGGCGCAGGATCTCGTGGGTCCACTCCTCCGGGATGTCCAGTGCCCGCAGCTGGACGGCGAGCTCGTGCGTGACGGGCGGGGCGTAGTAGTAGGACGGCGAGCGCTGCAGCATCGTCACGTGGTCGGCCGTCTCGGCGATCGCCGGGATCAGCGTCGAGGCGGTCGAGCCCGAGCCGATCACGATCACGCGTCTTCCCGTGAGATCGAGGTCCGCGGGCCAGTCCTGGGGGTGCACGATCGTGCCGCCGAAGCGGTCCACGCCCTCCCACTCCGGCCGGTACGGCTCGGCGTGGTTGTAGTAGCCCTGGCACATCCACAGGAAGTCCGTGGTGAAGCGCAGCCGTCGACCCGTCTCCTCCTGGTCGACCTCGACGGCCCACCGGCGCTCGTCGGACGACCAGGCGGCCGCGACGACCCGGTGCCGGTAGCGGATGTGGCGGCGCAGGTCGTCCTCGTCGAGGACCTCGTCGAGGTACGCGAGGATCTCCTCCCCGGCGGCGATCGACGGGCCGCGCCACGGCTTGAACCGGTAGCCGTAGGTAAACAGGTCGCTGTCGGAGCGCACACCCGGGTACCGGTGGGTCCACCAGGTCCCGCCGCGGTCCGGCTGGGCGTCGAGGAGGAGGAAGGTCCGGTCGGGGAAGCTCTCCTGCAGGTGGTGGGCGGCGCCGATGCCGGAGACGCCGGCGCCGACGATGAGGACGTCGACGTGTCCGGCCTCCTCGACGGCGGTGTCCTGGGGAGCGCTCGCGGGTGCAGACGTCATCGGCTCGACCTCCGGTGCGCACGATGTGACTCAGCTCATGTTAGTCCGGATTTCGGCGCGCAACGTCGGCCGAGCGGGTCCGCGCGAAGTAGGGCGTTGTCAGGCGCCCGCCCGGGGGTGCACCGTACGTGGACCACACCGACGGGAGGCCCGCCGTGGCTGACCCCTGGGGTTTTCTGCGCACCGAACGCCGGCCCACGCCGAGGCGGCCGGTGGACCTGCGGCTGCGCGACTGGCGCGAGGTGTACGAGCCGCTGCCGGAGCCGGCGCTGCGCGCGCAGGCCGGGCGCTGCATGGACTGCGGCGTCCCGTTCTGCCACGCGGAGTGCCCGCTGGGCAACCTCATCCCCGAGTGGAACGACCTCGTCCGCCGCGGCCGCTGGCGGCAGGCGAGCGAGCGGCTGCACGCCACGAACAACTTCCCCGAGTTCACCGGCGTGCTGTGCCCGGCCCCGTGCGAGGAGTCGTGCGTGCTGGCCATCAACGCCGACGCGGTGTCGATCAAGCAGGTGGAGCTGCAGATCGTCGACCACGCCTGGGACCAGGGGTGGGTGCGGCCGCTCCCGCCGCCGCGTCGGACGGGCCGGTCGGTCGCGGTGATCGGGTCGGGCCCGGCCGGGCTGGCGGCCGCCCAGCAGCTCACCCGCGCGGGCCACGACGTGGTGGTCTGCGAACGGGCCGACCGGATCGGCGGCCTGCTCCGCTACGGCATCCCCGCGTTCAAGATGGAGAAGCGCCGGCTGGACCGGCGGCTGGCGCAGATGCTCGCCGAGGGCACGGCCTTCCGCGCCGGGGTGGAGGTCGGCGTCGACGTCAGCGTCGAGCGGCTGCGGGACGAGTCCGACGCCGTCGTCCTGGCCTGTGGCGCGACCGCCGCCCGCGAGCTGCCGGTGCCGGGCCGTGACCTGGCCGGGGTGCACCTCGCGATGGACTACCTGACCTGGGCGGACCGGGTGCAGGAGGGCGACCTCGCCGAGTCGCCGATCAGCGCCGAGGGCAAGGACGTCGTCATCATCGGCGGGGGCGACACCGGCACGGACTGCCTGGGCACCGTGCACCGCCAGGCCGCCCGGTCGGTGGCGCACGTCGACATCCGGCCCCGCCCGCCGGAGCGGCGCACCCCCGAGATGCCGTGGCCGACCTATCCGGCGGTGCTGCGCACGTCGCCGGCGCACGAGGAGGGCGGGGCGCGCCTGTTCTCGGTCGACACCGTCGAGTTCCACGGGGACGCCGACGGCGGACTGCGGGCGGTCACGCTCGTGGAGGGTTTCCGCGACGAGACCAAGCGGTTCCACCCCGCCGGGGCGACGACCGACGTGCCGGCCCAGCTCGCGCTGATCGCCCTCGGCTTCACCGGCCCCGAGCAGGGTGACCTCCTCGCGCAGCTGGACGTCCGGCTCGACGGGCGCGGCAACGTCCTGCGGGACGAGGACTTCATGTCCACCGAGGAGGGCGTCTTCGTCGCCGGGGACATGGGCCGCGGGCAGTCGCTGATCGTGTGGGCGATCGCCGAGGGCCGCGCCGCGGCCGCCGCGGTCGACGCCTACCTCACCGGGCGGGACCTGCTGCCCCGGCCGATCCGTCCGGACCGCGTCCCGATCGCCTGATCGAGCGCCGGAGCCAGAGGATCGCCGCGACCGCCACGACGACGAGCCCGACGGCGACGGCGACGGCCACCGTCAGGTTCGTGCCCGCGCAGTCGTTGACGGGGTCGTCGTGGCTGAGTGCGCACGCCATGCGTTCGCCGCGCTCGGTCCCGTACCGCGCGACCAGCTCGGAGCGGAAGTCCTGCCACTGGCGGTGGGTCTCGGTGACGGCGCCGGTCACGGCCCTGGCGAAGTTGGTGCCGACCATCCCGCGCGGCGTCGTCGGGTCGGCGGCCGCGCCGGTGACGGGGTCGATCTGCCCGCGGTCCTTATTGAGGCCGGCATGGGTGACGCGCAGCTGGCAGGCCCCGACGCCGGGGACCTCGTCCCGGGCCACGAAGCACCCGGTGCTGAGCGCGTCGGGCGGGTCGGGCGCCGCGCTGCCGCGCAGGTCGAGCAGGGGACTGGGCGCGGGGAGGGCGAGCCCGGGCGGGTTCTCGTCCCCGATCGGGCGGGCCGGGTCGGGCTGGTCGGCCCAGTTGCTGTGGGCGTAGAAGTCCTGCGCGCCGTGCAGGGCCCGGCCGAACGCCTCCAGGGTCGCGCACTTGGCCCGTTCCTCCCGTTGCTCGCGGGACCGGCACTCCGGGTGCGACTCGACCTCGGCCGGGAGCACCTCGCCGTCGGGACCGAGCAGGCCCCGGGCGTCGTCCAGCCCCTCGGCGAACCGCATGCGCATGTGGTTCAGGCAGTCGACGAGCGAGGCCGTGGCCTGGTCGCGGGTGCGGGGGTAGGTGCCCGCCACGTAGTCCGCGTCGTCGCAGTGCGCGGCCGGGTCGGACAGCTCGTCGCTGTCCGGCGCGCCGACGGCCCCGAACTCGCGGTCGTGCCCGGCCAGGTAGTCCATGGTCAACGGCTGGAAGCAGTCCGGGTCGGAACCGGCCGTCCCGGCGCAGCTCAGGGCGGCCCGGGTGATCCGCTCGTGCTCGCGGCTCTGCCCGCCGCTGTCGATCGTGCCGAACCCGGCCGCGGAACCGGGTGCCAGAGCGAGGCCGAGCACGACGAGCAGGCCGAGCAGCGTCGTGAACCGCCGTCGTCGCACCGCGGTGCCACCCCCTCCGACCGGCCGCCGAGCGGAGCGTGCCGCGCGGAAGATCGCGTCGACCTCATCCCGGCGGGGTGACCGCGGGACCGAGCCCCTCGTTCGCGGTGAGCCGGGCGCCGGCCGCGCGGGCCGTGCCGGGCCGGGTGAGCACCCAGAAGACACCGAGCAGGATCCAGGCCGCGGAGATCGCGGGATAGGTCCCCGCGCCGCCCTCCGGGTACGGGACGATGTTGCGGAACAGCGTGTACCCGAGCAGGACCAGTGCGAGCGCCGGGACCACCACCTCCCACGCCGCCACCTCCCGGTGCCCCGAGAAGAACAGCAGCCGGGCGGCGCCGATCGTGGCGAGCGCGTAGACCACCAGCAGGATCAGCGTGCCGATCGTCGCCGAGGCCTGGAACAGTGTGAACGGCGCCGAGTCCAGCACGAACCACGCGAGCGCGACCTCGAGGTACATCGCCCCCACCACCACGCACGTCGCCCGTACCGGGGTCCCGCGCTGCGGGGAGACCTCCGCGAGCGCGGCCGGCCCGACGCCGTCGCGGGTCAGGGCGAACAGGAGCCGGGAGGCACCGACAGCGCAGGCGAGCGCGCAGCCGAACGCACTGACCGCCGCGCCCACCGTGATCAGGTGGCCGACCCAGCCGGCGACGTACTCCGCCCCGAGGTCGCCGAGCAGCGACGACGAGGCCGTGAACGCCGCGATCCCTGCCGGGTCGGTGCCGAAGCCCATCACCTCGACGGTGGTCACGAACACGAAGTAGACGCCGCCGAAGACGGCCGTGCCCAGGATCGCCCGCGGGATGCTGCGGCGCGGGTCGCGGGCCTCCTCGCCGAGCGTGGCCGCGGCCTCGAACCCCGCGAAGGAGAGGAACCCGAACACCACGCCGAGGAACAGCGCGGACACGCCGGTGCCGGGCGCGACGCTGAACACCGACCCGTCCAGGGTGTGCCCTCCCGGCGCCGTACCGTCGGCCAGCCGGACGAGGACCACCACGCACACCGCGAGGATCAACCCGACGGTCACGCCCTCGATCGTCAGCAGCACCCGCGTCCCGCCGCGCACCCGGACGACGGCGAGGGCCAGCACACCGAGCAGGGCGATCGCCGCCAGGGCGAACCCCGCCCAGCGGGGCTGGTCGGGCCAGATCCCCAGCACCCGCAGGGCGTCGGCGCCGAAGATGCCCGCCGCCGTCGACGTGACGACCCCGTAGAACACGTACGTGCCCAGCAGCGACCACCCGGCGACCACACCGGCGCGCGGGCCGAGGGTGGCGCCGACGAAGCCGTAGACGCTGCCCGCGTGGTGGAACCGCTGGCACAGTCGCACGAACGTGTAGGCGACGAGCAGCACGCCGACCGTCGCCAGCGCGAAGGCCAGCGGGACCGCGCGGCCGACCGAGCTCGCCGTGCCCTGCGGGTTGATGTTCGCGGCCATCGAGGGCGCCATCAGCGCCAGGGAGAGCCCGATCGCCTCCCACACGCCGAGGCCGCGGCGGAGCCGGGAACGGGGGGTCGAGCTCTGCACCATCGCGCTCACCTCTTCCGACCCGGGGAGGTCGCCCGGGCGGGGGTGAGGGTTACGCGCGGACCACCGGCCGGGCGCAGACTGTCGCCCATGCCCGACAGCCCGACGGGGAGCGAGCCTCCGGCACGGACGTCCCGCGCCAGCCGCCGCCGGTGGCGCCGCATGCTGGCCGACGAGCGCGAGGAGGCCAAGGTCTACCGCGACCTGGCCGCCCGGCGCAGCGGCGACGAGCGGGAGATCCTGCTCGGGCTCGCCGAGGCGGAGGAGCGGCACATCGCCCACTGGGCGAACCTGCTCGGCGACGACGCGACCTCGGCCGGGCGCGGCTCGCTGCGGATGCGGCTGCTGGCGCTGCTCGGGCGGCGGTTCGGCTCGGTGTTCGTGCTGGCGCTGGCGCAGCGGGCGGAGACCCGCTCGACCTACCGCTGGGACGTCGACGCCACGCCGGCGATGGCGGCCGACGAGCGCATCCACGAGGAGGTCGTCCGGGGCCTCGCGGTCCGCGGCCGGGCGCGGGTGTCCGGCACCTTCCGCGCCGCCGTCTTCGGCGCGAACGACGGCCTGGTCAGCAACCTCTCGCTCGTCCTCGGCGTGATCGGCGGCGGGGCGAGCCGCACGGCGGTCCTGCTCACCGGTCTGGCCGGGCTGCTCGCCGGGGCGCTGTCGATGGGGGCGGGGGAGTACGTGTCGGTGCGCTCGCAGCGCGAGCTGCTGGCGGCCTCGGCCCCGGACATCAGCGACGCCTCCCGGGTCCTGCCGCAGCTCGACGTCGACGCCAACGAGCTCGCCCTCGTCTACCGGGCGCGCGGGCTGAGCGCCGACGAGGCCCGGCGGCGGGCCGAGCAGGTGTTGCGCAGCAACGACCCCGCCCTCGCGGTGGCCGCGACGAACCCCGCCCCGGAGGGGCACGACGTGGTGGGCAGCAGCTTCGGCGCCGCCCTGTCGAGCTTCCTGTTCTTCGCCTCCGGCGCCGCCATCCCGATCCTGCCGTTCCTCGTCGGCCTCGCGGGCGGTCTCGCCGTCGCGGTCTCGGGAGTGCTCGTCGGGATCGCGCTGATGCTCACCGGGGCCGTCGTCGGCGTGCTCTCCGGCGGTCCCCCGTTGCGCCGCGCGCTGCGCCAGCTGGCGATCGGCGGGGGCGCCGCCCTGGTCACCTACGGCCTGGGAGTGCTGTTCGGCGCAACGCTCGGGTGAGGGCGGTCGTCCGATTCGCGGAACGGGGACGGGGCCGAATCCCGGCCATTCCTCGATATGTCTGTTTCCTCACGGAAGCCCCAGGTGAGACGACGGCAAAATCTCACCGCCGGGTACTTGGTCCCATTGTTCCGAGGGCCCCGCCGGGGACACCCTCGGACGGCCGAGACGAATCGTCGCAGCGACGATCTCCGTCGTGTGGCGCAGCAGATGTCGTGCTGGGGTGGGGGCCTCATGTCGATCGTCACGCCACGGGACCCCGGTCCCGAGCTCCCGGGTGCCGTCGGGCGTCCGGACGTCCCGCTGTCGGACCTCGTGGTCGTCGACCGCCACGAGGCGCAGGGCTGGCGGGTGCGCCGCCACGAGCGGCTCGACGCCGTGTTCGAGGAGCGGTGCGACTGGATCCGGGAGTACGGGCGCGCGACCCAGCTCGCCGTCGACGCCCCCGGCGCCGCGCTGACCTACGACGAGCTCGACGCGCGGGCCAACCGGCTCGCCCGCTACCTGCGGGTGCGCGGGACCGGCGCCGGCGACCGGGTCGCGTTGCTGTTCGACGACCCCGTCGACGCCTGCGTCGCCCAGCTCGCCGTGTTCACCCTCGGCGGGACCTGCGTGCCCCTCGATCCCGGCGCCCCGGCGGACCGGCTGGCCTTCGTCGTCGCCGACTCGGGGGCGCGCGTCGTGCTCGGGCGCAGTCACCTGCGGGACGCGCTGCGGCAGAGCACGGCCGAGGTCGTCGCGATCGACGCCGCCGCGCGGCTGATCGCGGAGATGAGCCCCGGGCGGCTGCAGCCGGCCGAACGGGGTGAGCGCGCCGACCGGCCCGCCTTCGCGCTGTACGCGCCCGGTGCCTCGGACCTCCCGGAGGCGGTGGCGATCGACCACCGCGGCCTCTGCAACGCGGTGCGGATCGCCTCGGAGACGTTCGGGATCGGCGGTCACCGCGTGTACCAGGGGCGACCGCTCTTCACCGGGGCCGGGATCGCGGAGACGTGGATGGCGTGGGTCGCGGGCGCGACCCTCGTGCCCGGTGATCCCACGCTGTCCGGACGCGCGCTGCACACCGAGATCGCCGATCGTCGGGTGACCGCGTGGTGCACCACCCCGACCCTGCTCTCGACGGTCGAGCCGGACCTGCCCGCGCTGCGGTTGCTGGTCGTCGCGGGGGAACCGTGCCCGCAGCCCCTCGTCGCGCGGTGGTACCGCCCCGGCCGGCGCCTCCTCACCGCGTACGTGCCCGAGGGCGCGGCGGTGGCGGCCGCGTGGGCCGAGGCCGACCCGGACATCCCGGCGTCGATCGGCGTACCGCTGCCGACCTACGCGGGCGTCGTCCTCGATCCCGACTTCCCGATCGCCTTGCGGCACGGCGAGACCGGGGAGGTCGGGCTCGCCGGGCTCGGGCTCGCCTGCGGGTACCGGCCGGGAGGCCCGGCGGAGGTCGAGGACTTCCTCGGGATCCCCGGCAACCCGTCCGGCCGGATCCACCGGACCGGCGATCTCGGGCGGGTCGACGACACCGGGCGGATCGAGTACCGCGGCCGGATCGCCCTGCAGGCGGACCTCCGCGGCGAGCGGGTCGACCTCGGCGCGGTCGAGGCGGCGATGCTGGCCGTGCCCGGCGTGGCCTCCGCGGCCGCCGCGGTCCGGGACCTCGCCCCGGACGGCGCCGGGCTGGTCGGCTACTACACCTGCCGCGCCGACGCGCCCCCGGTCGACGAGCAGGCCGTCTCGTCACGGCTCCGCGAACGCCTGACCGGCAGCCACGTCCCGGCGCTCCTGGTCCGGCTGGACTCCCTCCCGATCGGGCTCGACGGGAACGTCGACCGCGCGGGCCTCCCGACGCCGACGGCGCCGGCGGCGCGCCCGGCGCCGAGCCCCCGGACCGCGCCCGACGCTGGCCTGGCCGCGGCGCTGGCCGGCGTGCTCGCCGAGGTCCTCGCGGTGGAGCACGTCCCGACCGACCGCAACGTGTTCGACGACCTCGGCGCGGACTCGATGGTGATGACCCGGTTCTGCGCGCGCCTGCGCACGCGGCCGGACCTGCCGTCGATCTCCATCAAGGAGGTGTACGCGCACCCGACGCTCGCCGGGCTCGCCGTGGCGGCGACGCCCGTGCCGCAGGCACCCGCGCCGTCGGCGTCCCGCGACGACGTCGCGCAGGGGCTCGCCCGGGTGCTGGCCGAGGTGCTGGGCGTCGAGCAGGTGCCGACCGATCGGAACGTGTTCGACGACCTCGGCGCGGACTCGATGGTGATGACCCGGTTCTGCGCGCGCCTGCGCAAGCGCGACGACCTGCCGTCGATCTCGATCCGGGACGTCTACGCCACCCCGACGCTCGACGGCATGGCCGCCGCTGCTGCCGGCCCGACGGACGCGGCGCCCCCCACTCCGGCCGCCCCACCGGCTGTCGTCCCGGTGCGGCACAGCACCGCGGGGTACGTGCTCACGGGCGTCCTCCAGCTGCTGATCTTCCTGCTCTACGTCACGGGCACGGGCGTCGTCATGGACCGTGCCTACATCTGGATCTCCTCGGGCGTCGGGCTGGTCGAGATCTACCTCCGCTCGCTCGTGGCGGGAGCCGTGGCGTTCCTGGCCCTCACCCTGATGCCGATCGTGGCGAAGTGGCTGCTGATCGGACGCTGGAAGGAGACGGAGTTCCCGGTCTGGAGCCTGCGCTACGTCCGGTTCTGGCTGGTCAAGACACTCGTGCGGGGCAACCCGCTGGTGCTGCTCATGGTGGGGTCGCCGCTGTACACCCTGTACCTGCGCCTGCTCGGCGCGAAGGTCGGGCCGAACGTCGTGATCCTCACGCGTTTCGTGCCGATCTGCACGGACCTCATCTCGCTGGGCGCCGGGACCGTGGTCCGCAAGGACACCTTCCTGCTGGGTTACCGCGCACACGCGGGGAAGATCCAGCAGGGGCCGGTCACGCTCGGCCGCGACGTCGTGGTCGGGGAGAAGTGCGTGCTGGACATCGGCACCGCGATGGGCGACGGCGCCCAGCTGGGCCATGCCTCCTCCCTGCACCGGGGACAGAGCGTGCCCGCGAGGGAGCGGTGGCACGGCTCGCCGCCGGTCCCGACCCACACCGACTTCCGGGCCGTGCCCGCGGTCCGGGTGCGGCGCCTGCGCAGGGTCACCTACGTGACGAGCCAGCTGGCCAAGCTGTTCGCGATCTACCTGCCGCTCGGCTTCGGCGGGCTGTTCCTCCTGCTGACCGAGGTGCCGCGGCTGCGGATCCTGCTGGAGCCCGGCGCCGTCGGGTACACGACGTCCGAGTTCTACCTCGACGCCCTGCTCGGATCGGTCGCGATCGTCTTCGGCGGCCTGCTCGTGGGGTTGATGGTCGTGTTCACCGTGCCGCGGCTGCTCGCAGCCTTCGTGCGGCCCGACCACGTGTACCCGGTGCACGGGATCCGGTACTCGCTGCACCGCACCATCACCCGGCTCACCAACGTCAAGCTGTTCGTCACGCTCTTCGGTGACAGCTCGTACATCGTCGGCTATCTCTACCTGCTCGGCTACGACCTCGGCAAGGTCGAGCAGACCGGCTCGAACTTCGGTTCATTGGTGGCACAGGAGACGCCGTTCCTCGTCTCGGTGGGCACCGGCACCGTCATCGCGGACGGGCTGTCCGTCAACAACGCCGACTTCTCCAACACCTCGTTCCGGGCCTCCCGCGTCTCGATCGGTGCGCGGAACTTCCTGGGCAACCAGATCGCCTACCCCGTCGGCGGCCGCAGCGGCGACGACTGCCTGCTCGCCACCAAGGTCGCGATCCCGATCGACGGGCCGGTGCGCGAAGGCGTCGGTCTGCTCGGTTCGCCCGCCTTCGAGATCCCGCGGACGGTGCGGCGGGACCGGGGCTTCGAGATCGACCGGGACGAACGGCGGCGGCTGCTCCGCAGGAAGAACGCGCACAACGCCGTCACGATCGTCCTCGCCCTGCTGGTCCGGTGGGGCCACGTGTTCGGGCTCCTGCTGCTCGCGATGGTGGCCGTGGACCACTACGCCGATCTCGGTGCGGTCGCCTTCGCCGCCGAGGTCGCGGCGAGCGTGCTGTTCTCGCTGCTCTGGTTCATCTTCTGGGAGCGGGCGGGGGCGGGCTTCCGTCGCCTCCGGCCGAAGTCCTGCTCGATCTACGACGTGCGCTTCTGGCGGCACGAGCGGTACTGGAAGCTCACGATGCCGCCGATGGAGCGGCTGCTGGCCGGCACCCCGTACAAGAACCTCGTCGCCCGGATGCTCGGCCTGCGCATCGGCCGGCGCGTGTTCGACGACGGCGCGGCGATGACCGAACGCACGATGACCACCGTCGGCGACGACTGCTCGCTCAACGTCGGTGTGACCATCCAGTGCCACTCGCAGGAGGACGGCGCCTTCAAGTCCGACCGCTCCGCGCTCGGTGCCGGGGTCACCCTCGGCGTCGGTGCCCTCGTGCACTACGGCGTGTCGGTCGGCGACGCCGTGGAGATCGAGCCGGACACGTTCGTCATGAAGGGCGAGGAGGTCCCGGCCGGGGCGCACTGGGGCGGCAACCCCGCCCAGGACCTGGGCGAGGCCGTCGCCGCGGTCCCCGACCGCGCCCCCACGGCGGTCGGCGCGCACCGATGAGTTCGGGGCCGCCGGCCGGTCCGAGGGGACATGGACGTCGACCTGTTCGCCGGTGTCGCGGTCAGCGACCTCCCGCGCGCCGTTCGCTGGTTCGAGCGGCTGCTCGGGGAGGTCGGGTCCTTCGCGCCGAACGACACCGAGCGCGTCTGGACGATCGCGGAGCACCGCCACGTGTACGTCGAGCTGTACCCGGACCACGCCGGCTGCGCGCGGGTCACGTTGTTCGTCGGCGACCTCGAGGGGTTCGTGTCCGCCGCGGCCGGCCGGGGCGTGCACCCGGAGACGCGGGAGACCTACTGGAACGGTGTGCGCAAGGCGCTGTACCGCGACCCGGACGGCAACGAGATCGGCGTCGGCGGGGCGCCGGTCGGGGACTGATGCTGCTCCGACGCCACCCTGACGCCGCTCTGCTGCACTGATGCCGCACCGGCGCCGCTCGGACTCAGGCGGCGCCCGGTGCGGGGTCCCGGAGGGCCGGCCCGAGCTCGTCGTACAGCTCGAGCTCGCGGGCCACGCCGGTGATCGCCAGCGGCCGGATCACCACCCGGTTGCCGCCCACCACGAACCGGACGACGGCCCCCGACGCGACGGCCCGGTCCCGGATCCCGAGGAGCGCGGCCAACCCGGCGGAGCCCAGGAAGGCCACGCCGATCAGGACCACGACCACCAGCCGTCCGTCGAGGACCCGCGTCACGGCGTCCCGGAACTCCGCGGCGGTCTCCGCGTCGATCTCCCCGGTCACGTGGACCACGACCGCGTCGCCGCGCGCTTCGGCAGCGGTGGTCAGGTGGGGGACGAACGGATCGCCGGTTCCGGCACCGCCCCCGTCCGGCGCGTCCGCGCACACATCCGGCATCGCCACCTCCTGCACGAGGAAGAAGACGGCCGACTGCTTGACCGGGCCCTGGACCACGACCGGAGGACGGGCGCCTCCGGGAGCGCCATCAGATCAGCGGCACCGGTCCGGAGCAATACGGCATCGGGGTCACGCACGGGCGGGGGTGCCGCCGTCACTCCGAGTCGTGGTGGGGGATGCGGTGGCCGACGTGCTCGGCGAACGCGTACGTCTCCTCCACCAGCCTCCGCACGTGGTCGCTGGTGAGCCGGTAGACCATCCGCCGCCCCTCGCGGCGGGCGCCGACCAGCCCGGCCAGGCGCAACCGGCCGAGGTGCTGCGACACCGAGGACCGTGACGCGGCCACCCGCGCGGTGAGCGTGGTCACGTCCTGCGGGCCCTCGGCGAGCAGGCCGAGCAGGTGGAACCGGGTCGCGTCGCCCAACTGCCGCAGGACATCGGCGGCGAGGGCCACCACCTCGGCATCCAGTGGCTCCCGCACGGGACTGGCAGCTGCGATGTCCTTGTGCGCGCGCATGGTTGCATGATGCCTCTGAGCTGGGCATCCTGCCAACCATGACGGAGGTGCGAGGCGTTGCTCGACAGCACGGTCACGGCCACGGGCACGGGCACGGGCACGGGGACCACGGATCCGGCGGGCTGCTCCGGCTCCTCCGCTCGGTCGTCACGCCGCACAGCCACGACGCGGCGGACTCCGTCGACTCCGCGCTGGAGGCCAGCGCCGACGGCATCCGCGCCCTCAAGATCAGCCTGGCGGCGCTGCTGGTGACGGCGCTGGCGCAGGCCGGCGTGGTGGTGCTGACCGGGTCGGTGGCGCTGCTGGCCGACACGGTCCACAACTTCTCCGACGCGCTGACCGCCGTCCCGCTGTGGATCGCGTTCGTACTGGGCCGTCGCCGGCCCACCCGGCGCTACACCTACGGCTACGGCCGCGCCGAGGACCTGGCCGGCGTGTTCATCGTGGCGATGATCGCCCTGTCGGCCGTCGTCGCCGGGTACGAGTCCGTCCGCCGCCTGGTCGACCCGCAGCCGATCGCCGACCTCGGCGTGCTCGTCGCGGCCGGCCTGATCGGGTTCGTGGGCAACGAGCTCGTCGCGGTCCACCGGATCCGGGTGGGCCGGCGCATCGGCTCGGCCGCGCTGGTGGCCGACGGGCTGCACGCCCGTACCGACGGGTTCACCTCACTCGCCGTGGTCCTGGGGGCGCTCGGGGTGCTGGCCGGGTTCCCGCTTGCCGACCCGATCGTCGGCATCCTGATCACGGTCGCGATCCTCGTCGTCCTGCGCGGCGCGGCACGGGACATCTACCGGCGGCTCATGGACGCCGTGGACCCGGAGCTCGTCGACCGGGCGGACGCGGCCCTGCGTGCGGTGCCCGGGGTGCGCGGGATCGAGCAGCTGCGGCTGCGCTGGGTCGGGCACCGCGTGCGCGCCGAGGTCGGCCTCGAGGTCGACAGCAGCCTGTCGATGGTCGATGCGCACGCGATCGCCGCCGAGGCCGAGCACCGCCTGCTGCACGAGGTCCCGAAGCTGGCCGACGCCACCCTGCACGTGAGCCCGCACGGACCCGAGGGCCACGCCCACCACGCGCGGCTGGCGCACCACCGCGTCCCGACCTGACGCGCCCCGAGCCGCCGGTGTCGCTCAGCGCCGCCCCCACGCCGAGACGAGCGGCGGGACGGCGACCGGCAGCGTCCCGCTGGTCAGCGCCTCGATATGGGCGGCGACGTCGGCGTCGGTGACGAGCCCGGTGCGGGGCAGCCGCGCGCGCAGCTGCGTGACGTTGGCGGCCTCGAGGATCGCGCCCGCCGGCGACGGCAGGGGCAGCACGGCGTCGGCGCCGACCTCCCGGAGTCCCGCCTCGCGGAGGAGCCCCGGGAGCTCCCGGCCGTAGCTCAGGTCCGCGCCCCGGCCGAGGAGCAGGGCGAGGAACGCCTTCCGGACCCGGCGCGCCCGGTCCTGCACGAGATCGTCCGGGCCGGTCGAGCGGGTGAGGCACGGCGCGGACTGCAGGTCGACGTCGAAGTCCTCCACGAGCAGGTACCCGCCCGGACCGACGGCCGACACCATGCGCCGCAACGCCTCTCCGCGGTCCGGCAGGTGCGTGAGGACCAGCCGGGCGTGCACCAGGTCGAAGGTGCCGGGCGGGTCGTCGGCGGTCACGTCGTGCTGCAGCACGCGCACGCCGGGCGCCTCCACCGCCGTCAACGCCTCGGGCGCGATGTCGCTGGCCACCACCAGCCCGTCCGGCCCCACGCGCTCGGCGAGGCCGCGCGGGACGGAGGGGCCGCCCGCCCCCACCTCCCAGACGCGGGCGCCGGGCGCGAGCCCGAGCGCGTCCACGTGCTGGAAGGTCGTCCGGTCGAACAGCGCGGAGAGCGCGGCGAACCGGGCCGCCGCCCCCACTTCGCGATTGTCGAGCAGGTACTCCCCGCGTCCGGTGCCCGTCGTCGTGCCCGTGCTCATGCCGCCCTCCCACCGCCGGAGTTCCGTGCTGCCTCAGAGCGGCCGGAGCCGGGGTGGGATACCGCGACGGGAAGCTGACGAAAGGGTTCGGGCGGCCGGCCGGACCGGGTCGGCCGCCCGGCTCAGCGCGCCCCGGCCTTGCGGCGGTGCCCCGGGCGCTTGGCGGGTGCGGGGGTCTCCTCCCCGCCGTCGTGCCCGGTCGCCTCGGGCTTCGCGGAATCGCCGGAGTCGCCCGAGTCGCCCGAGTCACCCGAGTCGCCGGATCCGGTGGCGTCGGCGGAGTCGGCGGCGTCCGCGGAGGGTTCGGTCCGCCCGCCGTCCTCGTTCGCCTCGGTCGGGGGCTCGGCGAGGTCGGGGTGCCGGCGCTTCGCCGTCGACCAGCGGAGCTCCACCTCGAACTCCACCTCGTCCTCGTCGATCTCCACCTCGACCTTGCACTGCACCTCGCCGGGAACGCGCACGGTCATGCTCGTGGTGCCCAGCGTGAGCTCGACCTTCCCGGTGTCGGCGAGGGCCTCGGCCAGCGCGGACAGGGTGCGGGCGGTCTGCTCCCGCGTCACGGGCTCCTTGTAGGTCACCTCGACGTCGGACATCGTCGTCTCCGATCGGGATCGGTCGCGGGCCCGGGCGGGTCGTCGGGCATCCGACGGAAGTGTCGACGGCCGGTGCCCCTGGCCTCGTCATCCGTTCCGGGTGGTCGCGGGCGGGCTCGCGATCGTGCTCGACGGACCCGGGGCCCGGCTGCGCCGCGGCGCGGCGGCTACGCCGTGACGCGCTCGTAGAGCCGGACGGCCAGGTCGTCCGCGTGGACTCGCACGGGATGGCGGGTGTGCCGGTACCCGCACCAGACGCAGCTGCGCCGCCGGCCCGGCGTGCTCCGCCGGCGCTCGCCACGCACCGCCCGGCCGAGCTCGGCGCCGGCCCACGCGACCGCCACCGCGGCCGTCAGGCCGCCGACGAACACGGCGCCGACGAGCCGGGCCCACGCTCGGACCAGGCGCAGACCGACGCCGGATCCCCGGACGGTCACGTCGGCCTCCCTCCGCGCGGGCCCGGGCGTGTGTGCCGGGACGAGCCCCTGGTACGGAGGGTAGGCGCCGATCGGCGGGTCGAGGTGGCCTCGACCTGACCTGTCGATGAACAGGTGGCCAGGAGGGCCCTCAGCCGTGGCGCCGCTGCTCCATCCGGGGTTGACTACGGCTCCACCGTCATCCGAGGGGCCGAAGCGAAGGGGTGGACACCGTGGCACTCGTGCCGAGCACGTGGATCTCGTCGACCGGGCGACGCCATGCCGTCGCGGCGGTGACGGACGTGATCCGCGACCTGATCCCGTTCGTCCAGACGGCGATCAAGGGGCTCGACGAGCTGCGGGACCGAGCCGCCCTGAAGGTGCGGGAGAGGTCGTCCCGCCGGGCGGACCGGCGTCAGCGCGGCGGGTGGCCGGCCAGCGGCGGGAACACCGCGCGGCCCTCGCCCGCCTCGAAGACGGACGCGGCGGGCCCGACGATCAGCGGGTCCGGCGGGGTCGCGACGCTCGGGTCCTTGCCGGGGTAGTCGAACAGCCCCAGCACGTGCCGGATCGCCTCCAGCCGGGCGCGCTTCTTGTCGTTGCTCTTGATCACCGTCCACGGGGCGTCCGCGGTGTCGGTGTAGAAGAACATGGCCTCCTTGGCCTCGGTGTAGTCCTCCCAGCGGTCCAGGGAGGCGAGGTCCATCGGGGAGAGCTTCCACTGCCGCACCGGGTCGACCTGGCGGATGAGGAAGCGGGTGCGCTGCTCGTTCTGCGACACCGAGAACCACAGTTTGACCAGGTGGATCCCGGAGCGGACGAGCATCCGCTCGAGCTCCGGGGCGGCCCGCAGGAACTCCATGTAGTCGCGCGGCTCGGTGAACCCCATGACGCGCTCGACGCCGGCGCGGTTGTACCAGCTGCGGTCGAACAGCACGATCTCGCCGGCCCCGGGCAGGTGCGCGACGTACCGCTGGAAGTACCACTGGCCGGCCTCGCGCTCGGTCGGCTTCTCCAGCGCCACCACCCGGGCGCCCCGCGGGTTGAGGTGCTCCATGAAGCGCTTGATCGTGCCGCCCTTGCCCGCGGCGTCGCGGCCCTCGAACAGCACCACGATCCGCGCGCCGGTCTCCTTGACCCAGCTCTGCAGCTTCAGCAGCTCGATCTGGAGCAGGCGCTTGACCTGCTCGTACTCGTCCCGGGAGAGCCGCTCGGGGTACGGGTAGCCCTCGCGCCAGGTGTCGACGGGGACGCCGCCGGCCTCGAGCAGCACCGGGTCGTCGTCGTCGGAGTCGTCCACCTCGTACCGCGGGCCCGGGAGCGCGAGCGTCCCCGGCACCTCGGGCCCGGCGCCGTGTTCGTCGTCCATGGCGCCAGCCTCACCCATGTGGGCGACGGGAGGGTGAACGGCGAGGGGCGCGCGGTCGTCCGGCCCGCCCGGCAATCAGCCCGGCTCGTCGAGCGCCGGTCCGACCAGGGCCTCCTCGAGCAGGTGGACCGCCTCGCGGTGGCTCTCGCCCAGGTAGCGGCCGGGGACCCGGCGGCGGGACGGCCGGGTGAGGAAGGCGTTGCCGGCGTAGAAGGCCGGCCTGCCCTGGGCCGCCATGGCGGACAGGGCGGCGACCGCCGGCCGCCGGCCGACGGCCAGGTGGGAGACCACCACGACGGCGGCCGCGTCCAGCGTCTCCGCCGCGATCGTCAGGGTCGGGACGGGGGTCCGCGCACCGAGGACGCGGCAGGACCGTCCGTCCGAGGCGAGGAGCATGCCGAACGCCTCCAGCCCCAGCGAGTGCAGGTCACGCGGGCCGCAGGCCAGCAGGACGCACCCGCCCGGGCGCGGCTCTGGCGCGAAGGCCACGATCCGCGACAGCCAGGTGCGCGCGGCCTCGGTGGCCAGGTGCTCGTGGCCGACGTCGCAGCTCCCGATCTCCCACCAGTGCCCGATCCGGCGCATCGCGGGCACGAGCACGAGGTCGACCGTGGCGCCCAGGCCCAGCCGCCCGGCGGCCTCGTCGAGACAGGCGCGGACCCCGCCCTGGTCCATGGCGCGCGCCGCCTCCAGGAAGCGGTCCACCAGGTCGCGGCCGGGTTCGTCGGAGTCCACCAGCAGGCGGGCGGTCGTCGCGGCGTCGCCGGCGCGCCGGCCGCGGGCGATCTCGTCCCGGATGATCCGCAGCTCGTCGATCACCTGCGCCGGGTAGCGGCGGTGCCCGCCCTGGGTGCGGACGACGCCGGGCACCGAGTAGCGGTGCTCCCACGTGCGCAGCGTGGAGACCGGCACCGCGAGCAGCGCGCTGACCTGCTGGATCGTCAACGGACGATCCGTGCGGTCCGGTGCGGCGACTGGCACGGGATCAGGGTGCGCCTCCCCGGCCCCGGGCGCAGCGAGACGGCAGGTTCGAATGCGCAGGTTCGGCCGTTGCCCCGCGGCCCGCGCCACCGCACGCTGGAACCAGGTCGACCCGGTGCGTGCAGCCCACACCCGCCCCCCAGGTGCGGGACGCGGACCGGGCCGATGTCGGAGTGCCGGACCCGGCGCCGGGGTGGTGCGCGACCCACCCCGGCCCGTCCGTGTTCGCCGGTCCGCTCCCACCGCGGTGCCCGTACGGGTCCATCGCCGCGCGTGGCCCGCCTCCCCCCGCCGGGGGAGGCGGGCCGCTCGCGCTCGCGGCCGCGGTGATCCGGCGTCCGGGTCTGGCCCCCGGGCCCGCGGCGCGGCAGCATCGGATCCCCGGCTCGACTGCGGGGCGAGGACCTCTGCCCGACGACGTGTGAGGTGGCCGATGCAGAAGTACGTCTACGAGTTCACCGAGGGCGGCAAGGACCAGAAGGACCTGCTGGGCGGCAAGGGCGCCAACCTCGCGGAGATGACCCGGCTGGGGCTGCCGGTGCCGCCGGGCTTCACGGTGACCACCGAGGCGTGCCGGCGCTACCTGACCGACGGCGTGGTGCCGGCCGAGCTGCGGGTGCAGGTGACCCGGGCGCTGCGGGCCCTGGAGGACCGGATCGGCCGCCAGCTCGGCGACCCCGAGGACCCGCTGCTCGTCTCGGTGCGGTCGGGCGCCAAGTTCTCGATGCCCGGGATGATGGAGACGGTCCTCAACATCGGGCTCAACGACGCGTCGGTGCGCGGGCTGGCCGCGGTCGCCGGGGACGAGCGGTTCGCCTGGGACTCCTACCGGCGGCTGATCGCGATGTTCGGCAAGACCGTGCTCGACATCGACGGCGAGCTGTTCGCCGACGCTATGGACGCGATGAAGGGCGAGCGCGGGGTGAGCCAGGACGTCGACCTCACCGCGGGCGATCTCGAGGAGCTGGTCGAGGCCTACAAGAAGGTGGTGCAGCAGGAGACCGGCCGGCCCTTCCCGCAGCACCCGCGCGAGCAGCTCGACCTGGCGATCAAGGCGGTGTTCGACTCCTGGAACACCGAGCGGGCCCGGCTCTACCGTCGCCGGGAGCGCATCCCGCACGACCTCGGCACCGCGGTGAACGTCTGCACCATGGTGTTCGGCAACCTCGGTGCGGACTCCGGCACCGGGGTGTGCTTCACCCGCGACCCCGCCACCGGCAAGCAGGGCGTCTACGGCGACTACCTGCCCAACGCGCAGGGCGAGGACGTGGTCGCCGGCATCCGCAACACGCTCACGCTCGCCGACCTCGCCCAGCGGGACCGGGCGTCGGCGGACCAGCTCTACTCCGTGATGCGCCGGCTGGAGACGCACTACCGCGACCTCTGCGACATCGAGTTCACCATCGAGCGCGGCACGCTCTGGATGCTGCAGACCCGGGTCGGCAAGCGGACCGCCGCCGCGGCGTTCCGGATCGCGGCCCAGCTCGTCGACGAGCAGCTGATCACCCTGGACGAGGCGTTGCACCGGGTCACCGGCGAGCAGCTCGCGCGGCTGATGTTCCCGCAGTTCGACCCGTCCGCCGAGCGGAGGAGACTGGCGACGGGCCTGGCCGCGTCGCCGGGCGCCGCGGTCGGGGCGGCGGTGTTCGACTCGGCCGCCGCCGTCGCGCGGCACGCGGCGGGCGAGCACGTGATCCTGGTCCGCCGCGAGACCAACCCGGACGACCTCGAGGGCATGATCGCCGCGGCCGGGGTGCTGACCAGCCGCGGCGGCAAGACCTCGCACGCCGCCGTCGTCGCGCGGGGGATGGGCCGCACCTGCGTGTGCGGCGCCGAGGCGATCGACGTCGACGCGGCGGCCCGCACGGCCCGGGTCGGCGAGGTCGTGGTGCGCGAGGGCGACATGGTCGCGATCGACGGCTCCACCGGCGAGGTCTTCCTCGGCGACGTCCCCGTGATCCCGTCGCCCGTGGCCCGCTACCTCGAGGAGGGTCTCGACGCGGTGCTGGACAGCGCGGACGAGGAGACGGCCGAGCTGGTGGTCGCGGTGCACCGCATCCTGTCCCACGCCGACGCCACCCGGCGGCTGCGTGTGCGCGCCAACGCCGACACGGCGGAGGACGCCGCCCGGGCCCGCCGGCTCGGGGCCCAGGGCATCGGCCTGTGCCGCACCGAGCACATGTTCCTCGGGGAGCGGCGGGCACTGATCGAGCGGCTCGTCCTCGCCGGCTCGGCGAAGGCCCGCGCCGCCGCGCTCGACGCGTTGCGGCCGTTGCAGCGCGGCGACTTCGCCGACCTGTTCGCGGCGATGGACGGCCTGCCGGTGACGGTGCGGCTGCTGGACCCGCCGCTGCACGAGTTCCTGCCCGACCGCACCGAGCTGGCGGTCCGCGTGGCCGTGGCCCGCGAACGCGGGGAGGACCCCGCCGCGGACGAGGCGCTGCTCGCCGCGGTCGAACGGCTGCACGAGTCGAACCCCATGCTGGGGCTGCGCGGCGTGCGGCTCGGCCTCGTGGTGCCCGGGCTGTTCGCGATGCAGGTGCGGGCCGCCGCCGAGGCCGCCGCGGAGCGGATCAAGGCCGGCGGCCGCCCCCAGGTGGAGATCATGGTGCCGCTCGTCGGGTCGGTGATGGAGCTGCACCTGATCCGCGACGAGACAGACGGGATCCTCGCCGAGATCGCCGATCGCGAGGGCGTCGCGCTCGACATCCCGGTCGGGACGATGATCGAGCTGCCGCGGGCCGCGCTCACCGCCGCGCGGATCGCCGAGGCCGCCGACTTCTTCTCGTTCGGCACCAACGACCTGACCCAGACGGCGTGGGGCTTCTCCCGCGACGACGTCGAGGCCGCGTTCTTCGCCCTGTACCTGGACAAGGGCGTGTTCACGGTGTCGCCCTTCGAGACCCTCGACGAGATCGGCGTCGGCCGGCTCGTCCGGCTCGCCGTCGAGGAGGGCAGGCGGACCCGGCCCGGGCTGAAGATGGGGGTGTGCGGCGAGCACGGCGGCGACCCCGACTCGGTGCACTTCTTCCACCACGTCGGGCTCGACTACGTCTCCTGCAGCCCGTTCCGGGTCCCGGTGGCCCGACTCGAGGCGGGCCGCGCAGCGGTCTCCCTCGACGACACCGCCGCGGGGCTGGCCGGGCCGCGCTGATCGAGGGTCGCGTCAGCTCGGGGTGACCCGGGCGAGCAGGGCCTCGGCGACGACCGCCGGTGCCTCGTCGAGCGCGCCGTGGCCCTGGCCCGGGAGCGGGACGACCGTCGCGCGCGGGAGCACGGCGGCGATCGCCGTCGTGGCCCGCCGCAGGTGGTCCGGGCTGCGGTCGCCGAGCAGCAGCACCACGGGCACGTCGACCGCGGCCAGGGCGTCGATCCCGGGGAGCCGGTCGACCTCCCGCATCTCGCGGGTCCACGTGTGCACCAGCGCGACGCGTTCGGCCCAGGTGGGCAGCGTCCGCAGGCCGCGCACGGCGGCGGCCGGCACGCCGACGACCTCGGTCAGGGCCCGCGTCACCGCCCCCGCCCGGTCGCCGTCGGTGATCATCACGTCGAGGGCGTCGATGGTCGCAGGCGGCGTCAGCGGGCCGTCGACCGGCCACGGCGGCTCGTAGAGGAACAGCTCGGAGACCGGGAGGCCGCGCACCGCGGCACCGAGGACCACGGAGGCGCCGCTGGAGTTCGCGCCCACGCTCAGCGGCCCCTGGCTCGCCAGGCGCCCGGTCGCGGCCCGGAGGTCCTCGAACTCGCGGGCGAACGCGTAGGGCAGCGTGTCGCCGGAGTCGCCCTTGCCGCGGCGGTCCATCAGCCAGCAGGCGTAGTGGCCGTCGAGCAGGGCCGCGGTGCGGGCCCAGCGGCGCCGGCCGGCGGGACCGCCCGGGACCAGCAGCAGGTGCCGGGGCCCGTCGGTCACCTGCTCGAGGGCGATCTCGGTGCCGTCGGCCGAACGGACGCGCTCGATGACCGTCATGCGGCCAAGGTCGCACCCGATCACACCGGGGTTACGCGGGCCGCACGCCGCCCGTCCCGAGCGGCTCGCGGCACCTCAGTCGGCGGGGGCCCGCAGGACGACGACCGCGCGCGGCCCCACGGTCACGACGTCGCCGGCCGTGGGCTTGCCGTGGGCGCCCGGCGCGGCGGGGTCGAAGGTGTCGATCTCCGGCTCCCACACCTGGCCGGTGCGCAGCGCCGGCACGGTGAACCCGACGGGCCCCCACCAGGCGTTGACCAGGACGAGGAAGTCGTCGTCGAGCAGCGCGCGACCCTCGGCGTCCTGGTCGGGGGAGTCCCGGCCGTCGAGGTACGTCGCGACGCAGTGGGCGGACGGGTCCGCCCACTCGGCGGCCGTCAGGATCGTGCCGGCGGGGCTGTACCAGCGCAGGTTCCGCCAGTCGACGCCGGACAGGAACCGGCGCCGGCGGAACACGGGATGGGACCGCCGCAGGGCGATCAGCGTGCGGGTGAAGGCGAGCAGCTCGTCGTCGACGTGGGCCCAGTCGAACCAGGTCAGCTCGTCGTCGTGGCAGTAGGCGTTGTTGTTGCCGCGCTGGGTGCGGCCGAGCTCGTCGCCGCCCAGCAGCATCGGGACCCCGAACGAGAGCAGCAGCGTGGTGAGCAGCGCCCGCTGCTGCCGGGCCCGCAGCGCCCGCACCTCGGGGTCGTCGGTCGGGCCCTCCTGGCCGCAGTTCCACGAGCGGTCGTCGTCCGACCCGTCCCGGTTGTCGTCGCCGTTGGCCTCGTTGTGCTTGCGGTCGTAGGTCACGAGGTCGGCGAGGGTGAACCCGTCGTGCGCGGTGACGAAGTTGACCGAGGCGGTGGGCCGGCGGCCGCGGCCGCCGTAGAGGTCGGCGGAGCCGGCGAAGCGGGTCGCGAACTCGCCGAGCAGACCGTCGTGGCTGCGCCAGAAGTCACGGACCGTGTCGCGGTAGCGGCCGTTCCACTCCCGCCACAGCGGCGGGAACCGGCCGAGGTCGTAGCTGTCCGCCCGCCCGACGTCCCACGGCTCGGCGATCAGCTTGGCCCGCGACACCACGGGGTCCTGGGAGACGAGGTCGAAGAACGCGGCGAGGCGGTCGAACCCGCCGTCGTCGCGGGCGAGGGTGGGAGCCAGGTCGAAGCGGAAGCCGTCGACGCCCATCACGGTCAGCCAGTACCGCAACGAGTCCATGACCAGCTGCAACGTGAACGGATCGGCGGTGTTGAGGGAGTTGCCGCAGCCGGTGGTGTCGAGGTAGCGGCGCGGGTCGGCGGGGTCGAGCCGGTAGTAGCCGGCGTTGTCGAGGCCGCGGTGGCACAGCGTCGGGCCGTGCGGGTCGCCCTCCCCGGTGTGGTTGAACACGACGTCGAGCACGACCTCCAGGCCCGCCCGGTGCAGCGCCTCGACCATCGCCCGGAACTCGGCGACCTCCCCGCCGGGCCGCCCGCGCCGGACCTCGGCGGAGTACCCGGGGTGCGGGGCGAGGTAGCCGATCGTGTTGTAGCCCCAGTAGTTCGTGAGCCCCCGCGCCGGGAGGAACGCCTCGGACACGTGGTGGTGCACCGGGAGCAGCTCCACCGTGGTCACGCCCAGACCGACGAGGTGGGCCACGGCGGCGTCGTGCCCCAGCCCGGCGTAGGTGCCGCGCAGGGCGGGCGGCACACCGGGGTGGGTCGCGGTGAACCCCTTGACGTGCACCTCGTAGACGACGGTGTCGGCGTAGGAGTACAGCGGCGCCGGCTCGGAGGTCGTCGCCGGACGGCCGACGACCAGGCTGCGCGGGACGTGCGCGGCCGAGTCCAGCATGCTCGGCCGTTCGGGATCGTCCGGGTCGTGCCCGAGCACCTCCGGGCCGAAGCGGACCTCGCCGCTCACCGCCCGCGCGTACGGGTCGAGCAGCAGCTTGGCCGGGTTGTAGCGCAGGCCGCGGGCGGGGTCGTAGGGCCCGTGGGCGCGGAAGCCGTAGGCCTGACCGGGGCCGACGCCGGGGACGAAGCCGTGCCAGACCCCGGCGTCGTACTCGGGCAGGACGAGCCGGCGCTCGTCCGCCCCGTCGAACAGGCAGAGCTCGACCGCGTCGGCCCGCGAGGCCACGGCGAAGTTCGTGCCGCCCGCGCGCACGGTGGCACCCAACGGGGCGACGGCCCCGGGCAGCACGGGGGACCCGCTCACCGGTCCGGCCCCCGCTCCCGCAGCGTGCGCAGCACGTCCCCGACCGGGTCGACCGCGCCGTGCCGGCGGCGGATCACGTCGGCGACCAGCCCGGTCCAGCCGGTCTGGTGCGACGCGCCGAGCCCCGCGCCGTCGTCGCCGTGGAAGTACTCGTTGAACAGCAGGTTGTCCTTCCAGCGGGGATCGCGCTGCAGCCGCTCGACCCCGCCGAAGCAGGGCCGCCGGCCGCCGTCGCCGACCAGGAACAGCGACACCAGCCGCTCCCACAGGTCCGCCACGACCTCGTCCAGGCGCAGCCGCTTGCCGGAGCCGGTGGGGTACTCGACGGTGTGGTCGTCGCCGAAGAAGCGGTGGTAGCGCTCCAGTGAGGTCACCACGAGGTGGTTGACGGGGAACCACACCGGCCCGCGCCAGTTGGAGTTGCCGCCGAACATCGCGACGGTCGACTCGGCGGGCTCGTAGTCGATCTCGGCGTGCAGGCCGGGCGCGTCGAGCACGTACGGGTGCTCGCGGTGGTAGGCGGACACCGAGCGCAGGCCGTGCGGCGAGAGGAACTCCGCCGGGTCGAAGAGCTGGGTGAAGAGGCTCTCGAGCTTGTCGACGCCGACCACGCCGAGCAGCAGCTGCCGGTTCCCCGGCCCGCCGCGCAGCAGCCCGCGCGCGGCGAGGTCCGCCTCGTCGTCGAGGCCCTTGCGGTCCAGGAGCCGGGAGACGTGCTTGCCCGCGGCGGCCGCGCGCCGCAGCGTCGTCTCGTCCGCGACCCCGGCGGCGAGCATCGGGATCACGCCGACCATCGAGCGCACGGCGACGGGCACGACCGTGCCGTCGGGGGCGAGGAGCCGGTCGGCGAACAGGCCGGTCTCGGGGTCCCACAGACCCTCCGCCTCGACGGCGCCGCGGATGGCGGCGAGGTGCTCGAGGAACTTGCGCACCAGGTCGTCGGCGGGCCGCTGGCCGGCGGCCCGCAGCACGGCCGCCATGACGCCCATGGCCAGCGCGTAGGCGGCCATCCAGCCGGTCGCGTCGGACTGCTCCAGCACGAACCCCGGGGGCAGGTGCGAGCGGTCGATGGGGCCGATGTTGTCCAGGCCGAGGAAGCCGCCCTCGAAGACGTTCGAGCCGTCGGAGTCCTGCAGGTTGACCCACCAGGTGAAGTTGACCAGGAGCTTGTCGAAGACCCGGGAGAGGAAGTCGACGTCGCGGGCGCCGTCCAGGGCGAACACCTCGAGCGCGGCCCAGGCCTGCACCGGCGGGTTGATGTCGCCGAAGTCCCACTCGTAGGCGGGCAGGGCGCCGTCGGGGTGCTGGAACCATTCCCGGCACACCAGGATCAGCTGGTACTTGGCGAAGCCCGGGTCGACGTGCGCCAGCGCGACGCAGTGGAAGGCGAGGTCCCAGGAGGCGAACCAGGGGTACTCCCACTTGTCCGGCATGGACATGACGTCGAAGGAGTTGAAGGTCCGCCACCGGGCGTTGCGCCCGTGCTCCCGGGAGGCGGGCGGCCGAGGCTGGCCCGGATCGCCGTCGAGCCAGCGGGCCACGTCGTAGTGGTAGAACTGCTTGCTCCACAGCAGCCCGGCGAAGGCCTGCCGCATCACGTTCGCCTCGTCGGCGGAGGCCGCCGCGGGCGTCAGCTCGGCGTAGAACTCGTCCGCCTCCGCGCGCCGCCGGTCGCGGACCCGCGTGAACTCCTCGCCCAGGTCGCCCGGCCGGTCCGCCGGGCGCAGCCGCAGCCGTAGCTCCACGGTCCCGCCGGGGTCGACCGCCAGCCGGTACCGGACCGCGCACTTGGTCCCGGCGCCCTCCGGGTTCACCGTGGCCGCGCCGCGCACGACGTGGTCGTTGATCCCGTCCTTCGGGTACTCCGGCCCGGGTGTCCCGTAGAGCCGCCGCAGGTTGGTCTCGTTGTCGCAGAACAACAAATCGGGCCCGGCGCCGTCGGGGGCCGGGCCGGCGGCCAGCTCCAGGCCGCCGAGGAAGGGGTGCGGCACGGCGACCGTCGCGGGCCCGGTCGCCCGCATCGCCGGCGGCGTGGCGTCCGGCTCCCAGGACCAGGTGTTGCGGAACCAGAGCGTCGGCAGGACGTGCAGCTCGGCCCGTTCGGGGCCGGCGTTCGTGACCTCGACGGTGACCAGCAGGTCGTCCGGGTCCGCCTTCGCGTAGTGGACCTCGACGACCCAGTAGCGGTCGTCGTCGAAGACGCCGGTATCGAGCAGCTCGTACTCCGGGTCGTGCCGGCCGCGCGCCCCGTTGGTCGCCACCAGGTCCTCGTAGGGGAAGGCGCCCTGGGGGTAGTGGTACCGCCAGCGGTTCCAGGCGTGGGACGGGACGGCGTCGAGGTACCACCAGTACTCCTTGGCGTCCTCGCCGTGGTTCCCCTCCGGGCCGGTCAGCCCGAAGATCCGTTCCTTGAGGATCGGGTCGCGCCCGTTCCACAGCGCCAGGCCGAGGCAGAGCCGCTGCTCGACGTCGGAGAACCCGGCCAGGCCGTCCTCGCCCCAGCGGTAGGCCTGGGAGCGGGCCCGGTCGTGCGGCAGGTAGGACCAGGCCTCGCCGTCCGGGCTGTAGTCCTCGCGGACCGTCCCCCACTGCCGTTCGCTCAGGTAGGGGCCCCAGCGGTACCACGGGTCCCCCGACCGCAGCCCCTCGTCGAGGCTCGCGAACCCCCGCACCCGCTCGCTCTCCGCACCCACCGCGCCTCCCCCGTCGCCGTCGTCCATCCGGACCGGAGTCTCAGGCCCGCCGGCCGATGTCGATTCACCCCTCCGGGATGGGGCCGCGGCGGTGCCGAGGGGTCAGCGTGACGCTCGACACCTGGACCGCCGAAGGGAGTCCACGATGAGCACGCACGCCACGCCGCACCGCGCCGAGCCCGGCGGAGCGGCGACACCCGGGGGCCGGACGGAGTACACGACCACCTTCGCCCTGTTCGCCGCCGTCCTGATGCTGCTCGCGGGGGCCTGCGGCGTCCTGACCGGCATCGCGTCGATCGTCCAGGACCAGGTCGTGGTGCGGACGCCGCAGTACACCTACATGCTCGACCTGACCACCTGGGGCTGGATCCACCTGGTGCTGGCCGTGCTGCTCGGCGCGGCGGGCGCCGGCGTGCTGTGGGGCGCGTCCTGGGCGCGGGCGCTCGGCATCACGGCGGCCGCGCTGAACATCGTGGCGCACTTCGCGTTCCTCCCGCACTTCCCGATCTGGGGCCTGATGCTCATCGCGCTGAACGTGATCGTGATCTGGGCGCTCGTCCCGTACCGCGGCGAGAAGGCCTGACGGCGCGGCCGGGACCGGGGCGTGAGCAGCGGCGAGGACGACCCGCGGGCGGCGGAGGGCGCGGGAGGCAGCCGTCTCCTCGGGCTCCTGCTCGCGATGGCGATGTTCGTGCTGGTGGTCGACACGTCGCTGATGAACGTGTCGATCTCCGCCGTGGTCCGCGACCTGGGGACGACGGTCAGCGGGGTGCAGTCGGCGATCGCGCTCGAGGCGCTGGTGTCCGCCGCGTTCATCCTGATCGGCGGCAAGGTCGGCGACCTCATCGGGCGCAAGCGTGCCTACGTGCTCGGGCTGCTCGGCTACGCGGTGGGCGCGACGGCGATGGCCTTCGCCCAGGGCCTGACCGCGGTGATCGTGTTCTGGGCGGTGATCGGCGGGATCGGCGCGTCGCTGCTGCTGCCCGCGATGCAGTCGCTGATCCACGGCAACTTCGACGGCGCGGCACGCAAACAGGTGTACGCCCTGGTCGGGGCCGCGGCGGCGATCGCGGCCGCCGTGGGCCCGCTGCTCGGCGGCTTCATCACGACCTACCTGTCCTGGCGGGTCGGGTTCGTGCTCGAGGTCGTGGTGATCGCCGTGGTGCTCGGGGGCGCGAAGCTCGTGCGCGACGTCCCCTACACCGGACCCCGGGGCGTCGACGTCGTCGGCGCGGCCCTCTCGGTCGTCGGGATGGGCGGCCTCGTCCTCGGCATCCTGGTGTGGCAGGAGGGCGGGGAGCGGGTCGGCCTCGTCCTGGCGATCGGCGTCCTCGGGCTCGTGGGTCTGGTGTTCTGGCTGCGGCACCGGGCACGCCGGGCGGAGCCCGCCCTGCTGGACCCCGGGCTGTTCTCCTCGGCGCACTTCCGGGTCGGCGTCTCCCAGCAGCTGCTGCAGCAGATCGCGCTGGGCGGCACCATGATCGTGCTCCCGATCTTCCTGCAGATGGTCCTCGAGTACGACGCCATGGAGGCCGGCCTCACGATCGCGCCGCTGTCGCTGAGCATGTTCGGGCTGGCGATCCTGGCCGGGAAGCGCAGCGGGAGGCGCCGACCGGCCACCGTGGTGGGCGTCGGCTTCGGGCTGGTGGTGATCGGGATCCTCGTCCTGCTGCCGCTCGTGCCGCGCGCCGACTCGGGCTGGGTGCTCGTGGGCCCGCTCGTGATCGCCGGTGCGGGGCTGGGCCTGCTGGTGTCGCAGCTGAACAACTACACGCTGTCCCCGGTCCCGGAGGAGCGGGTGAGCGAGGCGGCCGGGGTGAACTCGGCGGCCGGGTCGTTCGGGCTCTCCTTCGGCCTCGCGTTCGCCGGCGCGATCATGCTGGCCGCCCTGGCCTACACCTTCACGGCGGAGACCGAGGCGAGCACGGTGCTGCCGCCCGCCGAGAAACAGCAGGTCGCGCAGGTGCTGGAGGAGGACGCCGAGCTGATGAGCAACACCCGGCTCGCGGAGCTGCTGGCCACGCAGCCGGAGGCGATCCGGCAGGAGATCATCCGGATCAACACCGAGGCCCGCCCGTTCGCGCTGCAGATCGGGCTGCTCGTACCGCTGCTCGCCGCCGCGCTCGGGGTCGCCAACTCCCTGCGGATGCGGCGGCTCCCGGACCCCGAACCGTCGGGTGCCGCGGAGACGACGCTCGGCTGATCAGGCGCCGAACCAGTCCTTCAACCCCTTGCGGGCGTGCCGGATCGTCAGGCTGCCCATCCCCGCGCTGCCCGTCACCACGAGGTGCGGCCCGGACCCGGAGGGCGTGTGCGGGACCTTGGTCGACACGGATCCCCAGGAGGTCTTGACGCCGTCGACGTCCGCCGACCCGCCGGGCGGCAGGACGATCGTGATCGACCCCATCCCGGTGGCGACGTCGACGGCGATCCGCGGCGGCGTCGCGGTCCCGGTCAGGTCGAGGTGGATCGAGCCCATGCTGGTCGTCAGCCGGAGCTTCGGCGGGACGGGCCAGTCGCCCGTCCGCTTGATCGACCCCATCTCGGTGTTCAGGTGCACGTCCTCGCGGACGGCGGGGACCTGTGCCTGCGGTGCCGCGGGCGGACCGGACGGCGCGGGCAGGTCCGCGAACGGCGGTTCCAGCTCGGCGTAGGTCCTGGCCGCGTAGACGGCGCCCAGGCGCTCCTCGAGCTCGGCCAGCGTGATGCGGCCCTCGGACATCGCGAGGTGCAGCCTCTGCGCGGCAGCCTCGCGGTCGGCGTCCGAGATGCGCAGGTTCCCCCGATCCACGCCCCGAGGTTAGTGCAGACCGTTTGACGCGGGCCGTGGCCGCAGGGCAGAACTACCGGGAGGCGATGGTGCACGACGGGAGGCGTCGATGGGGACGACGGGCTGGACACCCGAGGAGTACGGGCAGGTGACGCTGCTGCGGGCGGCGAACGGCGGCGGCTACCCGTACGGGAACTCGCTGCTGGTCCGGGGCAGCGCGGGCACGCTCCTCGTGGACCCGTCGCTCGCGTTGGTCGAGCAGGACACCCTCCCGGCGGCCGACGCGGTCGTCGTCAGCCACGCCCACGAGGACCACCTGGTGGCGATCGACGCGTTCGACGCCCCGGTCCACGTGCACACCGCCGACCTGCCCGCGGTCCGCGACACGCAGGAGCTGCTCGCCGGGTACGGCCTGCCCGCGGACGCCACGGCGGAGCTCGCGGACTCCCTGGCCGCCGAGTTCCGGGTCCGCAGCCGCCCGGACGCCGTGGGTGTGCCGGACGGCCACCGGTTCGACCTCGGCGACCGCACGGCGACCGTCGTGCACCTGCCCGGGCACACGGCGGGGCACTGCGGGCTGCTGGTCGAGCCGGACGGCTTCCTCTACATCGCCGACATCGACCTCACCTCGTTCGGGCCGTACTACGGGGACCGGGTGAGCAGCCTCGAGGGCTTCGAGCGGTCGATCGAGATCTGCGGGTCCGTCGACGCGCGGTGGTTCGGCACCTTCCACCAGAAGGGCGTGGTCGAGGGGGCGGACGAGTTCCGCCGCCGGCTGCGGGCGTACCGGGAGGTGATCGGGCGGCGGGACGAGGCGCTGACGGAGTTCCTCGCCGAGCCGCGGACCCTCGCCGACGTCGTCGACCACCGGTTCGTCTACCGGCCGCACGTCGAGGCCCCGCACGTCGAGAGCGTCGAGGCGCGCACCGCCGAGCAGCACATCGCCCGGCTCGTCCGCACGGGCGTCGTCGCGGAGGTGGAGCCCGGCCGCTACCGCGCGGTGGCAGGCTGACCGGACCGCGAGAGGAGGGCCGGTCATGAGCTCCGGACCGTCGACCCCGGCCGAGGTGAACCTGCGGCTGATCTGGCCCCAGTGGCAGGGTGCCGGGACCTCCAGCGTCACGGCGCTGGCGCCGGAGTTCCCGTTCGACGTCGCCCGCCGCGGCTACGCCGTCGGCGCCGCGGTGCTGGAGGCGGTCCTGCCCCCGCACGACGGCCCGACGGTCACCGCACCGGTCAGCCTGACCGACAAGGGTCTCGAGGAGCGGGACGGGATCGAGGCGAAGACGGTCGTCGTCACGCAGCTGGCCCGCGCGCTGGAGCTCATCCGGGAGCAGGCGCCGGCGCGGATCGCGACCCTGGGTGGGGAGTGCGCGGTCAGCGTCGCGCCGTTCTCGGTGCTCGCCGAGCGCTACGGGGACGACCTGGCCGTGGTGTGGATCGACTCGCACCCCGACATCGGCACGGGCCGCAGCGCGTACCCGGGCTACCACGCGATGGCCGTGTCCGCCCTCACCGGCCACGGCGACCCCGAGGTCCAGGCGCTGCTCCCGGCCACGGTGTCGGCGGACCGGGTCGCCCTCGCCGGCCTGCACGCCTGGACGGACGACGACTTCCCGAACGTCGCCGAGTGGGGGATCCGGACGTTCGGCCCCGACCGGCTGCGGGAGTCGTCCGCCCCGCTGCTGGACTGGATCGCGGAGACGGGCTGTTCGAAGGTCGCGGTCCACTTCGACGTGGACACGATCGACAGCGACGAGATCGTGCTGGGACTGGGCGCCGAGCCGGGTGGGCTCACCAGCGCCCAGGCCAGGCGGATCGTGGCGGACCTCGAGCGGGTCGTGGACGTCGTCGGGTTCACCATCGCCGAGTTCTTCCCCCGGCAGGTCATGCACCTGCAGCAGATCCTGCGGGGGTTCCCGTTGGTGGCGGGCTCCGACCCGCGGTGACCGCAGCGGCCGGGCCGCACGGCCCGTTCACTCGTCACGGATGAGGACCGGCCCCGCGGCGCCGGGCAGCCTCGCTTCCGGCTGACCGCGCCGCCGACGAGAACGGAGCTTGGCCCATGCACTACGAGTTCCGCGTCGACGGCGTCCTGTCCGAGGAGGCGCGTGCCGCCCTCGGCGACATGCGCATCACGGAGCTTCCGCCGCAGACGGTGATCGACGGCGAGGTGCTGGACGACTCGCACCTGCACGGGATCATCGCCCAGCTCGATGCCCTCGGGCTCACGCTCGTCTCGGTCCTGCCCGATCCGCTTCCGTGAGCGCACGGCGACGCATCGCGCTCGCCCGGACCAGGTGATGCCGCCCGGGGCCTTCCGTCAGAAGGTGCGCTGGTCCGGGCGCCGCAGGCGAGGAGGGCCACGATGTCCGTCGTCGACCGACCCGACCAGCCCGTTCCCCCGGATCCGACGGGAGCGACCGCCACCGTCGCACCGGACGCGGCGCCGTTGACCGCCGAGGAGCGGGCGGAGCTGGAACGGCTGCGTGCCGAGCTGGCCGCGCTGCGTGCCGCACCGCCTGCACCGCCGCCGGCCGCGCGCCGGCGCCGGCCGATCCGGTGGGCCTCGATCGCCTCCGCGGTGCTGCTGGTCCTGGGCCTGGTGCTGGTCCCCGTGTCGGTGCTGGCGGTGTGGACGCACAACCAGCTTTCCGACACCGACCGGTTCGTGGCAACCGTGGGGCCGGTCCTCCAGGACCCGGCGGTGCAGACGGTGGTGTCCGACCGGGTCACCGCCGAGATCTTCACCCAGGTCGACGTGCAACAGCTCGCGAACCAGGCGGTGGACGCGCTGGCCGCCCAGGGGCTGCCCGCCCCGATCGCCGAGCGGTTGCACGGGCTCACCGGCCCGCTGGCCGACGGCACCCGCAGCTTCGTCGGGGGCAAGGTGCAGGAGCTGGTGTCCAGCCCCGCCTTCGTCGCCGCGGCGCAGCAGGCGCTCACGCTCTCGCACCAGCAGATGGTCGCGGTGCTGGAGGGACAGTCCTCGGCGATCGGCATTCAGGGCGGGAAGGTCGTCCTCGACCTCTACCCGTTCATCGAGGCCGCGAAGCAGAAGCTCGTCGCGTCGGGGTTCGAGCTCGCGGCGCGCATCCCCGCGATCCATCCCACGATCGACCTCTTCCCGGCCAGCACCCTGATCCGCGCCCAGACGCTCTACCACCTGCTCGACATCACGGCCACGTGGCTGCCCTGGGTCACCCTGGCCCTGTTGATCGGCGGGGTCCTGCTGGCGCGCCGCCGACGGCGGGCGACCATGGTCGTGGGCATCGGGGTGATGGCGACGATGTTCGTGCTCGCCCTGGCCCTGTTCGCGGTGCGGGGCCTCGTCGTCGGCGCCGTCGCCGAGTCGTCGGCCGCGGCCGTGTCCTCGGCCTTCGACATCGTGATGCGCTTCGTCCGCGCCGCGTTGCGCACGCTGTTCGTGGTCGGCCTGGTGGTCGCGCTGGGGGCGTGGGTCACGGGTCCCTCGCCCGCCGCGGTCCGGCTCCGGGGCGCGCTCGCCGGGGGCGTCGCGTCGCTGCGGCGCGGCGCGGTCGGCCGGTGGCTCGCCGAGGGCCCGGTCGGGCCGTGGGTGCACGCCCACCTCACCCTGCTGCGGACGGGCCTGGTGGTCCTCGCCGCGCTCGTGCTCGTGCTGATCGACCGGCCGTCGGGCTGGGACGTCCTGTGGGTCGTCGTCGCGCTGCTGGTCCTGCTCGGGGTCGTGCAGTTCCTCGATCAGCCCCGCCGGCCCGACCGGGAACCCCCGGCGCCGCCCACCCCGGACGTCCTCGCCGACCCGCAATCACCCGTCCGGGATGGCACACCGGCGCCGATCACGGTCGATCGTCCTTCCTGAGGCACGACACCGGTGACGAACGCCGCGCCGGCGCCGCGGACCACCGGCCGGAGCGACTCCGGCCCCTGACCCGGTACGCCCGGACGGCCGACCAGGAAGAAGGGGTTGGACATGCTCCTCGCACAGACCGCCTACCCGTTGCTCGACCTGTTCTGGACGATGCTCGTGTTCTTCGGCTTCGTCCTGTGGTTCTGGTTGATGTTCGTGATCTTCGGCGACATCTTCCGGCGCGACGACATCGGCGGCTGGGGCAAGGCCGGCTGGACGGTGCTGATCATCGTCCTGCCGATCCTCGGCTCGCTCGTGTACCTGATCGCGGAGGGCCGGAAGATGGGCGACCGCCGGCAGGCGGACGCCGCCGCGGTCCGCGCCGCCTACGAGCGCGACGTGCGCCGGATCGCGACCGCGAACGGCGACGCCGGCGGGCCCACCGCGCAGATCTCCGAGGCGAAGCGCCTGCTCGACCAGGGCGCGATCACCCAGACCGAGTACGACTCCCTGAAGGCGAAGGCCCTCGGCCGGTCGCTCGGTGAGCCGGCGCACTGACCGGCGGCGGCGCCGGCGTGGTGCGGCGCAGGTGAGGTCCGAGGGCCCGGCCGCACCACACCGAGCGGCACGTCGACATCTCCGCGCTGCTCCGGCAGGGCCAGGAGCTGCGGGGATTCTGGGTCGGACTCGCGCAGCTGCCGCGCTCCCACCCGTACACGGTCCGGCGGCTCGAACGGCTCCACGGCCTGGGTCTGCTGCGTCCGGGTCCTGGGCGTCGTCCCCGCTCGGACGGACCGCACGCGGCCACCCGCGGCGACGGGCACGGGCTCGTCGTCGGGGCCGCGGAGCGGGACGGCCGGGCCGGGTGACGCGGCACGGCGGGCCGTCGCGGGGACGGCCCGCCGTGCGCGTCACGACGTCGGAGGGGTCTCGACCGTCGGGATCGCCGGACAGCCCGCCCGGACGCTCTCGACGATCGGGGCCGCCGCGGCCTCGACCTGGGCGACGGACGCGGCGAGCGCCCCCAGCTTCGACGACAGGCTCGCCTGGTCCCCGATGCCGGCGATGGTCGTCCCGAGCGCGGCGAGCGCCTGCTCGAGGGCGTCGACCTGGGGACCGAACTGCGCGTCCGCCGCGGTGGCCAGGTTCCGCCCCGCGTCGGCGAGGTCCTGCAGCGCGGCCTTGACGCCCTCGGTGCCGACCTTCGTCGCGTCGAGCCCGACGATCGCGTTGGCCGCGGTCTGGAACTCCGCGGCGGCCGTGCAGAGTGCGGGCGAGTACCCCGTCGTCGCGGGCGCCGAGGTCGTCGCGGGCGCCGCGGGTGGGGCCGACGGCGGCGCGGGCGGCTGCGCCGAACATCCTGCGACGGCCGCGATGCCGAGGGCGGCCGCCGCGACGCGGAGGGCGACCCGGCCCGGATGTGCCGCCGGCCCGCCGAGCATGTGCACCATGACGCCTCCGACTCCCCTGAACCCTGCCGACACGGACGAGTGTCGGGGCGCCGAGGAGGCGAGTGGTCATCCTGGACGGGTGGTCGTGGCCCGTCGGGCCGCGGGAACCGCCCTGGTCAGCGCGTGGTCAGGGCTGTTCCTGGCGCCGTGGGTCGCGCTGCGGGCCGGCCGGGATCCGCTGCAGCCCGACCAGCTCGATCCCCAGATCCTGCAGCCGCGCGAGCAGTTCCTGCAGCTCCGCCTGGTCGTCCACCCGCGCGCGCAGCTCGGTCTCCGTGGGATGGGCCGGGCGGAGCGGGTCCAGCGCGGCCAGGAGGGCCGGGCTGAGACGTCCCCGCACGCGCACCGAGTACTCGCAGCTCACTGTGACCTCCTCCAGCGGTCGACGGGTCGACGATGCCGGTGCCGGCGGGACGGCACACCATCCGCACGGGATGAGCGCGCCCCCCGGGCCGGCCGACTTCTCAGAGCAGCCCCAGCAGCCGGGCCCGGCGGACCGCGTCGCGCCTGCCCGTCGCCCCGAGCTTGCGGTACAGGGCGCGCTGGTGGGTCTTCACCGTGCTGACCGAGACGTAGAGTTCGGCGGCGATCTCGGCGTTGCTCAGGCTGCTGCTGAGATAGCGCAGGACCGTCCGCTCGCGTTCGGTCGGCGGGTCCGCGAGCGGCCGGACCGCTCCGGTGTCCTCCGGTCCCGCGGCGAGGCGTCCGAGCAGGTCGAGCACGAACCCCGGAGCCGCCGTCCCGCGCTCGAGACACGCCTGCAGTACGGGGCGCAGATCGGTCCCCTCGGCGAGGAACGGACCGCGCAACCCGCAGGGGAAGGCGATGACCAGGGCGTCCTCGCACCGGTCCCGGGCGCGGTCCTGGTCGTCGGCCGCCGCGGCCAGCAGGGCGTCGAGGAGGAGGCCCTGGACGCGGAGCCGGACCGTCGAGGGGTCGCCCAGCCCGGCGCGGTACCGCTGGGCGGTGCGGACGTCCCCGAGCCGCAGCCGGAGCAGCGCCGCGGCCACCAGGCCCTCGGGCGTCGTCGGCGGGCCGGTCCGGTCGAGCAGGGCGAGGGTGCGCTCCGGGTCGCCCGTGTGCGCGACGAGCGAGGCCTCCAGGAGCTCGGCCCGTTCGCGCAGGATCCGCGGGGCGCGGGCGGCCTCCGCGTCGAGTGCCGTCCGGAGCACCGCCAACGCGGACTCGTGGTCCCCGGAGGTCGCGCGCCGTTCCGCGGCCAGGAGCGCGGTCGCGAGCCGGACGTGCGGCTCGGCGCTCATGTTCTCGGACTCCGGCAGCCGGGCCAGCTGCTCGTCGGCGGCCGCCGGATCGCCCCGGTCCAGCGCCACCCGCACGAGGGCGAGGTGGGCCGCGACGACCTGCACCGCGAGCTCCAGGCCGGCGGTGGCCGCGGCGGCGAGGGTCTTGTGCGCCTCCGCCTCGGCGGCGTCGAGCTCGCCGCGCCCGGCCCGCAGGAGGGCCCGGTAGGACGCGGCGTTCAACTGTGCCAGGACGACGCCGGGTACCGCCGCGTCGGTGGCCGCGCTCAGATGGCGTTCGGCGGCGTCGAGGTCGCCGGTCCAGAGGGCGGCCGTGCCGAGGTTGTTGTGGGCCACCACCGGCACGATCTCCGCGCCGGCCATCCCGAGCGACGCGAGCGCACCGGACTCGTGCGGCACCCGGCGGTAGGCCTCCTGCACGGCGGCCCAGTCGCCGAGGAGCCGTCCGAGGCCGCCGGCGCTCATCTGCCGGAGCACCTCGGCACGCCGTCGGCGGTCGTCCGGCAGCCCGTCCGGTGCGGTGCCGGCCGCCTCGAGGAGCCGGGCCACGTCGAGCCCGCTGCCCTGGGCGATGCGGGCCCCGGCCAGCCCCGCCGCGAGCTCCGGGTACGCCCCCGCGACGGCGCTCGGGACCCGTGCCAGCACGTGTTCGAGCAGCGCGCCGTCGCCCCCCATCACGAGCGCCACCGCGTGGACGCCCGTGAGGTCGGCCGCCAGCCGCCACAGTCCGCCGGTGACGGCCGAGCGGATGGCCTCGAGCGGCATGTCGTGGCCGCGGAACCACTCCGTCGCCCGGCGGTGCAGGTCCCGGCGCTCGCGTGCGGGGATCGTGCGCGCGCGGAGGATGTCGAGGACGAGCCGGTGCAGCCGGAACCAGCGCCCCGGACGGTCCGCCTCGCGCACGAAGAGGTGGGACGCCGCGAGATCGGCCAGGACCCGGCCCGCCTCGGAGCGGCCGGTGAGCACGCGGGCGAGATCCGCGCACACGAGGTCGACGACGCTGACCGCGGTCAGGAAGGTCATCAGCTCGGGTGCCTGCTGGTCGAGCACCTCGGTCAGCAGGTACCCCGCGACGCTGTGGTCGTCGCCGGAGAAGGCGTCGACCGCGCCGTCGACGTCCGACCGGTCGTGCAGGTGCAGGGCGGCCAGCCGCAGCCCCGCCGCCCAGCCCTCGGTCCGGTCCAGGAGCCGCTCGACCTGGACGGCGGTGAGGTCCACGCCGAGGCGGGCGAACAGCTCCGTGGCCTCGTCCGAACGGAACGCGAGGTCGGTGGCACGGACGTCGCGGAGCAGGTCGGCCACGCGCAGCCGTTGCAGCGGCCAGGGCGGGTCCCTGCGAGTGGCGATCACGATCGACAGGTTCGGGACCGGCCGCTCGACGAGGCGGAGGAGCCCCGCGTGCACCTCGGCCGAGCCGATCTCGTGGTAGTTGTCCAGGACCAGGACGACGGGGGTCGGCACGTCCCGGAGCGCGTCCGCGACGGCGGCCGGCAGGTACTCCGTCTCCACGCCGCCGGCGACGACCGGGCGGAGGGTGTCGGCCGTGTCCCCGCCCGTCGCCTCGACGAGCGCCGCCGCGACGGCTCGCCAGAAGGGCTGCGGCGCGTCCTGGTCGGCGTCGAGGGTCACCCACGCCACGGCCCGGCCGCCGGCGCCGGCCTCGATCCACGAGCCGAGCAGCACGGTCTTGCCCCACCCGGCAGCCGCGGCCACGAGGGTCGCCGGGGCCGCCGCGCCGTCGTCGAGCAGGTCGTGCAGCCGGGGACGGCGCACGAGACCCCCGGCGACGGGCACCGGCAGGATCGAGCGGTCGGGCTCCGCCCGGTGCCCGCTCGCCCTCCTCAGCCTGACCGACCGGTGCCGCGTCATGCGCCCCTCGCGTCCACCTGCCCGGTCCCCTGCCGACGGCGGTCGTCCGCGTCGGGGCGGGTCCGGTCCCACGAAGGGTGTCCGGGCACGTCAGGGCACCCTCGCAGCTCGACGGTCGGGGGCGAAGTGGCGAAAGTCCTCAGTGTCGTTTCTGTGGATCTCGGCAGGGCGCGGTCCTCATCCGGTCCTCCTCGTCGCTCCTCCCGCGCGGCCGGGGACGTGCCGCCCCGTGCGTGCCGTCCCCCGCCGCGGCGGGGAGACGGTGCGATGGATCAGGCCGTGCTCGTAGCCCACGACGACGGCGTCGCGGCGGTTGCCGACGCCGAGCTTGCCGTAGATCGACCGGACGTGCGTCTTCAGCGTGTTGACCGAGACGGTGAGGTCGGCGGCGATCTCCTCGAGCGACTCGAGGGACGGCAGCAGTTCGAGCACGGCCTGCTCGCGGACGCTGAGCGCGGCGTCGAGTCGCTCGCCGTCCGGGGGCGCGAGCACCAGCGCCCGGCCCGGCAGGGTGTGCGCGACCTCCAGGGTGCCGTACTGCTGGGCCAGCAGCCGGCGCACCGCGGGACGGGCCTGGACGAACGGCCGGAGCAGGTCGTGCGGTTCGGCCAGCCCGACGGCGTCCCGCAGGGCCAGGGCCGCGGCGAACCGGTCCTCCGCGCGGATCGCGAGCTCGCTGCACAGGAGGTGGGCCTCCACCACGGTGGCCGGCAGCACGGCCGGCGGACCGTCGTCGAGGAGGCCGCGCAGGGTCGCGCGGGCCTGGTCGACGCGGCCGCCCAGCACGTCGGCCCGGGCGCGCATGACCACGGCCTCGCCGACGGTCCCGCAGCGCCCGGCGAGCCAGCCCTGCACGGCGGAGGCCGCGGCGTGGTGCCCGAGCCGGAGCGCGATGTCGAACTCCACCGTGGCCGCGAGCGCGATCTCGACCTGGTCGGCGTCGTGGTCCCCGAGCACGACCCGGGCGTGCTGGAGCGTCTCCAGACCGCCGGGCCGGTCACCGCTGTCGGCGAGGGCCGCGCCCTGCAGCGCCTGCAGAGCGAACCGGAGCCGCGGTTCCGCGGTCTCGGCGCGGGGCAGGGCGTCGACGACCAGGTGGAGGGCGCGCCCCGGGTCGGCGGCGAGGAGCGTGGCGTGGGCGAGCAGCGCGAGGGCGTCGAGCGCCGCGGGCGAGGCCGTCCACCCGCGGGCTCCGGCGAGGGCGTCGGCGTGCGCGGCGTGCTCGCGCATCGCGTGCACGTCCCGGTCCGCGGCGGCCGCCGCGGCCGCCGTCGCGCGGCACTGCAGGAGGAGGTGGTCCCGGCCCGTCCGGCGGGCCCGGACCAGCAGCTCGTCGAGCGTGCGCCGGACGGGCCGGGCGTCCGCGGGGCCCTCCCGCTCACGCACCCGGGCCGCACAGTCCGCGACGTGCGACAACAGCTCGGTCGCCTCGTCGAGCGGGAGGCCGTCGGCCTCCCCGGGCGGGGCCTCCCGGACCACGATCCGGGGCAGCCCGCCGAGCCGGTCCGCGATCGTGCCCAGGGTGGCGAGCTGCGCCGGCGGCTCCGGTGGCCACCGTCGGCGGGCCTGCCGCGCGGCCGCGACGCCGGCGGGGCGATCACCGGACTGGTGGGCCGCCAGCGCGGCCACCACCGACAAGGACGGATCGGCGGCCACGACGGTGTCCCCCGCCCTCCGGAGCGCCCGCCGCAGCGCGCGGTGCTGGCCGGTGACCAGCAGCGGGACGGCGACCCGGCGAACCACCTCGACGAGCAGGGCCGGGTCCTCGGCCACCGCGGCGTGCGCCAGGGCCGCCGCCGGGTGGTCCTGCCCGAGCCACCAGCGGGCCGCCACGGAGTGCAGGTCCCCGGCGATCCGCGGGCTGCGCCGCTGGAGATCGCCGCGCAGGTAGCTGCGGATCAGCGGTTGCACCCGGTACGTCTCCAGCGTCCGGCCGCGCCGGCGGACCAGGGCGGACCTGGACTCGAGCTCGGCGAGGACGTGCCCGGCGTCCTCGCGGCCGGACAGCTCGACGGCGAGCGCCACCGGGACGTCGTCGGAGACGCTGGTGCGGCGGAGCAGCTCGACCGACGACGCGGGCAGCCCGCTGAGCACCTCGCCGACGAGGTAGTCGGCGACCACCCGGTCGACGCCGGAGAACCTCGTCAGGAAGCCCTCGACGTTCGACGACGCCTGCAGCGCCGTGGCGGCGAACCGCAGCCCGACCGGCCAGCCGTCCGTCTGGCCGTACAGGCGGTCGAGCTGCTCGGCGTGGAGCTGGACCCCGACCCGTCGCAGGAGCGCCTCCGCCTCGTCCCGGTCGAGGCGCAGGCGGTCGGTCCGGAGCTCGACCAGGCGGCCCTGGGGCCGGAGGCGCTGCAGCCCGATCGGTGGGTCCCACCTGCCGGCCAGGACCACCGGCACCGTGCCGGGGCGGTGGCGCAGGAGCCGGGCGACGTCGTGGAGGACCTCGGGCGCGCTCAGCTCGTGGACGTCGTCGAGCACCAGGCGGACCGGGCGGTCGAGCTCGCCGAGCGCCGCCACGACCGAGGCCCCGAACTCGGGCCGGCCGGCCGCCGACAGATCCCAGCCCCGGCCGTCCGGGCCGGTGCGCACGGTCGCGCCCGCCGGCACGGTGGGGCAGCGGGCCAGGGCGGCCAGCAGGGCGCCCCAGAACAGGCGCGGGTCGTCGTCGTCGCCGTCGAGGTGCACCCAGGCGGTGTCGATCGACGGCCGCCCGGCCTCGGCCCACTCGGCGAGCAGCAGGGTCTTGCCGTACCCGGCCGGCGCGCACACCAGTCCGACGTCGCGGACCGCGTCGAGCTCGCGGCGCAACAGCGGCCGGCGCACGGTGTCCGCCGGGAGTGGGGGGACGGAGATCTTGGTCTCGGGAACGATCGCCACGTCGCCTCCACAGTCGGTCGGACCGGCCGTCCTCCGGCACCGCCCCGGAACGGCCCACCGAGCGATCGATCGTGCGCGCCGGGGGAGGAGACCGCGTCATCCTGCGAGGGGGACGACCCCGGTCAGGGGGCCGTACGGCTGCCGTCGGCCTACGGGAGAACGAGTCACTGCTGCTCCAGCAGGCCCACTCCGGGCCGAGCGGCGCGCATTCGATTCCGCGCCCTTTCTCCGCCGACCGGCGTTCACCTCCGTGTCGTGATCACCTTTCTCCGCCGCCGCGATTCCACCCTCCGGGGGAACGTTGCGCGACGTATCGGATCGTTGGAGCCGTTATGAGCTCTTCGCTCCCGTCACGCGGTCCGGTGGTTTCGGTGATCACGCCCGCCTACGACGTCGGCCCGTGGATCGGGGAGGCCGTCGACTCCGTGCGGCGGCAGACCGAGGGTCGGTTCGAGTACGTCGTGATCGACGACGGATCCACCGACGACACCGCGGAGATCGTCCGTGCCCGTGCGGCCCGGGACCGGCGGATCCGGGTGATCTCCACCGCCAACGCCGGGTCCGGCGCGGCGCGCAACCTCGGCATCGTCGAGACGTCCGCGCCGTTCGTCGCATTCCTCGACGGCGACGACCGCTGGCACCCGGATTTCCTGCGGCGTCAGCTGCAGGTGATGGAGACCGTCGGCGGTCGGGTCGGCGCGACCTTCTGCCACACCCGCGTGATGCTGGAGAGCGGCCGGGTGGTCGGCCCGCGATGGCAGCCCGCGGGCGCCTGCGACATGGACCGTTTCCTCGCGGAGAACAATCCCGCGCACAACGGCAGTTCACTGCTCGTGCGGCGCAGCTGCTTCGACGAGGTCGGCTTGTTCGACACGGGTCTCACGAGCGCCGTGGACCAGGAAATGTGGCTGCGGATCGGCACCCGGGCGTCGGCCCCGCTGTTCTGGGGAATTCGCCGGTACCACGTGGACATGCGCTTGATGCGGACCGGCAGCATCAGCTCCAACCGCACCGCCCGCTACGACGCACTCGACACCTTGCTGGCCGAGTACGCGCCGATGATGACGCGGCTGCCCTCGGGCCTCGCGTACGTCCAGCCCGCGGTCTTCGCCTACCGCGACGGCTTCGACGACATCGCGGGCCGCTGGGCCGAGGTCGCGCTGACCGCCGGCACCGTCCGGCTGGCCCGCACCCGCTGGGGCCAGGCGCTGCTGGCCTGGCACCGGAGCGGCGCCGCGGGCCGGGCCCGGATGCGCGCCACCCGCAACGGCGTCCGGGCCGGGGTCTACAGCGGCGCGGCCCGCGCGGCGGCCCTGCTCGCCTGATTCCGCGGCGCCGGGACGGCTACCGACGTTCGCGTGGCTGCACGCGGACCCAGCTGCCGCCGGCGTCGACGAAGTCCGCGGTGTCGTCGTCGAGCCAGACCCCGTCCGTGGCGAGATAGCGGAAGCGGTGCTCGCCGGGCGGGAGCACGACCGACACGCTGCGGGTCCCGTTGCGCCGGCGGACCATCTCGTGGCGGCCCGGCTCCCAGGCGTTGAAGTCGCCCACCACGCTGACCTGCCCCGCAGGCTCGTGGGCGGGCAGGCTGAAGGTGACCCGATTCTTGCCGCCGAACAGCGGTGCGCGCCTGAGCATCCGACCTCCCGAGCAGAACGACCAGGAGAACCCTAGGAGGCCGGCGGCGCGGCGGCGCGAGCGACACACGCGTCGGCGGTGAACATCCTGTGTCCGCGCCGGACGGCTCAGCGCGCCAGCACATCGCGGATCACTGCGGCAGCTCGGTGGCGGCCGACCCGACCTCCAGCGGCACGCACTCGAAGAGCAGGACGAAGGTGCGCAGCAACGACAGGTCGACCACGCCGCGACCTGCGCGCATAGACCAGACCTATGTCACCATCACCAGGACTCATTGGCCTCATGGAGGCCGTCTTCCTACCGTGGTCGCGTCACCGGCGGAGGTGGCGGAGAGGCAGGCGGAACATGGCCACGGTCGCCGAGGTGACCTACCGGATCCTGCGGGCCCGGGGACTGACGACGATCTTCGGCAACCCCGGCTCCAACGAGCTCCCCTTCCTGGCGCACATGCCCGAGGACTTCACCTACGTGCTCGGGCTGCACGAGGGCGCCGTGGTGTCGATGGCCGACGGGTTCGCCCTCGCCACGGGCGGCCCCGCGTTCGTGAACCTGCACGCCGCCTCCGGCTCCGGCAACGCGATGGGCGGGCTGACCAACGCGGTCTACTCGCACAGCCCGCTCGTGCTGACCGCCGGCCAGCAGGTCCGCTCGACGATCGGGCAGGAGGTCATGCTGGCCAACGTCGACGCCACGGCCCTGCCCCAGCCGCTGGTGAAATGGAGCAGCGAGCCCGCCTGCGCCGCGGACGTCCCGCGCACCATCGACCAGGCGGTGCACACCGCCCTGCTGCCGGCCCGCGGCCCGGTCTATGTCTCGGTGCCCTACGACGACTGGGCCGCCGACGCCGACCCCGACAGCGAGCTCCTGCCCGGCCGGACCGTGCGCGGGGGCGCGTCGCTGAGCCAGGAGCAGGTCACCGAGCTCGTCGCGCTGCTCGACCGGGCGCAGAACCCGCTGCTGGTCCTCGGCCCGCAGGTCGACGCGGCCGGCGCCAACGCCGACGCGGTGCGGCTGGCCGAGGCGTTGCGCGCCCCGGTGTGGATCGCCCCGTCGGCGCCGCGCTGCCCGTTCCCGACGCGCCACCCGGCGTTCCGGGGTGTGCTGCCGGCCGCCGTCCGCGAGGTCTCGACGGCCTTCGAGGGCCACGACCTGGTGCTGGTCGTGGGTGCGCCGGTGTTCCGCTACCACCAGTACCTGCCCGGGCGGTACCTGCCGGAGGGCACGCGGCTGGTGCAGATCACCGAGGACCCGAAGGAGGCGGCCCGCGCGCCGTTCGGCGACGCCGTCGTCGCCCCGGTCGGGCCGGCACTGGCCGCGCTCGCCGACGGGGTCTCGGTCGCCGCGCGCCCGCCGCTGCCGGCCCTGCCCCCGTTCCCCGCGCCCCGCACGTCGCCGCACTCGGTGCACCCCGACGAGCTCTTCGCCCTGCTGCGCGAGCACGCCCCCGACGACGCGCTCTACGTGGTCGAGTCGACCTCGACCGCCGCCTCGTTCTGGTCCCAGATGGACCTGCGCGAGCCGGGCAGCTACCTGTTCCCCGCGTCCGGCGGGCTCGGCTTCGGGCTGCCCGCGGCGGTCGGAGCCCAGCTCGGGCGGCCCGACCGGCAGGTCGTCGGCGTCATCGGCGACGGCTCGGCGAACTACGGCATCACCGCCCTCTGGACCGCGGCGCGCCACCGGATCCCAGTGGTGATCCTCGTGCTGAAGAACGGCACGTACGGGGCGTTGCGCTGGTTCGGCGAGGTGCTGGGCACCGGCGAGACCCCCGGCATGGACGTGCCGGGCATCGACTTCACCGCCCTCGCCCGGGGCTACGGCGTCCCGGCCCGCTCGGTGTCCGACGGCGCCGCGTTCGTCCTGGCCCTGAAGGATGCACTGAGCGCGGACGGCCCGTCGTTGATCGAGGTCGTCACGGCCGACCTCGACGAGGAGGGCGGACCGCGCTGAGCCCGCGTCAGACGGTCGACGGCTGTCCGATGCGCAGCGTGTCGGCGAGGTAGGCGCGCAACGCAGTGGTGTCGGCCGGGTCCGCGACGAGGCCGAGGTAGCCGTCGGGGCGGATCAGGGCGAGGCCCTCGGATCCCAGGCCGTACTCCCTGCCGAGCACGTCGTCCGGGTCGACGACGCACTCCCCGGACGCCCCCGCGTCGGACACGACGCGGACCACCGTGCCGAGGTCGCCGAGGACGCCGCGCAGCTCGTCGACCGTGGCCGTGTCCTCGGTGCGGACCAGCAGCACCATGCCGGGCCGGCCGAGCAGGTCCTCGACGGTCACCGGGGTGCCGTCGGGTCGGAGCAGGCCGTCGGGGTCCGGGGCGTGCTCACCCGCCCGCGCGGCCCCGTGGCGGTGGTGGCCGCGGTGCACCGCGAGGGCGCTGTCGCGGTAGCCGATCGTCGTCTCGGCCAGCGTCGCGGCGCCGGTGCCGGCGATCCGGGGGAGGTGGCCGACGACGACCATCGCGACGTCGCGGACGGCGGCCTCCGGGCCCGAGGCGGTGCCGACGTTCGTCAGCGTGGTGGTGGTCCGGACGACCATGGCGCCGACCGGGTGGCGCTCGTCGTGGTAGCTGTCGAGCAGCGCGGCGTCCGCCCGGTGCCGGGCGACGAGGGCGAGCTTCCAGGCCAGGTTGGCGGCGTCCTGGATGCCGGTGTTCATGCCCTGCGCGCCGGCGGGGCTGTGGATGTGCGCGGCGTCGCCGGCGAGCAGCACGCGCCCGAGCCGGTACCGGGGGACCTGGGCGTGGTGGACCTCGAAATAGGTGAGCCAGCGCGGGTCGCGCACCGTCACCTTGCCGCCCATGCGCGCGTCGGCCAGGGCCTGGATCTGGGCCAGCGTGGGGTCGGGGGCACCGGACCCCGGGTCGTCGACGAAGAACATGATCCGGGCGCGCGTCCCGGCCAGCGGGAACAGGATCCCCATGCCGTCGGGGTGCTCGAACATGCGGATGGTGTCGGGGGCCCACGCGGTGTCCACGTCGACGTCGGCCATGGCGAAGTGCTGTCCGTGGAAGCCGCCCTCCAGCTTCGTGCCGGCGAGGGTGCGGGTGGAGCTGTGGCCGCCGTCGGCGCCGACCACCCAGCCGACGCGGACGGTCTCCTCCCCGTCGCGGGTGCGCAGGGTGACGTCGACCCCGTCGGCGTCCTGGGTCAGGGCGGTGAGCGTGACGCCGCGCTCGACGACGACGCCGAGCTCGGCGGCCCGGTCGGCCAGGACGGCCTCGGTGTCGGGCTGGGGGACGTCGAGGACGTACGGGTGGCGGCTGGGGACGCCGGTGACGTCGAGGCGCGTGCGGGTCGCGCCGGTACGGCCGTCGAGGATCTCGAGGGCGTCGATCCGCCGGCCGCGGGCCTCCAGCCGGGGCAGGACGCCCAGCGCGGCGAGCATCTCCATGCTGCGGGCGTGCACGCCCACCGCGCGCGACTCCGTGGTCGGCTGCTCGAGGGCGTCGACGATGCGGACCGGCACGCCCTGGCGGGCCAGCTGGCAGGCGGTCGTGAGGCCCACCGGGCCGGCGCCGACCACCAGCACCACGTCGGTCGTGTCCATGGTCATCTCCTGTCGTCCGGGCGCTGCGGCTCGCTCTCGCAGTGCCACGATGCCCGGGCCGGCTCCAAACGCCCTTCAATCCGCCTCGAAGGGTGTCTCCCCAGGTCAGCCGTCGACGGTGGTCGTCGGCCCTGCGGAGCAGCACCGTGGGGCTCCGCCGGCGCCGGTCGCTACGGTGGGGCGGTGCCCTGGCTGACCCTGCTCCCGCAGGTCGCCGTGGACGGTGCGGTGCTGCCGGGCGAGCGGCCCGCCGCCCTGCTCGCCGCGCTGGCCGCGGACCTCGCCGCCGGGTGCTCGACCGGACGGCTGGTCGCCGAGCTGTGGCCGGACGATCCGCCGGCGGACCCGGCGAAGGCCCTGCAGGTCGTCGTCTCGCGGGTGCGCGCCCGGATCGGGCCGGACCTGATCGCGACGACGCCGACCGGCTACCGCCTGGCGGTGGACCCCGCCGACGTGGACGCGTCGGCGTTGCTGCGGTACGCCGACCAGGTCGGGCGCGGCACGGATCCGGTGACCGCGCTCGCCGCGGCGGAGGCCGGGCTGGCGCTCTGGCCGAACCCCGGGGACCCGACGGGGGCGGGCCCGCTCGCCGCGCTGCGGGCCGCGCGCCGGACGACCCTCGCGGCGCTGCGGCGGGGCCGAGCACTGGCGTTGTCGCGGCTGGGGCGGGCCGCGGAGGCGCTCGGCCCGCTCGAGGAGCTGGCGGCCGGCGCTGCGCGCGACGAGGAACTGCTGGTGGAGCTGCTGCGCAGCGAGGCGCGGGTGCGCGGCCCGGCCGCGGCGCTGGCGCGGTACGAGGACTACCGCCGTGACCTCGCCGAGGAGCTCGGCGCCGACCCGGGTGCCGCGCTGCGGGCGCAGCACGCGGCGTTGCTGGCCGAGTCGGCGCCGGCCCGGCGTCGCGGGATCCTCGCCGAACCCAACGCCCTGCTCGGCCGCGACGGTGACGTCGAGGCGGTCCTCGCCCTGCTGCGCACCTCCCGCGTGGTGACGGTGCTCGGCCCCGGCGGTCTCGGGAAGACCCGGCTCGCGCACGCGGTGGCGGCCCGGGCCGAGCAGCGCACGGTGCAGGTGGTGTCGCTGGCCGGCGTCCGGGCGGGGACCGACGTCGCCGCCGAGGTGGCCACCGCCGTCCGGGCCGACGGACCGCTGGCCGGGGCGGCCCCGGACGCGGCGAGTGCGGTGGCGGAGGCGCTGGGGTCGGGGCCGGCCCTGCTGGTGCTGGACAACTGCGAGCACGTGCTCGACGCGGCCGCGGACCTGGTGCACGCGGTGGTGGCGCGGACCCGGGACCTGCGGGTGCTGGCCACGAGCCGGGCGCCGCTGGACCTGTCCTCGGAGTCGGTCCACCCGCTGCCACAGCTCGATCCGGCGGTCACCGTCGCGCTGTTCACCCGGCGCGCCCGCGCGGCGCGGCCGGACGTCGACCTCCCGGCCGCCGAGGTGGAGGCGCTGTGCGCCCGGCTCGAGGGGCTGCCGTTGGCCGTGGAGCTGGCGGCGGCGCGCGTCCGCGCCCTGCCGGTGAAGGAGATCCACCGCAGGCTCGACGACCGGTTCGCGCTCCTGCGCGGCACCGGCCGGGACCGGCCGCCGCGGCACCGCACCCTGGAGGCGGTGGTCGGCTGGAGCTGGAACCTGCTCGACGACGAGGCCCGGGCCGCGTTGCGCACGCTGTCCGCGCTGCCGGGCGGGTTCACGGGCGACACCGCCGCGGGCCTGCTCGGCGGCGACCGGATGGACCTGCTGGAGGCGCTCGTCGGGCAGTCCCTGGTGCGGCCGCCCGACGCGGCGGGCCGCTACCGGATGCTCGAGACCGTCCGCGAGTTCTGCGCCGTCCGGCGGGCCGAGGCCGGGGAGGACGCGCTGGTCACCGCCCGGGTCCTCGGCTGGGGCCGGTGCCTCGCGAAGTCCGTGCACGAGGCCCCGTTCGGCGCGGATCCGCGGCCCGCGCGCGCCGCGATCCGGGCGGAGCAGGAGAACCTGCTGCACGTGCTGCGCCTCGCCCGGGAGCACGACGACCGGGCCGCGCTCGCCGCGGTCGTCGCGGCGCTCGGGGCGTTGTGGACGGTGGAGTCCGGGACGCAACGCCTGCTGGCGACGGGGGAGGAGACCCTGCCGGCGCTGTCGCGGTACCGGCCCACCGACGACGCCGGCCGCGCCGCCCTGCGGCAGGCCGTGGTGCAGCACCTGGCGGTGTGCCTGCTCCTCGATCCGGCGGCCGCGGTCCGCCCGCTGGCGATCCTGCGGCGACTGCCGCCGGGTCCGGCGGACACCGCGATCGGCGCGCTCCACGAGGTTCTGACCGTGCTGCCCGACGCGGCCGCGCTGGGCGCCCTGTGCCGGGACCGCCGCCCGCTCGTCGCCCTCGTCGCGCTCGGGGTGGCCGGCTACGTCCGCGAGGCCCAGGGCGACATGGCGGCCGCGTATGCGGCCGCGCGGGAGATGTTCGCCCGCCTGCCCGCCCGGATGCCGTGGCTGCACACGTTCGTCCACGGCCGGCTCGCCGAGCTGTGCCTGCAGCTGGAGCGGCACGGTGAGGCGCTGGCGGAGCTGGCCGCGGTGGGGGAGGCGCTTGCGGCGCTCGGGGTCGAGGGGGACCCGATGGGCCTGCGGCTGGGCATGGTCGTCGCACAGCTCGGCCTGGGGGCGACCGGCGACGCCGAACGGGCCCTCGCCGCCGCCGGCCCACCGGCCGATACCCCCGACGCGGTGGTGTTCGACCTGGCCGCGCGGGCCGAGCTCGCCCTGGCCAAGGGGGAGACGGACACCGGACTGGCGATGTGGCGCCGGGCGACCGAGGTGCTCGACGTGCACACCTGCGCGTCCTGGCTGCTGCCCTACGCGTGGTCGTTGCGGGCCACGGCCGTGGTCGCGCACGTGCGCCACCACCGCCTCGACGACGTCGGGGAGATCGCCGGGAGCCTGCCCGGCGCGCTCGACGCGCTGCTCGCGAGCGGCATCCCGGACCCGATCTGCGGGACGCTGCTGCTCGCGCTGGGGCTCGTCGAGGTGGAGCGGGGCCGGACCGTGCGCGGGGTGTGGCTCGTCGCGATCGCCGAGCGGTTCCACTACCTGCGCGAGTACCAGCCGACGATGTCCGGCGCGGCCACCCGGGCGGTGGTCACGGCCGCGGCGGGGCCTGCGTACGCCGAGGCGGTGGCGGAGTACGCGGGCCTGGACCGGGACGACCTGCGCGCGGAGGCGCGGGCGCTCGCCGAGGCCTACCGGGACCTGGTGTAGAGGCGCTCCGGCCGCCCCCGGCCGAGCACCGCGACGGGCAGCGACACGACGACGGTGAGCCCGCCGCCGGGGGTGTCCTCTGCGGTGAGGGTGCCGCCCATGACCTCGGTCAGCCCGCGCGCCACGGACAGCCCGAGCCCCACCCCGTTCGCCGCCCGCCGGTCGCCGAGCCGCTGGAAGGGCGCGAACAGCTTCTCCTGCTGCTTCTTCGGCACCCCCGGCCCGGAGTCGACCACCCGCAGCTCCGCGCGGCCCTCGTGGGCGCTGGCCCGCAGGACGACCGGGGCGCCGCCACCGTGGCGCAGCGCGTTGTCGACCAGGTTCGCGACCACCCGTTCCAGCAGCCCGACGTCGGCGGTCACGTCGGGCAGGTCGCCCGGGATCTCGAGGCGGACCCGGGCCGCGTCGGGCACGCCGAGCAGGGCCCGGGCCGCGGCCTCGTCGTAGCCGATGCGTTCCAGCAGTGGTTCGACCCTACCGGAGGCGAGCCGGGAGGAGTCGAGGAGGTTGTCGACGAGGCCGGTCAGCCGGTCCGCCGACTCCTCGACCGTCTCGAGCAGCTCGGCCCGGTCCGTGCCGGACAGCCGGAGCAGCGGGTCGCGCAGGCTGCCCACCGCGGCCTTGATGGAGGTCAGGGGGCTGCGCAGGTCGTGACCGACCGCGGAGAGCAGGGCGCCGCGGGTCTCGTTGACCTCGGCGCGCCGCTGCGCCCGCAGCGCCTCCTCCCCGGCGCGCTGGCTGCGCAGCGCGAGCAGGGCCTGCCCGCCGACGGTCTCCAGGAGTCGCCGGTCGTGGGCGGGCAGCGACCGGCCGGTGCCGATCAGGTGCAGCCCGGGCTCGACGGCGACGTCCACGTCGGCGTCCTCGGGCCGGCCGCACTCCGGCGGACCGGACGTCGCGACCCGCCGCCACTCGCCGCCGTCGTGCTCGAGGAGGGCGACACAGCGCAGCCCGAACGCCTCCCGGACCTTCTCCAGCAGCCGGGGCAGCGGATCGGCGCGGGTCAGCACGGTTCGGGCGAAGGACGCCAGCAGCGCCGCCTCGGTCCGGGCGCGCGCGGCCTGCTCGCCGCGCCGCGCCGCCCGGTCCACGACCAGCGCGACCAGCACCGCGACGATCAGCATCGCCACCACGGTGATCGCGTTCTCCGGCTCGGAGATGGTCAGCGAGTACAGCGGCGGGGTGAGGAAGAAGTTCAGCAGCAGGCCGCCGAGCAGGGCGGCGAGCAGCGCGGGCCCGAGCCCGCCGATCAGTGCGGCGACGACGGTGGCCAGGAAGAACAGCACCACGTCCGTCGACAGCCCGACGATCTCGTACAGGGAAGCGCCGACGAGCGTCGCGGCAGCCGGCCCGAGCACCGCCACCACCCAGCCGAGGACGCGCCGGTCAAGCGGAACCGCGCTGTGCAGCCGGGGCACGTGCAGCACCGAGCCTCCGGCGGAGGCATGGGTGACCATGTGGACGTCGATCGAGCCCGACTCCTGGATCACGCGGGCGCCGATCCCGGCGTCGAACAGCCGGGCCACGCGCGAGCGCCGCGAGGTGCCCAGCACGAGCTGGGTGGCGTTCACCCCGCGGGCGAACTCGAGGAGGGCGTCGGTGACGCCCCCGGCCCCGCTGTCGCCGACCACGGTGTGGAAGCTGGCGCCGACGTCGTCGGCCAGCGTCCGCAGCGCGTTCGTCGCGCCCACGGGTGCCCCGGAGAGGCCGTCGCCGCGGAGGACGTGCACGGCGAGCAGGTCGGCCTGGCCGGCCCGTTTGGCGATCCGGGTGGCCCGGCGCAGCACGGTCTCCGACTCCGGCCCGCCGGTCAGGGCCACGACCACGCGCTCGCGGGTCTCCCAGGTCTCGGAGATCCGCTGCTCGGTGCGGTAGCGCTGCAGTGCGGTGTCGACCTCGTCGGCCACCCAGAGCAGGGCCAGCTCGCGCAGCGCGATCAGGTTGCCGACCTGGAAGTAGTTGGCCAGCGCGGCGTCGACCTTCTCGGCGGCGTAGACGTTGCCGTGGGCGAGCCGCCGACGCAGCGCCTCGGGGGTGATGTCGACCAGCTCGATCTGGTCGGCCCGGCGCACGAACTCGTCGGGCACGGTCTCCCGCTGCCGGACCCCGGTGATCTTCTCGACGACGTCGTTGAGGGACTCGAGGTGCTGGACGTTGACCGTGGACAGCACGTCGATCCCGGCGGCGAGGATCTCCTCGATGTCCTGCCAGCGCTTCCCGTTGCGCGAGCCCGGGGCGTCGGTGTGGGCCAGCTCGTCGACCAGCACGACCTCCGGCCGGCGGGCGAGCACCGCCTCCACGTCGAGCTCGCCGCCGAACCGCGTGGGCCGCCGGGGGAGGACCTCCAGGCCGTCGAGGAGCTCGGCGGTCCTCGCGCGGCCGTGGGTCTCCACGAGCCCGACGACGACGTCCGTACCCCGTCCGGCGCGGCGGTGGGCCTCGCAGAGCATCGCGTAGGTCTTGCCGACGCCGGGTGCCGCGCCCAGGTGGATCCGCAGCTCACCACGGTGCTGCACCGTTCCTCCTGCCGCCGGCCCGCCGGTCATGACCCCACCCCGTTCTCGCGAGACCCGCCCACCCTGCTCACCCGCCGGACCGCTGCGCGGCGACCGCCAGGTTGAGCTCGGTGACGTTGACGGTCGGCTCGCCCAGGAACCCGAGTATGCGCCCGTCCGTGGCCCGCGCGACCAGGTCCCGGACCCGGTCGGCCGGCAGGCCGGTCACCCGGGCGACGCGGTCCACCTGCAGCGCGGCGTAGGCCGGGCTGATGTCAGGATCGAGCCCGGATGCCGAGGCGGTCACGGCGTCGGTCGGCACGGCCTCGGTCGCGACGCCCTCCCGCCCGGCGATCAGCGCACGGCGCTGCGCCACCGTGTCGAGGAGCTCGGCGGAGTCCCCGGCCTTGTTCGAGCCGCCGGAGGTCGTGGGGTCCGCCGGGCCGAGGACGCCCTCCGCCGAGGCCGACGGCCGCGTGTGGAAGTACGGGTCGGCGGCGGGATCCGCCGGCACGGGGTCGACGCCGACCAGCGAGGACCCGGCGACGGTGCCGCCCTGGGTGACCAGGGAGCCCTCGGCATGGCCGGACAGCCCGGGCAGCCGCGAGACCCCCCAGACGGCGAGCGGGTACGCGATCCCGCACAGGACGGTGAGGACGATCAGCAGGCGCAGTCCGGTGCCGGTCTGCCTGCGCAGGGTGGAGAGCACGTCACATCCCCGGGACGAGTCGGACGACGAGGTCGATGAGGAAGATGCCGACGAACGGCGTGACGACGCCGCCGAGACCGTAGATCAGCAGGTTGCGGCGCAGCAGGGTCGACGCCGAGCTCGGCCGGTACCGCACGCCGCGCAGGGCCAGCGGGATCAGCACGATGATGACCAGCGCGTTGAAGATCACCGCGGACAGGATCGCCGACTGCGGCGAGTGCAGCCCCATCACGTTCAGCAGCCCGAGCGACGGGTACAGCGCGGCGAACATCGCGGGCAGGATCGCGAAGTACTTCGCCAGGTCGTTGGCCACGGAGAAGGTGGTCAGCGCCCCACGGGTGATCAGCAGCTGCTTGCCGATCTCCACGATCTCGAGGAGCTTCGTCGGGTCGGAGTCGAGGTCGACCATGTTGCCGGCCTCCTTGGCCGCGGCCGTCCCCGTGTTCATCGCGACACCGACGTCCGCCTGCGCGAGCGCGGGGGCGTCGTTGGTGCCGTCGCCGGTCATGGCGACGAGCCGCCCGCCCTCCTGCTCCGTGCGGATGTAGGCCATCTTGTCCTCGGGCGTGGCCTCGGCGATGTGATCGTCGACGCCCGCCTCGGCCGCGATCGCGCGGGCCGTCCGCGGGTTGTCACCCGTGACCATGACCGTCCGGATGCCCATCGCCCGCAGCTCGGCGAAGCGGGCCGCGATGCCGGGCTTGACCACGTCGGACAGCCGGATCACGCCGAGCACCCGGTCTCCGTCGGCGACGACGAGCGGGGTGCCGCCCTCGTCCGAGATGCGGTCCACGATCTCCCGCACCTCGCCGGCCCCGGGCATGCTCGCCGCGGCACCCTTCCGGATCCGCCGTCCGCCGATGTCCAGCCCGGACATCCGGGTCTGCGCGGTGAACGGCACGAACTCGGCGCGTGCCTCGTCGGCCGAGGCCTCGCCGGGGAGGCCGTACTCCCGGGTGCACAGGTCGACGACGCTGCGCCCCTCCGGGGTCTGGTCGGCGAGGCTGGAGAGCCGCGCCGCCTCCGCCAGTTCCTGCGTCGACGCCCTGTCGACCGGGATCAGCTCGGTGGCCTGCCGGTTGCCGAAGGTGATGGTGCCGGTCTTGTCCAGCAGCAGGGTGTCGATGTCGCCCGCGGCCTCGACGGCCCGTCCGGACCTGGCCAGCACGTTGCGCTGCACCAGCCGGTCCATGCCCGCGATGCCGATCGCCGAGAGCAGGGCCCCGATCGTCGTCGGGATGAGGCAGACCAGGAGCGCGACCAGCACCACGACCGGCTGCGGGCCACCGGCGTACGCGCTCATCGGCTGCAGGGCCACGACGGCGAGGAGGAAGATGATCGTCAGGGCGGCCAGCAGGATCGTCAGGGCGATCTCGTTGGGCGTCTTCTGTCGGGAGGCGCCCTCGACCAGCGCGATCATCCGGTCGACGAAGGACTCGCCCGGCATCGTCGTGATCTCCACGACGATCCGGTCGGACAGCACCGTCGTGCCGCCGGTGACGCTGGACCGGTCCCCGCCCGCCTCGCGGACGACGGGGGCGGACTCGCCGGTGATCGCCGACTCGTCGACGGTCGCGATGCCCTCGACGACGTCCCCGTCGCCGGGGATCGTCTCGCCGGCCCCGACGACGACCCGGTCGCCGATCGAGAGCTCGGTCGCGGCGACCACCCGGCCGTCGACGAGGCGGGCCGTGGTGTCCCGCCTGGTCCTCCGCAGCGTCGCGGCCTGCGCCTTGCCGCGGCCCTCCGCGACGGCCTCGGCGAGGCCGGCGAACAGGACCGTGAACCACAGCCAGACGGCGATCAGCCAGCCGAACAGCGTCGGCTGCCAGAGCGCGTCCACGGTGACCAGCACGGAGCCGACCCAGACGACGAACATGACGGAATTGCGCAGCTGGGCGCGGGGATGGAGCTTGCGCAACGCGTCGGGCAGGGAGGCCCACAGCTGTGCGGGACTGAACGCGCCGGCCCTGACCGGTCCGCCGGGGGCGACGGCCCGCGCCGGGGTGCGTTCGAGGATGGGGGTGGTCATGCGAGTGCCTCCGCGAGGGGCCCCAACGCGAGCGCGGGGAAGAAGGTGAGGGCGGCGACCAGCACGATCGTGCCGCCGACGAGGACGCCGAAGAGCGGCTCGTCCGTGGCGAGCGTGCCGGCGCCCGCCTCGACGCGGCGCTGCTGGGCGAGCGAGCCGGCCAGCGCGAGCACCGCGAGGATCGGCACGAACCGGCCGAACAGCATCGCCAGGCCCAGCGTCGTCTGGAAGAAGTCGCCGGTCACGGTCAGACCGGCGAACGCGGAGCCGTTGTTGTTGGCGGCGCTGGCGTAGGCGTAGAGGACCTCGGAGAAGCCGTGCGCGCCGTCGTTGTTCAGGGCGTCGAGGGTGCCGGGCAGGGCGATCGCCAGACCGGCGCCGACGAGCACGAGCGTCGGCATGGTCAGGATGGCGACCACGGCCGCGGTCACCTCGCGGCGGCCGAGCTTCTTGCCCAGGTACTCCGGGGTGCGGCCGACCATCAGGCCCGCGAGGAACACGGCGACGATCGCCAGCACCAGGATCCCGTAGAGCCCGGCGCCGACCCCGCCCGGCGCGACCTCGCCGAACAGCATGTTCAGCAGGACCACTCCGCCGCCACCGCCGGTGTAGCTGTCGTGCAGCGAGTTCACCGCACCGGTCGAGGTGCCGGTCGTGGACACCCCGAACAGCACGCTCGACGGGATGCCGAACCGCACCTCCTTGCCCTCGAGCGCGCCACCCGCGGCCAGCGCGGCGGGGCCGTTCGGGTGGGTCTCGGCGAACCACGCCACGGCGAGCACGGCGGCCCACAGGACGCCCATCACCGAGAGCAGCACGGTGCCCTGCCGGCGGTTGCCGACCATCGTGCCGAAGGTGCGGGTCAGGCAGACGGGGATGACGAGCATCAGGAATATCTCGAACAGGTTCGAGAGGCCGTCGGGGTTCTCGAACGGGTGCGCCGAGTTGGCGTTGTAGATCCCGCCGCCGTTCGTGCCCAGCATCTTGACCGCCTCCTGCGAGGCCGTCGGCGCCATCGGCACGGTGTGCGCGGCCCCGTCGACGCCGGTGAGGTCCACGCCCGACCGCAGCGACATCGTCACGCCCGCGGCGACCAGCAGGATCGCCGCGACGAAGGCGAAGGGCAGCAGGATCCGGACGACGCCGCGGGTCAGGTCCACCCAGAAGTTGCCGAGCCGGTCCGTCCCGGATCGGACCAGGCCCCGGACCAGCGCGACGGCCACCGCCAGGCCGACCGCGGCCGACACGACGTTCTGCACGGTCAGCCCGGCCATCTGCACGGTGTTGCCGAGCACCTGCTCGGGGACGTAGGACTGCCAGTTCGTGTTGGTCACGAACGAGATCGCGGTGTTGAGCGCCGTCGCCGGGTCGACGGCGCCGCGGCCGAAGGACATCGGCAGCAGCGGCTGGAGCCGCTGCAGCAGGTAGACCAGCACGATCGAGACGAACGAGAAGCCGAGCACGCCGGCCGCGTAGGTCGGCCAGCGCTGGCCGCTCGTCGCGTCGACCCGGACCAGCCGGTAGAGCGCCGACTCGACCCGCCAGTCCCGCTCGCTCGTGAAGACCCGAGCCATGTAGTCCCCGAACGGGGCGTAGCAGGCCGCGAGCAGGACCAGCAGGAGCGCCACCTGGAGGAGGCCCGCGAGGGTGTCGTCCACGTCAGAACCTCTCCGGCCGGAGCAGGGCGACGACGAGGTGGACGAGCAGCGCGAGCGCCACGACCCCGCCCACCACGTTCGTCACGAGGTCGGCGGTACTCACAGCCGCTCCAGACCACGCAGGCACAGCACCAGGACGGCGAACCCGCCGACCAGCAGCAGTGCGGAGAGCACATCGGCCACCGGACAACTCCTCGACACCACGGCCGCCGGTCCTTCCGGCGACGCCGACGGCGAGTCTCGGACCGGCGGGAGCCGCCGGCAGGGGCCCGAACAGGACCTTGACGCCCCGCCGCCCGATCTTGACGCGATCTTGACGACCGGAGACGCGTGTCACGTCGGCGGATGGTCCTGGCTCGTCTGGTGCCTACGGCGGGTCTGATCGGGCGCCGCCGGTGCTGTCGCGGCGCCGGGGCGGGCCGCCGTGCCAGTCCAGGCACAGCACGGTCGCGTCGTCCCGCAGGTCGCCGTCCGTGGCGGCGAGGACGGCCGCACCGAGCGCCTGCACGACCTCGCGCGGGTGCGCGGTGCCCAGCTTGGCCAGCAGGTCGCCCAGCTCCAGGTCCGCGGCGTCGCGCTCGATCATTCCGTCGGTGACGAACAGGAGCCGGTCCCCGGGCTCGAGGTCGAGCTCCTGGACGCGGTACTCCCAGTTCGGGTCGATCCCGAACGGGACGTCGACGTCGAGCGGCACGGTCTCGGCGCTCCCGTGCCGCAGCCGCACCGGGAGCGGGTGACCGGCGTTGATGATCTCCGCGCGTTCGGTCTCCAGGTCGATCCGCACGCTCTGGCCGGTGACCAGCTCGCCGGTCGCGGTGTGCCGGACCAGGTCGTGGTTGAGGGTGCGGGCCTGCTCGGCGAACGACGCGCCGGCACGGCGGCTGTTCCGCAGGCTGTTCACGGCCAGCGTGGCGAGCATGGCCGCCTCCAGGCCGTGGCCGACGGCGTCGGTGATCGACAGCTGCAGGCTGTGCCGGTCGAGGACGTAGTCGAAGGTGTCACCGGCCATCCGCGCCGACGGCTCCAGCCAGCCGGCGAGGGTGAACTGGCTGGCCTCGCAGGTGTAGGCGTCGGGCAGCAGCCGGTGCTGGATCTCGGCGGCGACGGAGAAGCGGGTGGTGCGCTGGCCCCAGGTGTAGAGGTCGGTGAAGCGCCGGCCGACCACGACGATGTACGCGAGGACGTGGCCGGCGAAGGCGAGCTCGGTGAGGATCTCCGGGGTGGGTCGGTCGGGCAGGGTCATCTCGAGGACACCGACGGCGTCGCCCCGCTCGGTCACCGGCACGACGACGCGGACGTCCCCGTCGTCCTCCTCGACCGCGGGCTCCTGTGCCTGCAGTACGTGGTCGTAGACGGTGCCCGCGAGCGGGATCTTCTCCGCGTCGTCGCCGTCCGTCCCGGCGCTCCCGTCCCGGTCGCGGGTGAGCCGGACGACCGCGCGCCCGCTCATGTCCGCGATGAGGAAGGCGACCCGCCGGGCCCGGAACAACCCGGCCAGCTGGTCGGCGACCTCGTCGACGGCGTCCATCGGCGCGGCCGCCTCGACCGCCTCCAGCAGCTGCCGCACCTCCAGCCGCGGCGTCCAGCCCTTCCCCATCCGCGTTCCTCCTGGCGATAGACCAGTGGTCCCGCCCGGGGTATCCCGCTGTCCCCGGAACAACCGGGAAGTCGGCGGCCGTATGGTGGCCGCGACCGGACCGGTCAGGGGGCGGGGGTCGTCGGCTGCAGGACCGCCTCGACCAGCGCCTCCGTGCGCAGGTGGGTGCCCTGCTGGTACTCGGGGTCGCGGACCATGTCCGAGAAGGCGCGGCGGCTCGGGTAGTGCACGAGCAGCACCGCGTCCCAGTCCTGGCCCTGCTCGGCCACGACCGGCGCGCCGCCGTACCCGTAGTAGACGACCTGTGCGCCGAACCGCTCCGACGTGCGCCGGAAGTGGGCGATGTACTCGTCGTAGCGGGCCCGGCCGCCCTCGACGAAGCGCAGCAGGTTGAGCATCGTGACCGGCTCGTCCGGGGCCGCGCCGAGGAACGCCTTCATGTCCGCACCGGTGGGATCGATCGCCATGGCCGCAGACTGCCACGGGCGAGGAGTGCGGTGCGCGAGGTGGGCCCGGGCGCCGGGTGGCGTCTCAGGATGGAACACCAGCTACCGCCAGTCGGTAGCCTTGTCTACCGTGCGCGTCATGCGCTCTGCACCCGGCCGCTCCGCCGCGTCGGTCCCCCGGCTGACCGGCGACCCGGCTGCGCAGCGTCTGCGGGGTGGCGGTGCACGGGCCCGGTTGATGATCGCCGGCCCGGCGTTCGTCGCGGCGATCGCCTACATCGACCCCGGCAACTTCGCGACGAACTTCGCGGCCGGCTCGCAGTACGGCTACCTGCTGCTGTGGGTGATCGTCGGGGCGAACCTGCTGGCCATGCTCGTGCAGACGTTGTCGGCCAAGCTCGGGTTGGCGACCGGGCGCAACCTGGCCGAGCTCTGCCGCGAGCGGTTTCCGCGGCCGGTGAGCCGGGGCATGTGGGTCCAGGCGGAGGCGGTCGCCGTCGCCACGGACCTGGCCGAGGTGCTCGGCGGGGCGATCGCCCTGCAGCTGCTGTTCGGGATCCCGCTGTTCACCGGCGGGCTGATCACCGGGGTGGCCGCGTTCGCGCTGCTCGCCCTGCAGAGCCGCGGGCACCGGCCGTTCGAACGCGCGATCGTCGTGCTGTTCGTGGTCGTGCTCGTGGGCCTGTTCGCGACCCTGTTCCGGGTGGACGTCGACGGCGCCGACGCCGCGCACGGGCTGGTGCCGCAGTTCGCCGGCACCGACAGCCTCCTGCTCGCGACGGGGATCCTCGGCGCGACCGTGATGCCGCACGTGATCTACCTGCACTCGGCGCTCGTCCAACGCCGCCTCCGCACGGAGGGGCCCGACCAGCAGCGGTTCGTCCTGCGCACCACGAGGCTCGACGTCCTGATCGGCATGGGCAGCGCCGGGCTGATCAACGCGTCGATGCTGCTCATCGCCGCCGCCGTGTTCGCCGGCTCGACGCTCACCGGGACGGACACCCTCGACGGCGTCTTCTCCGGGCTCGAGGTCGCCGTCGACCGATGGGCGGCCCTCGCCTTCGCGATCGCGCTGCTGGCCTCCGGCTTCGCCTCCTCGGGTGTCGGCACCTACGCGGGGCAGGTGATCATGCAGGGCTTCCTGCGCCGGCACATCCCGCTGCTCCTGCGCCGCGCGCTGACCCTGGCCCCGGCCCTGGTGGTCCTCGGGATCGGCGTGCAGCCCACCGAGGCCCTGGTGTGGTCCCAGGTCGTGCTGTCGTTCGGGATCCCGTTCGCGCTGGTGCCGCTGGTGCTGTTCACCCGCGACCGCGACCTCATGGGCCCGCTGGTCAACCGACGGCTGACCACGGCCGCGGCCGTCGTCGTCGCGGCGCTGATCATCGCGCTGAACCTGTTCCTGCTGGTCGACTTCGCGACGGCCTGACCGCGACCGGGTTGCCGATCTCACGTCGGGGCGTACCGGAGCACCCCCGCGACGTCCCCGCCTCCGGGCACGTCCTCGTGCCGGACGGCCAGCAGCCGGGCACCGGAGAGCCAGGCCCGCCGGGCGATCTCGCCGACGACGCCGCCCGAGTAGCCCGTGTCCGAGTCCGAGTCCGCGAAGGTCACCTCGCCGAGCTCGTCGACCTCCCCGGGAAGGCGCGCGTCGATGTCGACGAACAGCGTGTCCACGGCGCCGCGGGTGGCGAAGCGGGCCAGCTCGGCGACGTCGGTCGAGGTGCGGCCCTGCCGGCCGCGGTCGGCGAAGGTCCGCTTCTCCTCCTCCAGCCGGTCGGCGTACCAGCCGTCGAGGACCGTGCGGGCCTCGGCGACCAGCTCGCCGTCGCCGCGGCCCTCGGGGTTGCCCGCCACGCTGTGCGGCACCAGGTCCGGGTAGCGGCAGTGGGCGCGGAAGATGCTGTCGAGCGGCTCGGTGGCGGCGAGCACCAGCGGCACGCCGTGCCCGGGCAACACCTCGCGCAGCGCGCCGTCGACCTGCCGGGAGAACTGCGCCATCCGCAGCTTCTGCCCCTCCGTGCCCTGCACCCGGCGGACCGGCGCCCGGTCCTTGATCGACGACTTGCCGACGGCGCTCGCCACGTCCGTGGGCATGTCCGGCACGCGCACCTCGCGCGGGGCGGCGTCGGGCACGGTCTCGAGCAGCCGGACCGAACCCTGGGCGAGTGCCAGCACGAACGCGGTCTGCGGGAAGGTCACGGCGCGCAGCAGCGGCTTGACGAAGAACCGGGTCCCGCCGACGGCGACCGGCGTGAGCCGGTTGGGCAGCCGGAAGCTGCGCAGCGAGGTCGACGTGGCGAACACCGCGAGGCTGCGGGCCTGGTGCCGCCAGAACTCGTCGGAGTCCTCGTCCTCCAGGACGCCCAGCTGTTCCGCGAGGCCCGCGAGATCTTCCTTGTCCGCGCCCTCCAGCTGCGTCAGCGCCTCCCGGACCCCGTTCTTGTAGGCGATCCGCTCCGCCTCCCCCGACGACTCGGGCGCGGTCTCGAGATAGATCGACGCGGCGGCGTGGGCGTCGACCTGCCAGAGCGCGTCGATCTCGGCACGGGTCGGGATGTCGGTGTAGAGCGTCATGCGTCCCCTCCTCGGCGAGGCATCCGTCCACCGCCACCCTGCCGCGACTGCTGCACGCCGGGGAATCGGCTGTCCGGACGAGCGGCTCGGTCCGGGCAGGGGCTGGACGTCGCGGAGAGCCGGGGAGGCAGCGTGGCCGAGCGGTGCTACCGCGTGAGCCGTCCTTCGAGGACGTCGAGGTCCCGCTCGGCGTAGAGGCGGTGCTGCCACTCCTCGGTGAGGACCGTGCCCAGGCATTCCGCGACCGGGTAGCTGTCGGCCGGCGGGTAGCCGGGCCCGTCGACCGGCTCGGTCCGCCCTGCCAGGGCTTCCTCGGTGAGCCCCTCGATCACCCGGCGGACGGTGGCCCTGCGGTCCGCGCGCAGGGCGAGCACCTCGTCCAGGTCCGGCCGGGCCGCGCGGTCCCACGGGACGCCGGGGTCGGGCTCCATCTCGTCGAACGGCAGGCTGAGGGGATGCCACGGCGCCGGGTCGCCGAGGATCGCGCGGCGCACCCAGATGTCGGTCGCGAAGAGCAGGTGCCGGAGCGTCTGGACGAAGGACCACTCGCCGTCGACCTGCTCGTGCAGGAGCTCGGGCGGGAGGGCCCGCGCGCGGTCCACCGTGCCGGCCCACAGGGACTCGAGGATGTCCCAGGCCTCGCGGAAACCGGCGACGTCGTCCGGGCGCATCGCGGCACGGTGGGGATGGCGGCGGTCGAGCTCGGCCTCGATCAGCGGCCCGACGTCGACGCCGTTGATCCGCAGGTCACCGACGTAGCCGTCGATCTCCACCTCGTGGATCCACGCCCCCCGCAGCCGGACGCGCCAGAGGCTCGCCCTGTTCACGTCGACCTCGCCCAACCGCGCGTCGGTGAGGGACACGGCACTGACGTCCAGTCCGGAGTGGCTCGCGTCCGACACCTCGGTCATGCCGACAGCCTCGCACAGCGCGGGTGTCGCGCGATCTCAGTCGTCGGCCTGCGGCCCCAGGTCGCCGTAGGCCACCACGGACAGGAACCGGATGGGGAGTTCGAGGAGCTCACGGGGTCCGTGGGCGCCCTCGCCGTCGAGCTGCAGCGCGTCGCCGCTGCGCATGGTGTAGCTGGAGTCCCCGTGCCCGTAGACCATCTCGCCCTCGAGCAGGTAGAGCAGCTCGGTGCCGGGGTGCTGGAACAGCGGGAACTCCTCGCTGCGCTCGGTCAGCGTGACGAGGTGGGCCTCCATCCGCTTGTGCGGGCCGCGCAACGCCCCGAGCAGGGTGTAGTCGTGCCCGACCCGGGTGCCCCGGGCGACGATCCGGGCGCCCGAACCCGCCGGCGTGAACACGGCCTCGCGGGGCGTGTCCGCCTGGCGGAAGAACGAGGTCACCGGGACCTCGAGGGCGTCGGCCAGCCGGGCGAGCGTGGTGAGGCTGCAGGAGGTCTGCGCGTTCTCGATCTTCGACAGCATGGGCTTCGAGATGCCGGTCCTGATCGACATCTCCGCCAGCGTCGCGCCCGAGGCGCTGCGGATCCGCCGCACCTCGGCCCCGATCGCGCGTTCCAGCCGGCCCTCGACCGGCCGGGGCCGGACGACCTCACGGGTCGCCGGCCCGTGGTCGACCGACACCGCGTCGGTCGACCCGGCCGGCACCTGCACGCACATCCGTTCTTCCTTCTGTCGTCAGCGCATCTCGCCGGCGCCGACGTAGGGGTGGGGGCTGCGGAGCAGGGCACCCTCGGCGAACCGGGAGAGGCGGAAGTCGTACTCGGGGACGTCGGGGTGGCTGCTCTTGCCGTCGACGACGAGGTCGGCGACCAGCCGGCCCACCGACGGCGAGATCTTGAACCCGTGCCCGGAGAACCCGGCGGCGACGACCAGCCCGGCGACCGGGGTCTCCGAGACGGCCGGGTTGAAGTCCGGGGTGACGTCGTAGCAGCCGGCATAGGTCGAGGCGATCGAGGCGTTGTCCAGCCCGGGGAACCGGGTGCCGACCTTGTCGACGGTGAGGTCGAGGAAGGCCTCGGTCGCCTGGTTCGAGTAGTGGTCCGGGTCGGCGGGCTCGAGCTCGGCGAGGTCCGAGTTGCCGAACAGGATCTCCCCGCCGCTCTCGGGCCGGACGTACTGCAGCGACACCAGGTCCGAGAAGACCGGCACGCGCCCGAGGTCCTGGCCCGGGTCGATCAGCACGATCTGCTCGCGGTGCACGGTGATCGGGAGGTCGATCCCGTGTGCGGCGAGCAGCGGCACCGACCAGGGCCCCGCCGCGAGGACCACGGCGCCGGTCTCGATCGTCGAGCCGTCGGCGAGCCGGACACCGGTGACCTTCTCGCCGGAGGCGAGGATCTCCGTGACGGTGGTGCCTTGGCGCAGCTGCACCCCGGCCCGTCGAGCGGCGGCGGCGAAGGCCTGGGCCGTCTGGTAGGCGTCGCCGTAGCCGCCGCGCGCCTCCCAGGCGAAGGCGGCGAACGGGTCGAGGTCGGCGACCGGCCAGAGCTTCTGGACCTCGGCCTTGTCGATGTCCTCCGTGTGCACCCCGACGGCGCGTTGGTCGGCCATCGAGGCGTGCAGGGCGTCGACGTTCTCCGGCCCGACACCGACGACGTAGCCGGTCTGGTGGAAGCCGACGTCCTCGCCGAGGAGCTCGGCGGCGTTCTCGAACACCTCCAGGGCCTGGGTGGCCATGGCGGCGAGGGAGGAGACGCCGTAGTGGCAGCGCACGACCCCGGAGGACTTGCCGGTGCCGCCGGAGCCGACGGTGTCCCGCTCGACGATGACGACGTCGGTGACCCCGCGCTGGGTCAGGGCCCAGGCGGTCGCGCAGCCCTCCAGCCCGCCGCCGACGATCACGACCTCAGGCACGGGTGCTCCCCGGGATCCAGCTCGTCCCGGCCAGCGGGACGCGGGCCATGGCGGCGGCCTCGATCGTCAGCGCGACGAGGTCCTCCGGCTCGAGGTGCTGCAGGTGCGCCTTGCCGCAGGCGCGGGCGATGGTCTGGGCCTCCATGGTGAGCACCCGCAGGTAGTTCGCGAGCCGCTTGCCGCCCTCGACCGGGTCGAGCCGGGCGGCGAGCTCGGGGTCCTGGGTGGAGATGCCGGCGGGGTCGCGACCGTCCTGGAAGTCGTCGTAGAAGCCGGCCTCCGAGCCGAGCTTGCGGTACTCCTCGGAGTACTTGGGGTCGTTGTCGCCCAGCGCGATCAGGGCGGCGGTGCCGATCGCGACGGCGTCGGCCCCGAGGGCCATGGCCTTGGCGACGTCGGCGCCGGTGCGGATCCCGCCGGAGACGATCAGCTGGACCTTGCGGTGCAGCCCCAGCTCCTGCAGGGCCTGCACGGCCTGCGGGATCGCGGCCAGGGTGGGGATGCCGACGTTCTCGATGAACACGTCCTGGGTGGCGGCGGTGCCGCCCTGCATCCCGTCGACGACGACCACGTCCGCGCCGGCCGCGACGGCGAGCTTCACGTCGTAGTACGTGCGGGAGGCGCCGACCTTGACGTAGACCGGCTTCTCCCAGTCGGTGATCTCGCGCAGCTCGAGGATCTTGATGGCGAGGTCGTCCGGGCCGGTCCAGTCGGGGTGCCGGCAGGCGGAGCGCTGGTCGATGCCCGCGGGCAGGGTGCGCATCCCGGCGACCCGGTCGGAGATCTTCTGCCCCAGCAGCATCCCACCGCCGCCGGGCTTGGCGCCCTGGCCGAGGACGATCTCGATCGCGTCGGCCTTGCGCAGGTCGGTCGGGTTCATCCCGTACCGCGAGGGCAGGTACTGGTAGACGAGGTGCTTGGACTGGCCGCGCTCCTCGGGGGTCATGCCGCCGTCGCCGGTGGTGGTGGAGGTGCCGACCTCCGACGCGCCCCGCCCGAGCGCCTCCTTGGCCTGCGCAGACAGGGCGCCGAAGGACATGCCCGCGATGGTCACCGGGATCGCGAGGTGCAGCGGGTACCTGGCGTTGCGGTCGCCGAGGACCACGTCGGTGTCGCAGCGCTCCCGGTAGCCCTCCAGCGGGTAGCGGGACATCGAGGCGCCGAGGAACAGCAGGTCGTCGAAGTGCGGCAGGGCGCGCTTGGCGCCCCAGCCGCGGATGTCGTAGACGCCGGTCGCGGCGGCGCGCTGGATGCCGGCGATGGTGGCGCGGTCGAAGGTGGCCGACTCACGCAGTGCCGGGTTCGGCTGGGCAGGGTCGATCATCGCGTCGTCTTCCTCAGTACGTGTTGTGCGCGGCGAAGTGGTAGAGCCGGCGGGCGGAGCCGTAGCGGCGGAACTCGGCCGGGTCGTGCGCCATCCCGGCGGCGGTGAGCAGCTCGGCGAGCTCGGCGAGGTGCTCCGCGCGCATCTCCTTCTCGACGCAGTCCGCGCCGAGGGAGCCGACGGTGCCGCGGACGTAGAGGCGGGCCTCGTAGATCGAGTCGCCGAGGTCGGCGCCGGCGTTCCCGCAGACGACGAGCCTTCCGGCCTGGGCCATGAACGCCGACATCGGGCCGATGTCACCGCCGACGACGATGTCCACGCCCTTCATCGAGATCCCGCACCGCATCGACGCCGAGCCCTCGACGACCAGCAGGCCACCGTGGGCGGTCGCGCCCGCGGACTGCGAGGCGTCGCCGGTGACCCGCACGGTGCCGGACATCATGTTCTCGGCGACGCCGGTGCCGGCGTTGCCGTGCACGGTGATCGTGCCGCCGTCGTTCATGCCGGCGGCGTAGTAGCCGGCGTGCCCGCGGACGTCGACGGTGATCGGGGTGGCCACACCGGCGGCGATGGCGTGCGCGCCCTGCGGGTGCTCGACGGCGTAGTGGGTCGCCTTGGGAGCGTGCAGTTCGGCGTTGAGCTCGCGGACCGAGGTGGTGGCGAGGTCGACGACGGTCGTCTCGAGCGTGCTGGTCACGCGGTCACTCCTTGACCCTGCAGTGGAATCGAGCGCTGCCAGTGGTAGACGCGCTCGGGCTCGGGCTCGTAGATCCGGGCGTCGGAGATCCCGGGCAGGTCGGCCAGTGCCCGGAACTCCGAGGCCATGGCCACCCAGCGGTCGGTCTCGGCGATGATCGCCGGCTTGCAGGCGATGGCGTCGCGGACCACGGCGAACCCGTCCGCGCTGGTCACGAGCAGGGTGTAGAAGCCGTCGAACCGCTCGCAGACCAGGCGCAGCGCCTTGTCCAGGTCCTCGCCCTGGGCCAGCCGGTCGGCGACGAACCGGGCGCCGACCTCGGAGTCGTTCTCCGAGTCGAACACGTGCCCGGCCGCGATCAGCTCGCGGCGGATCGTGGCGTGGTTGGCGAAGGACCCGTTGTGCACCAGGCACTGGTCCGGGCCGACCGAGAACGGGTGGCAGCCCTCGGGGGTCACCGCGGACTCGGTGGCCATCCGGGTGTGCGCCAGGCCCTGCCATCCCTGCGCGGCGGCGAGGTCGTAGGTCTCGGCGAGGGCGCGCGGGTGGCCGGTCCCTTTGTAGACGGTCAGGTCGGTGCCCGAGCCGACCACGGTCGCGTCCGGCAACGCGGTGCGCACCGCGGCGACCAGCGCGTCGGGGGAGACCGGGGCGGCGAGGACGGTGGTGTCGCCGGCCTCGGTGACGAGCAGTTCGGGAAGACCCAGCACACCGAAGTCGGTGCCTGCGGGGACCAGGACCGACACCGCGGCGTGGCCCTCGGGGCAGCGGCGGCGGTCACCGTAGACGGCGACGCCGGCCGAGTCGGGGCCGCGCTCGACGACCTGGCACAGCATGGTCTCCAGCAGGCGGCCGAGCTGCGGGTACAGCTCGGGGTCGCGCAGGTGGAGTCCGACGATCCCGCACACGGGCCGTCTCCTCTCTCGTGGGTGAAGGGTCAGAAAGCGGTGAGGTAGCGGTCGTGCTCCCAGGAGCCGACCGTGCCGTGCCAGTCGAAGAACTCCTCGCGCTTGAGGGCGGCGAAGTACTCCGCGACCCCGGGTCCGGCGGCGTCGAGCCCGGCGGTGACGACCGGGTCGGCGCCCAGGGCCTCGACGGCGTGCAGCAGCGTCGGCGGCAGCTCGGGTCGCACGACCCCGTCGGTACCCGGTGCGCCGGGGTCGACGTCCCGCGCGATGCCGTCGAGCCCGGCGGCGAGGGCGGCGGCGAGGGCGAGGTAGGGGTTGGCCGATCCGTCGCCGCCACGCAGCTCGATGCGGTGGTGGTCGGGGATCCGCACGAAGTGGGTGCGGTCGTTGCCGCCGTAGGTGGCCCGGCGCGGGGACCAGGTCGCGCCGGAGCGGGTCGAGGTGGCGCCGGTGCGCTTGTAGGAGTTCACCGTGGGCGCGAGCACCGCCTGCATCCCGGGCGCGTGGTCGAGGATGCCGCCGAGGAAGCGGTAGGCGAGCTCGGAGAGCCCGAAGCCGCGGGCGTCGTCGGCGTCCGGGAACCGGGGCTCGCCGTCGCGCCACAGCGACAGGTGCAGGTGCATGCCGGAGCCGGTGCGGTCGGCGAAGGGCTTGGGCATGAACGTCGCGGTCATCCCGCGCTGCTCGGCCAGCACCGAGATCAGGTAGCGGGCGGTGATGACGCGGTCGGCGGTGGTGAGGGCGTCGGCGTAGGCGAAGTTCTGCTCGAACTGGCCGTTGGCGTCCTCGTGGTCGTTGGCGTAGTTGCCCCAGCCCAGCGCGTTCATCGCGGCGGAGATGCCGGTGAGGTGGTCGTACATGCGGGTCAGGCCGCGGGCGTCGTAACAGGGCCGGGCCTCGACGTCCTTGCTGTCGGCGGGGGCGAGGGTGCCGTCGGCGTCGCGACGGACGAGGAAGTACTCGACCTCGGCCCCGGCGAACAGCTCCAGGTCCTGCGCCTTCGCCTCGGCCAGGAGCTTCTTGAGGATGACCCGCGGGGCGAAGTGCCACGGCCGGCCCTCGACGTGCGGGTCGCAGTGCACCAGCGCCAGGCCCTCGCGCACCCAGGGCAGCGGGGTGTAGCTGTCCAGGTCGGGGATCGCGATCAGGTCCGGGTCGCAGGGCTGCTGCCCGATCGCGCCGACCGCGTACCCGGCGAACCCGACGCCCTCGTGCTGCAGCTCGTCGGCGGCCTCGACCGGCACCAGCTTGGCGCACGGCTTGCCGGTCAGGTCGACGAACAGCGCCAGCAGGAACCGCACCCCGTCGGCCTGGGCGCGCTCGGCCAGCGACGGCGTCGTCACTGCGGCCGCCGGCGTCGCCGGCGCGGGCTCGGTGCGGGGGAGGGTGGAGGTGTCGGAGGCCATCGTGGTGGTCCCTTCGTCGTGTCGCAGTGAGAAACATAGTCTCTGTTGGGGAAACTTGGAAGACCTGCGAACGCTCCCGCCGATGTGGCGGGCGCGACGCGCCGTCAGGTGTCGAGCAGCCAGTGGGCGGCGGCGTCGCGGTAGCGGACGAGGCCCTTGTAGTCGGCCATGTCCTCGGGCAGCTCGGCCAGGACGCGACCGAGCCGCTCCCGCCACGCGGGTACCGAGGCGAGCTCGTCGAGCGCGACGAGGTAGGTGCGGATCAGGAACATGATCGCGCCGGAGGCGCCGAGCCGGATCAGGTGCTGCACCTCCACGCGCAGGTGCAGGCGCCGCGCGAGCTCGGCGGGCCCGGCGTCGACGATCGCCCGCCGGTCCGGTCCCCACTCGGGGTAGACCTCGGTCGACTGGTCGAGCCGGCGGTCGACGGACATGCTCCAGTTCGTGCGGCGGCACTCCTCGCCGGGCTGCAGGCGCATGAGGAAGCGCTCGGCCCGCGAGATGATGCCTTCCTCGTGGATGCGGGGAACGGGGCCGTGGACCTCGAGGAAGCGCATGCCGACGTCGAAGCCCAGCGACCAGTCGGCGGCGAAGGTGACGACGCCCGCGTCGGCCCACAGCGACCCCTCGCGCTGGTCGAGCAGCACGACGTCGTCCTGGATCTGGCTGCCGAGGAAGCCGAGCGGGCCGCCGGGCAGGCTGTCGTCCGCGCCCTCGGTGAAGCGTTGTTCGACGCCGAGCAGGGAGTTGCGCCAGACGAAGGTCGGGCCGTCCTGCTCGAGCGACATCGATCCGGGGTGCTGCGCGTGCAGTTCGCGCAGCACGGTCAGGAGCGCGTCCCAGGCCGCCGGGCGCATGTGCGGCAGGACCTGCAGGCGGGACGGGTCCGCCGCCAGGATCCGCCGTCGTTCGGCCAGTTCGGCGGCGTAGTCGTCGTCGAGGTGCAGGATTCCCGCGCCCCAGCTCCCGGCCTCGGTCTCCACCGGGACCCGGGCGGGCTCGACGTTGGTCGAGTACCGGTAGCTGTCGGCGCGGAAGGGGAACGGGAAGGTCGCGAGCCGTGGGCTGACGGACAGGGTCACAGGTCGATCTCCAGGGTCTCGGTCTTGCTGCGGGACACGCAGCACATCACCGCCGCGCCGCGCTCGTCGTCGGCGAGGAACTCGTCGCGGTGCAGCGGCGTGCCGGCCAGGACGGGGACCTTGCACTCGCCGCAGACGCCCTGCCGGCACATGTTCGGCACCGCCACCCCGGCCTCGTGGAGGGCGTCGAGCAGGCTCCGGCCGGAGGGGACGCGGACGTCGCGGCCGGACCGGGCGAGCCGGGCCACGAACTCGCGGCCCGGGTCCAGCGCGGCGGGCACGAACCGCTCGAGGTGCAGCCGCTCCGGCGGCCAGCCGGCTGCAGCGGCGTCGGCGAGGACGCGGTCCAGGAGCGGGCCGGGCCCGCAGACGTAGAGGTGCGTGCCGATCGGCTGGCCGGTGAGGGCCTTGTCGAGCAGGCGCCCGAACTCGTCCTCGTCGGTCGTCTCGGCGAGGCGGTCGCCCAGCAGCGCGGCCAGCTCGTCGCTGAACGCCTCGCTCCCGGGCCGGTGCACGTAGATCAGATCGACGTCCCGGCCCCACCGCACCGCGTCGCGGGCGTGCGCCAGCATCGGGGTGATCCCGATCCCGCCGGCGACGAGCAGGTGCCGGCGGGCGGTGCTGACCGGGGCGAAGGCGCTGCGCGGGCGGGACACCGTCACCGTGTCGCCGACCCGCAGCGAGTGCATGTGGCCCGAGCCGCCCGCCCCGTCGGACTTGTGCAGCACCGCGATCCGGTACTCGCGGGGGTCGGCGCCCGGGTTGGTGAGCGAGTAGGCGTTGCGCCGCCCCTCGCCGCAGTCGACGACGACGTGGCTGCCCGCCGGGTGGGCCGGCAGCACGCCGCCGTCGGTGCGGGAGAAGGAGAGCTCCCGGATGCCGGGAGCGATCTCCTCGCTGTGGCCGACGACCAGGGCCAGGGTGGTCACACGGCCTCCCCGTCGATCGTCTCGGCGTCGACCATGAACCCCAGGTAGGCGGCGTTGCGCCGGGAGACGTGGTGGTGGACCAGCAGCGAGCGGCCGCAGCCGGAGCAGCCGGTCACGTCCCCGGTCGCCACCTCGGCGAGCGTGGTGGTGTCGCAGTGCGAGCACCACACGCGGCGGTGCCGGTCGTCGGTGACCAGGAGGGTGATCTCCGCGTCGAGCAGGCCGCCGCTGGTCGCGACGGCCCGGGCGGCGAGCACGTCGGCCTGGGGGCCGGCGAGCATCAGCCGCCAGCCCACCCGCGCCGCCTCCACCCGTTCGGCGAGCTCGGCCAGGACCTCGTCGGCCGAGCCGCCGTGCCGGGCCCAGACCGGACGGCCGAGCTCGACGACCTGGCGGTGCCACCCCTCGGCCGTCGGCCGGGCGTCCGGGCCGAACGACAGGATCGCGTAGCTCCGCCCGGTCCGGTCGAGGCCAGGGTCGGAGGTCGGCCAGCGCGGGACGCTGGTGTGCGCGGAACCCATGGGTCCGTTCTCCTCTCGAGGGGAAGCGGCGCGGGGAGGGCAGGTCAGGGCGCGAAGCTGCGGTGGCCGGCGTAGAACCCGAGCGCCCGGTCCGGGGTCTCGAACTTCACCGTGGTGCCCTTCGGGAAGAACAGCACGTCCCCCTTGTGGGCCTCCACGACCTGGCCGGTGTCCTGGTCGGTGAGGACGAACGTGCCGTCGACGACGAACTTGGTCTCGTCGTAGGTGTACTCGTAGACCAGCGGTTCGGAGGCCTTGAGCTCGAAGAATCCCGAGCAGATGACCGCGCCCCCGGGGTTGCGGAACGAGTCGCCGATCCAGGCCTCGCAGCCCGGCTCGTTCATCGAGGGCAGGTTCTCGTCACCCTTCTCGACCTTCATGATCGCGCCTTCGACGGTGGTCATGCCGTGTCCCTTCGTCCGTGTCGGGGGGTCAGTCGCGGGCCGGGGCCGGCCCGTCGGTGGCGAGGGCGGCCTCGGCGGAGGCGACGACCTCGTGCTCGCGGGTGGCGAGGTCCGCGGCCGGGGCGTGCACGTGGCCGTCGAGGTCGTAGGCCTGCTCGCCGTGCACCCGGACGTCGACGCCCTCGGTCTCCACCTCGCGCGAGAGGCGCAGCCCCAGGGTAAGGTCGATGACCTTCGCGATCACCCACGTCACGGCGAAGGAGTAGGCGAGCACGGCGACCACCGCGACGGCCTGGATGCCGAGGACGGAGAACCCGCCGCCGTAGAACAGACCGGCGGCGCCGTTGGGGGCGTCCGGGTCGGCGAAGAAGCCGATCAGCAGGGTGCCGAGGACACCGCCGACCAGGTGGACGCCGACGACGTCGAGGCTGTCGTCGTAGCCCAGCCGGTACTTGAGACGGATGGCGAAGGCGCAGACCACGCCGGCCAGCAGGCCGATCGCCAGGGCGCCGAGCGGGGACACCGCGCCGCAGGCCGGGGTGATGGCGACGAGCCCGGCGACGACGCCGGAGACCCCGCCGAGGGTGGTCGCGTGCTTGTCCATGATCCGCTCGACGGCCAGCCAGCCCAGCATCGCGGCGCAGGCGGCGTTGAAGGTGGTGAGCAGCACGACCGACGCGCTGTTGCCCGCGGCCAGGGCGGAGCCGCCGTTGAAGCCGAACCAGCCGAACCACAGGATCCCGCCGCCGAGCGCGGTGAACGGGACGTTGTTCGGGCGGGGCTGGCGCGGCCACCCGAGCCGCCTGCCCAGCACCAGGATGATCGCGAGCGCGGCGATGCCGGAGTTGATGTGCACCGCCGTGCCGCCGGCGAAGTCGATCGCGCCCAGCTCGTTGGCGATCCAGCCGCCGAGCAGGCTGCCGTCGGCGGAGTCGAAGGCGAACACCCAGTGTGCGATCGGCAGGTAGACCAGCGTCACCCAGACCGCGCAGAACACCAGCCACGAGCCGAAGCGGACCCGGTCCACCACGGCGCCGCAGATGATCGCGACCGTGATCGCCGCGAACAGCGCCTGGAAGACGGCGACGAGCGCGGGTGGCAGCGTCGCGTTCGGGTCCTCGGCGATCAGGTTGCCCAGGCCGAGGTGCGCGGTGACGTCACCGAGCAGGCCTGCGCCGCCGTAGGAGTTCCCGAAGACGGCGGAGTAGCCGAACAGCGTCCAGACGAACGCGGTCACGGCGACCGCGCCGAAGGTCATCATGACGACGTTGAGGATGCTGCGCGCCCCCACCATGCCGCCGTAGAACAGGGCCAGCCCGGGGACCATGAGGCTCACGCCCATGGTGGCGGCCAGGATCCAAGCCGTACTTGCTGCGTCCATCGCGGCTCCTCGCGCGGTGGGCACGAGACGAGGTCTCGTGTCGTGAACCAGAGTCGCACCAGAGGAAATAGCGTGGTTGTGACGGGCAGCGTCTCCGGTTGTGTCGGTTGTGTTTCCGACGCGGGCGGAGGAGCGGCCGCGCTACCGGTGCGGGGAGCGCTCGGGATCGCCTGGCAGGTCCGGGTCCTCGTCCGGGGTGGCGGTGGCCGCCAGGAGCTGCCGGGCCGGGGCCTCCTCGGAGGCGGCGACGAGCACGCGGACCCCCTGGAGCTGGAGCTGGGGTTCCTGGCCCCCGGCGTCGTCGGCGGACACCGCGGCCCACAGCCCGCCGCTGCGCAGCAGCCCGACGAGCAGGTCCGCCTCGGAGCGGCTGGACACGACGGTCAGCACGACGACGTCGTCCACGATCTCCACCTTCCCGTGGCCGGTCAGGACAGGGCTCGCACCGCCGAGGTGCCCGACCGAGCGTGCACACTCGTCGTCCGACGGCGATGCCGCCTCCCTCGGTGGAGGTGAATCGACGTTCTCCGGTCAGGCACGGGGCGTGTGCGACGGCATCAGCGGGCTGAGCATGCACACCACCGTGCCCGTGGTGGCCGGGGAGAACCAGGTGCTGCCGGGAAGACCCGAGGCCCGACAGCTCGGCCCGAGCTTGTCCTCGCCGCCGACGTGCCGGAAGCGTGAGCGGAGCCGCGGGTCGAACGAGTTGCGGGACGGCCAGAGCGACACGTCGTCCATGAGATTCTCGATCAGCGCCAGGCCCGCGCCGGGGTGGACACCCGGGTCGACGAGACGCCAGGAGCCACGGTCGGCCACGGTGACCCGGACACGTTGGCCGGCCGGCTCGCGGATCAGCTCCGCGTCGGCCCGGACCAGGCCAAGGACGTTCGGGTAGGCGTGCAGGACGACGTTCGACACCGCCTCGTCGGTCACCGCGACGAGCTCCGCCGAGAGCCGGACGGCGTGGCGGACCCTGCACAGCCAGTGGATCAGCGAGACGCGCATCGGCGCCAGGATCTTCGGCAGTGCCGGGGCGGTCATCTGCCACCGGCTCGACGACGCCCGCATCTCGGTCGGTGGCTCGAACGACCACGACCCGTCCGCGCCAGGGGGCTCCTCGTTCCGCTCGAACACCGTCCACGACTCCCTGGTTGCTGTGGTCTCAACAACGCCCGGCGGCACGGCCATCTACCCGGCGCTTGCCGGAGCAAACACCGGCAGGCACTGTTCCCCGTGGCGCCGACGCGGCAGCCGAGGGCGGCGAGCTCCACGAGCTCATGACCGGTGACGACGCCCCCTCGGCCTGATCGTGTGTCCGCCGGACCGGAGCAGGGCCACCGACCCGGCGACGGCGTCACCCTGTCGCGCCGCTCCTGGTGTCGGTGAGGGCAGCGTCGAGGATCTCCACGCCCCGGTCGATCTCGGCCTCGGTGCAGGTCAGCGGCGGGGCGATGCGGAAGGTGCCACCCATGCCCGGCAGCTGGACGATGTTCATGTGCAGGCCGAGCTCCGCGCACCGGCGGGTGACCGCGGCCCCGAGCCGGTCGGCGTCGCCCCAGACCTCGTCGTCGACCAGCTCCAGCCCGACGAGGAGACCCCGCCCGCGGACGTCGCCGATCACCTTGTGCCGGGACGCCAGCTCGTCCAGCCCGCTGCGCAGGCGGTCCCCGAGCTCGCGGGCGCGCAGGTCGAGCCGGTCCCGGCCGAGCACGTCGAGCACCGTGTTCCCGACGGCTGCGGGCAGCGGGTCGTTGCCGTGCGTGGTGAGGAAGAGGAAGCCGCGCTCGTGGGCCCGTTCCTCGATCTCGGCGCTGGTCAGCACCGCGGACAGCGGCAGCCCGGCGCCGAGGGTCTTGGAGAGGGTGAGGATGTCGGGGACCACGCCGTCGCGTTGGAAGGCGTACCAGTCGCCGGTGCGGCACAGCCCGGTCTGGGCCTCGTCGAGGATCAGCAGCATGCCGCGCTCGTGGCACTTGTCGCGCAGTGCCGCGAGGTAGCCGGGTGGGAGGTCGACGACCCCGCCCGAGCTGAGGACGGGCTCGACGAGGCAGGCGGCGAGGCTGCCGACGGACTGGGCGTCGATGAGGTCGAAGCCGAGGTCGAGCTGGCGGCGCCAGTCGAGGTTCCCGTCCGCGTCGACGAGTGGCGGGCGGAACCGGTCCGGGACGGGCAGCGCGAAGTTGCCCGGTGCGCCCGGTCCGTAGCCGACCCGCCCGGCGCTGTAGGTGGCGGCGGCGGCACCGCCGGTCATCCCGTGCCAGGAGCGGGCGAAGGACACGACCTCGTGACGACCGGTGACGAGCTTGGCCATCCGGAGCGCGGCCTCGTTCGCCTCCGCCCCGGTCGACAGGAACATCGCCTTCTCCAGCGGCGGGGGCAGCGTGTCCGCCAGCCGCCGGGCGAGGTCGAGGACCGGACGGCTGAGCATGCCGCTGTAGAGGTGGTCGAGCCGGCCGACCTGCTCGCGGACGGTGGCGACGATCTCCGGGTGGGAGTGCCCGAGGATCGCGCTCATCTGTCCGGAGGTGAAGTCGAGGAGCTCGCACCCGTCCCCGGTGACCACCCAGCTGCCCCGGGCGTGGTCGACGATCCCGGGGCTGAAGGAGCCGTACCCCAGGTAGTGGATCAGGTTCGCGGTGGTGTCGGCCTCCATGCACCCCGACGCTACGAAGTCGCCGTGCACGCGTCCATCACGCCCTTCCCGAGCGCGAGGCCTCCGGCCGCGCGTGCAGTGGTGATGAAGGCGCCGTGAAACCGGCAGGTCCGACGCTCTCCGTAGACGCGGTGGGCGCCGGGCTCCCGCACAGGTCAGGCCGAGGAGAGCAATGACCGTCGACCACACCCTCACGACCTTCCCGACCACCCGTCCGGCCGGATGTCCCTTCGACCCGCCCCCGGAGCTGATCCAGGCCCGCGAGCACGGCCCGATCAGCCGCTACACGTTCCCCGGCGGGGAGCCCGGCTGGCTGGTCACCGGATTCGACCTGGTCAGGGCGGTCCTCGCCGATCCGCGGTTCAGCTCGCGCAAGGAGCTCATGCGCCACCCGCTGATCGACGTCACCGGCATGGACATCCCGCCGGCGCCGCCCGGCGAGTTCCTCCTCATGGACGAGCCACGGCACGGGCGCTACCGGAAACCGCTGGTGGGCAGGTTCACCGTGCGGCGGATGCGGCTGCTCACCGAACGCGTCGAGCAGATCACCGCCGAGCACCTGGACGCGATGGAGAAGGCGGGGCCGCCCACGGACCTGGTGGGCGCCTTCGCCACGCCCATCCCCGCGATCGTGATCTGCGAGCTGCTGGGGGTGCCGTACGAGGACCGGGACTCCTTCCAGGAGCAGGTCGAGTCGTTCATGAGCGGGGAGACCAGCGACGAGGACCTGCTCGCGGCCTACACCGCGACCCAGGAGTACCTCGCGGAGCTGGTGGCCGCCAAGCGCGCGAACCCGACCGACGACCTGCTGAGCGACCTCACCGACAGCGACCTGACCGACGAGGAGCTGAAGGGGATGAGCCTGGTCCTCCTGGCGGCCGGGCTCGACACCACCGCGAACATGCTGGCGCTGGGCACCTTCGCGCTGCTGCGCAACCCGGCGCAGCTGGCCGCGCTGCGCGCCGATCCCACGCTCGTCGACGTGGCCGTGGAGGAGCTGCTGCGGTACCTGAGCGTCGCCAAGACGTTCATGAGGACGGCGCTGGAGGACGTCGAGCTGGGCGGCCGGACCATCGAGGCCGGGACGACGGTGATCGCCTCGTACAGCACCGCCAACCGCGACCCCGAGCGCTTCGCCGATCCCCACGTGCTCGACCTCCGGCGGCGGGACGGCGCGCACCTGGCGTTCGGCCACGGCATCCACCAGTGCCTGGGGCAGCAGCTGGCCCGCGTCGAGATGCGGGTCGCGTTCCCCGCACTGTTCGACCGCTTCCCCACGTTGCGCCTGGCCGTGCCGCCCGACGAGGTCGGCCTGCGCCCGGAGACCGCGGACATCTACGGGGTCACGAGCCTCCCCGTCACCTGGGACGGGTGAGCCGGCCGGTGATCGAGGCGGCCGTCGTAGCGGTCACCCGCGGCTCCTCCGCCCGTACTCCTCGCGGAACGTCGCCTCCATCCGGTCCATGTCCTCGATCTCGGAAGGGTCGACGCTCTCGTTCGGGGCGTGGATGAGGCAGCGCGGCTCCTCGACGCCGAGAGCATGATCTCGGCGTCGGGGAAGGTGTCCTGGAAGACGTTGCAGAGCGGGATGGAGCCGCCCTGGCGCTGGTGACGTCACGGCCGTAGACGTCCTTCATGGCGGCGGCCACGTCGTCTCGCTCGGCGTCCGTCGCTGTGTGGCGTCGGAAGTGTCACAGCTGTGGCTTTCGACCTCACGGAGGTGACAGTGATGGTGCGGGTCGCGGCGCGCGTTCCCCCTGAGCTGCTCCGCCGCGGGCGGGTTCTCCGTCCTGTTGACGCCGAGGACGTGTACAGCAACCCTCGTCCGGAGTTCGCCCGGTTGGAGCGGGCAGGGGCGTTGCACCGGCTGGCGCCGGGGTTGTTCGTGGCGGTGCCGGACGATCGTCTGGGCAAGGGCTGGCGGCCCTCGTTGGAGGCCGTGGCGTTGGGTGTGGCGGGAACGGGTGGTCACGGGGCCGAGAGCGCGCTGATGGGGATCAGCGCCGCTCGCGTCCATGGTGCGATCCCGCGGGCGCTGAACGTGGCGGTCGTCGCCGTTCAGCGTCACCGGCGCACGTTGCAGCTCGTCGACCGTCGGGCGAGCGTCCTGTTCGTCCGCCGCGACGTCGCGCGCCTGGACCTCCAACGTCACCGCACGGAGCTGGGGCAGGGGTGGGTGACCACGGTCGAGCAGACCGTGCTCGATCTTCTCGGCCGTCCTGACCTCGGCGGAATCCCCGACGCCGCGGGTGAGGCCGCAGCCGCGCTGATCGCCCGGGCGGATGTCGCGTTGCTGGAGGAGCTCGCGACGCAGCAGCGCCGGCGGCGGGTCGTCGATGTCGCGCTCGCGGCCCGGCGAGAAGCCTGATCGTGCTCGATCCGGCCGAGCTGCAGGACGTCGCCGCCACCTTCGGCGTGGACGAGGCGCAGGTCGTACGCGACCACCTGATCTCGCACCTGCTCGCTGCGGCCAGCGCCGAGGCCGGTGACGACGTCGTGTTGTTCGGCGGTACCGCCCTGGCGCGGACCGTCTAGTCGGATGGTCGGCTCTCCGAGGACATCGACCTGCTCGCCACGGGTCGACGATCCGAGATCGCCGGGCGGCTCACAGCGGCGCTTCCCCGTGGTGCAGGGGCGGGACCACCGTCCTCCCCGGCCTGCTGTCGATCTCCGAACGCCAGCTGCGGCGGCGGTGCCGCGCGGCCGTCGGGGTGGGCCCGAAGGAGCTCCAGCGCATCCTGCGCTTCCACGGCGTCACCGCGCGCATCCAGGCGGCCGTCGACGGTTCGCCCGGGGACCTCGCGGGGCTGGGCGGTCGAGGCCGGCTACCACGACCAGGCCCACCTGACCCGGGAGTGCCGCCGGCTCGCGGGCGTGACGCCGGCGGAGTTCCTCGCCCGGTACCGCGCGGCGTGCGCCTGCGGCGACGACCTACCCGGTCCCGTCGCGTACCTGCGGCCGAGAGCACCGCGTTGCTCAACGCGCTGTCCGCCGCGACCACGTGGGGCGTGCGCCGGTTCGCCGTCGCGAGCTCGATCGCCGTCTACGCGGGGGTGGACGCCCTCCCGTGACGGGAGGACGCCCCGCTCCCGGCGGTGGCCGCGCACCAGATCCCGCTGCTCAAGAAGACCGCCGAGCTGTTCAGCACGCTCGCCGCCCGCGCATGCCGGGTTCGACGTGATCGAGGTGGTCGCCGCGATCAACGCGACGATCCCGGGCGCGGACCTCACCCTGCCCCCGGGCCGTAGCCGGCCCGGCGGCCGTCTCGACATCACCCGCCTGCAGCCGGACACCGGCTTCGCCCCCGAGTACGACGTCGGGCGCGCCTTGGCCGACTACGTCGCCTGGCTGCGGAACCACGAGGCGTGAGGAGCGGAGACGGCAGGAGCCCGCCTCCCTCGGGGGGACACGGGCTCCTGTCGCGCGCGGCAGTCAGATGACGCGGACGCCGTTGGCCTGCGGCCCCTTCTTGCCCTGCCCGATCTCGAACTCCACCCGCTGGCCCTCGTCGAGGCTGCGGTAGCCGGTGCTGTCGATCTCGGAGTAGTGGACGAAGACGTCTGCGCCGCCGCCGTCCTGCTCGATGAAGCCGAAGCCCTTCTCGCTGTTGAACCACTTCACGGTGCCCTGTGGCATGTCACTGCTCCTCGCAGGTCCTGGGCCGTCGCAACGTGCGGGGCCCCCGGCCGATCCTGATGGGCGGGTCCCGCCGTCACCGTGAGGACGGGGCTGCGGCCCATCGCTGTGTCTCCGCGAGCGTGCAGGACACGGACCTCGAAAACCGAACGACCGAGTGCACCCTACTGCGCGGCGCGCCCCGGTGGGGGGAGGCGCGTAGGGTCTGAACCTCAGCAGTCGTCGGGGCGCGTCGCCCCGGTCACCCGATGTGTCGTCACCGCCGGGCGTGGTAGCCGGGCCCGACTACCGATCCGCGCCGGGAGGCGCGGTACGAGCGGCACCTGCGGTGCCGCACCCGAACGCGGGTAACCTCCGCGAGAGATCCGAGGCTTGCATGCCCTCCGCCGCACGCGGATTCACCCTGTACGGCGACGTCCCCGGAGCCGCTGCGCCCTCCGGCCTGGTCGGGGTCAGCCACAGCGCCGTCGACCTGCCGACCGGTCGGATCGAGCTCGTCCACCCCCGGGACGCGCTCGAGCAGATCTACGAGCAGAACTTCGGCTGGGGTGGCACGGAGCCGCCGTACTGGGCGCAGCCGTGGCCGAGCGGGATCGAGCTCGCGGACGCGGTGGCACGCGCGGACCTCAGCGGTGCGCGCGTGCTCGAGCTCGGCTGCGGCCTGGCCCTGCCGAGCCTCGCCGCGGCGCAGGGCGGGGCCCGGGTCCTGGCCACCGACCGCGCGCCCGGCGCCCTGGCCTTCGCGGCCCACAACGCCCGTCGCAACGGCCTCCGGCTTGAGGTGGCGCAGTGCGACTGGTCCGATCCGTGGTCGGCGATCGCGGGTGCTCCGTGGGACCTCGTCCTGGCCGCCGACGTGCTCTACCTCCACGACGGGCTCGACGCCCTCGATGCGCTGCTGCCCCGGCTCGTCCTCGGCTCGGGCGAGGTCTGGCTCTCCGATCAGGGACGCCCACCCGCGCGCGACTTCCTCGCCCGGTGCGAGCGGTGGTCGACCGTCAGCACGACCGGGACCGACCACCCCGAGGTGAGCCTGCACCGACTCCGTCGGCACGCCGTCACGACGTGCGACCCGGTGCCTGCCCTCGTGAACGGGCGGTCGTGACCCCGGGTGCATTAGTTGTAACAGCAAGCATGATCGGGTCGATCTCCGGTCCGTGAGATCTGCCTGCGGGAGGTCTCCGCTGGGGGGCCCGGTCGAGGGGGCGGGCCTGCCGCGGTCCGGTCGTCAAGCAGCGTGCGATCGGGCTGGCAGCTCGTGCCGCGCCGTGCCTCGGGTGCCCTCCGCAGGAGCGGCGGTTTGCTCTTCGGCACGTGCGGTAGTGACAGGCATGGCTATCGAGAACAGCGGGACCTCGCCGGAGCAGCATCCGCATGGCGGGGACGACGCCGCGCCCGAGGACCGGCCCGACCCTGCATCCGAACTGCCCGACGACGATCGCGACGACCCGGACACGGACGAGCAGCCGGTGACCGGGCACGGGAACCTGCCCGAGTAGCGCCGGCCCGCCCGCCCTCGACCGCCCCGGTCCGCTGGGCCGTTCGGCCGAGCTGGCCGAGAGTGTGAGCTGCCACACTCGGCCGATGGTTCTCCTGGAGCGCGGTCGACCCCTGGACCTGCTCGTCGATCGTGCGCGTTCGGCGGTGCGGCGTCGTGGGTCGGTCGTGCTCGTGACGGGGGAGGCCGGGATCGGCAAGACGATCCTGCTGCGGGCCTTCGTGGAGCGCGTGCGAGCGGAGATCGCCGGTCTGTGGGGCATGTGCGACTCGCTCAGCACGCCACGCCCGCTCGGTCCGCTCCGCGACGTCGCCGGGTCGCTGGACCCGGCGCTGCCCACGTTGTTGCGCGGCTCGGCGGACCAGCACGAGGTCTTCGCCGCGGTGCTGGAGGCCCTGCGGGGCGGGCCGCGGGTGTTCGTGGTGGAGGACCTGCACTGGGCGGACGAGGCGACCCTGGATCTGGTGCGGTTCCTCGCCCGGCGGATCGCGGAGCTGCCGGTGCTGTTGGTGCTGTCCTTCCGCGAGCCGCTGCCGGGGAACCATCCGCTGGTCGCGGCGCTGGGGGATCTGGTCTCCTCGCCGGACGCGTGCCGGTTGCCGTTGGAGCCGTTGAGCGTGGCCGCGGTCGGGGAGATCCTGGCCGGACACGGCGTCGACGCCGCCGAGGTGCACCGCCGGACCGCGGGGAACCCGTTCTTCGTCAGCCAGATCGTCGCCCAGCCGGACGCGCCCCTGCCGGGCACGGTGCGCGACGCCGTGCTCGCCCGGGTGGCCGGGCTGGCGCCGCCGGTGCGGCACAGTCTGGAGCAGCTGTCCTGCACCCCTGAACCCGTGGGCCACGCGCTGCTGGGAGCACTCGGGATCACGCCGGCGACCGTGGGGCTGCTGTGTGCGACCGGCCTGGTCGATCCGGTCGGTCACGGGGTGGCCTTCCGGCACGAGATCGCTCGCTGTGCCGTCCTGGAGGCGGCGGCGCCCGGCACCGTGCCCGCCCTGCACACCGCCATGATCGAGGCGCTGGAGACGATCGGCGGCGACGTGAGCGTGCTCGCCCACCACGCCGTCGCGGCGGGCGACACCGACCGCGTCCTGCGCTACGCGCCCGCGGCCGCGGCGGAGGCGTCCCGCTCGGGTGCGCACCGCGAGTCCGTGGCCTTCTACGAGACCGCGCTGCAGGTGGCCGCGGACCCGGCCGTGCGCGCAGGCCTGCTGGAGGCCGTCTCGGACGAGCTGTACCTGACCGACCGGTTGCCCGCGGCGATCGAGCGCCGCGAGCAGGCCCTGCACCTGCGTCGCCGGCTCGGCGAGCCGGCCGCCGTGGGCGCCGCGCACTCGGCGATCTCGCGGTTCTCCTGGTACGCCGCGGACCGCGCCGCCACGGAGGCCCACGACCGGGCGGCCATCGAGATCCTCTCGCAGACCGACGACCGCCGGGCTCTGGGTTTCGCCCTGGCCCATCACGGCCTGCTCGCGGCACAGCGCGGCGACGTCGAGGAGACCCGACGGGCGGCGCAGCAGGTCGACCGGATCGCCGAGGAGCTCGACGACGCGGCCCTGCTGCGCGGCACCGCCGCGATCGGGCTCGCGGTGGCGAGGCTGGCCGCGGGGGAGACCGATGCGCGGGCCGAGCTCCTCGAGGCGAGCGAGGTGGGCGTGCGGCACCGGCTGGACATGCTCGCGACCATGCCGATGAGCAATCTCTGCGCCCTGGACGTCGCGCAGGGCCGGTTCGACGACGCCGAGGAGTCGATCGCCCGGGCCCTGGAGATCAGCCGGGCACGCGACACCCCGATCTGCACCACCTGGCAGACCGGTGTGCGCGCCAGGCTGCGGTTGTTGCAGGGCCGCTGGGAAGAGGCCGAACGAGACGCCGGGACCGTGCTCGCGGCCAGCGACCTCCCGCTCAGCCGGGTCTGGCCCCACCTGGTGCTCGGGCTGCTGCTGGCGCGTCGGGAGGCGCCACCGGAGAACCCCCACCTCGACGAGATGTGGCGACTGGCGACCAGGTTGAACGTCCCGGGCATGGTGATCCCCGCCGCGGCGGCCCTCGCGGAGAACGCCTGGATCATCCGGACCCCCGACGCCAGGCTGGACCATCCTCTGGTCGCGGGCCTGGCCGGTGGCGGGTTCACCGGGCGGAGTGCGCTGGTCGAGGGGCTGCAGCAGTGGCTGCGGCGACTCGAGGGCGCCGCCGGGCCCCGCCCGGCCCCGGGGCAGCCCTACGAGCAGGCCCTGGCGGGGTGGGACGCCGGATCGGTCGACGACCTGCGGGCGGCCCTGGACCTGTTCGACCGGCTCGACGCGCGGGCCGTGGCCGACCTGGTCCGCGCCCGGCTGCGCGACGCGGGCGTCAGCCACGTCCCGCGGGGACGCCGCCTCGACACCCGGACCAACCCGGGCGGGCTCACCACACGCCAGCTCGACGTGCTCGCCCTGCTCGCCGACGGACTGACGAACGCCGAGATCGCCGCCCGCCTCGTGATCTCGACCAGGACCGCCGACCACCACGTCTCGGCGATCCTAGGCAAGCTCGGCGTGCACTCCCGGAACGAGGCCGCGGCCGCGGCCCGCACCCTCGGAGTCACCTACGCGTAGAGGCCCGGATCGTCCTCGACCCGAATGGAGGGCCGTTGGGAGAACTCCGGGGTGCTGAGCCGTCACCACCAGGTCGCACTGGTCGACGGGACCGCCGGGAAGGTGCTGGTCGTGGACGGCGGGCTGCCGCGCCATCCGGGCCCGTGGCCGTGGGCCGCGGACCTGCAGCCGGCCGTGGGGGCGCCGGCGGCGGTGCCCGTGGCGGCGCCGTGGCGTGCCGCGTACCCGGACGTCGACCTCGCCGCGGTCCGGGCCCGGGTGCCCCTGGCGGAGGCGGTCTTCCAGGCGATCACCTACGAGCAGATCCACCGCGCCCAGCCCGAGCGGCCCCGCTGGGAGCCGGCCACCTTCGTCGGGCGGTACATCGACATCCTGGCCGGGCTGCGCGACGACGCCGCGAAGAAAGTGGACCCGTGAGCACGCTGCGGCCCGTCCCACGTACGGCGGACCCGATCACCGGTGCGTGGCCGCGGTTGCCCCGGACCCGGCCGGGTACGAACCGCGGAGAGGTGAACGGCGACGGAAGGGGAGCACGTGCCGACCTGGCTCCTGGCCGGCTTGTGGGGGTTGCTCGCAGGAGGAGCTCTGGTGCTCGGTGCGGCGGTGGCGTGGTGGGTCCGGGTGCCGCCGAAGGTCGTCGCCGGGATCATGGCCTTCGGCGCCGGGGTGTTGATCTCCGCGCTGGCGTTCGAGCTGGTCGACGAGGCCGTCCGGCAGGGTGGGATCGTTCCGACCGCGGTGGGCTTCCTCGGCGGCGCGGTCGTGTACGTCCTGGCCAACGCGGCGCTCGACCGACACGGCGCCCGGCACCGCAAGCGCTCGGGCGATCAGCAACCCTCCGAGCAGGAGCAGTCGGGCAGTGGGGCCGCGATCGCCGTCGGTGCCCTGCTCGACGGTGTCCCGGAGTCGGTGGTCCTCGGTCTCACCCTGCTGACCGGTGGTGCCGTCAGCCCGGCCGTGCTGGCCGCGATCTTCATCTCCAACGTGCCCGAGGGGCTGTCGAGCGCGGCCGGGATGAAACGGGCGGGCCGGCCCGCCCGGTACGTCTTCGGCGTGTGGATCGGCATCGCGCTGGCGAGCGGGCTGGCCGCGCTCGTCGGCTACGTCGCGCTCGACGGGGTGTCGCCGACGGTGGTCGCGGCGATCACCGCGGTGGCCGCCGGGGCGATCCTCGCGATGCTGGCCGACACGATGATCCCCGAGGCGTTCGACCGCGCCCACGTGCTGACCGGACTGATCACCGCGCTGGGCTTCCTGACCGCTCTCGCGGTGCACTCGGCCGGGGGAAGCTGACCCGACGACAGCGCCTCTGGTCCCCGGTGCCCGGACTCAGCCGGCGGGGAGGGCGCCCGCGTCGCGGAGGGCCTCGAGCGCCTCGGGGACGTCCCGAAAGGCGGCGGCCACCTCGGCCGGCCCGGCGACGCGGTGGGCGTTGTCCTGCAGGTACGCGCGGACCGCGGCGTCGAACCGGTCGGCCCCGGCGCGGCGGCGGGCCTCGAGCAGGGCCGCGGCGCCCTGGTCGTAGACGCCGCGGACGTAGCGGGTGAAGTCGCCCGTCCGGGCCCAGTACTCCATGGGCTCGCCGGTGCGCCCGCGCAGCCCGCGGGGGATCCGGTCGAGCCGGTAGCGGTCCTCCTGCCCGGTCGCCAGCGCCTGCGCCCATGTCGCGAAGGCCTCGTCGAGCCACGGGTCGCGGGCCTGGTCGTTGCCGACCAGCGAGTAGAACCACTGGTGGGCGAGCTCGTGGGCGACCAGGCCCGGGATCTCGGCGCGGCGGTCGTCGGCGAACTGCAGCGCCATCGGGAACTCGACGCCGTCGGTCTGGGTGGGCACGATCGTCGCGGTCAGGTCGGGGTACGGGTAGGCGCCGAGCAGCGCCCCGTGCCTCTCCAGGGCGAGGTCCAGCTCGTCGATCCACTCGTCGCCGGTGGCGCGGCTCCCCGAGCGCGGGGTCGCGACGTGCACGCGCACGCCGCGGACCTCGCGGGTGGTCACGGCGTAGGCGCCCACGGACACGGCGGCGTCGCGCACGGCCTCGGCCGTGAACTGGTGCGTGACGCGGCCCGGCGCCGGGGTCGTGGTGCCCGTCGCGGTCCCGGTGGCCACGACCTCCTGGCCCTCCGCGGCGGTGACGGAGAGCGTCAGCGCGGCGTCCTCGCTGGTCGCGGTCTCGCCGTAGAGGTCGACCGCGGCATCACGGACCCAGCCCTCCCCGCGCACCCAGGCCAGCAGTGGGAACGCGGTGCCGAACCAGGCCGTGCCGGTCGCCGGCGAGTAGCCGACGCGCTCGCCCGAGTCCTTCCCGAGCGTCAGCCGGAAGGTCAGGTCCGCGGTGATCGCGGTGCCCGCCGGCACGCAGGCCGACAGTGGGAGGGTGACCAGGGTCGGGTCCGGCGCGATCTGTGGCGCGAGCACGGTGTCCCCGACCCGGGCGCTGGTGATCTCCAGGGCGCTGCCCGCGCGGGCGGCCGTGGGCTTGTTCGGCCAGTTCCGGAAGACCAGCTCGCAGACCTGCCGGTCCGGGGTGAACCGGACGGTCTCGGTGCCGGTCGCGGACGCGAGGTCGGGCGCCGTGTCGAAGGCGACGTCGACGACGGGTCGGTCCAGCGACGGGGCGGGCCAGTCCTCGGCGGCGTCCGGGACCGAGGCGGTGCAGGCGGCGAGCAGCATGACGAGCAGCACGCCGAGCCCCACGGCCCGGATCCTCGTCGGGATCACGCGGCGGCACGTCCCGCGGCCCGCGCCGCCACCCGGACGAGCGACTCGAGCGGGCCGCGGCCGACGGCGCGTCGCCAGGCGAGCGCGCCGAGGGCCGCCACCGCGACCTGCACGAGGTACCCCGGGAGGGCGTCGAACGTGTCGAGCGGCGAGTTCAGGAACACCACGTGCAGCGTGTAGACGGTGAGGGTGAGCGCCCCGACCGCGGCGAGCGGCCGCAGCACGGCCTGTACGAGCGGGTTCGCCAGGCGGCCGAGGAGGAGCATCACGCCGAGCACCGCCAGGGCGGAGCCGATGGTCTGGGCGAGGTCGACCGGGGTCCCCGAGTGCGGGGCGTCCGTGGCGAGCCACCACCACGTCGTCGTCGGGGTGGTGCCCTCCGGGCACACGGCGACGAAGTCCGCGACCGTCGGCGCGGTCGCGAGCAGGTCGGGCGGGGTCGCGGCGGCGATCGCGGCCTCGCCGTCGAGGGGGCCCATGAGCCACCGGGAGACGAGCGTGGCCGCCACCGCGAGCGCCGTTCCGCCGGCGGCCAGCCACACGGCGACGCGGGTGTCGGTGAGCCGCAGCCGGCCGACGGCGATCCCGACGGCGAGGTACGCCAGCCAGGGCAACGCGGGGTAGTACCCGGTGAGGGCCAGCTCGGAGAGCAGCCCGAGCGGGTCGGTGACCAGCTGCGTCACGGTCGGGTTCTCCAGCGACGGGGCGGGCAGCCCGGGCCGGACCCACTGGCTCAGCACCGGCATCCCCGCCGCGAGCAGAGTCGCGACCCCGACCAGCGCGCGGGTCGGGAGGAACACCAGCGGGATTGCGAGCAGGAACATCAGTGCGTAGTACGGGAGGATGTTCGCCGCGATCTCCGCGGAACCCCGGCCCAGGGCCAGGCCGATCGCGCCGACGACGGCGGCGCGGGCGGCCAGCGACGCACCCGCGGACCTCCCGTCAGGGCCCCACGCGACCCGCCGCCGCCCGGTGGTGAAGGCGATCCCGACGCCGGCGAGCACGGCGAAGACCGCCGCCGAGCGGCCCGCGGTGACCAGGTACGTCGTGGTCGGGGCGCCGTCCGGGGTGGTGTCGTAGAGCGAGTGGACGGCCATCATGCCCAGCACGGCGACGCCACGGGCGGCGTCCATGCCGAGCAGGCGCGACGGCGCTGCATCGGCGGGCCGCTGCGGGCCCCTCAGCGGTGCGGGAGCGGTGGCGGTCATGCGAGCACCTCGTCGATCAGGTCGTGCCCGAGGTCGGTGGGCAGCGGGTCGGGGACGGGCAGGCCGGCGTCGGTGAACCAGTCGGGCCCGGCTTCGGGGTGCGGGCCGGAGACGGCGACCCGGCCCGTGCCGAACGGGCAGGCCAGCGCGGCGACGCCGCCCTCCGGGTAGCGGGCGAGGACCTCGACGTCGGCGCCGGCGTCCTGGTCGAGGAGGAACAGCGGGCCGTCCTGGAAGAAGACGGGGCGCGGGCGGCCGCGCCACGAGACGGGCAGGACGAGGTCGCCCGTGTCACCGGTCGCGGCGCCGGGGGAGCCGGCGTAGCGGTCGGTGTCGCCGGGCAGCAGGGCGAACCCGGGGGTCGCGCCCGCCAGGTAGCCGCCGAGGCAGAAGCCCAGGTAGCGACCCCCGCCGGCGACGTAGTCGCGGATCGTCGAGCGGCGTCGGTGCAGGTGCCGCCAGGCGGCGGCGAGGGCGCCGCCGCCGGGCTGGGCGTAGACGTCGGCGGTGGCGAGCACCTCGGGGGTGAGCTGCCGCCTGCTCACGAACCGGACCTGCAGGCCGTGGCGTTCCAGCAGCGCGCCGACGGCCTCGGCGCACCCGGCCGGGCGGGAGGCGCGACCGCGGTAGACCAGGGCCCGCATCAGGCGGCCAGATTCCGGTGCGCTCCGCGGCGGTGCCGGGCTCGGCGGTGCCGGGCCAGTGCCGGGTGGACGTGCGGGATGGGCTCGGTAACGGGGTCCGGGAGGGGCTCCTCGGCCACGCCCTGGGCCGGGATGCCCCGCCAGCGGGTGTGCGGGGGCAGCGACTCGCCCTTCATGACCAGCGACAGCGGCTCGAGCGCGGTCCCCTCGCCGACCGCGGCGTCGTAGAGCACGACGGCCCGGTCCCCGACGGTGGCGCCCGCGCCGATCCGCACCGTGGACATCTTCATCACGCGGTCCTCGAAGAGGTGGGTCTGCAACGAGGCGTCCCGGCCGATCGCGGCGTCGTCGCCGATGTCGACCAGGTCGAACTCGGTGAGATAGGTCGTGGCGAGGTAGGTACGGCGACCGATCCGCGCACCGAGCAGGCGCAGTGCCGGCGGCAGCAGCGGGGTGCCGCGGAAGAGCTGCAGCATCGCCGGGACCGCGGCGGCCTCGTACAACCCGGTGACGAACTCCGACCGCCGCACGAACCGGCTCCACAACGGTTCCACCCGCGAGCGGTAGGTCCCCACGGCGAGCCACTTCACCGCCGCGACCGCACCGGTGACCAGCACCCCGAACAGCACCGCCAGCAGCGGCGCGACCACCACCGCCGCCCACAGCGGCGCCCCCACCGCGGCCATCGTGGACAGCGCCTGCAGGTACAGGTAGACCGCCACCGCGATCAGCGACGAGGGCAGGCAGATCCGCAGGAACTCGATCCCCAGCCGCTCGGCGACCCGCCGGCGCGACGGCCGGAAGGTCAGCCCCTCGGCGAAGTCGCCGCTGTCCTGCCGGGCGGGCAGGTGCATCGCGGGTGAGCCGAGCCAGGCGCTGTCCGCCGGCACGCCCGCGGGCGGCGGCACGGTCTGCACCCCGACCAGGGACCCGGCGCCGAGCCGCGACCCCGGCGGCAGCAGCGCCGCGTTCCCGACGAACGCCCGCTCGCCGACCTCGGTGGTCCGGAAGGAGACCCAGCCGCGGTGGAACGTCGCCCCGCCCGCGCTCGCCATGTCGGCGACGAAGCTCTCGCGGCCCAGGGTGAGCAGGTCGGGATCGACGTGCGCGACGGTCGACACCTCGGCACCGGGACCGACGCGGGCGCCCAGGGCCCGCAGCCACGGCACGGTGTAGAGGGTGGCGTAGAGCGAGTTGGTCATCTCCAGGCTCATCTCGAGCAGCTTGTCGGCGACCCACTTGCGCACGCCGAGGGTCGAGCGGGCGGGATGGATCCCGGTCGGGGTGGTCGGCAGCACCGCCTGACGGCTGGCGGCGATCGTCAGGCAGACCGTGGCCACGAACACCGGCCCGACGCACAGCGCCGCGAGCAGTCCGACGGTCTGTCCGAACTGCAGCAGCGCGCCCCAGACGAGCAGCAGGGTCGGGACCAGCATGAGGATGGGCAGCAGGTCGAGCAGCGCCAGGCCGGCGAGCGTGCCGAGCCGACCGGCGGCGCCCCAGGGCTGGGCCGGTGGCTGCGCGGCGAGTTCGGCCACCGCGTCGTCCGCGCGCCGATCAGGGTCAGGGGCGGCCGGGGAGCCGGACCACCGCTGCCCGACCGGTACCTCACCGGCCAGCAGCGCCTGCTCTCCCAGCACCGCGCCGGTGCCGACGACGGCACCCGGTTGCAGGAGCGCCCCGGCGCCGACGAACGCCCCGGCCGCGACGCGGACCGGCCCGACCACCACCCGGCCGTCCTCGACGACCCACGGGCGCAGGGCCGCGCCGTACCCGATGCTCGCGTCGTCGCCGACGTCGATCAGCTGGGGCAACGAGAGCGAGGCCGTTCCGACGTGCGCGTCCGGCCCGATCCGGGCGCCGAGCCGGCGCAGGAAGCCCGGCATGAGCGCCGACCCGCTCAGCACCGGCAGCGGGGTGAAGGACAGCAGCAGGTCCGTCGCCCACAGCCGAAGGTGCACCCGGCCCCACAGCCGGTACCTGCCCGGCCGCACCCCGCGGCCGAGCAGCCGGATCCCGAGCGGGGCGAGCGCCCAGCGGGTCGCGAGGTAGACCGCGGTCGCGGTGAGCGCGATCGCGGTCAGGACCCCGAGCGAGACCTGGCCGTCCTCGGCCACGTAGATCGCCGCGACGGGGGCGGCGAGCAGCATCAGCAATCCGTAGAGCACGCCCGCCTGCACGGTGCCGGCGAGCCCGTAGCGCACCGGCGTGGTCTTCTCCGGCTCGGCGCGCGTGGTGGCGGTGACGTCGGGCAGGGTGGCGGCGAGCCCGCGCACCGTCGGGTTCTCGTACAGGTCCCGCACCGCGACCGTCGCCATCCCGCGCTCGCGCATCAGCGAGACGGCGGTGGCGGCGAGGAGCGAGTGGCCGCCGAGCTCGGCGAAGAAGTCGGCGGTGACGGACAGCTGGGCCGGGTCGATCCCGCAGGCCTCGGCCCAGGCGTCGCGCACCCGTTCCTCGGCCGCCGTCGCCGGCGGCACCAGCGCGCCCGCCAGGGCGACGAGCCTGGGCGAGGTGGGCGGCGGCAGCCGCTTGCGGTCGACCTTGCCGCTCGGCATGGTCGGCAGCTCGGGCAGCACCTCCAGGTGGCCCGGGACCATGTAGTCCGGCACCCGCTCCCGCAGCCGCGCGTGCAGCCGCTCCCGCAGGCCGTCGTCGGGACGGTCCGTGGTCACGTAGGCCACGAGCTCGTCGTCGACCATCGCGGCCACGGCGCTGCCCACCGCGGGGTCGCCGAGCAGCACGCTGTCGATCTCGCCCAGGTCGACCCGGTGCCCGCGGATCTTCACCTCGTCGTCGGCCCGGCCGAGGTAGACGATCTCGCCGGACGCGTCCCAGCACCCGAGATCACCGGTGCGGTAGATGCGCTCGCCGCGGAACTCGACGAACCGGTCGGCGGTCTTCTCCGGCATCCCGACGTACCCGCGCGCCACGCCCGGGCCGCCGATGCAGATCTCTCCCGCGGCGTCGCCCATGACCTCGCGCAGGTCCTCGTCGAGAATGTGGACGGTGTAGGTCGGCAAGGGCCGGCCGATCGTCACCGGACGCCCGGGGAGCAAGTCGCCCCAGGTCGCGGTCACCGTGGCCTCGGTGGGCCCGTAGGTGTTCAGCATCCGGCGTCCCGGTCGCGCCCAGCGCTCCACGAGGTGGGCGGGGCAGGCCTCGCCCCCGACCATCAGTCCCCGCACGGCCGGGAGGTCCCGCGGGATGGTGGCCAGCAGGGTCGGCACCGCGTAGAGGACCGTCACGCCGGTGCGGTCGAGGAAGTCGGCCAGCTCGGGCCCGAGGCGCCGCTCGTCGTTCGGGCCGACGACGAGGGTCGCGCCGACCGCGAAGGTCGGCCAGATCTCCTCGATCGAGAAGTCGAAGGAGATGGTCATGCCCTGGTAGACGCGGTCGCCGGGGCGGACGTCGTACACGCCGGGAACCACGCGCAGGAAGTTCACGATGCTGAAGTGCGCGACCTCCACGCCCTTCGGGCGGCCGCTGGAGCCGGACGTGTAGATCACGTAGCAGGTCGGGTCGGCGGCGCCGTCGACGTCGTCGACCGGTGGCGGTCCGTCGGCCGGGGGCAGTGGCACGGTGTCCAGGCAGAGCTCCGGGACCCGCAGACCGGGGGCGAGGTCCGACGTCGTGACCAGCAGGTCGAGGCCCGCGTCGTCGGCGATGTAGGCGACCCGGTCCGCGGGCGACGCCGGGTCGATCGGCACGAACGCGGCACCGGCCTTGAGCACCGCCAGCAGCGCGGCGTAGGTCCGCCACGAGCGCTCGAGCAGCAGGCCGACGCGGCCACCCGGACCCACGCCGCTCTCACGGAGCAGGTGCGCGAGTCCGTCGGCACGGGCGTCGAGTTCGGCGTAGGTCAGCAGCTCGCCGTGGTCGTCGACGGACACGGCGCCCGGCGAGCGGCGCGCGGCGGTCTCGAAGACGTGGTGCAGACGGGACCACGGAGGGCCAGGACGGTCGCCGAGGGCATCGGGCGCACGACGGGCCGGGGAGGGGGCCAACGACACGGGGAGCGTTCCTCTTTCTGGGACTTCGGCCTTGCGGGGAGACGAATGTCGGGCCTACCCCCGCAAATCCCACTGGTAACACTTCCGTGATCCACGACGGCCATGTTCGTCACGCTGCGCGGTCGGCCTGGGCCAGACAGGGCATACGTCGGTTAACCTGATCGGCTCTGCGTCCGGCCGGGGTGCCCTCTCCACCTCCGGCGGGGAACAGGACGGACCGGACAGGCGTTCCGCTCGTGCCGTTGCCGAACCGTGGAGGTCCTGTGCTGCCGTCCCTGCGCGACCAGGTCGACCGACTCGTCTCCCTCGACGCCACCGCGCCGCTCACCCCCGAAGAGCTCCGGGTCGCCGCGAAGGCCCTGCCGGACCGACCCGGCCTGCTGGTCGTCGCGGGCGCGACACCCTCCGCGGTCACGCCCCTGCTGCGGCGCGGCGTCAAGGAGGGGTTCGTGGTCGCCGACATGACGGACGTGGACGACTTCGCCCCGACCGTCGAGGTCCCGGACGCGCCGGTCTACCTGGTGGAGGGCCTGGATCGCGGCGACCACCTGGCGAATTGGAGCCCGGAGGAGGCCGCGACCGAGTTCGCCGGCACCGGCCGGACCCCGCTCCTGCTCACCGAGGGCGTGCAATGGGTGCTGCAGGATCCGGAGGTGCTGCAGCGCAACGTCTGCTTCATGACCATCGGGTCCCGCCTGCGCAAGCCCGGCGGGAGGTTCGACGCCCGCACCCCTGCCGTGTGGATCTCCAACGGGACCGGCCGGGACGGGAAGGAGCGGCGGGACGCACCCAAGGTGGGGTGGTGCTGGTGGAACAACCGCCACACGTGGCTGGGCTTCGCCTCCGCGACGACCCGCACCGTCTGAGCGCCCGCCCCGAAGCCCCCGCCACACACGTCGGCGGCCGGTGATCAGCGATCGTCGACGGCGAGCGGGAGCTCCCACCGCCAGACGGGCCCCTCCTCCGGGTCCTCCACCTGCGCGACCCGGGTGAAGCCGCACCGGCGCAGGACCGCGGTCGAGGGTCCCTCCTCGGCGAGGGTGTGGGCGATCATCCGGACCGCCCCGTGGGCACGGGCCGTCGCGATCCAGGCGCGCGCGGCCGCGGTGGCGTGTCCGCGGCCGCGGTGACCGGGGGCCACGCTGTACCCGATCTCGACGACGCCGTCGGCCGGCGGGCCGGTGTACCCGCCGAGCCCCACCACCTCGGCGGCGTCCGGGTCGACGATCAGGTGGCTGGACCACTCGGGCGCGGCGCCGGCCGCGAGTCCCTCCCGGGTGAACGCCAGCGCCTCCGGGAAGGCCAGGTAGCCGTCGGCCACGGACAGGCCGTAGCGCTGCGGGAACCGCTCGGGGGCCTCGATCAGGGTCGTGACCTGCTCGAGCGTCAGTGGTCGGACCTCGGTCCGTGCCCGCTCCCGCGCCGCGGGAGGCTCGCCGGAGGAGTCGAGGGAGCCGGTCGGTTCGTCGTCGGACAACGCAGGCGTACTCCACTCGTCGTCGGGGGCATCGGCGCCAGGGGCGACCACAGGAGAGCTCGGCGACGCTAGCGCCGCGGGCGCGCGGGCGGCAAGGCGATCGGGTCGGTCGGTTGTGCTCAGTGGCCTGTCCCGGTGGTGCATTCGTCCAAAGAGGTGGATCCGCCCGGCGATCGATAACGCGCGTGGCCGCCGCGCGACGGTCAGGCATGGTCGACAACCGGACTGGCCTGGGTCTTCTTCCTCGTGGGCCGCGGCGGCGGACATGGTCAACGTCGTAGGGTTGGTGTGCGGGGGCAGTGCGGTGCTGCTGATCGCCACGGTGCTCATCGCCAACAGAGGGTCGAGTACGTCGGAGATGTCGGCGGTGACCGTCGTGTTCCTGCGGGTGCTCGCCGTGATCGTGCTCGTCACCCTTGTTTCGTGGCTCGTCATGTTCCGGTCCGCATTCTGAGGAAAGTCTCGGACCCACCGGTCCGGGGCCGTGTGCGGACCTCGACGGTCGAGCCGGCCCTGCTGCTCGCGTCCGGCTTGGGAAAACCGCACGCGAAGGGACGAAAGGGAGTGTCGTCCGCGGCGGTTCACCGGGTGCTCGCACGGCGCCGCCTACGGTCGCGGCTGTGCAGAGCGAGCCCCACGATGTGCCGGACCGTCGTGCTGCCGTGGGCGGTCCGGGGGCTGGCGAGGTGGATCGGGGCGACGGGCTCGGGACCAGCCGGCGGGCCGTCCTGCGGGCCGCGATGGTCCTGCCCCTGGCCGCGGCGTGCGCGGCGCCGCAGAGCGGGGTCCGGCCGTCGGCCCCCGCCGCTCCGACGACGACGGCCGCCCCCGCGACGTCGGCGGCACGCCCACCGACCGGCGAGGTCGACCGGGCCACGAGCGGACGGCCCGAGGTCGCCCTGACCTTCCACGGCGCCGGCGATCCCGACCTCGCGCGGCGGGTGCTGGGCACCCTGCACGACCGCGGCGCCGCGGTCACCGTGCTGGCGGTGGGGACTTGGCTGCAGCAGTACCCGGACGCCGCAGGGATGGTCACCGACCTGGGGCACGAGCTGGGCAACCACACCTGGTCGCATCGCGACATCGACGCGATGGGCGAGCGCGACGCCCGGGTCGAGATCGAGCGCTGCCGCGACCGGATCGCCGCGTCGACCGGCGGCCCGGGCGCGTTCTTCCGACCGTCGCAGGCCCAGCACGCCACGCCCGCGGTGCGGGCCCTGGCCGCGGCGGCGGGTTATCCGACGGTGCTGTCCTACGACGTGGACTCCCGGGACTTCACCGATCCGGGGTCCGCGGCGATCCGCCGCAACGTCGCGGCCGCGACCGCCGGCAGCGTCGTCAGCCTGCACCTGGGGCACCCGGGGACCCTGGCCGCCCTGCCGGGACTCCTCGACGACCTCGCCGGCCGGGGGCTCACCCCGGTCACGGCGACACGACTGTTCGGCTGAGGTGGGGGTGGTCCGGGTGAACGCGGCGCGAACATGCTCTCCGACGCCGCGAAGGCCGCGAAACCGCTGGTCTACGTGCCGCACACCAAGTCCGGCGAGGTCCGGGTGATCGACCCGGCCACCTTCGCCACGGTCGGTACCTACCGGCTGGGCGGGGAGCTGCAGCACGTGGTGCCCTCGTGGGACATGCGCACCCTGTACGCCACGGACGACACCACGAACAAGGTCGTGCCCTTCGACCCGGTGACCGGGAAGCCGGGCGCGGCGATCCCGGTGCAGGACCCCTACAACATGTACTTCACCCCGGACGGCACATCGGCGATCTCCGTCGCCGAGGCGCAGAAGCGGCTGGTGTTCTACGACCCGCACACCTGGGTCCAGCAGGGCGACCTGCCGACCCCCGACTGCGCCGGCATCGACCACGCGGACTTCACCCCGGACGGCCGGACCGCCGTGTTCACCTGCGAGTTCGCCGGGCGTGTGGCCGTGGTCGACGTCGCGCGCCGCACCCTGCTGCGGACGATCGACATGCCGACGCGCAACCGGCACATGGGCCCGCAGGACATCAAGCTGGCCCCGGACGGCTCGGTGTTCTACATCGCCGACTCCGACCAGAACGGGGTCTGGGTGCTCGACGGGGCCGCCACCCACGTCGTCCGGGAGATCCCGACCGGGCACGGGGCGCACGGGCTGTACCTGTCGCGGGACGCGACCCGGCTGTTCGTCACCAACCGGCACGAGGGCTCGGTCAGCGTGCTCGACGCCTACACCGGCGCGCCGCTCACGAAGTGGAGGATCCCGGGCGGCAGCAGCCCGGACATGGGCAACGTGTCCGCCGACGGCGCGCAGCTGTGGCTCTCCGGCCGCTACGACCGGGCCGTCTACGTGCTCTCCACGACCGACGGCAGCCTGATCCGGAAGATCGCGGTCGGCGACGGCCCGCACGGGCTCTGCGTGTGGCCCCAGCCCGGGCGCTACTCGCTCGGCCACACCGGGATCACGCGGTGACTCCGGGGCTGCGGCTCGCGCTTCGTCCACGGACCACCTGGTCGAGGGGCACCGCGGGATCGGCGAGCGCCGCGGGGTCGACCGGAGAGCCTTCACGGATCAGACCACCGAGGGTCTCGGTGACGTCCCAGACGTTGACGTTCATGGCCGCGGCGAGGCGGCCCTGCCGGACCCAGAAGGCGACGAACTCGCGTCGTGCGAGGTCACCCCGGACGACGACGTCGTGGTCCTGCTCCGGGTCGACCCAGCCGGTGTACTCCATGCCGAGGTCGTACTGGTCGGTGAAGAAGTACGGCAGCCGGTCGTAGGCGGCGTCCTCGCCGAGGATCGTCCGCGCGGCGACGACGGGTTGGTGCAGCGCATTCGCCCAGTGCTCGACCCGTATCCGCCGGCCCAGCAGCGGGTGGAAGGCGTCGGCGACGTCTCCTGCGGCGAGGATGTCGCGGTCGGAGGAGACCAGGTGGGCGTCGACCAGGATCCCGTCGTCGACGTCGAGGCCGCAGGACCGGGCGAGCTCGACCTCCGGCTCGACCCCGATCCCGACCACGACGAGGTCGGCGTCGATCTCGGTCCCGTCGGCGAGGACGACCCCGCCCGCCCGCGCCGGCGTTCCCTCGGCCGGACGGATGGCGGTGACGGTGACCTCGCACCTCAGCTGCACACCGTGCTCGGTGTGCAGGTCCGCGAAAACCCCTGCCAGGTCCGGCCCGAGGACGGACAGCAGGGGTCGGGCCGCGTGTTCGAGAACGGTCACCTCGGCGCCGGCAGCACGGGCGGCCGCGGCGGTCTCGAGCCCGATCCAGCCGCCCCCGATGATCACGACGCGGGACCCGGGGGTGAGCGCGGAGCGCAGCTGTCGGCTGTCGTCGACGGTGCGCAGGTACTGCACACCGGGGAGCCGGGCCCCGGGTACCGGGAGCCGGCGCGGTCGCGCGCCGGTGGTGAGCAGCAGCGTGTCGTAGGGCAACCTGGTCCCGCCGGCGGTCTCGAGCTCGTGCGCGTGGCGGTGGATCTTGGTCACGAGGGTGTCGAGCTGCAGCTCGACGTGGTTGTCGAGGTACCACTGGGCCGGTCGCACGTCGAGCGAGGTGCGGTCGGCGCGACCCTGCAGGTAGTCCTTGGACAGCGGCGGCCGTTCGTAGGGCCGGTGCGGTTCGGCGCCGATGAGCGTGATCCGACCGTCGAAGCCGCCGTCGCGCAGGGCCTCGGCCGCCCTCGCGCCGGCCAGCCCGGCGCCGACGACCACGACGGTGCGCGGGCCGCTCATCGCCGACGCGCCCAGGGTGCGGGCCGGTCGAACGCGGCAGCCAGGCGGGCCAGGGCCAGCGCGCCCACGAGCAGCCCGAAGTCACGCAGGGCGATGTCGAAGTAGTCGCCCGCCAGCAGCAGATTCACGATGATCCCGGCGAGCCAGATCGCGACCACGTACCCGCCGACGCGCGGGAGTACGGCGACCAGGATGCCGGCGAGGATCTCCACCACCCCCACCGCGAGCATCGCCTGGTGCGCGGTGCCGGGGAGCAGGCCGTCGATCTGCGGGGCGAGGTAGCGGTCCCAGTCGGTGAGCAGCCCGACGAACTTGTCCAGCCCGAAGAGGATCGGCGCCACGGTGAACCCGGTGCGCAGCAACCAGAAGGCCTGCCGGGCGGCCGGCACCGAGACCAGCGAGCCGCGAGTGGACGGGACGTGCTGAGTGGCCATGACCCCTCCCGAGATCTAAAGGACGCTATCGTGGACGTTAGAAGCACGACACTGTTAAGTCAATGACTGTGTCCGTTAGAAGGGGTTGCCCGGTGGAGGACTTCGTCTCTCAGGTCAGCGGCGTGAGCGCGCTCGCCGAACCCGCACGCCGGGCGTTGTACCTGTACGTGGTGGCGCAGCCGGAGCCGGTGAGCCGGGACGGGGCCGCGGAGGGCGTCGGACTCGCCCGGCACACCGCCAAGTTCCACCTCGACAAGCTCGTCGAGGAGGGGCTCCTCGACACGGAGTTCCGCCGGCTGTCGGGCCGCCGAGGACCCGGCGCGGGGCGCCCCACCAAGCTCTACCGGCGCTCGGCGCGGCAGGTCGCGGTCACGCTCCCGCAGCGGCAGTACGACCTGGCGGGGCAGATCCTGGCCGAGGGCGTCGATGCGGCCGCCCGGGACGCGACGCCCGTACTCGACGCCGTCCGGAGCGCCGCGACGGCGACCGGTCACCGCCTGGGCGCAGAGGCTCGGCAACGATGGGGTCCCGCCACACCGACGTCCGGTGACGTCGCCGCCGCCCTCGGCCGGTACGGGTACGAGCCGCGGCAGGACGGGATCGTGACGGTACTCGGGAACTGCCCCTTCCACGCGCTCGCCCGCGAGCACACCGCCCTGGTGTGCGGGATGAACCTGAGCTTGATCGCCGCCTTCCTCGAGGAGTTCGGGTGTCCGGGGATGCAGGCCCGGCTGGACCCGGCCCCCGAGCGGTGCTGCGTGACGGTGGCCGAGGAGGCCTCGGCCTGAGCGGCGACGCCTCAGCCGTGTGTGTCCTCCGGTCGGTGGACGGAGGGGGCGCCCGGACCACGGCGATGTCGAGCGCGATGATCAGCGTCGACCACCGGGGGAGGACGGCAGGAACAGGACGTTCGCGATCAGGACGCCGGAGACCGCGGTTCGTCGATGTGACGGTGAGGATCGGGTGCTCCGTCGCCGGGGGACAGGGCGGTCGTCGAGGGTGCAGCGCCGTTCCCTGGTTCCTCCTCCGGTTCGAGCCGGCCACCGGACAGGAAGGCGGACATCCACCGGGTCCGGGGATCGACGTCGAGCAGGAGTGCCTTGGCGAGCAGCGTGAGCGGAATGGCGAGCACAGCGCCGAGCGGGCCGATCACGAAGGTCCAGAACACCAGCGACAGGAACGTGAGGGTCAGCGAGAGGTTCACCGCGTCGCTGACGAACTTGGGCTGGATCAGCGACTGGATGACGAAGTTGATGACGCAGTAGGCCACGATCACGGTGAGCATCAGCCGTGGGCCGCCCTCGAGGAGCCCGAGGAGAGCGGGCGGGACGAGGCCGATGATGAAGCCGATGTTGGGGATGTAGTTGGTGACGAAGGCGAGCAGGCCCCACAGCAGGGCCAGCGGCACGCCGACGATCCAGAGGAACACGGCGTCGACCACCGCGACGATCAGGCCGAACACCGTCGAGACGAGCAGGTAGCTGCGGGTCCCGTGGGCGAATCCGCCCAGGGCGGTGGCGACGGCGGTGCGCTCTCCCCCGACCTGCTCGAGCCTGCGCGAGAAGGACACCGCGTCGATGCCCATGAACAGCACGACGAAGATGAGGAAGAGCAGGTTGGTGAACGTGCCGGCCAGTCCGGCCAGCAGCGAGGTCACCAGGCCGGCGACCCGGCCGAACGAGATCTGGGACAACGCCTGCTGGAACTGCTCCGGTCCTATGCCGAGTCCGGCGAACCACGCGCGGAGGTCGTTCAGGAGCGCGACGAAGCGGTCCTGGTAGAGCGGGAGCAGGGTGCCGAGCCGGGCCACCGACAGGGCGAGGGCGGCCGCGAGGCCGACGATGATGGCCAGCAGCACGACGAGGGTGATCGTGGCGGCGAGCCACCGGGGGACGCCTCGCCGGGTCAGGATGCCGGTCAGCGGGTGGACGCCGATCACCAGGACCAGGGCCAGCAGCACCGGGGCCAGGATGGACCGGAACTGCTGCAGGGCCAGGGTGCTGACGAGGAGCCCGGTCACGGCCAGCACGACCACGAGGCCTCGCGGCATGCCGGTGGGCGCCTCCGCAACGGTGTCGCCCGGACCGGGCTGGGCCATCCCACGTCTCCTTCGCTGCGGAGCGGCTGCCGGAATCGGCCGAGGTGTCGGCTACTCCGCAGCACGATCCGCCGGGACGGCCCGCGTTGTCCTCATCCGAAGTGGACGAGACCGGGCACACGGCTCGGCAGCTCACCCGGCCCGGTACACGGCCTCCCGGTAGAGCCAGGCCCCGGTGACGTCGGGGAGCTCCTCGACGCGTTTGTAGACGGCTCCGCGACCGGAGGTCGAGTCCGTCCAGAACAGGCTCGGGAGCGGGATGGACATGTAGCCGTACCGGACGACCTGGCCGCGTACTGGACCGTCCTCGAACCGAACGTTCACCGCCATACCGCGAGTGTGCGCGCGCCGGGACCGGCGAACCTACGCATACCTGGCCGTGTCGGCAGGCTGCCGGATCAGCATCGCGGACACCGCCGCGAGCCAGCCGGCAACGACCAGGAGCTGGGCCTGCTCCACGGTGCGGATGCCGGGGCCACCGGACAGGGCCAACGCGCTGAGCGCGCTCCCGAGCAGCAGCACCGCCGCGCAGCAGGCCACGCCGAACCACCACGACCATCGTCGGGACAGCACGCGCTCGGCCCCGCGCCCGACAAGGACCATCGCCGCGGCCGCCGCGATCATCCCGACGACGCCGGACACGGTGTGCATGTCCGTGAACTGGCCCAGCAGCGACCTCGACTGTTCGATCCGCGCGCAGACCGGGTCCACGGAAGGAGCACAGGCCATCGGACTGACACCGTCCACGATCGACGCCGCCCCGACCGTGCCCACGAGTACGGGGCCCGCCGTCCCCCGGCCGCCGGGTCGGCGCAGCCACTCCCACATGCCCACGGCCAGGAGGAGGATCAGAACTCCGGCGGCGACGTCGGCGGCGCGGAACCAGCCGCTGCCCGGGGAACCACGCACCTCCAGCTCGCTGACGAACGCCCGGGTCGCGTCCAACCGTCCGCCCGCCAGAGGAGCGAGCAGGAACCAGCAGTAGCAACAGGCCCCGGCCACCCCGGCCCACCCTGCGCACACAGTCCGCCGGCGGCGGGCTCGCAGCGCAGCTCGCCACTGGGCGCTGTCCGCACCGGAAGGCCGCGCCGACGACGACCGCCGCGGAGATGACGCCGTCGGAACCTGGGCAGCGCGACGACCCGCCGGCCTGCCGGGCATGCGAACAGGATCGTGGCCGAGTGCACGACGCGCCAGCCGGAGCACCACCGACCCGGCCGTCGGGAGGTAGACGCCGACAGCTCGTCCGGCCAGCTCCTCAGCGGTGGCGCCGGAGAACCCGCGCGCGGCGCCGTGGCAGGTGCACGCGCAAGCCCCCACTGCCCACGGCCTCGAGGGCGCCGAGCATCACCGGATCGAGCCGGCCACCGATCAGGGCCGCGTCGACGAAGTCCGTCGTCAGCGCCGTCCACGCCCGCCACTGCCGCAGCAACACATGGCCGGCACGGGGCAGCTCGACGCGGGCGATCCGGGCACCGACCCGTCGCGCGTTCACCGCGAACCGGTAGGACATCACAGGATCGGTGTGCCGGTCGCGAGCGCCGTGGATGATCAGTACGGCTCGGCCCTTCAGCTGGCCGACGGGATCCGCCTCCTCCAACCACGGGCCGAGGAGGACGACACCGGCCACCCGCGCATCGCCCGCGACGTGGACCGCCACCCGGCCGCCGAGGGAATGACCGACGAGGCCGACGGGTACCGGCCCATACCGCCGCCGGACCTCGGCCAGCGCCCACGACGCGTCGACGACCGGGTCGGCGCGCTCGCCGTTCCACCCCCGGTAGCGGTAGCGCAGCAGGTGAACGGCGAGGCCGTGCCGGCGCCCCCGCCGGGCGATCCGTCCGGCCAGGGGCCACAGGAACGCCTCGGCCAACCACAGGTGCGGCCGCCGGCTCTCGGCCTCTCCGCCGGGCAGGACCAGCACGACCGCACGCACCGAACCCGCCCCGAGGCGACGACTGAGCTCCGAGACGCGCATGCCTCTCCGCACCCGGCCAGTCTGCCCCGGTGTCGTCGGCGCCGTGCCCGAACGGCGCCCTGTCGCGGCAGGTCGTGAGCATCGGGCGGGGATCGCACAGCTCGGTACCGACGTGGTGGTCGGTCCGGTAGCGTCTGCGGCCCGCCTCACGCGGAGCGGCCGACGCGGCCCGCGGCCCGGGTCGGCGGTCGCTGCCGGTGAGGGGGGAACGTGCGCGCGGGATGTGTCGGACGGGCCGTCGCCGCTGTCCTTGCCGCTCTGCTGCTGCTCGCGGGCTGCTCGGTGACCGGGACCCGGTCCGGCCCGGCCCCGACCGCGTCCGCGCTGCCTCCCGCACCGGTGCCGTTGCCGCTCGCCCTGCCCGCCGGCGCCGTGCCCGGCGCCGAGTGGCGGATCACCCATCCCGGGCCGGAGCACGCCGTCGAGGGCTTCGCGGACCGCACCTCCGTCCACCCCGGCGACCCCGTGCACCTGTTCGTCTCGACGACGGCCGCCCGGTACACGGTCACGGCCTTCCGGATGGGCGACTACCCGCCCACCGGGGCCGCGCAGGTGTGGGTCTCGCCGCCGCAGCCAGGCCGACGCCAGGCCGACGCGGTTGTGCAGGCCCCGCGGAACACGGTGGTGGCGCCGTGGAACCCGACGCTGACCGTCGACACCGCCGGCTGGCCGCCGGGCGACTACCTCTTCCGGCTCGACGCCGACAACGGCGCCCAGCAGTTCGTCCCGCTGACGCTCGCCACCCCGGACAACACGGGCCGGCTCGTCGTGGTCAACGCGGTGACGACGTGGCAGGGCTACAACCGGTGGGGCGGGTACAGCCTGTACGCCGCGGGCACCGGCCGGTTCGCCGACCGCTCCCGCGCGGTCTCCTTCGACCGGCCCTACCAAGCGAAGGACATGCAGGGCGCCGGCGACTTCCTCATCTTCGAGCTGCCGTTCGTGGAGTTCGCCGAGCGGTCCGGGCTCCCGCTCGGCTATGCCACCGACGTCGACCTCCACGCGGATCCCCACCTGCTCGACGGCGCCCGGGCCATGATCACGCTCGGCCACGACGAGTACTGGTCCACGGCGATGCGGGCGACGGCGACCGCCGCCCGCGACCGGGGCGTGAACCTCGCCTTCCTCGGCGGCAACGAGATCTACCGGCACATCCGGTTCGAGGACAGCGCCCTCGGACCGGACCGGGTCGAGGTGGACTACAAGTCCTTCGAGGAGGACCCGGCGAGCCGCAGCGACCCGCTCGAGGCGACGCCGCAGTGGCGCGACCCGCCCCATCCCCGGCCGGAGAGCGTGCTGCTCGGCAACTTCTACCAGTGCAACCCGGCGCAGGCCGATCTCGTCGTCGCCGACGCCGGGAGCTGGCTGCTCTCGGGTCTGGTGCGGGACGGGCAGCGGCTGCCCGGCCTCGTCGGCAACGAGTACGAGCGCGTCGACCTGCGGGTGCCCACGCCGCGGCCGATCGAGGTGCTGTTCCACTCCCCGGTGACCTGCCGCGGCCGGCCGGACTTCGCCGACGCGACCTGGTACTCGGTGCCGAGCGGCGCCGGGGTGTTCTCCGCGGGGACCCAGTACTGGATCTGCGGGCTCGACCCGGCCTGCCGCGGCGGGACGAGCGCCCCGGTGATCGGCACGATCACCACACGGCTCCTGACCGCCTTCGCCGCAGGGCCGGCAGGCGCCGCGCACCCCGCCGAGGACAATCTGAGTGCCCTCGGCATCGCGTGACGGCGCCGATTCGTCAGCCTCGTGGTGCCGTCGGGGTGCGACGGGCGGAAGCGTCAGGGAAGTGGAAGCCGGCGAGCACTTCGCAGGGTTCAGCATCGGGTCCTGGCGGTGAGCGGAGGTACGGTCCCGCCCACCCGCCGGCCACGCCGCACGTACTGGTGACGGCGGGCCAGCGCCCCGAGCAGCCGTTTTGGAGAACTCAAGCCAGAGCTTGACAGAACCTCAACTGGAGGCTACATATATGCCCAGTACGCGGTACATGACCTGGTGTCGACGACGACGCTGCCGGGGAGTGAATCGACCATGCCGAACACCAGCCACGCGCGGGTGACCAGCGAGTTCGTCGAGCTGGTCTACGCGGATCAGACCTGGCTGCGCGCCGAGTTCGACGCGATCATGGCCGCGAACTTCGGGAGCCTTCCTCCGTACTTCCCCCCGCCGCGTCCCCTCAGGCCGCGACCTGTCGCAGGGCCGCGTCGAGCGGGCCGCCGAGCCTCTGAGCGCACGACTGGTGCTGCCCGATCAGCGGAGGTGGTGCGGGCGGTGCGGGGTGGGAGCCGGCAGCGCTCCCCTCCGCCGCGCGACGCTGTGCGCGCTCAGGAGCACGCACCGGTCAGAAGAGCGCAGCGAGAGAACGCAACGCGGAAACGGAAGGCAGGTGGTGTGGCGTCGACGCGCCTGGTCCCCGGTGCGTTCGGTGACCGTGATCGACGGATGCCAGGTCCGGCCCGCGGTCACGGCAGCTGCGGCCGGGGCCGGACCTGGGCGAACCACCGTTTTCACGCTGTCGGGAACAAGGAGCCCGATTCCTCGGAGAACCTGAGGCAGTGGGCTGGAGCACGTCGAGCGCAACGTGCTCACGGTCAAGGCCGAGCGCAGCCCCGACCACGGCGAGGGCGCCGAGATGCAGGTGTCCGAACGGCCTCGCGGAGTGTTCTCCCGCCAGCTGTTCCTGGGCGACACCCTCGACGCGGGCAACATCACCGCACGCTACGAAGCCGGTGTGCTGACGCTGCGGGTGCCCGTCGTCGAGCAGGCCAAGCCCCGCAAGATCGCGATCAGCGGCGAGAGCGAGGCCACGCAGATCAACGCTTGAGCACGGACGGGCCTGCGGGCCCGACCGGGCTCGACCCCGCCCGGGCGGACGGACCGCCCGGGCGAGGCCACGCCCGTGCACCTTCACGCACGGCGACGAGCGGGCAGAACGAGAGGAGGGCAGAACGTTGGGCAGCAGCCGACGGGAACCGGCCGCGATCGCGGCCACGCTGTCCGCTGCGGTCCGGGGCATTCGACGTGTGGTCCGCGCCGCTGACCCGGCCCGGCCCGCTACGTTGGCCCTGCTGCGCGATTTCGGCTGGCAACTGACCCAGCTGACCGGCGAGTTGACCGACCTGGCCGCGCTGCTGGCCGAGCACACCGGCTGCCACCTCGAACATGCCGAGCAGGTGTGCCACGCCGACGGCGAGCCGGGCATTCCCCATCTGGCCCGCGCCTGCCGGGACCTCGCCGGCCTGCGGCAGGCACTCGACACCGCCCACACCGCGGCGTGCGAGTACTACACCGAGATCAGTCAGCTCAGCCCGGCCCCACCACCCGGCAGTCGTGTCGGACACCGGACGGCAACGAGCACCGAACCGCGATGAACATCGGACAGCCCCCCGACCCGTACACCGTGCTCGGGCTGGACCCCGACGCTACTGCCGCGGAGATCACGGCCGCCTACCGACGTGCCGTGCGGGACTGCCACCCCGATGCGCCGCATCCCGACCGCGACCGCCTCGCGGCCGTCCTCGCCGCCTATCGGCGCTTGCGCGCTCAGCTCGCTGATCGCGCAAGTGCCGAACATCAGCGCCGCTCCGAGACCCGCTCCGCCGACGGCTGCAGCATCCCGGTGCGGGTTCGCCTGCGCACCCCGGCGCCCACACCGGATCTACGCGTCGGCCCTGTCCGGCACCATCCCGACCCGCGCTGATCGCCCCGACAGCTGTACCGGGGCCGCGGGCTGATCGACCCCGCAGCGAGCCCGGCTGTGCGGAGGCTCGCGCCGGTCAGCGGGTCCGGTATCCGGGCTGGTCGCTCTCGTACGTCCCGCCCGGCTGCGGGTGCGCGGCGGTCCGGCCGGTCACGGCGTGGTCGCCGCGCTCGGTGCCGGTACGGACGTCCTCGCCGGACCGGTCCTCGGCGTAGTCACGGGCGGCCTGGGCGTCCTGCCGGCCCCGCTCCCGGGCGGTCCGCAGGTCCTCGGCGACGGTCTCGGACTGCTCCTGGGCCTTCCGGTACCCGCTGTTGATCATGTCTCGGGCCGCGTCCCGCCCGCCGAGGCCGAAGGCCAGCGCGGCCGCGAGGGCCAGCGCGCCGATCAGTGCGATGTAGGTGGCGGTGACGATGACCGGGGCGATGCCGAGCTGGGTCAGGATCATGAAGACGGCGATGGCCATCACCAGCGTCGGGGCGCCGGCGCGGACGACCCGGCCGGTGGGGGTGTCGCCCATGGTGCGGTGCGCGAGCCCGCCGACGGCGCCGGCCACGGCGGCCGCGACCACGAAGATGACCAGCGCGGCGATGACCCGCGGCAGGTAGGACAGCACGAGCCCGAAGAACGCCGTCAGCGCGGGGATGTTCAGCGTGGCGATCGCCGCGGAGATCACGAACAGCATGATCACCCAGAAGACGACGCCGCCGACGAGGCGTGCCGGGCTGCCGCCGGGGCTGACCTTCTCCACGTAACGCCCGCCGGAGTTCGCGGTGAGCCGCTCGTCGGGACGCCTTGCCCGCCGCGCACCCCGTGACGTACACGCTGGCCGGCGAGGAGGTCTTCTTCCGCACCGGCAGCCGGACGAAGGCCGCAGCCGCATCCAAGGGTGCGGTCTTCGCCTTCCAGGTCGACGACATCGACTTCGACGACCAGTACACGCTCGGCATCGTGCTCAGCCGGCTGAACGGCCGCCGGGTGCGACGAGGCCCGGACTAGGTCGCCGCGCGGCCGGTCGACCTGTGACGGCCGGGCCGTCGCGCTCCGCCCCACTCCTGTCGACGCACCCTTCGTCGGTCACGCGAAGCGGATGGCGAAGGCGACGACGTCGTCGGGCGCGTCGGGGGCGAGCCTGTCCACGGCCTGGTCGACGAGCTCCTGCACGGGGCGGTCGTGGAGGTGTCGGAGCAGACTCAGGAGGGCGTCGGTGCCGGCGTCGATGTCGTGGCCGCGGTGTTCGACGAGTCCGTCCGTGTAGAGGAACAGCGTGCTACCGGACGGGATGTGCCGGTGGTGATCGGTACGCGAGACGCCCGTGGTGGCGGTGAAGCCGAACAGGGCGTCGTGGTCGTGGAGCAGGTCTGCGGTGCCGTCGGGGAGCAGCAGGATCGGGGGCGGGTGACCGGCGTTGGTCCAGGACAGGGTCCAGGTACCGGCGGCGGTCTCGGTGAGGCGGGCGAGGACCGTGGTGCCCCGGGCGCCGAGGTGCAGGCCGTGGTTGGCGGTCTCGAAGGCGCGCAGGAGGGCCGAGGGCGGGTCGGCGGGGTGGTCCCAGGCGGTCTGGCGCAGCATGGACCGGGCCTGACCCATGACCGTCGCGGCGTCGAGGGCGTGGCCGATGATGTCGCCGGCGGACACGACGAGGGCGTGCCGCTCGGGGTGGGTGGGGTGGGGGACGGGTGCGGCGTCGTACCAGTCGCCGCCGACGTGCTCCCGCGAGTCGGCGGGTGCGTAGCGGGCGGCCATCCGCAGTCCGTCGACGGTGGGCAGGGTGGTGAGCATGGCGTTCTGCAGGGCGTGTGCCACGGAGATGCGGTGCTGCAGGAGGCGGGCGCGGGCCAGGGCCTGGCTGGCGTAGCCGCCGATGGTGGCGATGGTGAGCAGGTCCTCGGCCTCGACGACGTTCGGGATCTTCCAGCCGAGCACGATCGACCCGAGGGGTCCGTCGGAGCCCGGCAGCGGCACGGCGACGACGGAGTGCAGGCCGAGGTGGCGCATGATCGCCGCGGCGGCGGGCGGGTTGGCGGCGTCGAAGGCCTGGCGGTCGGGGTAGTGCAGGATCGCGGCCTCGCGCATGGCCCGGGCGGACGGGAGGTGTGCGTCGAGGTCGGGGGTGTGGGCGGGGGCGAGGGCGACCGGGTCGTCGGCGAGCCGGATGATGCGGTGCTGATCGTCGAGGACGACCGCGCCGACGTAGTCGGGGCGTAGCTCGGTGTGGACCAGCGCGCGGATGCGGGCCAGGACGTCGTCGACTTCGGTGGTGTCGGTGAAGGCCTGGGAGGCGAGCAGCAGGGTCTGGGAGCGGTGGAACGAGCGCTGCTGCACGGCCTCGATGCGATCCCGGCGGACTTCTTCCCGCCCGGCGTCGTAGGTGGCCAGCCGCAGACGCAGATCGGTGGCACAGGCCGCGGCGATGCGGCGCAGGCTGGTCAGCTCGGTGTCGGTCCAGTCGCGGGGTGTGCTGTCGATGGCGCACAGCGAGCCCAGCACGTTCCCGGTGGCGTCGGTGAGGGGCATGCCGGCGTAGGCGACGACCCCGAGCTCGGGGATCGCGAGGTTGTCGCGGACCAGCGGGTGCTCGCGGGCGTCGGTGATGACGAGGGGTTCGGTGGTCAGCACGACGTGCTGGCAGAACGAGTGGCTCAGCGGGGTGGAGCGCTTGGTGGCCCACGGTTCGGGGAGCCCGGTCATCCCCGGGAAGACCTGTGCGTCGGCCTGGACCAGCGAGACGAGCGCGACGGGAACGGCGAGAGCCTCGCGCACCCATGCGGCGAACCCGTCGAGCCGCTCATCGGGTTCGGCGGTCAGGCCGGTGTGCTCCAGAGCGCGGAGCCGCTCCGGGTCGCAGAGCTCGGCGCAGCCGTCGACGCTCGACGCGTCCCGGACGCGACCGCCCTCGCCCTGCCCTGTCATCGTCCTCCTGCTGCCGCTCGCCACGACCGTGGCAGCCCCGCGAGTATGGCCGAGAGGACGGCAGAACGACCCCGCTCAGGTGGACAATCGTGACCTGTCCTCACGTGTCGGGGTCGCTCACTGCCTCGGTCGTGATCGCGATCTCGGCGACGACGGTCTTGCCGGTCTCGTGGTGACGGACGGTCCACTCCGTGGCCAGGGTGTCGACCATCTGCAGCCCTCGTCCCCGTGGCGCATGGACGTCGAGGACCTGCAGCAGCGGCTCGGCGGGGGAGCCGTCGGTCACCTCCAGGCGCAGTGAGCGCCCGTCGAGGGCGGCGGCGACGCCGAAGCGGGTTCGGGCGTGGTCGACGGCGTTGCTGGCCAGTTCGCTGGCGACCAGCAGGGCGTCGTCGGTCGTGTCCGGATGAATGCCCCGATCGCTCAGGAAGGAGAGGAGGTCGCGGCGGACGCGGACGCTGGCCCCGGGGGTCGGGTCGTACGCCCACTCCGCTCGCTGCCTCGCCTCGGCCGGGATGTGGGTGATCAGCGCGACGGCGAGATCGTCGCCGCGCAGTGGGGCCCGCCGGTCGACCGCGGCCAGGAGCGCGTCGAGCAGGTCGTCCGGTCGGGCGTCCCAGGCCGGGCCGGCGGTGTGGAGCCGGCTTCCGAGGAGGTCGAGCAGGCCGTCGGTCCAGAGCACCTCCCCGTCGTCGTCGCGGGCCTCCACGAGCCCGTCGGTGTAGAGCAGCAGCGCCCAGTTGGCCGGCAACGGGACGCGGATGGACGGCCAGGTCGTGCCCAGCCGCACGCCGAGCGGGACGCCGAGGGCGTGATCGGGCAGGGGGCGGGGCCTGACCCCGTCGATGAGCAGCGGTGGCGGGTGTCCGGCGAGGTAGAGGTCGACGTGGCTGCGGTCGGCCGCCACGGAGACCATCGCGACGGTGGTGAAGAGGATCGTGTCGTGGCGCTCGGTGACCAGGACCTGGTCCAGGATCGGGAGGACGTGCGCGGCGGGCATGCCGGCGAGGATGAGTGTGCGCCAGGCGATACGGAGGCTCACGCCGATGGCGGCCTCGTCGGGGCCGTGCCCGCTGACGTCGCCGATGATGACGTGGACGGTGCCGTCGTCGGTCTCGATGGCGTCGTAGAAGTCGCCGCCGAGCAGCAGCCGCTTCTCGCCGGGCTGGTAGCGGGTGGTGACCGTCAGGGCGGGGTCGCGCAGCAGCGCGGTGGGCAGCAGCCCCCGCCCGAGCCGGCGGTTCTCCCGCTCCTGGGCCCGGGCCTCCTGCAGCTGGCGGGTGAGCCGGTCGGCGCGGCGGCGTTCGACCGCGTACTGCACCGCCCGCGTGAGCAGCCGCCCGTTGACCTTGCCCTTGATCAGGTAGTCCTCGGCGCCCGCCGCGACGGCGGCCCGGCCACGGGTCTCGTCGAGGTCGCCGGTGAGCACGACGACGGCGGGATGGTCGACGACCTCGAGCAACCGGGCCAGCCCGTCCAGCCCGGAGGAGTCGGGCAGGTTCATGTCCAGCAGGACACAGTCCACCTGGCCGAGCCGGCCCGTGGCCTCGGCGATGCTGCTGACGCGGAGGAGGTCCGGGATCTCGCCGACCTCGGCCAGCAGCTCTTCCACGAGGAAGGCGTCGCCGTCGTCGTCCTCGACGAGCAGCACCCGCGGGGAGGACGAACCGAGTGCGTCCGGGCCGGTCGAGGTCCCCGCCACGGTCTCGCTCACGACGCCCTCATGCGGCGCACTGTAGGCCTTGGTCACCCCCGACGCAGGGCCTGTGCACTCTCGGTCACTTCTCTTCCGCGGAACGGGTGTCGATCTGCCCGAACGGGAGCACGACTGCCCAGGGAGCAGTCGCCCTCGAATGCTCAGGCCGTTGTTCCGGACGGAATGGTGCCGACCCCGATCGTGAGCGCTGCGGTCAGCACGGCCGCGCCGTCGCCGCCGGAGCGCTCCCGGACCATCCCGTGCAGGACCCGGACGATGTCCGCCCGCTGCTCGTCGGAGAGGTCGGCGACGATCATGCTCGGGATCGGGTTGCCGCCGATCGTCCAGTCCCACAGCTCCTCCCCGGAGCGCACGGCGATCCGCTCCTGCGAGTCGGTGGCGACCATGACGTCGGTCAGGCCGGCGTCGACCAGCCGCTGTCGCATCACGCGAGGGTCCGCGACCTGGAACTCGAGGATCGGCTCGTCCTCGGCCGGACCCTCGAACCCGGGAACCACCGCCCGCACCGCAACGAGGAAGAACTGCAGCGCCTCGAACTCGGCCGGGTCCCCGTAGGCGACCAGGAAGACCCGACCGCCGGGCCTGGTGACCCGGACCATCTCCCGCAGGGCCTGCGGCTGGTCGGGCACGAGCATCACGCCGAACTGTGAACCGGTCACGTCGAAGCTGTCGTCCGGCAGGGCGAGAGCGTGGCAGTCCATCACGCGGCCCTCGGCGTCGAGTCCCTCGGCCCTCGCTCGGGCCTCGAAGCGCTCGATCATCCGGGGAGACCAGTCGGTCGCCAGCACGGACGCGCCGAGCCGAGCCGCGGGCAGGCCGAGCCCGCCCGGGCCGGCGGCGACGTCGAGAAACCTGTCCCCTGCCTTGACCCCGGCGAGGTGGAGGCCAACTGCGGCCAGATCGGCCTCGCCGGGTGCCACGTGCTCGTCGTACAGCGCCGCGATCGCGTCCCAGGCCTCCACCGGGGCGGCGTGCTCGGTGGTCGTCTGCTCGAGGTCGGTCATGGCCGGCTCCCTTCCCACTCGGGGGAGGGTGACGCTAGGCGGGCGAGCAGCCGGGGGCTTCGGTCAATCGGTCCAGGTCGCGCCGAACGAGTGGTCAGTTCTGTGTAGCGGGGTGCTCGATGAGGTCGTGCTCGTAGGCGTAGGCGGTTGCCGCGGCCCGCGACGGCACGTCGAGCTTGGTCAGCAGGTTGTGGACATGGCGGGCCACCGTCTTGTCGGACAGGCCGAGCTCGCGGCCGATCCCGCGGTTGGTCCGCCCGGAGGCGACCAGCGTCAACACCTGCAGTTCGCGTGCGGTCAGGACCCCGGGGGTCGGGGCGACAGGCCGTCCCACCAGGCCGTCGAGCCGCTCGACGTCCGGTTCGGCGCCCAGCTGCGCGAAGACGTTCCTGGCGCCGTCCAGCTCCATCGCCGAGGTCTCCGGATCGCCCAGCGCCCGGCACGCCAGCCCGATCAGGACCTGGGCCCGGGCCGCCTCGTACGGAGCATCGAACCTGTGCCACGTGGCTGAGGCGACCCGCAACCTCCGCAAGGCTGATCGCGCGTCCCCCTCGGCGATCAGCACCGCTCCGGCCGCCGAGTCCGCCACGGCCCGCAGATAGGCGACGTCGAGGACCTCGGCGGTCCGGTCCAGCTCCTCGGCCCCGGCCCGGGCCGCCGCGAGATCGCCGACCGCGATCGTGACTTCGACATACGCCGCGAGCAGCCGGCAGCGGGCCGGTGGTTCCTCGGTCTCCGCCAGGGCCCGGTGCAGGACGGCGGCCGCGGCGCCGGTGCGCCCCTGAGCCAGCCGAAGCAGCGCCAGACCCGGTTCCGGGGGACGCCCGGCCGCACCCGCCCTGCGGTAGGTCTCCTCGGCCGCCGCGTACTCGCCGCGCAGCCGGTGGAGCTCGGCGAGCTGGTAGTAGGCCGAACCCAGCGAGTCCCACCGGATCGGGCCCGACAGGAGCTCGCATGCCCTGTGGGCGGCGGCCACGGCGTCGGCCCAGGCGCCCTCCAGCTGCAGCAGCTCGCAACGGTGCACCAGGCAGTTCCCCCGGTACGGGACGAGATCAGGTTGCGCGTCGCACCAGCGGGCCAGCGCCGTCGTCCACTGGCGGGCGCGCTGCAGATCGAAGACCTCGATACAGGCGGCAACCACCGTGCAGTACGCCATCCCGGCGTAGATCGGCGACACCTCCCCGGAGGTGACCGCGACCATGACCTCGTCCAGCAGGACGAGGCCACGGGGGACGGCGCCCTGCAGCAGCACGCACATGCCCTCGCCGAGGCGGGACATCGTCAGCAGGTCCGGGTCGCCGAAGCGCCCGCTGTCCGCGGCTGCTGCCGTGAACACCGGCTGAGCGCCCTTCGGGTCGCCACTCCACATCCGGGTGAAGGCGTCCCAGGTGTGCAGCCAGGCCTGCTCCGCGCAATCCTCGTGCCCCTGGAGGACGCGACCGGCCCTGGCGAACCACCCCCTCGCCGGAGCCGTCTCCCCGCGGAACATCAGACCTGACGCGATCCGGATCGCCTGGCGGGCGGCGCGTCGCGGCTCGTGGAGCTCCATCGCGTGGTGGTGCGCGCGGGTCCAGGCGCGCGTGGCCTCCTCGTCCCGTCCGGTCAGGTAGGAGGCCAACGCGAGCATCTCGAGCCCGTCGATGTCGAGCGGGGCAGCAGCGTCGGCCCGCGCGAGCTCCGCGTACGCCTCGCCCCACGACCGACGGGCGAGCGACGCCCGCGCCCGGGACAACGCGCTGACGGTGCTCATCGCTGTCGCCGTTCGTCGAGGACCGGTGGCAGAGCCACAGTGTGGCGGGACGACCGACGTGAAGCCAGCCGGGTTCCGTCGCGCCCGTGCGAGCGGCTTCTCGCGTGCAGGCGTCGACGCCAGCTGGCCGGAGGACGATCGTCTGTCGCCGCGTCTCACGCGCACCAGCTGCGCGGAATCATCCGTCCGCTGCCGCGACGTCGTCAGTGAGGTTCGGCGTTGCCACCGGTGTGCGGGACACTGTCGCGGACCGCGTCCATGATCCGTTCCAGGTCGAGTCGAGCTCATCGAGCCCGGCGTCGAGCGCGGTCCGGTACTCGGACCAGTGCTTCGCGTCGATCGAGTCGCAGCGCTCGTGGATGCCGTGGAGCCGCACTCGCAGGGCGTGTCGAGCGCGGTCCGGATCCGCGTGCCGTGCGGGCGGGCACCGGAGGTCACGCGAGCAAGGCGCCGTCGACCTTCGAAAGGCGCTCGTCGCGCATGGTGTGCCCGAGGGCGGTCGCACTCATGGCGTGACGGTAGGCAGGGCCGACGACGAGAGGCCCTCGATCCGGCCGACGGACGGTGGCTGTTGCGCGTCGTCGACGAGGCCCGGGCGGCCCCTCAGGCCTCGATGAAGATCAGGTCGTCGGGTGGGTGGGTCATGCGGACCTGCTGCCCCTGGATGGCGAGGACGTTGTCGAAGCCGGTGACGGCTGCGGTGCTGGCGATGATCAGCCGGTCGTCGACGGTGGCGAGGTAGGCGGGGAAGCCGCCGAGCGACGTGTCGCCGTCGCCGAGGGCGAGGTAGTCGACGAGGCGGCGGAAGAGCTTGGGCAGGATCACGGCCTGCTCGGTGAGCGTCTCGAGCCCGGTGACGGTGAACCCGGACTCGGTCACGTCCTCGGCCCAGATCCCGCGGCGGGCGTCGCGGGCGCGACGGTAGGCGACGGTGAGCGCAGCACGGAGGTCCGGGAAGAGCTTGCTGTAGTAGGTCGGGTAGGCCAGCCCGGCGTCGAGCATCCCGCTGTTGGCGCTGCCGGCCAGATCCTCGGGGCGGACGAACACCGACTCCAGGTCCGCACGGGCGCTGTCGCCGCCGAAGGCGAACGCCACACAACGGCCGTACTTGTCCGCGAACCGGGTCAGGATGTAGCCCGGCACCCGCTCCGGGATGGACGAGACGACGGTCTGGTCGTCGCGTTCGACCTCGGTGAAGCCGAGCAGCCGAGGGAGCAGGGCGGCGGCCTGATCGGCGAGCCGGATCGGCTGGTGAAGCTGACCGAGGCCACCGACGCGGGGGCTGTAGTGGGTCTCGAGGGAGTCGATGCCTTCCAGCCGCAGCTGCGCGCCACCGGTGGTGTTGGTGCGCACGGCGATCCCGGCTCTGGTGAAGGCGGCGGGGTCGTCGGGGTGGAAGCGGATGGAGTCCCCGTCCGGGGCGGCGCCGATGATCCGGAAACCGCCCCTGATCAGCGTCAGTGGCACGGGTTCACCTTCCTCCGTCGTGGCGGACCGAGCGACCCTCCGGGTGAGCCGTCACGGGCTGTTCATCGACTGGTCCCGCGCGCCGGTTGCCCGCGCCGGCGACCGTGCGGGACAACTGGAGGAGTGGAACGTGTACTGACTCCGGGGGAGACGCGGGCCGAGGCGGCCGCGATGTTGCTGGGCCGGCTCGAGGACCTCGTCGTCGCCTACGCCTCGTTGCCCGCCGACGAGCGGCTGGAGGTGCTCAGCCGAGACGCGGACCGGATCACCGGCGAGGTCGCCCGGTATCTGCAGGCGGCGCGGCACCAGATCACCGCCTCGCCGCGCCGCTGAGGCCGGCGACCGAGGGACCGACGCCTGATCATCGGGGCCCCGAGCGCACGAAGCCGTCGACGATGCGGCGCTGCAGGGCGAGGTAGAGGACCAGGACGGGCGGGCGGGCCGGCCCGCGGTCGCCATGAGCGGGCCCCGGTCGTTGCCCTCGTGCCCATGAAGCTTCGCAGGCTGGAGCACCGCGTCGGTGTGCTGCAGGACGGGTCGCCTGAATCACGTTGTTCTACCACCGGCGAGGCGGTGTCTCCGCGATGCCGCGAAGCTGAACGGCGCGTGACACGCGGGCGGGAAGCCGTCGCTCACGCGCAACGGTGCTTACGGCGAGGGTGAGCCCGCAACCCGTTCGGGGGCGGAGCCGACGTGTTGTCGACAGCGGAGACCTCACGGCAGGGGGCGTGGGGCACCGATCTGCTCGGCCAGCGACGCCGCGATCTGCCGCTGCTCCAGGGAGGGGCGGCGAACCCGGGTAGCGGCGGTGAGCAGGAAGCGCCCGTCGCCGCGCCGGGTGGGCAGCTCGACGACGTCCATCGTGGGAAGGCCGTCCCGGTCGACGTCGACGGGTCGTTCACTCCAGGTGACGGTGCCGTCGGGGTGGAGCCGCGGCCGGTCAGGCCGGCTCGGCTCGGTGGTGAAGCGGCAGTCGTCGAGGTCGAGGACCTCGGTGATCATGCGCCCCACCGTCGAGATGAGATCCGCGGACCCGGCTCCGTCGCTCGCCATCCGGGCTGCGGTGATCAGTCCGGCCAGGTAGCCCTCACGCGCTGAGGCGCGCTCCAGCTCGCGGTGGCCCCACTGGGCCAGCTCGTTGACCACGATCCCGACGGCGAGAAGCAGAACTGCCGTCTCCAGGTCCCTCGGGCTGTGGATGGTGAAGCGGTAGTACGGCGCGGTCAGGAAGAAGTCGAACGAGGCCGCCGCGACCACCGCCGCGACCACACCTGCCGGTCGGTCGCTGCGCACCGCGACCGCGACCACGACCAGGACGAGGATCAGCGCCATGCTCGTGTTCGCCAGCCACTCGCGGAGCAGGCTCAGGCCTGCCGCGACCGCGAGCGGGAGCAGGATCGCCCACCCGAGCGCCAACGGTCGGGACTGCTGCCGGTTCACGACCGGGACCCAACACCCGGGCGGGGACCAGGACAAGCAGTCCTGACGCGTTCTTGACGCGGGACCACCCGACCGGACGCACCACCGACGGGACGGTACGGCCTCACAGCTCGACGCGTGAGCCCATCACGACGGTCCGGTCCACGGGCAGCTTGAAGTAGGCGGCCGGGGTGGCGGCGTTGTGGGCGAGCCCGATGAAGAGGCGTTTGCGCCAGACGTGCATCCCGGGCTGGCTGCCGCGTTCCAGGGACATCCGGGACAGGAAGTACGACGCTTCCGACGGGTCGACGTCGAGCTCGTCGGCGAGCCCGTGGGCGTGCCGCAGCACGGCCGGGATGTCCTGCTCGTCCTGGAACCCGAAGCGGGCGGCGACGTGGACGATGCCGTCGTCGGCCGGGCCCAGCTGGTCGACGGTCACGCGATCGGCCATGTGGATGTGCGGGACGTTCTCCGCCACCACGGACACGATCACGACGCGTTCGTGCAGGACATGGTTGAACTCGACGTTGGCCCGCAGCGCCAGGGGGGCCGTCTCGCTGGTCGGGTGCGGGAAGATGGCGACGCCGGGCGTACGCGGGACCCGCTCGACCCGCATCCGCTCCACGAACTCCGTCAGCGGCCCTTCCAGCTCGGCGCGTCGGCCGGTGACGATCCTGCGCCCCCGTTGCCAGGTCGTCATCACGGTGACGACGACGATCGCCACGAGCAGCGGCAGCCACCCGCCGTGGGTGATCTTGGTCAGGTTCGCGGCGAAGAACAGCAGCTCCAGACCACCGAACACCGCGGCCACGAGCACGATCCGCCAGCGCGGCCAGCGCCAGGCCGTGGCCGCGTAGACCAGCAGCAGGGTCGTGGTGAGCAGCAGGGTGCCGGTCACCGCGAGGCCGTAGGCCGTGGCGAGCCGGGCGGAGGACCCGAACACCAGGATCAGGACGAGGACGCCACCGAACAGCAGCCAGTTCACCGCCGGCACGTAGATCTGCCCGCTCTCCCGCTCGGAGGTGTGCCGGACGGTCAGCGGGGGCAGGTAGCCGAGCCGGACGGCCTGGCGTGACACCGAGAACGCCCCGGAGATCACGGCCTGCGAGGCGATCACCGTGGCGAGAGTGGCCAGGACGACCAGTGGCAGCCGCGCCCAGGCCGGCGCGAGCAGGTAGAAGGGGTTGTCGATCGCCCGCGGGTCGTCGAGGATCAGCGCGGTCTGGCCCAGGTAGTTGACGATCAGGGCCGGGAAGACCAGGGAGAACCAGGCGAGCCGGATCGGGCGGCGGCCGAAGTGGCCCATGTCGGCGTAGAGGGCCTCGGCGCCGGTGATGGCCAGCACGACGGCGCCCATGGCGATGAACGCCGTGTACGGGTGGTCGGCGATGAAGGCGAGCGCGTAGGTCGGCGAGAGGCCGAGCAGCACCCCGGGGTGCTGCACGATGTGCGGGACGCCCAGCATCGCCAGCGTCAGGAACCACAGCACCATGACGGGCCCGAACAGCCGCCCGACACGATGCGTGCCCCAGCGCTGCACCACGAACAGGGCGGTGAGGATCGCGACCCCGATCGGCAGGACCAGTTCGGCCAGCTCGGGCCGGGCCACCTCGAGGCCCTCGACCGCGGAGAGCACCGAGATCGCCGGAGTGATGAGCGAGTCGCCGTAGAACAGCGACGCCCCGAGCACCCCGAGCGCCAGGGCGAACGCCGCCCGTCGGGCGAACGGCGCCGAGACCTCCCGCACGAGCGCGGCGAGCGCCATGATCCCGCCCTCGCCGTCGTTGTCGGCCCGCAGGACCAGCGTGACGTACTTGAGAGTCACGATGATCGTGACCGACCAGAAGATCAGGGAGACGACGCCGTAGACGTCGTCCACCGTGGGCTGCACGGCGTTGTCGTCGATCGAGAACACGGTCTGCACGGCGTAGAGCGGGCTCGTGCCGATGTCGCCGAACACGATGCCCAACGCGCCGAGCACCAGGCCCGCGAGACCGCCCGAGTGCGCTGCGGGGTGCGCAGGCTTCGTGGGCGGGGTCGGCGGCTCGGCGGGTGTCGGTGCGGGAGCCTCGGGCTGATCCACCCGCGCAGTGTGCACCCGCGGGGTGCCGGCGAGGCAGTGCTCGGGACCGGGTCGACCCGTTACTGATCGCGGTGCCCAGCGTCGGTGCGGGAGGTCGAGGCGAGCCCGATGGGGGAGCCGGGGAGGCCGAAGGGCGTCCGTTCGCGATGTCCGCTGCAGAGCGTTCATGTCGATCTTCGGCTCTGTTCACCGACGAAGCCCGATCTTGTCGGTTCGGTCGCCTTATCTGCCAGAGCCCGTCGCCACCCGAAAGAGGGATCAGTGACCACCCCTGACGCTTCCCACCACACCCCCGCGAACGCCTTCAGGACCGAGGCCGGCCTGAACCGGCGAGCCATGCTGCGCAACTCCGCAGCCGTCGGTCTCGGCATCGCCTTGTTCGGCAGCATCGACGCGATCGCGGGCCGTCCGGCGTTCGGCGCGCCGACCCGCGCCGCGTCCGGGTACGGGCCGCTGGTAGCGGATCCCCGCAAGTTGCTGTCACTGCCCGACGGCTTCAGCTACAAGATCGTCGCCGAAGCGGGCGTCACCCGTTTGACCGACGGCGGCGAGCCCACGCCGAGTGACACCGACGGTACCGCGGCGTTCACCGTCCAGGGCCGAACCGTGCTGGTGAACAACCATGAGATCGGTGGCGACGAAGCCTTCCCCGTACCCCACCGACCCGGTCTCACCTACGACGAAGGTGCTGCAGGGGGAACCACCAACATCGAGGTGAGCGCCTCCGGTGACCGGCTGGCCGAGTACGTCTCCGTCGCCGGCACACACAACAACTGCGCGGGTGGCGTCACCCCCTGGGGGACCTGGCTGACCTGTGAGGAGACCGAGGACAAGGCAGGCAAGCCCGTCGGCTCCGGAGCCCTGGCCAAGGACCACGGGTTCGTCTTCGAGGTCAGCCCGGTGGGGCAGGAGAACCTCGGCAACAGCCCGGTCCCGCTCACCTTCCTCGGTCGCTTCGCGCACGAGGCCGTCGCGGTCGACCCGAAGACCCTGGCCATCTACCTGACCGAGGACGCGAACGACCCGCACGGCCTGCTCTACCGCTGGACCCCGCCGAAGGGGTTCAAGGGCGGCAAGTGGAACCTGAAGGGCCTCGCCGAGAACGCCGGGAGCCTGCAGGCTATGCGTTGCAGCCGCGACGGCACGCACGTCAGGGATCTGTCGGAGGCGACCACACCCGGTACCCAGTTCAAGGTGGACTGGATCGACGTGCCCGACCGGCTCGCCGCGACAACCTCGACCCGCAAGCAGTTCGCCGACGACGCGATCACCCGGAGCCGCAAGTTCGAGGGCGCCTGGTGGGCGGACGGTGGCGCGTACATCGTCGCCAGCTACGCGCGGGCATCGGACGGCAGCGTCAACGAGCACGACGGGCAGATCTGGTTCTACGAGCCGGGTAAGGAGCGGATCACCCTGAAGACGATCTTCACGGTGAACGCGACGCCGGACCAGGACGGCACGAACTTCGACGGTCCGGACAACATCACCGTCTCCCCGTACGGCGGGGTGATCCTGGCCGAGGACGGCGAGGGCGTGCAGCACCTGGTCGGGGTCACCGACCAGGGCATGTCGTACGCGATGGCCCGCAACGACCTGAACGGCAACGAGTTCGGGGGCCCGACCTTCAGCGCGGACGGGAAGCAGCTGTTCGCGGGCATCCAGTCACCGGGACACGTCTTCGCCATCACCGGTCCGTGGCGGCGACCGTCGAACGGGGCCTGAGCGCCCGCGCCCGTAACCACTCACGCCGCGTCCACCGCGTTCCCGCCAGGAGCGCGGCGGACGACCACGGCATGCAGGCTCCACGGCTCACCGACATGGTCGCTCGCGGGTGCTGCGGTACGTGCGGGCGGTGCCGTTCGGGGCGAGGGCAGCGGGGTGAGGCTCGGATGTTGAGCTTCCGTCCCTTGCCGCACGTGGGTGCGGTCGAGGTCGCAGAGTCGTCGGCGGCGGCTCGGCGGCCGCCGGGTTGACGCCCAGGTGGCGCCGGCGCACCGCCCGGTCGAGAGCGGCGTGGAGGATGTGGTGGACCTTCCGGGTGGTGCTGGCCGCGGGCGGGCGGCAGGTGTGGCCGGCGCGCGGTCGGTCGTTGCGCATCTCGTGACACCGCTGAAGACGCGCGTACAGCCGCTCGAGTCATCTCGGCGTCGAGCTCTGCCGCCTGCATCTCGCCGAATACCGACGTGTCCCCAGGGGCGACTGCGGCGCGGCATGGGAGACAACTTCACAGTCAAGTGATTCCACGACTCGCGGTCGAGAACCTCGCCACCAGCAAGTCGCTGGTGAGAGGTGGTGCCCCCGGCAGGATTCGAACCTGCGACACCCGCTTTAGGAGCGTTTACCTATCCGTTCACTGGGTCATCTACCAGCGCCTTCCTCACCATTCCCAGGTCGGTGAGACCCTCGATGGCTCCTCGATATCAGCGTTTCGCTCCCATAATGGCTCCCACGTAGGCGCGAGGCTCGACGCTCACTGGTGCACCTTCCTTGTGTCCGGGCCGGCTGGGATGGTTCGGACGCACCACTGGTGGCCACCGGGTGATCGCCCTGCTCGCTCGACCGTGCGAGGTCCACGCTGAGTTCTGCGGGGCCCGGTGGTCCCCGGCACGCCGACTGGCGACAGGGCTGCGCGCCGACGAGCGCCGATCAGTAAGCGACCGGCTGCCGTGTCGGGAACCACCGGGTGCCTACCTGCTGCGGCAACAGACAGGAGGCGACGATGAGTGTCGCGCCGACAGACCGCTCTCCGCGACCCCCCGAGCATCCCGCCGGGCATCCCGCCGAGCATCCCGCCGGGTGGTTCGGCCCCGCGACGGCGGCGCCGACCGGCGGGATCGACTGGGCCAGCGATACCCACGCAGTCGCCGTCGTGGCCGGCGACGGCACCCCGCTCGACCGGTTCACCGTGCCCCACACCCGGGCCGGGCTGCGCGGGCTGTGCCGGCGCCTGCACCGGGTCGGGGTCGACCAGGTCGGGATCGAACGCGGCGACGGCCCGTCGTTTGCTGTGGTCCTCCTCCGCGGCGTCAGTGTGGTCGTCGCTCGTCGCAGGTCAAGGTCGTTCGTCCTCGCTGCGCTGCGGGCGCTGCACCTTGACCTGCTCCTCGTCGACGACTTCTTGGCCTGGTGTGAAGGAAGGGCCGGGACCGAGGCGACCGGGCCGGAGCTGGGGAGTAGGCCTGCGCTGGTGCTGCGGATGGCCCGCAACTCGGCGGTCAACGCCTCCACCAAGGCGACCAACCAGCTCAAGGCGGTCCTGGTCGGTGCCGACCCGGCGCTGCGCGAGTCCCTGGCCGGCCTGGGCCCGGCCACCCTGGTCCGCCGCTGCGCCGAGCTGCCCGGCCCCTCCCCGGGCGCAGGCGACCTCGCCTGCACCGTCGTGTTCACCCAGCGCACCCTCGCCGCCCGGATCCTGGCCCTCAAGGCCGAGGCCTACCATCTGCACAAGCGACTGCGCGCCCTGGTCACCGCGCACGCCCCCGCACTGATCGCACGGCGCGGGATCGGTCCGGACAGCGCCGCCGCACTGCTCATCGCCACCGGGGACAACCCCGAACGGCTTCACGCCGAGGGCGCCTACGCCGCGCTCTATGGGGTCAGCCCGGTCCAGGCCTCCTCCGGCAGGACCCAGCGGCTCCGGCTCGACCGCGGCAGCGACCGCCAAGCCAACGCCGCGCTCTACCGCATCACCCTGTCCCGGCTGCGCTGGGACCCCCGCACCCAGCAGTACCTGCAGCGACGCCTCGCCGAGGGTAAGATCCGCTGCGAGATGATCCGCTGCCTCAAGCGCTACATCGCCCGCGACGTCTTCAGCCTGCTCACGCCCCCGACAACCGCCACGGTTGCCACCCGCACCAAGACGACCGCGGCTTGGCATCCATAGGGGCATCGGGCTGGCCGGCTTCCCGGAGGCGATCGAGGCCATCTGGCCGCAAAGCAGCGTGCAGACCGGCACCGTGCACCTGCCGCCCGCCGCGAGGCGGTTCGTCAGCTACCAGGACCGCAAGAAGGTGGCCGTGGCCGTCAAGCCGATCTACACCGCCTCCACCGAGAGGCCGCCCGCCTGGAGCTGGATGCCTTCGCCAAGTCCGACCTGGGCCGTCGCTACCCGGCGGCCGTGTTGACCTGGACCAACGCCTGGGAGCGGTTCATCCCGTTCCTGGCCTTCCCACCCGAGCTCCGGAAGTTCATCTACGCCACGAACGCGATCGAGTCGCTGAACTACCAGCTCCGCAAGATCATCAGGAACCGCGGCCACTTCCCGAACGACGACGCCGCGATCAAGCTGCTCTGGCTCGCCATCCGCGACATCGAAGACAAGCGGGGCGAGCTCGGGTGAAGGAAAGGGCCTCCCCGCGAACGAGCGCCGAGCCCCCGGACGCCTCGTCGAAGGAGCCGGGGTCCAGGGCTGGAAACAAGCCCTCGGCGCCCTCGCCCTGGCCTTCCCCGAGCGCATCAGCCCCTACCTGTCCTGACCCTTTCCTAGATCGACTTACACAGACTTCTTGACAGGCCCGAACTGACCTTTTAGGCCAATCGCCGAGCCTCGACGTAGCGTTCGTGCCTGTCGTTAGCACCATCCAGCCTAAAAACGTACGTAGTTTGCGAACCATCGCAGGTGCGGTTCGTAGGGACCATTGCTAGCACCCATCGAGGCGAGGACTATGCCTGCTTGCAAACCCTTGCGCTGGCAAACGACATGATCGCAGTCAGACCCACCGCCAGGGCCGCCTCAGCAGCATCTTCCGCGAGCCCTGGGGGTACCGAGTGAGCCAGGTTATCGATCAGGATGCGCATCTGCAGACACAAACCTTAAGGGACATCCTGCAGCGCAGAAAACCACGGCTCGTAGCGGTTTGCCAAGCAGAGGACGCACTTAACGCCCTCGAGGAGTCGCTCAAATCACTAGAGCGCTTACGAACTGAACTGCTAACGCGCCTATCCACTGATAGCGCTCTTGACCGCCTGGGGGAACTTTCACAAGAGAGTCTCGTTGGTTCGATTCAAGCTGAGCGTCTTGAACTTGGGAAGCTGCAATCTAGATTCGCTCGATCGACAATAAACATTGGCGTCATTGGACGTGCCCGGCAAGGCAAGAGTAAGCTGCTGCAATCCATTACCGGGCTCTCACGACGCGAGATACCAGACGGCTCCGGCTCACACTGTACGGGCGTACGTAGCACTATCTCGCATAGTACGGAAACTGAGCCTCACGGTGAGGTCGTATTTCACAATGAAAGCTCTTTTCTGGAGGAAGTTCTATCACCCTACTACTCAGACATGCGGCTTGGCCGCCCCCCTCGCTCTCTCGACGAATTCAGTACACGGAGCCTGCCGCCTCTTGCAGCAGAACTCAAAAAATCCACGGTCGCTCAGGCCAAATACGAGCACCTCCAGCGCTACCACCAATACCTTCCTGCTTACCAGAGTCTAATTGGAAGGCCAACAAGGCGCATAGGTCTTGACCAGGTCCGCACCTTCGTGGCACAGGACGACGAAGACGGCAACCGCATCTTTCAGAATTACCTGGCAGTAAAGGAAGTGCAGCTCTTCTGCGCTTTTCCTCGAAAGGGGTCGAGCTACTGCAGTGTTATTGACATGCCTGGCCTGGGCGACACCGGAGTGGGTGATCAAGAACGTCTGGTGACTGTACTCGGACATGACGTCGATGCTGTGGTCTTTGTGAAGCTCCCGTCGCCAACTGGCGACTACTGGGGCGACAAGGACGTTGCCCTATTCGATCTGGCGAAGCGTGCTCTGATCGACTTACCTCTCGAAAAGTGGTCCTTTGTCGTCCTCAATCGCACAGGAAGTGCATCTGGCATCGGCAGTAATGACGCCAATTGTCAGCAGCTCCTAAGCAGTGCGCCAAGCAAACATATTGAAGTTACCAAAATGATAGTTGCTGATTGCACTGACCCCGATGAGGTCCAGCTCAGGGTCTTTGCCGAGGTCGTCGATTATCTGAACCGACACGGGGCTCACCTTGACGACGAATTTGCTGCTGCCACACAAGATAGGCTCGATCATTTGCGGGATGACGTCAATCAATATATTGCCGAAGCCGCGGCATGTCTCGGTTCCGAGGGGAGTACGGAACGAGAGTTTACGACGTTCGATAGCTTGTTTGACGACATGTGGTCGCGCTTGACGAATGGCCTAGAGGACCTAGCTGCCAACTTGCGCTTAAATGCGGCGCTGCCGAATGTTGAATTGGCACAACAAGTTGATGCTGCTATTGAGCGCGCAAGAACCGAGGTCGCAGTGCCGGCTCTGGAGGATATTGACAGCCTGGCCCGTAGACATGGTGCTTACAGTTCAGCATTTAATGTTTCGCTCCACAGCCTGAGAACTCGCGTCAACGATCAATTCCAACCCCTCGAGAGTACCCTGCGGCTTTCATTGGAGCATGTAAGGGAGGAAGTTGCTGCTAAATTGCGGGATGATTGCGAGCTTTCGACTATCGACTCAGCCTCAGGCACTGAGTTCTTCCGCAAGCTGGCGACGCTGGTCCCGAGTGATGCCAAAATCTTGGCGACCGCTATCGAGGTACTTTGCTCCGTCGACCTAACTTATCGAGGTTTTCTCCAATACCGGCTGCGTCCGCATTTGATGGTGTTACACCCTGACGGGGCGATCGGACAGGAGCAAATCAGGGTCTCTGCTAATGCTGAAAGTGTCTATGAGGCTCTCGAAGTTCTCCACGAGCGCGCAATTTACCGAATCGAAGAAGCTTTCGATGCTTGGTTGAGCGAGCCGAATCAGGTTGCCGCAGCCGTAGTCGAAGAGTTCGTTGACCGCGCTCTCCGCGCAAGCGGTTCTAAAGCGGCTTGGCGCAGCCTCTACTTAGAGCATCGAGCTCGGATCTGGGAGGCGCAGTTCGACGAGCTTGGCGACAGGACAAAAGTTCGACAAGACTGGAACGAGGCACTCGATGTTGTCAAGCGGGCAGCAGCCAAGCCTCTCCAGGTGACGGGTAGGTGACCTGGGATGCTCAAGTACTCTGGGCAAGCGCTGAGGCGATTTGCCGACCGGCTGAAGCCAGCGACGACTTCGCTGCGTGTTTCAATGCTTGGGCCGAGCGGCGTTGGGAAGACGAGCATGCTTGCTACCATGTACGATCAGATGGAGAGCGTCGTTGTTAGGGAAGATCTTCAGCTAACGCCAGATCCCGACGACGCGGACGAGCTCGATCGCAAAATCGTCCAGCTCCAGCGACTTTTCGCAACCGACGGGCTCAAGCCAGACATGGCCGCTGGCATCTCTGGCACAGCAGACTGGCGCGCTTTTGACTTTGCGTTAGGCCGGCGTGGCAAGAAGCCTACACTCCGTTTGGAGTTCGTGGATTACCCTGGAGGGTGGATAGAGGACAGCGCTGGCTCCCAGCAACGAGAATGGGTGCGGGGACTTATTCGCGACAGCGATGCGATCCTGATTCCTATAGATACGCCAGCGCTGTTGGAACGTAATGGGCTCTGGCATCGGAGCCGGAATCGGCCGGATTTCATTCATAACATGCTGCAGCTAGCCCTCGAGGATCTCCCCTCGCCTAGGTTAATTATCCTCGCACCTATTCGATGCGAACGTTATATACGCGACGGAGTCTCGAGGCAAATGCTTGGAAAGCGAGTGGTTGAAGGGTACGATAAGCTGCTAGGTCATCTTTCCTTCGGGCGCCTTGGCGAGCTGGCGGCAGTGGTAATAACGCCAATACAAACGGTCGGCGAACTTGAGTACCACGGTTCCCCAAAGGACAGGTACCTACCAGTCTTCCGGAAGCAGCAAGCGGATGCGAAGTACAACCCCATCGACAGCGAGCAGCCATTGAGGTACGTGATTCGGTTTGCGCTTCGTCTACATGGAGATCGACGCGACGCGAGCTACTTCCGAATGATGCGCCAACTCCTTGGAAGTGACCGTTACCTTTTGGAGGCGGCTAACGCCTTCGCTACTGGCTGCAAGACGGACGAGGACGGGTTTCTCATCCTCCAGGGGGCGGAATGGCTGACGATGCAGCCCTAAGGCGCCTCGAGGCCTTCCTGCTGACACGGGGGCAGTCGCAGGAGTTCGATTACTCGTGGAGCTGTTTCGACTCTGAGCGAGTTTCCCGTCATTGTGAACCGCCCCCCCTGCTGCGAAATGCGGCCGTGTCGTCGGCGCTCACAATAAGCGACAACTACTTCGCGGCGGTACTTCTGGTAGACAGGGCCATGGCCCTTCTGATTAACCGAGCTGCGTCTCAGCGTCGGATTGACTTCATTGGCCGCGCCATTTGGGCAACAAGCCTGGTCGTCGACAGAAGTGGCTCGCCACTCCTTCTGAAGGTTGGGAGTTCTTTAACAAGGGTGGTGGCGTCTGAGCTTCTGGACGCGCTCATATGCGACGAGCAAGGGGGCGATTATCAGGTGGCGCCAGCGGCGCTTTCGGAAGAATTGAGGCGGATCGCTGCCTCGGCGGTCTCGCCCCGAGTTTCGATCGGCTCAGTAGGTGCGCACAGCGCGCGCATCCTCCTTGTGCGTGGTGCATCGCAACGATCTATACATCTATGCACCCCGCCTTCGCCTTTAACCGATTTACGTCGCCTGTCGCAAAGGGCTGGTGCGATTGACGACAACGAGTCTAGGTCGCACCTTGATTCGAAGAGCCCGCTAAGAAGGCGGACTGGTCGCGCCGAGCGTTGATGTTGAAAGCTTCGTCAGCTTAAGGCATACCCTGGGAGGCGGGAACCAATGAGCGACAGCGAACGCACGGAAAGCTCGATAGGAAAACCGCAAGCCGGTCGCTGGGAAGGTGCTGGAAACTGGCCAGTAACGGTGGTGCCGCTAGAAGAAGTGGAGGCCGCTCAAAGGCTCGGGGTGGCTGGACGCATCGTAGCGGAGAAGACGGTCCGGGATCAGAAACCTGAGGCCCTTGAACGCCTGTTCGATCTTCCGACTGGATCGCTGAAAGAGGGCTGGGCTATCGTCCCGTTGGCGGAGCTTCCGGATGACGCGACGATAGCAGAGTATGGGGGCCCAGGCCTGGCAGAAGTCCCGGGGGGCGTCGCGCCTGGAAAAGACAGGAGCGAAGCTAGGTTCTGGAGTGTTGCGGAGCGGCAGGAGGCCGGACCCATCCGCCGAGTTGACGCGCAGAAGTTAGGCCAAGCGCAGGATGACGAGAGCTTCGAGGACCTCGATGACGTAGTAAAGGAGCTAAATGAAGATGATCGGGTCGACAAGCTACTCAGTGACCCGAGGGCGCCTCTCGCTTCGCGTAACCGTCCGTGGGAACCCGGAGAGGCCCGGAAGTACGCGAACGATCAGGCTGCCGCGTACCGAAGCGCCGAGGGTATGTCCGGTGCAGAAGTGCAGGCGGGCCATACCGCTGCCGCACGCCATGCCTACGAGTCAGGTATTTCCGAAGCGGATTGGGACAGGCAGCCAATGCAGCAGCTCCATAGCCGTCGAGGCCAGGGGCTGGACGTGTCCATACGGGATGACGCGGGAATTGAGAAGACCCGTACCCGGCACACTGCACAGGAGGAATTGATCGATGATGCTGTTGAACGAGTTCGTAGCGCCCAAGGGTCTTTAACACCGCAAGGCCAGCTTGACGCAGCAGAGGAAGTTCGTTGGCGTACGGAGAATACGCCGATGGACCAGCGAGATGTTGAAGACCGCGCCGCCGGCGGAGACCGCGGCGCCGCAGCAGCCGATCGACACTTTCGAGCCTGCCCCGGACACCGCGCCGCCGGAGACCGCGGCGCCGCAGCAGCCGATCGACACTTTTGAGCCTGCCCCGGACACCGCGCCGCCGGAGACCGCGCCGCCGCCGGAGACCGCGCCGCCGCCGGAGACCGCGCCGCCGGCGGAGACCGCGGCGCCGCAGCAGCCGATCGACCGCCGGACACCGCGCTGCCGCCGGACACCGCGCTGCCGCCGGACACCGCGCTGCCGCCGGACACCGCGCTGCCGCCGGACAGCGCGCCGGGGCCCGGTAGCGCTACGGCATTGCCTCCAGACCCGGTCCCGCCTCCCGATCCGCCTGCACCAGACCCCGTCGCCGGCCCAGATCTGAGTCAAGAGTTCGGTTCCGCCTTAACTCCAGATCCGATTCCGCCTCCTGAGTCACCTGCAGATGAACCTGCATCGGGTGTAGACCAAGGTCCGGACCTTGGATCTGCACTTCCTTCAGACATGCCAACCCCAGATCCATATCCACCGGCCGCAGCGCCTCCGTCGCCGGCACCTCCGCCAGAGCCCCCGCCGGAGCCTCCGCCCCCTCCACCCCTTCCGCCGACATCTCCTGGTTTCTGAATCAGCAGTAGGTGAAGATATGCCCCTATACGAGATATCAGCAGCTCCACAATTCATCACGAAGTATTCGTCGCTCGACGAGGTAAGGGCTGGCCTACTCAGCGAGTACGATGCAATATTGCGATACCTGCTCACAACTCAGGTTGAGCTCGGCATGATCATTTGGTCAACCTCATCTGAGGAGAAGTGCCACTTTGCATACGAGATCGATGAGCCGGCCACTCATGCCATAGAGTATCTTTCAGCACATGAACGGATTCTACGCCTGGAGCCTGCGCAGGATGCCTATGCCGAGTGGCCAGTCGCGGCTCTTCACCGGGCCGTAGATCTCGTTCCAGTTGGATCAATTGATCGCGCGCAGGGCGGCGGCCTGCCCGTACTTCCACCGGATGCGCGAAGATTTACTAACTTCGACCCCAACGTCGTGGGACAGAGCACGCTCTCACAGGTCGTTTTCGCCCCACTCACTCAGATGGCAGGGGCGCTAGTTCGCGATAGATTTACACCAGACATCGCATATCTGGCGCCTATACCACGGCATCTCGAGCTTGCCCAAGGCCGAAATTTCATGTGGAAAAGCACATTGCGCGTGCTTTCGCAGGGCGCGGGAAGGATCCGGATTGCTTGCCGACCATATTCGTACAGCGATGCCGATATTGAGTATGCCCTGCTGTGTCTTGAGTACTATCTCGGCACCCATGCGGCACGGCTTTCGACTGCGGAGGTCGATATTCAGACTCATACATTGAGAAGCATAAGCACTCGTCAGCCAATGTTTGAAGTCAACATTCGTGTCTGGTGCGAAGATGAGGGACTTCAGCGAGCATTCCTTCAAGACACGGACGGGGAAGCGTTTGTTCTGGCCCCCACGGAGTTAGAGCAAGCGTTGGTGAATAGAGGATCATCTGCAGAATTAGGTCGCCGTGAACGACCTGCTCCTGCCGGCAGGAGGGCCAACAACGAAAGTCCAGCAAGGCAGTACGGCAAACTGTTCGAGCTCGAAGAGCTCTGCCGAATCATGCTCCCGCCCTTCACGTTGAAAGACGCATTGCCAGGAGTAGCGCACTTTGTACCGCGACCGTTCCAAGAACCACATCTGCCACCGTTAATCGTTAAAGCGAAAGTTAATCTAGGATCCCGGAACGGTGGAGGCTTGGTCGACGTTGCGCTCGAGCAGATTGCTCGTCACGTATTCATAACGGGTGCAAGCGGCACAGGAAAGACCAACAGCTTGATTCATCTCATCAGGCAGCTGCATGGGAATGAGGTGCCAGTCTTAATCATCGATCCCGCAAAGCGCGACTTCGAGCCCCTGATGCGATCCCTCGGCCTGAAGAAGAGAATATTCGACTTCGCAAGTTCCTGGGTCCGTTTCAATCCATTCATACCGCCGCCAGGAATCCCGTTGTATGCTCATGCGGTCGTTCTTGCCAAAACGCTGGCGATGTTGTTCCCGACGAACGCAGTCGCCTACGAGATTCTTTTGAGCTTAGTCAAGGATGCCTATTGGAAGAAATTGGAGAGCGGTCGGCCTCGTAATAAACCTCTCACCATGGAGTTTTTTTCTCAGAAGACCGGTGCTGACCTTCGGTCGCACCCTCACCTTGCTCCCACATTTGACGAGTTCCTTGACTCTGGATTGAGCTCTCTCGAGGAGGCGGCCCGCAAATCAACGGGTCAGTTCGCGCGCGAGGCGTTCGAGCATTTTGAACGACGATGGAGTAACTTGCGGAGAAGCCTGCTTTCGATCGCGTTACGTCCACCTTCCCCTGCACAGTCAATTGATCCGCTCTTCATGGAGACTGGCCTTATCGAACTTGGAGGCTGGTTCGATCAGGATGAAGCGAATGCCATGTTCGCCCTTGTCTTCAGCATGTTGTACGAGCAGCGTCTTAGCGACGCCGTTGCAGCTGAAGGGAATGTGCAGGGTTTGGCACACGTGGCAGTGCTAGACGAGGCTCACCGCATCGTTCCAGCTGATACTGAGGGGGGCGATGGCGCCCTTGTCTCTGCCGCCAGCCAAGCGGCGCACCTACTGTCGCAGATGATCGCTGAGTGCCGAGCACTAGGTCAAGGACTAATACTTGCTGAGCAGAGTGCCGGAAACATCAGTCCACAGGTTCTAATCAACACGTCGACGAAGATCGTCCACAGCGTCTTCTTTGGGCGCGACAAAGAGTTTCTGCGCAGCGCGCTTTCGTTGTCGAATGAGGAAGAGGACTTCCTCGCTTATCTCGAGGTTGGAGAGGCATTGGCTTTTACGGGCAGGGCATATCAACCAATATTGGTGAAAGTTCCGAGACACCTGTGAGGTGATTCAATGACTGAGAAGGAATCAGGAGCGAAGAAGCAGCCAGAGCAAGTCTCCAAAGAGTTCTACTGTGCTGGTGCTAACATTCCAACTTTGGTGGGGTCCCTCGTTGCGTGGTACAACGGACAGAACCTTGAGGTCCAAACAGCGACCGAGGATGTGCGTGCCGGCCACTACATCCTGCAATGTCGGACTAAGCCCGGTTGGCGTCGGATGGTGGGAATGGGAAATGCGGTGAACATCGAGATATGGTATCAAGATCCGCGCCTTTCCCTCACGTTGACGCAAGGACCATGGATCAACGTTGCGGTTGCCGGGGCTGCAGGAACCGTAGGAGTCGCTGTGCTCCATGCTCCGCTGCTCTTGCCGCTCGCTGGCACAGCCGCGGTCGGCTGGTACCGGCAGTCGAAGCTACCTGACCGAACCTTTTCGTTCGTAGAGGACTGGACGAAACGACAGCAAGAGGGTCACACGAGTACCAAGCCTGCTCCTGGCGTCGGGCATGCGCGCACAGCTCGGGATTACGCGGACGACTACAACCTACTTCGAGCGGAGTCCTCGTCAGGAAGCGAGGCGTCGTACTCCATCTCGGAGGACGACCTGGTGACGAGCGATTTCGAGGCAGCCCCCGAGGAGGACTTTGAGAAAGCTCTCAAAGAAGCGGCACCACAGCCACCTGGCCCACCATGCCCTATTTGCGGCTCCCCCACGGAGGCAGGAGGTGTTGTGTGTCCGAAAGGCCACCGGTTGGCGCCGTAGCACCGCTCCTCACGGGAAAAAGGTTGGAAGACTGCTATGGGACCGATTACTCGTACCTCCTGGCGCGCTAGGCCACACTACGCTCGCGGCGGGGAAGGCGAACTCTGATGGAAGACATGACTCCTGAAATAAGGAAGCTCCGCGGCATCTCAAGTGAGGCGTATGAGCACCCTATGGCTCGATCTGCGTTGAGGATGCTTAAGCGCATACCCGGGATCGATGTATTTTTGAAGGCTCAATCCGGACTTATTAACGAGCCGGTACTGCGACTTGAGTATCTTTCTTCTGCCGTTAAGGTGACCAGTCGTCAATTTGCCCCTTTGCATGAAGCCCTTGAGGACGCTGTAAATATCTTAGACCTAGACGACGCGCCCGAGCTCTTCGTGCAAAGTAGTCCTGTCCTAAACGCGATGACGATTGGAATGAAGAGGCCCATCATTGTCATTCACAGCGCTTTGGTTGACTTGATGGACGAATCCGAGTTTCAGTGGGTTTTGGGCCACGAGCTCGGGCACGCCATGTCAGGCCACGCACTCTATACAACGATCCTTTTAGCAGGAATCAATGCGGGAGTTTCAGCCGTAGCTGAGTCTTTGCCTATAGCGGGGACGGGAGTCGCGCTCGCGTCAGAGGCAATTCGACTTGGGTTCTGGGACCTTCACCGAAAGATGGAGTTCTCGGGCGATCGGGCAGGCCTGCTGGTCGGACGAGATCCAGCAGCCGCAATAAGGGCACTGATGAAGCTCGCGGGCGGGGCAAACTTGCGGAGAATGTCGCCCGAGGCATTTATCGAGCAGGCGCTCGAGTATCAGGCTCGCGGAGGCTCCGATCAGTTACGAAGGTTCCTTCTCACTAAGGAGCTTTCGCACCCGGTGCCAGTGACTCGAGCGCTTGAGATTAAGAAGTGGGCTGAGGGTGGCGAGTATCAGGCAGTAATCAAAGGACGGTATCCTTTGCGTGCAGGATACCAACGAAGCGTTGGCGGAGCGGTATACGCAGTCGCGGGAACCCGTAGCCGCCAACCTCTGAAAGGCCCGCTCTCCGAATTCTAGTCGGGGCCCGACACTGAAAAGTCGAAATGCATTATGCTCACTTGGCTTCGTCAAGAAGCAGTCGGAGCCGGGTAAGCGCAGTTTCGATATTCGCTTCCCCGGCGGTAATTCCGGCAGGTACTCGCCTCCGAACCCGATCTCGCGTTAGCCCGGGCGCTGGGTGAGTGAGCGACGCTGTGGGTGGCCGGGGAAGAAGTGCCTTCTGGGCAGGTAGGACGGGCGTGAGGAAGGCTAGGTCCACTGGGGGCGAGGACGCCCCTCCCCAGGAGGAGGCTACAACTACGCGTCCGAAGATCCGAAGATCCTCGTGACTTGCTCACTACACGAGCCGTGTCCCACAGGTCAACCGACTCTGGAGACGAATGCCCGCTTGCCACGGCTGGCCAAGACAATTCCCTCGCCCTTGAGGAGCGCGACCGCGCGGTTTGCAGTACCGCCCGAGACCCGATACCGCTTGGTCAGAGTCTCCACGGTCGGCGGCGCGTCTCCGACCTCAAGCGCTCCGCATCTGATAGCAGCGCGAAGGTCGGAGGCGATCTTCCGGTACGGACTCGACTCGTCCAACTCGGCTGGCTGCCTGTCAAGGTTAAGTTCGTTGGTAGTTGTGCTGGCGGGGATCGCTGGCATGCGAATTCCTGCCGACTTCATGGCGCGCTGATCGGCTTCGGCAACCCAGGCTGTGTACACGCGGAGCGTCGTCGAGCCCCCTCCGCCGTGGCCGAGACGACCGGCGACAGTGCGAATGTCGACGCCGGCGGCGATGAGTTCGGTGGCCGAGTAGTGGCGGAGCTGGTGGAGATTCATGTCCCACCCGAGTCGGGCGCACATCCGCACGTAGCGGTTCGATACCGAGGACGGGCGGAGCCAGCTGCTGTGGTCGATGGCGGGGGAGAAGATGTGGCCGTCTGGGCGGATCGTGACGTCGGCCGACTCCGCGACCCGTTCGCACTCAGCGCGGTAGCACTTCAACAGCGTGACCGTGTCCGCATCGAGGGCGATCCGCCGCTGCTGGTGGGTCTTAGTGTCCTTCTCCCACGTCTTGGTGTCGCGCTGGGCGATGCTGGAGCGGATCGTGAGGACGGCGCGGTCGAGGTCGAGGCGGTTCCAGCGGAGGGCGCACAGCTCACCGCGGCGGGCGCCGGTCACCATCGCCAGCCACAGGAAGCAGCCCCACCACAGCTCTGTAAAGGCGGACGCCAGGATCGCCGCGGCCTGCTCGGCCGTGGGCGGGTCGGGCTCGGCTACTGAGCCGCGGGGCGGCTCCGCCTGGTCGAGCGGGTTCACGGCGATCCAGCGCCAGCGGACGGCGCGAGCGCGAGCACCGCTCAGGCAGAAGTGAATTTTGCGGATCGTGGCGTTCGCGAGGGGTCTGCAGAGGTGCGGGGTGCATTTCGCATCGCAGTCGTGCGAGTCTTCAGACCGATGGTCGACCTTGACCCGGCCGTTGCAGTGCTGACGACAGCGCCGGAGGATCGCGTAGTAGGAGTCGAGGAGCTCGCCGTCAAGGCGGGCGACCTGGAGCGGTCCGAGCCGCGGTCGGATGTGGACCCGGATGACCTGCTCGTAGCGGTCCCGAGTGGTGTCCTCGACGTCGAGTAGCTCGAGGTAGCGGTCTAAGAGTTGGTTGACCGTGGCCTTCGTGCGCGGGTTGCGCTGCTCGTCGACCTGCGTAACGAGTCGGCGCTGCACCTTCTGGGCTCGCGTTGCGCGTCCTTGCCCGCGGGGACGGTCTCGACGAGGTAGTTCCGCTTGTCGCTCAGGGGGTCGATGCCCGCGTACACGCGGACGCGGAGGGAGCCGTTGGGGCGGACCTCGATCTCGCCCCGCTGTCGTCTGGCCATGCAGCGGAAGCTAGCCGTTCGCTCCCACCATGGCTCCCAAGCCTGTGGACAACTCTGGCCGACACCCCTGCTGACCTGCGTGCCCCCGGCAGGATTCGAACCTGCGACACCCGCTTTAGGAGAGCGGTGCTCTATCCCCTGAGCTACGAGGGCTTGCGGGCAGCATCCTAACGGCGCCGCCCGCGGGCCGTCGGTGACCCGTCGAACACCCGGGAAGGCCTGTTCGGGGCCTAGGCTGGAGCAGTTCGGCATTCCACGTGCGTAAGGGGGTCACCGTGCGGTCGGTGCGCGTCGCGCTGCTCGCGCTGGCGCTGGGGGCGTTCGCCCTCGGGACGGGCGAGTTCACCGTGATGGGGCTGCTCCCCGAGGTCGCCGGCGACCTGCAGGTGTCGATCCCCGAGGCCGGGCACCTCGTGTCGGCGTACGCGATCGGTGTGGTCGTCGGGGCGCCGCTGCTCATCGCGGCGGCGACCCGGTTGCCGCGGCGCCGGGCGTTGATCGTGATGATCGGGCTGTACGGCGTGGCGCACCTGCTGTCCGCCGTCGCGCCGGGCTACCACCTCGTGATGCTCGGGCGGTTCCTGTCCGGGCTGCCGCACGGGGCGTACTTCGGCATCGCGGCGATCGTCGCGGGCTCGCTCGCGCCGCCGGACCGCCGCGCTCGCGCCATGGCCCTGATGTTCGCGGGCCTGACGGTCGCGAACATCGTCGGCGTCCCGCTCTCGACGCTGCTGGGGCAGCTCGTGGGCTGGCGGTGGACCTTCGCGGCCGTCGGGGTGATCGGCCTGGTCGCTGCCGTCGCGATCCGGTTCGTGGTCCCGGACGTCCGGCCCGAGGGCGGCCGCCCGCGCCTGGCCGACGAGCTGCGCGCGCTCACCCGGCGCCCGGTGTGGCTGACCCTGCTCATCGCCGTCCTCGGCGGGGCGACGCTCTTCGCCAGCTACAGCTACGTGGCGCCGATGCTCACGGACGTCGCCGGCTACCCGGCCGCCGCGATCACGCTGCTGCTCGCGATGTTCGGCGTCGGCATGACGGTCGGCAACGCCATCGGCGCGCGCCTGGCCGACACCGACCCGATGCGCGCGATCCGCGGGGTCCTGGCCGCCGACGCGGTGGTCGCGCTCGCGCTCGTTCCCGCGATGCACCACCCCGTCAGCGCGGCGATCGTGCTCTTCCTCTTCGCCGTCACGACCTTCTCGCTGATCCCCTCGGCCCAGCTGCGGATCATCGACGGCGCCGAGGGCGCGCCGCACATGGCCGCCGGCTCGATGCACGCCGCCTTCAACATGGCCAACGCGCTGGGTGCCTGGCTGGGCGGTGTGGCCATCGCGCTGGGCTTCGGGCTGACCTCGCCCAACGTCGTCGCCGCCCTCCTTGCACTCGCCGGCCTCGGCGTCGCGACGATCTCGGCGATGGTGGAGAAGCGGGGCGCGCAGCGGGAGCCGGTCGCCGCCTGACCCGCGCTGCGCAGGGTCAGCAGCGTGATCTCCGGTGGCGAGCCCACCCGGACCGGCGGACCCCAGAAGCCCAGGCCGCGGGTGACGGAGAGCCAGGTCCCGCCGATTCTCGTCAGATCGGCGAGAACGGGCTGGTCGAACAGGGCGCCATGGGTGAGCGGGGTGAGCTGTCCACCGTGCGTGTGCCCGGAGATCTGCAGGTCGACGCCCGCCCGCGCAGCCCGGTCGCCCATCACCGGCTGGTGGGCGAGCAGCACGACCGGCACCGCGGGGTCGCGGCCGGCGAGGGCGCGGTCGAGGTCGAAACCGTGCCCGGGAACGCCCGACGCGGCGGCCGTGCGGTCGTCGCAGCCGGCGAGGTCGAGCGCCGCCGCGCCCCGCCGCGCCCCGTCGACCAGCGGCCCGAGGTGGATGTCGGAGACGGCGGCGATCGTGAAGCCGTCGAACGCGGGATCGAGCCGGTCGAGCACGACCTCGCGCCGCTCCGCCCGTGACCTACGGGGCCGTCGGGCCTCGACCGCCCCGTAGGTCACGGCGCCGAGCGCGACGACGCCCGCCGTGTTCGCGATCGTGCCCGCGGCGAAAACCACCCCGGGACGAAAGCAGAGCGAATCCCGAGGGGTGTCTGACGGAGGATCCATCAGGCGCCCCTCCAGTACCGGACGAGCGTCACAGGGGGCTCTCAGATGCTTCTCAGTACGCCGCGCGAGACTGACGGCCATGCGAATCCTCGTCGTCGACGACGACCGTGCGGTGCGCGAGTCGCTGCGCCGCTCGCTGGCCTTCAACGGTTACCAGGTCGATCTCGCGAGCGACGGGCTGGCCGCGCTCGAGGCCGTCGACGCGCAGCGGCCCGACGCGATGGTGCTCGACGTGATGATGCCCCGGCTGGACGGCCTGGAGGTCTGCCGGCGCATGCGCGCGGCCGGCGACGAGCTGCCGATCCTCGTGCTCACCGCGCGCGACGCCGTGTCGGACCGGGTCGCGGGCCTCGACGCCGGCGCGGACGACTACCTGCCGAAGCCCTTCGCGCTGGAGGAGCTGCTGGCCCGGCTGCGCGCCCTGCTGCGCCGCCGGACGATCGACGACATCGCGGCCGCCGCCGGACAGTCGCAGGTGCTGGAGTTCTCCGACCTCTCGCTCGACCCGGACACCCGGGACGTGCGCCGCGGCGAGCGCCCGATCAGCCTGACCCGCACCGAGTTCTCGCTGCTGGAGCTGCTGCTCTCGCACCCGCGCCGGGTGCTGACCCGCGCGCAGATCCTCGAGCAGGTCTGGGGCTACGACTTCCCGACCACGGGCAACGCGCTCGAGGTCTACATCGGCTACCTGCGGCGCAAGACCGAGGCCGAGGGCGAACCGCGGCTGATCCACACCGTGCGCGGCGTGGGCTACGTCCTGCGCGAGACGCCGCCGTGACCGAGCGCGGGCACTGGCCCTCGGTCCGGGAGCGGCTCGACCGGGTCAGCCTGCGCGCGCGGATCGGGATCCTGGCCGCCGCGGTGGCGGCCGGCGTCGTCGTACTGGTGTCGCTGGCCGCGTTCCTGATCGTGCGGCAGAGCATTCTGGAGACCCTGGACGACAACCTCTACCAGCGGGCCACGGCCGCGGCGCAGAGCGAGCTCGCCAAGCCGGAGCTGATCTCGACGATCCCGCCGGAGGTGCTGGGGGCCGGCGACATCCGGGTCGCCCTGGTCTACGGCTCGGGCTTCGCGCAGTCCGCCGAGGGGCCCGCCTCCGCCCCGCCGCTGAGCGACGCCGAGCTCCAGGTCGCCCGGGGCGACGAGGAGGACAGCTTCCGGACGGCGGCGGGGTACCGGGTCGTCGCGGTCGAGGCCGGCGAGGGCCGCGCCCTGGTGATCGCGCAGAAGCTCGACTCCACGCAGGCCGTGCTGTCCGAGCTGGCCACGGCGCTGCCCGTGATCGGCGGCATCGGCGTGGTGCTCGCCGCGTTCGCCGGCGTGGCCGTCGCCCGTGCGGGTCTCCGGCCGGTGCAGCGGCTGACCGCGGCGGCCGAGCGCGTGACGGCCACGGGGGAGCTGCGGCCGATCCCGGTGAGCGGGTCGGACGAGCTGGCCCGGCTCACGCAGAGCTTCAACGAGATGCTCGGTGCGCTGGCCGCGTCGCAGGAGCAGCAGCGCCGCCTCGTCGCCGACGCCGGTCACGAGCTCCGCACCCCGCTGACGTCGTTGCGCACCAACCTCGAACTGCTCGCGGCCGCCGACCGGCCGGGCGCCCCGATATTGCCCGCCGAGGACCGCGAGGAGATGCTGGCCGACGTCCGGGCGCAGGTCGAGGAGCTCACCCAGCTGATCGGCGACCTCACGGAGCTGGCCCGGGAGGACGCCCCGGCCGTGCCCCGCGAGCCCGTCGAGATGACCGACGTCGTCGAGCGCGCCCTGGAGCGGGTCCGCCGGCGGGCGGGCGACCTCCGGTTCGACGTGTCCCTGGTTCCGTGGACGCTGGTCGGCGACGCCACCGCGCTCGAGCGGGCCGTGCTGAACCTGCTGGACAACGCCGTGAAGTGGAGCCCGCCCGACGGGACCGTCCGGCTGCGGATGGTGCCGCTCGACGACTGGACGATGGTCGTCGAGGTCGCCGACTCGGGCCCGGGCATCGCCGAGGCCGACCTGCCGCACGTGTTCGAGCGCTTCTACCGCGCCGACACCTCCCGCACGATGCCGGGCTCCGGGCTGGGGCTGGCGATCGTGCGGCAGGTGGCGGTGCGCCACGGGGGAGCGGCCTGGGCGGGTCGCGCCCCCGAGGGCGGTGCGCTGCTCTCGCTGCGGCTGCCCGGCCGTCGTGGGGACGTCCTGCCGCCGGAGGAGCGCGCCGCCGGCTGACTCAGCCCTGGACGGTGTCGGCGAACCAGCGCGTCCACTCCGCGGTCCTCGCCCCGATGTCGAGGCCCGGGGTGTAGTCGTGGTCCCCGACGGCGACCGGCATCCCGATCAGGGACCGCTCGTGGAAGCGGATCAGGGCGTCGGACGTGCGGATGCCGAGGTAGTGGTCGGTGCGCTTGTCGACCACACCGGAGGCGCCCAGGATCTCGACGGTGGCGCCCTCCGCCGGGTCGCCGAGGGCGGCGAGGATCCGCTTCCACGCGTCCGGCGTGTTCGGCGCCTCGGCCTCGACGTAGGCCGCCGGGCGGCCGGGGAAGTGGCGCAGGTACTCGCCGAGGGTGAAGAGGTAGAGGTCCCAGCCGAAGCCGGTCATGGTCTCGAACTCGTCGCCCCAGTCGTCCTCGGCGATGCCGCTGTGGACGAACCGCAGCACCGTGCTGCTGCCGTCGCGGGCCTCGACGAGGTACTCGATCGCCTGGGTGCCGAAGCGCTGCACGAGCCGGTTCGGCGCGTCCTCCTCGATCTCGGCGCCGGCCTCCTCCGGATCGGAGGACATGAACCACCCGGCCTGCCCCTCGGGCGTGGCGATCGCGCGCCAGACCTCCTCGGGGCTCGCGGGCAGGACCACCTCGCGGCGGATCTCGAACGGGCGGCTCACGGCGACTCCTCGGTGCGTGTCGTGATCTCGACGTCGGTCTCGGTGCCGGTCTCCGGCGCGGTTCCGGTGTCCGGCAGGGCGGGATGGAGGGCGACGACGAGGCGGTGCGGGCGCCCGCCGGGTGCGGCCCCGTCGTGGTAGCGGGCGACGAGGGTGCTCACGGCCTCGCCGAGCTCGTGGGCGAACGCCGCCCGGTCGGCGGCGGTGGCGAACCGCACCTCGCCGTCGATGGCGAACGTGGCCACCCGTTTGCGGCCGGCGCGGGTGATGAGCGTGCCGACCTCGCGGAGCAGCCGTGCGGCGAGGGCGAGCAGCCACTGGGCGGAGAGCCGGTCCGGCTCGCGCGCCGGGTCCGGCGCGACCAGCGCCCAGGCCTGCGGGGACACGACGTACGCGCTCGCGGTCGCCCGCAGCACGCGCTCGGTCATGTTGCCCTTGCGCCGCTCCTCGACCAGCTCGACGAGGCCGTGCGACTCCAGTGCCCGCAGGTGGTAGTTCACCTTCTGCCTGGTCAGGCCCAGCTCGGCGGCGAGCGAGGTGGCCGAGCCGGGTTCGCGCAGCGCCCGCAGCAGCCGGGCACGGACCGGGTCGAGCGCGACCGCGGCGGCCGCCTCGTCCTGGATCACCGCCGTCCCGGCCGCAGTCCCTTTCGTCACGGCGTCCACGCTCGCACCGACAATAAATGTTGTCAAGGAGGGACTTGTTGTCGGACTCGCCGGGCGCGCCGGCGGCGCTCCCGCCTACCCTGTCGCGGCGGCGGCCGCGGACGCGCCCGTCGGAGCGAGGAGCACGGACCCGGATGACCGACGACGAGCGCTCCGGCCACGAGGCCGGAGGGCGGCACGCCGCCGCGGGCACGCCCGACGAGATCCCCGACGGGAGCGCAGGAGCGCCTCCGCCTCCGGGGGGCCCGGGGGACCCGACCCCGCCGCAGGGCCTGCCGGTGCCCGATCCGCTGACCGACACCGGGCGGCACGCCCTGATCGAGCCGCACGAGGTCGCCCCTCCGCCTCCGGTCGCGCAGGAGGCTCCGGTCGCGCCGGCGGTGCCCGGGGACGTCCGATCCGGGCGCCTGCGTCGCTACGCCCCGCTGGCGGCCGCGGCCGTCGTCGTCGCGCTGCTCGCGGGGCTGGCAGGCGGCTGGATCGGCTGGACCCTCGCCGGGCAGAGCGTGTCCGACGGCGCGCTCGGCCGGCCCCTGCCGCAGGCCGACCCGGCGTCCGCGCAGCTCACGCCGGTCGAGGCGGTGGCCGCGAAGGTGCTGCCCAGCGTCGTGCTGCTCAAGGTCGAGGGCGGCGGGCCCGGCGAGGACGAGGGCTCCGGCATCCTGCTCAGCCCGGACGGCCTCGTGCTGACCAACGACCACGTGGTGTCGGCCGCGGCGACGGGCGGCACGATCACCGCCCTGCTGCAGGACGGTCGTGCCTTCACCGGGCGGATCACCGGTCGTGACTCCGGCTCCGACCTCGCGCTCGTCCGGCTCGACGGAGCGGGCGGGCTCACCGCGGCGGAGCTGGGGAACTCCGAGTCGCTGCGGGTCGGGCAGCAGGTCGTGGCGATCGGTGCGCCGCTCGGCCTCGACGGCACGGTCACCACCGGCATCGTCAGCGCGCTCGACCGGGCGGTCAGCGTCGGCGGCGAGCAGGGCGGGCAGGCGACGGTGCTCAACGCCGTCCAGCACGACGCCCCCATCAACCCCGGCAACTCCGGCGGCCCGCTGGTCGACCTGCAGGGCCGCGTGGTCGGGGTCAACTCGGCCATCGCCAGCACCGGGGGCAGCCAGGGCGGCTCGATCGGCGTCGGGTTCTCGATCCCGGTCAACCAGGCGCGACGCGTCGCCGACGAGCTCAACCGCACCGGTCGCGCGACCCGGGCCGTCCTGGGGGTCACGGTCACCGGCGTCGGGCAGCCCGCGAGCGGCGGCGCCGTCGTGGGGCAGGTCACGCCCGGTGGCCCGGCGGCCCAGGCGGGGCTCCATCCCGGTGATGTCGTGCTCCGGGTCGCCGACCGTCCCATCGCCGACGGTGACGAGCTGGTCGCCGCGGTCCGCGACCACGAGCCCGGTGAGCAGGTCGGACTGACGCTCGCGGACCGTCAGGTCACCGTCACCCTCGCGGGTGAGCCGAGCTAGCAGCCGACCGGACGATCGGACAGTGTCAACCGGCGCAGATCCGGTCCGAGAGCGGCGCGCGGGACGCATTTCGGGTCATGATGGTGGTGTCCGTGTCGTGGTGCCCCGCGACGCGGTCACAGGGTCCGCGTCGGTGCCGGCACCCCCTCCCAGTGCCGGCGCGGTCCCGCCCTGTCCGGGCGGGTACCGAACCCACCACCCGTGGCGCCCGGCGGTGCCGGGCCCACTACGGTGAGCGCATGGAGATGGCGACCCCGCAGCTCGGCCGTGCCCTCGTGGTGATCGTGGACGACCGGGTCAGCCATGGCGAGACCCAGGACCGCACCGGGCCGCTCGTCGCGGAACTGCTCGAGGAGGCCGGCTTCGTGGTCGACGGCGCGGTCACCGTGCCCGGCGAGGCCGTCGCGATCCGCAACGCGCTCAACACCGCCGTGATCGGCGGGGTCGACCTCGTGATCACCGTCGGCGGCACCGGGGTGTCGCCGCGGGACGTCACGGCCGACGCCACCGCCGGCGTCCTCGACCGTCCGATCCCCGGCATCGCCGAGGCGCTGCGGGCCTCCGGGCTCGCCGCCGGCGCCGTCGACGCCGGGCTCTCCCGCGGGCTGGTCGGCATCTCCGGCAGCACCCTCGTCGTGAACCTGGCCTCCTCGCGGGCCGCCGTGCGGGACGGTATGGCCACGCTGTCGCCGCTGGTCACGCACGTGATCAGCGAGCTGTCGAGCCTCGACGCCTGACGCGTCCCGTCCCTCGACGGCGGCGCCTGGTCCCGGGCGGCGCTGCCCGGGCGCGGGTCGTCAGACGGACGGGGTGGTGCCGGTGCCCGGCTTCGGCCCGGGAGCGTCGGGCTTCGTGGTGTCGGACTTCGTGGCGGCGGTCGCATCCGTGGACCCGGTGGCCGCGGTGGGCGTCGGCGAGGGCGGGGCCGGGGTCGTCGGCTCCGCGGTTGCGGTCGGGGTGGCCGTCGGCGACCCGGGGGTACCGCTCTGCTTGAGCGCGTCGCCGACCTTGCCCTTCACCGTGCCGATCTTGTCGCTGTACTTGTGCCCGGTGGCGTGGTCGACCTTCTGCGCGGCCTTCTCCACCAGCGGACCGGCCTTCTCCCGCGCCTGCTCGGCGTAGGGACCGGCCTTCTCCTTGACCTTCGCGACGTACGGCGCCGCCTTCTCGGAGGCCTTGTCGAGGTACGGCCCGGCCTTCTCCTGCGCCTGGGTCAGGTACGGCTTGACCTTCTCCTGCGCCTGGTCCAGGACCGGCTTCGCCTTGTCGAGCAGCTCCTTGGCCTTGTCCTGCATGGTCATGGGTCTCCCCCACTGTTCGCCACCCGGTCACCCGGCGTCCACGACCATCGTGGCACCGAACCGGAGCCGATGTGGCCTGGCAACATGGGGGAATGGCGGAACTGCCGGATCTGGTCCGTCGCCGGCTCGCGGAGGTCTTCGGCGACACGATGCCCGACGTGACGCGGGACGAGCTCGACGATCCGCGCCCGGCCGACCGGGAGCGTGAGAAGGACGAGGAGTGGTACCGGGCGAACCGTCCGCCCCACCACGACCAGGACGGATAGCCGGTCCGTGGGACCGCGAGGGCCTGATCAGGCCTGGTGGCGGCCGTTGCTGGTGGAGTTGGCCTGGGTCTTGAGCAGGTCCCGGATCTCGGCGAGCAGCTCGATGTCCGTCGGCTCCGCGGGACCCGGCTCCTCGCCCCGCTTGCGGCGGTTCTTGATCGTCTGGATCGGCAGCACGAAGACGAAGTAGACGATCCCCGCGACGATGAGGAAGTTGATCGCCGCCGCGATGACCTCGGAGAAGTTGATCAGGGTGCTGGGCTTGTCGGCCTGCAGCTGGATGCCGAGCGCCGGGACGTCCGGCGGCGTGATGGCATTGAGCAGCGGCTGGATGATGCTGCCCGTGAACGCCGTGACGATCGCGGTGAACGCGGCGCCGATGACGACCGCGACCGCGAGGTCCACGACGTTGCCGCGCAGGATGAAGTCCTTGAAGCCCTTGAGCACGGTTCCCCTCCGGTGACCGACGGGTCTGCTGACGTGATCACTATGGTCAGCGGAGGGTAACGGCGACCTGATCGGAGAGCGAAGCGGCCGCCACGCGCGTCGCGAGCTCCCGCGGCAGGGCGACCAGGGCCGATCGGCCGCGTGCGCTGCTCCCGGTGGGCGTGCCGCCGGGCTCCAGCACGGTCAGGACCACCGCCGAGTCGGCCAGCACGGTCGGTTCGCCGCCCTCGGCTGCCGCTGCGACGACATCCACCCGGACACCGGGTGTGAGCAATGCCGCAACGTCCGGGTCGGCCAGACGGACCGGCACTGCGGCGGCGTCGGGCATGCCGGTGGCGGCCGCGGCCAGGGCGGCGCCGGCCAGGCGGAGATCGGTGAGGGGCTCGCCGGCGCGCAGGGCGCCGGCCAGGACGCGACCCTCGGCCGCGGCGACGCCGACGGCGCCGGCGGGCACGAGCTCGGCGGGCCAGGTCGCGAGGGTCAGGTCCGCCGGGGTGACGACGCTGCCCGGCGCCAGGTCCCGGGCGGCCACGACGACCTCGGTCGTGCTGGCGCCGCCGGGGGACAGGGCGAGCACGGCGGCGACGACCACGAGCACACCCGCGAGGCACCGGCGGACCAGGACCGCCCGGCGCCAGCTCGCCCTGCCGAGGAGGGCCGCCACGGCCTCGACCGGGTCGGTGGTTCTGCCCGCGCTGCCGCTCGGCCCCGGACGGGTGCGTCGCTCTGCCATGCCCGCGACGCTAGGCCGGGAACGCGGTGGTCCCCGGCCCGATCGCAGGCCTGTGGATGGACGGGGCGGGATGTGGACAACTCCCGCCCCGGAGGGCTCAGGAAGCGGCCGCGGCGGGGGCGCTGGTGGAGGATGTGCTGGAGTCGGACTTCGAGCCCGACCCGGAGTCCGACTTCGCGGACGAGGACTCCGAGGAGGAGCTCGCGCCGTCCGAGGAGCTCGAGGAGCTCACGCTGCTCGCGCCGGACCGGCTGTCGGTCCGGTAGAAGCCGCTGCCCTTGAACACGATCCCGACCGAGGAGAAGACCTTGCGCAGCTTGCCGCCGCAGGCCGGGCACTCGGTCAGCGCGTCGTCCGAGAAGGACTGCACGGCCTCGAACCGGTGGTCGCAAGCGGTACAGGCGTACTGGTAGGTCGGCACGTGATCCTCCGGAAACTGGCACTCTGTATGAGCGAGTGCCAGCATAACCCGTCAGCCCCGTCCGTTGTTCCCCGTCGCGACGGTCCCGGGAGTCGGCAGCACCACACCCGTGACCGGGCGGTCGTGCGGGTCGGCCGGCACCTCGTCGAGCAGCTCGCCGTCGTGCAGGAGCGCCACCACCGGCACACCCGCGGGCACGGCGCCGAGGGTGCGGTCGTAGTAGCCGCCGCCCCGGCCCAGCCGTCGCCCTGCCCGGTCCGCGGCCAGCGCGGGTACCAGGACCAGCACCGCCGTGCGCAGGGCGGCCGGGCCGAGCCGCGGCGTGGTGGGTTCGCGCAGCCCGAGCGGGCCGGGGCCGAGGGAGTCCGGGCCGGTGTACGCGGCCCAGTCCAGCGGCCCGGGCCGGGGCGGGACCACCGGCAGCAGCACCGAGCGGCCGGCCGCGCGCAGCCCGTCGAGCAGCGCGACCGAGCCGGGTTCGGCGCCGATCGGCAGGTACGCGCACACCGGGCCGTCGCGCAGCTCCTGCGCCAGCTCCAGCACGTGGCCGCGGAGATCCTCCGCCGCGGCGGCGCGCTGCTCCGGCGTGAGCGCGCGCCGGGCCTGCAGCAGTCGGGTGCGCAGGGTGTCCTTCCGCCGGGCGACGTCGGGCGCCGAAACGCCGTCACCCGGGGTCGCCCGGACCGGGGTCCCGGCCGCGTGCGCCCCCGGTTCGTGGCCCGTTTCACGCTCCAGCACCCGTCCACGCTAACCGCGCCGATAGGCTCGCGGGATGAGCCAGCCCTCCGTCCTGCGCTCGGCCGTCGTCCCCGCCGCCGGTCTGGGCACGCGTTTCCTCCCGACGACCAAGGCCGTGCCGAAGGAACTGCTGCCGGTCGTCGACACCCCGGGCGTCGAGCTGATCGCCGCCGAGGCCGCCGAGGCGGGGGCGCAGCAGCTGCTGATCGTCACCTCGCCGGGCAAGGAGTCCGTCGCCGGGTACTTCGAGGCCGCGCCCGACTTGGAGAAGACCCTCGAGGCCCGCGGCAAGGAGGCGCTGCTGGAGAAGGTGCAGCGCGCGCCGGGCCTGATCGAGGTCAAGACCGTCTACCAGTACGAGCCCAAGGGGCTCGGGCACGCGGTGGCCCAGGCCGAGCAGGCCCTGGCGGAGGACGAGCAGGCGATCGCGGTCCTGCTGCCGGACGACATCGTGCTGCCCACCGGCGTCCTCAACCGGATGATCGAGGTGCGCGCCGAGAAGGGCGGCAGCGTCCTGTGCGCCTTCGACATCCCGAAGGAGGAGATCTCGCCCTACGGGGTGTTCGACGTCAGCGACACCGGCGACCCGGACGTCAAGCAGGTGCACGGCATGGTGGAGAAGCCCTCCGCCGAGGAGGCGCCCTCGACCTTCGCCGCCGCCGGCCGGTACGTGCTGGACCGGGCGATCTTCGACGCGCTCCGCCGGATCGAGCCCGGCGCGGGTGGCGAGCTCCAGCTCACGGACGCGGTGCAGCTCCTCATCGACGAGGGCCACCCGGTCCACATCGTGGTCCACCGGGGCGGGCGGCACGACCTCGGCAACCCGGGCGGCTACGTCCGTGCGTTCGTCGACTTCGCCCTCCAGCACCCGGACTACGGCGCGTCCTTGCGCACCTGGCTGCAGGAGCGCCTGGAAAACTGACGCCGTGCGGAGTGTCGACGAGCAGCTCAAACGCGTTCTGGAGATCGCGGTCCGGCCTGCGCCCGTACGCGTGGCGATCTCCGACGCCCAGGGTCTGCGCAGTGCCGAGGAGGTCGTCACCTCGCGCGCCCTGCCCGGCTTCGACCAGGCCGCGATCGACGGCTACGCCGTGCGCAGCGTCGACGTCGTGGGCGGCAGCGAGGCCGAGCCCGTCGGGCTCCCCGTGGTCGGGGAGATCCCGGCCGGCTCGCGTCAGCCGCTGCGGCTGCAGCCCGGGCAGGCCGTCCGGGTCAGTGCGGGCGCGCCGCTGCCCACGCTGGCCGACGCCGTCCTGCCGGTCGCGCACACGGACGGGGGCTCCGCGCGCCTGCAGGTCACCAGGGGTGTGCCCTCGGCGGCGTACGTGCGCCGGGTCGGCGAGGACATTCAGCCGGGCGACGTCGCCGTCCGCCGGGACGACGTGATCCGCGCGGCCCAGGTCGCGCTGCTCGCCGCCGCCGGCCGGGACAAGGTGCTGGTCCACCCGCGCCCGCGGGTGTCCGTGGTCTCGATGGGCGACGAGCTGGTCGACGTCTCGCGGCCGGCCTCGGCCGGCCACGTGCCCGACGTCAGTTCCTACGCCCTCGCGGCCGCCGCCCGCGAGGCCGGCGCCGAGATCCCGCGTCCGCCGCGGCTGGTCCGCTGCGACGCGCGCGAGCTGCGGTCGGCGGTGGAGGACCTGCTGCCGTTCAGCGAGGTCGTGGTGGTGTGCGGCGGCGCGGGTGGCAACGCCGGCGCCGAGGCCAAGGCCGCGTTCACCGGGCTGGGCGAGATCGACACGACCCGGGTCGCGATGGCGCCGGGCTCGTCGCAGGGGTTCGGCCGGCTCGGCCGGGACGCCGTGCCCACCTTCCTGTTCCCGTCGAGCCCGGCCACCGCACTCGTGCTGTTCGAGGTGTTCGTCCGGCCGCTGATCCGGCTCGGGCTCGGTATGCGGGACCCGTACCGCCGGCTGGTGTCCGCGCGGCTGACCTCGCCGGTGTCGTCGCCACCCGGGCGGCGCTCCTACCTGCGCGGGCGGCTGCTCCGCGAGGTCGCATCGGGGGACTACCTCGTGCAGCCCCTCGCCACCGGCGGCACGCACCTGCTGGCCACGCTCGCCGAGGCCAACGCGCTGATCACGGTGCCCGAGGAGACCACGGACGTCACCGTCGACGAGCGCGTCGACGTCAGCCTGCTCTCCGCGCGCCGGTAGCCCGGTGGCCCACACGCTGCCCGAGTACGCCGGGCGTCACCCCGGCTGGCCGGCGCGGCTCGGTCCGCTGACGGTCTCCGGCGGGCGGGTCGAGCTCCGCCCGGTCAAGCTCTCGGACGGCGCGGCCTGGTCGGAGATCCGGATCCGCGACCAGCAGCACCTCGTCCAGTGGGAGCCGTCCACCCCGGGCGGCTGGGCGCGGCGGAACTCGGCGGGGGAGTGGCCGGGCCGCTGGTGGCTGCTGCGCTCGGCCGCCCGGCGCGGGGCCGCGCTGCCGTTCGCGATCACCCTGGACGGGCGGCTCGTCGGCCAGGTGATGATCGGCAACGTGGTGCGGGAGCCGCTGCTCTCGGCCTACGTCGGCTACTGGTGCGACGCGCGGGTCACGAACAAGGGCGTCACGACGGCGGCCGTGGCGCTCGCCGTCGACCACTGCTTCGGGCCCGTGGGGCTGCACCGCCTCGAGGCGACCGTGCGCCCGGAGAACGGGCCGAGCCTGCGGGTGCTCACCAAGCTCGGCTTCCGCGAGGAGGGGCTCTTCCGCCGCTACCTCGACGTCGACGGGGCCTGGCGCGACCATCTCTGCTTCGCGCAGACCGTCGAGGAGCTGCCGCCGGGTGGTCTGGCGGCGCGGCTGGTCGCGGAGGGGCGGGCCTCGCGGGCCTGATCTCCCCCGACGGGTGGCGCCGGGCGCCCGGAACGGTGCGTCGTCGCGGGCAGTGCTCACTGGTGCACCATCCGTCACAACCGTCCCGGGGGAATCAGTGATCCCGTGTGTGATGACGGCGCGTCGTTCGCCGGATCCCACGTTCGGGCTCACTACCGTGGTGTGTCCGGGCGTGATCTTGGCTCCGGCCGCCGGAGGGGACGCGTCTCGACTGCGCCGATCGGGGGGAGGAAGCAGCCGTGCCCAGCTCGCTGATCTTCGCGGGTCTCGTGATGATCTGGCTGCTCATCCTCGTCCCGGCGGTCGCGCGGCGTCAGCAGGAGGTCGTGCGGCCCAGTCCGGCCGCGCTCTCCGGCCGGGTGCTCGCGCGGCCCGTGCGGCACCGGACCCTGGAGGTGTACGGGATGGACACGGACGACGAGCGGGCCGCCGGCACTCTCGCGACGAGCACCGGACCCGGCCCGGAGACCCGTGTGCCCGCCGCCCGGGAGGCCGCCCGCGAGGAGCGGGAGGGGCCGGCGGACCAGGAGGAGCGAAACGCGGCCGACGACCGGGACGACCAGGACGTCCGCGACGGCCACGGCCAGGACGACCGCGACCAGGACGACCTCGACGGGTACGCGGCCGACGAGGACGACGTCCGCGAGGACGAGGCCGCCGAGTACGAGGCCGCCGAGTACGAGGCCGCCGAGGACGAGGCCTCCGAGTACGAGGCCTCCGAGTACGAGGCCTCCGAGGACGAGGCCTCCGAGTACGACGCCGACGACGAGCGTGACCTCGACGGCTCGACCGCCGCCGACCCGGAGGAGGGCTACGCCGCCGCGGGCTACTACGGCTGGGACGAGGAGGACCGGCACCGCGACGGCGAAGGTGCCGCCCCGGCCCGTCACGAGCCCCGCGATCACGCGGAGGCCGAGGAGCGGCGCTGGGAGCACCCGCCGGCCGCCTTCCGTCCCGGCCGCGGCGGGTTCGACCCCGAGGCCGCCGCCCTGGCCGCGCGCGCCCGCTACGCCTTCCGCCAGCGCGTCGTGATCGGGCTGCTGGTCCTGGCCGTGGTCACGGCGGGCGTCGCCCTGCTGGTGCTGCCCGCCATCTGGTGGGTGCACGGCCTGGTCGACCTCACGCTCGTCGGCTACCTGGTCTACCTGCGCCGCCAGGTGCGCATGGAGGAGGCGATCCGCGCTCGCCGGGCGGCCCGGATGGCCGGCACCCGCCGTGCGTCCGCCGCCGACGACCCGGCCCTCGACGACCCGGCCCTCGACGACCGGGCCCGCCGCGGCCGCGAGGTCGCCGGCGCCCCGCGGGAGGTCCACGAGGACGAGCGCGACGAGGACTCCGGGTACGACGACGAGTCCGACGGCGGGCCCGACGCCGAGCACGACGCCGAGGAGGACGAGGACTGGACCGCCGACGACGGCGAGCCGGACCGGGTCCGCGGCACCGGCGAGCCCGTCGGGGTGCTCCCCGCCAAGCGCCGCACGGTCGACGGCGAGGACTCCGCCGACGCCGGGTTCGAGCCCGCCCTGCCACGCCTCCAGCCGGCCCCGCCGCCCCCGCTCCCTGCGGGAACGGAACTGGTCGACGTCGACGAGGACGACGAGGACCTGCCGCTCGACACCGACGCGGGCCTGCGCGGACCCGTAGGGGCATACCGCCGTGCAGCCGGTGAATAGCGGCTGATATGGTTCCTCCTGCACGGCCGGAAGGCCTGCAGGCCTGGGGCTGTAGCGCAGTTGGTAGCGCGTCTCGTTCGCATCGAGAAGGTCAGGGGTTCGATTCCCCTCAGCTCCACCACCATCATCGACTCGGCCCGGGCGGATCTCCGTCCGGGCCGTCGTCGTCTCCGGGGTCGGTCGGGGAGGCGTGCCGAGCCCCCGGGTCACGACCGGCATCCTGGGCGGCATGACCGCCGCCGCGCCGCCCCGCCGCATCCGGCACCGCGCCCTCGCGATCGTGGTGCTGGTGGTCGCGTTGCTCGCCGCGGTCGCCGTGGCGGACCCGTTCCACCTGCTGCTCGCACCGTGGTACGCGGGGGTGCTGGTCGGACTGGGGACCGTGCTGCTCACGGTGTGGGCGGCGCTGCAGGCCCGACGCACGGGGTGGCGTCTCGCGATTGCCACGGCGGGTGTGCTGATTGTCACGGTGTGGGCGGTCCTGAGCTGGGCCTCGATCGTGTTCTCGCCCGGTCTCGCGACGATCCGCGAGGTCCCGGGCCCGCCGGGATCCCGGGTGCGGCTCGCGCTGGTGGAGACGAGGACCTTCGCGGCGGAGGGTCCGGCGTACTCGGTGCGCGTCCGCGCGGGCGGCGGCCCCTTCCTGCAGGACTCGCCGGTGTGGGTGGGGCTGAGCGAGGGAGTGCCGCCCGCGGAGCTGCGGTTCGTGGACGACCGGACCGTCGAGGTCGTCCCGGCCCGGGGCTGCGGCTACCGCTCGACGGTCGATCCGGTGACCCTCGCCGTCGACCCGGTGCACCGACCGTTGCGCCTCGACGGCTGTTGAACCGTCATCATTCCTGGCGATTCGTGTCCATCCCCGCCGGGCCGTGGACTGCACGGTGACCACCGCCGACGCGACCGCGGGTGGTGCGGCGGGCGGCTTCGGCTACGCCGGCGACGTGGCGGACGTGGTGAGCGGCACGCTGCCGCCCGCGACGTGCACCGCGCACGGCGCCGAGATGTGGAACCACGACCTCGACTCGCCCGCCACGGTGTACCCGGACCGTGCCCGCTCGGACCTCTGGTACCGGTTGAGCTGGCCGGACGGCCGCAGCGGATACCTGTCCGAGGTCTACCTCGACGCCGCGTCGCGCGGCGGGCTCGGCCAACCCGCCTGCACCTGAACCCGGGCGTCCGGTACGGCGGAGGGGTCCGCGCCGTGCGCCGCCTGCCCGAACGGCACGACCTGGCGCGACCGGCCGACGGTGCCGTTCGGTCAGTCCGGCTCGGCCGGTGCGATCGCGGTCGGCGGGACCAGCCCCGCGTCGCCCGGCTGCAGCACGACCATCGTGAACCGCACCGGCCCCTTGCCGGCGCCGGAGTAGCGGTGCGGCACGTGCGCCTGGAACATCACCGTGTCGCCCTCGCCGAGCTCGTGCTCGGTGGTCCCGACCCGCAGCCCGAGCCGGCCGTGCAGCACGGACAGGACCTCCGCGGTGCCGATGGGGTGGGCCTCGCCGTCGAACGCGTCGCCCGGCTCGAGGGTCCAGTCCCAGAGCTCGACGACGTCGGGCGGGTCGGTCCCGATCCGGAACACCGCGGTGCTCCCGGCCTCGCTGCTCCACAGCGGTACGGCCTGCTCCGCGCGCCGGACGACGACGCGGGGCGCGGCGTCGTCGTCGACCAGGGAGGTCACGCCGACCCGCAGGGCCTCGGCGAGGTGCACCAGCGTGCCGATGCTGGGGTTGCCGCGCGCGGTCTCGATCTGGATCACCGTGCCGCGGCTGACCCCGGACGCGGCGGCGAGCGCGTCGATGGTCATCCGGCGCTGCTGGCGCAGGGCGCGGACGTTGCGGCCGATCGCGGTGGCGACGTCGTCGGGGGACTGCACCGATCCATTCTGCCGTACCCCGAGGGATACTCGGTTGTACTTCCCTGGATCGGTCCGTACAGTTCAGTGTCGTGTCCCTGCTCGTCCAGTTCGCTGTACCCCGCTGATGGCTGCCGGTTTCGCCGCGCCCTCGGCCCTGCTCTCGGCCGCCACCTACGGGTTCGCCGACTTCGCCGGTGGGCTCGCCGCCCGCCGGGCCCCCGTCCTCACCGTGACCGTGGTCGCCCAGATCGCCGGCCTGATCGCGCTGTTCCCCGGGCTCCTGCTGGTCCCCGGCGGCCCGAGCGTCCCGGCTGCGTGGATCGGCGCGCTGGCCGGGCTCGCGGGCGCCTCCGGGCTCCTGCTGTACTTCCGCGGCCTCGCGGTGGGGCCGATGGGCACCGTGGCGCCGCTCTCGGCCGTCGTCGCGGCCGGGCTGCCGCTGCTGGTCGGCATCCTCGGCGGGGAGCGCCCCGGGCCGTGGGCGATCGTCGGGATGCTGGTCGCGCTGGTCGCGATCGTGCTGGCCACCACCGGCTCCCGCCGGGAGAAGGCCGCGCTCAACGGCGTGCTGCTCGGCCTGGCGTCCGGTGCGGGATTCGGACTGTTCTTCGTGATCCTCGACGCCACCCCGGCCGACTCGGGCCTCTGGCCGCTGGTCTTTGGGCGCATGGCCTCGGTGGCGCTGCTGCTGGTCCTCACCGCGATCCGGCGACCGGGCCGACCGGGCAGCCTCTGGCTGATGATCGCCAGCGGCGTGCTGGACTCCGCGGCCAACGTCTTCTTCCTGCTCGCCACCCGGATCGGCGCCCTGGGTGTGACGTCGGTGATCGTGGCGCTCTACCCGGTCGCCGTCGTGCTGCTGGCCCGGGCGATCCTGCGCGAGCGCCTCACGGCCGTGCAGCTGGTGAGCGTGGTGCTGGCAGTGGGCGCGAGCGTCACCCTGGCAGCCGGCTGAGGTCGTGAGTGGCAACTGCCCCTCTAGGGGCAGTTGCCACTCACGGGCTCAGCGCCAGGACGGCAGCCACAGCTCCGCCTGCCAGTGCTCGGGCGTGATCGGCAGCCCGACGAGGATGGGCCAGAGCCAGGCGAAGTTGGCGACCACCGCGCCGACCCACAGCCCGACGACGAGCAGGCCGGTGCGCCGTCGTTCCGACCCGGCCCGGCGGGCCCGACCCAGGATGTCGCCCATCACGAGCACGGTGGCCAGCACCAGGAACGGTGCCACCGGCGTCATGTAGAAGAAGTACATCTGCCGGTCGATGTTGACGAACCACGGCAGGAACCCGGCCGCGTAGCCGACGAGGACCGCCGCGTACCGCCAGTCCGCGCGCGTGACCGTGCGCCAGATCCCCCAGGCCAGGACGGGGATCGCCGGCCACCACAGCGCCGGCGTGCCGACCAGCATCACGGCGCTGGTGCACTCCGTGGCGTCGCACCCGTCGACCGACGGGCTCGACTCGTAGAAGTAGAGCATCGGGCGCAGGCCCATCGGCCAGGTCCAGGGCTTCGACTCCCACGGGTGCGGGTGGCCCACCGGGGTGTCCAGGCTCTCGTGGAACTGCAGCACGTGGCCGCTGTAGTACCAGAGCGAGCGCAGCGCCGCGGGCACGACCGACCAGGGCCCGCCGGTCCCGACCTGGTTGCCGACGGCGTGCCGGTCGATCCCGACCTCGCTGCCGAACCAGGCCCACCAGCAGCTCAGGTAGGTCAGCACGGGCACCACGAGCAGCGCCCACAGCGCCGGGGCGAGGTCGCGGCGCAGGGTCCCCACCCAGGGCCGCGCGACGCCGGCCGCGCGCCGCGCCGACACGTCCCACAGCACGACGAGCACGCCGAAGAACGCGACCCAGTACAGGCCGGACCACTTCACCCCGCACGCCAGGCCCAGCAGCACCCCGGTGGCCAGCCGCCACCAGCGCACGCCCAGCGCCGGGCCGAACGGGGAGTCGCCGATCCGGTCGGCGACGGACGCGAGCCGCCCCCGGACGTCGTCGCGGTCCCGGACGAGCGTGCAGAAGGCGGCGAGCACGAAGAAGGCCTGGAAGACGTCGAGCATCCCGACCCGGGACTGCACGTGCGACACGCCGTCGCAGATCAGCAGCACCCCGGCGATGCCGCCGAGCAGGGTCGAGCGTGTGAGCCGCCGCGCGACCCGCACGATCATGAGGATCATCAGCGTGCCGCAGAAGGCCGCGGCCACCCGCCAGCCCGTCGAGTCGTACCCGAACAGCCACTCCCCGAGGGCGATCAGCTGCTTGCCGAGTGGCGGGTGCGCGACGAGCTCGTAGCCCGGGTTGTCCTCGACCCCGCCGTTGCGCAGCATCTGCCAGGCCTGCGGCACGTAGTGCTTCTCGTCGAAGACGGGCGTGCCGGCGTCCGTGGGGTAGCCGAGCCCGGCGAACCGCAGGACCCCGCCCAGCACGGCGAGGGTGATCGCGAGCAGCCAGCTGCGCGCGGTGTCGGTGGGCGGCGGCGGCCCGAGCCGGACGACGGGATCCGGCTCCGGGGGCCGCAGCGGCGGCGGCGTGCCGACGGTGACGGCGCCGGTGACCTCGGGTTCCCCGTCGTCCACCACCCGGTCGGTCCGCACGGAACCCCTCGAGCCCCCAGCGGTCCCGGCCCGCGCCCCGATCGGCTCCACCGGCCCGATCGTAGGCTCAGGGGCATGCTCGTTCTCGCCGCCACCCCGCTGGGCGACGCCCGGGACGCCTCGGTCCGGCTGCGGGAGGCGATCGCCACCGCCGACGTCGTCGCGGCCGAGGACACCCGGCGGTTCCGGGCGCTCGCCGCGGCCCTCGACGTCCCGGTGCGGGGCACGGTGCTCAGCCACTACGACGCCGTGGAGACGGCCCGGCTGCCCGGCCTGCTCGACGACGTCCGGGCGGGACGGACCGTGCTCGTCGTGACGGACGCGGGGATGCCGGCGGTGTCGGACCCCGGGTACCGGCTGGTCGCGGCCGCGGCGGCGGAGGACCTGCCGATCACCTGCCTGCCCGGCCCGTCGGCCGTGACGACGGCGCTGGTCCTGTCCGGCCTGCCGTGCGACCGGTTCTGCTTCGAGGGTTTCGCGCCGCGCAAGGGCGGCGAACGGTCGCGCTGGCTGGCGCAGCTGGTGAGCGAGCCCCGCGCCGTCGTGTTCTTCGAGTCCCCGCACCGGCTCGGCGAGACGCTCCGGGCGGCCGTCGAGGTGCTGGGCCCGGACCGGGCCGCCGCGGTGTGCCGGGAGCTGACGAAGACCTACGAGGAGGTCCGCCGGGGCCCCCTCGCCGAGCTGGCGGAGTGGGCGCAGGGCGAGGTGCGCGGCGAGATCACCGTGGTGCTCGCCGGGGCCGCCCCCACCGAGGCCCCGCCCGTCGAGTCCCTGGTGCCCGCGGTGCAGGAGCGGGTGGCCGAGGGCGAGCGGCTCAAGGACGCGGTGGCCGCGGTCGCGCAGGCCGCCGGCGTCCCGAAGCGGGAGCTCTACAACGCGACCCTGCAGTCCTCGTGAGTGGCAACTGCCGCTCCAAGGGCAGTTGCCACGCACGGGGTCAGTTGCCGGCGCTGGGTGCGGGTGCGGGGGCCGCGCGGCGCTGCAGGGAGCGGGCGACGGGCTCCACGAACTTCGCCGCGATCGGGCCGAGGATGGCCATGATCAGCACGTACGCCGTGGCGAGCGCGGCCAGCTGCTCGGGCACCGCGGCGTAGGACACCGCGAGCCCCGCGATCACGATCGAGAACTCCCCGCGGGCGATCAGCGCGGCGCCCGCGCGGGCCCGGCCGAGCTTCCCGATGCCCTGCCGCCGGGCCGCCCACCAGCCCGTCGCGATCTTGGTCAGCGACGTGGCCACGGCGAGCACCACGGCCCAGCCGAGCACCGGCGGGATCGCCCGCGGGTCGGTGTTCAGCCCGAAGACCACGAAGAACACCGCGGCGAACAGGTCCCGCAGCGGCTCCAGCAGCCGGGTGGCGTTGTGCGCGGTGGACCCGGAGATCGCGATGCCGAGCAGGAACGCGCCGACCGCCGCCGAGACCTGCAGCGCCGAGGCGAGCCCGGCCACGAGCAGCGCCGCGCCGAGCACCTTGAGCAGGAAGACCTCGCGGTCCGGGCTGTCGACGACCGCGGAGACGTACCGGCCCCAGCGCAGCGCCACCAGCAGCACGACGGCGATCACCGCGAGCGAGATCCCGACGGCCTCGAGCCCGCCGATGAACGTCACGCCGATCAGCAGGGCGGTGAGGATCGGCAGGTAGACCGCCATGACCAGGTCCTCGAACACGAGGATGGACAGCACGACCGGCGTCTCCCGGTTACCGAGCCGCCCCAGGTCGGACAGCACCTTCGCGACGATCCCGGATGACGAGATGTACGTGACGCCGCCCATCACCATCGCCCCGACCGGGCCCCAGCCGAGGATCAGCGCCACCGCCACGCCGGGCGCGGCGTTGAGCACGATGTCGAGCACCCCGCCGGTCCACGAGCGTTTGAGCCCGGTCATCAGCTCGGCGGCGGAGTACTCCAGGCCCAGCAGCAACAGCAGCAGGACGACGCCGACCTCGCTGGCCAGCGACGTGAACTCGCCGATGTCGCCGAGCGGGAAGATCCCGCCGGTGCCGAAGCAGAGCCCGCCGACGAGGTAGAGCGGGATGGGGGAGAGGCCGATCCGGCCCGCCAGCCGGCCGAGCAGGCCGAGCCCGAAGAAGACGGCGCCGAGCTCGATCAGTTCGAGCGCGGTGTGGTCCACGGGCTATCCGTTCTTGAGGATCTTGACGGCGTTGTCGAGCCCCTCGGACGTGCCGACGGTGACCAGCAGGTCCCCGGCGGTCAGGGTGAAGTCGGGCGTGGGCGACGGGTGCGCCTGGCCGGCTCGCATCACCGCGACCACCGAGACGCTCGTCCGGGTCCGCAGGGCGGTGTCGCCCAGCGTCCGGCCGTCGTACGGGCTGTTGTCGACCACCGGGATCTGCCGGGTGTGGATCCCGGGGAGATCCTTGTGCTCCTCGTTGAGCTGCGCCACGAGCTGCGGCGCGCCGAGCAGGTTGGCCAGCGCCGAGGCCTCCTCGGCGGTCAGCGGCAGCTCGGCCAGGCAGGCGTCCGGGTCGTCGGACTTGGACAGGATCAGCTCGATCTGGCCGTCGCGATGGGTGACGACACCGACGCGCCGGCCGTTGCGCAGGGCGAAGTCCTTGCGCACGCCGATCCCGGGCAGGGGAGTGACCTCCACGTTCACCTCCCCACCGTAACCGGACGATCGTGACGTCCGGCCGCGGAGGATCGATCGCGGGCGCCGGCCGACCCGTGAGTGCCGACTGCCCCTAGAGCGGCAGTTCGCACTCACGAGCCCCGCTGATCTGCGGTTCCGTCCCACGTACGCACCTCTGCGTACTGCTCGAACCGGACGAACGGGGCGATACTCGGCGGTCGTCCCACCGTCGTCGGATCGGAGCCGTCGTGGACTACCCGACCATGCGCGACCTGTTCTTCGCGGCCCCGCCGGAGCCGCGGCCCCTCCCGCCCGCCGCCACGAGCCCGAGCCCGGCCCGCGCGCTGCGCGACGCGATCGAGCCGCTGGCGTGCCTGTCGATCTGGTCGCCCGAGGCCGCGGAGGCGTACGCCGAACTCGGGCTCGACGACTACTTCGCCGCCTACGTCTGGCAGCGCGCAGCGGCGCTGGGCACGCCGCCGGCCCCGCTGGCCGTCGTCGCGCTGGGGGTGTTCACACCCGAGCTGATCACGCCGCAGTACGAGGCCGGGCGGGTCGCGCTGCGCCGCGAGGATGTCGTCCGGGTCCGGATCGAGGCGCCGGGCCGGACCCTGCGCCGGGTGCTCGGCGACATCGACGACGACGCCGCCCGCGCCGTCACGCTGCTGCGCCGCGGGATCGACGCGGCCGACCGCACCGCCCGGCCGCTGTTCACGGGGCTCACCGCCGACCACTGGCCGGGCGATCCGCTCGCCGGCCTGGTCCACGCCTGCCACCTGCTGCGCGAGCACCGCGGCGACTCGCACCTGGCGGTCTGCGCGGTCGAGGGCCTCGACCCGGTCGGGATGAACCTGCTGACCGAGCTGTGGTGCGGGTACGCCTTCCGCAGCTACACCGTCACCCGGGGCTGGTCCGACGCGCAGATCGACGCGGCGGCGGACCGGCTTCGCGCCCGCGGCCTCCTCGCCGGGGACCGGCTGACCGAGGCGGGGCTGTCGTACCGCGCGGAGCTGGAGCGGCGCACGGACCGGATGCAGCAGTCCGTGGTCGAGGCGATCGGGGGCGAGCTCGACACCCTGACCAAGCAGCTGTGCGCCTGGTCGGACGCGCTGGTCGGCGCCGGGGCCGCGCCGCCCGACCCGGCCAAGCGGTTCGCCGGCTGAGGCGCGTCTCCGCAGGTCATCGGGGGTCGTGAGCGCGGACTGCCCCTCTAGGGGCAGTTCGCACTCACGGGTTGGGGTGGCTGCGCAGGAGGACGTGGCTGTCCCAGGCCGGGCCGTCGGTGGGGTGCACGTCGACGGCGGCGGTCAGGTCGCGGACGGGTGCGGGGAGCTCGTCCGCGGAGGTCGCGCCCCCGGGCCGCAGCGCGATCTCGACGTGCCGGGACCCCGGGCTCGCGACGACGCCGGCCTCGAGCCAGAGCGGGCCGCCCTCGATCCGGGTGGGGTGGGCGTGCTGCAGCGCGTGGATCAGTGCCTCGACGGTGGCCGTGACGATGTCGTCGGTGTGCCCGTCCGCCCAGCCGACCGTGCCGAGCCAGACCCGCAGCGCGCCGCGGACGAGGCCCACCGTCCACGCCTCGCCGGGGACGCGGATGCCCCACGCCGTGCCGGGCATCGTCCCGTCCCGCGGGCCCGGGGGGCCCGGAGGGGACCCCGTCTGCTCGAACACCCGGCCTCACCCGCCCGTCGCTGTGGTCCCGACCCCGGTCCGGGCAAGGATGGTCGAGCCACCGCCGGGCCGTGCGGGCGGCCCCGTCGAGCGGGCGTTCGCGCCGCCGGCCCCGGTCGTCACCGGACGGACAGGCGCCGGCCCCGGTCGTCACCGGACGGACAGGCAGGCCTCGAAGAGCCGGGCGGCGTGGTCGACCACCAGGTCGCGATCGACCGGGCTGTCCGGGTCGAACCAGGCGAACAACAGCTCGTGGAAGCCGGCGATGCAGAACTGCGCCGCGGCCCGGACCTCGCGCGGGTCGGGCGGGTTCGGCAGCCTGCTGGTCTCGGCGCCGATCAGCGCGGCGAAGCCCTGGGTCGTGGCCCGCCGGCGCCGGCGCAGCGGTGGGCAGCCGATCGCCTCGGCCAGCGCGACGACCTGGCGCGGGTCGCGCTCGAAGAAGCCGGCCAGGGCGTCGAGCCCGGCTCGGATCTGCGCGATCCGGTTCCGCGGGGCCGCCTCCATCGCGCGCAGCACCAGGGCGGTGCGCTCCTCGGTGCCCTCGTCGAAGACCTCGCCCAGCAGGTCCTCGGGGGAGTCGTATGCGGCGGCGAAGTCCGCCTCGGTGAGCCCGGTGGCGGCGCACACCGCGGGGACGGTCACGGCGGCCCACCCCGCGTCGGCCCACAGCTGCAGGGCCGCGTCCCGGAACGCGGCGCGGTGGTCGGCCCCGGACCCGTCGGCGCTCCCGGCCTCCATGCCGGACACCGTAGCGGCGGGCCGCGCGGGCGGGCCGCGGAACACCCTCCCGTGGGCGGCGGAAAGCCGGTTCACCGCCGGGCATACGCTGGTCACATGAGCTCCTCCGTGCTGACCGCCGTGGCGTGGCCGTACGCCAACGGTCCGCGGCACATCGGCCACGTCTCCGGCTTCGGTGTGCCCTCCGACGTCTTCTCGCGCTTCCGGCGGATGACGGGCGACCGGGTGCTCATGGTCAGCGGCACGGACGAGCACGGCACCCCGATCCAGGTGCAGGCCGACGCGGAGGGGCTGACCCCGCGGCAGCTCGCCGACAAGTACAACAAGGTCATCACCGAGGACCTGCAGGGCCTCGGGCTGTCGTACGACCTGTTCACCCGGACCACGACGTCGAACCACTACGACGTCACGCAGCAGATGTTCCTGTCGCTGTACAAGAACGGGTACATCGTCCCGAAGACGCAGATGGGCGCGATCAGCCCGTCGACGGGGCGCACGCTGCCGGACCGCTACGTCGAGGGCACCTGCCCGATCTGCGGGTACGACGGCGCGCGCGGCGACCAGTGCGACAACTGCGGCAATCAGCTCGACCCCGCCGACCTGATCGACCCGCGGTCGCGGATCAACGGCGAGACGCCCAAGTTCGTCGAGACCGAGCACTTCTTCCTCGACCTGCCCGCCTTCGCGGAGTCGCTGGGCCGCTGGCTGTCCACGCGCACGGACTGGCGGCCGAACGTGCTCAAGTTCAGCGCCAACCTCATCGAGGACCTCAAGCCGCGGGCGATCACCCGCGACCTCGACTGGGGCGTCCCGGTGCCGCTCGACGGCTGGTCGGACAACCCGCTCAAGAAGATCTACGTCTGGTTCGACGCCGTCATCGGCTACCTCTCGGCGTCCATCGAGTGGGCCCGGCGCGGCTCCGACCCGGACGCGTGGAAGCAGTGGTGGACCGACCCGGCCGCCCAGGGCTACTACTTCATGGGCAAGGACAACATCACCTTCCACTCGGTGATGTGGCCGGCGATCCTGCTGGGGCAGAACGGCGAGGGCGACCACGGCGGCGAGCCCGGCGCGTTCGGCACGCTGAACCTGCCCAGTGAGATCGTGTCGTCGGAGTACCTCACGATGAGCGGGTCGAAGTTCTCGACCTCCCGCGGCACCGTGATCTACGTCGGGGACTTCCTGCGGGAGTTCGGGCCGGACGCGCTGCGGTACTTCATCGCCGTCGCCGGGCCGGAGAACCAGGACACGGACTTCACCTGGGAGGAGTTCGTCCGCCGGATCAACTTCGAGCTGGCCAACGAGTGGGGCAACCTCGTCAACCGCTCGGTCTCGATGGCGCACAAGAACGTGGGCGCGATCCCGAAGCCCACGGCGCCGACCGAGGCCGACGCGGCGCTGCTCGCCACCTCCCGGGCCGGGTTCGACACCGTCGGGGACCTGTTGCGGCGCAACCGCTTCAAGCAGGCGGTCACGGAGGCCATGCGGGTCGTCGGCGCGGCGAACAAGTACATCTCCGACCAGGAGCCGTGGAAGCGCAAGGACGACCCGGACCGCCGGGACACGATCCTGCACACCGCCCTGCAGGTGGTGTCCGACGCGAACACGCTGCTCACCCCGTTCCTGCCGCACGCCGCGCAGAAGGTGCACGAGGCGCTGGGCGGCGAGGGCGTGTGGGCGGCCCAGCCGGAGATCCGGCAGGTCGAGGACCTCGGCGACGGCCCGGACTACTCCGTCCTCACCGGGGACTACACCGAGCAGCAGGCGACGTGGGAGTCCCGGCCCATCGAGGTCGGCCGCCCGCTGGCCAAGCCGACCCCGCTGTTCGCCAAGCTCGCCCCCGAGCTCGGGGAGACCGGCCCGGAGTGGGCGCCGATCCAGAAGTGACCCGTGAGCGCCGAGTGCCCCTAGAGCGGCACTCGGCGCGCACGACCCCCGCCGACCTGGGAGAACGGTGACTCAGCACGGACGCCGCGAGCGACCCGACCAGCCGGAGCCGCTGGGCGCGCCGACCGTCGACGCCCACACCCACCTCGACGCCTGCGGCTGCGAGACCGCCGAGGACGTCGCCGCCGCGATGGACCGCGCCGCCGCCGTCGGCGTCACCCGCGCGGTCACGGTGGCCGACGACCTCGCCGCCGCCCGGTGGGCCGTGCGGGCCGCGCACTGGGACGAGCGGGTCGTGGCGGCCGTCGCGCTGCACCCGACCCGCACCGCCGCCGTCACGGACGAGGAGTTCGCCGAGATCGAGCGGCTCGCCGCCGACCCGCGCGTGGTGGCCGTCGGCGAGACGGGCCTGGACTACTACTGGGACTACTCGCCGCCCGCGGCCCAGCAGGCCTCCTTCCGCCGGCACATCGACCTCGCCAAGCGGCTCGGCAAGCCGCTGATGATCCACGACCGGGACGCGCACGACGACGTGCTGCGCATCCTCCGCGAGGAGGGCGCGCCGGAGACCGTGGTCTTCCACTGCTTCTCCGGCGACGCCGTGATGGCCCGGGAGTGCGCCGATGCCGGTTACGTTCTGTCATTCGCCGGGCCGGTGACCTTCCGCAACGCCGCGGCCCTCCGCGAGGCCGCCACGATCCCCGACGACGACCACCTCCTCGTCGAGACGGATGCGCCGTTCCTGACCCCGCACCCGCACCGCGGCCGCGCCAACGAGCCCTACTGTCTGCCGTGGACGGTGCGTGGCCTCGCCGAAGTCCGTGGCGTGCAGGCGGATGCGCTCGCCGCGAGCACCGGTCGCAACGCCGAGCGGGTCTTCGGGATCGCCGACCTGCCGCCCGTCGCGACTGTGACGTCGCCCGACGGTCGGGCACCGCGCTCGGCGTAGCGGACGCACCGTTCGGCGCTGCCGCGCGCGTCGGGGTCGAGGCGGGCGAGCACGGCCCGTTACGGTTCCGTGATCGCCCAGCCGGGAGGGGTCCGCTCCCCAGCACCGGTGCAGCGACGAGTGACCGGGCGTTCCCCCACGCCGCCAGCCCCGGTCACCGTCGCTCGCCACCCCTGCCCGGTCCGACGAGCGTCTGGAAGCCAGTGGTCGACGTATCTGCGCGCGCGCGCCGGCGCGCGGTCCGGGTCCGCCTGGGACTCGAGTCGCTGGAGCACGCCGAGCGGCCGGTCGCGACCGACGCGCCGGTCCTGCGTCCGGGCCCCTGGCTGGAGTACGACGACGGCGCCGACGAGGGCCCGGACCTGGCCGAGGACCTGCGCGGGTACGCCGACTCGGGCGACCCGGTCGCGGAGTACGTGCCGGGCTCGTGGTGGACCGAGGCCGAGGAGGCGGGTTCCGAGCAGACGGGGCCCGAGCAGACGGGGCCCGAGCGGACGCGGTCCGGGCAGGCGGGCGGCGCCTGGCTCGACCGGTCCGAGGACGTCGAGGCCGAGCCCTTCACCGCCCCGTTCGCGGCGATCCCCGCAGTCCCGGTGGCTCCCGTGGTCGAGGCTCCCGTGGGTCCCGGCGCGTTGGACACCGTCCCGGCGGGCGGCAGCTGGTTCGACGAGGCGCCCACGGGCGGGATGCCGCGGGTCGATCCGGCGGGCGACCCGACCGCGACCGGCCGCATCGACACCGGCGGGTTCGCCTCGCTCCAGGACACGGGCCGACTCGACCCGGGCGCCTTCACCGCGCTCCACGACACGGGGCGGGTGGATTCCGGCCGGTTCGTGGCGCTCGACGACACGGGCCGGCTCGACTCCGGCGCCTTCACCGCCCTCGACGACACGGGGCGGGTGGACTCCGGCCGGTTCGCGGCACTCGAGGACACCGGGCGGGTGGACTCCAGCCGGTTCGACGCGTTCGACGACACCGGGCGGCTCGACACCGGCGGCTTCGCCGCGGCGGAGGAGACGGGGCGGCTCGACCCGCGCGCGGTCGCCGTCGTCGCGCCCCCCGCGCCCGACACCGAGCCCGCGACCGAGGCCTTCGCCGTCGTCGCCCCGCCGGCGCCTGCGGAGCCCGAGGCCGCGCCGGCCGCCGAGCCGCTGACGGTCGCCCCCGCGCCGGCCACCGCGCCTGCCCCCGCGCCCGCCCGCCCCCGGCCCGCGACCACGACCCGTCGCGCGACCCCGCCCGCCCCCACCGGCCGGCGGTCCGGGTTCGGTGCCCGCGCCGTCGCCCTCGCCGCCCTGCTCACGCTGACCGCGGGCAGCGCGACCGCGCTGGCGACGGACAAGGCCGTCACGGTGACCGTCGACGGCCAGGACCGCGTCCTGCACACCTACGCCGACGACGTCTCCGGCGTCCTCGCCGCGGCCGGCATCGCCGCGAACCCCCAGGACCGCGTGGAGCCCGCGCCGACCACCGAGATCGCCGACGGCGACCAGGTGATCGTCAACCGGGCGCGGATGCTCACGCTCACCGAGGGCGGGCAGACCCGCAACGTCTGGACCACCGCGTCGTCCGTCGACGAGGCGCTCAAGGGCCTGGGCGTGAACGTCCAGCCGATCCAGATGTCGCTCGCGCCGACCACGCAGATCCCGATGGGCGGGCTCAACGTCCGCATCGAGGTGCAGCGCACGGTCACCCTGGCCGACGGCACCAACGCGCCCGAGCAGATCACCACCAGCGCCGGCACGATCGCCGGGCTGCTGGCGGACAAGGGCGTCACGCTCGGCCCGGACGACGTGTCGGTGCCGAGCAGCGACACCCAGATCACCGACGGCATGCAGATCCACCTCGTGCGCAACGGCGTGGGCGAGGTCGTCGAGGTGCGCCGGACCGACCCGCCGGTGGAGGAGGTCGAGGACCCGGAGCTGCCGCGGGGCAAGCGCGAGGTCGTCGACCCGGGCGTTCCCGGCGAGCAGACGGCCGTCATGCGGGTGTACGTGCAGAACGGCCAGGAGGTCCGCCGCGAGCAGATCCGGGCCGGCGCGAGCACCCCGCCGCGGCCGCGGATCGTCAAGGTCGGCACCAACGACGAGCAGCCCGAGGTTCCGGTGATCGCCGACGGCGCGGTCTGGGACCGGCTCGCGCAGTGCGAGGCCGGCGGGAACTGGGCCATCAACACCGGCAACGGCTACTACGGCGGCGTGCAGTTCGACGCCTCCACCTGGCGTGCCTACGGCGGCGCCCAGTACGCGCCGCTGCCGCACCAGGCCAGCCGCGAGGAGCAGATCGCCGTCGCCAGCAAGGTCCGCGACTCCCGCGGCGGCTACGGCGCCTGGCCCGCCTGCGCCCGCAAGCTCGGCCTGCCGCGCTAGCGCTCTGCACGAACGGCACTCTCGTGCGGCAGGTCCGCACGAGAGTGCAGGTCAGAAGGTGCCGGGCGGGAGGTCGAGGGCCTTCTCCAGGTCGGACAGCGCCTGGTCCTCGCCGGTCACCTTGATCGCGCGCATGCCCAGGGCGGCGGCGGGCTTGCAGTTGATGCCCAGGTCGTCGAGGTACACGCACTCCTCGGGCCGCACCCCGAGCCCCGTGCAGGCCAGCTCGTAGATCGCCGGGTCGGGCTTGCGCACCCCGACCTTGCTGCTCTCCACCACGTACTCGAAGCGCGCCATGATCGCGGCGATCTCGGCGGCGCGCTCCTCGGTCGCGGACATCTGCGCGCCGTGCCCCGCGGGCACGTTGTTGGTGATGCAACCGAGCTTGTGGCCCCGCTCCTTGAGCAGGTCGATCGCCGCGACCATCCGCGGCCGGACGGACCCGGACAGCACGGCCAGCACGACGCTGCCGGGCAGGTCGTGGCCGAGCGCGCGGGCCTCGGCGGCGAACTCGGCGTCGAACGCCGCGGCGTCGATCTCGGCCCGCTCGAACCGGGCCCAGGCGTTGGTGTCCGGGTTCGTGGAGTTGATCCGCCGGACGAGGTCCTTCGGCAGGCCGCGTTCGGTCTCGATCCGGGCGAAGGCCTCGAAGGGCGAGGCGGTGATCACGCCGCCGAAGTCGAACACCACGGCCGGGAGGTCGGTCATGATGCAACTGTATTACGACGGACCCGGAACTCCACACCACCGAGACGCAGGTCGCGGTCCTCGGGCCCGGCCAGCAGCACGGTCGTCGGGCCGTCGTGGAAGGTGATCGTGGCGTCGTCGAGCCGGAGCGTGTCGCCGTCCGGTTCGGCGCCGGTCGCCGCGGACCACCGCTCGCCGGGAGCGGCGATCTCGAGGCCCAGCAGGTCGGTCACGACATCCGTGCGGACGTGCTCCCACCACGGCCCCTCGACGACCGTGAAGTCCTCGGGCGGGTCCGAGACGTCCAGCGAGAGCAGGGCCGCCCCGGTGTCGGCGGGGTGCAGGTGCAGGGACGCCCACCGCCCGCGGGTCTGCGGCCGGTCGAACTCCGCGACCACCCGGATCCCGTGCTCCGCGAGCCGCTCCCGCTGCCCGTCCAGGTCCCCGACCTGCAGGATCACCATGTACAGGCCGTCGCCCGCGCGTTCCAGCCGACGCGCGGCCGACGTCCCCGACCGCACCGGCGCGCACACCTCGAGGAACCGGTCGGTGCCCAGCGGGTAGATCGCGCTCGACACGCCGAAGCCCTCCAGCTCGGCCTCGAAGGAGCAGCGGGACAGCCCCAGGTCCTCGGTGATCCGGGCGTCGAGCGCCTCGGGGTCCCCGGTGAGCAGCGTGAGCCAGCGCAACCTCGGCATCCCCGCAGTCTGCCCCGTGCGGGCGATCCCGGATGATGAGCCGGTGACCGACCCCGCCACCTCCCGGCTGCTGGGCCCGGCCGAGGTGCGCGCGCTCGCCGAGCGTTTCGGCATCCGGCCGACGAAGAAGCTCGGGCAGAACTTCGTCCACGACCCCAACACGGTCCGGCGGATCGTGAAGGCCGCGGACCTCACGCCCGGGGACGTCGTCGTCGAGGTCGGTCCCGGTCTCGGGTCGCTGACCCTCGCCCTGCTGCCCGCCGCCGCGCACGTGCACGCGGTCGAGATCGACCCCGCGCTCGCCGCGGCTCTGCCGGGCACGGCCGCCGAGTTCGCGCCCGCACTGGCGGACCGCCTGACCGTCACGAACCTCGACGCGATGAAGGTCGAGGCGCTGGACCCCGCGCCGACCGCGGTCGTCGCGAACCTGCCGTACAACGTCGGCGTCCCGGTCCTGCTCCACCTGCTCGGCGCCCTGCCGACCCTGGAGAAGGGGCTGGTCATGGTGCAGCAGGAGGTCGTGGACCGGCTCGCCGCGGGCCCGGGGAGCAAGGTCTACGGGGTGCCGAGCGTGAAGCTCGCCTGGTTCGCGGCGGCCCGCCGCGCCGGCCCGGTGCCGCGGGCGGTGTTCTGGCCGGTGCCCAACGTCGACTCCGGGCTGCTCGCCTTCACCCGCCGCGAGCCCCCGCCCGGCGACCGCGCCGCGGTGTTCGCGCTGGTCGACGCCGCGTTCGCGCAGCGCCGCAAGGCCCTGCGGCCCGCGCTCGCGGGCTGGGCGGGCTCCGCCGCGGCTGCCGAGGGAGCCCTGCGCGCGGCGGGGATCGACCCCATGGCCCGCGCCGAGACCCTGAGGATCGAGGACTTCGCCCGCCTCGCCGCCGCGCGGCCCTGATCCCGATTCCGGCGCGTTCCTGTCGGTGCCGCGGCCTACGCTTTCACCGCGATCCGATTTCCCCCAAGGAGAACCATGGCCGTCAGCGAGTCCGGCACGCGTCCCGGCGCCACCCCCGCCACGAGCCCGTGGCCGGCGCTGTGGGCGCTGGTGCTGGGCTTCTTCATGATCCTCGTGGACTCCACGATCGTCACCGTGGCCACGCCGGCGATCCAGGCCGACCTCGGCGCGAGCGTCGACGCCGTGGTGTGGGTGACCAGCGCGTACCTGCTCGCCTACGCGGTGCCGCTGCTCATCACCGGCCGCCTGGGGGACCGGTTCGGGCCGCGGCGGGTGTACCTCGTCGGGCTCGCGATCTTCACGCTCGCGTCCCTGTGGTGCGGGCTCACCGGGTCCATCGCCATGCTGGTCGTCGCCCGGGTGTTCCAGGGGCTCGGCGCCTCGTTCATGACCCCGCAGACCATGGCCGTGATCACCCGGACCTTCCCGGCGAACCAGCGCGGCCGCGCGATGAGCCTGTGGGGCGCGGTCGCGGGCGTCGCCACGCTGGTCGGGCCGATCCTCGGCGGCGTCCTGGTCGACGGGCTCGGCTGGGAGTGGATCTTCTTCGTCAACGTGCCGGTGGGGGTCGTCGGGTTCGTGATGGCGATGCGGCTGGTCCCCGAGCTGCCCACGCACGTGCACCGGTTCGACGTCCTCGGCGTGGTGCTCAGCGCGATCGGCATGTTCCTGCTGGTCTTCGGCATCCAGGAGGGCCAGTCCTACGACTGGGGCGCGGGCGTCTGGGCGCTCATCGTGTCCGGGTTGGTGGTGCTGGCCGGGTTCGTGTTCTGGCAGTCGCGCAACCGGGCCGAGCCGCTGATGTCGCTGCGGCTGTTCCGGGACCGCAATTTCAGCCTGGCCAACATCGCGATCACCACCGTCGGGTTCGCGGTCACCGCCATGTCGTTCCCGATCATGTTCTACGCGCAGGGCGTGCTCGGCCTCTCGCCCACGCGCTCGGCCCTCCTGCTGATCCCCATGGCGGTGTTCTCCGGGGTCCTGGCGCCGTGGGTCGGCCGGCTCACCGACCGGGGGCACCCGCGCTGGATCGCCGGCTTCGGCATGGCGGCCTGGGCCGTCTCGCTGGTCTGGCTGGCGGCGGAGATGGAGCCGGGCGTGGCGATCTGGCGCCTGCTGCTGCCGATCGCCCTGCTCGGCGTCGGCAACGCGTTCGTCTGGGGTCCGGTCGCCACCACGGCCAACCGGAACCTGCCGCAGGACCAGGCCGGGGCCGGCGCGGGCGTCTACAACACCACCCGGCAGGTCGGCGCCGTGCTCGGCAGCGCGGGCATCGCCGTGCTCATGGAGTCCCGTCTCGCGGCCAACCTGGGCGGCGGGGCGGGCGGCCCGGTCGGCGAGAGCATCGCCGCGGTCCCGGCCGCCCTCCACGCACCCTTCGCCACCGCGATGGCGCAGGCCCTCCTGCTGCCCGCCGGGGTGCTGCTGGTGGGGCTGGTGGCCGTGCTCACCTTCACCGTCAGCCTCAGGTCACCGGTCCGCAGCGGTCAGTAGGGTTGGGTGGTGCTCTCCGCCGTTCGTCCTCCGGTCACCGTCCGGGTGCCCGCGAAGATCAACCTCCACCTGGCGGTGGGCGGCGTGCGCGCGGACGGCTACCACGACCTCGTCACGGTCTTCCACGCCGTCAGCCTGTTCGACGAGGTCGCGGTCTCGGCGAGCGACGAGCCGGGCCTCGAGGTGCACGGCGAAGGCGTGTCCGAGGTCCCGGTCGACGACACGAACCTGGCCTGGCGGGCCGTCGAGCTGCTGGCCCAGCGCTCCGGCCACGACCCCGACGTGCGCGTCGTGCTGCGCAAGGGCATCCCCGTCGCCGGCGGCATGGCCGGCGGCAGTGCCGACGCGGCGGGCACGCTGGTCGCGCTCTCGGCGCTGTGGAAGCTCGACCTGAACCGGGACGAGCTGTCGTCCATGGCCGCCGAGCTGGGCAGCGACGTCACGTTCGCCCTGCACGGCGGCACCGCGCTCGGCACCGGCCGCGGCGAGCGGATCGTCCCGGTCCTGTCGCGGCACCCGATGCACTGGGTCGTCGCGCTGGCCCGGCGCGGGCTGTCCACCCCGACGGTCTTCGCCGAGCTGGACCGGCTGCGCGGCGACGAGGAGCCGCCGGACCGCCCGGTCGAGCCGGTGCTCGGCGCGCTCGCCCAGGGCGACCCGCGCCAGCTCGCGCTCTCGCTGGGCAACGACCTGCAGGCGGCCGCGGTGAGCCTCGCGCCGGACCTGCGCCGTACCCTGAGGGCGGGAGTCAGCGCCGGCGCGCTGGCCGGGATCGTCTCCGGCTCCGGCCCCACCTGCGCGTTCCTCTGCTCCGACGCCGAGTCGGCGGTCGAGGTCGCCGCGGAGCTCGCCGGCGTCGGCGTCTGCCGCACCGTCCGCGTCGCGCACGGGCCCGTCCCCGGGGCCCGCGTCGTCGACTCGGACGAGCCCCCACCCGTACCGCCCGCCCCGAGCGGGTCGCCCTGGCCGCCGGCCCGGGCCTGAGAGAGGACCGATGGCCGGACAGAACCTGGTCAACCTGGAGAACGTCTCCGCACACGTCCCCGGCGACGCCTCCCGCGTGCTGCTCGACGGCGTGTCCCTCGGCGTCGAGCGCGGCGAGCGGGTCGGCGTCGTCGGCCTGAACGGCGGCGGCAAGACCACCCTGCTCGAGGTGCTCGCGGGGCTGCGCGCGCCCGACGGCGGGCGGGTCTCCCGCCTCGGCGGGCTGAAGCTGGCCTACCTGACCCAGGGGGACGACTTCCCGGCCGGCGCGCGGGTCCGGGACATCGTGCTCGGCCACTACGACGCCGACCACGAGTGGGCCTCGGACGCGAAGGCGCGGGACGTCCTGGGCGGCCTGGGCATCCGGGACCTGGAGCGGACCGTCGACGGGCTGTCCGGCGGCGAGAAGCGCCGCGTCGCGCTGGCCCGCGCGCTGCTCGGCGAGCCCGACCTGGTCGTGCTCGACGAGCCCACCAACCACCTCGACGTCGAGGGCGTCAGCTGGCTGGCCGAGCACCTGCTGTCCCGGCGGTGCGGGGTCGTGGTCGTGACGCACGACCGCTGGTTCCTCGACGCCGTCTGCACCCGGACCTGGGAGGTCGCGAACGGGCGCGTCGAGAGCTACCTCGGCGGCTACCAGGACTGGGTGTTCGCGCGCGCCGAGCGGGCCCGGCAGGCCGACGCCGCCGAGGCGCGCCGTCGCAACCTGGCCCGCAAGGAGCTGGCGTGGCTGCGGCGCGGGCCGCCCGCGCGGACGTCGAAGCCGCGGTACCGGATCGAGGCCGCCGAGGCCCTGATCGCCGACGTGCCGCCGCCACGCAACAGCGTCGAGCTGCTGAACTTCGCCACGAACAGGCTCGGCCGCACCGTCCTCGAGCTCGAGGACGCCACGGTCACGATCGGTGGCCGGACCCTGCTGGACCACCAGACCTGGCGGCTCGGGCCGGGGGACCGGATCGGGATCGTCGGGGTCAACGGGTCCGGCAAGACCACGCTGCTGCGGTCGCTGACCGGGGAGCGCCCGCTCGACGGCGGCAAGCGCGTCGAGGGCAAGACGGTGCAGCTCGCGCAGCTCACCCAGGACCTCGTCGACCTGCCGAAGGACATGCGCGTGCTGGAGGCGGTCGAGGCCGTCGCCAAGTACGTCCGCTTCGGCAAGGAGGAGATGACGGCCTCGCAGGTCGCCGAGCGGCTGGGCTTCCCGCCCGCCCGCCAGTGGACGCCCGTGGGCCGGCTCTCCGGCGGCGAGCGGCGCCGGCTGCAGCTCACCCGGCTGCTCATGGCCGAGCCCAACGTGCTGCTGCTCGACGAGCCGACCAACGACCTCGACGTCGACACCCTGACCAACCTCGAGGACCTGCTCGACGGCTGGCCGGGCACGTTGGTGGTGGTCAGCCACGACCGGTACCTGACGGAGCGGGTGTGCGACACCGTGGTGGCGCTGTTCGGCGACGGGCGGATCACGCACCTGCCCGGCGGGATCGAGGAGTACCTCCGCCGCCGGCAGGCGGCCGGGGCCTCCACCGAGGCCCCGCAGGCCGCCGCGGCCCCGGCGCCCAGGGCCGCGCCGACGGTGAACGCGGCCGAGCAGCGCGCCGCCCGCAAGGAGGCCGCGCGGCTCGAGCGGAAGATGGAGCAGCTCACCAAGCGCGAGGAGCAGCTGCACACGAAGCTCGCCGAGGCCGCGACGGACCCGCAGAAGCTGATGGAGCTGTCCGCCGAGCTGAAGTCCGTCGAGGCCGAGCGGGAGACCGTCGAGCTGGAGTGGCTCGAGGCCGCGGAGAAGGCCGAGGCCTGACATCGTGAGTGGCGATAGTCGCCATAGCGACTATCGCCACTCACAGGGTGGGATCAGCCGCCGAGTGCCGCCAGCTCCTCGGCACGCCGCCGCTCGTGCTCGGCGAGGTCGGCGCGTGCCTTCTGCACGCTCCACCGGCCGCGCAGCAGCGGGACGGTGGCGGCCAGCCCCACCGCGCACACCACCGCGATCCACATCCACAGCCGCCACTGGTCGCCCGTCACGGCCGCGGCCTGCTGGATCTCGCCCAGCTTCGCCGCCAGGTCCGGCGGGATCGCCTGCCCGGCCGCCTGCAGCCGCTCGGCCTCCGCGACGTACGGCTCGGCGGCGACCAGCGTGTTCGCCGAGGTCACGACGTGCGGCACGATCAGGAACGACAGGAACACCACCACGCGGATGATCCACGCCCAGATCGCCAGACCGGTCGCGGTGAGCGCCGGGTTGCGGGCCTCGACGGTCTCGGTGAAGGCCGCGTACCAGGGCACGGCGAACCCGGCCCAGGAGGTGGCCAGCACGGCCATGATGATCGCGAGCGTGAGGTAGCTCGGCTTCCCGCCCACCAGCGTGATCAGCACGATCTGCATGGCGATGCACAGCAGCGCGCCGCCGAGGATCCACGGCTTGCGCACCAGGAACCGGTCGACGAGCGCGCCGTAGGTGAGCGAGAGCAGCACGTTGAACGCCCAGGCCCAGGCGATCACGCTGTTCGCCTCGGCGAGGTCGAAGCCCCAGACCGTCGTGAACAGCACCGGCGCGAAGCCGACGATCGTGTAGTAGAAGAGCAGCGCGATCGAGAACCCGACGGCCGGGACCACCACGTCGACCTTCAGCAGCTGGCGCCACGGGTGCGCCAGGTCCACGTTCACCTCGCCGCGCGCGGCCCGCGCCTCGAGCAGCTCCCGGTCCTCCTCGGACACCGCGGCCTGGTCGCGCAGCGCCGGGTTGAGCTCCTTCATCCAGACCAGCGCGATCAGCGCGACGACGATCCCGGCGATGCCGGCGATGCGGAACTGGCTCTGCCAGCTGACGAGCGAGCCCAGGGTGAGCGCCGCGACCGCGGACGCGAGCAGCGAGCCCGCCGGCGGCGCCACGTTCCAGAAGCCCATCGCCCGGGCCCGGCCCATCTGCGGGCTGAAGTCGCGGACCAGCGCCGGCGTGGCCACCAGCAGCATGCCCTCCATGATCGCGACGATCGTCGAGAGGATCATGAAGGTCCACTTGTCCTGCACCTGCGTGACGGCGAAGGCCGTGACCGCGCCGACCACCAGCATCCCGTAGACCACGATGTTCGCCCGGCCCAGCCGGTCGGCGAGCCCGGCGGCCAGGGACCCGAAGGCGCCCAACAGGTTCGCCACGGCGAGACCGGTCGTGAGGAACAGGAACGACATCCCGAGCTGCTGGGAGACCAGCGTCGAGACGGCGCCCAGCGTGTACTGCTCGTAGTAGATGACGACCGTGGCGAGCACGGCGAGCACGAGGCGGGCGTAGCGCTCGCCACCGGTCGGGTAGCGGTCGAGCCTGCGGTCGATCAGGAAGGCCCAGCGGCGACGCGCGGACGCCTCCGTTCCGGTTCCGGGCAGGGTGGAGCGTACGGTCGAATCCACAGTGGAGGTCCTCGTTCCCTCGGCGGCGCTGCATCCCGGGAGCGGAGACGGGCGGGTACCCATCTGCCGAACGATCGTTAAGCGGGACCGTAATCGCGGTCACAGCGATGGTCAACGGCCCGGATCCACGGCCCCGCCGGCAAACCGGACGCCACGGTACGAACCCGGTCGGTCACGGCCCGAGATACGCCGATCGGCGCAGCGATCGGGAGGGGCGGCCACGCTGACACGCTCCAGCAGAGGCTGACACGGCGCGGCGGTCCGCTGTCAGCCGGATGGCAGCGCCGCCGCCGACAGTGGTGGCCATGAACGAACCGGCCATTCGCGTCGAGGGTCTCGTGAAGACCTTCGGCGCCACCACCGCCCTCGCCGGCGTCGACCTGGAGGTCCGGCGCGGCAGCGTGCTGGGCCTGCTCGGGCCGAACGGCTCCGGCAAGACCACCACCGTCCGCGTCCTGTCCACCCTGCTGCGCCCGGACGGCGGCCGGGCCACCGTGCTGGGCCACGACGTCGTGACCGAGGCCCCGGACGTCCGCTTGCGGGTCGGCCTGACCGGCCAGTACGCCGCGGTCGACGACGCCCTGTCCGGCGTCGAGAACCTCCGGCTGATCGGGCGCCTGCTCGACCTGTCCCGGCGCGACGCCCGCCGCCGCACGGACGAGCTGATCGACCGGTTCGGCCTGGCCGAGGCCGCCGGCCGCCGGGTCAAGACCTACTCCGGCGGCATGCGCCGGCGGCTCGACCTCGCGGCCAGCCTCGTCGGCCGTCCCGACGTGCTGTTCCTCGACGAGCCGACCACCGGCCTGGACCCGCGGCACCGCAACGAGGTGTGGGAGCACGTCCGCGCCCTGGCCGCCGAGGGGACGACCGTCCTGCTCACCACCCAGTACCTGGAGGAGGCCGACCATCTCGCCGAGGACCTCGTGGTCCTCGACCGCGGGCAGGTCATCGCGAGCGGCACCCCGGCCTCGCTCAAGGCCGAGGTCGGCGGGCAGCTGCTGCACGTGCGGCCGCTGCACCGCGCCGACGTCGGCGCCGTCGCCACCCTGCTCTGCGGGCTGGCCACCGAGACGCCTGCGATCGACCCGACCGGCGAGCTGACCCTGTCCGGCGATCCCGCCCTGCTGCACCGGCTCGGCGCCCGGCTCGAGGAGGCCGCCGTTCCCGTCGCGGAGCTGGGGCTGCGGCTGCCCAGCCTCGACGACGTCTTCCTGACCCTGACCGGCCGCCCCGCCGAGGCCGGCCCCGCGCCCGAGGAGGCCGCATGACCACCACCGCCACCGCTCCCGTCCCCACGACCGTTCCCGAACCCCCGCCACGTACCGGAGCGCGGCACGGGCCGTCGACGCTGCGGCACGGCGCCACGCTGGCCTGGCGCGGGCTGGTCAAGACGGTCCACTCGCCCGAGGCGCTGATCGACGTCACCCTGCAGCCGGTCATCTTCCTGCTGCTGTTCGTGTACGTCTTCGGCGGCGCGATCGCCGGCGACACGTCGGCCTACCTGCAGTTCGCGCTGCCCGGGGTGCTGGTGCAGACCGTCATCTTCGCCTCGGCCGGCACTGGCACCGGCCTGGCCGACGACCTGCACACCGGGATCTTCGACCGGTTCCGGAGCCTGCCGATCTCCCGGGCCGCCCCGCTGCTCGGCGCGATCGGCGCGGACCTGGCGCGCTACGCGACGTCGGGCGTGATCATGCTGGTGTTCGGCGCGATCCTCGGGTTCCGCACCTCGGCCGGTCCGTTGGCGATCGTGGCGGCGCTGCTGCTGGTCATGGCCTTCGCGTTCGCCCTGTGCTGGGTGTTCACCGCGCTGGCGATGCTGGTCAAGGACCCACGCTCGGTCCAGGGGCTCGGCGCGCTGATCTCGCTGCCGCTCACCTTCGGTAGCAACGTGTTCGTGCCGGCGTCGACCATGCCCGGCTGGTTGCAGGGCTGGGTGGACGTGAACCCGGTGTCGAAGACCGCCGACGCCGTGCGCGGCCTGCTGCTGGGCGGCCCGGTCGCGGGTCCGGCGGGCACCGCGCTGCTGTGGGCGGCCGGCATCACGCTGGTGTTCGCGCCGATCGCGGTGACGCTCTACCGCAAGCGGACCTGATCCCGGAGCAGGTCCAGCCCGTCCCGCGGCGGGAGGTCCGCGACCTCCCGCCGCAGCGCGTCCGCCCCTGGGCCAAGTGCCCCCAGCAGCGCGACGACGGCGGGGTCCCCCAGGTCGAGGACGCCGCGGCGGGCCTCGGCGACGCCCAGTGCCCGGGCGGCCCCCGCGCGGTCGCCGCGGGCCATGGCCAGCTGCGCGACGGTCTCGGCGACCATCCCGACCACGGGGCCGTCCCGGCTCTCGTCGCCGGCCTCGACGGCCTCGGCGAGATGCTCCGCCGTGCGCCCGAGGTCGCCCGCGGCCAGCTCGACCAGGGCGCGCTGCGCGCTCAGGTGCGCGCGCCGCTGCGGGACGGCGATCCCGCCGCCCGCCGTCGGGTCGATCTCCGCGAGCCGGGCGCGCGCCGCGACCAGGTCGCCCTCCAGGCGGTCCAGCTCCGCGAGCGAGACGCGCACCATCTCCGGCGACGCGTACTCGGCGCCGTCGAGCATCTCGAGCGCCTCGGTGTAGAGCTTGCGGGCCAACGCGTGGTCGCCCACCCGGGCCGCGAGGCTGCCGCGGCGGACGAGGTACTGGGGCAGGTCGTCGTCGTTGGCCAGCTCGGTGGCCAGGGCGATGGCCTCCTCGAAGGCGGTCGCGGCGGCCTCGGCGTTGCCCGCCCACGCCTCCAGCTCGCCGAGCGTCGTGAGCGTCATCCCGAGCCCGAACCGGTCCCCGACCTGCGTGAACAGGGTGTGCGCCGCGCGCACCAGCTCGCGCTCGAGGTCGATCAGGCCGGCGTTCTCGGACAGCGTCGCGCGGATCTCCAGCGCGAACGCCCGCACCCACGGGTCCGGGTGCGCGGTGCTGACCGAGGTCAGCGGAGCCTGGTCCTGGATCGCGAACGCCTCGCCCAGCGGCATCAGCAGGTCGAGCGCGGGATGGCGGGGCTGCGGGACCGACTCGGCCTGCGCGGTCGCCCGCGCGACGTGCCGCTGCGCCTCCGCCATCTCCCCGCGGCCGAGCGCCTCGAGGGCCCGGAACGCCGTGACCCGGGCGAGCACGTCGACCGGGGCGTCGTCCGTGGGCAGGTCGCCGACGGCCCGTACCCAGCTCATCGACTCCTCGGTGGCCCCGCGGATCAACCAGCTCCAGAACATGCCCGCCACCAGCCGGTACGCGGTCGGGACGTCCTGCTCGGCCACGGCCCGGCGCAACGCCCCGGTGATGTTGCCCGCCTCCGCGCGCAGGACCCCGAGCCACCGCAGCTGGTCCCGGCCGCGCAGCTCGGGCTCGGCCCGCTCCACCAGGGCGACGGTCCAGGCCGCGTGCCGCGCGGCCGTCGCCGGTTCCTCGCCGGAGGCGGACAGCCGCTCCCGCGCGTACTCGCGGATGGTCTCCAGCATCCGGTAGCGGGTCGGCGCCCCGGCCTGGGGGACCGCGACGACGAGCGACTTGTCGACGAGTGCGGCGAGCGTGGTGAACGGGTCGTCCAGTCCGTCGCCGCACACCTGGTCCGCGGCGTCGGCCGTGGCGCCGCCGGAGAAGACGGCGAGCCGGCGGGCGAGGGCGCGCTCGGCGTCGTCGAGCAGGTCCCAACTCCAGTCGACGACCGCCCGCAGGGTCTGGTGCCGGGGCAGCACGGTCCGGGCGCCGGTGGTGAGCAGCCGGAACCGGTCGTCGAGCCGGGAGAGGATCTCCTCGGGGCTGAGCGCGCGCAGCCGGGCCGCGGCGAGCTCGATCGGGAGCGGCTGGCCGTCCAGCCGGCGGCAGATCTCGGTGATCGCGGGGGCGTGCGCGTCGGCGTCGAACCCGGGGGCGACGGCCTCGGCGCGGTCGGCGAACAGCCGGACGGCCGCGGCGTCGTCGAGCGCCTCGACGGGGTGCAGCCGTTCCCCGGGCACCGCCAGCGGCTCGCGGCTGGTCGCGAGGATCCGGACCGCCGGGCAGCGGCCGAGCAGCGTGCCCGCCAGGTCGGCGCAGGCGCCGATCAGGTGCTCGCAGTTGTCCAGGACCAGGACGAGATCGCGCCGGCCGACCGCGGCCACCAGCCGCTCGACGGCGTCGGGGTGCTCCTCCTGGCGGATCACCAGCTCCGGGCTGCCGACCGCGGCGAGCACGGTCTCCGCGAGCTGATCGGAACCGGTGAGCGGGGCGAGCTCGGCGACCGGGCCCTCGGGGCAGGCCTCCCGCGCGAGCCGGGTCTTGCCCGCGCCGCCTGGGCCCACCAGCGTGACGAGCCGCGCGGTCCCGAGCAGCTCGCGCAGCCGTCCGACGTCCGCTTCCCGGCCGACGAAGCTGGTCAGCGGCCGGGGCGGGGCGGGCCGTGACGGGCGCGGGGCGGGTGGGGCCGGCGCGGGCACCCCGCGCAGCACGTCGAGCCGGGCGCCCGCCAGCTCCGGGCCGGGGTCCACGCCGAGCTCCTCGGCCAACCGGTCGCGGGTGCGGTCGAGCACGGCGAGGGCGTCCGCCTGGCGGCCGGTGGCGTGCAGGGCCCGGGCCAGTGCGGCGGCGGCGCTCTCCCGCAGCGGCTGGTCGGCGAGCAGCGCGGCCAGCGGCTCCACGCTGCCGGCCGCGCGCCCGAGCAGCAGGTCCAGCCCGGCGGCGCGTTCGACGGCGGCCGCCCGCGTGCCGTCGAGCCGGTCGGCGGCGGGGCCGGCGAAGGGCAACCGGCGGACGTCGGCCAGGGCCGGGCCGCGCCAGAGCGCGAGCGCCTGCCCGACCAGCTCGCGGGCGGTCTCCGGATCGGCCTCGTGCTCGGCCTCGGCGATCCGCTGGGCGGCCCGGACGCAGTCGACGTCCCCGGGTGGCAGGTCGAGCCGGTACCCGCCGGGCACGGTCACGACCAGCTCGGGTCCGAGGGCGCGGCGCAGCCGGGAGACCAGCGCCTGCAGGGCGTTCGCCGAGGCCGGCGCCGAGTCGGATCTGGTGCCCCACAGGTCGTCGACCAGCGTCTCGGCGGTGACGGTGCGGCCGGGCGCGAGCGCGAGCCGGGCGAGCAGCCCGCGCAGGCGGAGGCCGGCGGGGGCGACGTCGGCGCCCGACGCGGCCCACGCCGCCACCGGGCCCAGCACGCCGATCCGCATCGGCTCAGTCTGCCGGGCGCCGCCGCCGGGCGCTAGCGATATATCGCCGACAGTCGGATGGTCAGCGGCGGAGCTCGTCGAGCAGGAAGGCCTCGGCCCGCGCCCCCGTGGCGAACATCGAGAGGGACAACGACTCGTCGATCCCGTGCCAGCGCGACGCCGGGTCGCCCACGCCGGTGACCAGCACCGCCGCGCCCGGGAAGGTGCGGGCGAACTCGGCGATGAACGGGATGCTGCCGCCGATGCCCATCTCGACGGTCGCGGTGCCGTAGGCCTCGGAGAAGGCGCGCTTGGCCGCGTCGTAGGCTCCGCCGTTGGCGTCGAGCGAGAAGGGCTCGGCCACGCCCGACCCGTGCTCGACCGTGACCTGCGCGCCCCACGGCGCGTGCGCCCGCAGGTGCTCGGCGAGCTTCTCCCGCGCGGCCAGGGCGTCCTCGCCGGGGGCGAGCCGCATGCTGACCATGGCGCGGGCGCGCGGGAGCAGCACGTTCGAGGCCTGCGCGACGGACGGCGCGTCGATCCCCAGGACGGCGATCGCGGGCTTGTGGTAGATCCGCTCGGCGAGCGTGCCGGTACCGAGCAGCTCGGCCCCCTCCACCAGGCCGGCCTCGGCGCGCCACTCCGCCTCGGGGATGTCCAGGGCGGCGGCGTCCGTGCCCGTGTTCGCGTGCAGCCCGGGGACGGCGACCTCGCCCTTCTCGTCGTGCAGGCTCGCCAGGGCGTGGGTCAACGCGGTGAGCGCGTCGCCGACCGGCCCGCCGAAGACGCCCGAGTGCAGCGGCCGCTCCAGCAGCGACACGTCGATCACGACGTCGACGAGGCCCCGCAGGCTCGTGGTGAGAGCGGGGACGTCGACCGCGGGATTGGCGGCGTCGGCGATGACGATGACGTCCGCGGCGAGCAGCTCGTGGTGCTCGCGCAGCAGCTGCGGCAGCGTGGGGGAGCCGGACTCCTCCTCGCCCTCGATGAACAGCGTGACGCCGACGGGCGGCTTCCCCTCGTACGCGCGCAGCACCGCGAGGTGGGTCATCACGCCGGCCTTGTCGTCCGCGGCGCCGCGGCCGTAGAGCCGTCCGTCCCGCTCGGTGGGCTCGAAGGGCGGGCTGGTCCAGTGCTCGTCGCCGCCCGTGGGCTGGACGTCGTGGTGGGCGTAGAGCAGCACGGTCGGCTGCCCCTCGGGCGCCGGCCACTGCGCCACGACGGCGGGCGCGCCACCCTCGGCGCGCAGGATCTGGAGGTTCGCGGGGTTCAGGGCGCCCGCGAGCTCCGCGACGGCCGCGGCGCTCGCCTCGGTGTCGGCCGCGTGCGCCGGGTCGGCCCAGATGCTGGGGATGCGCACCAGCCGCTCGAGGTCGGAGCGGGCGCCGGGGATCACGGCCTCGACGGCCGCGGCGATCGAGTCACGGGTGTGAGCCACGGGCCCGACCCTACGCGGGTCCGCCGGTCCGGGCCTTAGGCTGCGCACCATGTCCCGGTTCCTCGCGACGTTGCTGGAGTCCGCCGCCGACACCTCCCGCGGCATGACGACCGGCGAGCCCGCCGCCCCCGTCCGTCGACCGTGGAGCGAGGTGCACGGGACCGCCCTGGGGATCGCCGACGCCCTGCGCCGGCCCGAAGGGAACACCCCCGCCCTGACCCGCGGCGGCGCCGTCGGCGTGCTGGCGGCCGACCCGGCGTCGATCGCCCCGCTCGCGCAGGCGGTGTGGCTCACCGGCGGCAGCGTCACGATGCTGCACCAGCCGACCGCGCGCACCGACCTCATGCACTGGGCCGAGGACACCGTCGCCGTGCTGCGGATGATCGACGCGAGCATGGTCCTGCTCGGTCCGCCCTTCGACGGGCTCGCCCCCGTGCTCACCGAGCGCGGCATCCCGTTCCGGCTGGTCGAGGCACTGCACGGCGACCCGACCACGGTCACGCCCGACGCCGAGGCCGCGGCCGAGGACGACACGGCGCTGCTGCAGCTCACCAGCGGGTCCACCGCGGAGCCGAAGGCCGTGCGGATCACGCACCGCAACCTGCACGCCAACATCACGGCGATGCGCGAGGCGGCCCGCCTCGACGTCGAGCGGGACGTGATGATCTCCTGGCTGCCGCTCTTCCACGACATGGGCATGGTCGGGTTCCTGACGATCCCGATGGTCACCGCCCTCGAGCTGGTCACGGTCACACCGGTGGACTTCCTGTCCCGGCCGCTGCTGTGGGCCGAGCTGATCTCGAAGTACCGCGGCACCGTCACGGCCGCGCCGAACTTCGCCTACGCCGTGCTCGCCCGCCAGCTCGCCCGGGCCGACCAGGAGCTGGACCTGTCGTCGTTGCGCATCGCGCTCAACGGCGCCGAGCCAGTCGACCCCCTCGCCGTGGGGGCCTTCGTCGACGCCGGGGCGCGCTTCGGGCTGCGGCCCGAGTCGGTGCTGTGCGCCTACGGGATGGCGGAGACGGCGCTCGGGGTGGCGTTCGCGCCCGTCGAGACGGGGCTGGCCGTCGACGAGATCGACGCCGACGCCCTCGAGTCCGCCCGCCGGGCCGAGCCCGCCGGCGAGGGACCGACCCGCGCGTTCCCGCTGCTCGGGCCGCCGCTGCCGGGGATCGAGGCCCGCGTCGTCGGCGAGTCCGGGGAGGTGCTCGGCACCCGCGGGGTCGGGGTGATCCAGCTGCGCGGCGAGTCCGTGACGCCGGGTTACCTGACGGTCAACGGCCCCGTCGCGACGCAGGATGCGGAGGGCTGGTTCGACACCGGCGACGAGGGCTACGTCGTCGAGGACGGCCAGGTCGTCGTGTGCGGGCGGCGCAAGGACGTGATCATCATGGGCGGGCGCAACATCTACCCGACCGACATCGAGCGCGCCGCCGCGGAGGCCGACGGCGTGCGGGCGGGCAACGCCGTGGCCGTCCGGCTGTTCGCGGGGGAGGGGCAGCGGCGCGAGTCCTTCGCCGTGGCCGTCGAGGCCCGCAAGGCCGACGACGAGGCCGAGGCCGCGCTGATCCGCAAGGACGTCACCTCGCGGGTGGTGTCCGCGGTCGGGGTGCGGCCGGCGCGGGTGGAGGTGCTCCCGCCCGGCAGCCTGCCCAAGACGCCCTCGGGCAAGCTGCGCCGGGCCGCCACCGCCGACCTGCTCACCTCCCGCTCCTGACGCTGACGGGCCCTCCCGCGCTGGTGCGGGAGGGCCCGTGGTCGGTCAGCCGGAGAGGGCGTGGAAACGGTTCTGCGCGGGTTCGAGGCCCTGCTCCAGCAGCGCCTCGGCCGCGTCGGCGGCCAGGTCGACCGCGAGGTCCAGCTCCTTGCGCTCGGTCGCGGAGAACCGCTTGAGCACGAAGTCCGCCGGATCCTGTCGGCCGGGCGGGCGGCCGATGCCGAAGCGCACCCGCAGGTAGTCCTTGGTGCCGATCGAGCGGCTGATCGAGCGCAGGCCGTTGTGCCCGCCCTCGCCGCCGCCCCGCTTCAGCCGGATCACTCCGAACCCGAGGTCCAGGTCGTCGTGCACCACGACGAGCTCCTCGGGCGGCACCGAGAAGTACCGGACCAGCCCGGCGACCGGGCCGCCGGACTCGTTCATGTACGTCCGCGGCTTGGCCAGCACGACCTTGCGGCCCGCGAGCCTGCCCTCGGCGACCTCGGCGTTGGACCGCTTGTGCAGCGAGAACCGCGCGCCGGCGCGCTCGGCCAGCAACTCGGCCACGCCGAACCCGACGTTGTGCCGGGTGTCGGCGTAGCCGGGCCCGGGGTTCCCGAGCCCGACCACCAATGCCGTGCCGGCGGACGGTGCCGGCGCCACGGATCAGCTCTCGGCGGAGGCGTCGCCCTCGGCGGACTCGCCCTCGGCCGGGGCCTCGGACTCGTCGGCCGGGGTCTCCGGGGCGTCCTCGACCACGCCGGCGCCCTCGGTGTCTTCGGTGGCCTCGAGGTCCTCGGCGGTCGGCGCGGCGACCACGTTGACGACCAGGTACTCGGGGTCGGTGCGCAGCTCGGAACCCGTCGGCAGCGCGACCTGGCCCGCCAGGAACTGGGTGCCGACCTCGGCGCCCTCGACCGAGATCTCGACGTTCTCGGGGATGTCCAGGGCGTCGGCCTCGACCTCGATCGTGTTCAGGTCCTGGGTGACCAGGGAGCCCGGCACGGCCTCGCCGGTGATGATCACCGGGATCTCGACGACGACCTTCTCGCCCTTCTGCACGACGAGCAGGTCGACGTGCTCGATGTAGGGGCGGATCGGGTGGAAGGTGACGGTCTTGGTCAGCGCCAGCTGGCTGCTGCCCCCGGCGATGTCCAGCTCGAGCACGGCGTTGCGGCCCTGCTCGCGGACGACGGCGGCGAACTCGAGCGACGGCAGCGTCAGGTGCTGCGGGTCGGTGCCGTGCCCGTACAGGACGGCGGGGATCTTGCCCGCCTTGCGGGTGCGCCGCGCGGCGCCCTTGCCGAACTCGGTCCGGGTCTCGGCGGCGATCTTGGACTGGGCCACGGTGGGTCTCTCTCCTCGAACTGCTGATGTCGCGTGCGCGCGGCGAGGAGGCGGCGGAGTAGCCGACCACACGTCGATGACGGCGGGCTCGTCGAACAACCCGCCCTCGCCGCGGAACCGCCGACAAGAGTACGCCCGCCTCCACGGCGCCCCGTCGCAGGGTCCGCCAAGCGCGACACGCCGGCCGCGCTACCCAGAATCGATGAATCCCGGAAGGCGTGGCTAAGACCCGTCCTGCCTGCGGCGATGAGCCGGACGTCCGTACCCGCTCCGCGCATTCGGGGGAACGCCATGATCGTCACGCCGCAGGCCCGCCCGCAGACCGACCCCACCGCCGACCCGATCACCGACGTCATTCCGGTGGTGCCGCCGGCGGCCCCGTGGCCGTCCGCCCTGCGGACCCGCGAGCAGGCTGCGGGACACCGCGCGGGCGTCGGGCGCCGTGGCACGCGGCGTTGGCCGTGGGCCACGGCGGGGCTGGCGGTGGGGCTGCTGATAGGTGTCGGCATCGGCGGCGCCGCACTCGGCAACGCCGCGACTGCGACAGCCGCCGCCCCGGCTCCGGCGCCGCAGACCGTCACGGTCACCGCGCCCGCCGCCGCGCCCGAGACGGTCACGGTCACGGCCGCCGCCCCGGCGCCGGTGACGGTGACCAAGGAGGTGCCGGTGCCGAGCGCGGGGTCGGGCTCGTCCGGCGGGTCGTCGGCGGGCGATCTCACCGACGGGGTCTATCAGGCAGGCGCGGACATCGAGGCCGGCCGCTACAAGACGTCGGGCGGCGGGACGTACGGCTCGTGCATCTGGCAGACGTACACGAACGCGGCGGACAGCATCAGCTCGTTCGTCGACGGAAACGCGAGCAGTGGTCAGATGTACGCGTCGGTGGCGAAGGGGCAGTACCTGGAGTTGTCCGGCGGCTGCAGCTGGACCAAGGTCTCCTGACCTCGTGAGTGGCGATAGTCGCCAGAGCGACTATCGCCACTCACAGGGGCTATGCGTTGCCGTCGAACAGGCTGGTGACCGAGCCGTCGTCGAAGACCTGGTGGATCGCCTCGGCCAGCAGCGGGGCGATCGGGAGCACGGTCATGGTCGGGAACCGCTTCTCGTCCGGGATCGGCAGCGTGTCGGTGAAGATCACCTCGCGGGCGCCGCAGGAGGAGAGCCGCTCGACGGCCGGGCCGGAGAGCACGCCATGGGTGGCCGCGATGATCACGTCCTTGGCGCCCTCCTTCAGCAGCACCTCGACGGTCTTCGCCACCGTGCCACCGGTGTCGATCATGTCGTCGATGACCACGCAGGTGCGGCCCTCGATCTCACCGACCACCCGGTTCGCCTTGGCCTCGTTGGGCTTGAGCGGGTCGCGGGTCTTGTGGATGAAGGCCAGCGGCGTCCCGCCCAGGGTCTCCGCCCAGCGCTCGGCCAGCCGCACGCGGCCCGAGTCCGGGGAGACCACGGCGAGGTCCGCGTCGGAGTACCGCTGCTTGATGTGCTCGGCGAGCACCGGCAGCGCGAAGAGGTGGTCGACCGGGCCGTCGAAGAAGCCCTGGATCTGGGCCGTGTGCAGGTCGACCGTCATGATCCGGTCCGCACCGGCCGTCTTGAACATGTCCGCGATGAGCCGGGCCGAGATCGGCTCCCGGCCGCGGTGCTTCTTGTCCTGGCGTGCATAGCCCCAGAACGGCATGACCACGGTGATCCGCTTGGCCGAGGCGCGCTTGAGCGCGTCGACCATGATCAGCTGCTCCATGATCGCGTCGTTGATCGGCGCGCTGTGCGCCTGCAGGACGAACGCGTCGCACCCGCGGACCGACTCCTCGAACCGGACGAAGATCTCGCCGTTCGCGAAGGAGTACGCCGACTGCGGCGTGACGGTGACGTCGAGCTCCTTGGCGACCTGCTCGGCCAGCTCCGGGTGCGCCCTCCCGGAGAAGAACATCAGGTTCTTCTTGGGCTGACCCGACATCGCACTCACTGCGCTGTGCCTCCTCGGCCGCTCTCGGCCGCGTCCCGGGCGGCCGTGTCGCTGGCTCGCTCGGCGGCCTCGGCCGCCGGCGTGCCGGGTCGCTTCCGTACGACCCATCCGTCGATGGTGCGCTGTGGCCCGGACGACACCGCCAGCGCCCCCGGTGGAACGTCCTCGCGGACGACCGTGCCGGCGCCCGTGTAGGCGCCGTCGCCGATGCTCACCGGGGCGATGAACATCGTGTCCGATCCGGTCCGGACGTGCGAGCCGATGGTCGTCCGGTGCTTGGTCACACCGTCGTAGTTGACGAAGACCGAGGAGGCGCCGATGTTGCTCTGCTCGCCGATCGTGGCGTCGCCCACGTAGGTGAGGTGCGGCACCTTGGAGCCGCGGCCGATCTCCGCGTTCTTCACCTCGACGAAGGTGCCGATCTTGCCGTCCGCGCCCAGCCGGACGCCCGGGCGCAGGTAGGCGAAGGGGCCGACCGAGGCGCCGGGGCCGATCCAGGACGACGAGCCGTGCGTCCGGACCACCGAGGCGCCCTCGCCGATCTCGACGTCCGTGAGCGTGGTGTCCGGCCCGACGACCGCCGCGTCGCCCACGGTGGTGTGCCCGCGCAGCTGCGTCCCCGGCTCGACGACGACGTCCCGCCCCAGCCGGACCTGGACGTCGACCCACGTCGTGGCCGGGTCGACGACGGTGACGCCGGCGAGCATCCACCGCTCCAGCACCCGCCGGTTCAGCTCGGCGCGGACCGCGGCGAGCTGCACGCGGTCGTTGACGCCCGAGACCAGCCACGGGTCGTCCACCCGCACCGCCTCGACGCGCAGGCCGTCCGCGACCGCGAGCGCGACCAGGTCGGTGAGGTAGAGCTCGCCCTGGGCGTTGGCGGTGTCGAGCCGGCCGAGCCCCGCGGTGAGGAACGCGGCGTCGAAGGCGTAGACGCCGGAGTTGATCTCCGTGAGCGCCCGCTGCTCGTCCGTGGCGTCCTTCTGCTCGACGATCCGCAGCACCGACCCGGTGGCGTCGCGGACGATCCGGCCGTAGCCGGTGGGGTCGTCGAGATCGGTGGTGAGCAGCGTGACGGCGGCGCCGGCGGTCTCGTGCACGCGCAGGACCTCGGCGAACGTGACGGCGTCGAGCAGCGGGACGTCCCCGTAGGTCACGAGGACGGTGCCGGACAGCTCGCCGGGGAGGGCGGCGAGGCCGCAGCGCACGGCGTCGCCGGTGCCGTTCTGCTGCTCCTGGACGGCCGGGAGGACCCGGCGCGCCACCTCGTCCCCGATGCGCTCGAGCGCGGCGCCGACCTGCTCGCGGGCGTGCCCGACGACCACCGCGAGGTGCTCGGGCTCCAGCTCGGCGACCGCGTGCACCGCGTGCCCCAGCAGGCTCCGGCCGCCGATCTCGTGCAGCACCTTGGGGGTCGCGGACCGCATCCGGGTCCCCTCACCCGCGGCCAGCACGACGGCGGCGGTGGGACGGACGGAAGGGCGGTCGGGCATGGGCGCTCCTCGAGATGGTCGGGTCCCCGATGCGGGGCGAATCCTACGCGGGCCTGTCGGGCCGAATATTCGGCTCGTTACCTCGGCAGGTCACGGTCGTTGTGCTGCTGGCCGGGTCGAACGGGATGAAAGGTGCCGAGCGGACACATGGGAAGGCACAGCAGGGCTCGTTCGCCGCGGCTGCGCGGTGCGGTCGCGGCCGGTCTGGTCGGGGTGGGGACGCTCGCCGCCGGTCAGGGGCAGGCCGTTGCGGGACCCGGTCCCGTCGAGGGGACGCCGTGCACCGCCGAGGCGCGTGCGTGCGTGGACCTCGCCGGCAAGAAGGCCTGGCTGATCGACGACGGGCGCGTGGTCCGCGGTCCCGTCGCCACGAGCCCCGGCGGGCCCGGCCACGAGACGCCGCGGGGCGACTTCGAGGTCGAGTGGAAGAACGACAAGCACCGCAGCAAGGAGTTCAACGACGCGCCGATGCCGTTCGCGGTGTTCTTCGCCGAGGGCGGGATCGCGTTCCACGAGGGCAACCTGCAGACGCCGTCCGCGGGCTGCGTCCGGCTCGCCCGCGAGGACGCCCGCGCCTTCTACGACTTCCTCCAGGTCGGCGACACCGTCCAGGTGCGGTGATCGTCCGCTCGTCGTCCCGATCCGACCGGTCGGCGACCCCGGGGTCGGGTTCCGTGTACCCGGGAGCGCGCGGTGGGTTCCTCCGTACGGACGATCGTCGACGGGAGATCCGAATGCCCACTCGCACCGCACGGACGGCCTGGAGCGGGACCCTGGAGCAGGGATCCGGCCAGGTCGAGCTGACCAGCAGCAAGGTCGGCACCTACGACGTGAGCTTCCCCAAGCGCGCGGCCGACGACGCCGGCGGCACCACCAGCCCCGAGGAGCTCATCGCCGCGGCCCACTCCGCCTGCTACGCGATGCAGCTCTCCGCGTTGATCGGGCAGGAGGGCGCCACGCCCGAGTCGCTCGACGTGAAGGCCGACGTCTCGCTCGGACCGGACCAGGGCGGCGGGTTCCGGATCACGGGCATCGTGCTCACCGTCCGGGGCGAGGTCCCGGGCATGGACGCCGCCGCCTTCGAGAAGGCCGCCCGGGCCGCCAAGGACGGCTGCCCGGTCAGCAAGGCGCTGACGGGCACCACGATCACGCTCGACGCCGCGCTGGACTGAGCGCGCCCGTCGGGCGGGAGGGACGAGGCATGCGCACGACCACGAGCCCGGGGTGCACGGGAAACGGACGGCCCCAGCCGCCACCCCCGCCGAAGCCCGCCTGCGTCCTCTGAGCTCCGTCCGGAGCTCCGGGGCCGCGACCGACGTGAAGGGCGGCCCGCCGCGATCCGGCGGGCCGCCCTTCCGCGTGTGCGGGTCGGCCGGTGCGCTCGGCGGGACCTGCTCCGCCGCCAGGATTCGAACCTGGACCATCGGAACCAAAATCCGAGGTGCTGCCGTTACACCACGGCGGACAGGCCTCCATCCTGTCACGGGCCGTTGGAGCGGCTGCGGCGGCGCGTCCGGCCCGGCCGCCCCGTCGAGGATCGGCCGAACGGCGGCACCGCCGGGTAACGGTGGTACGGGGGCGGGCGAACCCGGACGTGTCGTGCAGGCCGTCGTCGTGGGGGCATCAGAACCGTGACCGATCTCCGTTGCCGGCTGTGCGGGTCCCGCAACCTGCGCAGCTTCCTGGACCTCGGGGCGACGCCCCCGTGCGAGCTGTTCCTCACCGCCGACGCGCTCGAGCGGCCGGAGCCGACCTACCCGCTGCACGTCCGGGTCTGCGAGGAGTGCCTGCTCGCCCAGCTGCCTCCGTTGATCACCCCGGAGGAGACCTTCACCGAGTACGCCTACTTCTCGTCGTACTCGACCTCCTGGGTGGAGCACGCGAAGCGGTTCGTCGACGCGTCGAGCGAGCGGCTCGGACTCGGGCCGGACTCGTTCGTCGTCGAGGTGGCCAGCAACGACGGCTACCTGCTGCAGCACGTCGTCGAGCGCGGTGTCCGCTGCCTGGGGATCGAGCCGTCGCGCAACGTGGGTGAGGCCGCGCGGGAGCGGGGCGTGCCCACCCTGACCGCGTTCCTCACCCCGGAGACCGGGGTGCAGGTCCGCGCGGAGCACGGGCCGGCGGATCTCGTCGCGCTCAACAACGTCTACGCCCACATCCCCGACGTCGTCGGGTTCACCGAGGGCCTGCGTGCCCTCGTCGCCGACGACGGCTGGGTGTCGATCGAGGTCCAGCACCTGCTCACGCTCGTCGAGCGGACCCAGTTCGACACCGTCTACCACGAGCACTTCCAGTACTACACGCTGCTCACGGCGCAGCGGGCCCTCGCGTCGGGCGGTCTGACGGTCGTCGACGTCGAGCTCCTGGACACCCATGGCGGGTCGATCCGCGTCTGGGCCCGGCCGGCCGCCGTCGCGGGCGAGCCGTCGGAGCGCGTCCGCGAGGTGCTCGCCGCGGAGGAGAAGGCGGGGCTGCACACGGTCGACGGCCACGACGGCTTCGCGGAGGCCGTCTCGCGCGTGCGTGACGACCTGGTGGCCTTCCTGATCGAGGCCCGGCGGGCGGGCAGGTCGGTGGTCGGGTACGGCGCGCCCGGGAAGGGCAACACCCTGCTCAACTACTGCGGCATCCGGCCCGACCTGCTCCCGTACACCGTCGACCGCAACCCGTACAAGCACGGCCGGTTCACCCCGGGAACGCGGATCCCCGTCCTGCCGCCCGAGCGGATCGAGGCCGACCGGCCGGACTACGTCCTCGTGCTGCCCTGGAACCTGCGGGACGAGCTCGTCGAGCAGCTCGCGCCCGTCCGGGAGTGGGGCGGACGGCTGGTCTTCCCGATCCCGTCCCTCGAGGTCGTCTGAGACCACCGAGAGTGATCGTTCGGCCCTGTCGGCGCGGGGTGCGGCGGGGGATGCTGGTGGGCGTCACCGACCGCACCACGGCGCCCGTCCGGTGCCGTCCCGTCCGCGAGGAGCGCTGAACCCGACGATGCTGAGCCTGTTGCCCGAGCGCCTGGACCGGCTGGTCCTGCTCGGAGCCCACTGCGACGACATCGCGATCGGGGCGGGCGGAGCACTGCTCGAGCTCTGCCGCGCCCACCCGGGTGTCTCCGTCGTCGCCATGGTGCTGACCGGCGGGGCCTCCCTCCGCGAGGAGGAGGAACGGGAGGCGCTCGCCGCGTTCTGTCCCGGGGCGAAGCTCGAGGTCATCGTGCACGACCTGCCCGACGGCCGCGTCCCCGTCCGGTGGGAGCGCGCGAAGCAGGCGGTCGAGGAGATCCGGGCGATGGGGGAGCCGGACCTGATCCTCGGGCCGACGGCCCACGACGCGCACCAGGACCACCGGACCCTGTCGAAGATCATCCCCACGGTCTTCCGGGACCACCTCGCCCTCGGCTACGAGATCCTCAAGTGGGAGAGCGACCTCGCGCAGCCGTCGGTCTACCTGCCGCTCGCCGAGCCCGTGCTGCGGGAGAAGATCACCAAGCTCCTGGAGCACTACGGCAGCCAGCGGGACCGGACCTGGTTCGACGCCGAGACCTTCGCCGGCCTCGCCCGGGTGCGCGGCGTGCAGTGCCACGCGCGGTACGCGGAGGCCTTCCACGCCCAGAAGCTGGTCCTGGGAGTCGCGCCGCTCACGGGGATCGACCCGGTCGACTAATGCTCCGCGCGCCGCGGACGAGTCACCCGGTGCACCGCGGAACGGCGACGAGGAGAACACCAGTGCGCGTACTGCTGACCGGCCACCAGGGCTACCTGGGCACCGTGATGGCCCCGATCCTGGCCGGCGCCGGTCACGACGTCACGGGTCTCGACAGCGGGCTGTTCGCCGCCTGCGTCCTCGGCTCGCTCGACACCCCGGACGTCCCCGGGCTGGCCGTCGACCTCCGCGACGTCACGGTCGATCAGCTCGTCGGGTTCGACGCCGTGGTGCACATGGCGGCGTTGTCCAACGACCCGCTCGGCTCGCTCGCGCCGGAGATCACCTACGACATCAACCACCACGCCTCGACGCGCCTCGCGCGACTCGCCAAGGACGCGGGGGTCGGGCGGTTCGTCTACGCCTCGACCTGCTCCGTCTACGGCGCCCAGTCCGGTGACGACCTGGTCGACGAGGACGCGCCGCTCAAGCCGGTCACGCCCTACGCCGAGTCCAAGGTCCGGGTGGAGGACGACCTCGCCGAGCTGGCCGACGCCGACTTCGTCCCCGTGTCGATGCGCAACGCGACCGCCTTCGGGTTCTCGCCGCGGCTGCGGGCCGACATCGTGCTCAACAACCTCACCGGGCACGCCGTGCTCTCGGGCGTGGTCAAGGTTCTCTCCGACGGCACCCCGTGGCGTCCGCTCGCCCACGCCGAGGACATCGCAGGGGCCGTCGTGGCGGCGCTGGCCGCGCCCGCCGACGTCGTCCGCGGGCGGGCCTACAACGTGGGCACCGAGCAGAACAACCGGACGGTCGCCGAGATCGCCCAGGCCGTGGTCGAGGCGGTGCCCGGGGCGGAGCTGGCCATCACCGGCGAGGCGGGCAACGACCCGCGCTCCTACCGGGTCGACTTCTCGCGGGCGCGCAAGGAGCTGGGCTTCGAGGCGAGCTGGACGATCCCCGCGGGGGCGCAGCAGCTGGCGACCGAGTACCGGGCGCGCGGGCTCACCCGCGACGCGTTCGAGAACCGGTTCACCCGGCTCGCGGTGCTGAAGGCGCGCCAGGCCGAGGGCTCGCTCGACGCTGGTATGCACGTGATCCGCGCGTCCTGAGCTGCTACAACGGCGGGTGCCGACGTCGAGCCCGGGAGAGCGCGCATGTGCCGCAACATCCGCACCCTGCACAACTTCGAGCCGCCCGCCACCACTGCGGAGGTGGAGGCGGCGGCGTTGCAGTACGTCCGCAAGATCAGCGGGTCGGCGAAGCCGTCGCAGGCGAACCAGGAGGCGTTCGACCGGGCGGTGGCGGAGATCGCGCACGTCACCCAGCACCTGCTCGACGACCTCGTGACCACCGCCCCGCCCAAGGACCGTGAGGTGGAGGCGGCCAAGGCCCGGGCGAGGGCGCAGGAGCGCTACGCGCGCTGACACCGGTGGCCCGGCGCCACGTCCCACGGTCCTGTCGGACCCGGCGGATACGGTGGCGCCGTGTCCCGCAGTTACCTCCGCTTCCCCCACCTCGCCGGCGACACGGTCGTGTTCGTCGCCGAGGACGACGTCTGGACCGCCCCGCTCGCCGGGGGCCGCGCCCTCCGCCTGACCGCCGACGACGTCCCGGCCGCGCGGCCGCGGTTCTCGCCGGACGGCACGTTGGTCGCCTGGACGTCGTGGAAGGACGGGGCGCCCGAGGTCCGGGTCGCCGACGCGGAGGGCGGCGCGGCCCGCCGGATCACGTTCTGGGGCGACATGCGGACCCGGCTGGCGGGCTGGACCGCCGACGGGCAGGTGCTGGCGGTCTCCGCGATCGGGGAGCACACCGGGGCGAACACCTGGGCGTACGCCGTCCCGGCCGAGGGCGGGCGGCCGCGGCGGCTGGACTACGGGCCGGTGTCGGCGGTCGCGCAGGGCGATCCCGGCGTGCTCGTCGGCCGCACCATGGCCCGCGACATGGCCTGGTGGAAGCGCTACCGCGGCGGCACCGCGGGCACGTTGTGGTGGGACCCCGAGGGCGACGGCGAGTTCCGGCGGATCCTCGCCGAGCTCGCGGGGCAGCTCGACGCGCCGATGCTGGTCGGCGACCGGATCGCCTTCCTCTCCGACCACGAGGGCTGGGGCAACCTCTACTCGGTCGACCGTGCCACGCTCTCCGACCTGTGCCGGCACACCGACCACGGCGGCGAGGGCGCGCCCGCCTTCTACGCCCGGCACGCCTCCACGGACGGGACCCGCGTGGTCTACGAGTCCGCGGGCGAGCTGTACCTCCTCGAGTCCCTCGACACCGGCGACACCGGTCCGCGGCGCCTCGACGTCCGCCTCGGCGGGCCCCGGACCGACCGCGAGCCGCACCGGATCACCACGGCCCGCTGGGTCAACGGCGCCTACCCGGACCGGACCGGGCGCGCGAGCATCGTCGGGGTGCGCGGCACCGTGCACCGCCTCACCCACCGCGACGGCCCGGCGCGCACGCTGCTCGCCGAGCAGGGCGTCCGGGCGCGGATGGCCCAGCCCCTCGGCGACGACCGCGCGATCTGGGTCGACGACGCCACGGGCGAGGACGCCGTCGCGATCTCCCCGCTCGACCCGCACGCCGACGGCGCACCCGAACCGGTCCGGTACGGCTCCGGCGAGCTCGGGCGGGTGCTGGAGCTGGAGCCCTCGCCGGACGGGTCGCTCGCCGCGCTGGCCACGCACGACGGCCGGCTCCTCCTGCTCGACACCGCCACCGGTGCCCTGCGCGAGCCGGCCCGCGGCGCGGCGGGGGAGATCGCCGGGCTGGCCTTCTCCCCGGACAGCCGCTGGCTGGCCTACGAGGACCCGGTGGAGCCCGAGCTCAGCCGGATCATGCTGGTGCGGCTCGCCCACGACGATCACCCGGACACGCTCGTCGCGGTCACCGAGCCGCGGTTCGTCGACACCGACCCGGTCTTCACGGACGACGGGAAGTACCTGGTCTTCCTCTCGCGCCGCAGCTTCGACCCGATCTACGACGAGCACTCCTTCGACCTGACCTTCCCGGCCTCGTGGCGCCCGTTCCTGGTGCCGCTCGCCGCGCGGACGCCGTCGCCCTTCGGCGCCGGGCCGGACGGGCGTCCCGTCTCCGCCGCCGACGAGGAGCCCGAGGACCTCCCGGCCCCGGAGAGCAGCGACGAGGCCGCGGCCGCGGAGAAGGCCGCGGAGAAGGCCGCCGAGAAGGCTGCCGGTGGCGAGGCCGGGGACGGGGCGAAGGACGAGAAGAAGGACGGCCCGCCGGAGACGGTGATCGACGTCGAGGGCCTGACCGCCCGCGTCGTCCCGATCCCGGTCCCCGAGGGCCGCTACCGCGCGCTCGGCGCCGCCAAGGACTGCCTGCTGTGGCTGTGGGTGCCGGTCACCGGCGTGCTGGGCGAGGGCCGGCACGGCGGCGACGACCCCCGCCCGGTCCTGGAGCGCTACGACCTCAAGAAACGCAAGGTCGACACCATCGCCGACCCCGCGGACGGCTACGCGGTCAGCGGCGACGGGAACCGGCTCGTCGTGCGCGACGGCCAGACGCTGCGGGTGCTGCGCCCGGACCGGTCGGGCTTCTCGGTGCCGTCGGAGGGCGACGCGGACGAGTTCGAGATCGACGTCCGGCGGATCTCCGTGACGATCGACCCGGCCGCCGAGTGGCGCCAGATGTTCGACGAGGCGGGCCGGCTGATGCGGGACCACTTCTGGGTCGAGGACATGGCCGGCGTCGACTGGGCGGCCGAGCTGGAGCGGTACCGGCCGCTGGTCGAGGCCGTCGGCAGCGCGGACGACCTGGTCGACCTGCTCTACGAGGTCCAGGGCGAGCTGGGCTCGTCGCACGCCTACGTGGTGGGTCGCGGGCTGGGCGGGGACTGGACGGGCCGGCCCGGCCTGCTCGGCGCGGACCTGGAGCCGGACGGCGACGGCGGCTGGCGGATCACTCGCGTGCTCCCGCCCGAGACCTCGGCGCCGAGCGCGCGCAGCCCGCTGTCCGACCCGGGCGTCGACGTCAAGGCCGGCGACGTGCTGCTCGAGGTGGGCGGCCGGCCCGTCGACCCGGAGCTCGGCCCGGCCCCGTTGCTCGTCGGGACCGCGGGCACGCTGACCGAGCTCACGATCCGCACAGCGGCCGGGGAGGTGCGGAGGGTCGTCGTGCGGCCGCTCGGCACCGAGGCCACGCTGCGCTACCACGACTGGGTCGCGGGCCGGCGGGCGTTCGTGGCGGACCGGTCCGACGGCCGGCTCGGCTACCTGCACGTTCCGGACATGGTCGCGTCGGGCTGGGCGCAGCTCCACCGCGACTTCGCCCGGGAGGCCCGGCGGGACGGGCTGGTGCTCGACGTCCGCGGCAACTCCGGCGGGCACACGTCCCAGCTGGTGATCGAGAAGCTGGCACGCAAGGTGATCGGGTGGGACGTCGTGCGGCACGGCGCGCCCGCCACCTACCCCGACGGAGCCCCGCGCGGGCCGATCGTGGCGGTGGTCGACGAGCACGCCGGCTCGGACGGCGACATCGTGACGGCCGCGTTCAAGCGGATGGGCCTGGGCCCGGTCGTCGGCGTCCGGACCTGGGGCGGCGTGATCGGCATCGACAGCCGGTACTCGCTGGTCGACGGCACCCGCGTGACCCAGCCGCGGTACTCGTTCTGGTTCGACGACCTGCACTGGTCCGTGGAGAACCACGGCGTGGACCCGGACGTCGAGGTCGTCGTCCGGCCGCAGGACTGGGTGGCCGGCCGCGACACGCAGCTCGAGACGGCGGTCCGGATCGCCCTCGAGGCGTTGGAGTCGAGGCCGCCGGTGGGCCCGCCGGACCCGGCGACCCGTCCGAGCCGGGCCAAGCCCGCGCTGCCGCCCCGCCCCTGACCGGAGGGGAAGAAAAGGGGCGGGCGTATCGTCGATATCAACAACCCCCGTCCGGGCACCCGACCCGGGCAGGGGTCTGTCCGCATGCTCTCGCGAGGAGTCCCGTGGCCGTCTGCCTGTCCGGTCTGCTCACCGCCGCCCTCTCCGACCCCGGCCTGGGTGCGGCGCTCGACGCCGCCCGCACCGTCGACACCCGCACGGCCGACACGCCGGCGGTCCGCGCCGAGGGTCCGGCCGCGCTGCGTCCCTTTCTGGCCGCCGGGCTGGCCGGGGACGGCACGGTCCTGGCCGTCACCGCGACCGACCGCGAGGCCGAGGAGCTGGCCGCGGCCGCGGCCGAGCTGATCGACCCGGCCGCGGTGGCCGTGCTGCCGAGCTGGGAGACCCTGCCGCACGAGCGGCTCTCGCCGCGCCCCGACACCGTCGGCCGCCGGCTCACCCTGTTCCGCGCGCTCGGCTCGGAGGACCCGCCGCGGCTCGTCGCGGCGGCCGCGCGCAGCCTGATCCAGCCGATCGCGCCCGGGCTGGGCACGCTCGACCCGATCACGCTGCGGGTCGGCACCGAGTACGAGTTCGAGCAGCTGCTGGAGCGGCTGGTCGAGCTGGCCTACACCCGCGTCGAGATGGTCACCGCGCGCGGCGAGTTCGCCGTCCGCGGCGGCATCCTCGACCTGTTCGTGCCGACCGCCGACCACCCCGTGCGCATCGAGTTCTGGGGCGACGAGGTCTCCGAGCTGCGCGCCTTCTCCGCCGCCGACCAGCGGTCGATGGAGGAGCCGGAGGTCACCGAGGTCGTCGCGCCCGCCTGCCGCGAGCTGCTGCTCACCGGCCCGGTCCGCGAGCGCGCCGCCGCGCTGGCCCGCGAGCACGAGAACAACCCGCAGCTGCGTGAGCTCCTGGAGCACCTCGCCGAGGGCATCCCGGCCGAGGGCATGGAGTCGCTGATCCCGGCGCTCGTGGCCGGGGAGCTGCAGCTGCTCACCGACCTGCTGCCCGCGCACTCCCGCGTGCTGGTCGCCGACCCCGAGCGCGTCCGCACGCGCAGCCACGACCTCGTCCGGACCGGGCAGGAGTTCCTGGAGGCGAGCTGGCTCGCCGCGGGGACCGGCGGCACGGCCCCGATCGACGTCGGTGCCTCGGCCTACCGGGACCTCACCGAGGTCCTCGGGCACGCCACCGCCACCGGACGGCCCGTCGTCAGCCTGTCCCCGCTGCTCTCCGGGGCCGACGACGCCGTGGTCCCCGGCATGCACGAGATCGAGTCGTACCGGGGCGACACCGACCGCGCGCTCGTCGACCTCCGCGCGCACACCGCCGCCGGTGGGGCGGCTGTCCTGGTCGTCGCGGGTCAGGGCACGGCGCAGCGCAGCCTGGAGCAGCTCGGCGAGGCCGAGGTGCCCGCGACGCTGCTCGAGGAGCTGACCGACGCCCCGGAGAAGGGTCTGGTCACGGTCACCTGCGGGCGGATCGCCGACGGCTTCACCGCGCCGGAGATCGGCCTGGTGCTGCTGTCCGAGGCGGACCTGACGGGCACGCGCGCCGGTCTGGACACGACCACGCGGAAGATGCCCGCCCGTCGTCGCAACGCCGTGGATCTCGCCGCGCTGCAGCCGGGCGACTACGTGGTGCACAACCAGCACGGCATCGGCAAGTTCGTGGAGATGCGCGAGCGCACCGTGCAGGGCGCGACCCGCGAGTACCTGGTGCTGGAGTACGCCTCCAGCAAGCGCGGCCAGCCCGCGGACCGGCTCTTCGTGCCGACGGACGCGCTCGACGAGATCAGCCGGTACGTCGGCGGCGAGCAGCCCTCGCTCAACAAGCTCGGCGGCGCGGACTGGGCCAAGACCAAGGGCCGCGCGCGCAAGGCCGTCCGGGACATCGCCGCCGGCCTGGTGCAGCTCTACGCGGCGCGGCAGTCGTCGCCCGGGCACGCCTTCGGGTCGGACACGCCGTGGCAGCGCGAGCTCGAGGACGCCTTCCCGTACACCGAGACGCCGGACCAGCTCGCCGCGATCGACGAGGTCAAGCGGGACATGGAGCGCCCGGTGCCGATGGACCGGGTGATCTCCGGCGACGTGGGCTTCGGCAAGACCGAGATCGCCGTCCGCGCGGCGTTCAAGGCGGTGCAGGACGGCAAGCAGGTCGCCGTGCTGGTGCCGACCACGCTGCTGGCGACCCAGCACCTGCAGACCTTCGCCGACCGGATGCGCGCCTTCCCGGTCACCGTGAAGGGCCTGTCCCGGTTCACCGACCCGGGGGACGCCAAGGAGACGATCGAGGGGCTGGCCGCGGGGACCGTCGACGTCGTCGTCGGGACGCACCGGCTGCTGCAGACCGGGATCCGCTGGAAGGACCTCGGCCTGGTGATCGTCGACGAGGAGCAGCGCTTCGGCGTGGAGCACAAGGAGCACATCACGGCGCTGCGCACGCACGTCGACGTGCTCACGCTCTCCGCCACGCCGATCCCGCGGACGCTGGAGATGAGCCTCGCGGGCATCCGCGAGATGTCCACGATCACCACCCCGCCCGAGGACCGGCACCCCACGCTGACCTATGTCGGTGCCTACGACGACAAGCAGGTCGCCGCCGCGATCCGGCGCGAGCTGCTGCGCGACGGCCAGGTGTTCTACGTGCACAACCGGGTCACCTCGATCGACCGGGCGGCCAAGAAGATCCAGGAGCTCGTGCCGGAGGCGCGGATCGGCGTCGCGCACGGCCAGATGAACGAGGACGTGCTGGAGCGGACGGTCAACGCGTTCTGGCACCGGGAGTTCGACGTCCTGGTCTGCACGACGATCGTCGAGAACGGCCTGGACATCTCCAACGCCAACACGCTGGTCGTCGAGCGGTCGGACACGCTGGGCCTCTCCCAGCTGCACCAGCTGCGCGGCCGCGTCGGGCGTGGCCGCGAGCGCGGGTACGCGTACTTCCTGTTCCCGCCGGAGCACCCGCTCACCGAGACCGCGCACGACCGGCTCGCCACGATCGCGCAGCACTCCGAGCTGGGCTCGGGCGCCGCCGTCGCGATGAAGGACCTGGAGATCCGCGGCGCGGGCAACATCCTGGGCGCGGAGCAGTCCGGCCACATCGCCGGCGTCGGGTTCGACCTGTACATCCGGCTGGTCGGCGAGGCCGTCGCGGCCTTCCGCAAGCAGGCGGGCGGCGCGCCGGGCGAGGAGGAGCCGGAGCCGCTGGCCGAGGTGCGGGTGGACCTGCCGGTCGACGCGCACGTCCCGCACGACTACGTCGACGGCGAGCGGCTGCGCCTGGAGGCCTACCGCAAGATCGCCGAGGCGGCGGACGAGGCGGACCTCGAGGCGATCGTCGACGAGCTGAAGGACCGCTACGGCGAGCCGCCGCAGCCGGTGCTCAACCTGCTCGCGGTCGCCCGGTTCCGGCAGCTGTGCCGCGAGCTGGGCATCGCCGAGGTGGCCGTCGCAGGCACGCAGATCCGGATCGGCCCGGTCGAGCTGCCGGAGTCGAGGCAGATGCGGTTCAAGCGGCTGCACCCCAAGGGGCAGTACAAGGCGGCGGCGCGGCTCGTCACCGTGCCGAAGCCGGCCGCGGGCAACCGGATCGGCGGGGCGGCGCTGCGCGACACCGAGCTGCTCGACTGGCTGACGGCGCTGGTGAAGGAGCTGGCGGCCCCGGTCACGGTGAACGCCTGAGGGAACGCTTGACAGTCGTCCAGCCCCTGAGCAGCGGGATGTAACGGCGTGGTCGCGCCCTGCGACCAGCCTCCCGACATGTCGACAGCGACCCTCATCGACCGGTTCGCCCTGCGCTACGCGGCGGGCGCCCGGGCGCTGGTCGGGATGCTGATGGCGCTGGCCGCGCCGTTCGCCGACCCCCCGGCCGGGCCGGTGGTCTGCGGCGCGGTCGCGGTCGCGTTGTTCGGGTGGAGCGTCGCCTACCTGTACCTGATGCGGACCCGGCCGCGGACCTGGGTCTGGATCGTCGATATCGCGGTGATGTGCGCGCTGTGCCTGGCCCAGCCGCTCCTCGTGGACCCGGCGCTGCTGCTGCGGATGCTGGGATGGGTGTCACCGGTGGCGTCGGTCGCCGTCGTCGCGCTGCAGTGGCACGTGCGGCCGCTGCCCGGGGCGCTCGCCGCGGCCGCCGTGTGCCTGGCCTTCGTGGTCGGGGCCGCGCTCGCGCCGGAGGTCACGGTCGGGCAGGCGCTCGCCGTCGGCGGGATCTGGACGGCCGTCGAGGTGGCGCTGTCCCGGCTGGTCCGACGGCTGGTGGAGCGCGGGGGCGAGGTGGCCGACGAGCGGATGGCGCGCCGGTTCGCCGCCGAGCGGGAGGCCGAGCTGGCCCGGGCGCGGCGCGCCGAGCAGCGTGCCCACTGGGCGACGGTGCACGACACCGCCGCGAGCACCTTGCTCATGGTCGGGCTCGGCGGCGTCGACGGCCGGGAGCCGTGGCTGCGCGATCAGGTGGCCCGGGACGTCGCCGCGCTGAACGGCGCAACCACGCCCGCCGGCTGCCTGCAGGAGGTGGTCCGCCACGCCGTCGAGGGCGCTCGGATCCCGGTCGACCTCCGGGCCGACGGCGATCTCTGGCTGCCCCAGGCGGCAGCCGGCGCCGTGGGCGGTGCGCTGGCCGAGGCGCTGGAGAACGTCGCCCGGCACGCGCGGACGGGGACCGCCCAGGTCGGTGCGGTGGTCGACGTGGGCCGGGTCCGGGTGACCGTGCGCGACGCCGGGCGAGGCTTCGACCCGGCGCGGGTTCCCGCTGGCCGGGTCGGGCTGGCCCTCTCGGTGACCGAGCGGATGGCCGGGGCCGGTGGCCGGGCCGTCGTCCGGTCGGCGCCGGGGGAGGGCACCGAGGTGCGGCTGGAGTGGCCGCGGTGAGCGGGCCCGCCGACGCGGTGCCGAGCGATCTCGAGGTCCGTCTGCTGCGAGGCCTGCGGATCGCCCAGACCGTGATCACGCTGGTGATCCTCTTCGGGCTCAGCCTGCCGAAGCTGCTCGACGGGGCGGCGGCCTTCCACCCGCCGTGGGTCGCGCCCGTCGGTTGGGGGCTGCTCGTCGCCGTCGCGGCCGTCGACGCCGTGCTGGTGGCGCGGCACCGCTTCTGGGGGCGGGCCCGGATGCCGGTCGCGCTCGGCGTCCTCGCGCTCGCGGTCCTGATCGCCCTGGCCCTCGACCCCGCGCAGGTCGTCGGGCCGGCGCACGTCGGGTACGGCGTCGTCGGGTGGATCTGGCTGCTGTTGTTCGCGGGCGCCCGGCTGCGCGGGCTCGTCGCGTTGATCGTGGTGCACCTGCTGTTCCTGCTCGGGCTGCTGGTCGCGACGGGGCGGACGGACCAGCTCACGCTGGTGACCTTCGGGGTCACGGCCGTGGGCATCACGTCGTTCCAGCTCGCCATCGCGCTCGCGGGGTCGGCGCTGCGTACGGTGGCCCGGCAGGCCGCGGAGGCCGCCGAGTCGGAGGCGCGGGCGCGCACGGCCGAGGAGGTCGCCCGGACGGTGCACACCGACCGGGAGGCCCGGTACGCCGAGCTCCGCGCGGTGGCGCTGCCGCTGCTGCAGGGGATCGGCGACGGCACGCTCGCCCCCTCCGATCCCGAGGTGCAGCAGGCCGCGGCCCGGGCGGCCGCACGGCTGCGCCGGATGTTCGCGGAGGAGGGCGACGCCGCCGACGCGCTGGCCGCCGAGCTCGCCGTGCTGATCGACATCGCGGAGCGGCGCGGCGTGGTGGTGCGGTACTCCGAGCGGGGACAGCGGCCCGTCCTGCCGGCCGACGCGGCCGGGGCGCTGCTCGCCACGGCGGAGGCCGCCCTGCACGCGGCCCGGGCGGCGGCCCGCGTCACGCTCGCCGGCGTCGCCGGGGCGGTGGTGGTCGGGGTGGTGACGGACGGCGCCGCGCGGGTACCGGGGCTGGACGTCGCGGATGTGGGTACCAGCACGGTCGAGGCCGACGGTGCGACATGGGTGGAGGCGAGATGGGCCCCTCGATCGTGATCGTCGACGATCACCCGGCGATCGTCGACGGCGTGCGCGCCTGGTGCGCCCGCGCCGAGCCGGAGATCCGGGTGCTGGCTTCGGGAGCGCGGGTGGAGGTGGCGCTCGAGGAGCCGGCCGCCGACGCCGTGGTGCTCGACCTGCAGCTGGGGTCGGGCTCCCCGGCCTACGGCGACCTGGCCCGGCTCGTCGACGCCGGCCGCCGCGTCGTCGTCTACTCGCAGCACGCCGACAGCGACACCGCCCTGCGCTGCCTGGAGCTGGGTGCGGCCACCTACCTGACCAAGGCCGAGGGGCCGGAGCACCTGATCCCGGCACTGCGCGCGGTGGTCCAGGACCGCCCCTACACGCCGCCGGTGCTCGGCGGGGCGATGGCCGCCGACCCCCGGCCGGACCGCCCGGTGTTGTCGGAGCGCGAGCGCGAGGTCCTGCTGGCCTGGTTCGAGAGCGACTCGAAGCAGCTGGTGGCGCAGCGGTTCCACCTCTCCGTGAAGACAGTGGACACCTACATCGGACGGGTGCGGATCAAGTACGCCGACGCCGGCCGCCCGGCCACGACCAAGGCGGCGCTGGTGGCCCGTGCGTTGCAGGACGGCCTGATCGACCTCGCGGGGCTCTAGCCCGTCACCCCGGGCCGGAGCACGCAGAACTCCCCGCCCCACGGGTCGGCCAGGACCACCCAGGACACCTCCGGGCCCTGCCCGACGTCCACCCGGGTCGCGCCGCGCCGCTCCAGCTCGGCCACCGCGGCCGCCTGGTCGCCGACCGGGTCGACATCGAGGTGCAGCCGGTCCTTGCGTGTCTTCGGCGCGGTCGAGTGCAGGAACTCGAGCCACGGCAGGCCGGGCGGCGGGCGCAGACCGGCCACGGTGCCGTCGTCCCGGCCCACGGGCAGGCCCGCGACCGCGGACCAGAACTCCGCGGCCGCCGAGGGGTCCGGGACGTCGACGACGACCGCGGCCAGCGCACCCGCCCCGGCGTACTCCTCACGGGGCTCCAGCACGCAGAACTCGTTGCCCTCGGGGTCGGCGAGCACCACCCACGGAACGGCGTGCTGGCCGACGTCGGCGGGCCGGGCGCCGAGCCGGACGGCCCGTTCGACGAGCTCGAGCTGGTGGCCGGGCGAGCTGCTCGCGAGGTCGAGGTGAATGCGGTTCTTCCCGCTCCGCGGCTCCGGCACCGACCCGAAGACCAGGTCGAACGTCCAGGGCGCGTGCGGGGACCGGACGTCCACCTCGTCGTCCGACTCGTGAGCGACCGGCCAGCCCAGCAGCTCGGCCCAGAACCGGGCCAGCCGCCGCGGGTCCGTGCCGTCGACCACGACGTTGGCCAGCCGGTTCGTCATCGCCGCAGCGTACGGGCCGGATCCGCGGATCGCAGGGACCGACGCGGGCCCGGCACCTGCGGGGCGGTGGACCGCAGGCACCGGGCACGGTCGACGGTATGTCAGGTTCGCGCGGGTAGGGGTCCGGCGATCGCCCGACACCCACCCACGCGGTCCTCGGAGCGGTGCTAACGGCGGAGGTCCGCCGGTCGAGTCCGGGCTGCCGCGCTGATCACCCGCGCCGACGACCCAGCCGCCCGGAGGACCCGTGACCGTCACCCCGCCGCAGCCGCCCCGCACACCGTGGGAGCCGCAGCCGCCGCAGTACGCGCCGCAGTACGCGCCCCAGCAGTATGCGCAGCCGCCCTACGGCGGGCCGTACGCGCCGCAGTACCCGGCCCCCTACGGCGCCTACCCGCCGCCGGTCCCGCCGCGGCCCGACTACGCCTCCTGGGGCTCCCGCGTGGGCTCGGCGCTGGTCGACGGGCTGATCCCCGGTGTCATCGCCTCGCTGGGACTGCTCGGCCTCGCCATCTCGAACGATCTCGGGGTGGTCTTCGGGATCGCCGGCGTCTTCTACCTCGCCGCCTTCGCCTTCGCGCTGTGGAACACCTGCTACCGGCAGGGCACCACCGGGCAGAGCCTCGGCAAGCAGCTGATGGGCACGAGACTGGTCCAGGCCCGCGACGGCGGCACGCTCGGCTTCTGGGCGACGCTCGCCCACCAGCTCGCGCACGTCCTCGACGCGGCGCCGCTGTACCTGGGCTACCTCTGGCCGCTGTGGGACGAGCGGCGCCAGACCTTCGCCGACAAGGTGTGCGACACCGTCGTCGTCCGGGTGGGCTGAATCCGGGTGGGGTGATCTGTCGCACGTCCGGCCGTGAGAAGGTGACGGCCGTGCGGAGCATCGGACGCCCGGGCCGGATCGGCCGAGTGATCGTCGCCGCGTGCGCGGTGGGGGCGGTGGCCGCGGGCTGCGGCAGCGGTCCCAGCCAGGTCGGGTCGGCGGTGATCGTGGCGGACCGGTCGGTGGGCCTCGCGGAGGTCCAGAGCCGGATCGACACCGCGCTGGCGCACAAGGCCGAGCTCTCCGCGCAGAGCACCGGCGAGATCGCCGACGCGGACGTCGCCCGGTACGTCGTGAGCACGCAGGTCAGCCACGAGCTGGTCACCGCGGCGGCGGCGCGCGAGGGCATCACGGTCGGCGAGGACCGGGTCGACGCCCTGCTCGCCGACCCCTCGGCCCTGCAGCTGGACCGCAGCCTGTTCGAGGGCGCCGCCCTGCGCGAGCGGGCCCGCGACCGGCTGCTCGCGATCGCCCTGGCCGAGAAGTACGTCGACGGGCTCGCCGTCACCGCCGACCTCGTCGCGGCGACCTCGCAGGCCGACGCCGAGGAGAAGGCCCGTGCCGTCGCCGCCGGCGGGGACCGGGCCCGTGAGGTGCTGGCCGACCCGCGCACCGCGCAGACCGGCCAGACCTACCGCGCCGCGACCGACCCCGACACCGCCACGACCGTCCTGTTCGGCACGCCCGCCGGGCAGACCGTGGCGTTCCAGCCCTCCCCGGGCCAGGGGATCTGGCTGGTGCTGCACGTGACGGACCGCGTCACGAACGCGCCCGCGGAGGGCCCGTCCGCCGCGACCTCCATCGACCAGGACACGTTGGCGTCGATCGGGGAGCGGCTGACCCAGCCCGACGCCGGGAACGTCCAGGTCAACCCACGGTTCGGGGTGTGGGACCCGGTGCGCATGAGGGTCGTGGCCGAGGGGCAGCAGTCCGGCACCATCATCGGCCCGGCCGGGGGCTGAGACCCGGCGCCCGGCGCCGGGGGAGACTGGGGACGTGGCTCCCACGGTGATCGTCCTGTCCCGGCGGCTCGGCGCCGTCCTGCCGGCCGCCGCGCTGCCCGCCCTGCGCGCCGCCTCCGCCGTCTACGCGGACCCCTCGGTGCCCGCGGACGTCGTGGAGGCGGCCGGGGCCGAGCCCGTGGCCGGCCAGCTTCCCGACGACGCCGTGCTGCTGACCTGCGAGCCGACCGCGGGCGCCGTCGCCGTGCCCGAGCCCGAGGGTGCCGCGCTGCTCGACGCCGTGGCCGTCATGGACCGGCTGCGCTCGCCGGGCGGTTGCCCGTGGGACGCCGAGCAGACCCACGAGTCGCTGCTGCAGTACCTCGTCGAGGAGTGCTACGAGCTCTACCAGGCGATCGAGGACGGCGACCGCGCCGACATGCGCGAGGAGCTGGGGGACGTGCTGCTCCAGGTGCTGTTCCACGCCCGGGTCGCGCAGGAGGCGGCCGAGGGCGCCTTCGACATCGACGCGGTGGCCGACGGGCTGGTGGCCAAGCTCGTCGGGCGGCACCCGCACGTCTTCGCCGGGTCCGAGCGGATCGAGACAGCGACCGCGCAGGAGGGACGGTGGGAGGAGCTCAAGCGCGCGGAGAAACAGCGCAGCTCGTCGGTCGACGGGGTGCCGCTGGGGCAGCCGGCCGTCGCGCTCGCCGCGAAGCTGGTTTCCCGCACCGCCCGCGCCGGGCTCCCCGAGGACCTGCTGCCCGCCGGAGGCAGGGTGGGGGAGGAGCTGTTCCGGCAGGTCGCGCAGGCCAAGCTGGGTGGTGCCGATCCGGAGGCCGAGCTGCGCTCCGCCGCCCGCGCCTTCGCCGACCGGGTCCGGGCCGCGGAGCGCTCCGCCGCCGCCCAGGGCGCCGACCCCCACTCCCTCGACCCCGAGACCTGGCGCCGCGCCTGGCCCGCCTGACCCCCCCGCGAGTCGCGAGTTCTGGCACCGCGAGTCGGGAGTTCTGGCACCGCGAGTCGGGAGTTGTAGCACCGCGAGTCGGGAGTTCCGGCACCGCGAGTCGGGAGTTTCGGGCGTCCGAGTCGCACATCCCGGGAGGTCGGGCTCAGACCGCTCTCAGTTCCCGTCCGTAGCGTCGGAGTCGTGCGTCCGTTCGCGATCCTCCTCGGGGTGTTCGCTGTCGTGGGGCTGCTCGTGCTCGGCGTCGCGACGCTCGGGCAGCCCGGCCGCGAGCAGGATCGGCCCGGCGTCGTCGCACGCGGCACCCCTGTGACACCCGCGCCGCCCGTGCCTTCGGACGCGGACCCTGCGGCGTGGGCGAGCGAGCGCGCCCGGGCCACGGGCATCCCGGCCCGGGCCCTCCAGGCGTACGCGGCGGCCGAACAGACCCAGCGGGACCGGACGCCCGGCTGCGGGCTGACCTGGAACACCCTCGCCGGGATCGGGCGGGTCGAGTCGAACCACGGTCGGATCCACGGCGCGCGGCTCGTCGACGGCGTCGCCACGCCCCCGATCGTCGGGATCCGGCTGGACGGGTTGAACGGCACCCGCGCGATCCCGGACACGGACGGCGGGCGGCTCGACGGCGACAGGGAGCACGACCGGGCCGTCGGACCGATGCAGTTCCTGCCGGGAACCTGGGCCCGCTTCGGCGAGGGGAACCCGCAGGACGTCGACGCCGCGGCCCGGGCCGCAGCCGCGTACCTCTGCTCCGCCGACCGGGACACCGCGGCCGGCGACGGCTGGTGGGAGGGCGTGCTCGCCTACAACCGGTCGGTCGACTACGCGCGGGACGTCTGGGCCGCCGCCGACCGGTACGCGTCGGCGAGCTGAGCGCCGGGCCGGGCATCCGAGATGTGCAACTCGGTCGCCTGAAACTGCCGACTCGCGGTGCCAGAGCTCCCGACTCGCGGTGTCAGAGCTCCCGACTCGCGGTGTCAGAGCTCCCGACTCGCGGTGTCAGAGCTCCCGACTCGCGGGGGGCTGTGGCGCGACTTGCGAGGCTGGCTAGGCGAAGAGGCCCTGGCCCCACCACTCCCCGTCCCGCAGCCCGGGCGGGACGGCGAAGACCGCGGAGCCGTTGTGCTCCAGGTACTCCATCATCTTGTCCTTGTTCGCCAACGCCCGCTGGATCGGCACGAACTGGGTCTGCGGGTTGCGGACGAAGGCGAGGAAGAACAGGCCGGCGTCGAGGTGCCCGGAGCCGTCCGAGCCGTCGACGAAGTTGTAGCCGCGGCGCAGCATCTTCGCGCCGTTCTGCGTCTCGGCCGAGGCGAGCCGGATGTGCGCGTCAGTCGCGATCGCGGGCTGCCCGTCGGTGCCCTTGGCCGCGAAGTCGGCGAGGTCGAACTCCTTCTGCCCGCTGAGCGGGTTCCCCTCGCCCTTCGACCGCCCGACGATCTGCTCCTGCTCGTCGAGCGACGTGCGGTCCCAGATCTCGATGTGCATCCGGATCCGGCGCGCGACCAGGTAGGACCCGCCCGTCATCCACTCCGGCCCGTCGCCCGGCTGCACCCAGACGTTGGCGTCGAGCTCGGTGGGCTCCTCGGCCTTGAGGTTGTTGGTGCCGTCCTTGAAGCCGAAGAGGTTGCGCGGGGTGTCCTGCGCCGTCGAGGTCGACGACGTGCGGCCGAACCCGAGCTGCGACCACCTGACCGACGTGGTGCCGAAGCCCATCCGCACGAGGTTGCGGATCGCGTGCACCGCGACCTGCGGATCGTCCGCGCAGGCCTGCAGGCAGATGTCGCCGCCCGACCGGGCCGGGTCGAGGTTGTCCCCCGTGAACGAGGGCAGCGGGGCCAGCCCGGCCGGCATCCGGTCCTGCAGGCCCAGCTTCTCGAAGAACGACGCGCCGAAGCCGACGGTCAGGGTGAGCGACGCGGCCGGCAGCCCGAGTGCCTCGCCGGTGTCGGTCGGCGGGGAGTACTTGTTGAGCCCGACTGCACCGTTCTCGGTGACCTCCTGCCCGGCCGTCATCCGCTCGGCCGCGGTGGTCCACTTCTGCAGCAGCCGCTGGACCTCGGCGCGGTCGGTGGTGGTCAGGTCCATCGCCACGAAGTGCAGCCGGTCCTGCGCCGGCGTGACGATCCCGGCCTGGTGCGTGTCCCGGAACGGGACGACGCCCGGGCGGTCCGGCCCGCCGCCGGAGGACCCGGCGGCGTAGCCGATCGCCGCGCCGGCGCCGGCCAGCGCGACGCCGGCCCCCGCGTAGCCGAACAGCCTGCGCCGGGACATGCCGCCCCCACCGTCCCCGCCGCTGGGCGGGTCAGTGGGCGGCGGCCCGACGGGCGGGCTCTCCGGGGCCGAGGACGGGGACCGGCTCGCACTCACGACGTGACGACTCCTGCGACCTGGGAGACCGGCTCGGCGAGCGCGTCGACGGAGTCGGCCATCTTCTTGGTGTCCTCCGGGGTCAGCTGCGTGTACAGCACGAAGCCGCCGTTCGGCGTGCGGTAGCCCTCGAGCAGCTTCTCCACGTCGGCAAAGCGCTGGTCGAGCGTCGGGCCCAGGTTCGGGTCCTTCTCGTCGATCACGGGGCGCAGCGCCGCGACGGAGGCCTGGCTGCCCTCGACGTTGGCTTTGAAGTCCCAGAGGTCTGTGTGCGAGTAGCGGTCCTCCTCACCGGTGATCTTGCCGGTGGCGACCTCGTCGAGCAGCTCCTTGGCGCCGTTGGCGAGCTCGACGGGGGTGAACTGGACGGACTTCACGCGGTTCTGCAGGTCGAGGATGTCCGCGTCGAGCTGGTCGGCGATCTGCCCCGAGTCGGCCTGCAGGCCGTCGACCCACAGGTCCTTCTCGAGCCGGTGGTAACCGGTGAACGCCACGCCCGGCTCGCGCTCGTCGTCCTCGCGGCCGTCCATCTTTGGGTCGAGATCGCCGAAGGACTCCGCGACCGGCTCGACCCGCTCCCAGTAGGTGCGCGCGACCGGGTACAGGGCCTTGGCCTGGTCCACGTTGCCGGCCTTGACGGCGTCGGTGAACTCCTTGTTCTTGGCGACGAGCGCCTCGATCTGGGAGGTGACGTAGCGCGTGTACCCGGCGGTGGCCTCGGCGAGCTTCGCGTTGGTGTCCGTGGAGCGCTGGGCCGTACCGGTCACGGTGAAGGGAGCGCGGATGCCGTCGCCGACCATGCCGGGCTTGCAGGCGGTGGTGTAGCTGCCGCCGTCGGGCACCTCGACGATGAGGTCGCGGGACAGGCCGGGGCCGATGTTCTCGACCTCGCCCATGATCCGGTCGCCGGTGCCGTAGAGGTAGAACTCGGTGACCTTCGTGCCCGTGTTCTTCACGGTGAAGGAGATGTTGCCGGCGGGCGCCTCGGTGGCCGAGACCTGGCAGGCGGAGTCGCTGGCGGTCACCGCGATCGGCCCGCCGCCGCCCTGCTGGGCGGCCGGGGGCTGGGCCGTGCTGGTGCAGCCGGCGAGCAGCAGGGCGGTGCCGGCCGCGAGCAGGGCGGCGCCTGCTCTGCGGTGATCCGGGGTCCTGCGGGGCATGGGCGTTCTCCTCGGTGATGTCACGCGGTGGCGGCGGTGGTGGACCGCGTGCGCTGGGGCAACAGGAACAGCGTCAGGACGACGGCGACGTAGAGACACCAGACGACGGCCTCGAGCACCGTGGTCTGCGGGGAGAAGTTGAGGACGCCCTTGAGGAGCGTCCCGTACCACGAGTCCGGCGGGATCGCGGCGCTCACGTCGAACGCGAGGGTGGTGAGGCCGGGCAGGATCCCGGCCTCCTGCAGGTCGTGCACGCCGTAGGCCAGGATCCCGGCGGCGACGAAGATCAGGAAGAACCCGGTGACCGTGAAGAACTTGGCGAGGTTGATCCGCATGGCGCCGCGGTAGATCGCGTAGGCGATGACCACGGAGATCGCGATGCCGATCAGGAAGCCGACCAGCGGCTGCACGGTCTCGCCCGCGGCCTGCGCCGCGGCGAAGAAGAACACGGCGGTCTCGAGGCCCTCGCGCCCCACGGCGAGCGTGGCCATCACGACGACGGCGGCCGGACCCATCTTGATCGCCGCCTCGAGCTTGCCCTCGAGCTCGGACTTCAGCGCGCGGGCGTTGGACCGCATCCAGAAGATCATCCAGGTGACGAACGCGACGGCGACGATGGAGAGCGAGCCGCCGAGCGCCTCGGAGGCCTCGAAGGTGAGGGCCTGCTCGGCCAGCGTGAGCCCGAGCGTGACGCCGACGCTGACCAGGATCGCGAACGCGACGCCCGCCCACACCTTCGGCAGTTCGTGCCGGCGGTCGGTGCGGATCAGGAAGGCGACGAGGATGCTGACGACCAGCGAGGCCTCGAGGCCCTCGCGCAACCCGATCAGGGCGTTGCCCAGCACCGTCCCGGTCTCCTCTGTGTCGGCGTACCTCCGCTGAGGTGAGGCTCAGCGGACCGAGGTGAGGCTAGCTTCTCGAACGGGGGACGCGGTAGGCCGGGGACAGGGGCCGACCTGGGCTTATGTCCGTTTTGCGATCGATGTCGGAACGTGAGGCGCAACCGTGATCTATCGGGTGATCGGCCGGCGCTGCCCGTGAGACGGCCTACTCGGTGATGCGGGCGATCCGCGCGCGCACCTCTCCCAGCGCCTCCTGGTACTCCGGGCGCGGGTCCATGACCGTGGCCATCTGCAGCTGGCCCTTGGCCTCGCCCAGCCTGCCCTGCCGCTGCAGTGCCTTGCCGAGCGCGAAGCGGGCGTAGTGGTCCGCCGGGTCGAGCTCGAGCACCCGGCAGAAGGCCTCCTCGGCCTTGGCGAGCTGGGCCGAGTCGAGGTAGGCGCGGCCCGCGAGCAGGTGGACCGACGGTGCGTTGGGCTGGCTCTCCAGGGCGGGGAGCAGGGCCTGCAACGCGTCGAGCGGGCGCCGGTCGGCCAGCAGCAGCTCCGCCCGGCGGAACCCCTCGAAGACGCGGTTGCGGGCGCGCGGACCGGGTCCCGGTGCAGGCTGACTCGTCATGGTCATTCCTACGGTAGGCCGCGGGCGGGCGATCCGCGAGGTCTTGACACGCGGCCGCCGCCCACCGGGGCGTGACGTGCGCGGCTCGGCGGCGGTTCGCCGCCCTGATCACGGGGCCCGGTGGTTACCCTGACCCGCGAGTTCCGGCGAGCCGGAGAGAACAGGAGCTATTGGGTGGCTGTGATCGAGCAGGTCGGCGCACGCGAGATCCTCGACTCGCGGGGGAACCCCACGGTCGAGGTCGAGGTCGCGCTGGACGACGGGACGCTGGAGCGCGCCGCGGTCCCCTCCGGGGCCTCGACGGGCGAGCACGAGGCCGTCGAGCTCCGCGACGGGGACCCGAAGCGGTACGGCGGCAAGGGTGTCGAGAAGGCCGTCTCGGCCGTGCTCGACGAGATCGGCCCGGAGCTGACCGGGATGGACGCGGTGGACCAGCGCCTGGTCGACCAGCGCCTCGTCGACCTCGACGGCACCCCGGACAAGTCGCGCCTCGGCGCGAACGCGCTGCTCGGCGTGTCGCTGGCGGTGGCCAAGGCCGCGGCCGAGTCGTCGGGCCTGGAGCTCTACCGCTACGTCGGCGGGCCGAACGCGCACGTGCTCCCGGTGCCGATGATGAACATCCTCAACGGCGGCGCCCACGCGGACACCTCGGTGGACGTCCAGGAGTTCATGGTCGCGCCGATCGGCGCGGAGTCCTTCCGTGAGTCGCTGCGCTGGGGTGCGGAGATCTACCACGCGCTCAAGTCGGTGCTGAAGGAGAAGGGCCTGGCCACCGGGCTCGGCGACGAGGGCGGCTTCGCGCCGGACGTCGCCGGCGGCACCCGGGGCGCGCTCGAGCTGATCTCCACGGCGATCGGCAAGGCGGGCTTCACCCTGGGCACGGACGTCGTGCTGGCGCTCGACGTGGCCGCCACCGAGTTCTTCTCCGACGGCGTCTACCGCTACGAGGGCAAGGAGCTGTCCTCGGCGGACCTGGCCAAGGTGTGGGCCGAGCTCGTCGACTCGTTCCCGCTGGTCTCGATCGAGGACCCGCTGGCCGAGGACGACTGGGACGGCTGGGTCTCGCTGACCGAGTCGCTCGGCGACAAGGTCCAGCTCGTGGGCGACGACCTGTTCGTCACCAACCCGGAGCGGCTCGAGGACGGCATCGACCGCGGGGCCGCCAACGCGCTGCTGGTCAAGGTCAACCAGATCGGCACGCTGTCCGAGACCCTCGACGCGGTCACGCTGGCCCACAACAACGGCTACCGCTGCATGATGAGCCACCGCTCGGGCGAGACCGAGGACGTGACCATCGCCGATCTCGCCGTCGCCACCGGCTGCGGCCAGATCAAGACGGGTGCGCCCGCGCGATCTGAGCGGGTCGCCAAGTACAACCAGCTGCTCCGCATCGAGGAGAGCCTGGGCGACGCCGCGCGCTACGCCGGCGAGCTGGCCTTCCCGCGGTTCACGCCGGGGGCCTGACCGCGTGGCGGGTGAGGCGCGGGTCCGCGAGCGGGCCGCCGCCCGGGCGGACCGGGGCGGGGCCGGGCAGGCCCGCCCGGCGCCCGGCGGCCGGCGTGTGCGCGAGCCGCAGCTCACCCGCACCCGCAGCCGGGCGGGGACGGTGGTGGCCCGCACGAGCGGGCTGCTCGGGCTGTCCTCGACCCGGCGCGCGGCGATCCTCGCGATCGTGGTGTGCGCGCTGGCGCTGACCGTGGCGGTGCCGCTGCGCAACTACGTGGCGCAGCGGCAGGAGCTGGCCGCGGTCCAGGAGCAGCAGCGCGCCCTGGCTGTCGAGGTCGCGCAGCTGGAGGAGCAGAAGGCGCGGCTGTCGAACCCGGACGAGGTCGCGGCCGAGGCCCGCTCGCGGCTCGGGTACGTCCGGCCCGGTGAGGTGCCCTACGTGGTGCAGCTGCCGGACACGCCCTCGGCCGCCGACGTGGAGGCCGCGCGCAAGGGCACACCCTGGTACCGGACCCTGTGGAGCGACGTGACGGAGGGCGCCCCCCGATGACCGAGACCCTCTCCGAGGTCGACCGCGAGACCGTCGCGGCGCAGCTCGGGCGTGCCCCGCGGGGCATGCGGCTGGTCGCGGCGCGCTGCCCGTCCGGCCACCCGAACGTCGTGCAGACCGCGCCGCGGCTGCCCGACGGCACGCCGTTCCCCACGCTCTACTACCTCACCTGCCCGCGGCTGGCCTCCCGCATCGGGACGCTCGAGGCCTCGGGGTTGATGAAGGAGATGACCGCGCGGCTCGAGGAGGACGCCGAGCTGGCGGAGCGCTACCGCCGGGCCCACGAGTCCTACCTCGCCGAGCGGGACGCGATCGAGCCGCTCGGCACGGACGTCAGCGCCGGTGGCATGCCCGGCCGCGTGAAGTGCCTGCACGTCCACGTGGCGCACAGCCTGGCCAAGGGCCCGGGCGTGAACCCGTTCGGCGACGAGGCGTTGGAGCTCCTCGGCGACTGGTGGACCGGCACCGACTGCGCCTGACGGTATCTCACGGACCGACCGGCTCCACCGCACCTCGTCTCCGCCACAGGAGCACCGTGAGCACCGTCTGCCAGAGGAAGAAGGCGGCGAAGGCGACCCGCTCGTCGAGCCCCATGAACGGGGTCGGCCGGCCTGCGGCGACCGCGGGTGCGTAGCCGAAGGCCAGCCCGAAGAAGGTCAGCACCACGGCGAGGGTCACCAGGGAGTAGAGGCGGAACCGGCGCCCGGCGACCGCGCCGCCGCACCCCACCGCGCCCAGCCAGGCCAGCACGCTCACCGCACTGAGAGCGAGGTGCGCCCCCAGGTTGGCGCTCCCGAACAGCACCCAGAGCGGAGCCGCGACCCCGGAGAGGGCCAGGAGAGCGCCGATCGCGTGCACCGCACGCCGGCCGCCGGCAGACAGCCAGATCCCGATCCCGGACGCGACGAGCAGCGGGTTGTACGCCAGGCCCAACCAGGGCTCCAGAACCCAGCGCGAGGGTGCGCCGGGCAGCGAGAGTTCGCTGATGGCGTTCCCGATCCGGCTGTAGCCCGGCCACTGCAGGGCGGCGACCTCGTGCATCACGACGTAGACCAGCGCCGAGAGCGGGCCGCAGGCGAGCAGGACGCGCCGGACGCGCTCACGTGTCCCGGCGGCCAGGGCGCCTGCTCGCGAGGGCGTGATCGACATGGGGCCTCCTCCGCGTCGCACGCGGCCGCCTCGCGTGCGCGGCCACCCGGCGGGACGAGCGTGGCGGCTGGTCGCGCGGGCGGGCAGGGCCGTGCGGATCGCGGGCCGCAGGACCGTCGGCCCTCGGGGTCCGGGCTCCGCCTCGTGGGTGTCGATGGTCGCCATAGCGACCATCGCCGGTCAGAGGGCGGGCGTGACGCGCTTCAGCAGCGGCTTCGCAGGGACGCCTTCGGGCAGGGTGCCGGCGGTGCGCCACGGGCCGTCGGGCTGCAGGCGGCCGGCCAGGAAGGCGTCGGCGACCTCGGCCGGGGCGGTGCGCAGCAGCAGCGACCCCTGCAGGCACAGCGCGAGCAGCTCGGCCAGTCGCCGGGCCCGCCGCGGCTCCGGGTCCCGGAACTCCGATCGGAGCTGGTCCACGGCCCGGTCGAACCGCGCGTCGGCACCCGCGGCGAGGGCGATCTCGTCGAGCACCGCGTCGGCGGACTCCGGCGAGCGGGCCAGGGCACGGAGCAGGTCGAGCGCGGTGACGTTGCCCGAGCCCTCCCAGATCGAGTTCAGCGGGCTCTCCCGGTAGAGCCGCGGCATCGGTGACTCCTCGACGTAGCCGTTGCCGCCCAGGCACTCCAGCGCCTCCGCGACGACCGCCGGCGTCCGCTTGCACACCAGGTACTTCGACGCCGGCAGCGCCAGTCGCAGGAAGGCCGTCTCGCCCCGCTCGACCGCCCCGGCCAGCCGGACCGCGAGCGTGGTCGCGGCCTCGGACTCCACCGCCAGCTCGCCCACGACGGCCTGCATCAGCGGCTGGTCCGCGAGCAGGGCGCCGAACGCCGAACGGTGCGCCACGTGGTGCGCGGCCTCGGACAGCGCGGCCCGGACCGTCCCGGCCGCGCCGAGCACGCAGTCCAGACGGGTCATCGAGACCATCTCGATGATCGTCGCGACCCCCCGGCCCTCGTCGCCGACCCGCCAACCGACGGCGCCGGAGTACTCCAGCTCGGCCGAGGCGTTCGAGCGGTTGCCGAGCTTGTCCTTCAGCCGCTGGATGCGCAGGGCGTTGCGGGTGCCGTCGGGCAGCACGCGGGGGAGGACGAAGCAGGTCAGCCCGCCCGGCGCCTGCGCGAGCGTGAGGAACAGGTCGTTCATCGGGGCCGAGGTGAACCACTTGTGCCCGACGAGGGAGTACGTGCCGTCGGCGTTGGGGGTGGCGCGCGTGGTGCCGGTGCGGACGTCGGAGCCGCCCTGCTTCTCGGTCATCGACATGCCCGCGAGCAGGCCCGGCTTGGTCTCCGGGCGGGCCAGGCCGGGCGCGTAGGTGCGGGCGGCCAGGCCGGATTCGTAGCGCTCGGCCAGCTCGGGGGAGTGGCGGAGCGCGGGAACGGCGGCGTAGGTCATCGAGATCGGGCAGCAGTGCCCTTGCTCCAGGGTGCTGACCAGGTAGAAGCCGGCGGCACGGGCGAGGTGCGAGCCGTCCGCCCACGGGGCCGCGTGCAGCCCGTGCTCCACCGACAGCTGCATCAGGGCGTGCCACGACGGGTGGAAGTCCACCTCGTCGATCCGGTGCCCGTAGCGGTCGTGGGTGCGCAGCACCGGCTCGTGCTCGTTGGCCAGCCGCGCGTGCTCGCGGTACTCCGCCGACCCGACGGCGAGGGCCAGGGCCTTCAGGTCCGGCGCCGCCCCCTCCCGGCGCAGCGCGTCGGCCAGGCCCGGATCGCACGCGAGCGGATCGAACCCGTCGAGCGGCGGGACCTGGTTCGCGACGGTGTGCGTGCCCAGCTCGGTGCCCGGTGCCACGGTCATTACCGGAGGGTAACCCCGTGGACGTCGGATCCGGGAGCGCGCGGCCGCCCGGACCGCCCCGCCTGCCGATACGGTGAGCGGGAACGACCGTCGACCCCACAGGAGCACGCATGTCCCGGGTGGCCGCCATCGACTGCGGGACCAACTCGATCCGCCTGCTGATCGCCGACGTCACCGAGACCTTCGACGGCACGAAGGACCTGCGCGACCTGCACCGGGAGATGCGGATCGTGCGGCTCGGCAAGGGCGTCGACGCGACCCGCCGGCTCGACCCGGAGGCCCTCGAGCGCACCCGCGCCGCGCTGGTCGACTACGCGGCGGCGATCCGCCGCAAGGGCGCCGAGCGGGTCCGGATGGTCGCCACCTCCGCTACCCGGGACGCGACCAACCGCGAGGACTTCTTCGGGATGGTCCGGGACGTCCTCGGGGTCGACGCCGAGGTGATCAGCGGCGACGAGGAGGCGCGGCTGTCCTTCCAGGGTGCGGTCGGCGACCTCGACCCGGACGACGGCCCGTTCGTCGTCACGGACGTGGGCGGCGGGTCGACCGAGGTCGTGGTCGGCACGCTCGGCGACGGCGTCGCGGCGGCCCGGTCCGTCGACGTCGGCAGCGTCCGGCTCACCGAGCGGTGCCTGCCTGGTGACCCACCCGCGCCGGACGACGTCGAGAAGGCCCGGGCCCTCGCCCGCGAGATCCTCGACGAGGCGTTCGAGGCGGTGCCGGTCGAGGGCGTGAAGTGCTGGGTCGGCGTGGCCGGCACGATCACCACCCTCTCCGGGATCTCGCAGGACCTGCCGGAGTACGACCCCGAGGCCGTGCACCTGTCCACGCTGACCCGCGACGACGTGCACCGGGTCGCCCAGATGCTGGTCACCTCGCCGCGCGAGGAGCGCGAGAAGCTCGGCGCGCTCCATCCCGGCCGCATCGACGTGATCGGCGCGGGCGCGCTCGTCGTCGAGGCGCTGGCGGACGAGCTGCACTCCCGCGCCGGCATCGGCAAGCTCGTCGTCTCCGAGCACGACATCCTCGACGGGATCGCGCGATCGATCGCCTGAGCGAACCTGCGGGCGGGCCGCCGGGGCCGGGCTGGCCCCGCCTCGCGGCGCCGGCCGCGCCGACGCTCGCCGACCTCGACGCCCGGGTCACGCAGTGCCGGGCCTGCCCGCGGCTGGTCGAGTGGCGGGAGAAGGTAGCGCGGGACAAGCGCGCGGCCTTCCGGGACTGGGAGTACTGGGGCCGGCCGGTGCCGGGTCTCGGTCCCGCCGACGCGCGGCTGCTGATCGTCGGGCTCGCCCCGGCGGCCCACGGCGGGAACCGCACCGGACGGATCTTCACCGGGGACCGCTCCGGCGACGTCCTCTACGCGGCGATGCACGCCGTCGGCCTGACGAACCAACCGACGGCCGTGCACCGGGGCGACGGGCTGCGGCTGATCGGCACCCGGATCACGGCGCCGGTGAAGTGCGCCCCGCCCGAGAACAAGCCCACCCCCGCCGAGCGCGACGAGTGCCGGCCCTGGCTCGACGCCGAGATCGAGCTGCAGCGCCCGAGCCTGCGCGCCGTCGTCGTCCTCGGGGGTTTCGGCTGGCAGGCGCTGCTGCCGGTGCTCGCCGACCACGGCTGGACGATCCCGCGGCCGCGCCCGCGGTTCGGCCACGGCGCGCACGTCGAGCTGGCGTCGGTCCGGCCCGCGGGGTCGCTGCACCTGTTCGGCAGCTACCACGTGAGCCAGCAGAACACCTTCACCGGCAAGCTGACCCCGGCGATGCTCGAGGAGGTCCTCGCCACCGCGGCACGCGCTGCCGGCCTGTAGGTGAACTCACACCCCCTCGGACGCAGATCACGTCGGATCCGGCGGTCGGGCTTACGTCTCCGGGGTACGAATGTAGGTATGGCGCACGCTCAACGAATCGTCGTGGTCGGTGGCGGCTACGTCGGCATGTACACCGCTCTGCGGCTGCAGAAGAAGCTGCGCCGCGGCGAGGCGGACATCACGGTCATCGACCCCCAGTCCCACATGACCTACCAGCCGTTCCTCCCCGAGGCGTCGGCCGGCTCGATCGAGCCGCGGCACGTCGTGGTCCCGCTGCACAAGGTGCTGCGCGGCTGCCGCGTGCTGACCGGCCGGGTCACCGCCGTTTCCGACGCCGACAAGAAGGTCACGGTGCAGACCGCGGCCGGGCACACCACGACGCTGGAGTACGACGTCCTCGTCGTCGCCCCCGGCTCGGTCGCCCGGACCCTGCCGGTCCCCGGCCTGCCCGAGCAGGGCATCGCCTTCAAGACCGTCGGCGAGGCCATCTACCTGCGCAACCACGTGCTCTCGCGGCTCGACGCGGCCTCGACCACCGCGGACCCCGAGCTGCGCAGCCGGCTGCTGACCTTCGTCGTGGTCGGCGGTGGGTACGCGGGCGTCGAGGCGCTCGCCGAGCTCGCCGACATGGCCCGGTACGCGACCCGCTACTACGAGGGCATCGAGCCGGGCGACCTGCGCTGGGTCCTCGTCGAGGCGATGGACCGGATCATGCCCGAGGTCGGCCCGAAGATGGGCGCGTACACCGTGCGCCGCCTGCTCGACGCCGGCATCGAGGTCCTGCTCGAGACCCGCGTGGAGTCGATGGTCGACGGGCACGTCGTGCTGTCCGACGGGAGTGAGTTCGACGCGGACACGATCGTCTGGACCGCCGGCGTCAAGCCGAACCCGATGCTCGAGCAGACCGACCTGCCCCGCGGTCCCCGCGGGCACGTCGAGTGCGCGGCCGACCTCACGGTCAACGGGCTGAAGGGCGTGTTCAGCGCGGGTGACTGCGCGTCGATCCCCGACCTCACCAAGGACGACCCGAACGCCCGCACCAGCCCGTCGGCGCAGCACGCCGTCCGGCAGGCGAAGGTGCTGGCGGACAACATCGTCGCGTACCTGCGCGGGTACGAGATGAAGCAGTACAGGCACAGCTACGCCGGCTCGGTCGCGAGCCTCGGCCTGTACAAGGGCGTCGCCCAGGTCTACGGGATCAAGCTCAAGGGCTTCCCGGCGTGGTTCATGCACCGCACCTACCACGTGAGCCGCATGCCCACGTGGAACCGCCGCTTCCGGATCGTCATGGACTGGACCACCGCGCTGCTCATGGGCCGGGAGGTCGTGGCGCTGGGCCAGATCCACGAGCCGAAGGCGGAGTTCAGCCGGATCGCCGGCGGCACGGTGACCCCGCTGCCCCCGACGGTCGCGCAGGAGGCCGACGCCAAGGCCAGCTGACGCGGCACCGGCCGACAGGCGCTCGACGGCGCCCGCCCTTCACCGGGGGCGGGCGCCGTCGGCGTTCTCCGGCCGCGTCGTCGTTAGGCTGCGGTCGGGCCCCCGTAGCCCAACGGCAGAGGCAGGCCCCTTAAAAGGGTCACAGTGTGGGTTCGAGTCCCACCGGGGGCACCCCTGCGACTGCCCGATGGTGGCTCTGAGCTGCGGATGCGATCGCTTCTCGTCCCGTGCTCGGTCCGGATGAGTCTCCGAGTGCTCCCGCCCACTACGCGCGCATCGGAATCCTCTCGTCGTCTCGCACATCAGCGGAGTGGTCCGGCTCGGCCTGGTCCAGGTCGTTGACGGACTGGCAGAGCCGAGAGGCACGCAGGTGGTCGCGGGCTCCGCCCGCACCCGGGACCGCTCGGAGATCAGTGGAGGTGCGGCGGGGTGCTGGTCTCCCACGACGCGCCGACACGGCTACCGGCCCGTCGGCCCGGGCACAGGGCGGGACAGCGTGCCTTGCGCCCCCGCCGAGGGGTCGGAAGGGTGGATCGGCGCCGCGAGGAGATCAGCACCAGGACCCAGCGCGTGGGGGCGGCAGGCGGCAACCAGGAGGACACCATGGGCAGTGAGAGCGGCTACATCCTCACCGAGATCTGGAAAGCCAGGCCGTCCTGGCTCGCACTTTCCCTGGAGGAGCGACAGCACTTCTTCCACGAGAAGATCGGTCCGTTCATCATGGGCCTGGTCGAACGGGGCGCCGAGTTCCTCGGCTGTGCCATCAACGACAACACCGGTCCGGAGCGCATGGATTATCGGTACATGGCCGTCTGGAGGCTGCCCGACAAGGCTTTCAGTGACGAGCTCGAAGCCGGCGCGAAGGAAGCAGGTTTCCTCGACCACTTCGAGCAGGTCAATTTCAGTGGCAGGATCATCACACCGGACGTGATGAATGCCGACATGATCCAGCTCGATGGGTAGAAGTGTGCCCAGCAGGGTGTCCCAGCGCAGGTCAGGGCCATGGTCAGAGCGTCAGGCCGCTTCCCCTTCGAAGGGGCACAGTGTGGGTTCGAGTCCCACCGGGGGCACCGTGCCCGACCAGCTCTACTTCCGCACGCGGAAGCGGAGCATGGTCACGGAACCCGACTGCCTGTTGTCGAACGGTTCGAGGTCGATCCTGCCGAGCCCCGAGGTCGAGAAGCGCACGCCGTCCCCGAGGAGCACCGGCAGGACGTACACCAGCACCTCGTCGACGAGACCGTGCCGCAAGCACTGGCTCGCCAGGTCGGCTCCGAGGATCTCCAGGTTCTTCCCACCCGCGGCCGCGCGCGCCGTGGCGACGGCCTCCCCGAGATCGCAGGTGAGGAAGGTGACCCCGTGCTCGGGCTCGTCCGGCGGCCGGTGCGTCAGGACGAACACCGGCCCCCCGTCGTAGTCGGCGTCTCCGGCGAACATCCGCTTGCTGACCTCGTGGGTGCCCCGGCCGACCAGCATCGCGCCGGTGGCCTGCATGACCTCGGGGAACGCGTCGTTGTCCAGGTGGTCGAAGATCCAGTCCATCGCGTCGTCGGGGCCGGCGATGAAGCCGTCCAACGACATCGCCCTGTTCACGACGACCTTGCCCGGGCCGGCAGCCGTATCGCTCATACCGGTGACGACCCGGAACAGGTCACGAACTCATCGGCGTCGGCGGGACGATCTCTCGAGCGACGACGAGGGGCCCGCCCCTCGGCAGGTCGGCACGGGCGCCGAACCACCGGGGCAGGGCGTCGAGCAGGCCCTGCTGGTCCTCCCCGACCCACGCCACGTGGCCGTCGGGCCGGAGCAGCGCCGCGGGCACGTCGAGCTCCTCGCTGACGTCGACGACGTGGTCGACCCGGTCCGCCCAGCCCTCGACCGAGAGCCGGCCGGTCTGGTCGAGGAGCAGCCCGCGGCCCGCCCGCGTCAGCTCGTAGAGGCGGCCTTTCTTGAGCTGGACGTCCCGCATCCGGCGGCCGACCAGGTCCGGTCCCGCGCCGAAGTCGTAGCGGATGCCGATGGCGGTGATCTTCTCGATCAGGTGGCGGTTGACCTCCTCGAAGGCCATCAGCTCCTGGACGAGCCTGCGCACGGACTGCGCCCCGGGCGTGGTGGACATCAGCTCCATCTGCGCGCGGGTGTTGTCCAGGACGGCCGTCGCCACCGGATGCCGCTCGGACTCGAAGCTGTCCAGCAGGTCCTCCGGCGCCCAGCCCGCGACCGCCGCCGCGAGCTTCCAGCCGAGGTTGAACGCGTCCTGGATGCCGAGGTTGAGGCCCTGCCCGCCGGTCGGCGGGTGGACGTGCGCCGCGTCGCCGGCCAGGAACGCGCGGCCCTCGCGGTACCGCTCGGCCTGCCGGGTCGCGTTGCCGAAGCGGGAGAGCCAGCGCGGCGAGTGCACGCCGAAGTCGGTGCCGGCGACCGCCCGCAACCGGCGCCGGAAGTCCTCGAGGGTCGGCCGGACGGCGCGGTCCTCCGTCACCCCGACGGCGGGCACCACGACCCGGTACCGCCCGTCGCCGAGCGGCCCGAGGCCGAACCGCTTCTCGGTCTCCCGGACCTCCGCCACCACCGCGGCCACGGTCTCCGGCGGCGCGGTCACCTCCATCTCGCCCAGCAGCGTCTCGACGGTCGAGGGCTCGCCCGGGAAGGCGATGCCGAGCAGCTTCCGGACGGTGCTCCGGCCGCCGTCGCAGCCGACGAGGTACCGGGCCCGCAACCGGGTGCCGTCGGCGAGCGCGGCGGTGACCCCGTCCGCGTCCTGCACCAGCCCGACGAGCTCGGCACCGCGCCGGACCTCGGCGCCGACCTCGAGGGCGTGCTCCTCGAGCAGCCGGTCCGTGGTGGTCTGCGGGACGCCGAGGACGTAGCCGTGCGCGGTGTCCAGCCGCGGCCACGGCGTCGGGATGCCGGCGAAGAACCCGCCGACCTCGTACTTCTTCCCGTGCTCCAGGAACCGCTCCAGCAGCCCGCGCTGGTCCATCACCTCGATGCTGCGCACGTGCAGCCCGAGCGAGCGCACGAACGGCGGCTGCTCGGCCTCCTTCTCCAGCACGACCACGTCCACGTCGTGCAGGCGCAGCTCCGCCGCCAGCATCATGCCCGTCGGCCCGCCGCCCACGATGATCACGCCGGCCATGCATTCCCCCCGATTCCTGCAGGTCCTGGCTTCGGCGGGCGATTCTGGGCCACGGCCCGGGTCTTGCCGCAAGGCCCCCGGGGCGCTATACGTTGAGAGTGGCGGGGAGGTCCGGAGTGGCCTCTTTCCGTCCGTCCGCCCGGTCAGCCCTCGGCCGTGGCGACGTGGTGGATGTCGAACGGCTTGTTCGTGATGAACAGGAAGGTGCAGTCGGCGTCCTTGGTGGCGCCGTGCTGCATGGTCCCGCCCTCGGGGAACCACACGAAGCTGCCCGGCCCGAAGTCGCCCTGGTGCGTGTTCAGGACACCGTCGAGCACGTAGATGCCGTGGCCGCAGGGATGGGTGTGCCAGGTGTTGGTGAACCCGGCCCGGTAGACCATCTTCACCACCATCATCCCCGTGTCCGGGTCGTCGAGGAGCGGCACGTGCTCGAGGTGGGCGTTGATGGCGGGCACGGGGAAGTCCTGCCACTCCGCGGTCGTCGTGTCGACGACGGTGAGGTCCACCGGCTTCAGAGTCTCGGTCATGAGGTGCCCTCCGACGGGGGGTGTTCCGGATCGGTGTCGTCCGGCCTACCACCCCGGCACGCCACGTCAAGCCGCCGTTCCGCCCCTCGGGTCCGCCCGCAAACCCGTGGTGATCGCGCGGGCCGGGTGCTTGTGTGGCGGGAGCACCGTGGAAGGGGCTCGGCTCGTGATCCAACCGTCCGCCGTCGTCGGCGTCGTCCTGGTCGCCCTCGGCATGGTCCTCACGCCGGGGCCCAACATGATCTACCTGGCCTCCCGGGCGATCTCCCAGGGCAGGCGCGCCGGACTCGTCTCCCTGGCCGGGACGGGCGTGGGGTTCCTGTGCTACCTCCTGGCCGCCGTGGCCGGGCTGTCCGCCCTGTTCGCCGCGGTCCCCGCCGCGTACACGACCGTCAAGATCGCGGGCGCGCTGTACCTCGCGTGGCTGGCCTGGGTCATGCTGCGGCCGGGCGGCCGCTCCCCGTTCGAGGCGCGCGACCTGGAGCCGGCTTCCGACCGGCGGCTGTTCGGCATGGGCCTGCTCACCAACCTGCTCAACCCCAAGATCGCGCTGATGTACGCGGCGCTCCTGCCGCAGTTCGTCGATCCGTCCGGCGGGGCGGCGTGGGGTCAGTTCCTGCAGCTCGGCGCGGTCCAGATCGTCGTCGCCCTGACCGTCAACGCCCTGATCGTCCTGGCGGCGGCGTCCGTCGCCCGGTTCCTGGCGGCGCGTCCGCGCGCAATGACCGTCCAGCGGTGGGTCGCGGGGAGCCTGCTGGGTGCGTTCGCGGTCAGGACCGCGGTGGGGCACACCCCGGCGACGTCCTGAAGGCGAGCTGCTGGTTCGCGCAGCGCCAGCGCAGAATCGGCACACCGGGTCCGTCGAGGTCGTCGCAGTAGGTCGCGCGCCCGGCCATGGCCATGGTCAGCGCGACGGAGGGACCGCGGACCAAAGGCCCGTCGCCGTGGGCGAAGGGCCCGTCGGTGGCCTCCAGCCGGAGACCGGCGACCGTCTTCTTGCTGTTCACCGTGAAGTCCCGGCTCGCGTAGAACGTGGCGACGGCGGTGAGCGACTCGATCGACGGCGTCCGCCGGATCCCGAGGGGCCGGCGGACGTCCTGGCCGTGCACGACGATCTCGCCGAGCCACGCGGGCGTGTGCCCGGACGCCGCCCGGGTGCTGGTGACCACGGCGCGGAAGCGGTCGAGGGTCTCGGCCGGGGTGGCGCCGCGGTGCTCCGCGAGCCGCCGGGCGTTGTGGAGGTCGGCGTCGAAACGTGCGCCGACGATGCTCGTGATCCACCGGACCGTGCCGGTGCTCGCGGCAGCGGTGAGGTGCGCGACGACATCCTCGACGGTCCAGCGGCCGCACAACGACGGGGCCGCCCACCCGCCGTCGTCGAGCTCGGCGAGGTCCTCGGCCAGGGCGGCGCGTTCCGCGTGGACGGCGGCCCACAGCTCGTCGCGGGTGGGTCAGCAGGACGGGCTCGGGCACGCTCGATCTCCCCACTCTCGGTCTCGGACGGGCAGACCGCGAACGGGCGCGGAACTCATCGGCGGGGCCGGGCCCGCGATCGTCAGTGCGGCGGCGGGACGACCCCGAGCTGGACGAGGAGCCCCAGGGTGTCGGCGCAGACCCAGCGCTCGACGCACCGACCGTCGCGGAAGTGCAGGATCGTGATGCCCGGCAGGCTGATGTCGCGCCCCGTCGGCGGGATGCCCATGTAGTCGCCGTCGTGCCGGCCCGTCAGCGTGAACCGGCAGCTCAGCCGGTCGCCGTCACTGAACGTCTCGTGGAGCTCCAGGTGATTCCGCGGGAAGGCCGCGAACATGGCCTGGTACGTCGCGCGCACGCCCCGCTTGTCCAACGGTTCCGGGGACATGCCGTGCAGCCGGATGTCGTCGGCGTAGATCTCCAGGTAGCCCTCGAGGTCACCGGCGTTCCAGCGCTCGATGGCCCGGGCGAGCGCGGTCTCGTTGCGCGAGCTCGTGGTCGTCGTGGTCAACGTGGCCTCCTCGCGGGGAGCGACCGGTGGGCGGGGCGGACACCGTACTGCGACGGTTCGGCGTCCGGCTGCCGCCGTTCGGCCCTTGTCCTGGGGCGTTCGGGACCCTTCCGGTGCCGGCGCGCCACCTCTACCTTCCTGCCATGCAGACCCGGATCATGGGCACGACGATGCCCGTCCTGGAGATCACCATGGGTCCCGGCGAGCAGGTCATCGCCGAGGGCGGGGACGTCGCCTGGCTGTCCTCCGGATTCGACCTCGAGACGTCCACCCGGTTCGGCTCGGGCGGCCGGGGCGGCTTCATGAGCGGTCTGAAGCGGGCCCTCGGTGGCGGGCAGCTGTTCCTCACCGAGTACACCGCCCCACGGGCGGGCGGGTTCGTGGCCTTCGCGACCGATCTCCCGGGCACGATCCGGGAGCTGCGGGTCGACGCCGCGGACGAGTTCATGGTGCAGTCCGGCGCCTACATGGCCAGCACCGCGAAGGTCGAGGTGTCGGTCGGGCTGCAGAAGAAGCTCGGCGCCGGGATCTTCGGCGGCGCCGGCGTGGTGTTCCAGAAGCTGTCGGGCGACGGAGTGGCGTGGGTGCAACTCGCCGGCGAGATCACCGAGTACGACATCCCGGCCGGACAGTCGATGTGGATCCACCCGGGGCACCTCGCTCTCTACCGCGCCGGGATGGAGCTCCAGTTCACCTCCGTGCGCGGGGTGAAGAACAAGCTGTTCGGCGACTCGCTGATGCTGGCGGAGATCCACGGCCCCGGGCACGTCTGGCTCCAGTCGATGACGGCCGAGAAGCTCGCCTCCGCGATCCAGCCCTACCTGCCCGAGCGGTCGTCGCCCTCCGACAACGGCTGATGCCGGCACCGAGCGGAGGGAGAACGGACGCCACGTCGTCGGCCGTCCGGCGGTGGACCCCGTGCGTACGCAGTCCCACCCTCGGTCCTCCGGCGCGCCGGCACGCGCTCACTGTCAGGGAGGACGAGATGGCTACGATCGAGGCCAACGGCACAACGCTGTACTACGAGCGACGCGGGGAGGGCCCCTCGGTCGTGTTCATCTCCGGGGCGACCGGCGACGCCGGGCACTGGACCGAGGTGGCCGACGCCCTGGCGGACGAGTTCACGGTCCTGACCTACGACCGGCGCGCCAACTCCCGCAGCCCGCGGCCGGAGGGGTGGGACGCCGCGCCGATCGACGAGCAGGCCGACGACGCCGCCGACCTGCTCAGGGCTCTCGATCTCGTCCCGGCAGTGGCTTATGGGAACAGCTCGGGCGCGATCATCCTCACGAGTCTCACGCTCAGGCATCCCGAGGTTCTTCGCGGCGCGATCTTCCATGAGCCGCCCTACGCCGCGGTCGCCGCTGGCGGTGAAGCCGCGGGCGCGCAACTGCAGGCGGTCGTCGAGCAGGGGATGGCTCAGGGCGGCCCGCCGGTGGCCATGGAGAGGTTCCTCCGTTGGGTCGCCGGTGACGAGGTGTTCGAGGCGCTCGACGACGACCTGCGCACCCGGATGCTGGGCAACGGCGAGGTCTTCTTCGGCCTGGAGCTCGCGGACGTGATGAGCTACCTGCCCGGCGAGGCAGAACTCGCCGAGGTCGGGGTTCCGTGCGTGGTCGCCGCCGGCGCGGACAACTGCGACCCGGCTTCGCGGCATCACTGGTTCTGCGAGGCCTCCCGCTGGTTCGCCGACAAACTCGACGCGCCATTCTCGGGGTTCGTCGTCGTGGTCGTCGGTGGCGGGCCGCCAGACGATCAGGGGTCCGCTTCGGTCGAGGTCGTCGAGGGGGTCGGCGCAGCAGGGGTCGTCCTCCTCGGCGACGGGGAGCAGCGGTGGCGGTGGGGGGAGTAGGGGGTCGGAGCGGGTGCGGTACTCGCGGCCGAGGGGACTGCGCCAGACGAACACGCCTGGCTCCGGTTGGGCGAGGGTCCAGCCGCGTTGCTTGAGGCCGTGGTCGTGGCGGCACGCGGGCCCGAGGTCGTCGGCGGTGGTGGGGCCGCCGCGGGCATGGTCGTGGGTGTGGTCGAGGTCGATACCGTGTGCGGGCGCGACGCAACCGGTGAAGGTGCAGGTGCGGTCGCGGAACTCGACGTGGCGGCGCAGCGCCGCGTGCGGGAAGCGGTCGGTGGGGGAGTCGTCGAGCGGCCGCCCGCGGGACGTCGCGATCTCGTCGAGAACCGGTCGCCATGAGGGCGGGACCGCTGTGGGGTCTCCGATGAGGCGTTGCAGGAGCGTGGCGTCGACGAGTAGGTCGACCAGCCCCGGTGCGGCGGGGTCGGTGGGTGGCACCGGCGTCTGGGATGCCGCTCCTGTCCCGGTGTCGACGCTCTGAGTGTCGGCGGTCTCTGCGAGGCAGGCGAGGTCGTCGACAGTCGGCCGCCGTCGAAGCGTGCCGGCGCGGACCAGCCGGCCTTCAGTGTCGGTGAGAGCGAACCGCCAGGGCGCGCTCAGCTGGGCGCGCACGAGGTCGCGGGCACGGGAGGCGGGAATGGGCCCGAGGGTGGGGAGTTCGGCGGGCCGGTCATCGAGCCCGAGCAGCGTTGCGAGGGGCACTTGCACGTGCACCCCTCGCCGCCTCACGGTCGGCTGGCCCGGCGTGCTCGGTCCACTGGGTCCAGCCGGCCCGCTCGGCACTCCCGGCACAGTCGATCCGTTCGGCCGGCTTGATTGTGTCGGGTTGGGCCCTGTCGGCTCGGTCGGCTCGGTCGAGGTGTTCGGCGGACGCGCGCCGCTCCAGCCGAGGACGCGGCGGCGAGGCTCGCGGCAGCGCGGTCCGGCGCGTTTGCCTGCGCGACTCTGTTGGCGTGCTCGGTGGATGGGCCAGGGATGCTGTGCGTGACGGCGTCAATTTGCTCCGGCCTCGGCCTTCCTGAGCTGCCGGGCGCGCCTCCGCCGCCGGTGCGAGCCCGTGCCGGGCCCGGGCGCCCGGTGCGGCGTCGGGACAGGGGCTCGGTCGGGCGGGGTGCCTGGCTGGCGAGCATCGCTTCGGTGATCTGGTCGTCGGTGAGGGTGTGCAGGGAGCCGTCGAGGAAGCCGACGAACAGGTCGACCCGGATCTGGTCGAGCCCACCGCCGTGTCCGGCGC
>NZ_JNYD01000014.1 GCF_000717175.1 Pseudonocardia autotrophica | reverse complement strand
GGTCCCATCCCGAACCCGGAAGCTAAGCCCTCCAGCGCCGATGGTACTGCACTCGCCAGGGTGTGGGAGAGTAGGTCGCCGCCGACATCAAACCTTGGGGAAGGCCCCGGAACTTCGGTTCCGGGGCCTTTCTCGCGTTCTCGGCTCGATTCCCGTCGTGAGTGGCGATAGCTGCTATAGCGGCTATCGCCACTCACAGGGAATCAGGCTGTGTCGGTTCCGTCGACCGCGGTGGGGGCCGGCACCCGGGGGTCCGGGGGTCCGCCCCAGCGACGGGGCCGTCGGGCGTTGCCAGGCTCGATCCCCGAGGCGCGCCCCGGGCGGGGCGCCGACCATCGGGGAGGACTCACTGTGTCGACGTCGTTCGTCCGGGCCGGGCCAGCATGGGCCGAGGCCCCCACCGTTCCGCTCACAACCGATCCGCCGACGGTGCCGCTCCGGGCACCGCGGACGCGGCCGGACGGGCGGGTGGTCGGGGTCGACGCCGCGCGCGGCGTAGCGCTGCTGGGCATGTTCGCCACGCACGTGTTCCCGGTGTTCGGTCAGGACGGCTCACCGACGGCGGCGACCGTGATCGCGGCGGGCCGGGCGGTGTCGACCTTCGTCCTGGTGGCCGGGGTGAGCGTGGCGTTCCTGGCCGGCAGCCGCGTCGGTGGGCGTGGGGCGGCCGCGGCCGGGCTCGTCGTTCGTGCGGTGCTGATCGGCTTGCTGGGCCTGCTGTTCGGTTTCGTCGCCCCGCTGAACGGCGTGGACGGGATTCTGCCCTTCTACGGCGTCTTCTTCCTGCTCGCGGTGCCCCTGCTCTGGCTGGGCCCGCGCGCCCTGGCCGCCGTGACCGCCGTGGCGTTCCTGCTCGGCCCGGTCGCGTTGGTGGCGACCGCGGGGCTACCGCGCGCGGCCACCGACCCCACGCTCCTCACACTGGTCCAGGACCCGGGCGGCCTCCTCCTGCAGCTGTTCGTGACGGGGGAGTACCCGGCGATCGTCTACGTCGGGTACCTCGCGGCAGGGCTCGCGATCGGGCGGCTCGACCTGTCGTCGCGCCGGGTGGGCTGGGCCCTGGTCGGCGGCGGGCTGGTGCTCGCGGCCGGGTCGCGGATCGTGTCGTGGATCCTGCTGTACCCGCTCGGCGGGCTCGCGGAGCTCACGGCGATGGTCCCCGCCGGCGACGCGTCCTCCGCGGAGGTCGCGCAGCGGCTGCTGTGGGAGGCCTACCCCATGCCGACGTGGTGGTACCTCGCCCTGCCCACGCCGCACGGGCACACGCCCGTCGACCTGGCGCACACCCTGGGCTGCGCGATGGCGCTGCTCGGCGCGCTCCTGCTGCTGACCCGCGTCGACGCTGTGCGCCGCCTACTGTCGCCGCTCGCCGCGGCGGGCGAGCTCTCGCTGACGCTGTACTGCGCGCACCTGGTGGTGCTGGCGAGCGGTGTCCTGTCCGACGAGCCGGTGCTGCTGCTCGTCTCGATGATCGTGGGGGCGCTCGCGGCGGCGTTGGCGTGGCGGCGGACGTTCGGCCGCGGCCCGCTCGAGACGCTCGTGTCGGTGCCCGCGAGTGCGGCGCGACGGGCCGTCGGAGGCCGGCGCCGCGCACACGGCGCGCCTGCCGCGAAGCCGACGCGGCGGCCGGATCCGGCGCGGATGGCGGCGATCGGGCTGGTGGTCGTGCTGTTCGGGCTGAGCGTCGCGGTCGTGCTCGGTACGAGCGATCGCGACGGCGGCGCCGAGCCCGCGGACGAGGTCGAGACGTTCGCCGAGGCCGAGGACCAGACCGACCCGCCCACGCTCGCGCCCCTGCCGCCCGACGAGACCGAGGACGTCGAGAGCGGTCAGGCCGACCAGGACGACCGTGGCGGCGACGCGCAGCAGGACGAGGAGGTCGAGCCGCCCCCGTGAGCCGCGCGCTGCGCGCGGGTCAGCGGCGGAAGAGCCGGATGCCGGCCGCGCGGCGGAAGCGCGGGCAGTCGCAGGTCACGCACTCGGTGCCGCGACGGTAGTGCTCGTGGGCCGTGGAGCCGTGCCCACAGCGGCAGGCGGTGTCGACGACGCCGGCCACCCGGGCTGAGGCCGGGGCGGCCGGCGTCGGCACGGCGACGTAGGGTGCGGCGGGGCGGTCCGGGAGGATCGCGGTCATGCTGGCTTCTACCCCCGAGGAGAAGTCCGATTGTTCTGTGTTCACCCAGGTCGTCGCGCTTCCGGCCCAGAACGTGTCGCCCGGTCGGCCGGTTTCATCACTGTTGACGACGGCGGCACCGTACTGGCCCGTCCGGGCGATCACGCCTGCCACTGAGGGGGACACGCCGCGACCGCAGGGCGTCGTCCACCGGGCAAGACCGTCTTCTTGGCCGTAAGTTCCCTCCCACATTCGAACGAAACCCGCTCCGGGTGAACGTTCTCGGACGTGACGAGAGGAGGGCGACGGTGAGCCTCTGGCAGTACGTCACCGAGAGGTGGGACCGGCTGTCGCTCCAGGCGTGGCTGCACCTGAGCGGCGTCGTGCAGTGCACGATCCTCGCAGCGATCATCGGCGTGGCCGTGGGCATCGCGGTCTACCGCAGTCCGGCCGGCTCCGCGGTCGCCACCGCACTGTCCAGCACGGTCCTCACGATCCCGTCGTTCGCGCTGCTCGGCCTGCTGATCCCGATCGTCGGCCTGGGCGTGACCCCGAGCGTGATCGCGCTGACCCTGTACGGCCTGCTCCCGATCGTGCGGAACACGATCGTCGGGCTGGCCGGGGTCGATCCCGCGGTCACCGACGCCGCCAAGGGCATCGGGATGAGCCGGACCGGCGTGCTGAGCCGCGTCGAGCTGCGGATGGCCTGGCCCGCGATCCTCACGGGCATGCGGGTCTCGGCCCAGATGCTGATGGGCATCGCGGTGATCGCGGCCTACGCCAAGGGCTTCGGGCTGGGCTCGGAGGTCTTCTCCGGGCTGACCCGGGCCGGCTCGGCGAACTCCCTCAACCAGGCGCTCGCCGGCACGCTCGGCGTCGTGATCCTGGCCCTCCTCCTCGACGGGGTCTTCGTCCTGATCTCCCGTCTCACCATCCCGAAGGGTGTGCGTGACTGAGATGACGACGTCGCCGACCACCGATGTGACCGCCAGCGACTCCCCGGGAGTCTCCGGAGCCGAGATCCGGCTGGACCGCGTCACCAAGCGCTACCCGAACACGGCGGCCCCCGCGGTCGAGGAGTTCACGATGACCATCCCGGCCGGGAAGGTCGTCGTGTTCGTCGGCCCCTCCGGCTGCGGCAAGACCACCACGATGCGGATGATCAACCGGATGGTCGAGCCGACCTCCGGCACGATCACGATCGGCGGCCGGGACGCGCTGCACATCGACCCCGACCAGCTGCGCCGCACGATCGGCTACGCCATCCAGCAGGCGGGCCTGTTCCCGCACTACACGGTGGCGCAGAACATCTCCGTGGTCCCCGGCCTGCTCAAGTGGGACAAGAAGCGCATCGCCGCCCGCGTCGAGGAGATGATGGACCTCGTCGGGCTCGACCCGGGGACGTTCGCGAACCGGCTGCCGCGCCAGCTGTCCGGCGGCCAGCAGCAGCGCGTCGGGGTGGCGAGGGCGCTCGCGGCCGACCCACCGGTGCTGCTCATGGACGAGCCGTTCGGCGCGGTCGACCCGATCACCCGCGGCAACCTGCAGGACGAGCTCATGCGGCTGCAGTCCGAGCTCGGCAAGACGATCGTGTTCGTGACCCACGACTTCGACGAGGCCGTGAAGCTCGGGGACAAGATCGCCGTGCTGGGGGACCGCTCGACGATCCAGCAGTACGACACCCCGGACGCGATCCTGGCCAACCCGGCCAACGACACCGTCGCCGGCTTCGTGGGCGCCGGTGCCTCGCTCAAGCAGCTCACGCTGATGCGCGTGCGGGACGTGGAGTACAGCACCGACGAGGTCATGGTCGTGACCGAGGACGAGCACCCGGCCACCGTGGCGGACCGGCTGACGAAGGCCGGGCGCACGTACGCCCTGGTCGTCGACGACCGCCACCGCCCGCTGCGCTGGGTGCACGTGCGGGAGCTCGCCGGGCGCAGCTCGCTGCTGCAGGTGGGCAAGCCCGTCGGCGACGCGATCAGCACCCAGTCCACGCTGCAGGACGCGCTGGAGGCGATCCTCACGGAGGGCGGCCGGGCGGTGGTGACGGGCTCGCGCGGCGAGGTCGTCGGCACCATCGACATCACCACGGTCACCGACGTGATCGCGGGCGTCCGCGAGGAGCACGGGGTGGGTGAGGCCGGATGACCGCGGTCGCGGAGGGCTTCCCCGGCGTCAGCAAGACCAGCGCCGTCGAGCGCAGGCCCAGCGTCACCTCGCGGTCCGACCGGTTCCGGCTGTTCTTCCAGCCGATCGCCGTCGTCGTCATCGTGGCCGCGGTCGTCATCTGGGCGCTGTCCAGCGAGCTCAACGCCAACGAGCGGGAGACCCTCAACCTCCCGACGATCATGACCCTGCTCGGCCAGCACATCCTGATCACGATCGTGGTCAGCCTGCTCGTGGTGGCCATCGCGGTGCCGCTGGGCATCGCGCTCACCCGGCCCGCCCTGAAGTGGCTCGCTCCGGTGTTCCTGGCGATCGCCAACATCGGGCAGGCCGCGCCCGCGCTGGGCGTGATCGTGCTGTTCTTCCTGTGGTCGGGCATCGAGGGCCTGTGGGCCGTGGCGATCCCGCTGGTCTTCTACACGCTGCTGCCGGTGCTGCGGAACACGATGGTCGGCATCCAGCAGGTCGACCGCTCGCTGATCGACGCCGGGCGCGGTATCGGGATGTCGGCGGGCGGCGTGCTGATGCGCGTCGAGCTGCCGCTCGCGGTGCCGCTGATCCTCGCCGGCCTGCGCACGGCGCTGGTGCTCGCGGTCGGCACGGCCACGCTGGCGTTCTTCGTCAACGGCGGCGGGCTGGGCGAGCTGATCGACACCGGCTACAAGCTGCAGCTCAACTCCGTGATGTACGTGGGCGCGGTCCTCGCGATCGGGCTGGCCCTCCTCGTCGACTGGCTCGGCGGCATGGCGGAGCGGTGGCTGGCCCCGAAGGGAGCGGAGCAGTGATCCGCAGGGTCGCCGCCGCCGTGGCCACGCTCGCCTCGGCGGCCGTGCTGGCCGGGTGCGGCCTCGAGACCAACACCGCCGTCCCCTTCACCGTCACGCCGGGGTCGATCAAACCCGTGCCCGCGCTCGAGGGGGTGACGCTCACCGTCGGCTCGAAGGACTTCACCGAGCAGATCCTGGTCGGCTACATGGCCGAGCTGGCGCTCTCGGCGGCCGGCGCCGACGTCCGCGACCTCACCAACATCCAGGGCTCGTCGAACTCGCGGCTCGCCCTGAAGACCGGGGACATCGACCTGACCTGGGAGTACACCGGCACGGGGTGGATCAACTACCTGGGCCACACCGACCCGATCCCGGACGAGCAGAAGCAGTACGAGGCGGTCCGGGACGAGGACCTGGCCCAGAACGGGCTGCGCTGGCTGCCGTACTCCGAGCTGAACAACACCTACGCCTTCGGCACCACCGAGGCCTACGCGCAGCAGCACAACCTCAAGAGCAACTCCGACATGACGGAGTTCCTCGAGCAGAACCCGGACCAGGGCGTGTTCTGCGTCGAGACGGAGTTCGCCAGCCGTCAGGACGGGCTGCCGGGTGTGGAGAAGACCTACGGGTTCCAGCCCACGGAGGTGAAGACCTTCGGCACCGGCGCGATCTACGCCGGCATCGCCAACGGCACGTGCAACTTCGGGGAGATCTTCACGACGGACGGGCGGATCGCGGGGCTGAACCTGGCGGTGCTCGAGGACGACAAGAAGTTCTTCCCGCAGTACAACATCGCCGTGGTGCTCCGGGAGGAGACCTACCGCGAGCACCCGGAGATCGAGCAGGTCATGCAGCCCGTGGCCATGGCCCTGAACAACGACGAGATGATCGAGCTCGGCAAAAGGGTCGACGTCGACGGCGAGGACCCGGGCATCGTCGCCCGGGACTGGATGATCTCCAAGGGTTTCATCGGCCCGGACACGTCGTGAACGCTCGCGTTATGGAACCATAATGCGCGATCGCGCCGCTCCTGATCGCATTATGGTTCCATAACGCGATCAGGAGACGTCAAAGAGCGCGTTATGGTTCCATACTGCGATTCTCAGGCGGGGCAGACGGTGCCGTCGCGGGGGACCGACCCCGCGACGAGCACCTGCTCGACCAGGGCGGTCACGCAGGCGTTGCGCGGGTAGGCCCCCTGCCCGGCCCCCTGCCAGCCGACGAAGGAGCTCCGGCCGAGCAGCTGCGCCACCCGGCGGGAGCCGTCCTGGGGGGCGCGCGGGTCGGCCGCCGTGCCCAGCACGAGAACCGGCGGGGTGTCCGCGGGCAGTGCGGTGAGGGTCGGCGCGCCCGTCGACGCCGGCCAGGGCCCGCACGCCAGCAGCCGCTGCGCCGCGGCGGCCCCGAACAGCGGGTACTGCCGCGACCAGCGGTCGGCGAGCTGCGCGACCTCGGGCGGGGCGAGCCGGCGGGTGGTGTCGTTGCAGGCGGTGGCCAGCTCGTCGTCGAACGTCCCGCCGGCGCCGAGCACCGGGGCGAGGAAGGCGATCAGGCCGGTGGGGTCGCCGGAGCCGGCCGCGGCCAGCCCGGCCGCGAGCGCCGGCCAACGGGCGGGTTCGCCCAGGCCCGCGCGCAGGGCGGCGAGCGCGCCGCCCGCGGTGAGCCGGTCGCCGTCGGCCGAGGCGAGCGGGCGCGTGCCCAGCCCGCTGACGACGCCGGCGACCGCGGCCCGCGGGTCGGACCCGAGCGGGCAGCCGCCCCGGGCCACGCACGCGGCCGCGAAGGCGTCGAAGGTGGCCTCGGCCGCCCCGGCCCGGGCCTCGCTGCGCTCCGGCTCGTCGGACACCAGGTCGACGGGGGAGTCCAGCACCACGCGGCCGACGGACCGCGGGTGCGCCGCCGCCCACGCCGCGACCGCGCTGGCCCCGTCGCCGATCCCGACGACGTCGAGCCGGTCGACGCGCAGCGCGGTCCGCAGCTGCTCGAGGTCCGCGGCGGTGGACGCGGTGCGGTACGAGCTGATCGTGTTGTCGAGCAGCAGGTAGCAGTCCTGCACGACCGAGCGCGCCTGCTCGAGCAGCGGGCCGAGGTCGGTCGCGCCGCCGACCGGCGGGGTGTCGGTGATCGCCGCTCGGGCCTCGGGCGGGGCACAGTCGATGAGGTCGCTGCCGGTCCCGCGCCGGTCCAGCCCGACGAGCTGGTACTGCGCCAGCACGGTGTCGGAGACCAGGGTGGCCAGGCGGCCGGCGGAGCGGGCCGAGCCGCCGCCCGCACTGTCCCCGACCACGACGAGCGCCGGGCGGGTGCGCGGGGCGCCGGCGGCCGCGACGCGCAGCACGCCGAGCCGCGACGCGCCGGCGGCGGGGCGGGCCGGGTCGGTGGAGACGGAGAGCTCGCCGCAGCTCGCGGAGAGCGCGCGGCCGGCCGGGACCGGGAACCCGGCCGCGGCCACCGCCTCGACCGTGTCCGCGGTGCAGTCCGCGTAGTCGACGAGCGGGTCCTGGTCCTGGGGCGCGGGCAGGGCGTCCGGGTCGGCGGGGACGGCCGCGGTGGTCGGCGGCGGCCCGGAGGTGGTCTCGCCGCGCACCGCGACCGGCGGGCGCTGCGAGGGCCCGACCGAGCACGCGGCCAGCACGAGCACGCCCAGGAGCGCGACGATCACGACGCGTGCCCGGGCCCCCACGCTCCCAGTCTGCCCGGCCACCGGTGAACCGGCGGTTAGTGGGCCGTCCAGCCACCGTCCTGGACGAGCGAGACGCCCGAGATGGACGCCGACGCGGGGCCCCACAGCACGCTCGCGAACTCGGCGACCTCCTCCGGCTCGATCAGCCGCTTCACCGCGACGGGGGTCAGCATGATCTTCTCCACGACCTCGTCCTCGTCGAGGCCGTGGTGGCGGGCCTGGTCGGCGATCTGCTTCTCCACCAGCGGCGTCCGGACGTACGCGGGGTTGATGCAGTTGCTGGTCACGCCGTGCGGCGCGCCCTCCAGCGCCGTGACCTTCGACAGCCCCTCCAGCCCGTGCTTGGCCGCCACGTAGGCCGACTTGTAGGGCGAGGCGCGCAGCCCGTGCGCGCTGGAGACGTTGACGATCCGGCCCCACTCCCGCCCGTACATGTGCGGGAGCACGCGCCGGACCAGCCGGAACGGCGCCTCCAGCATGATCGTGAGGATCTGGTGGAACAGGTCGGGGTCGAAGTCCTCGATGGGGGAGACGTGCTGCCGGCCGGCGTTGTTGACCAGGACGTCGACGTCCCCGGGCAGGGCGTCGACGGCCGCGAGGTCGGTGAGGTCGCAGGGCAGGGCCTCGATCCCGTCGACCTCGGCGGCCAGCGCCTTCACCGCGTCGACGGACAGGTCGACGGCGTAGACCCGCGCCCCGTCCGCGGCGAGCCGGCGGGCCATCGCCGCCCCGATCCCGCTCGCCGCGCCGGTGACGAGGGCGGTGCGGCCGGACAGGACCGGATCGGTGCTGCGCGTCATGCCGTCGAGGCTAACCAGAGGTCACGCGACGCGGGGAGCGTGCGTGACCGAGTCGAGCTCCAGCCGGACGGCGACCGGCAGGTGCGCGAGACCGAGCGAGCGCCGGGCCTCGGCGACGACCTCGTTCTCCAGCCGGCGGCACACCTCGGCGACGTCGGCCTCGTCGGTGACCCACACCGTCAGCCGCAACGCCGGGGTGCCGGACGAGCCGACCATCCGGGCCCGCGCCTTCCCGACGCCGGGCAGCGCGGCCGCCCGGTCGGCGACGGCCTCGGCGAGCGCCCCGGCCGTGACCAGGAGCTGGGTGTCCGGGTCCTCCTCGAGCAGCAGGTCGGGGCGGCGTTCCGGGCGCAGGGACCGCACGGCCCACCACAGCCCGAGCACCATGAGCACCACGCCGGCCGCGATCGCGACCCAGCGCCACAGCTGCTGCTGCGCGCGGAGGGCGTCGACGATCAGCGGGTCCAGCAGCGGCCGGGCGGCGCGGCCGGTGCCGAACACGCCGAAACCGAGCAGGGCCGCGAGGGTGCCCGCGGCGAGCAGCACGAACCCGAGCAGCGCGAGCCACACGCGATCGAGGTTGGCGGACCGGGCGACGGCCTTCCGGGAGCCGCGCAGGACCCGCCGCGGCGGGGCGGCGGTCTCCGTGCCCGGGTCGCTGCCTGCCGGCACCTCGGTCGGCGTGCTCATCGGGGCTCCTTCCGGCCGCGGGTGGACACGGCGACGCGCGGCCGCCGGGCGAGGGGCAGCTCGTCGAGCAGGGTCGAGACGCGGCCGCGGACGGTGTCGGTCAGCCCGGCGAACCCGCCGCCGGCGTCGGGCCACCCCTCGGCCCGGACCACGATCTTGCGGGCCGAGGCGCTCACGGTGGCCGCCGCGACGTCGTCGGACTCCCGGACGGTCCGCCCGACGAGGCGGGCGAGCACCCGCGGCGAGGTCGCCACGGTCATCTCCGGGGTGGGCGCGGTGAGCGCGACGTCGTGCCGGCGGGCGAGCAGGGCGATCAGCAGGAGCAGCAGCCCGACCACGGCCACGCAGATCGACACGACGATCACCGGTCGGGCGGACCAGGGCAGCCCGGAGAGCGCGGCCTGCCAGGCCGGCCACGGCACCACGAGCCCGCGGCCGGCGGGCCGGACCCAGGCGGCGACGACCTCGATCACGAGGATCACGCCGACCGCCGCCAGGGCCAGGCCCAGCAGCGGCGCCAGCGTGCGGAGCAGCACGCGCACGTGGACCTCCCTATCGGATCCGGGGCTGCGCGGGCCGGGTGGGCTCGCGCAGGCCGGAGACGGTGACGGCGAGCGAGCGGACCCGGTACCCGGAGATCCGCTCGAGCTCGGTGGCGACCATGTCCCGCACCGCCGCGACGGTCTCGCGCACGGGGGCGGGATAGGCGCAGGCCAGCTCGAGCCGGACGTCGACGGCGTCGCCGGTCGCGCTGACCCGCGCCCGCGGGCCGGCGTCGCCCACCTCGACCCCGGCCACCCGGCGCTCGCGGTGCAGCGTGCCGGGGACCAGGTCGGTCGCGTGCTCGACGATCTTGCGCAGCACGGCCGGCGCGATGTCCAGGTTCCCGCGCTCGTCCGCGTCGGGCGCCCAGCCGGGCAGCGCGACGGCGGCGGGCGGCCGGCTCGCGGGGGCAGGCACCGGGCCGGCCGCAGCCGGGGCGCTCACTTGTCGCGGGCCCGGCCGAGGACGCCGGACAGGTCGAGCTCGCCGTCGAGGAACCGGCCGACCGCGAGCCCGATCGCGCCGAGGACCAGCACGATGACGAAGGCGACGAACCCGCCGAAGGCGGCGGCCAGGCCGAGCAGGAGACCCGCCAGCAGGCCGGTCTGGGTGGCAGTCATTCTCGTTCCGCTCCTGGATCTGGGTCGGGGCGACCTGGGTGGGAGGTGGGCCGGTCCACGCGGGTGCGGGCCCGGGCGCGGGCGGTCCGGATCGCCGCGACGACGATCCGCACCGCCAGCGGCAGGTCGGGGACGATCTCGACCGGCGCGTCGTAGCGCCGGTCGTCGGGCGTCCCCGGGGCGGGCGCCGCCCGCGCCGCCCGGAGGCGGGCGAGGCCCTCGACGAACGCCTCGGGATCGCCGCCGCGGTCCGGGTGGTGGTCGCGGACGAACGCGCGGTAGGCCGCCCGTTCCTCGCGTGTCCACGCCTCCGGGCCGGAGTCCCCGTCGGTCACGGGCCGATCTCCACCGGGGCGACCGGCCCGCCCTGCGGGTCGGGCCCGGCGACGACGTCGGACACGGTGACGTCGACCGGGCGCCCGCCCGCCACCGCCGCCACCCGGGCCCGCAGCTGGGCCACGACCTCGGGGATCGGCGCGGCGAGGGACAGCACGACGGCGACCTCGACCGGCCCGCCGTGCTCGTCGACGCGCACGCCGACGAGCCGGTGCCCCGGCAGGTAGGTGGCGACGGCGCCGAAGATCCCGCCGTCGAGCCGGACGACCGCGGGGTGCGCGGCGACCAGCTCGGCGACCCGGCGGGCCAGCTCGTCGTCGGCCGCCCGCGAGCCGCTCGTCCCCGCGCCCGTCACTCGACGCGCGACGGCGCCGGCGTGGCCGGCACGGGCGGGGCCTCGGGACCGTCCTCCTCGGGCAGGTGGATGTCGTTGACCGCGATGTTGACCTCGATGACCTCGAGCCCGGTCATGCGCTCCACCGCGGTGATCACGTTGCGCCGCACGGCGCGCGCGAGGTCCACGATGGACGCACCGTACTCCACCACGATGTCCAGGTCGATCGCGGCCTGCTTCTCGCCGACCTCGACCTGCACGCCCGCGATGTTCGACGCGCCGGTGCCGCCGCCCGGGATGCGCTCGCGCAGCGCGCCGAACGTCCGGGACAGGCCGCCGCCCATCGAGTAGACGCCCGAGATCTCCCGCGCCGCGATGCCCGCGATCTTCTGGACGACGGACGCCGCGATCGTCGTGCGGCCCTGGGCGGTCTCCTCGGCCAGCCGGCCCGGGCTGCCCGAGGTGCCCGCGCCGGCCGAGGTCGACGGGGTGGCGGCGGCGGGGGTGCCGCCGGTGGTGCTGCCGGTGCTGCTGCTCATGCGTACTCCTCGGAGAACCGTGGGGTGCGCCGGTGTCCGGCGCCGTACACAGCATCCGACGGGCCGGGCTCCCGCACCCTCACGCCACATCACCCGATCGGCGGGTTGTCGCCCTCACGTCGCCGCGCGGACGTAGCGCAGCAGCAGCGTGCCGTCCTCCTCGAGGACCGACGCGAGCGCCATCCCCTCGGGGGCCCGGCCGCCGGGCCCGTGCGCGATGCGGCCGGCGTCGCCCGCGGCGAGCAGCGGGGAGAGGGTGAGACAGAGCTCGTCGACGGCGCCGGCGGCGATCAGGTCGCCGTGCAGCCCCGGGCCGCCCTCGCAGAGCACCCTGCGCAGCCCGCGCCGCTCCAGCTCGCCGAGCAGGGTGGCCGGGCCGAGGTCCGGCAGCTCGACGACGTCGGCGCCGGCTGCGCGCAGTGCCGCCCGTCGCTCGGCCGGGGCCTCGCCCGTGGTGAGCACGATGGTCGGCACGAACGTGTCCGTGAACAGCCCGAGGGACGGGTCGAGCCCGGCCGACCCGGTGACGACGGCGATGGGCGGGGGAGTGTCCCGGCCGATCGTGGGCCTCCGGGCCCCGCGGTAGCGCTCGGCCCGCGCGGTGCCGGCGCCGACGAGCACGACGTCGGCGAGCCGGCGCAGGGTGCCGAACACCGCCTTGTCCGCGGGCGTGCCCAGGCCGCCCGAGCGCCCGTCGACCGAGACGGCGCCGTCCAGGCTGGACACGAAGTTGACGCGGACCCACGGCCGGCCCGGGTCCGGCGGGTAGGCGTAGACCTCCGGCAGGTCCTCCGGGGCGAGCTCGGCGGGGTCGGCGGGCGCGGGGTCCCGCGGCAGCAGTCGGCGCACGGGCCCATCCCAGCACCCCGCGGCCGCGGGCGCGCCCTCGTACCGACCCGTCCAGCTGCACGGATGCACACGGGTGTGATCCACGGGAAGGGCGCCAGGGGTTTTCGCACGGACGGGCTAAGGATAGCCTCACCAGGACTGAGGGGTGCCGCACTGTGGTGACCCTGTGCTCACAGCCAGGTGTGCCTCACCTGTCCGGAGAAACGGGAGGGCGAGAAGTGACGGTCGGATCGGCGCCGGTGGTGCCGACCGCGGGCGGGCGCGGACGTGCCCGGTCGAAGCGGTCCCTGCGACGTCGCCGGCTGATCGGCCTCGGCGCGCTCCTCGTGCTCCTCGTCCTGGCGGTGCTGGCGAGCATCGCGTTCGGCACGAAGGTCATCCCGCTGTCGCACGTGTGGAGCGCGCTGGTCGCGCCGACGGGCACCGAGGACGACATCGTGATCCGCTCGCTGCGGGTCCCGCGCACCGTCCTGGGCGTGCTGGTCGGCATCGCGCTCGGGCTGGCGGGCGCCCTGATCCAGGGGCACACGCGCAACCCGCTCGCCGACCCCGGCCTGCTGGGCGTGAACATGGGCGCGGCGTTCTTCGTGGTCGTCGGGATCTACGTGTTCGGCGTGACCACGCTGTTCGGCTACGTCTGGTTCGCCTTCGCCGGCGCGATGGTCGCGAGCGTGGCGGTGTTCCTGCTCGGCTCCGCGGGCGGCCGCGGCGGCCCGACACCGGTGAGCCTCGCCCTCGCGGGCGCCGCCCTGTCCTTCCTGCTCAGCGGCCTGGTCTCGGCGATCATCCTGATCGACACCGACACGCTCGACGCCTACCGCTTCTGGAACGTCGGCTCGCTCGCCGGGCGCGACACCGCCGTCGCCGGGCAGGTCGTGTGGTTCATCGTGATCGGCGTGCTCATCGCGCTCGCCACGGCGCCGGCGCTCAACACGCTGTCCCTCGGCGAGGACGTGGCCCGCTCGCTCGGCCAGTCCGTGCGCCGCACCCGGGTGCTCGGGATCGTCGCGATCACCCTGCTCGCCGGCGGCGCGACCGCCGCGTGCGGGCCGATCGGCTTCGTGGGGCTGGTGGTGCCGCACGTCGTCCGGGCCTTCACCGGGCCCGACTACCGGTGGCTGCTGCCGGCGTCCGGGCTGCTCGGCGCGGTCCTGCTGCTCACGGCGGACGTGGTCGGCCGGCTGGTCGCCCGGCCCGGCGAGCTGCAGGTCGGCATCGTGCTGGCCCTGATCGGCGCGCCGTTCTTCATCGCCCTCGTACGCCGCCGGAAGCTGGTGACGATCTGATGGCGGCACCCACCCGGCCCACGCTGGACCCGGCCGCGCGCGAGGTCCTCGAGCGGGTGCCCGGCCGCCGCCCCTTTCGCCGCGGGCGGGTCTCGGGCGTCTGGCGCCCGCGCAACGTGCTGGTCCTCGTGGTGTCGCTCGTCGTGCTCGTGCTCGCGGTGGCGCTCAACGTGGGCCGCGGCGAGTTCCCCATCGGCATCCCGGACGTGCTCGCCACGCTCGTCGGCGGCGGCGACCCGAGCCAACGGTTCATCATCCTGGAGCTGCGGCTCCCGCGGTCGCTGACCGGCCTGCTCGTCGGCGGCGCGCTCGCGGTGTCCGGCGCGATCATGCAGTCGATCGCGCGGAACCCGCTCGCCAGCCCGGACATCATCGGCATCACCTGGGGCGCGAGCGCCGCGGCCGTCACACTCATCGTGCTGGGCGGCGCCGGCCTGGTCGGGGCCCTCGCCGCCGTCGGGCTCCCGATCGCGGCGCTGGTCGGCGGGCTGGTCGCCGCGATCGTGATCTACGGCCTGGCCTGGCGGAAGGGCATCCAGGGCTTCCGCCTCGTCCTGGTCGGCATCGGCATCAACACCATGCTGGTCGCCGTCGTGAACTGGCTGCTGATCGTGGCGCAGGTCTACGAGGCCGCGCGCGCCACGGTGTGGATCAACGGCAGCCTCAACGCCCGCGGCTGGGAGCACGTGGTGCCCGTCGGGATCGCCCTGCTGATCCTGGTGCCGGCCGCACTGGTGCTCTCCTTCGTGATGGGCGCGCTGCAGTACGGCGACGACACCGCCCGCGGGCTCGGCGTGCGGGTGGACCGCTCCCGGAGCCTGCTGCTGCTGGTCGCGGTCGTGCTGGCCGGTGTCGCCACCGCGTCGGCCGGCCCGATCGCGTTCGTCGCGCTGGTGTCGCCGCAGATCGCCCAGCGGCTCGTCGGCTCCTCGCGCCCGCCCATCGGCGCCTCGCTGGTGATCGGTGCCGCGCTGACCGTCATTGCCGACCTCGTGGCGCGCACGGCCTTCGGCGGCGTCGAGCTGCCCGTCGGCGTCGTGACCGCCGTGCTCGGCGCCCCGTACCTGCTCTACCTGCTCGTCACCCAAGGCCGGGAGGCCCGCGCATGACACCGAACGCCGAGACCGCCCTGGCGGAGGACACGCAGGCCCCCGTCGGGCCCGACGGCACGCGGGTGCGGCTGCGCGCGGAGGGCGTCCGGCTCGGCTACGGCGAGCGCGTCGTGGTCGACGACCTGGACCTCGACGTCCTGCAGGGCACGGTCACCGCGGTGATCGGACCCAACGGCTGCGGCAAGTCGACCCTGCTGCGCGCCCTCGGGCGGCTGCTCAGGCCCACCCGCGGGCACGTGCTGCTCGACGGCCGGAAGATCGACGAGATGCCCACGAAGCAGGTCGCGACCGTGTTGGGCCTGCTCCCGCAGGCCCCCACCGCGCCCGAGGGGCTCACCGTCGGCGACCTCGTCGCGCGCGGCCGGCACCCGCACCAGGCCTGGTACCGGCAGTGGTCGGGGGACGACGAGGAGGCCGTGGCCGAGGCGCTCGCCTGGACCGGCATCTCCGACCTCGCCGAGCGGCCGGTCGACGAGCTGTCCGGCGGCCAGCGGCAGCGCGCCTGGATCTCGATGGCGCTCGCGCAGGGCACCGACCTGCTGCTGCTCGACGAGCCGACGACCTTCCTCGACCTGGCCCACCAGGTGGAGGTGCTGGAGCTGGTGGAGCGGCTGCACGAGGAGCGCGGCCGGACGGTCGTGATGGTCCTGCACGACCTCAACCTGGCGGCGCGCTACGCGGACCGGCTCGTGGCGATGAAGGCGGGCCGGATCGTCGCACAGGGCGAGCCGGCCGACGTGATCACCGAGCCGCTGCTGCGCGAGGTCTTCGGACTGGAGGCCAAGGTCATCACCGATCCCGTCGCCGGCACCCCGCTCGTGGTGCCGGTCGGGACCCGCTGATCCGGCGCGGGGCGGCTCAGCCCGCCCGCGCGGTGCCCGCCGGGCCCGCCGGCACCAGGTGGTGTTCCCGCCCCGGCCGCCGGGCAGTGACCGCCACTCGGAGCCCGTAGGGTGCCGCCATGGCGACCGCGCGCGAGACCTTCCGGGTGCCGTCCGGACCCGTCGACCTGAAGGCGATCGACCCCCGCGGCCGCCCGATCGGCCCGCGCGACAAGGCCGACGCGGCGCTGGAGATGGAGGACCTGGGCGCGCGGCTCGACGCCCGTCAGGAGGCCCTCTACGCCGAGGGCGCCGCCGGCGGCCGGCGCGCGGTCCTGCTCGTCCTGCAGGGCATGGACACCTCGGGCAAGGGCGGGACGATCCGGCACGTCCTCGGGATGGTGAACCCGCAGGGCGTGCACGTCGCCTCGTTCAAGCGCCCCACCGAGGAGGAGCTCGCGCACGACTTCCTGTGGCGGATCCGCCGGCAGGTCCCCGTGCCGGGCCGGATCGGCGTCTTCGACCGCTCGCACTACGAGGACGTGCTGGTCGCCCGGGTGGACGGGCTCGTGCCCGAGGAGGTCTGGCAGGCCCGCTACGAGGCGATCGCCGACCTCGAGCGGGAGCTGTCCGACGGGGGCGTCACGATCCTCAAGTGCATGCTGCACATCTCGCCGGAGGAGCAGGCGGAGCGCCTCCTCGCCCGGCTCGACGACCCGCAGAAGCGCTGGAAGTACAACCCTGGCGACCTCGACGCCCGCGCGAAGTGGCCCGGCTACCAGGAGGCGTACGCCGCGGCGCTCGAGCGCTGCGACTCGGACGTGGCGCCCTGGTACGTCGTGCCGTCGGACCGCAAGTGGTACCGGAACTGGGCCGTCGCCGCGCTCCTGGCCGAGACCCTCGACGACCTGGCCCCGCAGTTCCCGCCGCCGGACTACGACCTCGAGGCCGAGCGCGCCCGGCTGAAGGCCTCGACCGGCCTCGGCTGACACCGGTCGACGGGCCGGCCGGGATCAGCGCACGTCTCAGTGCACGAAGATCAGGTGGAGCAACCAGTACGCCACGGCGGCGCAGAACCCGGCCGCCGGGAGCGTGACCACCCACGCCACCGCGATGTTGCCGGCCACCGTCCACCGCACCGCCGACAGCCGTTTGGTGGCGCCGACGCCCAGGATCGACGACGTGATCGTCTGGGTGGTGGAGATGGGCGCGGCGAACACGAACGCCGTGGTGTAGAGCACCGACGAGGCCGTGAGCTCCGCCGCGAACCCGCGCGGCGGGTCCAGGTCGATGATCCGCCGGCCGAGGGTGCGCATGATGCGCCAGCCGCCGGCGTAGGTACCGAGCGACAGCGCGCCGGCGGAGACCAGCACGACCCACCACGGCACCTCGCTGCCCTGGTGGAACCCGCCGACGACGAGGGCCAGCACGATCACGCCCATCGTCTTCTGGGCGTCCTGCAGGCCGTGCCCCAGCGCCATCGCCGCCGCGGACACGGTCTGCGCGAGCCGGAACCCGCGGGTGGTCCGCGCCGGCCTGCTGTCCTTGAAGATCCACAGCAGCACGATCATCACGATCCCGGCCAGGACGAACCCGACGACCGGGGACAGCACCATCGGGATGATCACCTTGTCGAGCACCCCGCCCCACTTCACGGTGCCCGCCGAGGCCAGCGCCGCGCCCACCAGCCCGCCGATCAGCGCGTGCGAGGAGGAGCTGGGGAGGCCGAACCACCAGGTGACGAGGTTCCAGATGATCGCGCCGATCAGCGCGGCCAGCACCACGGCGAGGCCGGGCAGCCCCTGGGGCGCCTCGATGATCCCGCTGCCCACCGTGGACGCGACCTCGGTGCCGAGGAAGGCGCCGACCAGGTTCATCACGGCCGCCATCAGCAGCGCCACCCGCGGGGACAGGGCCCGGGTGGCCACCGAGGTCGCGATGGCGTTGGCGGCGTCGTGGAAGCCGTTGGTGTAGTCGAACGCCACCGCCACCACGATGACGACGATGACCGACGCGAGGAGCATCAGGCTTCCTTGACCGCGATGCTCTCGACGGTGTTGGCGACCGTCTCGAAGGCGTCCGCGGCCTCCTCGAGGGTGTCCACGACCTCCTTGAGCTTGATCACCTCGAGCACCGCGGCCGGGTCGGTGATCGCCTCGTCCGGGGACAGCAGGCCGGCCAGCACGGCGTGGTAGGCCTCGTCGGCCTCGTCCTCGAGCGAGTTGACGTGGATCCAGAAGTCCTGCAGCTGGGCCATCTTCTCCAGCCGCGGCATCGCCTCGGCGGTGGCGGCCGCGGCCCGGCGCAGGACGTCGACCTGCATCGCGATGCCCGCGGGGAGCCGCTCCAGCCGGTAGAGCACGATCCGGTCCGCCGCCTCCTCGATGGCGTCGACGACGTCGTCGAGGGAGGAGGCGAGCCGGTAGATGTCCTCACGGTCGAACGGGGTGACGAACACCGAGTTCAGCTTGACCATGATCTCGTGGGTGACCTCGTCACCCGCGTTCTCGGCGTCCTTCACCCGCTTCGCGATCGCGGCGCGCTCCGGCGCCGGTGCGTCCACCAGCGCGGCGAGCTCGTCCGCCGCGAGCGCGATGTTCTCCGCGGCGCGGGTGAAGAGCGGGTAGAAGCCGCGCTCCTGCGGCGTCAACCGGAAGGCCATGGGGGGTTTTCTACCCGTTCACCCGCGTCTCATCCCGCGCGGGGCCGACCGGTGGCGTCCTGACGTCGGCCCCGTCCGCGCAGGTTCAGCCGATCAGGGCCCGCCCGATGATCTCCTTCATGATCTCGTTCGTGCCGCCGTAGATGGACTGCACGCGCGAGTCGACGAAGGCCTTCGCGATGGGGTACTCCATCATGTAGCCGTAGCCGCCGTGCAGCTGCAGACACCGGTCGACCACGCGCTTCTGCAGGTCGGTGGCCCACCACTTGGCCTTCGCGGCGTCGGCGACCGACAGGTTGCCGGTCACGTGCTCGGAGAGGCACCGGTCGACGTAGGTCTGCGTCACGTCGATCTCGGTGTCCATCTCGGCGAGCTCGAAGCGGGTGTTCTGGAAGTTCGCGACGGCGCGGCCGAAGGCCTTGCGCTCCTTCGTGTACTCCAGCGTCATCCTCAGCGCCGCGGCCGCGCCGGCCACCGCGCCGACGGCGATGGACAGCCGCTCCTGGGCCAGGTTCTGCATCAGGTAGATGAAGCCCTGCCCCACCTCGCCGAGGACGTTCGCGGCCGGCACGCGGACGTCGGTGAAGCTCAGCTCCGCCGTGTCCTGCGCCTTCATCCCGACCTTCTCCAGCCGGCGGCCGCGCTCGAAGCCCGGCATGCCGCGCTCCACGCAGAGCAGCGAGAAGCCGCGGGCCCCGGCCTCGGGGTCGGTCTTGGCGACCACGACCACCAGGTCGGCGAGGATGCCGTTGGTGATGAAGGTCTTGGCGCCGTTGAGGATCCAGTCAGCCCCGTCACCGGAGCCGTCCTTCTTGGCGTGGGTGGCGATGCCCTGCAGGTCCGACCCGGTGCCGGGCTCGGTCATGCCGATGGCCGTGATGATGTCGCCGGAGCAGAAGCCGGGGAGCCAGCGCTGCTTCTGCTCGTCGTTCGCGAGGCGCAGCAGGTAGGGCGCGACGACGTCGTTGTGCAGCGGGAAGCCCAGGCCGCTGGTGCCGGCCGCGGTGATCTCCTCGAGGGCCACCGCGTTGTAACGGAAGTCGGGGGTGCCGCCGCCGCCGAACTCCTCGGGGACGTCGGTGCCGAGCAGGCCGGCCCTGCCGGCGGAGAGCCAGATGTCGCGGTCGACCTGCCCGTCCTTCTCCCACTGCGCGTGGTGCGGGACGACCTCCTTCTCGAGGAAGGTGCGGACGAGGTCGCGGAACGCGTCGTGTTCGGCGTCGAAGATGTCGCGCTGCATGGCGGCAGTCTCACATACTCGTCGGTAACCCCGCGGGCCGTCCGCGGCCTGTGCGGGCCGTAGGCTGCCGCCGTGCTCCGTGCGTTGAGGGACGAGCTCGGCTCCCGCCTGGGGGCCGCCGCCGCGAACGCCTGGGACCGGACGGTCGCCGGCGGTGTCGCCGACCTGCGTCGCATGCCGCGCACCGAGGTCGCCCGGGACCCCGGCGGGACGCTGTACCGCTACGACCCGCTGCCCGGGGTGGCGCCGTCGGGACCCGCGGTCGTGCTCGTCCCGCCGCTCGGCGCCCCGGACTTCGCCTACGACCTGCGCCGGGACTGCTCGCTCGTCGAGCACCTGCTGGACGAAGGCCGGCCGGTGTACCTCGTGGACTACGGCCGGATCGCGTTCGGGCACCGCAGGCTGGGCATCGAGCACTGGGTCGACGACGTGGTGCCGCGGACCGTCCGGCGCGTCGCCGGGCTCACGGACGGTCCGGTGTACCTGGTCGGCTGGTCCCTCGGCGGGCTGTTCTGCCTGCTCGCGCTGGCCGCGGCGGAGGAGGCGGGGGAGCCGTTGCCGGTCCGCGCCGTCGCCGCGATCGGCAGCCCCGTCGACGTCACCGCGGTGCCCCTGGTCGCGCCCCTGCGGCCGCTGGCGGAGGTGGCCGGCGGCCGGGCCGTGTCGGCGCTCTACCGCGCGGTGGGCAGCTGGCCGGCGCCGCTGGTGAGCACGGTGTTCCAGCTGACCACGGTGGACAAGATGGTCACCCGGCCGCTGGCGATCCTGTCCCGGCTCGACGACCGGGACACGCTCGCCCAGATCGAGGCCGTCGACCACATGATGGCCAGCATGCACGGCTACCCGGGCCGGGTGTTCGGGCAGCTGTTCCACCTCTTCCTGCGCAGCAACGACCTCGCCGGCGGCAGCCTGCAGCTGGCCGGGCGGGAGGTCTCGCTGTCGTCGGTGAAGGTGCCCGTCCTGGCCGTCGGCGGGCGGGACGACGTCATCGCCCCGCTGCGGGCGGTCCGCCGGGCGGTCCCGCTGCTGACCGGCGCCCCCGAGGTGCGGTTCGCGACGGCGCCGGGCGGCCATCTCGGCGTCCTCACCGGGCGCAGGGCGCGCACCACCACCTGGCCCGCGCTGGACGCTTTCCTGAGCGAGCACTGAGTGATCACCGGCGGGCGGCCGTCGGGTGGGCACACTGGGTCCATGCGCCATGTGGAGAACGTGGGAACGGACAAACCGTACTCGGTGATCGGGCTCGGGACCTGGCAGTTCGGGTCCAAGGAATGGGGCTACGGCGGCGGGTACGACGAGACGGAGGCGGGCCGGATCGTCACGCGGGCCCGCGAGCTGGGCGTCACCGTGTTCGACACCGCCGAGGTGTACGGGTTCGGGCGTTCCGAGCGGATCCTGGGCAGGGCCCTCGCCGAGACCGGCGGGACGGACGACGTGGTGGTCGCCACCAAGATCTTCCCGGTGCTGCCGACCGCGGCGGTGGTGCAGCAGCGGGGAGTGGCGAGCGCCCAGCGGCTGGGGGTGAAGACCCTCGACCTCTACCAGGTGCACCAGCCGAACCCGCTGGTCAGCGACGGCACCACCATGCGCGGGATGCAGGCGCTGCGGGACGTGGGCGTGGTCCGGGACGTCGGCGTGTCCAACTACAAGCTGGCGCGCTGGAAGTCCGCGGAGGCGCGGTTCGGGTCGAAGGTGCTCTCCAACCAGGTGCAGTTCAGCCTGGTGCAGCGCGCGCCGCTGGCCGAGATGCTGCCGTGGGCCCAGCGCACCGGGCACGTGGTGATCGCCTACAGCCCGCTGGCGCAGGGCCTGCTGTCCGGCCGGTACGACCGCGACCACCGCCCGACCAACGGCGTGCGCGCGGCCAACGCGATGTTCCTGCCGGAGAACCTCGACGCCGCGAAGCCGCTGCTCGACACCCTCCGGGACGTCGCCTCGGCGCACGACGCCACGCCGTCGCAGATCGCCCTGGCCTGGGTGGTGCACCCGCCGAACGTCGTCGCGATCCCCGGGGCGTCGAGCGTCGCGCAGGTGGAGAGCAACGTCGCGGCGGCCCAGATCCGGCTGAGCGAGGAGGAGTACGCGGGGCTCACCGCCGCGGCCGAGGCCTACCAGCCGATCACCGGCTTCCCGGCGATCCCGAAGCTCGTCGCGTCCCGCCGGCGCGGGTGAGGTGTGTCCGTTTCGCCGTGCTTCCGCGCAGGTGAGTGACGCAGTACCCCTGACGGACGCGCCTCTGCGGCGTTAGCGTGGCCTCGTGGGCACGATCGAGCGGGTGGGGGCGGATCCGGCGGCGCGTTCGGGGGCACGGCGGCGGCACGACGCCGTCGTCGAGGAGCTCCTCCGCGCCTCTCGCGCGGTCCCGGCCGGCACCCCCGTGCGGCTCGGCAAGCGGACGTCGAACCTGTTCCGGTTCGGCACGCACGCCGCGGAGTCGGTGCTGCTCGACACCTCCGGCCTCGCCGGGGTGATCGAGGTGGACCGGGCGGCGCGCACCGCGGACGTGCAGGGCATGTGCACCTACGAGGACCTGGTCGCGGCGACCCTGCCGCACGGGCTGATGCCGCTGGTCGTGCCGCAGCTCAAGACCATCACCCTCGGCGGCGCCGTCACCGGGCTGGGCATCGAGTCGACGTCGTTCCGGCACGGGCTGCCGCACGAGTCCGTGCTGGAGATGGACGTCCTCACGCCGGCCGGGGAGCTGGTCACGGCCGCCCCGGACAACGAGCACGCCGATCTCTTCGCCGCCTTCGCCAACTCCTACGGCACGCTCGGCTACGCCCTGCGGCTGCGCATCGAGCTGCTGCCGGTCAAGCCCTACGTCAAGCTCACCCACCACCGCTTCCGCACCGCGGAGGAGGCCACGGCCGCGCTGGCGGAGTTCGCCCGGCCGGACGGCCCCGCGGACTTCGTCGACGGCACGGTGTTCTCCGCGGACGAGCACTACGTGAGCGTCGGCCGCTTCGTCGACGCCCCCACGCCGGGCGCGCAGGTCTCCGACTACACCGGCATGGACGTGTTCTACCGGTCGCTGCAGCGCCGGCCCGTCGACCACCTCACGGTGCATGACTACCTGTGGCGCTGGGACACCGACTGGTTCTGGTGCTCGCGCGCCTTCGGCGTGCAGGTGCCCGCGGTGCGCCGGGTGTGGCCGAAGCGGTACCGCCGGTCCGACGTGTACCGCCGGCTCGTCGCGCTCGACCAGCGGTACCAGGCGTCGAACACCGTGCGGCGCGCCCTCGGCCGGCCCGAGGAGGAGATGGTGATCCAGGACGTCGAGATCCCGACGCCGCGGCTGCCCGAGTTCCTCGCGGCCTTCCACTCCCACGTCGGGATCGCGCCGGTGTGGCTCTGCCCGCTGCAGCTGCGCGGGGAGCGCACCTGGCCGCTGTACCCGATGGAGCCGCACACGCCGTACGTGAACGTCGGCTTCTGGTCGTCCGTGCCGGTGGGGGCGGACCGCGAGGAGCACAACCGCTTCGTCGAGAAGCTCGTGGCCGACCTGGACGGCCACAAGAGTCTCTACTCGACCGTCCACTACGGCGAGACGGAGTTCTGGGAGCGCTACAACGGAGCGGCGTACCGGGCCGTGAAGCAGCGATACGACCCGGCGGGGCGGGTACCGGATCTGTACACGAAGGTCGGAGGGGGAGCATGAGCATGCGGGTCGCGGAGGTGTTCGGGCACGTCATCGGGGCGGACGCGGCCATCCGGCTGATCGCCTACGACGGCAGCAAGTCCGGTCCGGACGACGCCGAGGTGGCGTTGCGGATCGAGTCGCCGCGGGCGCTGGCCCGGCTGGCGTCGGCGCCGGGCACGCTCGGGCTGGCGCGGGCGTACGTCACCGGCGAGATCGAGGTGGAGGGCGACCTCTACGCCGCCCTGTCCGCACTGTCCGACGTGACCCTCCACGGGGTCTCCAAGGCGGACTTCGCGAAGCTGCTCGCGACCCTCGGTCCGGTCTGGCTGAAGTACCGGCCGGCGCCGCCCGAGCTCGAGGCGCGCCCCCGCGGGCGGCTGCACTCGAAGTTCCGGGACAGCCAGGCGATCTCGCACCACTACGACGTCTCGAACCGCTTCTACGAGTGGGTGCTCGGGCCGTCGATGACCTACACCTGCGCCGCCTACCCGCGTCCCGACGCGACGCTCGAGGAGGCGCAGGAGACCAAGTACGACCTCGTCGCCCGCAAGCTCGCGCTGGAGCCGGGGATGCGGCTGCTCGACGTCGGCTGCGGCTGGGGCGGGATGGTCCGGCACGCGGCGCGGATGGGCGTGCAGGCGCTCGGCGTGACGCTGTCCCGGGAGCAGGCGTCGTGGGCGCAGGAGGCGATCCGGTGCGAGGGCCTGCAGGAGCTCGCCGAGGTCCGGCACCTGGACTACCGGGACGTCCCCGAGACCGGGTTCGACGCCGTCAGCTCGATCGGGCTCACCGAGCACATCGGCCGGAAGCAGCTCGGCTCCTACTTCCGCTTCCTGTACGGGAAGCTGCGCCCGGAGGGCCGGCTGCTCAACCACTGCATCACGCAGCCGCGCACCGTGAACAAGCGCAAGGTCGACCCGTTCATCGGCCGGTACGTCTTCCCGGACGGGCAGCTCGAGTCGCCCGGCCTGCTGATGACCGAGATGAACGACGCCGGCTTCGAGATCCGGCACGAGGAGAACCTGCGCGAGCACTACGCGCTGACCCTGCGGGACTGGGGCACCAACCTCGAGGAGCACTGGGCCGAGGCCGTCGCCGAGGTCGGCGTGGGCCGGGCGCGGGTGTGGCGGCTGTACATGGCGGCGTGCCGGCTCGGCTTCGAGCTCGACAACATCCAGCTGCACCAGATGCTGGGCGTGAAGCTGGGGGAGCACGGCGCGTCGGGCATGCCGCTGCGGGGCTGGCGCGCCGAAGGGGTCTGGTGACCGCGCACTAGGGTTCCGCCCGTGCCCGAGCGCCTGACGCCCCTGGACGCCTCGTTCCTGTTCATGGAGGAGCGCACGACGGCGATGACCGTCGGCGGGGTGATGACCTTCGAGACGGGGTCCGACGAGGACGAGCCCTTCGACGTCGACGCCTTCGTCCGGCTCATCGGTGATCGGCTCGCCCTGGTGCCGCGGTACCGGCAGAAGGTGCGCGAGGTGCCCGGGCGGCTGGGCCTGCCGGTCTGGGTCGACGACCCGGACTTCGACCTGAGCTACCACGTCCGGCGCTCGGCGCTGCCTGCGCCGGGGTCGGACGTGGCGCTGCGCGAGCTGGTGGGGCGGCTGCTGTCCCGCCAGCTCGACCGGTCGCGGCCGCTCTGGGAGATCTACCTGGTCGAGGGGTTCGAGGGGCACCGGCTCGCGATCGTCACGAAGACCCACCACGCGATGGTCGACGGGCTGGCCTCGATGGACATCGGCGCCGTCCTGCTCGACACCACGCCGAAGCCCCGCGAGGTCGACCCGGACGACTGGCGGCCGGCCCGCGAGCCGACCGGGCTGGAGCTGGCGGCGTCGGCGGTCGTGGAGAACATGCTGCGCCCGCGCAGCGCCGTCGACGCGGTCGCGCGGTCGGCCGCGGACCTGCGGCAGGCCGCGTCGTCCGTCCGCCGCTCCCTCGGCGGGCTGGCCGACGCCGTGCGCACGGCCAGCCGCGGCCGCCCCGTCGGCGCCCTCAACGCGCCCATCGGCGAGCAGCGCCGTTTCGGGATGGCCAGGACCTCGCTGTTCGAGCACCGGGTGATCCGGCGACGGCACGGGGCCGGCGGCGGCTCGGTCAACGACGTCGTGCTCGCCGTGGTGGCGGGGGCGTTGCGGCGCTGGTTGGTCAGTCGCGGCGAGCCGATCTTCGCCGACTCGGTGGTGCGGGCGATGGTGCCGGTGAGCATGCGCGGCCGCACGGGCGCCGCGACCTCCGGCAACCAGATCTCCGCGGTGTTCGTGGAGCTCCCGGTGGGCATCGCGGACACCGTCGAGCGGCTGCGGTCGATCGCCGTGCAGATGGAGGCGCGCAAGCGGTTCGGCCGGTCGGCGGGCACCACAGCCGTGGTCGGGCTCGCGGGGCTGACCACACCCGCCGTACACCAGATGGGTGCGCGGCTGTCCTCCCGGCTCTCCTCGCGGCTGTTCAACGTCGTCGTCACGCACGTCCCCGGGCCGCCGCGGCCGCTGTACGCCATGGGCGCGCGGATGCGGGACATGTTCCCGGTGGTCCCGCTGGCCCACGGCCAGGCCGTCGCCATCGGCGTGACCTCCTACGACGGCACCGTCTGCTACGGGCTCAACGCGGACCGTGACGCCCTCCCGGACGTCGACACCCTCGCCGCCGCGATCGACGACTCGCTCGCCGAGCTCAAGGAGGCACCGGCTGCCGAGGCGGAACGCACGTCCGGCTGAACGGTCCATCGCAGCCCTTCCCGCGGGCCCGGTGCGCGTGCATCGTTCGCGCATGGGTCCTCACCTGCGCCGCCGGGCGGAGTGCGAGATCCGGCCGCTGCGCGAACCGGACCTCGACGCCGCCGACCGGATCCAACGCCGGGCCTTCGCCGCCCTCGTCGGTGCCGACGACCAGCGGGACGCCGAGCTCGTCCGCACCCGCTGGGCCGCGCCGAACACGGCGGCCCTGGGCGCCTTCGCCGGCACCCGGCTCGTCGGGTCGGTGTTCGCCACGCGGTGGGGGAGCGTCGGGTTCGTGGGGCCGCTGTCCGTGGAGCCGGAGTGGTGGGACCGCGGCATCGGGTCGCAGCTCTTCGCCGCGGCCGACGGCGTGCTGCGGGAGTGGGGCGTGGTCCGCCGCGGGCTCTTCACCTTCGCGCACAGCCCCCGCCACCACCGGCTCTACCAGCGCTTCGGGTACTGGCCGCGGTTCCTCACCGCGCTGATGTCCCGGCCGGTGCCCGCCGCGCCGCCGGCCGTGGAGTGGGCGCCGGGGTCGGCACGGGACCGGGAGGAGCTCACGGCCGCGGCGGGGCGGCTCGCCGGCGCGGTGTACCCGGGGCTCGACCTCGCGGGCGAGATCGCGAGCGTGCTGGACCAGAAGATCGGCGAGGTCGTGCTGAGCGGGCCGGCCGCCGCGCCCACCGGCGTGGCCGTGGTGCACGACGGTGCGGGGTCGGAGGCGGGCTCGGGCGTGGCCTACGTGAAGGTCGGCCTGGTCCGGCCGGGCGTCGAGGCGGACTTCGCCGCGCTCGTCGACGCGTGCCTGGCCCACGCCGCGGTGCTCGGGGCGGAACGACTGGTCGTGGGGGTCAACACCGCCCGGCACCGGGCCTACCGGCACCTCGTCGGGCGCGGGTTCGTCACGGACGTCCCGGGCGTCACGATGCACGCGCCCAACGACGCCGGCTACGACCGGGACGACGTGTTCGTGATCGACGACTGGCGCTGAGCCGTCACGCGCGGAGGGCGGCGTGCGCGGCGGCCATCGCCTGGCTCGCGTAGCCGCCGCCGAACAGCACGGTGTGCACGAGCAGCGGGAACAGCTGGTGCAGCGGCACGCGCGAGCGCCAGCCCTCGGCGATGGCAGCCGCCTCGTCGTAGGCCGCCACCACGCGGTCGAGGTGCGGCAGGCCGAACAGCGCCAGCATCGCGAGGTCGGTCTCGCGGTGGCCGCCGTGCGCGGCGGGGTCGATGAGCCAGGCGCCGTCGGCCGACCACAGGACGTTGCCGGACCAGAGGTCGCCGTGCAGGCGCGCGGGCGGCTCGGCCGGCCCGGCGAGCTCCGGCAGCCGGGCGCACACCTCGTCGAACACCGCGGTGTCCGGCAGGTCGGCGCGCCGGACGTAGGCGAGGACCCGGTGCTCGGCGTACCACTCCGGCCAGGACTCGGCGGGCTCGTTGCGCATCCCCGTGGCGCCGATCCAGGCGTCGGCGGGGCCGCCGGGCGGGGGAGCGCCGAAGGCGGGGGCGCCGGCCTCGTGCAGCACGGCGAGCCGGCGGCCGAGGTCCTCGGCGGCGGCCGCGGTGGGGCTCCCGGCCGGCACCTCCTGGCTGATCAGCCACTCCTCGTCGGCCGCGTACACCTCGGGCACGGGCGGCCCACCGGGCACGGCCAGCCACCGCAGGCCCGCGGCCTCGGCCGGCACGGACGGGTCCCGCTTGACGACGGCGGCCCGCCCGTCGGGCAGGGTCACCCGGCGGACCCCGCCACCCCGCAGGGCACCCGGGTCCAGCCCGACCTCCGCGAGCGCGCCGGTCACGCGGGTCAGACCTCCTTGCGGACCCGCTCCAGCAGGCCCGGGACGGCGGCCTCGATCATGCGCAGCACCTCGTCGAAGCCGTCCGGGCCGCCGTAGTAGGGGTCGGGGACCTCGGCGTCGTCGGTGGACCCGGGGTCGAAGGAGCGGAGCATCACGACCCGGTCCGGCTCGGGGACGGAGTCCCGCAGGGCGCGGCGGTGGCCGTGGTCGAGGGCGACGAGGACGTCGGCGGAGAGCGTGTGCGAGTCGATCTGGCGGGCCGTGTGGGCGGTGTCGTAGCCGTGCCGCTGCAGGACCTCGGCCGCCCGCGGGTCCATCGGCTCGCCGACGTGCCAGCCGCCCGTGCCCGCGCTGGTCACCGCCACGCCGGCGGCCAGGCCGGCCTCGTCCAGGGCGGCGCGGAACACCTTCTCCGCCATCGGGGAGCGGCAGATGTTGCCGGTACAGACGAAACTGACATGCACCCCGTCACCGTAGGGTGCCCCGGTATGGAGGGCGTCCCGGAGCCGCCGGAGGAGATCAAGGCCACTGTGTCCGGATCGCGTGCCGTCGCCGCGCGTCCGGACCTCGACACCCTGCGTCATCACGGTGACGCCGAGGCCACGCCGGGGCTGGTCGACTTCGCCGTCAACGTCCAGGGCGACGCTCCGCCGGCGTGGCTGCGGGCCCGGCTCGCGGCCGCGCTCGACGACCTGGCCCGCTACCCGTCGGCCGGGCACGACCGGCGCGCCCGCGAGGCCGTCGCGCGCCGGCACGGCCGGGAGCCCGAGGAGGTGCTGGTGCTGGCCGGCAGCGCGGAGGGGTTCGCGCTGCTCCCGGGCCTGGCGCCGCGCCGGCCGGTCGTCGTGCACCCGGGGTTCACCGAGCCGGAGGCCGCCCTGCGGGGCTCGGGGCTCGCGGTGGACCACGTGCTGACCTCCGAGGCGGACGGGCACCGGCTCGACCCGGCCGCCGTGCCGGAGGAGGCCGACCTGGTCGTGGTCGGGAACCCGACGAATCCGACCGGGGTCCTGCACCCCGCCGCCGACCTGCGGGCCCTGGCCCGGCCCGGGCGGGTGCTGGTCGTCGACGAGGCCTTCGCCGACGCCGTGCCGGGGGAGCCGGAGTCGCTCGCGGCGGAACGGCTGCCGGGCCTGCTGGTGATGCGCTCGCTGACCAAGACCTGGGCGCTCGCCGGGCTGCGGGCCGGGTACGCCCTCGGCGACCCCGCCCTGCTCGCCCGGCTGGCCGCCCCGCGGCCGCACTGGCCGGTCGGCACCCTCGGGCTGGAGGCCGTGATCGCCTGCTCCGAACCCGCGGCCGTCGCCGAGTCGGAGCGGGTGGCCGGGGAGCTGGCGGAACAGCGGAGTGCGCAGGCGGCCGCCCTGCGCGAGCTACCCGGCGTCGAGGTGCTGCCCGGCGCGGCGCCCTACCTGCTGCTGCGGCTGCCCGCCGGACGCGGCGCGGAGGTGCGGGAACGGCTGCGGCAGAACGGGATCGCGGTGCGCCGGTGCGACACGTTCCCCGGGCTGGGGCCCGACCACCTGCGGGTCGCGGTGCGCGAGCCGGCGCGGGTGGCGCTCCTGGTCGAGGCACTGGCCGCGGCCCTGGTAGGTGTAGCGGCGTGAGCGAGCACCCTCCGGCATCGCTGGCCGATGTCACCGCGGCCCTCGAGGCCGCCTACCCGCCCGGCCTCGCCCAGGACTGGGACGCCGTCGGCCTGGTCTGCGGCGACCCGGCGGACCCGGTGCGCCGCGTGCTGTTCGCCGTCGACGCCGTGGCCGAGACGGTCGACGAGGCCCTCGCCACCGACGCGCAGCTGCTCGTCACGCACCATCCGCTGCTGCTGCGCGGGGTGCACGGGGTCGGCGCCGACACCCCGAAGGGGGCGTTGCTGCACAGGCTGATCCGCGGCGGCGTCGGGCTGTTCACGGCGCACACCAACGCCGACTCCGCCGATCCGGGGGTGTCCGACGCGCTGGCCGAGGCCCTGGGGCTGCGGGTGGGAGCGCCGCTGCAGCCGCAGCCGGACCAGCCGCTGGACAAGATCGTCGCGTTCGTCCCGACCGGCCCCGCGCTGCGGAGCGTGCACGAGGCCCTGTCCGCGGCGGGGGCGGGGGAGATCGGCGACTACAGCCACTGCTCGTTCGCCACGGCCGGGACCGGCCAGTTCCTGCCGCACGCCGGCGCCCACCCGGCGATCGGCGAGGTCGGGAAGCTGGAGCGGGTCGCGGAGACCCGGCTGGAGATGGTCCTGCCGCGGCACCGGCGGCGCGCGGTGGTCGAGGCGCTGCGCGCGGCGCACCCCTACGAGGAGCCCGCCTTCGACGTGTTCGAGCTGGCGGCGCTGCCGTCGGCGCGCGGGCTCGGCCGGGTGGGGGAACTGCCGGAGCCGGAGCCGTTGTCCGCCTTCACCGAGCGGGTGGCGGCGGCCCTGCCGCGGACCGCGTGGGGGGTGCGCGCGGCCGGGGACCCGGACCGCCCGGTCCGGCGGGTCGCGGTGTGCGGCGGTGCGGGCGACTCGGCGCTGTCCGCGGCGATCGCGGCCGGGGTGGACGCCTACGTGACCGCGGACCTGCGCCACCACCCGGCGTCGGAGCACCTGCTGGCGGGGTCGCTGCCCGGCCGCCCGACGCCGGCGCTGGTCGACGTCGCGCACTGGGCGTCCGAGTGGCCCTGGTGTGCGCAGGCGGCGGCCGTCGTCGAGAAGGCCCTGGGGGGTAGCGTCGAGACCCGCGTGTCCCGGCTCCGGACCGATCCCTGGACCCTCGGCGCGTGACCACCCGAGAAGGAGGACGAGGGGCGTGAAGGCCGATCCCGCCGCGCAGCGGCGGCTGCTGGACCTGGCCGAGGTCGACGCGGAGCTCACGCGGCTCGCGCACCGCCGCCGGGCACTGCCCGAGCACGCGGAGCTGACCGAGGCCGAGGCGCGCGTCCGGGCGGGCAAGGACGCCGTGGTCGAGGCCGAGACCGCGGCGGGCGACCTGGACCGGGACATCCGCCGGCTGGAGCGGGACGTCGAGGGCGTGCGGGCGCGCACCGAGAAGGACCGGGCGGTGCTCGCGGGTTCCGGCGTGAGCGCCCGGCAGGCCGCCGACCTGCAGCACGAGCTCGAGACCCTCGCACGCCGCCAGGGCGTCCTCGAGGACGAGCAGCTGGAGGTCATGGAGCAGCGCGAGGCCCTGGGCGGCAACCTCGACCACTCCCGCCGCGTGCTCGCCGAGGCCGAGGAGCACCTGCAGGCCGTGACCGGGCGCCGCGACACCGCGCTCGCCGACATCGACGCGGCCGAGGGCGGCCGGCGCCGCGACCGCGAGACGATCCTCCCGGAGCTGCCCGAGGACCTGCTCGCCGTCTACGAGAAGCGGCGCGAGCAGGGGCGGGCCGGGGCGGGGCTGCTGCGCGAACGCCGCTGCGGCGCCTGCCGCCTCGAGCTGGACCGCACCTTCCTGGGCCGGGTCAAGGCCGCGGCGGCCGACGACGTCGTGCACTGCGAGGAGTGCGGCGCGATCCTGGTCCGGACCGGGGAGTCCGGGCTGTGACGGCCTCGACCCCGTCGGGCTCCGCCGCGTGGACCGGGCAGAAGGGCGCCCCGACCCGGATGCTGCTGCTCCGGCACGGCCAGACGCCGTTGTCCGTGGAGAAGCGCTACTCCGGCCTGGGCGACCCCGCCCTGACCGAGCGGGGCGAGGCCCAGGCGGCGAGCGCGGCCGAGCGGATCGGCGCCCTCGGCGGGGTCGACGCGATCCTCACCTCGCCGCTGCTGCGGGCGCGGCAGACCGCCGAGGCCGTCGCCGCGGTCACCGGGCTCCCGGTGGAGGTGCGCGACGGGCTGATCGAGACGGACTTCGGCGAGTGGGAGGGCCTGACCTTCGTCGAGGCCCGCGAGCGCGATCCCGAGGTGTTCGCCCGGTGGCTGGGCAGCACGGAGGTCGCCCCGCCCGGCGGCGAGAGCTTCGCCGAGGCCGGGGTCCGGGTCGCCGCCGAGCGCGCCAAGATCGTCGCGGACTTCCCGGGCCGCACGGTCGTCGTGGTCAGCCACGTCACGCCGATCAAGCTGATCCTGCAGGAGGCCCTGGCCAGCGGCAGCTCGATCCTCTACCGGCTGCACCTGGACCTGGCGTCGCTCTGCATCGCGGACTTCTTCCCCGACGGCGGGGCGTCCGTCCGGCTGGTCAACGACACGTCCCACGTGCCCGGCGACCCGTCCTAACCGACCAGGCTCCACACCGCCCACAGGGCCGCGGTGGCGGCGGTCAGGGCGACGGGCACGGTCAGCAGGCCGACGACGGTGAACGTGCGCAGGCTCGGCGTGCGGGGCAGGACCCGGCGCCACAGCAGCGTGGCCAGCGATCCCACGTAGGTCAGGTTCGGGCCGATGTTCACCCCGAGCAGCAGCGCCAGGACCAGCGCCGGGTGCGGCGCCGGTCCCAGCGCGGCGATGAGCACCAGGGTGGCCGGCAGGTTGTTGACCACGTTCGCCAGCACCGCGGCCACCGCCGCGACCCCGAGCAGCCCGGTCAGCGTCGGCGCGTCCGGCAGGATCCCGGCCAGCCACCCCGCGAGCCCGTGCGTGGCGACCGCGGCGACCACCACGCCGAGCGCCAGCACGAACACGCAGAACAGCGGGGACGTCCCGCGGACCAGCCCGGCCATCCCGATCTCCCGGCGGACGACGGCCCGCACCGCGAGCACCACGGCGCCGGCCGCCGCCACCCACACCGGCTCCACCCCCACCGTCGACGAGGCACCGAAGCCCGCCAGCGTGAGGGCGAGGACGACGAGCGCGAACCGGGGCGTGCGCTCGCCGTTGCGCCTCGCGGGCACCGGGACGGACTCGCCGAGATCACCGCGGAAGAAGCCGCGGAGCACGCCGTACTCCACGGCGAGCGTGACCAGCCACGGCAGCAGCATCAGGCCCGCGAAGCCGAGGAACGACAGCCCCGACGCCTCGAACACCAGCAGGTTCGTCAGGTTCGACACGGGCAGCAGCAGCGAGCCGGCGTTGGCGAGGTGGACCGAGGCGTAGGCGTGCGGGCGCGCGGGGAGCCGCAGCCGGGCAGTCGTCGCGAGGACGACCGGGGTCAGCAGCACGACGGTCGCGTCGAGGCTCAGCACCACCGTGACCGCCGTGGCCGCGGCGAAGACCAGCCCGAACAGCCGTGGGGCCCGGCCCCGGGCGGCCACCGCGAGCCGGGCCCCGAGCCAGCCGAACACGCCCTCGGCGTCGGCGAGCCGCCCGAGCAGCAGGATCGCGGCCAGGAAGCCGACGGTCGGGCCCAGGTCGCCGATCTCGGCCACGGCCGCCGGGAGGGGCAGGAGTCCGAGCGCGACGACCAGGACCGCCGCGGGCACGGCCGCGGCGGCCTCCGGCAGCCCGCGAGGGCGCAGGACCGCCGCGGCCAGCACCACCGCGAGGAGTGCGACCGAGAGGGCGAGCGCCATCAGTCGAGGAGCAGGTACACGCCGACGGCCAGGCCGAGTACGACCACGAACCAGCGCAGCACGGCGTCGGGCATCCGGCGGGCGATCCGGGCGCCGAGATACCCGCCGACGAGCGTCGTCGGCGCGAGGATCGCGACCGCGGTCCAGTCCACCGGCGCACGGAGCGAGAAGATCACCACGGTGACCGAGGCGGCCACGAGCGAGAGCAGGCCCTTGAGCGCGTTGAGCCGGACCAGGGTGTCGTTGGCCAGCAGCGACAGCACCGAGATCAGGATGACCCCGAGCGCCCCGCCGAAGTAGCCGCCGTAGACGCCGGCGAGGAACACCGCCGGCAGCAGCCACGCGGTGCGGTCCGGCGCGTCGGGGTCCGGGGTGCCGATCCAGCGTTTCAGGTACGGGCCGAGCGCCATGACGACGCTGGCCAGGATGACCAGTGCGGGTACGACGGCGTCGAACACCGAGCCGGGCAGGACCAGCAGCAGGACGCAGCCGACCACCGAGCCCAGTGCCGCCATGATGCAGGTCAGGACGATGCGCCGGCGCTGTTCGCGCAGCTCGCGCCGGTTGCCGACGACGATCCCGACGTAGCCCGGCCACTGCGCGATCGAGTTGGTGACGTTCGCGGCCAGCGGGTTCAGGCCGACCGCCAGCAGCGCGGGGAAGACCAGCAGCGAGCCGCCGCCCGCGATGGCGTTGATCGCGCCGGCCACCAGCCCCGCGACGAGGAGGAAGACCAGCTGACCCGGCGACGCGCCCACCACGGCCGGAACAGTAGACGGCCGCCCGGCGGGCCGCTCGGCCGTCGTCCGTAACGTCCGGGTGCCGCAGGGGCGAGTTACTGCATTGCGCAACGGTCGGGGGGCGGGAGCACGATGGGGTGAGGTCCCGGAGCCGAGCGGGGCCGTGGGGGGAGTCCGCGATGACGCAGCGGTGGGGTGTGGTCCTGGCGACGGTGCTGATCCTCGCCTGGTGCGTGGTGCCGATCTGGCTGCTGCTGCACCGGCCCGAGGGCGCCACGCGCGCGGTGCGGGCGGCGGTGGCCGGGGTGGTCGCGGTCGTCGGGCTCGGAGCGCTGCTGGCGGCCTGGGTGGGGACCTCTTCCGGGGAGGGCACGCTGCGGACCTTCGTGACCGGTCCGACGACGGCGGCCCGCCCGCCGTTGGCCGCCCCCGCGCCGGCACGCTCGTCCACGGCCTCGTCGGCGGCCTCGTCGACGTCGCCGTCCGAGGGCGCGACCGGGGCCGCACCGGTCGAGGCCGGTCCGGAACAGCCCGCCGCGCCCCCGCCGGAGCGGGTCCTCGCGGACTCCGGGGACTCGTCGGGGGCCGCAGAATCTGCGGACTCTGCGGACTCTGCGGCGGACTCGCCGGATTCCTCGGACTTCTCGGAGACGCCGGCCCAGGCGGACACGGGCGACCAGGCACCGCGGCCGCGGGCCGCGGCAGTACCGGCCGACGTGCGCAACGACGCCCCGCCGGCACGGAGCTCGGCCGGGACCTCGGCCGGCACCGAGGGTGAGCCGGCGACCCGCCAGGCCGCCCCCGCCCGGCCGGCCGTGCCCGTCGCGGCCCGGCCCGTTCAGGGGCCCGCCCCGGTCCAGAACGCGGGCCCGACGGAGCCCACCGCCCCGACAGGCCCGAAGCCCGAAGCCCCCACGCCCTCGCCGACCTCCACCGTGCCCAGCTCGCCGTCGAGCCCACCGTCGAGCCCGCCGTCGAGCCCCACGGTGGCGCCGGCACCGACGCCGACGCCGACGAAGTCCCGACCGCCCCGGCCGTCCACCACCCCGACGGCTCCCGCGACGGAGGGCGACACGGCGGCATCCACCCGAACCGCCTCGTCCCCGTCCACCCGGACGTGGACCAAGAAGCGGGTCGCGACCACGCCCACCCCACCGGCGCCCGTGACGACACCGCCCACGCCGCCCACGGTGCCGCTCACGACGACCACCACGACCCCGCCGCCCAGCTGACGTCCGCGCGTCCGCCCAGGTCGGGGGAGTGTCTCCGCGCCCCGCGCACCGCCCGCGGACACGCGTGCAGCGCGCCGTGATCCGCGCGCTACGATCCGTGGCGCGGACGAGCTGGCCGGGCGACCGCGTCGGCATCACGCCGCCGAGGAAAGTCCGGACTCCGCAGGGCAGGGTGGTTGTCAACGGCAACCCGGGGCGACCCGCGGGACAGTGCCACAGAAAACAGACCGCCGTGCGCCCCCGGGCGCGCGGTAAGGGTGAAACGGTGGTGTAAGAGACCACCAGCACCCCGGGTGACCGGGGTGGCTCGGTAAACCCCACCCGGAGCAAGGCCAAGAGGCCTCCCCCGGGAGGCTGCGCAGGTGTTCGAGGACGGCCCGTCCGAGCCTGCGGGTAGGCCGCTCGAGCCTGCCGGCGACGGCAGGCCTAGATGGATGGTCGCCGAACGGAGCGCCGCGAGGCGCCCGGGAACAGGATCCGGCTTACAGGCCAGCTCGTCCGCCCCACGCCCCGGAGGAGACCCCGGGGCGCGATCACTCTCTCGGTACCTGCACGCGTCATCCGATGGATGGCTCTGCGCCGAGAGTAGTTGCCGGGTGATCACGGGTGGGTAGATTCCGCCTCGTGCGTACCCCGAGCCCCTCGCGTCACCGCGACCGACTGCACATCGTGACGAGGTGTGCGACGTCGCTGGTCGTCGTCGCCGCCCTGTGCGCCGGCGGCGGCTCGGCCGTGCAGCCGCAGCCGGTCCGGACGGCGGCCGTGACACAGGCCGACAAGACGGTGACGATCGACGGCGAGGACTACCCGAACCCGCTGCGGCTGCACAGCGGCGCCGCCGTCACCACCGCCGCGGAGTGGGAGAACACGCGCCGCGCCGAACTGCTGGCCGACTTCCGCGAGAACGTCTACGGGCAGAGCCTGCCCGCCCCGACGGCGCAGACCTTCGACGTCGCGACGACCGACTTCCCGGCCGTGACCCGCAAGATCATCACGATCACGGTCACCGGCCCCGAGGGCACCGGCAGCTTCGACGTGAAGCTGTTCGTCCCGAAGACCGGCGCCAAGCCGCGGGGCACGTTCCTGATGATCGACCACCGAGGCGAGGTGGGGGACGACCCGGACCGGTCGTCGGGGATCGCACCGGTGTCGACGATCACCGAGGCCGGCTACGCGTTCGCGGCGTTCGACGCGGGCGAGGTCGCTCCCGACGACAGCGGCAGCTACCGCAGCGCGATGATCGACCTGTTCCACCCCGCGGACCAGGAGCTGCCCGCGGACGCGGGCCGGGCCATCAGCGCCTGGTCGTGGGGGGCCAGCCGGGCCATGGACTACCTGCAGACGGATCCCGACATCGACCCCACGAAGGTGGCGGTCATCGGCCACTCGCGCAGCGGCAAGGCGGCGCTGTGGGCCGGGGCGCAGGACACCCGCTTCGCGGTGGCCATCCCGAACAACTCGGGCTCGACGGGCACCAAGCTCGCCCGTCGCGGCGACGGCGGCGTCGGCGCGGAGACCGTCGCGCGCATCAACGGCTCGTTCCCGCACTGGTTCCCGCAGACGTACAAGGCCTACAACGACCGCGTGGACTCGCTGCCGGTCGACCAGCACGAGCTGGTGGCGCTGATGGCACCGCGCCGGGTCGTCGTCGCGAGCGCCACGGACGACGCCAACGCCGACCCCGAGGGCGAGTTCCTGGCCTACGTCGCCGCGGCGCAGGTGTACGAGCTCTACGGGCTGGGCGACACCGGTCTGCCGTCGACGAGCTGGCGACCGCCCACGGACGAGGGGTTCCGCGGTCCGGCGATGAGCTACCACCTGCGCTCCGGCGGGCACGGCCTGACCGGTGCGGACTGGGACATCTACCTGAACGGCGACCTGTTCTCGCGGTGAGCGTCCCTCACCCCAGCGGCTCGCCCATCTGCCGGTTCAGCGCGAGGGCCAGCTGCATCTCGACGGCGCCGTCCGGTTCGCGCCACCGCGTCCCGCCGAGGACGGCCGTGATGCGCTCCAGCCGCTGGTAGACCGTGTTGACGTGGATGCCGAGCGCCCGGGCGGTCGCGGGCGGACTCTGGCCCGCCGAGAAGTAGGACTCGACGGTGGCCAGCAGGGTCGACCCGGTCGCGCGGTCGTACTCCGTCAGCGGGCCGAGGGTGCGGTCCAGCAGACCCCGGACCTGCTGGGTGTCGGCGGTCTCGAGCACCGTGCCCAGCATCCCGAGCTCGGACAGCGAGGCGCCCTGCCCCTCCCGGCCGAGGGCGAGCAGCAGCCGCTGGCAGCGTGCCGCCGAGCGGTGCAGCCCCCGCACCACCCGGGCGGTCGCGCCGGGTCCGGCCGCCCCCGCGGTGACGGGCTGCCCGCTCGCGGTGGTCAGCTCGTGCACGACGAGGCGGGCGGCGTCGTCGGCCTCGAGCCCGGGGAGGACCAGAACGACGGTGTCGCCGTGCGTCCCGGCCAGCCCGCCGTGGCGCTCCGCGATGTCGACGGCCATGCCGAGGAGCGGGTGGTCCGGTTCGGGGACCCCGGCCGGGCGCTCCCCGGCCGCGGGCCCGCCGGCGACGACCACCGTGTGCGGCCGGTCGAAGTCCGCGATGCCCGAGCGGGCCGCGCGCCGCTGCAGGACGGCCCAGTTCGGCGCGCGGTCGGCCAGCAGGTCGGCCAGCAGCTCGGCACGCAGCTCGCGGGCGACCAGCGCGGTCTGGCGGCCCATGACGAGCAGCAGCGCCGCCGTCTGTGCGGCGCGTTCGAGGGTGCGTTCGTCGGCGGGGGAGAGGGGGCCGGGACGGACGAGCCGCAGCCGGCCGAGCGACTCCTCGCCCACGCGGATCTCGACCTCGTGCGTCTCCCGGTCGTCGGCGCCGGGCTCCTCGTGGCACCCGGCGAGCACCGTGCCGTCCGCGGCCAGGAGCGTCGCACTCCCGCCGAGGACGCGCCGCACGGCGCGGACGAGCTCGGACACGTCCGTCCGCTCGAGGGCGAGCGGCATGAGCTGCTCGTGGGCGAACGCCGCCCGCTCCAGCGCATGCCGCTGGGCCGCGAGCCGGGCCCCGGCCTCGCGCAGCTCGGCGGTGACGGTCTGAGTGCGCTCGTAGAGCCGGGCGTTCTCGATCACCACGGACGCGTGGGCGGCGAGCGAGGAGAGCAGGGCGATCTCGGCCTGGTCGAAGTGGCGACGGACCCGGTTCGCGGCGAAGAGGGCGCCGATCACGGTGGTGCCGGTCTTCATGGGCACGCCCGCGATGCTGACGATGCCGTCGGCCCCGACCGCGGCCGCCACCAGCGGGTCGTGCCGGATGCGCTCGTCGACGAGGTAGTCCGGGGTCGCCAGCGCCTGCCCGGTCTGGATCACGAAGCCTCCGACCCCGTACCCGGGCCGCTGGCGGACGGCCCGGATGCCCTCGGTCCGCGTGCCGGAGGTGACCCGCATGTAGGCGTCGCCGGTGGCCGCGTCGACCAGGGCGATGTAGGCGGAGTCCGAGCCGAGCAGCCGCCGGGCCCGCTCCACGATCGCCCGCAGCACCTCGTCGCTGCTGCGCAGCGAGGTCAGGTCGCGGGCCGTCGCGTAGAGGGCGGCGCCCTCCCGCTCCCGGCGGCGGCGCAGGTCGAGCAGGTCGCGGACGGCCAGCGCATCGGCGGCGGCGCTCGCCGCGGCGGGCGAGCGCAGCCCGGCGACCGCGGCCGTGACGGCCTCGGCCGGAGCGTCGTCGGCGAGCAGTTCGACGACGCGGGTCAGGGTGTCGGCGACGGTCGTCGCCGGGGCCGGTCGTTCGGGGGACTGCAGGGGGGACATCGTCGGCCCTCCGGGACGTGGCACGGACTTGACGAACGATCGTTCAGATAGTGTAGGCGGCCGGGAGCGCTCCGATCAACGGTGCGCGGGCTCAGCCGGGGACCAGGTCCTCGAGGGGGATGTGGTCGAGGATCCGGTGCAGCTGCAGGGCGACCTGGACGCTCAGGGAGCCGTCCGGCTCGCGCCAGCGCCGATGGCCCAGCACCCGGTCGATCCGGTCGATCCGCTGGTAGACGGTGTTCGGGTGGAGCTGCAGCGCCTTCGCGGCGGCGCGCGGGTTCTGGCCCGCGGCGAAGTACCCGTCGAGGGTCCGGAGCAGCTCCGCGCCGTGCTCCTCGTCGTACCGCTGCAGGGGGGCGACCGTCTGGGCGAGCAGCGCGCGGACCTGGGCCCGGGAGGTCCCGTCGAGGATCAGGCCCAGCGCGCCGAGCTCGTCCGTCGTCGCACCCTCGCCCTCCCGGCCCAGGGCGAGCAGCAACCGGTGACACCGGTCCGCCTGCCGGTGGGCGGCCCGCAGCTCGCGCGCGGAGGCGGCGGGCCCGGCGACACCGGCCGTGACCCGCGCCGACGTCGCGCGGCTCAGCTGTTCCGGGACCTCGCGGGCCGCGACGGCCGGGTCGACGCCGGGCAGCAGCACCACGACGTGCGCCCCGTGCTCCAGGGCGAGGCCGCCCCGGCGGGACGCCTGCGCGGAGGCCGCGCGCACCAGCGACCGGCGCCCGGAGCCCTCGGCCGTCACGACCAGGACCGTGTGCGGGCGCCGCAGGTCCAGCCCGCGCGGCCCGGCGCGGCGGGCCCGGCGGTCGAAGGCGGCCCAGTCCGGTTCGCGCTCGGCGAGCAGCTCCTCGACCACCTCCCCGCGCAGCCGCTGCTCGGTGAGCGACACCTGCCGTTCCATGAGCAGCAGCAGGGCCGCGGTCTGCGCCGCCCGCTCCAGGATCCGCACATCGGTGTCCGGCACCGGCCCCGCGGCCTCGAGGACGAGATGACCGAACCGTTCCCCGCCGGCGCGGATCGGGGCGGCCCACCTCGTGGGGCCGACGCGCACCGCGCCGGTCGCGTCCGCGGCGAGCCCGTCCGTCGGGTCGGGCGGCGGCACGGAACCGGGGCCGCCGGGCCGGGCCGCGGCCTCGAGCACCGCCCCGTCCGGGTCGACGGCGGCGACGTCCGCGTCGAGCATCTCGGCCACCGCGCCGACGAGGTCGGCCAGGTCGGCCCGGTGCAGCGCCATCGGGATGAGCCGCTCGTGCGCGGCGCTCGCGCGCTCGAGGGCCTCGCCGTGCCGGGCGAGCTCGGCGTTCGCGTCGCGCAGGCGGCGCGCAGTGGCTTCCGCGTCGCCGAACAGCCGCGCGTTCTCGATGACGATGGACGCGTGGTCGGCGAGGGCGGAGAGCAGCGAGATCTCGTCGCGTTCGAAACCGCGTTCGTGCCGGTTGGCCACGAACAGCGCGCCGATGACCTCGTCGCCGAGCCGCATCGGGACCCCGGCCATGCTCACGATGCCGTCCTGCACGACCGCATCGGCCACCGCAGGGTCCCGGGTGATGCGGGGATCGGCGAGGTAGTCGCGGGTCGCGAAGGGTTCGCCGGTGGCCACCACCATCCCGCCGACACCGGTGCCCTTCGGCTGGCGCACCGACTCGATCGCCCTGGTCACCGTGCCGAGCGTGATCCGCATGGCGACGTCGCCGCGGACCGGGTCGACGAGCGCGAGGTAGGTCGCGTCGGTGCCGAGGAGCTGGCGCGACTGCGCGACGATGGCGTTCAGCGCCTCGTCGACGTCCCGCAGCGCGGCCAGCCCGCGGGCGGTCTCGAGGAGGGCCTGGGTCTCCTTCTCCCGCCGCCGGCGGCGCTGGAGCCTCGTCCGCACGATCGCGCCGCGCCGCAGCGCGTGCAGCAGGGTCTCCCGCCCCGGCCCGGGTTCGCAGGCCTCGACGAGCTCCGCCAGCCGGTGGAAGGACTCGTCGGGCGCCTCCGTGGCGAGCAGGCGGAGCAACCTGGCGAGCGTCTCCTCGACACTGAGGTCCTCGTCGGGCACGGATCCCTCCGGCTACCGGTGGCTGATCGATCGTTCAGTCACCGGCAGCCTACGGAGCGTGCACCCCGAGCGGGATCCCACGAACAGCCCAATCCGGGCGACGGCTGCCGCAGACCGTGACGAGGCCGCGTCCGTCACACGGGCGCGGGCGCCCCGAACTTCGCCGCCACCCGCTCCTGGCTCACCTTCGGGGTCCAGCGGTCCTCCTCGTCCGCCCAGACGTCCCGGAGCTTCGGGATCACCTGCGTGCCGACCAGGTGGTTGTTCTTCGCCGCCACGTCCTCGGGCAGGTTCCCGACGTGCATGCACGTGATGAGCTGCCCGATCCGCAGGTCCGTGCACAGCGCCCGGACCCGCTGCTCGACGCGCTCGGGGGTGCCGGCGATGATGTAGCCCAGCTCGTCGTACTCCCAGAAGCTCAGCTCGCCGCGCTGCGCCTTCAGCCGCTCCTCCGCCGAGATCGTCTTCGCGCGGGTCAGGTTCTCCCGGATCGAGGCCTGGGAGGTGTACCCGGGCGGGGTGGCCTGCCAGATCGCCGTCGGGTTCTGCCGGTAGAAGTACTTGACCGCCTCGGAGTACTGGCGCTCCGCCTCCTCGTCGGTGTCCGCACAGCAGATGACCTGGGTGAAGGCCATCCGGTTCGGGTTCATGTTCCCGCCCGTGGCCTCGGTGTGCTCCCAGAAGCCCTTGACGATCGGCTCGGCGGACTGCCGGCCCGAGAAGGAGAGGTAGCCGTAGCAGTAGTCCAGCGCGTTGACCACGTCCCAGGTCTCGACGCTGCCGCTGCCCGGGATCCACACCGGGATCTCGTCCTGGACCGGCCGCGGCCACGGGTTCACGTACCGGAGCTGCGTGTACTTCCCGTTGAACGCGAAGGGCTCCGTCGCCTTCCAGGCCCGGGTGATCAGGTCGCGGGCCTCGTGGAACCGCTCGCGCAGCTCGACGGGCGGGACGCCGTAGGAGAAGGCGCTGTCCATGGGCGTGCCGAACACGATCCCGGCGATGATCCGCCCGCCGGAGAGCGCGTCGAGCATCGCGATCTCCTCGGCCACCCGGATCGGCGGGTTGTAGAGGGCGAGGGAGTTGCCGCACAGCGCGATCGCCGCGTTCTCCGTGGTCGCGGCCAGGATCGAGGCGATCAGGTTGGGCGACGGCGTCATCGCCAGGGACGTCTGGTGGTGCTCGTTGAGCAGCAGCGAGTCCCAGCCGAGGCCGTCCGCCTGCTGCATCAGCCGGATGTAGGTGTGGTAGTCCTCGCCGACCTGGCGCGGGTCCGCGTAGGCGGCCGGCGGGGTCACCCAGGAGCTCTCGACGGTGTCGCCGTACTCCGGCGGCAGCTTGCTGTAGTACTGCTGGGCGAACCAGTGGAACTTCACTTCTGCGTCTCCAGGGTGCGGTTGGCGGGTGCGGTGGCCATGGCGCCGCCGTCGACGCGGTAGGTCTCGCCGTTGACGAAGGCGGACTCGTCGGAGGCGAGGAACAGCACCATGTTGGCGATGTCCTCGGGCTCGCCGACGCGCGGCGAGGCCACCCCCTCGAGCGCGCGGACCGGCAGCTCGGGCACGGCGTCGAGCAGCTGCTGGGTCCGGATCACGCCGGGGGCGATGGCGTTGCAGCGCACACCGTCCTTGCCGTGCTGGGCCGCGACGAACCGGGTGAGGCCCACGACCGCCGCCTTGGTCGTGCCGTACGCGGTGAGGGCGGGGCTGCCGCGCAGCCCCCCGACGGACGCCATGTTGATGATCGACCCGCCGCCGTTCCGGACCATGTGCGGCAGCGCGAACTTGCACATCAGGAAGATGCTGCGGACGTTGGTGGCGAACGCCCGGTCCCACATCTCCAGGCTCGTGTCGATCACGGAGCCGTCGGTGAACCAGGCGTCCGGCCCCACGAGCGCCGCGTTGTTGTGGATCACGTCGATGCGGCCGTGCCGGTCGACGACCGCGGCCACGAGGGCCTCGATGGACTCCGCGTCGGTCGCGTCGAAGTGCAGCGCCTCCCCACCGATCTCCTCGGCGACGACCTTCGCCCGGTCGAGGTCGATGTCGGCGACGACGACGCTCGCGCCCTCGCGTGCCAGCGTGCGGGCCGTGGCCCGGCCGATGCCGGCGGCACCGCCGGTGACCAGGGCGATCCTGCCCTCCACTCGTCCCATGTGGATCCCCTCCCTCAGCCGGCCAGGAACGCGGACACGGCGGACACGAACTCGTCCTCCTGCTCGACCATCGGGTAGTGCCCGGCGGCCTCGATGCGGTGCAGCCGTGCGTCCGGGATCAGCCGCACGAACTCCTCGGCGTACGAGACGGGGAGCAGCCCGTCGGAGGTCCCGTGCACGACGAGCGTGGGCGCGTCGATCAGCGGCAGCCTGCGGCGCAGCCCGCGGTCGGCGATGGGCCACATGAACTTGGTGGCGGACCCGAGGTTGCGGGCCGAGAACAGGATGGGCGCGTGCGGGTCGTCCGGGTCGGGCACGAAGTTGGTGGGCTCGACGTCCGGCGGCCCGGCGTGCCACTTCGCGGCCTTGACCTGGTCGGCGGGCCCGAACGGGTCGAGCGTCGGCTCGTCGTCGAGCCAGAGGCCGTAGGCGTTGACGAGCACGAGGCGGCGCACGAGCTGCGGGGCGATCGCGGCGAGCTCGGCCGCGAACATCCCGCCCAGCGAGTGGCCGACGACGTCGACGGACCCGAGACCCCACGACTCGACCAGCTCGCGGTAGAACAGCGCGACGTCCTGGACGTCGGTGAAGTGCTCGAAGCCGGTCGAGTTCCCGTACCCGGGCTGTTCGGGCGCGAGCACCCGGTGGTCCGTGGCGAGCCGCTTCAGGAACCCGGCGCCGCCGGGATGGCGCTCGTACCCGTGCAGGTAGAGCAGCGGTGTGCCGGCACCCTCCTCCCACAGCTCGACGTCGAACGTCCCGATGTTCGGGATCTCCAGCGTGGTCATGTCGCTCCCGGTTCGTGAGCAGGTTCTGGTGTGGAGCAGGTCAGAAGTCCGGGCCGAGCCCGCCGATCGGCGGCATGCCCGAGTGGGCCCACAGCCCGCCGTCGGCGACCAGGTGGGTGCCGGTGACGAAGGACGCCTCGTCGGACGCGAGGAACAGCACGGCGTCGGCGATCTCCTCGGCCCGGCCGTACCGGCCCATCGGGATCGCCTCCCGGATGTCCGACCAGATCTGCGGGGCGGCGTCGTGGAGCCGGTCCATCGGCGGGGTGCCGATGGGGCCCGGGCAGACCGCGTTGCAGCGGATGCCCTTGCGGGCGTACTCGATCGCGGTGACCCGGGAGAGGTTGACGACGCCGGCCTTGAGCACGTTGTAGGCGCCCAGCCCGTAGTCGCCGGCGAGCCCGGACACCGAGGCGGTGTTGACGATCGCCCCGCGGCCCTGCGCCAGCATCGGCACCAGCGCGACCTTGATCGCGTACCAGTAGGCGACGAGGCTCGCGTCGAGCGAGCGCCGGAACCCCTCCAGCGAGAGGTCGCCGACACGGCCCGGCTCGAAGGCGACGTGGTTGTTGTGCAGCACGTCGAGCGCCCCGTGGCGGTCCAGCGCGAACCCGATCAGGGCGTCGATCTCCTCGGGCCGCGAGGCGTCGCAGACCCGCGCCTCGATCGTCCCGCCCGCCTCCCGGACCTCGGCCGCGACCTTCTCGGCCGCCGCCTCGTCGATGTCGGCGATCACGACGGCCGCGCCCTCCCGGGCGAAGGTCCGCGCGGTTGCCGCGCCAATGCCGGAGCCGCCGCCGGTGATCACCGCGACCTTGCCGTCGAGCCGCATGCCGGGCCTCCCGTGCTGGTGAGATGGGGTGCGGGGCCGGTCCTGACGAGCGTCGCCCCGCACCGAGTCTGCGATCGGCGCGGGGGAGGGACAACGGACGGATGCCCACCCCTCGGGCGGGATCCGTGGGTGTTCCTCCACCCGCGCCGCCGCGGTGGCCCGGCGGGGGTGCGCCCCGTCCCCACCGGGCCCGTCGGCGTCAGCCCGCGGTGACCCCGACGCCGTAGAAGGTCGGTGCGTAGGCGGGCCGGTAGCCCTCCGGGAACACCGCCTTGTCCGTCCATGCCGACGGCGGGTAGTGCGCGTGCAGCGGGAAGCTCTTGAGGATCTTCTTCTCCTCCTCGATCATCCGGTGCATCGCGGGGAGCCGGGCGTCCCGGGTCGCGCCGCTGAGCGCGTCGAGCCACGCCTTCTCGAACTCCGGGGTGGTGGTGTTCCACGGGTTGGCGTACTGGCCCGGAAGGCTCGCCTGGTACACGGTGGTCGGGTCCTGGAACGGCGCGCCCATGCCCGGGAAGGCGTTGCCCTCCTGGCGGCCGTAGAAGGTCTGCGGCGTGGTGGGCGACTCGATCACCCGGGTCGTGGCGCGCAGCCCGGACTCCGCCAGCATCGGCACCAGCGCCTCGGCCACCGCGCGGTGGTCGTCGAGGCTCGGGACGAGCATCTCGAAGTCGACGCCGTTCGGGTAGCCGGCCTGCGCGAGCAGCTGCCGGGCCTTGGCCGGGTCGTAGCTGTAGTCCGGGTTGTCCGGGGTCACGGCCTGGTCGAAGGCCCAGTAGTCGGGCGGCATGTACTGCGCGACCGGCTTGCCGAGGCCGAAGAACACGCCGTCGACGATCGCCTGGCGGTCGACCGCGTGCTGGAACGCCTGCCGCACCTCGAGCTTGTCGAAGGGCGGCTTGCCGGTGTTCATGTACATCGACATGATCGACAGGCTCTTGGACTCGGCGGTGTTGAGCCCGGCCCCCTTGGCCTGGTCGGCCTGGGACGGGTCCAGGTAGGTGAGCTCGGCCTGGCCGGTCTGCAGCATGTTCAGCCGGGTCGGCGCCGAGGTCTGCACGTAGATCTCGTAGTGCGCGGCCTTCGCGGCCTCCGGGTCCCAGTAGCCCTCGGTGCGGTCGTAGCGACTGACCTGGCCGGGGACGTAGTCGACCAGCCGGGCCATCCCGGAGCCGACCGGCTTCTGGTCGAGGTCGGGGTTCTTCATCGCGGCCGGGCTGATCATGCTGCCCGGGGTGCCGCTGAACAGCGCGGGGAGGTTGCCGCCGGGGCCGGACAGGTTGATCCGGACGGTGGTCGGGTCGACGACGTCGGCACCGGCGACGCGGGCCATCGCGCCCTTCTGCGTGCTGCCGTCGAGGGTCTTCATCCGCTCGATGTTCGCCTTGACTGCCGCGGCGTCGAACTTCGTGCCGTCGGAGAAGGTGACGTCGTCGCGCAGCTTCATGACCAGCGCGGTCTCGTTGTCGACGAACTCCCACGAGGTGGCGAGCTGCGGCACGAGCTCGCCGTTCTCGTTCTCCCGGATGAGCTGGTCGTAGACGAGCCGGAAGAAGATCATGTCCCACGGGTTGGCGGACTTGTGCGGGTCGAACGTGGACGGGTTCTGCACGAAGACGTAGCGGAACGTGCCGTTCGGGTCGATCGTCCCGCCCCCGGACCCGCCGGTTCCGCCGGAGCCGGCGGTGCCGCCGCCGCAGGCGGCCAGCACCACCGCCAGGACGGCCAGCAGGACCGCCACCACTCTCGAACGGGTGCGGCGCAGCGTCGTTGCTGTGGTCACACGGGTCTCCTCGTCTGAGCGGGCCGGGGAAGCGCGGGGCGCCGGACCACCCGGGTCCGCCCGCGCACAGGGACGTCCGCCACTGTGACCGCGGGCACGTCGGGGGACAACGGAAGTCCGACCAGCCGTGGGCCGCGTCGAATGGGCGGACGCACATCGGGTGCGATACTCCGGCCATGTCGACGAGTCCCGGAGCGGACGGGGCCGCGGACCGCGCCGGCGTCCCGGGCGGCGCGGCCGGGGCGCCCGCGCGTCGGGCCGGCCGCCCGCGCGACCCCGAGGTCGACCACAAGGTGCTCGAGGCCGCCCTGGAGGTCTACGCGGACCTCGGGTGGGCCGGGTTCAACTTCGAGGCGGTCGCCCGCCGCGCGGGTGTCGGCCGCCCCGCCCTCTACCGCCGCTGGTTGTCCGCGCGGGCGTTGCTGGTCGACGCGATCGAGCGCTCGGGCACCCGGATCGACGTGCCCGACACCGGCTCCGTGCGGGACCAGCTGGTGGTGCTCGCCCGCCAGCTCCTCGTCGAGTACCTGGGGGCGCCGGGGATCGCGGGGCTGCGGCTGCTGGTCGACGCCCGCACCCATCCCGAGGTGTTCGCCGACCTCTACGCGCGCCGCAACGAGGAGCGCGTGCGTGCCGCCCGGGCGATCGTCCGCCGCGGCATCGCCCGGGGCGAGCTGGCCCCGGGCACCTCGCCGACCCTCGTCCTCGACGCGGTGTGCGGCGCCATGCTCAACCACGCCCTCGCCACCCCGGACCGGCTGCGCAAGGTCGTGATCGCGGGCGGCGAGCGGTACGCGGCGGAGCTCGTCGACCTCGTGCTGGAGGGACGGCCCGGCGCGGGCTGAGGGGCAGGCCGAGGGCGCGGGCTCGAGCGCCGGCTGCGCGCGGAAACAGCTCAGCCGTTCCGGCGGGACTCCAGCACCCCGGACTCGACCAGCTCGTCGATCCGCTGTTCCGGCATGCCCAGCACCCGGCCCAGCACCTCCTCGGTGTGCTCGGCGCGCAGCGGCGCCGGGCGCAGCCGCGGCTCCGGCAGCCTGCGGAACACCGCGGGTCCGTTGACGGTGGGCAGCACCTCGTCGAGCTGGGGCTGGTGCAGCAGCCGGAAGTAGCCGCGGGCGCGCAGGTGCGGGTCGTCGGCGTGGTCGACCAGCCGCTGCATGGCCCCGGCGGGGATCCCCGCCCGCTGCAGCAGCTCCGCCACCTGCTCGGGCGGACGCGTCCGGGTCCAGGCCGCGACCCACGCCCCGATCTCGCCGCGCCGGGCCCGCCGTCCCGCCGCCGTCCGCAGGCCGGGATCGTCCGGCAGGTCGAGGACGGCCCGCAGCCGGGCCCAGTCGGCGTCGTCGCGGACCGCCACGACGCACCACTCGTCGTCGCCGGCGCAGGGGAAGGGGCCGCGCGGGGCGTCCGGGCCGGTCCGTGCCCACTCGACGCCGGAGCCGGGCACGTGCGACTCGAGGGCCAGCACCTCGGCGAGCTGGGCCAGGATGGTCTCGGCCTGGGACACGCTGACGCGGCGCCCCCGCCCGCGTCGCGGCCGGTCGAGCACCGCGGCCAGGGCGGCGAGGGCGCCGAGGCGCGCGGCGACGTGGTCCGGGTAGACCGTGGCACCGTCGCCGAACGCGCCGCCGTCGGCCGGGTCGTGCCGCCAGAGCGCGCCGAGTCCCGTCGACGCGCGGACCAGCGGCCCGTACCCCATGCGGTTGCTCCACGGGCCGGTCGCGCCCAGCGCGCTGGAGTCGACCACCACGATCCGCGGGTTGACGGCGGCGAGGTCGGCGTAGCCGAGGCCGAGCGACTCCATCGTCCCCGGCCTGAAGTTGGTGAGGACCACGTCGGACTCGGCGACGAGGGCCCGGAACACCTCGGTCCCCTCGGGACGGCGCAGGTCCAGCCCGAGCCCGAGCTTCCCGCGATGGCCCCAGACGAACGACGGGGTGATCGGGGTGTCGGTGACGGTCTGCCGACTGCCGTCCGGGAACGCCCGGTTCTCGATCTTGATGACCTCGGCACCCTGGTCGGCGAACAGCCGGCCCATCTCGGCGCCGACGACGATGACCCCGAGGTCGAGCACGCGCAGGCCCGCGAGCGGGGTGGCGGGCAGCGGGGGCGCGGGCCGCACCCACTCGGTCAGGACCTCGGCGGTGTGGGCGCCGAGGGCGGGGGCCGGGGTGCGCAGGCCCGCCCGCCGGCCGTCCAGCTCGACCGGACCCGCCGGGACGCGCAGGGGCCCGGCGCCGGTCGCCACCTCCGCCCAGGCGCCGCGTTCGGCGAAGTGGTCGGCCGCGAGGACCTCGGCGGGGGAGAGCACCGCGGCGGTCGGGACGCCCCGCTTCTGGCCCTCGTCCACCAGGTCGTCGCGGGTGCGCCCGGCGAACAGCGCCGCGATCAGCGGGTACAGCCGGTCCCGGGCCTCGAACCGGATCCCGATGTGCTCGAAGCGGGGATCGGCGAACTCCGGGGGCTCGCCCAGCCAGCCCCACATGCCGCGCCACTGCCGCCGCTGAGCACGCAGATGCGGACGTGCCCGTCGGCGCACGGGAAGATCGGGTAGAGGTGTGCGACGTCCGGCCGGTCCCGGGTGCCGATGGCGCGCGCCCCGCCGGTCGCGCTGCCGGAGATGCCGAAGCCCGGGTCCACGGCGTGGGTGAGGGCCTCGTGCAGGGACACGTCGACGAGATCGCCCACACCGGACTCCAGGGCCCCGGCGTAGGCGACGAGCGTGGCCCACGCGGCCTGGACGGCGGCGGAGTGGCCCGCGATCGCCGCGGGCGGCGGCAGCGGCGGCAGCCCCGGCCTGCCGGAGCGGGCGAGCGCGCCGCTCATGGCCAGCAGCACCTCGTCCGTGGCGACCCGGTCGCGGTAGGGCCCCGTCTGCCCGAACGGCGTCACCGCCACCACGACCAGCGCCGGGTTCAGCGCGTGGAGCTCCTCCGCCGTGAGCCCGTCGTCGGCGCCGGGCGGGCGGTCGTGCACCAGGATCGCCGCCGACCGGACGAGCCGGGCCAGGTCCGCTGCGTCGACGACGGCCGAGCGCTTGTTCGCGTCCTGCACCAGGTGTGCGACGCCGGTCCCGGCGACGACCGGCTCGCGGCGCCGCGCGGGCGCCCCCTCCGGGGGCTCGACCCGCACGACGTCCGCCCCGAGGTCGGCCAGCAGGCGGGTGGTGACCGCGGCGACGCCGTCGGCCAGGTCGAGGACGCGGACCCCGTGCAGGGGCAGCTCACCGTCGGTCATCGCGGAATGCCCACCTCGCCCCGTTGCGCCGGTCAGACAGCCTTCCGGACGCTAAAACGAACTCTTGTCGTCCGCAATAGACCGGCGAGGTGGCGGCCACCCGGGCCACTCTTGCGATGTCGCGCGGGCGGCGCCTACGGTCGGGTGATATCGGATGACGGTCGTCCGTAACCGACGGAGGTGGAGATGCCGGCCTTCGCCGTGCCGCCCGAGCACGCCGACCTGCGGGCGGCCGTGCGGCGGTTCCTGACCGAGTGCTCGCCGGAGGCCGAGGTCCGCCGGCTGATGGAGACCGGGGCCGGGCACGACCCCGCGGTCTGGAAGCGGATGGCGGGCGAGCTCGGCCTGCAGGGACTGATCGTCCCCGCGGACCACGGCGGCGCCGGCGCGGGGCGCGTCGAGCTGGGGATCGTGCTGGAGGAGGCCGGGCGCGCGCTGCTCTGCGCACCGCTGTTCGCCACCGTCGCCCTCGCCGCCACCCTGCTGCTGGAGTGCGACGACGCCGACGCGCAGGCCCGGTACCTCCCCGGCATCGCCACCGGCGACACCGTCGCGACCGTGGCGGTGTCGGCGGCCGACCCGGGCCGTCGTCCGCCCGGCTCGGGGGTCGCCGCGGCGGGCACCGCCGAGGGCTGGCGGCTGACGGGGGAGGAGCCGTACGTCGTCGACGGGCACGCGGCCGATCTCCTGCTGGTCCCCGCCCGCACCCCGGCGGGCCTCTCGCTCTTCGCCGTGGACGGCCGGCTCGCGCAGCGGCACCCGCTGCAGACCGTCGACCGGACGCGCAGGCTGGCGCGGGTGACGTTCGCGGACACCCCGGGCGAGCTGCTCGGCCGGGACGGGAGCGCCGGCCCGGTGCTCGACCGCACGCTCGACCTCGCCGCCGTCGCGCTCGCGTCCGAGCAGGCCGGTGCCGCGGCCTTCGTGCTGGAGCGGACGGTCGCCTACGCCAAGGAGCGTGTGCAGTTCGGGAGGCCCATCGGCGGCTTCCAGGCGATCAAGCACATGCTCGCGGACCTGCTGCTGGAGTCCGAGTCGGCGATCTCCGCGGCGCGCTGGGCGGCCGCGGCGGCCGACGAGGGCGACCCGGACCTGCCGGCGCTGGCGAGCCTCGTCCGCGCCTACTGCTCCGACGCCTTCGTGCGGATCGCGGCGGACTCGATCCAGATCCACGGCGGGATCGGCTTCACCTGGGAACAGGCGGCCCATCTCTACCTGCGCCGGGCCCGGACGAGCGCCCAGCTGCTCGGGGATGCCGCCTACCACCGGGAGCGCCACCTGCAGAGGAGCATGACATGAGCGTGCGCGCGGAGGTCGCCGCCTGGCTGGCAGCCGAATGGGACCCCGCGACGATGAGCGCAGGCCGACCCCGGACGGAGTTCGTCGCGGCGGTCGTCGAGGCGGGGTGGGCCGCGCCGCGCTGGCCGCGCCGCTGGTTCGGCCGCGGTCTGTCCGACGACGACGGCCACGTCGTCGAGGAGGAGTTCCGCCGCGTCGGCGCCCCGGGCTCCGGGCAGGACCGGCACAACCTGTACGCGGCCACCGTGCTGAGCTTCGGCTCGGACGCGCTGAAGGAGCGGTTCGTCGGCCCGATGCTGCGGGGCGAGGTGGCGATGTGCCTGCTCTACAGCGAGCCGGGCGCGGGATCGGACCTCGCCGCCGTCCGCACCCGGGCGGTCCCCGACGGGGACGAGTGGGTCGTCGACGGGCAGAAGGTCTGGACCTCGTCGGCCCGCACCGCGGACTACGGGATGTTGCTGTGCCGCACCGACTGGTCGGTCCCGAAGCACCGCGGACTGTCCTTCTTCCTCTTCCCGATGCGGCAGCCCGGTGTCGAGGTCCGGCCGCTGCGGCAGATCACCGGGGAGTCGGAGTTCAACGAGGTCTTCCTGACCGGGGCGCGCGTGCCGGACGAGCACCGGCTCGGCGGGCTCGGCGAGGGCTGGCGCGTGCTGCAGACCGCGCTGGCCTACGAGCGGTCGGTCATGGGGGACCGGGCCCGCGCGGGGCGCTCGGACAGGGGCATGGCCGAGGTGGGCGACGAGCTCGTGAGGCTGGCCGCCGAGACCGGCCGGCTCGGCGATCCCGTGGTGCGCCAGGACCTCGCCCGGGTGGCGGCCCTGCGCACGGTCAACGAGTGGAACGCGTTGCGCGCCAAGGCCGAGGTGGAGCAGGGCTCCTCGTCGTCGGTGATGTCGCTGGGCAAGCTCGCGATGTCCCGGATCCTGCACGAGAGCGCCCGGGTGCGCACCGCCCTGGCGGGCCCGCGGGCCATGGTGGAAGGCCCGGAGGAGCCGATCGGCGACGAGGCGACCTTCCTGGCGCTCAACGCCTACTTCACCTCGATCGGCGGGGGCACCGACCAGATCCAGCGCAACATCATCGCCGAGCGGATCCTCGGCCTGCCGAAGGAGTACGAGGTGGACCGCGACGTCCCGTTCTCGGAGGTGCGCGGTGGGTGAGGCGGCGGCTGATCCTCTGACACCCCGGACGATGCCCCGGGGCCGTACACCCGCGATCGTCGGGCTCGGGATGACGGAGATGGGCAAGGTCTACGACCGCACCGCCGCGGAGTTCGCCGCGGACGCCGTGCGGCTGGCGGTGGCGGACGCCGGGCTCTCGCTCGAGGACGTCGACGGCCTGCTCACCTCGGCCGGCGTCGGCGGCGGAGTCGGCCTGGGGCTGGCCCGCGACCTGGGCCTGCGCGACCTAGCGGTGCTGTCGGAGATGCAGTCGTACGGGTCGACGGCCGGGCAGATGGTCCAGTACGCCTCGCTCGCGGTGGCCTCGGGGATGGCCGGGACGATCGCGTGCGTGTTCGCGGACGCCCCGCTGCGCCAGGGCACGTCCACCGGCGCGGCCTACGGCTCGAGGGGTGCCGTGGGCTGGCGCGGGGTGCTCGGCGCGAGCGGGATCGCGGACACCACGTCGATGTACGCGCTCGCCGCCCGCCGGCACATGGACACCTACGGGACCACCCAGGACCAGCTGGGGCACATCGCCGTCGGGCAGCGGGCGTGGGCGGGCATGAACCCGCGCGCCCAGTTCCGGGACCCGCTGACCCTGGAGCAGTACCACGCCTCGCGCTGGATCACCGAGCCCTTCCACCTGCTCGACTGCTGCCTGGTGTCCAACGGCGGCATCGCCGTCGTCGTGACGTCGGCGGAGCGGGCCGGGTCCCTGGCCCGGCCGCCGGTGCACGTGCACGGCTGGGGCCAGGCGCACCCGGGCCGCTCGCTGCTGCGCCACGAGAACTTCGGGCTGGTCTCCGGCGCCGCCCGGTCGGGACCTGCGGCGTTGGCGATGGCGGGCCTGTCGGTGTCCGACGTGGACGTGGTGGAACTCTACGACTGCTACACGTTCACCGTGCTGATCACCCTGGAGGACTACGGGTTCTGCCCCAAGGGCGAGGGCGGGCGGTTCGTCGCCGACGGCACCCTCGGCCCCGACGGCAAGCTCAAGGTCAACACCGGCGGCGGCCAGCTGTCGTCCTACTACCTGTGGGGCATGACGCCGCTGTCCGAGGCGGTGCTGCAGGCCCGCGGGGAAGCGGGGGAGCGGCAGGTCGCCGACCACGACGTGGTCCTGGTGTCCGGCAACGGCGGCGTGCTCGACCACCACTCCACCCTCGTCCTGTCCCCGCACGCCCCCGGGAGGGCCTGATGGTCGGGAAGGTCGCACGGGACGCCGCGACCGCGGAGTTCTTCGACGGCACCGCCCGCGGCGAGCTGCTCCTGCGCCGCTGCCACGACGGTCACCTGTCCTCGCCGTACGCGACGGCCTGCGAGACCTGCGCCGCGGCGGACCTCACCGCCACCCCGGCCAAGGGTGGCGGCACGGTGGTGAGCCACGCCGCGGCGCACCGGCGGGACGGCACGACCCTCCCGCTGGTGATCGTCGAGCTGGACGAGGGGCCCTGGTGGTGGTCGTGCGTGGTCGGCGCGGAGCCGCACGAGGTCACCACCGGCGCGCGGGTGCGGCTGCACCACGAGCGGGCGGACGGCGGGTCGGAGGCCGTGCCGGTCTTCCGGCTGGTCGCCGCCTGACCGGCGGCGACCAGCCGGACCGTCAGGCCCCCACGCCGACCCCCCGGAGGCTGAACATGAAGTTCACCCGGTAGCCCTCGGACGGCAGCACCACCTTGCTCGTGAAGGCCATCGGCGGGGTGTGCTGGTGGATCGGCACGCGCTTGCGGATGTCCTTCTCGCTCTCGACCATCTGCCGCACCGCCGGGCTGCGGGCCTGCGGGTCGGTCCCGAGGAGCGCGGCGCCGTACGCCGTCACGAACTGCGGCGTGCTCACGTTCCACGGGTTGTAGAACTGGTCCGGCAGCTCCGGGAGATAGGCCGTCGTCGGGTCGCCCACCGGGGACCCCATGCCGATCAGCGCGTTGCCCTCCTCGCGCGCGAAGAAGGTGTCCGCCGTGGTGGCGGCGTCGATGACCCGCGGCTTCACCCGGAACCCGCCCGCCTCGAGCATCGGGATCAGGGCCTCGGCCGCCGAGCGGTGGCTGTCGATGCCGGGGATCAGGAACTCGATGTCGACGCCGTTCGGGTAGCCGGCCTCGACGAGCAGTTGCTTCGCCCGTGCCGGGTCGTGGTTGAAGCCCGGCGCGTCCGGCGTGACGGCCGGGTCGTAGCCCCAGTGGTCCGGGGGCAGGAACTGGGCGACGGGGGTCCCGTAGCCGAAGAACACGCCGTCGACGATCGCGGTGCGGTCGATGGAGTGCTCCAGGGCCTCCCGGGCCTCGAGCTTGTCGAACGGCGCCTTGCCCGGGTTCATGAAGAAGTTGAGGATCGCGGTGCTCGCCGAGGCCTCGGCGTTGAGCCCGGCCGCCTTCGCCTGGTCGGCCTGGGAGGCCTCGAGGTTGGCGATGTCCGCCTGGCCGCCGATCAGCATGTTCATCCGCGTCGTGGCCTGCGGCTGCACGTAGATCTCGTACTTGGCGGCCTTGGCCGCCTCCTTGTCCCAGTAGTTCGGGTTCCGCTCGAACCGCACGACCTGGTTCGGCACGTACTCGACCAGCGTGGCCATGCCCGACCCGACGGGCTTCTGGTCCAGGTCGGGGTTGTCGAAGGCCGCCGGGCTGATCATCACGCCCGCCGAGCTGGAGAAGAAGTTGGGCAGGTTCCCGCCCGGCCCGTTCAGGTTGATCCGCACCTGGGTCGGCGACACGACCTGCACGTCCTGGATCGCCCGGATCAGGCCCTTCACCGCGCTGGTCTCGGAGAACCGCGCCCGGTCGAGGTTCGCCTTCGCGGCGGTGGCGTCGAACTTCGTGCCGTCGACGAACGTGACGTCGTCCCGGAGGTCGAGCACCAGGGCCTTGCCGTCGTCGACGAACTCCCACTTCGTCGCGAGCTGCGGCTTGAGCTCGCCGAACGTGTCCGCCCTGATCAGGTGGTCGTAGGGCAGCTGGTAGACGACGTTGTCCCAGGGGTTGCCGGACCTGTGCGGGTCGAAGGTCGACACCGCCTGCGACCAGGCGAAGCGCAGGGTGGCGTTCGGGTCGGCCTGTGTGGCCTGCCCCGAACCCGTCCCGCCCCCGCTCCCGCCGCCGCACGCGGCGGCGAGCAAGGCCACCACGGCGACCAGCACCGCCAGCACCCTCGACGACGCTCTCCTGTCACGCCCCATTGCGCTCCTCGTCTCCCTCGTCTCCTCCGACCGACCGCCGCCGCCCGGCGGAGCCGGTTCAGCCCGCCGCCACCGCGATGCCGCGGAACACGGGCGCGTACGCGGGCCGGTAGCCCGGCGGGAAGATGACCTTGTCGGTCCAGACGCTCGGCGGCTGGGCCGCGTAGATGCCGAACTGGCGCCGCAGGTCCTTCTCGTCCTCGATCATCCGGTGCACCGCGGGCAGCCGCTCCTCGCGCGTCGCGCCGACCAGGGAGTCGTTCCAGGCCTGGGTGAACTCCGGCGACGTCGTGTTCCACGGGTTGGTGAACTGCCCGGTCAGGTTCGACTCGTACTGGGTGGACGGGTCGACGAACGGTGCGCTCGCACCGATGTAGGCGTTGCCCTCCTGGCGGCCGAAGAACGTGGCCGGCGTGGTCGCGGGCTCGATCACCCGGGTCCTGGGCCGCAGGCCCACGGCCTCGAGCATCGGGATGACGGCCTCGGAGACGGCGCGGTGGTCGTCGAGCGCGGGGATGAGCATCTCGAAGTCCGCCCCCGCCGGGTACCCGGCCTGCGCCAGCAGCTGCTTCGCCTTCTCCGGGTCGTAGGCGTAGTCCGGGCCGTCCCACGCGACCTTGTCGTCGTAGGCCCAGTGCCCCGGCGGGATCAGCTGCGAGGTCGGCGCGCCGATGCCGAACAGGACGCCGTCGACGATCGCCCGGCGGTCGATGGCGTGCTCCATCGCCTGCCGCACCTCGAGCTTGTCGAAGGGCGCCTTGGCGGTGTTCACGGTCATCCGGAAGATCGTCGTGCTCTGCGACGGCTCGACGTGCAGGCCCGCGGCCACCGCCTGGTCCTGGGTGGACGGGTCCAGGTAGGTCATGTCGATCTGGCCGGTGGTCAGCATGTTCAGCCGGGTCGGCGACGACGTCTGGACGTAGACCTCGACGCCGGCGACCTTGACGGCGTCGGGGTCCCAGTAGTTCGGCGCCTTCGTGTACCGGGTCACCTGGCCCGGCACGTACTCGGTCATGGTGAACATGCCGGAGCCGACGGGCTTCTGGTCCAGGTCGGGGTTGTCGAACGCCGCGGGACTGATCATCGACCCGTGCCGCTCGGTGAACAGGGCGGGCAGGTTGCCGCCCGGCGAGCTCAGGTTCAGCCGGACCGTGGTCGGGTCCGGGGTGTCGATCGAGGCGATCGCCCGCAGCGCGCCCTTGACCGCACTCGTCTCCAGGGTCTTGGCGCGTTCGAGGTTCGCCTTGACCGCGGCGGAGTCGAACTTCGTGCCGTCGTGGAAGGTCACGTCGTCGCGCAGGGTCAGCTGCAGGACCGTGCCGCCGTCGAGGAACTCGTACCCGGTGGCGAGCATCGGGACGATCTCGCCGTTCTGGTCCTCCTGCAGGAGCTGGTCGTAGACCAGCCGCAGGTTGACCATGTCCCAGGCGTTGCTGGAGCGGTGCGGGTCGAAGCTGGAGACGTTCTGCACGAACGCGTAGCGCAGGATCGCGTTCGGGTCCGGCTGCGCGGCGGCGCCGGAGCCCGCGCCACCGCCTCCGCACGCGGTGACCAGCAGCGCGAACACGGCGATCAGCCCGGCGATCAGCCGCCGGGACGAAGGAGCCCTCACCGGGCGCTCCTCTCGGGTCGGGGCGTCAGCCCGTGAACTGGCCACCGGCGGGGTGCAGGATCTGCCCGGTGGTGAACGACGACTCGTCGCTCGCGAGGTACAGGCACGCGTCGGCGGACTCGGTCGCGGTGCCGAGCCGGTTCATCGGCGTGATGCTCATGGCCATCGCGTAGGCGGGCTCGTCGTCCTCGAGCCCGGCGATCATCGGCGTCGCCGTGTAGCCGGGGCCGACGGCGTTGACCCGTACCCCGGTCTGCGCCAGCTCCAGGGCCATGACCTTGGTGAGCATCCAGACCCCGGCCTTCGACACGCAGTACGGCGACGCGCCGGCCAGTGGGATCTTCGCCGCGGTCGAGGCGATGTTGACGATCGACCCGCCCGTGCCCTGCTCCAGCATCTGCCGGGCCAGGGCCCGGTCGGTGAACAGCACGCCGAGGACGTTCACGTCGAGCACGCGGCGGAAGTTGTCCGGCTCGAGGTTGACGACGTGCGTGGCGTCGCCCCGCGCCGCGCGGGTCTGGATGTTGCTGGCCCCCTGTGCCGTGGCGACGCCCGCCGCGGCCACGCCGACGTCGACGCGCCCGAAGGCCTCGACCGCGGCGGCGACCAGCGCCTCGCAGTCGGTCTCCGAGGTCGTGTCGGTTCGCACGTACCGCGCGGAGCGGCCGGCCTTCTCCACCAGCGCGACCGTCTCGGCACCGTCCCGGAGATCGCCGACGACGACGTCGGCGCCCTCCTCGGCGAACCGCACCGCGGTCGCCTGCCCGATGCCGCTCGCGCCGCCGGTGATCACGGCGACCTTGCCCGTCAACCTCATCGAGGGTCCTTTCCGAAGGTGAGCACGAGTCGGCCGCGGGTGCCGCCCGCCTGCAGCCGGCGGTGCGCGGCGGCGGCCTCGGCGGCCGGGTAGGTGTCGGCGACGCGCAGGGTCAGCCGCCCGTCGAGCACGAGCTGGGCGAGCTTGGCGATCTCCGCGCCGTCGGTGAGGTGGTCGCGGACCATGACCGGGTGGACGCGGATGTCCCGCTCGGTCGGGCCCGCCCAGAACCGGACGGTGGTCAGGGCGCCGCCGTCGCGCACCATCGGCAGGGCCCCCGCGTCGAGGACCGCCGCGTCGATCAGCCCGTCCACCCCGTCGGGCACGGCGGCCCGGAACGCGGCGACCTCCTCCGCCACGTCGCGCGAGGCCGGCACCACCACGTCGGCGCCCAGGCCGCGGACGAGCTCCGCGTCCTGCGCGAACGCGTCGGCGACGACCCGCAGGCCGGCGATCCGGCCGAGCTCGATCGCGTACCCGCCGACGGCCCCGGCCGCGCCGGTCACGCCGAGCGTCTGCCCGGCGGTGAGCCCGAGGTGCAGCAGTGCGGAGTAGACGGTCAGGCCGTTCATCGGGAGCGTGGAGGCCTCGACGTCGCTGATGCCGTCCGGGATCGCCGCGGCCGCGTTGTCCGGCACCACGACGTACTCGGCCTGGGCCCCGCCCAGCGCGCGGCGCGGCATGACGATCGCCATCACCCGCTCGCCGACGGCCCAGGCGCTGTCGGGGCCGACGGCGTCGACCACGCCGGCCATCTCCATTCCCGGCACCCACGGGGCGGGCAGGCCCTCCGACTCCCGCGGGCCCCACTGTCGGAAGGCGGTGTCGGTCGGGTTGACCGCCGCGGCGGTGGTGCGGATCCGGATCTCCCGCGGACCGGGCTCGGGGGTGGGCAACTCGACGAGCCGCAGCACCTCGGGACCACCCGGGTGCGGGATGCCCACGGCGTACATGTCAGGACTCCTCGGGAGCGACGGGGTCGGGCAGGACGAGCACCTTCACCGAGCCGTCGACGGCGTGCTGGGTGTCGAAGGCGTCGGCGACCCGGCTCAGCGGGACGCGGTGGGACACGAGCGGGGCGACGTCGACCAGGCCGTCGGTGAGCAGCCGGAAGGCCTCGGTCGCGTCGGGTCCGGTGTAGGCGAAGCTGCCGAGCAGCCGGATCTCCTTCTGCACCACCGTGTCCAGGTCGACCGGCGGGCGCGCACCGACCAGGCCGGCGACCGAGACCGTCCCGCCCGCCCGCACGACCTCGGTGGCGAGCGCGGTCATCGCGGGGGCGCCGGAGCACTCGAAGAAGGTGCCGACGTTCCCCGCGACCTGGTACGGCGAGGTCGACGTGCCCCACCGGTCCAGCAGGTACGTCCGCGGGTCGTCGGTGCGCGCGTCGAGGACCGTGGCGCCGAGTCCCGTTGCCGCGGCGAGCCGCGCGGGGGAGACGTCGATCCCGACGACGTCCCGCGCGCCGTAGGCCAGCAGCACCCGCAGCACGCACTGCCCGATCGAGCCGAGCCCGGCCACGACGAGCGGCCCGTCGAGCTCGGGCGCGGCGGTCGCGACGGCCCGGGTCGCGACCGAGAGCGGCTCGAGGAAGGCGCCCTCCTCGACGCTCATCGAGTCGGGCATCCGGTGCAGCCGGGCGCCGGACTCCGCGTTCGGCACGAGGACCTTGTCCGAGAGCCCGCCGCGCGCGCTGGAGGCCGGCGCCGCACAGAGGTTGGTGCGGCCGAGGGAGCACTGGCGGCAGGAGCCGCAGGGGCCCATGGGGTTCACCGCGACCCGGTCCCCGACCTCCAGGCCGCGGATCCCGGACCCGGCCGCGGAGACCGTGCCCGAGAACTCGTGGCCCATCGGCGCGCCCGGCGTGATCCAGACGCCCTCGGCGAAGGCGTGCACGTCCGACCCGCAGATGCCGCAGGCGGCCACGTCCAGCACCACGTCCTCGGAGCCGGGGACGGGATCCTCGACCTCGACCAGCCCGATCCGCCCCACGCCCTCCCAGACCGCGCTCCTCATGCGGACACCCGGGCCAGGGTCCGGACCGATGCGCCCGCGAGGCGAGGACCGGCCGTGTGCAGGTGGCAGGCCACCTCGCCGGAGCCCTGGGCGGGCGTGAGCGGCGGGACCTCGGTGCGGCAGACGTCCATCGCGTAGGTGCACCGGGTGTGGAACCGGCAGCCCGGCGGCACCCGCGACGGGTCCGGCGGGTCGCCGGACAGCACGATCCGCTCGCGGCTGCGCTGGGTCCGGGGCGACGGCACGGGCACGGCGGACAGCAGCGCCTCGGTGTAGGGGTGGGCGGGGGCGTCGAACACCCGGGCGGCGTCGCCGTGCTCGACGATCTGCCCGAGGTACATCACCGCGACCCGGTGGGAGATGTGCCGGACGACGGACAGGTCGTGCGCGATGAACAGGTACGTCAGGCCGATCTCGGCCGAGAGCTCCTCCAGCAGCCCGATGACCTGGTTCTGGGTGGAGACGTCGAGGGCCGAGACGGCCTCGTCGAGCACCAGGATCTTCGGGTCCGCGGCGATCGCGCGGGCGATCGTGAGCCGCTGGCGCTGGCCGCCGGAGAACTCGTGGGGGTAGCGGGTCATGTACTCCGGCGGGAGTCCGACCCGGCGCAGCAGCTCCGCGACCCGCTCCACGCGCTCGGTGCGGCCCAGCTTGACGTGCACGTCGAGCGGCTCGCCGATCGAGTCCCGGACCAGCATCGACGGGTCCAGTGAGGAGTAGGGGTCCTGGAACACCATCTGGATGTCCCGGCGGGCGCTGCGCAGCTCCTTCGCGGGCAGGCCGAGGAGCTCGCGGCCCTCCAGCCGCACCGACCCGCCGGTCGGCTCGACCAGGCGCATCAGGCCGCGCGCCGTCGTCGACTTGCCGCAGCCGGACTCGCCGACCAGGCCGAGGGTCTCGCCCTCGGTCAGGTCGAAGCTCACCCCGTCGACGGCCTTCAGCTCGATCCGCTCGCGGAACAGCCGCTTGCGCGGGGCGAAGGTGACCTCCAGGTCGCGGACGGTCAGCAGCGGATCCGCCCTCCCGGGCAGGGACTGGGCGGTCACGGGTTCCCCTTCAGGGTCAGCTCGGCGTGGCGCAGGCAGCGGGTGGTGTGATGGGCGGCGACGAGCTCCAGCGGCGGCGTCGGCCCGCCCGTGCAGGCCTCGGCGGCGTACCGGCACCGCGGGTGGAAACGGCAGCCCTCCGGCATCGCGCCGACCCGGGGCGGGTGGCCCGGGATGCTCGCCAACGCCTCGGACGGGTTGTCCATCCGGGGCATGGCGGCGAGCAGCCCCTCCATGTAGGGATGCCGGGGGTCCTCGAAGAGCTCGTCGAGCCCGGCGCTCTCCACGATCTGCCCGGCGTACATCACCAGCACCCGGTCGCAGATGTCCGCGACGACGCCGAGGTCGTGGGTGATGAAGATGACCGACATCCCGTGCTCGCGCTGGATCTCCCGCAGCAGCTCCAGGATCTGGGCCTGCACGGTGACGTCGAGGGCCGTGGTCGGCTCGTCGGCCACGATGACGTCGGGGTTGCAGGCGAGCGCGATCGCGATCATCACGCGCTGACGCATGCCGCCCGAGAACTCGAAGGGGTACTGGGTGGCGCGCCGGGCCGGGCTGGGCACCCCGACCCGGTCCAGCAGCTCGACCGCCCGGCGCTTCGACTCCCGCCGGCTCGCGCCCTCGTGCCTGCGCAGCACCTCGGCGATCTGGTCGCCGACCGTGAACGCCGGGTTCAGGCTGCTCATCGGCTCCTGGAAGATCATCGAGATCGTCGGCCCGCGGACGTCGGACATCTCCTTCGGGGAGAGCCGGGTCAGGTCGTGGTCGAGCAGCCGCAGGGTGTCGGCGCGGACGCGGGTCTGCTTGGGCGGCATCAGTCCGGCGATCGACAGGCAGGTCACGCTCTTGCCGGAACCGGACTCGCCGACGATCCCGAGCGTCTCCCCGCGCCGGACGGAGAAGCTCACCCCGTCGACGACCGTCGCCCACCCGGACTCGGTGAGGACGTCGACGACGAGGTTGTCGACCTCGAGGGTGGTGTCGGTCAGGGTGGCTGCGTTCTGGGTCGCCGTCACGACTCGGTCCTTTCCTCGCGGCCGAGGGCGTCGCGGAGGCCGTCGCCGAGCGTCACGAACGTGAACACCGTCAGCGCGATCAGCACGCCCGGGAAGATGCCCAGCCACGGCGAGCGTCCGAAGTAGAGGAAGCCCTCGCGGATCATGGATCCCCAGCTCGCGTCGGGCGGCTGGACGCCGAGGCCGAGGAAGCTCAGGCCCGCCTCCGAGAGCATCGCGTAGCCGGCGGTCACGGCGATCGCGACGGTCAACGGGGACAGGGTGTTCGGCAGGATGTGCCGGAGGATGACCATCCAGGTCGGGGTGCCGATGCTGCGCGAGGCCTCGACGAAGGTCTCCTCCTTGAGCCCCAGGACCACGCCGCGGACCAGCCGGAGGAACCGCGGCGCCATCAGGATCCCGACGGCGAACATGGCGTTGCGCAGGCTCGGGCCGAGGACGCCGACCAGAGCGATCGCGAGCAGCAGCGGCGGGAAGCTCATCGCCGCGTCGTTGAGCCGCATGACGACCTGGTCGAAGCGGCCGGACAGGAAGCCGGAGAGGAAGCCCAGCGGCACCCCGATCGCCATCGCCACGGCCAGCGCCAGCGCGATGGCGAGCAGGGACACCCGGGTGCCGACGATCAGCCGGCTCAGGATGTCGCGGCCCAGCTGGTCGGTGCCCAGGAGGTGGCCGGGGGAGAAGGGGTCCAGCAGCACGGCGCGCAGGTTCTGCGCGTTCGGGTCCGCCGGGGTGATGAACGGTCCGATCAGGGCCACGACGACCAGCAGGGACAGGACCCCGAGCGCGATCATCGCGCCCCGGTTGCCGCCGACCCGGCGCCGGAAGTCCGCCCACGCCCCACCGCCGTGGGCCAGTGCCTCGGCCGAGACCGACGCGGGGGCGCCGGCCGGCATCGCCGAGGCCGCGGGTGCCTCCGGCGCGACCTGTGCCGACGGCTCCCGGGCGGCCTCCGACTTCTTCTCCACATTGGTCATCGGGGCCGCACCTTCGGGTTGAGGTAGCCGTACGTGAGGTCGACGAGCAGGTTCGAGAGCATCGCGACGAGCACCGCGACCAGCACGATCCCCTGGATCACCGGGATGTCGCGGGTGGTCACCGCGTTGAGCGCGACCTGGCCGAGGCCGGGGACGCCGAAGATCTGCTCCACGAGCACGGCGCCGCCGAGCAGCGCGGTGATCTGCAGGCCCAGGACCGTGACGAGCGGGACGCTCGCGTTCTTCATGACGTGCTTGCCGATCACCACCCGCCCCCGCAGGCCCTTCGCCCGCGCCGTGCGGACGTAGTCCTGCTGCAGCACACCGATGATCGAGCCGCGCAGCTGCCGGGCGCTCTCCGCGGCGCCGGCGATGCCGAGGGTCAGGGCCGGCAGCAGGATGTGCGAGGCCCAGGCGGCGGGATCCTTCTCGATGGGGACGTAGCCCGTCGCCGGCAGCCACCCGAGAGTGAGGCTGAACAGCAGCACGAACATCAGGCCGAGCCAGAAAGACGGCAGGGCGATGCCGAGCGACGAGCCGATGCTCGAGATGCGGTCCAGCCAGGTCCCGCGGCGCAGCGCCGACACGATCGCGGTCGGCACTGCGATCAGCAACGAGATGACCAGGGCGGACCCGGCGAGGGCGAGCGTGACGGGGAGCCCGTCCCCGATCGAGGTGGCGACCGGACGGCTGGTGAACAGCGAGGTGCCCAGATCGCCCGACAGGGCGGAGGTGATCCAGTCCCAGTACTGCACGACCATCGGGCGGTCGAGCCCCAGCCGTTCCCGCACGGCCGCCACCTGCTCGACCGTGGCCTCCGGGCCGGCGATCGTGACGGCCGGGTCGCCCGGGATCAGCAGCACGAGGCCGAAGACGACGAAGGTCACCAGCAGGAGTACGGGAACGGTGGTCGCCACGCGCGTCAGAAAGAACTTCAGCACGGGATGCTCAACCTCCTCGTTGAAGTCGGCGCATCGATTCTCGGGAAATTCCGGGCAGCACGCGGCCCCGTTCCGGGGGTCGCCCGGGAAGGGGCCGGCAGAACCCGTCGGCGGGTTCTTCGGGCCGGTCTCAGCAGGGGGATCGACGGTCGGCGTCGGCTTCGGACGCTAAGCGAGGCGGCCCGTGGCGGGCAATGGGCGGCGCGTCCGATTTCGCCGGGAAATCGTCCGGGCGCCGTTTCCCGCTCGATCCGGCCCGCGCATTGGGACGATGTCCACGACGGCGCCGGAACTGCTGTGCGGATCCCCATTGTCTCCCCCGCCGACGGCCGCCCACGCTGGCCCCGGGCCCGGCAGGTGCCGGGCGCCGCGGTGAGGTCAGGAGGCGGAACGGTGAAGTTCCACTGGTTCGCGGAGGTCACGTACGACGGACTGCCGCCCGGGTTCCCGGCGGCGGGGCAGGGCGGCTGGGTCGACAGCCCGATCGCGATGGCCGACGCCGAGCGGGTCGGCGCCAACTACCGGATGTTCATCCGGCTCATGCAGCAGGCCGACCGCGACGGCTTCGACGGGCTGGCCGTCAACGAGCACCACCAGACCCCGTTCGCCATGACGCCCTCGCCGAACCTGCTCGCGGCCAGCGTCGCGAGCAGCACCGAGAAGGCCGCGATCCTCGTGATCGGCGACTCCCTGGCCCTCTACAACCCGCCGACGCGCGTCGCCGAGGAGATGGCCTACCTGGACTGCCTGTCCGAGGGGCGGCTGATCGCGGGGTTCGTGTTCGGCACCCCGATGGACTCGACCCACGCCTACGGGCGGCCGCCGATCGAGCTGCGCGAGCGCTTCCACGAGGCGCGCGAGCTGATCCTGCGCGCCTGGGTGGAACCGGAGCCGTTCACCTTCAACGGCCGCTACACCCAGCTCCGCCAGGTCAACCTCTGGCCTCGGCCGATCCAGCGCCGCCCGCCGATCTGGGTCCCCGGCTCGACGAGCCCGGAGACCTGGGAGCTCGTGACCCGCGAGAACTACTGCTACGGCCACCTGTCCTTCTCCGGCCTGAAAGCCGCCAAGCCGCTGGTCGACGGCTACTGGGACTACGTGGCGGCGCACGACGGCGACATGAACCCGCACCGGATGGCGTTCACGCAGATCGTCTGTGTCGCCGACACGGACCGGGAGGCCGAGGAGAAGTACGCCGAGGCGGTGCGCTACTTCCAGCGCGTCCGGGATCCCGCCGTGCGGTGGGCGACGCCACCGGGCTACCACTCGTCCGCGGCCCTGCGCGGCATGCTCGGCCGGACGACGTCGCCGCAGGCCGTGGAGGACAAGCGGCGGGCGGTCACCGGCGAGATGGGCTTCTGGGAGTACGACGAGAAGGGCTACATCGTGGCCGGCACCCCGGACCGGGTGGCGCAGCGGCTGCGCGAGCTGGCGACCGAGCTGCGGGTCGGGCAGCTGATCGCGTCGCTGCACATGGGCAACCTGCCGGAGGAGACGGCCGCGATGAACACACACCTGTTCGGCACCAAGGTGATCCCGCAGCTGCGGGACCTGTGGGCGGACCAGCCGGACCACTGGACCCCGGCGGTCAGCCAGGCCCGGGTCGGGGCGCCCTCGCTGGTGGCGGGCGCATGAGCACCTCGACGGTCAACGGCGTCCGGCTCCGCTACGACGTCCAGGGCGACGGCCCGCCGCTGTTGCTGATCGCCGGACTCGGTCTGAGCTCCCTCGCGTGGGCCGCTGTCGTGCCGCGGCTCCGCGAGGACTTCACGGTGATCACCTTCGACAACCGGGGGACCGGGTTGTCGGAGGTGCCGCCCGGCCCGTACCCGATCGACACCCTGGGCGACGACGCAGCCGCGCTGGTCCGGCACCTCGGGCTCGGCCCGGTCGCGGCCGTCGGGTGGTCGCTGGGCGGTTCGGTGCTCCAGTCGATGCTGGTCCGGCACGGCGACGTGTTGTCGAAGGCGGTGCTGCTCAACGCCTTCCCCTCGTACACCGGCGTGCAGGACGCCTGGCTCGACGCCGGCCTCGCGCTGCGCCGGGCGGGCGTGGATCCGGTGTCCGTCGGGATCCACGGGATGCCCTGGGCGTTCACCCCGCGCCTGCTCGCCGACCACGCCGCCGCGCAGGCGCAGGCCGAGCTGGCCCGCAAGGACCCGCACCCGACCACGCTCGCCGGGTTCGAGGCGCAGGCCGCGGGCCTGCGGGTCTACGACTCCTGCGCCGACCTGCCCTCGGCGACCACCCCCACCTTGGTGCTCGCGGGCGCCGAGGACGTGCTGACGCCGGTCGCGCAGTCCGTGGAGATGGCCGAGCTGCTGCCGCACGGCACACTGCAGGTCCTGCCGCGGGGTGGGCACGGCATGGTCGTGGAGTACCTCGACGACACCCTCGCGGCGATCACCGCCTACCTCGGGGCCGACCGGTGAGCGCGCCGGCCCTCGGCCCGGTCAGTGCGGTCGATCGGGCCGTCGAGGCCATCGCGGCGGGGCGTCCGGTCGTCCTGCTCGACGACCTGGCGGCCACCCCGCAGGTCGTGCTCGTCGCCGCCGCGGAGCTCGCCGACACGTCCACTGTGGCGCTCGTCGTCCGGGAGTCCGGCGGGCTGCTGTGCGTCGCGTTGCCGGGGGAGCGGCTCGACGCGCTGCGGATCCCCCCGATGACGGCGGGCTGGTCGGCCGAGCGGCCCGCGGCGGCGGTGTCCGTGGACCTGGCCGTGGGCGTCTCCACCGGGATCTCGGCCCGGGACCGGGCCGCGACGGTCCGGGCCCTCGCGGACCCGGCCACCACGGCCGCGGACCTCGTGCTGCCGGGTCACGTGCTCCCGCTGCGCGCCCACCCGGACGGGCTCGCCGCCCGGACCCGGCCCGCCGAGGCGGCCGTCGACCTGTGCCTGCGGGCCGGGCTCGCACCGGCGGGCCTGGTCGCGGCGGCACCTGACCTCGGGCCGGGAGTCGCCGGGCCGGCGCGTGCCCTCGCCCGCCGGCTCGGGGTGCCGGCCCTGCCGATCTCGCGGCTCGCCGCCCTGTCGCTCCCGCGGCCCGCCGGGGTGGTCCCGGCGCCGCCCGCTCCGCCGGACCGTACGGCGGCCCGGGTCGCGCGGGCCGGCTGACGGGTGGGCCCGATCTCCGCGGCCCGGTCCGGCACGGCCCGATCCGCTGCTGCCCCGCCCGGCGCGACGCCGGTCGTCGCCCGGCGTGGCGCCTTCCTGGTCCTGATGTGCAGCGTGCAGTTCATGATGCTGGTCGGCGGCACCGTGGTGACGGTGTCGCTGCCCGTCATCCGCCGTGAGCTCGGGCTCGGGGCCGGCGAGCTGCAGTGGGTGCTGACCGCGTTCCCCCTGACTTTCGGCTGCCTGCTGTTGCTCGGCGGCCGGTGCGCGGACGTCTTCGGCAGGCGCCGGCTGTTCCTGACCGGGCTGCTGGTGTTCGGGGCGGGTTCGCTGCTGTGCGCGGTCGCGGACCGGTCCTGGGTGCTGATCGGGGCGCGGGCGATCGCGGGGCTCGGAGCCGCGATGGCCTCGCCCGCCGCGATGGCGCTGCTGACCTCGGTGTTCGTCGCGCCGCGCGACCGCAGCACCGCGCTCGGCGCGTGGGCCGCCGTCGGCGCGATCGGCGCCACCCTGGGCAACGTGCTCGGCGGCCTGCTGACCTCCGCGGGCGGCTGGCAGTGGATCTTCCTGGTGAACGTGCCGGTGTGCATCGTCGCGGCGGCCGCGGTGCTGCTCCTCGTCCCCGCCGGGGTCCCCGAGGGACGCCGGCCGCGGCTCGGCCTGCTCGGCGGGGCGACGTGCACTGCGGCCGTCGCTGCGCTGGTCCTGGGGCTCGGCGAGCTCCGCGTCCCCGGCGGGCTCCCGGTCGCGACGGTCCTGCTCGGGACGGCCGTCGCGCTCGCCGCCGCGTTCGTGGTCTCGCAGGTGCGCAGCCCCGAGCCGCTGCTGCCCCTCGGTCTGTTCCGCAGGCGGACCTCGTTCGCGTTCGCGCTGGTCCTGGTCACCGCGGGCACCGGGATCGGCGCCTACTTCACCACCTCGCTGTTCATGCAGGAGACGCTCGGCTGGTCGGCCTTGCGGGCGGGCCTGGCCTTCGTGCCGTGGGCCGCGCTGACCGCGGTGGTCGCCCAGGTCGCGTCGCGCACCCTGCACCTGATCGGCCCGCGGGTCCTGGTGCCGGTCGCGATGCTGGTCTCGGCGGCCGGTGCCCTGCTGCTGTCCCGCGCCTACGGCCCGTCGGTCGCGTTCGTGCCCGACCTGCTGGTGCCGTTCCTGATGCTCGGCGCGGGGACCGGGGCCGCGAGCGTGAGCTGCACGGTGACGGCGATGTCCGGCGTCCCGCGGTCCCGGCACGGTGTCGGCGCGGGCGCGTTGAACAGCACGCAGGCCATCGGCGCGGCGGTGACCATCGCCGTCGTCACCGTGCTGACGGCGACCGCGACGACACGCGCCCTCGCGGCGGGCAACACCCCGCTCGGCGCGTCGGTCGAGGGGCAGCGGTTCGCCGTGCTCGTGCTGGCCTTCCTCGCGCTCGGCGGTGCGGTCGCGGCGGCGGTCCTCCTCCCCGGCCGCACCCCGGCCCCCGACGGCCGCGACCTCGATCCGGGCGCCGCGCTGCCGGCCACCGGCCCTCTGCCCTGACACGGCACACCCGGCCGTGGCACTTGCCGCGCCCCGCCCGAACCATCAGGCTCGGGGCGTGAGCGACAAGTTGGTCGAACTGCAGCTCGACGACGCCGGCCTCTCCGGCGACCTGCCCCGGCCCCACGGCGGGGAACAGGACGAGATCCAGGACGTGCCCTTCCGGCCCGTGGTGTTCCGCGACGACGACCTCCCGTCGGCGCTGGCCCGCTCCGCGGAGTGGCTGCGCGGGGCGCAGGAGTGGCTCGGCGAGCCGCTCGACGTCATCGCGATCCACCTCGACTACGACGACCGCGCCGGGGCGCCGTACTACGAGGTCAAGCTGCTGTGCAACGAGGAGGACCTGGCGGGCGCCCCGCTCGCGCGACGACGGGAGGAGCGCGGCTGAGCGCGCCCGGCATGCCCGAGAAGGTCGCCCCGCCGCGCTGGCTCAGGCCCGTGAACGCGGTCCTGCTGGTGGCGCGCCGGTTCGGGCTGGGCTGGGCCCGTGAGCTGCCCGTGCTCGTCCTGCCCGGCCGGCGCACCGGCAAGCTCCGGCACACGCCGGTCTCGGTGCTGGAGTTCGAGGGCGGCCGGTACCTGCTCGCCGGCTTCCCCGGGGCGGACTGGGCGGCGAACGCGCGGGCGGCCGGGGTCGGGACGCTCGCCGTCGGGCGGCAGGAGGAGCGGGTCCGGCTCGTGGAGCTCTCCGCGGACGAGGCCGTCCCGGTCCTGCGCGCCTGGCCGGTCCGCATCCCGCAGGGCGCGAAGATCATGCGCGACGCCGGGGTCGTCCCCGACCTCGAGCCCGACACCTTCGCCGCGCTGGCAGGGCGCTGCGCCGCGTTCCGCCTCGAGCCCGCGTGACCGGGGCGGGCCCCGTGATCGCCGGCCGGCGTTAGGCTGCGCGGGTGCCCCGCCCCAGTCGCTGGTCGGAGATCCTCGCCGCCGCCGGCGAGGAGTTCCGCGACCGCGGCTACGAGAACGCGACCCTGGAGGGCATCGGCGCCCGGGTCGGGATCCTCAAGGGCAGCATCTACAACTACGTGGCCAGCAAGGAGGAGCTGCTCCTCGCGGTCGTCGAGCAGCCCGCCAAGCAGCTGCTCGCCGACCTCGAACGCCTGCAGGCCGACACCGGCCAGACGGTAGCGGTGCGGCTGCGCGAGCTGATCCGGATGCAGGTGCGGATCTTCGGCGACTTCTACCCGGCGGCCTTCGTGTACCTGCAGCACATCGGCCGGATGACGGCGCCGCTGTTCGCCGAGTTCCGCGAGATGGACGCGCGCTACATGGCCGCGATCGAGGCGCTCGTCGCCGAGGGCGCCCGGACGGGGGAGTTCTCGCTGGCCGGGAGCCCGCGGACGGTCGCGCGCGCGGTCGTCGGGATGCTGGACTGGATGCAGCACTGGTTCGTGCCGCGGGGACCCGAGGAGGATCGGGAGCTCGCCGACCAGCTGTTCGCGTTCGCGTTGGGCGGCCTGGTGTCCGGCGGCGGGATGCGCGGGATCGCCCGGTCCCTCCCGGAGCCCCGCCCGGAGTCCCGGTGAGGCTCGACGGCCGGGTCGCGGTCGTCACCGGCGCCTCGTCCGGGCTCGGGCTGCGGTTCGCCCGGGTCCTGGCGGAGGCCGGCGCGGACGTGGCCGTGGGTGCCCGGCGCGCCGAGGGGCTGGCCCGGGCCCGGGAGGCCGTCGAGGGAGCCGGACGGCGGTGCGCGGCGGTCCCCACGGACGTCTCGGACGACGCCCACTGCGCCGCCCTCGTCGCGGCCGCCGTCGAGGAGCTGGGCCGGGTGGACGTCCTGGTCAACAATGCCGGTATCGGCTACGCCGCCCGGTCGGAGAAGGACGACCCGGCGCGGGCGGCGGAGCTGTTCGCGGTCAACCTCCTCGGCGCCTACCAGATGGCGGTGCACATGGGCCGCGCGCTGATCGCGCAGGGCGAGGGCGGGTCGATCGTCAACATCGGGTCGGCGCTGGGCAGCACGACCGGGCCGCTCCCGGAGGCCGCGTACTCGGCGTCGAAAGCCGGGGTCGCGGGGATGACCCGGGACCTGGCCGCGCAGTGGGCGCGGCACGGGATCCGGGTGAACACCCTCGCGCCCGGGTGGTTCGCCTCGGAGATGACCGGACCGCTGCTGGAGCGCGAGCACCGGGCGGCGCAGCTCGCGGAGTCCGCCGCGCTCGGCCGGATCGGCCGCCCCGAGGAGCTCGACGGCCCCCTCCTGCTCCTCGCCTCCGACGCGGGCTCCTATATCACCGGCAGCACGCTCACGGTCGACGGCGGCTGGTCCATGAAGTAGGCGGTGTCCGATCCGGCGCGGTCCGTTCGTCGAAGGGATGACCGAAACGACCGATTCCGGGAGGATCCCCCGATGGCCCGCTACGTGTTCCTGATGTACGACGCCGAGGACTGGTACGACACCGCGGACGCGCAGTCCGTCGCGGACGAGATGCGGCTCCACGAGGAGTTCATGGAGGCCGTGAAGGCCGCGGGCGCGACCGTGCTCGGCGGCGAGGCCCTCGAACGCTCGTCGACGGCGAGCACGGTCCGCAAAGGTTCCGGCGAGCCGCTGGTGACGGACGGGCCGTTCGCGGACACCAAGGAGGCGCTCGGCGGCTTCTACGTCCTCGACGCCCCGGACCTGGACGTCGCGTTGCGGCTCGCGACGCTGTGCCCGGCCGGGAACGTCGAGGTCCGGCCGATCATGGACCTGCCGGAATGATGCCGGTGGAGACGGTGTACCGGGACACTGTGTTCCGGGAAGCCGTGTTCCGGGAAGCATGGCCGCTCGTCGTCGCCTCCACCGCCCGGCTCACCCGCGACCTCGACCTCGCCGAGGACTGCGTGCAGGACGCGGTCGAGCGCGCACTGCGGGCCCGGCCGGACAACCTCGCCGCCTGGCTGACGACGACGGCCCACCGGATCGCCCTGGACCGGCTGCGACGGGAGGCGACCCTGCGCCGCAAGCTCCCGCTGCTCGTCGTGCCGGAGGACCCGGACCCGGGGCCCGGACCGACCGACCCTCTCCGGCTCGTGTTCACCTGCTGTCATCCCGCGCTGGCCCGCGCGTCGCAGGTCGCGCTGACGCTCCGGCTGGTGTGCGGGGTGGAGGTCCGGACGGTCGCAGACGTGCTGCTGACCGGCGAGGCGGGCGTGGCGCGGCGGATCACGCGGGCCAAGCGCAAGATCGCCGCGGCCCGGATCCCGTACCGCGTGCCGCCGGACGACGAGCTGGCCGGCCGGCTCGACGTCGTGCTGACGGTGGTGCACCTGCTGCACACCGCCGGGCACGTCGGGCCGGGGACGGGACTGACCGACGCGGACCTGACCGCCCGGGCGTCGGGACTGGCCCGGATGCTGGTCCGGCTGCTGCCCACCGAGCCCGAGCCGCGGGCACTGCTCGGGCTGATCCTGCTCACCGAGGCCCGCGGACCCGCCCGCACGGACGCGGCGGGGGAGGCGGTGCTGCTCGCCGACCAGGACCGCACGCAGTGGGACCGCGATCTGATCCGTGAGGGACTGCAGCTGGTGACCGCGGCGCTGCGGGCCGGTCCGCAGGGGCGGTTCGCGCTCCAGGGCGCCGTCGCCGGCCTGCACGCCGTGGCGCCGAGCTGGGCGGAGACGGACTGGGCGCAGGTCGTGACCACCTACGACGCGCTCCTGCGCACCTGGCCGAGCCCGGTCGTGGCGCTCAACCGGGCCGCCGCCCGGAGCCGGCTCCCGGGCGCCGACCTGCGGGCGATCCTGCACGAGGTCGACACCCTGGACCTCGGTGACTACCGCTACCTTCCCGCGACCCGGGCCGATCTCCTCACCCGGCTGGGTCGCACCGCAGAGGCCGCCGCGGCGTACGAGGACGCCCTCGCCCTCACCACCAACCCGGTGGAGCGCGCCCTCCTCCTCCGACGCCGCAGTGAGATCGATCCCCGCGTCGTTCGATCATGAACCGACGACGATGCCGGCAGCCGCTCAGGTCGTGACGACCGGGAGGCGCAGGAGGCCGCGGGAGAGCAGGACCGGGTGCCAGGACAGCGGGTCCTCGGTCAGGCGGAGCTGCGGGAAGCGGTGCAGCGCAGCAGGTATCGCGATGGACGCCTCGAGCCGCGCCAGGGGTGCGCCGAGGCAGTAGTGCAGCCCGATCCCGAATCCGAGCTGCCGGCCGGGCCTGCGCGAGACGTCGAGCCGGTCCGGGTCCGGGAACACCGCCGGGTCGCGGTTGGCGGCGGCCGGGCAGAGGAACACCCGCTCGCCCCTGCCCAGGGTCCGCCCGCCCAGCTCGACGTCCGTGGCCATCAGCCGCGCGATCGTCTTCGCCGGGCCGTCCCAGCGCAGCAGCTCCTCGACGGTCCCGGGGGCGTCGGGCGCCTCCGCGGGGTGCCGGAGCAGCGCGAGGATCCCGTTGCCGATCAGGTTCGTGGTGGTCTCGTGCCCCGCGAAGAGCAGCAGCACCCCGGTCGCGACGACCTCGTCGTGGGACAGCGCGTCGCCCGCGTCCCGCGCCCGGATCAGGGCCGTGAGCAGATCGTCCGCGGGGTCACGCTCGTGCTGCTGCACCAGCGCGCCGAGGTACGCGGTCAGCTCCGCCATCCCGTCGGCGCCGTCCGCGTGCCGGTCCGGGTCGCCCATCCCGCCGAACACCAGTCCGGTGATCCGGTCCGACCAGTCCTTGAACCGCGACCGGTCCGCGCGCGGCACCCCGAGCAGCTCGGCCACCACGGACGAGGTCAGGGGGTAGGCGTACTCGCCGATCAGGTCCGCCTCCGGCCCCAGGTCGGCGAGGAGCCCGTCCGCGATCTCCGCGATCCGCGGGCGCATCCGCTCGACCGCCCGCGGCGTGAACGCCCGGCTCAGCAGCTTCCGCAGCCGGGTGTGGTCCGGCGGGTCCTTGAACACCATCCAGTCCTCGAGGACCCCGAACGCCGCCCGAACGCCGGGGTCGGCGTCCGGGCCGTCGAGCCGGGCACGCCGGTAGGGCGAGATCCGGTCGGAGGAGAAGCGGGGATCGCGCAGCGCGGCGTCGACGTCGGCGTACCGGGTGACGAACCAGGACCGGTAGCGCTCGCTCCAGTGCACGGGGTCGTGCTCGCGCAGCTCGGCGAGCAGCGGGTACGGGTCGGCGACGGCCTCGGGGGAGAGGAGGTCCGCCTGCGTGCCCGGTCCGAGCACGGTCACGGGGCCTCCAGGACGGCGACGACGCAGGCGTTCCCGTCGAGCACCGACACCCCGCCGCCCATCGTCTCCACCAGCCCGATCCGCGCCCCGTCGACCTGCCGGGCGCCGGCCTCGCCGCGCAGCTGCCACACGATCTCGGCGAGCTGGGCGAGGCCCGTCGCGCCGAGCGGATGACCGCGGGAGAGCAGCCCGCCGGAGGGGTTGACGGGCTGCTCCCCGCCGAGGGCGGTGCGACCGGCGGCGGCCGCCTTCCCACCCTCCCCGGGGCCCGCGAGCCCCAGCGCCTCGGTGGTGACGATCTCGCCGATGGTGAAGGCGTCGTGCACCTCGGCGACGTCGACGTCCTCGGGCCCGACACCCGCGGCCGCGAAGGCCGCCACCGCGGTGTCCCGGACGACGTCGTGGCCCCAGACGTGGGGTGACCGGTGGTTCCAGGGCGCTCCCGAGCGCAGCGCGACCGACCGCACGGTGACCTGCCCGGGCGCCGCGGGCCCGACGATCGCCGCGGCCGCGCCGTCGGAGGTCGGGCAGCACTGCAGGAGCGTGAGCGGATCGGCGATCATGCGGGACGCCTGCACCTCCTCGACCGTGTACCGGCCGGCGTACTGGGCGCGCGGGTTGTGCAGGGCGTGCGCGTGGTTCTTCACCGACACGGCGGCGAGCTGCTCGGGCGTCACGCGGCCCTCGTGCAGCCAGCGGGCGGCGGCCATCGCGTAGAGCGCGGGCAGGGCCAGGCCGGAACGGCCCTCGGGGTCGGTCGGCTCGGGCGTGATCGCGCCGTCGCCCATGCGCTCGATCCCGAGCGCGAGCACCCGCCCGTACCGCCCGGAGCGGACGGCCTCGCAGGCCTCGGCGAAGGCGGTGGTGCCGCTGGCGCAGGCGTTCTCGACGGTCAGCACCGGCATCCCGGTCAGACCCATCGCACGCAGCACCCGCTGCGCCACCCCGGCGGGGCCGAAGACCGTGCCGACCCACACCGCGTCGACGGACCGGGGTCCGCCGGCCGCGCGGAACGCCTCGTCGACGGCCGCGAACGCGAGATCGACCAGGTCGACGCCGGGCTGCCGGCCGAAGTGCGAGGTGCCGACGCCCTCGATCCCGACCCTCATCCGACGACCTCCACCCGCACGTCGCCGTCGTCCCCGCCCGGGACGAGGCGCACCCTGGCGCCGATCGGGACCGGCCCGCCGGTGTGGGCGAGGACGCGGGGCCCGTCGTCGAGATCGACGTAGGCCATCCCGTACGGCGGGGTCCGGCCGGGCACCGGGACGCGCACGACGGTCGCGCTCCACACGGTGCCCTCGGGCCCGAACCGGGCGGGCTCGACGGGGCCGCCGCACGCCGGGCAGGCGGGCCAGGCGAAGGCGACGACCTCGGCGCACGCCGTGCAGCGGCGGCCCTCGACCAGGCCGCCGCCCTCGGCTCCGGCGACGACCCGGGGACGCGGGTCGGGGGTGGTCACGCGGGTCATGAAACCAAACCTCGGTTCGGCTATCAACGGTTGCCGGGGAGTCCAACTCGGCCCGGGGACCGCCCTTGACACGGATCGTGGCCCGCGACACAGTGATTTCGCCTGCGATCAGCAAACCCGTGTTCGTCCTTGATGTCGTGTTCCGGGCGTCGTCGTGCCTGCGTGCGCCCGGTCCGCGGCCGGACCCCGAGAGGACCCGACCGATGAAGTTCGGCTTCTTCACCATGCCCGAGCACCCGCCGCGCGAGAACTGGACGTTGTCCTACGACCGCGACATCGCGGGCATCGTGGAGGCGGAGCGGCTGGGCTTCGACGAGTACTGGATCGGCGAGCACCACACCGGCGGCTACGAGAACGTGCCGGTGCCGGAGTACATGATCGCGAAGGCGTCGGCGGTCACGCACCGGATCCGGCTCGGCACCGGTGTGATCAACCTGCCGTACCAGGACCCGTTCATGGTCGCCGAGCGGATGGCGTTCCTCGACCACCTCACGCACGGCAGGCTGGAGTACGGGTTCGGCGGTGGCGGCCTGCCCACGGACAAGGCGCTGTTCGGGCTGGAGCCCTCCGAGGCCTCGCCGCGGACCAACGAGGCGCTGGAGATCATCTGGCAGCTGCTGACCTCGGAGGACCCGGTCACCTACGAGGGCGTGTACTGGAAGTACGAGAACCGCCAGCTGCAGGTCGGGCCGTACCAGGACGTCCCGCCGTTCGCGATCGCCGGCCTCACCGGCGTGCACAACTACGCCAAGTGCGGCGAGAAGGGCTGGAAGCCGCTCTCGGTGCACTTCGCGCCCACGGACAACGGCACCTACACCGACGCCCCGGACCTCAAGGCCATGGCCGCCGCGATGCTCCGGGCGGGGGCGTCGGCGGGCATCGACCCGGCCGTCACCAGGGACAACTGGCGGATCGTGCGCGAGGTCTACGTCACCGACGACAAGGACCAGGCGCTCCGCGACATCCGCGAGGGCGTCAAGCTCTCCTACGACTACCTCTTCGGCCTCGGCCTGGGCGCGCTGATGAAGATCGGCGACGGCATGACGGACGCCGACCTCACGCTCGACTGGATGGTCGAGAACATCCCGTGGATCATCGGCAGCCCCGAGGACTGCGTCTGGCAGATCAAGGAGCTGGAGGAGGAGGTCGGCGGCTTCGGCACGCTGCTGATCAACGTCCGGGACTGGGTGACCACGGACAAGTGGAACCGGTCGCTGGAGATGTTCGCCCGGTACGTCATGCCGCACTTCACGAAGCGGGAGCGGCTGGCCCGGCGCCAGAAGCTGGCGAACGTCGCGCTCGGGCTCGCCTGATGGCCGGGTCGACCTCCGCGGGGCTGTCCTCGCCGGTCCCGGAGCTCGCCGGCCGCACCGTGGTCGTCACGGGCGGCGGCAGCGGGATCGGCAAGGGGATCACCGCCGCGGTGCTCGAGAAGGGCGGCAACGTCGTCGTCCTGGAGATCGAGCCCACGAACATCAAGGCCGCCGCCGAGGAGCTCGGGGGCGGGGACCGGATCGCCTGGCGCGAGGGCTCGGTGTGCGTGGCCGCGGATGTCGAGGCGGCGTTCGCGCTGGCCGTCGAGCGGTTCGGCACGGTCGACCACCTGGTCAACAACGCCGGCACCGCGACGGTCGCGCTCGTCGAGGACACGACGGAGGAGGACTGGGACCTCATCGTCGACACGCTGCTCAAGGGGACCTTCCTGTGCACCCGTGAGTTCGCGCGGCGGCTGCCCGACGACGGGGCGCCCCGCTCGATCGTCAACATCTCCTCGCTCAACGCGATCGCCGCCACGGACGGGATGGGGAGCTACTGCGCGGCGAAGGCCGGGGTCAAGAGCTTCACCGAGGTCTGCGCGGGGGAGCTCGGGCGGCGGAACGTGCGGGTCAACGCGATCGGCCCCGGCCTGGTCAACACCCCGCTCGGCGAGGGCTTCTCCGTGGGGCAGATCGGGCAGGAGTTCACCGACCGGACCCTGGTCGCCGACAGGCGCAACCAGGAGCCGTCGGACATCGCCGACGTGGCGTTGTTCCTGATGTCCCGTGCGGCGCAACGGATCACGGGGCACTTCATCCCGGTCGACGGCGGCCAGCACGTCCGCGGGCTGCACTCGTACTGGGACGTCGCGTTCGCGCAGGGCCTGGTCGAGAGGCCGACCTGAGCGGTGCGCCGGAATCTCGGGGACGAGTTCGAGGCCGCGTTCGCCCGGTACCGGGAGCGGACCGCGGTCGAGGTGGGGGAGCGGAGCTGGAGCTTCGCCGACCTCGACCGCTGGTCCGCGGCCGTGGCCGCCCAGCTGCGCGGCCGCGGTGTCGGGGCGGGCGACGCCGTCGCGCTGCACCTGACCAACGGCGTCGAGTTCGTGGTGGCGGACGTGGCGGTGGCGCGGCTCGGGGCCGTGAAGGTCCCGGTCAACCCGCTGCTGCCCGAGGCCACGGTCGCACACATCCTGCGGGTGTCGCAGGCCCGCGCGGTGATCGGCGCGACCAGCCTCGGCGGGCGCGCCGACCTCTGGGTGTCCGACGACGGCCGTGACCCGTCCGGCGAGCCCCTGGCCGCTCCGCAGGACGCGGCCCCTCCCGAGCGGCCGGGTGTCGGGCAGGGGGACCGGGCCGCGATCTACTTCACCGGTGGCACCACCGGGCTGCCGAAGGGGGTCGTGCACACCCAGGCCTCCGCCGTCGCCGTGCACTACGCGCAGATCGTCGAGGCGGAGATCGCGCAGTCCGACCGGCTGCTGCTGTCCACGCCGCTCGCCCACGCGGCGGGCCTGTTCGCGCAGTCGGCGCTGATCCGGGGCGCGACGAGCGTGATCGAGCCCGGGTTCGACGCCGCCCGCACCCTGGAGCTGGTCCGCACCCGCGGCATCACGTGGACCTTCCTCGTGCCCACGATGATCTACCGGCTGCTGGACCTCGCCGCTGCGCCGACGGTCGGCTCCGCCGGGGACGTGGAGCTCCGGACCGTCGTCTACGGCGCCGCACCGACCGCGCCGTCCCGACTGGCCCAGGCCCTCGAGACGTTCGGCCCGGTCTTCGTGCAGCTCTACGGCCAGACCGAGTGCCCGAACTGGGGCACGCGGCTGGCGAACTCCGACCACGACCCCGCCCGGCCGGAGCTGCTCGGCTCCTGCGGGCGGGCGTCGATCATGGCGGACGTGCAGGTCGTCGCCGAGGACGGCACCCCGCTGCCGGTGGGGGAGACCGGCGAGATCTGCCTGCGCTCGCCCTACACCCTGGAGTCCTACCTGGACGATCCGGCGGCGACCGCGGCGAAGTTCGTGCCCGACGGCTGGATCCGCACCGGGGACGTCGGGTTCCTCGACGCGGCGGGCTACCTGCACCTGCGCGACCGCACCAAAGACATGGTCATCTCCGGCGGCATGAACGTCTACTGCCGGGAGGTGGAGGACGCGCTGGCCCGGCATCCCGCCGTCGCGCGAGTGGCGGTGATCGGGGTGCCGCACGAGGACTGGGGCGAGGCGGTGCACGCCGTCGTCGTCCCGCGGGCCGGCTTCGATGCCGACGAGCTGGTCGCCTGGTCGCGCGGCGAGCTGGCCGCCTACGCCCGGCCCAAGTCCGTCGAGGTCGTCGCCGACCTGCCGGAGACGCCGTTCGGGAAGATCGACAAGAAGGTCCTGCGCGCGCCGCACTGGGCGGGCCGGGACCGGGCCATCGGCTGAGGAGTGTCCATGACCGGCCCCCGTTCCGTACGGACCGACGCCCGCGGGTTCCCCCGGTTCTGGGACGAGGAGCGCGAGACCCTCGACCCGGCCAAGCGGGACGCGCTGATCCTCGACCGGGTCCAGCACCAGCTCCGCTACGCCTACGCCGAGCTGCCCTTCTACCGCCGCCACTACGACGCGCACGGCTTCCACCCCGACCAGGTCCGGTCGCTGGAGGACTTCACCACCAAGGTCCCGGTGATCACCAAGAAGATGCTCGTCGCGGACCAGGCCGCGCACCCGCCGTTCGGCAGCTACGCCCGCGACCTGCCCCCCGGCGGGATCGCGCGGATCCACGGGTCGTCCGGGACCTCCGGCGTCCCGACCATGTACGCGGTGTCCAAGGCGGACTGGGAACGCGCCGGCGAGGTGCACGCGATGGCGCAGTGGTGCGCGGGCGTGCGGCCGGACGACATCGTGCAGGTCGGATTCCCGTTCGGCCTGTTCTTCGGCGGCTGGGGCGTGGTGCAGGGCGCCGAGCGGATCGGCGCGACCCTGTTCCCGCTGGGCATCACCGAGTCGCAGAAGCACCTGGAGCTGATCAGCCGGCTCGGGTCCACGGTGTTCAGCGCGACGCCGTCCTACTGCATCCACCTGCTGTCCGTCGCCGAGCAGATCGGGATCGACCTGCGGGAGTCGACGATCCGGCACCTGCTGGTGGGCGGGGAGCCCGGCGGCTCGCTGCCCGGGACCGCCCGGATCATCGCCGAGGGCTGGGGCGCCACGGTGGCCGACGCCGGCTCCACCTCGGAGATGTACCCCTTCCAGACGAGCGTGGGGTGCGAGGAGGGGACCGGCACGCACCTCTACACCGACGAGGTGTTCACCGAGGTCGTCGCGCCGGCGGACCTCAACGCGCCGGTCCCGGCCGGCGAGCGCGGGGCCGTCGTCTACACGCACCTCTGGCGCGACTCGCAGCCCATGATCCGCTTCGCTCCCGGCGACGAGACCTACCTCGCCACCGATCCCTGCCCCTGCGGCCGGACCTACCCCCGGATGCCGGAGGGCGTGCTCGGGCGGCTCGACGACATGTTGGTGATCCGGGGCGCCAACGTCTTCCCCAGCGCCGTCGAGACCGCCCTCCGCTCCGTGCCCGGGCTCGGCCCGGAGTTCCGCATCCGGGTCCGCAAGGAGGGCGCCCTCGACGAGATGACGGTCGAGGCCGAGGGCGACCCCGCCCTGCGCGCACCCGCCGAGGAGGCGCTCAAGCGGGTGCTCGGGATCCGGGTCCCCGCGACGATCCTGGCCCCCGGCACCCTCCCGGAGACCACCTTCAAGGCCCGCCGGGTGGTGGACGAGCGCTGAGGGCCGTCCTCAGCCCTCCTCGGCCCGTCGCTGCGCGGAGGTGGTGGTGAGCAGCGGCTTCTCCTTGATGAACAGCACCGCGACCAGCGCGAGCAGCGCGATCGGGGTGGCGATCAGGAAGAGGGTGGCGGTGGCGTCGCCGTAGGCCGCCTGGACGGCGGCGAGGGCCGGGCCGGGCAGCGCGCCCAGGTCGGGGAGCGCGCCGTGGCCGCCGGCGGAGGCCCCGCCGCCGAGCGCCGAACCGACCAGGTTCGCGAGCACGGCGCCGAGCGCGCTGACCCCGATCGTGCCGCCCATGCTGCGGAAGAAGTTCAGCACCGAGGTGGCGGCGCCGATGCTGCGGGCCGGGGTGTCGTTCTGGGCGGCGAGCACGAGGTTCTGCATGAGCAGGCCGACCCCGACGCCGAGCACCAGCATCCCGGACCCGACGTGCAGGACGCCGCTGTGCGCGTCGATCGTGGCCAGCAGGCCGGTGCCGGCCGGCATGAGCACCGCGCCCGTCACCAGGAACACCTTCCAGCGACCGAAGCGGGTGATCAGCGCGCCGGCCACGGTGGAGGAGACCAGGGTGCCCGCGACCATCGGCAGGCTCATCAGGCCGGCGGCGGTGGGGGAGTAGCCCTGCGCGATCTGGAAGTACTGGGCCAGGAAGACCGCGCTGCCGAACAGCGCGATGCCGACGAACAGGCTGGCCAGGGTGGCGAGCGCAACCGTGCGGTTGCGGAAGATGCCGAGCGGGACGACCGGCTCGGGGTGCCGCGCCTCGACGACGATCGCGGCGGCGAGGGCGACCAGCGCGCCGCCGAGCAGCCCGTAGGTCCAGCCGGAGTTCCAGGGGAACGTGGAGCCGGCGAGCGAGGACCAGATCAGCACGACGCTGACCCCTGCGGTGATCAGGAAGGCGCCGAGCCAGTCGATCCGGACCTCGCGGCGCACCGACTCGAGGGTGAGCGTCCGCTGCAGCAGCACGATCGCGGCGAGGCTGAACGGCACGCCGATCAGGAAGCAGGCCCGCCAGCCGAGCGGGGAGTCGACCAGGAGCCCGCCGAGCAGCGGGCCGCCGACGGTGGCGACGGCGAACACGGCGCCCAGCAGGCCGGAGTACCGGCCGAGCTCGCGCGGCGGGATGATCGCGGCCAGCACGATCTGCACCAGCGCGGTGAGGCCACCGGCGCCGATGCCCTGGACCACCCGGCTGACCAGGAGGATCTCGACGTTCGGCGTGAGGCCCGCGACCAGCGAGCCCACCACGAAGAACGCGAGCGAGAGCTGCACGAGCACCTTGTTGTCGTAGAGGTCGGCGAGCTTGCCCCAGAGCGGGACGGTGGCGGTCATGGCCAGCAGCTCGGCGGTGACCACCCAGGTGTACACGGACTGGCTCGCGCCGAGGTCGGTGATGATCCGGGGCAGCGCGGTGGAGACGACGGTGCCGGCGAGGACGGCGACGAACATCCCCATCATCAGGCCGGACAGGGCCTGCAGGGTGCGCCCGCGGGAGGCGTCCGCCGGCGCGGCGGTCGGTGGCGTGGAGAGCGTGCTCATTCGGCGGCCTTCGGGGTCGGGTCGGTGTCGGACGGAGCGGCGCCGGGCCGGTCCACGCTGTCCAGGCCGGCGGCGAGGCGGTCGAGCGCGCGGTCGGCGAGCTCGCGCAGCGGAGGGTGCGGGGAGTCGGGCGGCAGCAGGCCCCACTCCTCGACGGCGATGCGCAGCGCGATGCCGGTCGCCGAGACGACGAGCAGGGCGTGCGGGTAGGAGATCCCGCGCAGCTCGGCGAGGAGGTCGGCGAGCCGGCGCTCGTCCTCGGCGCCGATGGCGACCAGTTCGCCGAGCAGCCGGGGCGAGCCGGCCAGCACGGTCGCGAGCCGGCCGAACGACTCCCGCTCGGACTCGAGCTGCTCGACGAGCCCGGCGAACGCGTACCGCACGGTGGCCAGCGGCGGCAGGTCCGGCGGGGCCGTCCGCAGTCGCTCCCGGACCCGCTCGGCGTGCTCGGGGTCGCGGCCGAGCACGGCCTCCTCCTTGCGGGAGAAGTAGTTGAAGAAGGTCCGGACCGAGACGTCCGCCGCCTCGGCGATGTCCTCCACGCTCACGTGGTCGACCCCGCGCTCCGCCGCCAGCCGCAGCGCCGCCGCGGACAACGCCGCCCGCGTCTGCTGCTTCTTCCGCTCCCGCCGCCCGGGTCCCGCCGTGCTCACGGAACTACGCTACGCACGATCTTGCAGAAAGTGCAACTTTGCTCAAGTGCAGGTTTCTCATGCCCTGCAGGGAGGCACGGACCGAATGGCCGTATCAGCCCCGAGATCGGACTGCTCCCCTCCCGGAACAGGTGGTTCGCCCGGAAATGACGGGCCGGAGCGGGACGGTGACGCGGTGGGGTCGATCGTGGTGTGCGGGGGCGGAGTGATCGGGCTGGCCGCCGCGGTGATGCTGGCCCGGGACGGGCACGCCGTCACGGTGCTGGAGGGCGACACCGAGCGGGCGCCGGCGACGGCCGAGGAGGCGTGGGGCAGCTGGAAGCGGGCCGGGGTGGCGCAGTTCCGGCAGCCGCACAACCTGTTCGCCCGCTTCCGGCAGGTGTGCGACGACGAGCTGCCCGAGGTGGCCGGGCTGCTGGAGAAGGCCGGCTGCGTGTGGGTCGACTACCTGGCCGCGGCCCCGCCCACGTTGCGCGACCGGACCCCGCGACCCGGCGACGGGGACCTGCGCTTCGTCACGGGGCGGCGGCCGGTGGTCGAGGCGGTCTTCGCCGAGCTCGCCGACCGTGAGCCGGGGGTGGAGGTGCGGCGCGGCACGAAGGTCGCGGCGGTGGCGAGCGGGGCGTCGGCCCTCGACGGGGTCCCGCACGTCACCGGCGTGGTCACGACCGGCGGGGAGACCCTGCCGGCCGACCTCGTCGTGGACGCGACGGGCCGCCGGACGCGGGCGGCGACGTGGCTGGAGGCGGTCGGGGCGCGGCCGCTGCGCGAGGAGTCCGAGGACCGCGGCTTCGTCTACTACACCCGCTTCTTCCACGGCGACTCCCCGCCGCAGCTGCGCGGCCGGGCGATCATGCCGATGGGCAGCATCTCGCTGCTGACGTTGCGCAGCGACAACGACACCTGGTCGGTGACCGTCTTCGGGGCGAGCGCGGACCACGCCCTGCGCGCCCTGCGCGAGCCGCGGGTCTTCGACCGGCTGGTCGCGGACTGCCCGTTGCAGGCGCACTGGCTCGACGGGACGCCGCTCGGCGGGGTCCGTCCCATGGCCGGGATCCTGGACTCGCACCGCCGCTACGTCGTGGACGGGCGGCCGGTGGTGACCGGGTTCGTCCCGGTCGGCGACGCCTGGGCCTGCACCAACCCGTCGGCGGGCCGGGGGTTGTCGGTCGGCGTGGTGCACGCGCAGCTCCTGCGGCACACCGTGCGCGCGAACCTCGGCGACCCCGCGGCGCTGGCCCGCGACTTCCACGAGCGGACCGACGCGGTGGTCGCGCCCTCCGTGCGGAACCAGGTCGCCGCGGACCGGATCCGGATCGCCGAGATGACCGCCGCGCGCGAGGGGACGGAGCCGCCGGCGCCGGACCCGGCGACCCGATCGCTGCTGGCCGCGGCCGCCGTCGATCCCGACGCCTTCCGCGGCGTGCTGGAGATCGTGCTCTGCACCGCCCAGTCGCAGGAGGTGTTTGCCCGCCCGGCCGTGCGGGCCGCCGTCGAGCGGCACGCCGGCGACGTCCCGCCGGCGCCGCCCGGCCCGGACCGCGCTCGCCTCCTCGAGCTGCTGGCGGCCTGAGCCTGAATCCACCGTCGTCCGAATTTGTTGATCTTTGGCGTGGGTCGGCTCGTGGTGATAGGCGCAGGGCGTGAGAGGTCCGCGGGCGGGCTCCGAGGTCCTGGTCGTGGGCGGGTAGCGGGCGGCGTGGGGTCAGCCGGAGGGCTCGGGCAGTGCGCGTAGGCGGGTCAGCGCGGTGAGCAGGCCGCTGGCCCAGGGCCAGCCGGTGGGCAGGCGCAGTCGCTGACCGCGGGCGTGGTGGACCAGCCGGGCCGGGACGGCCAGGTAGCGGCGGCGCAGCGTTTTGATCGTCTGTCGGGCGGTCGCGGCGATCCCGCCGAGCCGGGCGGTCCAGCGGGCGAGGTTGTGCGCGATGGTCTGCAGGACCAGCCAGGCTTGGTTGGTCCCGAACTGGCCCGAGGGCAGGTGGTTGAGCCCGAACCCGTACTTCAGATCACGGATGGCCAGCTCGACCTCGGCGTGGCCGCGGTGGAAGACGTCAAGCTCCACGAGGTCGCCGGGCTGGTCGGTGATGAACGGGTGGTATTCGAAGGTCGGGAACAACTCCTGCTGGGCGGGATCGACCCGGCCGGCCCGGCCGGCCCGGCCGGCCCGGCCGGCCCGGCCGGCCCCGCGTTCGCGGATGCCGGGCGGGGTCGGGGTGCGGCGCACGATCAGCCGCACCCGCAGCCCGTTGCCCCGCCAGTTCGAGTCGGGGGTGGGCCGATGCTGGTCGAACACGACCCAGTCCAGTTCGGTGACCGCGGCGCCGGGTTCGAAGTAGGGCACCGGGGTCCAGCGGTGTTCGGGGACCGCGGTGATCGCCGCGCGCATCCGGCCGAGCATGCGGGCACCGATGGAGAACCCGACCCCGCGGCGGCGGCACGCCGCGAGGACTTCGGCCAGGTAGAACCCCGAATCCGCGCGCAACACCACCGGCCCGGACCGGTCCGCGGCGGCCCGGGCCTGCTCGAGGCGGGCCAGGGTCTCGGCCACGAACGACCCGGCCCCGGTGGCGTCGTTGGACCGCCCGCGGCGCAGCCGGGCGTGCAGCACGTCCCCGGTGCCGGCGAGCACGGCCAACAGCGGGTGATAGCCGCGCCGCCCGGTGCGCATCACCTGCCGCGCCCCGGCTTTGGCCAGCCCGTAGGTCTCGACCAGGGTGGCGTCGATATCGACCACCACCGGCGCCGCCCCACCGGCCAGCGCCCCTGCAGCAGCGGCGCGCACGACCAGCCGGCGGGCGACCGCGTCGAGCTGGCGAGCATGGCCCCAACTCATCGACCGCAGAAACGTCCCCACGGTCGAAGGTGCCGCCACCCGATGTCCGAGCACCGCCGCGGTCGCTCCGGCCCGCAGCGCGTCGACATCGTCGATGCAGTCCCCACCCGCCAGCGCGGAATGGATCACCGTCAAACACTTCTCAGCCGCATGCGGACCCGCGCGGACCTGCGTGTCCAGCAGCTCAGGCAGGCCCAACCGCTGTCCCAGCGTCGCGGGCAACACCAGCCCGGCTCCTGCGATCAGCGACGCGTCGTCCGCGGTCACCGACAGGCGGTCGAGTACGTGCGATGCTGACACCAAGAGGGTGCTCCCTTGCTCCGGACCGACTGCTGGCGTGAGAACCGCAATCGTCCAGCTCAGGAGCACCCTCTACCTACGCACCACGCCGAACCCGCGCCGAGCCCGGTGGATTCAGGCTGAGGCGGACGGTGCCGCCGCACTCCGGGCCCGGATTCCTCCGGTTCTCTTGCCTGAACCTACAGCAGCTGCTACAAGTTTCTTCGATGCACGACGTTCGTTCGTGACCGGGAGAGGGAGCGCGAGGAGGGACGCGGGAGGTCGTGGCCAACCAGCTGAGCAGGCTCGACGACGAGGACTACCCGTCCGTGTCCATGGGTCAGGCGGCCGAGCTCCTCGGCGTCCAGCCCGCGTTCCTGCGCAGCCTGGACACCGCCGGGGTGCTGCACCCGCACCGCACCGGCGGCGGGCACCGCCGGTACTCGCGGCGTCAGCTCACGCTCGCCGGCCGGCTGCGGGAGCTGCTCGACGACGGCCACACCCTCGCCTCCGCGCAGACCATCGCCGACCTCGAGGACCGGCTGGTCGTCAGCGACCGGGCCCGCGAGCAGGCGGACGACGCCCGCCGCGAGGCCGAGAGCGCCCGCCGCGAGGCGGACGACGCCCGGGACCGCGCGGCCGAGGCGCTCGACACCGCCCGCTCGGACCTGCAGGATCGCGTCGACGAGCTGGCCCGCGCGCGGGCGCAGCTCGACGACGCCCGCGACGAGATCGAGGACCTCACCAGCAGGCTCAAGGCGGACCCGGGGGCGCTCTGACGCCGATGGTCAGGGCCGTCAGGTGCGCGGCCGGCGGCGTTGTGGCCGGGTGATCGCCAGCCGCTCGTGCTCGGAGAGCCCGCCCCACACGCCGTAGGGCTCGTCGACGCTGAGCGCGTGGCGGCGGCACTCGTCGAGCACCGGGCAGCCGCGGCAGATCTCCTTCGCCCGGGTCTCGCGGCGGGCCCGGGCCGGGCCGCGTTCGCGTTCCGGGTGGAAGAAGACCTCGCTGTCCATGCCGCGGCACGCCGCGGCCTTCTGCCAGTCCCACGTCTCGACCACGGGCAGGGGGAGACGGCGCGTGTCAGCCACGGCGCCACCCCCGGATGCCGCCGGGCGCACGATCGGGAGCGCCGGCACACCGCCGACGCTCGGGGGGTCGGGACCAGGGAGGGGTCCCGTGGGCGTCCCGGCGACGCGCGGCGCGCCGGGATTTTGTTGTGTCGTACATCGCTCACCAGCCTGGGAGGAGCCGGTAGCGGGGCGCTCGCAGACTAACCGCGCGGGGGCCGTCCCGCCGGACGGGCGGCCCGGCCGGGCCGCCCGTCCGGCGCGGGGGTCAGCGGCCGGCGGCCTTCGCCGCGTCGACCTCGGTGTCCGCGCTCGCCGAGCGCAGGGAGCCGTCGGCGTTCTCCAGGTGGGCGCGGACGAACCACTGGTACTGCTCGAGCTCGCCGGCCTGGGCGATGAGCATGTCCTGGGTGACCGGGTCCGGCTCCTCGGTCTTCTCGATCGCGGTGCGGTGGTCCTCGATCACGCCGGCGTAGACGAGGTCGAGGGCGCCGAGGTGGGCGATCGCGTCGCTCCGGCCGATCGAGTAGTCGTCCCAGCTGCGCTGCGCGACCAGGGCGCCCGGGGTCCCGCAGGGCGAGCCGCCGAGGGTGGCGATCCGCTCGGCGACGTCGTCGACCATCCCGCGGACGCCCTCCACCTGGGGGTCGAGCATGGTGTGCACCGCGATGAAGTTCGGCCCGACCACGTTCCAGTGCACGTGCTTGAGCGTCAGCGCCAGGTCGTTGAGGGCGTTCAGGCGGTCCTGCAGGAGGGTGACGACCTCGGCGGCCTGGTCGGTCTTCATGCCGGGGACGGTGTAGTGGATCTGCTGACGGGACTCGGTGCTGGTCATGGTGTCCTTCCTGTCGTCCCGGTTCAGGGGTCTCCTGTGGGATAGGTCCGGAACGCGCTCGTCAAACGTGGTGTCCAACGTGGTGTCCCGCGTGGTCCCGTGTGGCGTGGGCCCGCAGGGTCGCGAGGCTGCGGGCGAGCAGCCGCGAGACGTGCATCTGCGAGATCCCGACCCGGCGCGCGATCTCCGACTGGGTCAGCTGGTCGACGAACCGCAGGCCGACGATGGTCCGCTCGCGTTCGGGCAGGGCCGCGAGGAGCGGGCGCAGCGTGGCGCGGTCCTCGGCGCGGTCGAGGGCGGCGTCGAGGTCGCCGAGCCGGGCGTCGTCGGGCTCGCCGGGGCCGCGCCGTTCGTCGAGCGAGTCCGCGGCCTGGTAGCCCTGGGCGAGCAGGACCTCCAGCACGACCTCGCGGTCGACGCCGAGGGCCTCGGCGATCTCGCTGGGCCGCGGCGACCGGCCCAGGCGTTGGTGGAGGGCGGAGGTCTCGCGGTTGACCCGGGTGGCCATCTCCTTGACCCGGCGCGGCACCCGGACGACCCAGGTCCGGTCGCGGACGTGGTGCAGGAACTCGCCGCGGATGCACGGGACGAGGTAGCCGACGAAGTCCGTGCCGTCGCCGCGTTCGGGGTCCCACCGGTCGACGGCCGTGAGCAGGGCGAGCCGCGCGACCTGGAGCAGGTCGTCGTAGGCCGCCGGGGAGGCGCCGGCCTGCCCGCGGGCCATCCGCTCGGCGATGGGCAGGTAGGCCTCCGCGATCGAGTTGCGCAGCGCGCTCCGGCGCGGGTCGTCCGCCGCCATGGCGTGCAGGGTGCGCAGGCGCGGGAGCTGCGCGGAGTGCCGGCTGCCGGGGCGGGTGTCCGCGCGGGAATCCGTCCGGGAATCCATCCCGGTCTCGGTCCGGGTTTCTGCCGCCGGGGGCGCCACGGCCGTCATGTCCGCTCCGTCCGTCCGGGTCCGACCGCGGGCGCGTACCGCGCCACACGTTGTTCATGTCGAGCATGACCCGGGATCGGGCCCCGCGCGAGTCGACGCGGGGGAAGTCAGCCGCGCAGGACGTCGTCGGCCACGAGCGTGGCCCGGTAGCCCGCGAGCAGCAGGACGTGCAGCAGGTAGAGCCACAGCGCGAGCGCCGACACCGCGCCGACGATCGGGAGCCCGCCGAACGGCGCCGACCACTCGACGGGGATGGCGAGGAACAGCAGGAACCCCTGCAGGAACCCGGCGAGCACGGACCCGGTGCCGAACCCGCCGAGCAGTAGCGCCTTCCACCCGATCCGGCCGGGGCCGACCAGCCGGAACACCAGCACCAGGGCCACCGACACGGTGACCCACACGACGTGGAAGGCGACGACCACGCCCAGCACCAGCCACCACCCGCCGCGCAGGTAGAGGGGCGCGACGAGCGGGGCGGCGGCGAGCACGGCGAGCACCAGCACGGGGGCGACGACGGCGAGCGCGAGCAGGCCCAGCCGCCCCCGCCACCCGGTGAACCGGTCCCGGGCGGGGGAGAGCTGCAGGAACGCGCGGCGCAACCCCTCGCCGTAGAGGCTGGCCGGGAAGAGCACGACGAGCGTCTGCACCCACGACATGTCGAGCGCCGTCGCGGTCAGCGTGCGCAGCGCCGCGGGGGTCCCGTGCCCGCCCGGGAGCCCGGAGATCGCGGTGTCCATGCCGGCCCGCAGCGCGTCCGGCCCGACGAGCACCCCCGCGACCCGCAACGAGACCAGCGCGAGCGGGACCAGGCCGAGCAGCCCGAAGAACGTGGCACCGGCGGCCCACAGCGCGACGTCGCTGCCCGGGAAGGACCGGGCCGTCTCGCGCAGGAGGGCGCGTGGCGTGCGTTCCGAGGTCATCGGCCGCTCCCGTGGCGGGCGCGGACCGCACGGCGGTGCGAGGCTGGCGCCGTGGAGGAGCCACGGACAGGTGCCGCGGGGTGGTCCGCCCTGCACTCCGGCGTGCGGCCGTCGGCGGTGGTGCGCGGGTGGCTGCGCCTGGTGCAGGGGCTCGCCGCGGGTCCGGCCGGCCGCGTACCCCCGGACCTGCTGTCGCTGGCGGGGGTGCTGGTGCTGGCCGGCGCGTGGGGCGCCGCCGCCGCGGGTGGGCGCTGGCCCCTGCTCGCCGCCGCGCTGGTGGTGGCCGGCGGCATCCTCGACGGGCTCGACGGCGCCGTGGCCCTGCGCACCGGCCGGGCCCGGCCGCTCGGCGCGGTCGTCGACGCCGCGGCGGACCGCGTGGGCGACCTCCTGCTGGTCGCGGTGCTGGTGGCGCTCGCTGCGCCGGTGGCGTGGGCGGTGGCCGCCGCGGCGCTGGTGCTGCTGCACGAGTACCTGCGGGCGCGGGCGCAGTCCGTCGGGATGCCCGGGGTCGGCGCGGTGACGGTGGCCGAGCGGCCGACCCGGGTGATCGTCGTGGCGGTGGCCGCGCTGGGGGCGGGGGCGCTGCCCGCGGGCACGCCGCTCACCGGCTGGGACTGGGCCATGGTGCTCGTGGTCGCCTGGACGGTCGTGGGCGTGCTGGGACTCGTGCAGCTCGTGGCGGGGATCCTGCGCGCGATCCCGCCTGACTTCCCGCCGGACCGATGAGCCCGGCCGTGATCTCGGCGGAGAGCAGCACGAGCGGCAGCCCGCCGCCCGGGTGCGCCGAGCCGCCGACCAGGTAGAGCCCGGGGACGGGGGAGCGGTTGGCCGGGCGGCGCAGCGCGGCACGCGGCCCGTGCGAGGCGGTGCCGTAGATCGCCCCGCCGGGAGCGCCCGTGTTCCGTTCGAGATCGGCCGGCGTGCGGATCTCCCGGACGCGGATCCGGTCCCGGACGTCCGTGCCGCGCGCGGCCAGCGTGGCGAGGACGTGGTCGGCGTAGCGCTCCCGCAGCCCGGGCCCGTCCCAGTCCACGCCGCGGCCGGGGTCGTGCACGGGCGCGTTGACCAGCACGAACCAGCCCTCGCCCGCGTCGTCCGGCCGGAGGGCGGGGTCGTCCGGGGCGTGCACGTAGATCGTCGGGTCGGGGACGGGCCGGGGGCGCCGCGCGAAGATCGCGTCGAACTCGGCGGCGTGGTCCCGCGGGAACCAGACGCGGTGTGCGGGGCCGGGATCGCGGCCGTCGAGGCCCAGCAGCAGGACGAACCCGGCCAGCGAGCGCGGGGCGCGGCGGAGGTCGCGGCGAGCCCGCCGCGCGGTCCCGACGGGCAGCAGCCGTTCGTAGAGCACGGAGGCGTCGGCGTTGCACACGACGACGTCGGCCGGAACCTCGTGGCCGCCGACCCGGACGCCCCGCACGGCCCCGTCCGCGACGGTCACCGCCTCGACCTCGGACCCGAGGTGCACGGCGACGCCCAGCGCCCGACACCGCTCGAGGAGCACGTCTGCGATGCGGCGCAGCCCGCCGCGGACGTACCAGCCGCCGAACCGCTGCTCGACGTACGGCGTCACGGACAGCACCGCGGGCGTGCGGCGGAAGTCCGAGCCGGAGTAGGTCGCGTAGCGGGCGAACCAGGTGCGCAGCCGCGGGTCGGGCAGGAGCGCACGACCGAGCCCGTCGAGCGTCCGCCACGGCGCGACGGCCCGCAGGTCCTGCAGCCGCGCCGACATCCGCAGCAGCGTGCGCAGGTCGAGCGGGCGGCGCAGCACGGGCTCGCCGACGAGGTCCCAGAGCCGCCCGGACCGCTCGTACAGCGCCCGCCAGGCGGCGCCGGAGCCGGGGCCGAGCGCGGCGTCGAGGGCGGCCGGCACGGCGTCCGGATCGTGCGGCATCTCGAGCCGGGTGCCGTCGCCGAACGTGTAGGCGCACACCGGATCCACCGGCTCCACGACCAGCCCGGACGGTCCGCCGGTCGCCGCGAAGACGTCCTCGAGCACTGCGGGCAGGGTGAGCAGCGAGGGTCCGGTGTCGAACGTGAACCCGCCGACCTCGGCGACGCCGAGCTTGCCGCCGTGGGTGTCCGCACGCTCGTGCAGCGCCACCTCGTGCCCCAGGGCCGCCAGCCGGGCCGCCGCGGCCAGCCCCCCGACCCCGGCGCCGACGACCACCACCCGGCTCACAGTGTGCGGCCCTTCCAGCTCAGCGTGCCCGCCCGTCGCCCCGCCCACGAGGAGGCGAGCAGCCCGAGGAGCGCGGCGATCGAGACGGGGTGGGCGGCGGCGTCGGGCCAGGTGCGGGCGCCGGTCCGGCGGGCGGCGAGCACCCGGCTCGCGACGCCCGCGGCGTACCCCAGCGCGCCCGCCCGCGAGCCGCGCAGGGCCGCGACCGCGGGCAGGACGTAGACCAGTGCGAGCAGGGCGGCCACCGCGGCTGCGCCCGGGGCGGACCCGAACGCCGCCCACAGCGACTTGCGGTAGCCCGCGGCGAGCTGCAGCCCGTCGTCGTACATCCGGCAGGTGGCGAGCGCGGAGCCGTCGGCGACCCCCGTCCGCCCGCCGGCTCGCCGGACCGCGCGGGCCAGTGCGATGTCGTCGAGCACCGCGCCGGCCACTGCCTCCCAGCCGCCGGCCCGCGCGAGCGCGGCCGCCTCGACCAGGAGGAGCTGCCCGTTGGCAGCGACCATGGACGGCCGGCCCGACCGCTCGGCGACCCGCAGCGGCAGCGTGACCAGCCAGGACCAGGCCAGCAGCGGCTGGACGAGCCGGGCGGCGACCCCCTCGGCGACCTGCCGGGGCCAGGGGCAGAGCAGGTCGAGCGGGGCGGGCCCGCGGAGCACGGCGACCGCCGCGGCCACCGCGTGCGGGGCGAGGACGACGTCCGCGTCGACGAACACCAGCACCTCCCCCCGGGCCGCGGCGGCGAGCTGGGCGCAGGCGTGCGGCTTGCCGAGCCGGCCGGGCGGGGGCGAGGTACCGGTGAGCACCCGCAGCCGCGGATCGCCGCCGGCCGCCGCCCGGACGACCGCGGCGGTGCCGTCCGTGGAGCCGTCGTCGAGCACGAGGATCTCGGCCTCCGCCAGCCCGGTCTGCGCGCACAGCGACCGGATCGTCGGGCCGATGCGGTGGGCCTCGTCGCGGGCCGGCACCAGGAGCGAGACGGGCACGGTGACCGGCGGGGGAGCGGCGGGCGGGGTGCGCAGCAGCCGTTGGTTGCGCAGCTGGTGCAGGGTGCCGAGGACGGCGAGCGCGGAGCCGGCGGTGGCCGCGGCCCGGAGCGGTCCGGGAAGGCGCGCGGCGGTCACGGCCGAACCCTAGGAGCCACCGGCCGGGCCCGCGACTCGACCACCCGGCCGGGCGTTCGAGTCGCGGACCCGTCGCACACGCGGGAAGGTCGGGGGGCCCGGGTGGCCCCGCGCCCGGTCCCGTGCCCCTGGAAGGACGACGCGTGCTCCGAACCGCTCCCCTCGTGCGCGGGCGCACGCCCGGGTTGACCTGGATGCTCGTGGCGGGCGCGGTGCTGGTCCAGATCGCCTACCCGCTCACCCCGGAGGCGCTGCGCACGCAGGTGACCGTGCTCTCGGTCGTGGTGTTCGCCGCGGCCTCGCTGTGCGACGCCACCCGGCTGCACGGCGCCCGCGGCGGCCTGCTGCTCCTCGCCGTGGCCGGCGGGGGCGGGCTGGTGGCCGAGGCCGTCGGGCTGCGCACGGGCATCCCGTTCGGCGCCTACGCCTACACCGGCACCCTGGGGCCGGAGCTGCTCGACGTGCCCGTGGTCGTGCCGCTGGCGTGGACGATGATGGCCTGGCCCGCGCTCGTCGTCGGGCGGACGCTGGCGCGGTCGCGCGTCGGCGTCGTCGCGGTCGGAGCGGTCGCGCTGGCGGCCTGGGACGTCTTCCTCGACCCGCAGATGGTCGACGCGGGGCACTGGCGCTGGCTCGACCCCGGGCCCGGGTTGCCGCTGATCCCCGGGATCCCGTTGACCAACTACGCGGGTTGGCTGCTGGTCTCCGCGCTGGTCGTCGCGGCGCTGCACGCCGTCCTGCCCGCCCACGAGCGCCCGTCCGCCCCGGCCACGGCGCTCTACCTGTGGGTCTACGGCTCCTCGGTGCTCGCCCACCTGGCCTTCTTCGGCCTGCCGGGCTCGGCGCTCGTCGGCGGCGTGCTGATGGGGGCCGTCGCCGTCCCGTTCGCCCGCGCGGCCCTGCCGCGGTTCGCGGGAGCCCGGCGATGACCGATCCGCTGACGAGCCGGGCCGCCCCGCTGCGGATGCGCCGGCGCCGCCTCGTCGTGCCCGACCCGGCGCTGCCGCGGGAGGTGCCGCCCGGGACCGAGGCGGTGGTCGTCGGGGCGGGGGTGGCGGGCGTCAGCGCCGCGGTGGTGCTCGCGGAGCGCGGTGTGCGGGTGCGGCTGCTGGAGGCCGCCGAGCACCTCGGCGGTCGGCTCGGCGCGTGGCCCGAGGTGCTGCCGGACGGGACCGAGCAGGTCGTCGAGCACGGGTTCCACGCCTTCTTCCGGCACTACTACACCTGGCGGGCGGTGCTGGGCCGGATCGATCCCGGGCTGGGGTTCCTGGGGCCGGTCGACGGCTATCCGGTGATCTCGCGGCGGTGGCCGGACGAGGACCTCTCCGGCCTGCCCGCCGCGCCGCCGCTCAACCTGCTCACGCTGATCCTGCGCTCGAAGAGCCTGAGCTGGCGGGACATGGCGGGCGCCGACCCCGACGCCGGTCGTGCCCTCCTCGCCTACGACCGCGCGACGACGACCGCGGAGCTCGACGGCGTCGACGCCGCCGCCTTCCTCGACCGGCTCGGGATGTCCGAGCGCACCCGCGGGATGCTGTTCGAGGCCTTCGCCCGGTCCTTCTTCTGCGACCAGGACGGGCTCTCCGCGGGCGAGCTGGTCGCGATGTTCCACTACTACTTCCTGGGCAACCCGGAGGGCATCGGCTTCGACGCCCCGGTCACCGACCACCGGACCGCGATCTGGGACCCGCTCGCCGCGCACCTGCGCGCGCACGGGGCGGAGGTGCGGACCGGCAGCCGGGTCACCCGCCTCGAGCCCGACGGTCAGGGGTGGCGGCTGGCCACGGACGCCGGCGACCTGACCACCCGGCACGTCGTGCTCGCCCTGGACCCCGCCGGGCTGCGCGGGCTCCTCGGGGCCTCGCCCGCGGCGGCGGCATCGGCCCCGCGGCTCGCGGCCCACTGTGCGGGGCTGGGGACCGCACCGCCCTTCGCCGTGACGCGCCTGTGGCTCGACCGGGACGTCGCGCCGGCGCGGGCGGTGTTCAGCGCGGTCAGCGGGGAGCGCACCCTCGACTCGATCACGGTGTACTCGCGGCTGGAGGCGCCGTCGGCCGAGTGGGCGGCCCGGACCGGCGGGTCGGTCGTCGAGCTGCACTCCTACGCCTGCCCCGAGCCCGACGCCAAGGCGGCGACCGGGGCGATGTACGCCGAGCTCGTCGGGCTCTGGCCGGAGGTCGGCGGGGCCGAGGTGCTGCACACCCACCAGCGGCACGAGGCCACGGCCCCGGCCTTCCCGCCGGGGCGGGCCGGGACCCGCCCGGGGGTGCGCACCGACGCCCGCGGGGTGCGCGTCGCGGGGGACTTCGTGGAGCTGCCCTACCTCGCCGGGCTCATGGAGCGGGCGGCGATGTCCGGGGTCCTGGCCGCCAACGACGTGCTCGCCGAGGCGGGCGCCGCCGCCGAACCGGTCGACGGCGTCCCGCAGCGGGGGCTGCTGGCCGGGGTGCCGCGGATCCGCGGCCGCGCCTGACCGGGCCGGCTACCGGTTCGCCCCCTGCCGGTTCTCCTTCTGCGGCTCCGGCGGGTCGGCGATGGTGTCGGCCGCCGTCGCGCCGCGCTCGCCCATCGGCAGCGGCTCGCCCTTGGTGGTGTCCTGCTCGGTCTGCCGCTCGCTCTCGGCGTTGATCTCCGCGCCCAGCAGCACGATGTAGCTGGTCAGGTACAGCCACAGCATCAGGACGATGACGCCGGCCAGGGCGCCGTAGGTCTTGTTGTAGCTGCCGAAGTTGTTCACGTAGAAGCTGAAGGCGAGACTGCCGATGATCCACAGGAGCGTCGCGACCAGCGCGCCGGTGCTGACCCAGGCGAAGCGGGGTGCGTCGCGGTCCGGGGCGACCCGGTAGACGACCGCGAGGGCCACGACCACCAGCGCCACCAGCAGCGCCCAGCGGATGATCTGCGCGACGACGAGCGCGATGCCGCCGAGGCCGAGCGCGTCGAACACCGGGGGCACGACCGCCACGAGCGCCACCGCGAGCAGCACGAACACCACCGCGCCGAGGGTCAGGGCCAGCGCGGTGCCGCGGAGCTTGAGGAACCCGCGGGTCTCCTTCTCGTCGTAGGCCAGGTTCGTGGCCTTGATCAGGTTCATCGTGCCGCCCGAGGCGCTCCACAGGGCCGCCAGGATCGACACGACCAAGCCGATGCCCAGGGCGCGGTCGCTGCTGTTGGCGACGGCGTTGAGCTGGTCGGTGATGATCGGGCGGGCGGTCTCGGGCAGGGCGGCGGCGAGGTCGTTGACCTGGGCCGCGACCTGCGCCGGATCGGCGACCAGGCCGTAGAGCGTGAGCGCCGCGATCATCGCGGGGAAGAGCGCCAGGAAGGCGAAGAAGGCGACCCCGCCCGCCAGGATCGGGACGTTGTCGTCCTTGCCCTCGGCCCAGGCCCGCTTCACCACCTGCAGCCAGCCGCGGGGCGGGATCCGCACCGGGTTGTCGGCCTCGCGCCCCGGAGGTCCGTCGTTGCGCCGGTGGTCGACGTCCCAGCTCCCGCGGCCCGCGCGTGTCGTGTCGGTTCGGCTCCTCATGTCGGGCGGGATGCCCGGCGGACGGGCCGGTGAACCGTGTCTCCCGGCGGATCAGCCCGCCTTCGCCGGTGACGTGTCCAGCGGCACGTGCTGCCCCCGCACCACGCCGAGCGCGACGGCCTGGCGGGGGAGCACGGCGTCGAGCAGCCAGTCCGTGGCGACCCGGATCCGGTTGCCCGGCATGGAGAGCAGGTGGTAGCCGCGGGTGACCGCGGTCGCGGGCAGCCCGGACAGCGGCACGCCGAGCGGGTTCGCCGCCGCGTCCACGCCGCCCAGCTCGACCACGAACCCGAGGTCGCTGTGCTTGTAGGCCCGCGGCGCGCCGTGGCCCAGCGACGCGGCCACGTTGCGGGCGGCGAGCGCGCCCTGCCGGGTGGCGTGCTGGGCGGTCATGGCGGTGGCCGAGCCGGGCCGCGTGACGTCCGGGACGGCGGCCGCGTCGCCGCAGGCCACGATGTCCGGGTGCCCGGCCACGGCCAGGTCCGTCCCGACGACGAGCCGGCCGCGCTCGGCCGGCAGGCCCAGGTCCTCGACGATCGGGTCGGGCCGCACCCCCACGCACCAGATGAGGGTGTGGGTCGGCACCTCCTCGTCGGAGTCGGTGAGGCGCACGCACTTCGGCAGCGCCTCGGCCACGGACTGGCCCATGCGGACCTCGACGCCCCGTTCGCGCAGCACCGCGTCCGCCGTGTGCGAGAGCCGCTCGTCGAGCTCGGGCAGCACCCGCTTCGCGATGTCGAGCAGCATCCAGCGCACCGGGACGTCCCGCAGCGACGGGTGGTCCTTCGCCAGCTGCGCGGTGAACGACGCGCCCTGCGCGGCCACCTCGGTGCCGGTGTAGCCGGCCCCGACCACCACGAACGTGCAGCGCGACGCCTTCTCGGCCGGGTCGCTCGCGGTGGCCGCCAGCTCGATCTGCCGGGTCATGTGGTCGCGCAGGTAGAGGGCCTCGGGCAGCCCGCGGAAGCCGTGCGCGTACTCCGCGACGCCCGGCACCGGCAGCAGCTTGTTGACGCTGCCGACCGCGAGGACGAGCCGGTCGTAGGACACCTGCCCGGTGCCGCCCTCCTGGTCGGTCCAGGTCACGGTGCGGGCGTCGACGTCGATGTGCTTCACCTCGCCGACCACGATCTCCGCGCCGCGCAGCGACTGCACGAGCGGCACCGCGATCCTCCGCGGCTCGAGCGTGCCGACCGCGACCTCGGGCAGCAGCGGCAGGTAGAGGAAGTGGTCGTTCTGGTCGATCACGGTGATGCGGGCCCGGCCGCGCAGCCGGCGCAGCAGCCCCTTCGCGGCGGTGTGCCCGGCGAACCCGGCCCCGACCACCACGACGTGCGGCAGGTTGTCGCCGGACCCCGGCGGCGGCTGCCTCCGGACCTTGCGCACCACGTCCGCGATCGCCATCTGTGCTCCTCCGTCCGCCGTGTCCCCGATCACCTGACCCCTACCCGACCATCCCGGGTTCGACACGGCAAGCGGGTCCCGTCATCCGCCCGCGGCGCGGACCCCCTCGGCGAAGTGGACGTTCTCCATGATCCCGAGGACGTTGCCGAACGGGTCGACCACGGAGGCGGTGACGAAGCCGGGGCCGCGCTCGCGGACGTCGTCGTGCTCGGTGGCGCCGCGGGCGAGCAGGTCGTCGAGGGCGGCGGCGACGTCGTCGACGGCCCAGAAGGTGATCGATCCCGCGGGGGTACCGGTCGGGTGCGGGGCGTAGGCGGCGTTCACGATCCCGAACTCGTCCTCGCGCGGGCCGAGGCGCCACTCGATGTACCCGCCCTCCACCACGAAGTAGGGCTCGGCGCCGAAGAGGTCCGAGTACCAGGCGCGCGCGGCGCCGAGGTCGGCGGCGAAGAAGTTCTGGGTGGCCATTCCCTGGAGCATGTCGTCCTCCTCGATCCGGTGTCCGGAGCGAGCATGCGCCCGGGAAGTGCTCACCGAATGAGCACTTTCCGGAGGATACTTCCGGCCGTGCGTGCCGACCGACTCGTCGCGATCCTGCTGCTGATGCAGGCCCGCGGCCGCGTGACGGCCCGGCAGGTGGCCGAGGAGCTCGAGATCTCGGTCGCGACCGCCCGCCGGGACCTGGAGGCGCTCTCCGCCGCGGGCGTGCCGGTCTACCCGCAGCCCGGTCGCGGCGGCGGGTGGTCGCTGGTGGGCGGGGCGCGCACCGACCTGACCGGGCTGACGGCGGGGGAGGCCCGGGCGCTCTTCCTGCTCGCCGGCCCGGAGGCGCGGGCCGCGCCCGAGCTGCGCTCGGCGCTGCGGAAGCTCACCCGGGCCCTGCCCGAGACCTTCCGGGCCGAGGCGGAGGCGGCGGCCGGTGCCGTGCTCGTCGACCCGGCGCGGTGGGGCGAGCGGGAGGCGCCTCGCGACGCCCGGGTGGACCTGCTGCAGGAGGCGGTGGTGCGGCGGCGCAAGGTGCGGTTCGGCTACGGCGGGCGGGAGCGGCTCGTCGACCCGTGGGGCCTCGTCGACAAGTCGGCGACCTGGTACCTGCTCGCCGGCACGGCCGACGGGCGCCGCACCTTCCGCGTCGACCGGATCGCCGACGCCGAGCTCACCGACCTCGCCGCGGACCGGCCCGACGAGCTGTCCCTCACCGAGGCGTGGCGCGAGACCGTCGAGCTGCTGGAGCGCCGCCGCTCCTCGGCGACCGCCACGGTGCTGGTCGAGGCGCGGCTGGTCCCCGTGCTGCGCGACCGGTTCGGCCGCCACCTCGGCCCGGACGTCGCCGACGCCGGCGACGGCCGCGTGCGCGTCACGGTCACCGCGCACACCCCGGGCGCGCTGGCCGAGCAGCTGGCCGGGTGGGCGGGGTACGTGGAGGTGGAGTCCGACGGTGTGGACAACGTCGAGGTCCGTGCCGGGCTCGCGCGGATCGGGCGGCTGCTCGCCGAGCGGTACGGATGATCACCGTGCAGAGTGCGGGCATGAGCGAGCGCATCGAGGTCTCCCGCACGGTCGACGCCGATCCGGGCGAGGTGTTCGCCGTGCTGCGCGACCCGCAGGGCCACGTCGACGTCGACGCGTCGGGGATGCTGATGGACGCGACCGGCGAGCCGGTCTCGGCGGTGGGGGACACCTTCGTGGTCCACATGGACCGCGAGGCCCTCGGCGACATCCCGGAGCTGGGGAAGTACGACGTCACGGTCTCGATCACCCGCTACGAGCAGGACCGCGAGATCGCCTGGACGATCGTCGGCGTGGCCCGGCCGCCGATCGGGCACGTCTACGGCTACCGTCTCGAGCCGGCCGACGGCGGCACCCGCGTGGTCCAGTACTACGACTGGTCCGACATCGCCCCGGAGTGGCGGGAGAAGGACATCTTCCCGATCGTCTCCGAGGCCTCGCTCAAGGCGACGCTGGGCATCCTCGACCGGACCGTCCGCCGCCGGCGGGTGTGAGCGCGCCCACCCGCCGAAATACGGAGGCTCCTCCGCTCCTTGTGCGGGACGGCAGACTTGCCGATCCTCGAGAAGGTGGAGACATGAAGGTCTGGTTCGTCACCGGTTCGTCCCGCGGCTTCGGGCGCGAGTGGACGATCGCGGCGCTGGAGCGCGGCGACTCGGTCGCGGCCACCGCGCGCGACGCGTCCACGCTGGACGACCTGGTCGCGAAGTACGGCGACAGGATCCTGCCGCTGACGCTCGACGTCACCGACCGGGAGGCCGACTTCGCCGCCGTGGCGAAGGCGCACGAGCACTTCGGCCGGCTCGACGTCGTGGTGAACAACGCCGGGTACGGCCAGTTCGGGATGATCGAGGAGCTCTCCGAGCAGGAGGCCCGCGCGCAGATCGAGACGAACGTGTTCGGCGCCCTCTGGGTCACCCAGGCGGCGCTGCCGTACCTGCGCGCGCAGGGCTCGGGGCGCATCCTGCAGGTCAGTTCGATCGGCGGGATCTCGGCCTTCCCGAACATCGGGATCTACAACGCGTCCAAGTGGGCCCTCGAGGGCTTCAGCCAGGCCCTCGCCCAGGAAGTCGCGGACTTCGGCGTGCACGTGACGCTGATCGAGCCGGGCGGGTTCGACACGGACTGGGGCGGCGCCTCGGCGAAGCACGCCACCCCGGACCCGGCCTACGACGAGTTCCGCGAGAAGGCCGCGGAGCAGCGTCGCCGGCGCACGGCCGGGTCGGGCGACCCGGCGGCGTCGAGTGCCGCGGTGCTCAAGCTGGTCGACTCCGACAACCCGCCGCTGCGGGCCTTCTTCGGCGAGGCCCCGCTGGCCATCGCGGAGGCGGACTACGAGAGCCGGCTCGCCTCCTGGCGGGAGTACCAGCCGCTCGCGGTCGAGGCCGGCGGCCGGGCCTGACGATCGCGGCGGACGTACGGCGATCTCAGGGCGGGGTGCCGTCGGCGCCCCGCCCCGGGCCCGTCCGCAGCTCGCGCAGGTTCCACCGGCCCGGCTCCCCGGCCAGCACGGCCACCGACAGCGGATCGACGTCGACGCGCCAGACCGCCGTCGCCGGGGAGCCGAGCGCGTGGGTCAGAGCGGCCCGCACGACCGCCGGGTCGACGACGGCGAGCAGCCCGCCCGGCCGGTTCGGCACCGCCCGCAGCCACCCGCCGATCCGCCCCACGAACGCGGCCATCGACTCGCCGCCGTGGGGCACGGCGTCGGGTTCGGTGAGCCAGCGGGTGAGACCGTCCGGGTCGGCGGCCGCGACGTCGTCGAGCGCCCGGCCGGCCCAGCTGCCGTGGTCGAGGCCGGTCAGGCCGGCGTCGACGGCGGCGGGCAGGCCCAGCGCGTCGGCCGTCTGCCGGCAGCGCAGCGAGGGCGCGCAGCGGACCTCCTCGTAGCGGGGGAGGGCCGGGACGGGGAGCTCGTCGGCCTCGAGCCCTTCGTCGTCGGCGAACCCGGACCGCCGGGTGGCCTCGGTGGCGGCGTGGGCCAGCAGCACGAGTCGCACGGGTTCCAGTGTGGACCGACGCGTGCGGCGGCGCCCTCCGGGGGCGCTACAGTGCCGCATCCGCGGCCGTCCGGCCCGCGGGGCGCGAGGGGACCGGTGGACACGCCCGCGGAGCTGGTCGCCCAGCTGCGCGAGACCGCCCGCTCGGCACGCAGCCGCCGGACCCGCTGGTGGACATGCTCGTCCACGGCCAGGACATCGCGCGCCCGCTCGGCCGCCCGCGCGAGATGCCCGCGCCGGCGGTGGCCGCGGCCCTCGACCACGCCTGGGGCAGCTCGTTCTACGGCGCCCGGAAGCGGTTCGCCGGCCTGCGTCTGCGCGCCACCGACCCCGACTGGTCCGCGGGCGAGGGGGAGGAGGTCCGCGGGCCCGCAGCCGACCTGCTGCTGCTCGCCACCGGCCGCCCCGCCGGTCTCGACGCCCTCGACGGCCCGGGCGTGACGCAGGCCGCCGCACGCGTGGGTTGAGGCCGTTCCTGGCGTAGCGTGATCGCGTGCTGACGCGAGGCGCGGTGCTGCGCGAGGTCCCGGGCAGGTTCGAGGTCGTCGAGCTGGAGGTCGACGACCCGAGGCAAGGGGAGATCCGGGTCAAGATGGTCGCGAGCGGGCTCTGCCACTCGGACGACCACCACGCCACGGGGGACCAGAAGGTCGGGATCCTGCCGTTCGCCGGCGGGCACGAGGGGTCCGGGATCGTCGAGGCCGTCGGCCCCGGGACCACCGGGTTCGCCGAGGGCGACCACGTCGTGTTCTCGTTCCTGCCCGCGTGCGGCCGCTGCCGCTGGTGCGCGCACGGCATGCAGAACCTCTGCGACCTCGGGGCCTCGCTGGCGACGAACGCGCGCTGGGAGGACCCGACGTCGTTCCGGCTCGCCCTCGACGGCGAGCCGGTCGGGCAGATGTGCGGGCTGTCCACCTTCTGCGAGTACACGACCGTCTCCACGGCGTCGGCGGTGAAGGTCGACCCGTCGATCCCGCTGGAGATCGCCTGCCTGACCGGCTGCGGCGTGGGCACCGGGTGGGGTGCGGCCGTCAACTCGGCCGAGGTGCGGCCCGGCCAGGTCGTGATCGTGATGGGCATCGGCGGGATCGGGATCAACGCGGTGCAGGGCGCGGCGCACGCCGGCGCGTCCGCGGTGATCGCCGTCGACCCGGTCGCGTTCAAACGGGAGTCGGCGCTCGGCCTCGGCGCGACGCACGCCGTCGAGGACATCCGCGAGGCCACGGAGATCGGCCGCTCGCTGACCAACGGCCAGGGGGCGGACGCGTCGATCGTCTGCGTCGGGGTGACGAAGGGCGCCCATGTCGGGCAGGCGCTGCGGGCGGTGCGCAAGGGCGGGACGTGCGTGGTCGTCGGGCTGGGCGACGTGCGCACCCACGAGGGCGACATCCCGCTGATGGAGCTGACGCTCTACCAGAAGCGGCTGCAGGGCTCGCTGTTCGGCGCCAGCGCCCCGACCGCGGACATCCCGGCGCAGCTGGAGCTGTACCGGCAGGGCGCGCTCAAGCTCGACGAGCTGATCACCACCCGGTACACCCTCGACGAGGTCGCCACCGGCTTCGACGACATGCACGCCGGCCGCAACCTGCGGGGCGTGATCGTCTTCTGAACCGGGCCGCGGCCGGACGGGCCGCGGGTCAGGCCGCGGCGGGCAGGCCCGTCGCCTCGGCCATCCCGTCGAGCATCGCGATGTTCAGCTCGAATGCCCGGACCGCCTCGTCGGCCACCCGGCGCTGCTCGATCTCGTCCCACGGGGCGCCGTCGAGCAGCGCGCGGTAGCGGACGCGGAACTTCGACGGGCTGCCCAGCGCGGAGAAGTCGTAGAACAGCGCGCCGGGCCCGGTCACGCCGTAGGTGCGCTCCAGGAGCTTGCCGACGACCTGGCCGCCGGCGAGATCGCCCAGGTAGCGGGTGTAGTGGTGGGCCACGAAGACCGGCGCGTCGGTGGCCGCCTCGCGCAGCCGGGCCACGTAGGCCGCGGTCGCGGGCAGCACCCGGGGCGCGTCGACGGACCCGCCGAGGGCCTCGACGTCCCGCCGCAGCGCGGGCAGCCGGCGCAGCTCGTCGATCACGAAGGGCCCGGCGGCGGGGTCGGCGGCCAGCGCGTCGCCCGCGGCCTCGAGGGCGCCGTAGACCGCGAGGTACTGCTCGGCGAGCAGCGTGTACGCCGACAGGGGGAGGCGCCCGTCGAGCAGGGCGGCCATGTAGGTGGAGTGGTGGGCGCGCTCGTGGACCTCGGCCGTGGCCCGGCGCAGGCCGGTGGAGAGCTCGCCCATGGGTGTTCCTCCCGCAATCTTCCTGACGCCGTGTCAGAAAAGATGCTAGAGCACCCGGCGGACTGAGGCTAGCCTAAATTCGAGGGTCGGACCATGCCCAGCACGATCCGCACGGCCGCCTCGACCGAGCCCGCCAGCTCCTCCGGCGGCACGTCGACGATCTGCCGGGCGGACAGCGCCGCGCCGATCATCGCCACGAGGACGGCCGGGTCCTCGGCGGCCATCTCGCCCGACTCGATCCCCTCCCGCACGATCCGCGCCAGCCGGTCGCCGATCGGGTCCGCGTGCGCCGCGATCCGCCGGTACGCCTCGGGATCCAGGGTCCCGGCCAGGCCCTGGCCCGGGGGGAGGTGGAACTCCGCCAGCCGGTGCAGCTGCAGGCGCGCGAAGACGGCGAGCCGATCGGTGGGTGTGGCCGCGGCGGCCAGCGCCGACTCGAGGTCGGCGACGTACCGGTCCGCCTCGTGCTCCACGAACGCGACGAGCAGCGCCTGGCGGTCCGGGAAGTGGTTGTAGATCGACGTCCGGCCCACCCCGGCCGCGGCGGCGACGCCGGCCAGCGTGACGGCGTCGAAGCCCCGCTCGTAGAGCAGCTCGCGCAGCGCCGCGAACACGCGGGCCCGCACCTCGTCGCGGTGGGCGGCGAGCGACCCCCCGAGCACCTTCGGCACGCCGGCCTCCTCCCGCCGTCGCCGTCCAGCGTAGAGCCGGTGCGCCGACCGGGCACGGGTGTCACGTGTAGCTCGCCCCGACGTCGATCAAACGTGGTGATCGCGTCACCCACCCGTCGGTTGACCCCTCGCTGACCTGGCGGGAAGGTGAGGCCCGGCGGTGTGACGGCACGAGGAGGCCATCGGCGTGACGCGGGCACTGGAACGATCGCCCAGCTCCTTCACGGCGGAGAGCCGGACCCTGGACCACGGGGTGGTCGCGCTCCGGCTCGTCGGCGAGCTCGACGCGGACTCCGCGGCGCGGCTGCACGACGCCCTGCACGCGGCCGCGGTCGGCGCCCGCGCGATGGTGGTGGACCTGTCGGAGGTCACCTACCTCGGCTCGGTCGGCGTCAGCGCGCTGCTCGGCGTCTACACCCGCTCCGGTGGCCGGGTCCACCTGGCCGGGCTGCACGCGCACCCGGGCGTGAGCCGGGTCGCGGTGCTGCTCGGGCTGGACCGGCACTTCGTGGTGCACCGGGACGTCACGGCGTTCCTGGCGGCGATGCGCGGCTGAGGGCGCCTCGGCGTCCTCGGCAAGGTTCGCGAGCACGTTCTCGACGACCGCCTGCGGCCCGATGGAGGGCCCGCCGCGCCAGCACGGCGAGTGCTCGGCCCCGGGACTGCGATGCTGGCCGCATGGCGATGCGGATCAGCATGTTCGGGTACCTGGGCGACGGCGGCGGTCGCTCCGTCGTCGACACCTACGTCGAGGAGCTCGCGCGGCTGCGCGACGAGGGCTTCCGCCGGTACTGGACCGCGCAGCTGCCCTACGAGCCGGACCTGCTCACCGTCCTCGCCGTGGCCCTGCGCGAGGTGCCCGGGATCGAGGTGGGGACCGGCGTGGTCCCGATCCAGCCGCAGCACCCGATGGCGCTGGCCCAGCGCGCGCTCACCGTCAACCTGATCGGCGAGGGCAGGCTCACGCTCGGGCTCGGGCTCAGTCACCGGCCCGTCGTCGAGGGGGTGTGGGGGCTGCCGTTCGACCGCCCGGTCCGGCGGCTCTCCGAGTACCTCGACGGGCTGCTCCCGCTGCTGGCGGGGGAGAAGGCCGCGGCCGAGGGCGAGCTCGTCACCACGCGAGGGTCGTTGAAGGTCCCCGGCGCGCCCGCGCCGGACGTCTACCTCGCCGCACTCGGCCCGCAGATGCTGCGGCTCGCCGGCCGCCGCACCGCCGGCACGGTCACCTGGATGACCGGACCGCGGACCCTCGCCGAGCACGTGGTCCCGACGATCCGGGCGGCCGCCGAGGAGGCCGGCCGGACCGTGCGGGTGGTCGCCTCGCTGCCGATCACCGTGACCGACGACGTCGACGCCGCCCGCGCCGAGGCCGCCCGCCAGTTCGCGGTCTACGGCCGGCTGCCCTCCTACCGCGCGATGCTCGACCGCGAGGGCTACGCGGGCCCCGAGGACGCGGCGATCGTCGGCGGGGAGCAGGAGGTCGCCGAGCGGCTCGGGGAGCTGCGGGAGGCGGGGGTGGACGAGTACGTCGCCCTGCCCTTCTCGCCCGACCCCGAGGAGCGCTCCCGCACCCGCGCCCTGCTCCGGGCGCAGGGGGAGTAGCGCGCTACCGCAGGTGCCGGGCGAGGAACGCCGTGGTGTGGCCCCACGCCTCCACGGCGGCCTTCTCGTCGTACATCGAGGGGGCGTCCCAGTTGGAGAAGGCGTGGCCGGCGTCGTAGTGCCGCACCTCGACCTGCGGCTTCCCGCCCACCGCCGCCTCGACCTTCTCGATCTGCTCCTGCGGGATGAACGGGTCGCGGTCGCCGTAGTGGAACAGGGCGGGGCACTCGAGGGCGTCGGCGCGGTCGAGCATGTCCTGGATGCCGGAGCCGTAGTAGGGGACGGCGGCGTCGATGCCGGCGCCGTCGACCCGCGCGGTGGTGGCGCACAGCCAGGTGAGCGTGCCGCCGAGGCAGAAGCCGATGGCGCCGACCTTGCCGGTGCTCTCGGGCATCGCCCGCAGGTGGGCGAACGCGGCGGCGATGTCGCCCGCGGCGGCGGCGAAGTCCAGCCGCTGGACCATGCCCATGCACTCGGCCAGGGCGGACTCGTCCTTGCGTTCGAAGCGGCGCTCCAGCCGCCAGAACATGTCGGGCGCCAGGGCGACGTACCCCTCGCCGGCGAGCCGGTCGCAGATCCCGCGGATGTTGTCGTTGATCCCGAAGATCTCCTGGAACACGAGGACGCCGGGGCCGCGGCCGTCCTCCGGGAGGGCCAGGTAGGCGTCGAACTCGTCGCCGTCGGGGGCGGGCACGCGCTCGTAGCGGGTCATGGGGCTCCTTCTCGTCGCCGGGGCGCCGGGCCCGGTGATCCTGGCACGTCCTCACGCGGTGGCCCGCCGGTACCGGACCGGTGACACGCGGACGGCGGCCGCGTGAGGACTACCCCTGCACTCAGCGGGTACCGGACTCCCGCCCTTAGGCTGGCCTGAAGTCCGTCCCGCTCCGCCCCCGACACCACGAGGTGACCCGCTTGAGCGTCGAGGCCCCCGACCTCCCCGCCCCCGACCCCGCTCCCGACCCCGTCTCCGGTGCCGAGTCGGGCACGGCCCCGAAGGGCCCCAAGCCGATGATCGGCGAGTACCGCAGCACCTGGCAGCAGGGGCTGGTCTGGACGTTCGTGGTGCTCCCCGTGCTGGCCCTGCTGGCGACCGTCCCCGTGCTGTGGGGCTGGGGCCTGGGCTGGTGGGACGTCGTGATCGCCGCGGTCTTCTACACCGTCGGGATCCTGGGCGTGACCGTCGGCTACCACCGGCACTTCACGCACCGCTCGTTCAAGGCGCGGCCGTGGCTGCGGGTGGTCCTGGCGATCACCGGCTCGATGGCGATCCAGGGCTCGATGATGGCGTGGGTCGCCGACCACCGCCGCCACCACGCCTACTCCGACAAGGAGGGCGACCCGCACTCGCCGTGGCGCTACGGCACCACGCCGTGGGCCGTCGCCCGCGGGTTCTTCTGGGCGCACATCGGCTGGATCTTCGACCGCCGCAAGACGAACTGGGAGCGCTTCATCCCGGACCTGCTCGCCGACAAGGTGCTGCGCCGGGTGAGCGGGCTGTTCGGGCTGTGGGTCACGGTGAGCCTGGTCCTGCCCGCGGTGCTCGGCGGCCTGCTGACCTGGTCCTGGGCCGGCGCGCTGACCGGCTTCTTCTGGGGCGGCCTGGTGCGCATGGGCATCTGCCACCACGTGACCTGGTCGATCAACTCGATCTGCCACATGGTCGGGGCGCGGCCCTTCCGCTCGCGCGACCGCTCCCGCAACTTCTGGCCGCTGGCGATCCTGTCGATGGGCGAGAGCTGGCACAACCTGCACCACGCCGACCCGACCTGCGCGCGGCACGGCGTCCTCAAGGGGCAGATCGACATCTCGGCCCGGGTGATCTGGCTGTTCGAGCGGTTCGGCTGGGCGCACGACGTCCGCTGGCCCACCACCCGCCGCCTCACCCAGCTGCAGCAGGCCTGACGCTCACCCGCGGCTCAGACCCGGCCGCAGCGGCGCCGTCCGCCGCTCCGCCCGGTGCGCGGCAGCCGCATGACCTGGCGCCAGCGCACGAGGACACGGACGAGGGGGTCGGGGTCGTCGGCGGTCCGGCGCCCGGTCCTGATCTCCTCGATCAGGCGGTCGTCGGCGGCGACGGGGTCCGTGCAGTCCCCGGGGGCCGGACGCTGCGCGGGAACCGGGACGGCCGCGGCCCCGTGGTCGTTGCTGATCGCGTCCATGCCCACTCATCGCGGCGGCTACGGCGAACGTGTCCCTCCATCCGGGTGATGATCGGCACGTTTGCCACTCGTCAGGCCGAGCGGCGGATCCCGTGGCCGGCGCGCCGCCCGTAGACGCGGTCGGCCAGCGCGGCCTTCCGCTCCCGCAGGTCGGTCAGGACCGCGGGCGGGAAGCCGCCCGGGCCCGGCCGGTCCGGTGTCGCGCCGAGGTCGGTGACCAGCTCCCAGCCGCTGCCCAGCGCGGTCAGCGAGCGGTGCTTGGTGGGGTAGTAGTCGCCGTTCAGGCTCACCGCGATCCCGCCCGCGCCCACCGCCGCCCCGACGAGGTGCGGGTGGAAGCGGGTGGAGATCCACGTCTGGTCGGCCGCCACCGGCAGCCCGTCCCGCCACACGGCGTCGAACGGCACGAACCGCGCCCCGGGCAGCTCGTGCTCCAGCAGCGCGTAGACCACGCGGTCCTGCCCCGGACTCCCCTCGACGACGGCGACCTCCCCGGGGTCGACCTCCCACCGCCGCAGCGCCCCGAGCACGAACGTGGCCAGCGCCTCGGCGGGCCGGTCGCTGAGGTCGGACTGCAGGCAGAGCACGACCCGTGGCGCGTCGTCGACCGCCGGGACCGCGGCGGCGGGGAGGAAGGCGTCGTCGAGCCCGAGGGTGTCCGGCCGGTCGAGCAGCCGGGCCGAGGCCTCGTCGCGCACCTCGACCAGCGCGAACCGCTCCAGCAGCGAGCGGAGCAGCGGCCCGGCGCCGTCGGCCTCCGGCGTGAGGCCCTGTCCGGTCGCGACGGCGCGCCCGCCCGAGTGCTCGACGGCGGCGACCGCCGCGGCGAGCACCCCGGCGTGCCGGGGCCAGATCCCGTTGACGTACCCGCCGCCGACCACGTGCACCACGTCGGCCCGGCGCAGTAGCTCGACCCCTGCGACCCACCGGGGCGCGAGGCCCGGGTCGGCGACCGCGCTGCGCACCCACGCCGCCGTCTCCCACGGGCCGCCCTCCGGCGCCGCGTGGCACAGCCGCCAGATCGTGTCGGTGAAGCGCGCCCGCGGGTGCAGGCCGTCGAGCAGGACGGCGGCGGTGCCGGGGGAGGGGCAGTCGAGCCAGACGTCCGCCCCCGGCGCGGTGCGCGCCAGGTGCCGCAGCCAGCCGGCGGCGATCAGCTCGTCGCCGTAGTTCGGGAACCCCGCGGTCCCGACGAGGTGGTACAGGGGCCGCCGGTCGTCCGCCACGGCCCGAGTATCCCGGCCCGCGATCTCAGTAGAAGGTCACCCCCGGCTGCCCGCCGCCCGCGGCCACGGCGTCGCCGTTGATCGCCACGCTGCGCGGCGAGGCGAGGAAGGCGACGACGTCCGCGACCTCCTCGGCGGTGATCATCCGGCCGACCGTGGTCGTCCGGCCGAGGGCGCGCTCCGCCTCCTCCGCCGACGTGCCGTCGGCCTCGGCCTTGGCGGCGACCATGGCCGGGGTGCGCTCGGTGACGGTGAGCCCGGGGTGCACGACGGTGACGTTCACGCCCTGCGGCCCCAGCTCGTCGGCCAGCGCGGCGGTCATCGCGGAGACGGCGACGTTGCGCACCGAGCCGACCAGCGACGACGACCCGCGCGCGTTGAGCCCGCTGATGTTGACGATCCGGCCCCAGCCCTGCCCGGTCATCAGCGGGGCGACGGCGCGGGCGCACCGCAGGTAGCCCAGCACCTTGGTCTCGAACTGCTCGCGCATGAGGTCGTCGCCGGTGGTGGAGGCGCCGGCCTGGGCGCCCGCCGACGCGGGCCTGGCGGCCGCGTTGACCAGGATGTCGACGCCGCCGAGCGTGGTCACCACCTCGTCGACCATCGCGCGGACGGACGCGTCGTCCGTGGTGTCGGCGACGAGGGGCACGATCCGGGTGCCGTGCGCGGCGAGCCGGGCGGCGGCCTCGTCGAGCGCCTCCTTGCCCCGCGAGACGATCGCGACGTCGCAGCCCTCGGCGGCCAGGGCGGCCGCCACCGCGAGCCCGATGCCGCGGCTCCCGCCGGTCACGATCGCCCGCCTGCCGGTCAACTGGAGATCCATGTCCCCACCTCACACCAGGCGCGGCCCGGCGGCCAGACCGCGGTCAGCCCGGCAGGAGCCCCCGGACGTACTCGGCCTGCCCGAGGTGCTTCGCGTCGTCGTCGACCACGGAGACCAGCCGGACCCCGCGGGTGACCGGCGGGTCCCAGTTGTCGTCGATCACCTCGTCGAGCTGCTCCGGCGTGAGCTTCGCCAGCAGCTCGACGGTCCGCTGCGCAACGGCGGCGTGGTAGCCGGCCAGCAGGTCCGCGGGCGCGCGCACCGCGGCGACCTGGTCGCGGCCGTGCCCGTAACCGGTGTCGGCGGGCTCGAGGTCGAGGCCGAAGCGCTGCTGCCAGCCGTCGGCGAGCCAGACCTGCTCGGTGCCGAAGGCGTCGGCGAGGTGGTCGTCCTGCACCCGGGTCAGGTGCCACACGAGCCACGCGATCGAGTTGCCGTCGCCGTTGAGGCGCAGCGCGAGCTGCTCCTCGGACAGGCCGTCGACGACGGCGGGCACGCCCTCCGAGATCCGGCCGAAGGCGTCGGTGAGCAGCTCGGCGGGGGTCACGGCGTCCTCCAGGGTGGTCGGCGGTCCGGCTCCCGTCGACGCTAGGTGATCCCTGCCCCGCTGCGCATTCCGGCGATAGGCTGCCGCGGTGGCCCGGTACTTCGACGTGCACCCGGACAACCCGCAGCGCCGCGCGATCGGCCAGGCGGTGGACATCGTCCGCGGCGGCGGCCTGATCGTCTACCCCACCGACTCGGTCTTCGCCCTCGGCTGCCAGCTCGGCAACAAGGAGGGCCTCGACCGGATCCGCGCGATCCGCCGGCTCGACGACCGCCACCACTTCACCCTCGTCTGCAGCGACTTCGCGCAGCTGGGCCAGTTCGTGCAGGTCGGCAACGCGGTGTTCCGCGCGGTCAAGGCGGCGACGCCCGGGCCGTACACGTTCATCCTCCCGGCCACCAAGGAGGTGCCGCGGCGGCTGCTGCACCCGAAGAAGAAGACCGTCGGCGTGCGCATCCCGGACCACCTCGTCGCCCAGGCCCTGCTCGCCGAGCTCGGCGAGCCGCTGCTCTCGTCGACGCTGCTGCTGCCGGACTCGCCGGAGCCGGACGTCCCGCCCACCCAGGGCTGGGAGATCAAGGAGCGGCTCGACCACGCCGTCGACGCCGTCCTCGACTCGGGGGAGTGCGGCACCGAGCCGACCACCGTCGTCGATCTCTCCGGTCCGGAGCCCGAGATCGTCCGCAAGGGCGCCGGTGATCCGTCCCGTTTCGAGTGATCTCGGGAAATCGGTCCCCACCGGACCCTGGACGACCGGGCAGGTGCTGACCTAGCCTCTGTGACCGGGCGCACCGCCGCAGCGTCGCGGACGGGGCGCCTGTTCCGTTCTCGGCCCCCTCCTCCCGCCGGACCGCACCCGTGCCCGCACCCGTGCGACGACCGGCCGCCGGAGGAATCACTCCCTCCGGTCCGGCGTGTCGGCTTGCCGATCGCCGCCGGTCCACCTCCCGCCGACCGGTCATCGCACGCCCGCCGGACGGGCGGCCGGGCGCCGGACCGCCGGGTAATGTCCCGTGGACCTACAGATGTCGGGTCGCAGCTCCCCCGGCGGACGCGGGGCCCGAGGGCGCCCGCCTGCTTCGGCGGGCGGTCGCGGGCGGGCGGCCGGGTCCGTGCGGCGTCCCGGCCGGATCGGGGTACGAACCAGCGGAGGACAGCGTGGAGCGAGACGTCTCGTCCGCCTCCTGGCTCGACGAGCCGGGCGGGGGTGCGACCGGCACCGGCGGCGCCGTCGGCGCCCCCGACGACCGGCCCGACCTGCTGCTCGCGGGCCTCGCGCGGCGGATCTGCGGCCACGCCGAGCGGCAGCTCTCGGTCGCCGAGCGGCTCGGCCCGGACTCGCCCGAGGGTGCCGAGATCGCGGCCGGGGCTCGGCGCCTGCTGCGCGACGGCGAGAGCGTCCTCAGCCTCGTCGGCGGCCGCCCCGAGCGGCGCGGCCCCGTCCCCACCGGCATCGGCCGCATCCTCGCGGACACCGCGGCCGGCGCCGAGGAGCCGCAGCGCGTGTCGGTCCCGCCCGCCCCGTCGGCCTCGCTCGCCGCCGGCAGCGCCGTGGGCGCCGGGCAGGTGCTCGCCGAGCTGGTCGCGCACGCGGAGCGCACGGTGCCGCGGAGCAGCCGCATCGAGCTGGTCGGCCGCTGGGCGGGCGACGGCGGCGTCACGATCGAGCTGCAGGCCGAGGGCGTCGAGCTGCCGTGGCAAGAGGCCGCGGCGCTGGAGAACGAGATCGCCGGGGGCGCCAGCGCGCCCATCCCGCCGGAGCGGCTCGGCCTGCACCTGGCCGCGCGGCTGGCCCGCCGCTGCGGCGCCCGCCTGGAGCTGCAGGCCCCGCTCGGCGGCCCCGCCACCCCGGGCTTCGGCACGATCGCGCTGGTCCGCTTCCCGCGGGCGCTGGTCGAGCCGGCCGCGGGCGTCCAGGTCCCGCGCGAGGCCGCCCCGGCCCCCGTGCCCTCGCCCTCGCCCGCCCCCGCGCCCCGCGAGCCGCGCGAGGAGTCGTCGGAGATCACGTGGGAGCCGGTCCGCGCCGGGTCCGCCCCCGCGCCCGCCTCGGTCGACGAGCTGTTCGGCTCGTTCGACGCCGGGCTCTCCCGGACGGAGGACGACCTGGCCGGCACCCCGATTTTCGCCGCCGTGGCCTCGGCGTGGTTCCGCACGAACGACGACCCGGCCCCGGCCACCAACGGCTGGTCCCACGGCAACGGGCTGAACGGCCACAGTGGAAACGGGGTCAACGGGCACACGAACGGCCACAACGGCAACGGACGGGGGCTCGCGGACAGCTGGCTCGGCTCGAGCACCACGATCGGCGGGACCTCGACCGACGGTGACTCGGCCGGTGGGGGCTGGGCCGGCGGGGACCGGGCCGGCGGGGACTGGGCCGGCTCGGGGGACGACGAGTGGCGCGCGGCCGCCGAGCGCGCGGCGCGGGCCGAGACCGAGCTGCCGACCACCGGGAGCGGCCTCCCGCGGCGCCGGCCCGGCCGGCAGATGGTCACGCCGCCACTGCGCAGCCGCCGGGGCGCGGCCGGGGCCTCGGCCGGCGGCGGGGAGGCCTCCGCCGAGCGGCAGCCGGACCGCGTGCGCAACCGGCTGTCGACCTACCAGCGCGGGCTGGAGGCCGGCCGGCACCGCGCGGCCGATCCCGAGGACGAGCCGTCGTACCAGTCGGGCGAGCCGGGGTCCGATGCGGACTCGCCGGTGCAGGGCCCGGTGCCCGGCCCCACGCTGGAGCGCCGCTACGAGGAGTCGCGCGACCCGTGGACCGGCGAGGGCCTCTGGGGCGACGAGCGCTGACCGTCCGACGAGGGCCTGCGGGCTGTCCGTTCTGAGGACGTCTCAGGGCGGAGCGGCCTAGCGTGGGCCCCGGGCCGGGGCGAGCCCGGCCGGGGGAGGACGCGATGACGAACGCGGAGACCCAGGTCGTCGAACTGGACGGGAAGTTCTTCGACGACCCGGACGCGCTGTACCGGACGCTGCGGCGGGAGGCGCCGGTCGTGCGGGTGAACACCCCGATGGGCCTGCAGGCCTGGGTGGTCACCCGCTACGAGGACGCGCGGCCCGCGCTGAACGACCCGCGGCTGTCAAAGGACGGCGCGAAGTTCGGCGAGATCCTCGAGCGCCGCTCGGTGGCGCCGGAGCGGCGGATGCAGTTCGCCGACTCGCTCGCCGGGCACATGCTCAACACCGACCCGCCGGACCACACGCGGCTGCGCAAGCTGGTGAACCGGGCGTTCACCGTGCGGGCGATCGCGCGGATGCGGCCGCGGATCGAGGAGATCGCGCACGGGCTGGCGGACCGGATGGCCGCCAGGGCCGCCCGGGAGGGCACGGTCGACCTGCTCGACGAGTTCGCCTACCCACTGCCCATGACCGTCATCTGCGAGCTGCTCGGCGTGCCCGAGGGGGAGCGGGACGACTTCCGCGGCTGGACCACCACGCTGCTGTCGGCCGCCCCGCCGGAGGAGCGCGGCGCCGCGGCCGCGGCGATGGCGGAGTTCCTGGCCCGGCTCGTCGCGGACAAGGCCGCGAACCCGGGCGAGGACATGCTGTCGGCGATCGTGAAGGCGTCGGAGGACGGGGACACGCTCTCGGCGCGCGAGGCGACGTCGATGGCGTTCCTCCTGCTCGTCGCCGGGCACGAGACCACGGTCAACCTGATCGGCAACGGCACGCTCGCGCTGCTGCGCCACCCGGACCAGCTCGCCCTCCTGCGTGCCGACCCGGACCTGGTGCCCAACGCCGTCGAGGAGTTCCTGCGCTTCGACGGCCCGATCAACCTCGCGACCTTCCGCTACACCACCGAGCCGGTGGAGATCGGCGGCACCACGGTCCCCGAGGGCGAGGTCGTGCTGATCTCGCTCGTCTCGGCCAACCGGGACACCGAGCGGTACGGCGACGCCGCGACACTCGACGTCACCCGCGACGCGGGCGGGCACGTCGCCTTCGGGTACGGGGTGCACCACTGCCTGGGCGCCCCGCTGGCCCGGCTCGAGGGCGAGATCGCCTTCCGCACCCTGCTCGAGCGGTTCCCCGGCCTCGCCCTCGCCGACGACCCGGAGACGCTCGGCTGGCGGCAGTCCACGCTGATCCACGGCCTGGGCAGCCTCCCCGTCCACCTGTGAGCGGCAACTGCCCCTAGAGGGGCAGTCGCCACTCACGATCCCGGGTGACCTGCGGAGACGGTCAGGTGAGCCAGGCCGGCCGGGAGCTGCCGCGCGGCACGAGGACCGTGCGGTAGCGCCCGGGCGTGCCGGACATCCGGACCTGGTCGGTCATGCCCTGGTACAGCCCGAGCGGGGTGTCCGCGGTGAAGGTCTCGGGGTCGAGGTAGGCGTGCTCGTCCCCGGTCCCGGCGACCGACCGGGCGTAGCCGAGGTCGAACACGCCGAGCCCGAGGATCCACAGCGCCACCCGGGTCAGCGAGACGTGGACCTTCCAGCTGCCACCCTCCACCGCCCGCCGCCGCAGCGCCGCGACGATGCCCGCGGCCGTCAGCCAGGAGACGATGTAGTCGTTGACCACGAGGATCGGCGACAGCCGCGGCTCCACCCCGGGCGAGATCCCGCCGGCTTCCAGGTCGAACATGCCGGTGAGCGCGCCGGCCGTCTGGTCGAAGCCGACGCGGTCGCGCCACGGCCCCCGCTCCCCGTTCAGCGTGTTCGTGGCGTGGACGATGCCGGGCCGCACCGCCGCGGCCTCCTCCGCCGACAACCCGATCGACGCGAGGTAGCCCGGCCGGCGGTTGGCGTAGAAGACGTCCGCACCCGCGAGCAGCTCCCGCACGATCCGCGGGCCGTCGCCGCGGGCGGGGTGCACGGTCGCGGACCGGACCCCGACGTTCGCGGTCACGTACGTGGTGTCGTGCTCGAACTCCGTGGGGCGCCACAGGTTCAGCACGTCCGCGCCGTGCAGCGCGAGCGTCCGGCCCGTCCCGGCGCCGGCGATCACGTGCCCCATGCCGAGCGCCCGGACGCCGTCGAGCGGCTGCTCGGCGCCGCCCGGCAGCGGCTCGGGGGCGGCGTCGCCGATGCGCGTGATCTCGATCAGCGGGGTGTCCTCGAGGGCGGCGTGCTGCTCGGTGGCGAGGAACTCGGCGGTGGTGCGGACCAGCGGCATGACGACGCCGGCCTCGGCGCCCGCGCGTTCCAGGTCGGCGGCGTCCCACCGGGCGACCGCCCGCTCGACCGCCTCCGGGGTGTCGGCGCAGTCGAGCAGCCGCTGCGTGGCGACCTTCAGCGCCGGATAGCCGTTGAGCGGCATGACCCAGCGGCCGTCGCCGGTCCGGTAGAAGCGGAACCCGAACGCCGGCGACGGGTTCGCCGCCGACGCCGCCGGATAGCCGTTGAGCAGCTCCCAGCGCCGGTCGTAGAAGGGGCAGAGCCGGTGCGGGGCGCTGCGCAGGTCGGCCGTGACGTCCTGGCCCGCGCCGCCGCGGTCGCGGTGCAGCGCCGCGACGGCGACCGACTTCGCGGCCAGCGCCAGCGCCGCCGCCCCACCCAGCCGCAACGCACTGGGGACGACGGGGTCGGCGCCGAGGAACGTGACCCGCCCGCCGGTGTCCGACGCGGCCAGGCCGATCCCCCCGAGCAGGGCGTCGAGCGCGCCGTGGACGTCGAACGCGTCGTCGGTGGCCGGGTTCGCGACCGCCGCCCCGATCCGCTCGCCCAGCCCGAGCAGTGCCGTCACAGCAGCTCCTCCGGCACCGTGACGTGCTTGGACCGCAGGTACTCGCCCACGGACTTGCCGATCTGGTCCACCCGCAGGTTCGACGACCCGCCCGTGCCCAGCAGCCCCTTGAGCACCACGTGCACCGCGCGCAGGTACGGGAACTCGTGCCGGACGACGTCGCAGTCCTTGGCCTCGGGCAGCAGCTCGCGGATGGCCGAGGTGCTCAGCGTGGACCGCAGCCACTCCCAGTGCTCGGGGTCGGGCGCCCAGATGCCGACGTTGGAGTTGCCGCCCTTGTCGCCGGCGCGGGCGTAGGTGAGCTCGCCGAGCGGGATCCGGCGGCCCCCGGCCGTCGCGGCGGTCGACGCGGCGGGCGGCTCCGGCGAGCGCCCCTGCTCGAGCTCCTCGGGCGTCGCCCAGCGCGAGGAGACCGGCGCCTCGAGGCGCGTGCCGTCGGCGAGCACCGCGGTGTTCGGAACGAGCTCGGCGGGCAGCAGCGCGGGCCAGTAGTCGATGCGGGGCCACGGCTCGCGGACCGGCTGGGCGCCGCCGTCGTGGTGGAAGCCGGGGAAGCCCTGCAGGTAGAGGCTGCCGACGGCGGCGGGGAAGGGCTTCAGCGCCTCCGGCGCGCGGGCGGTCGCCATGACCCGGATCGGGACCGTGGCCTCCCACTGGGAGTGCGGGTCCTCCGCGGCCGTGCCGAGCGGGGTGACGTCGAGCTGGTCGACGTGTCCCTCCAGCTGGGCGCGGAGCTGGTCGCGCAGCAGTGCCACCTTCTCGGCGACGTTCGGCGAGGTGCAGAACAGCATCTGCGAGATCTGCCAGCCGATCTGCGCGAACACCGCCACCTTCGCCGTCGGCGGGGGCGGGGAGCCGGTGACGGGCGCGATCGCGACGCGGTCCTTGCCCACCTGGCTGAGCCGGACGGTGTCGAGGTGGACCGTGGCGTCGGGGTTGAGGTAGCGCGGCCCCTGGATCTCGTACACCAGCTGCGCGGTCACGGTGTCCACGGTGACCATGCCGCCGTCCCGGGCGTGCTTGGTGATCACCGACGAGCCGTCCGCCGCGATCTCGGCGATCGGGAAGCCGCACTTCACCATGCCCGGGACCTGCGTGAAGCCCGAGAAGTTGCCGCCCGTCGCGTGGGCACCGCACTCGATGATGTGCCCGGCGGTGATCGCGCCGGCGAGCGGGCCCCAGTCGTCGGGCGTCCAGCCGTGCCACCAGGCGGCCGGACCGGCGGTGAGCGAGGCGTCCGTGACCCGCCCCGTGACGACGATGTCGGCGCCGGCCCTCAGCGCCTCGGCGATCCCGAACCCGCCCAGGTAGGAGTTGGCCGCGATCGGGTCCACGCCCCAGTCCTTGAGCGGGGCGCCGGTGTCGAGGTGCTCCATGGCGTGCCCGTCGGTGTGGAACTCGCCGAGCCGGTCGAGGACGTTGTCGCCCTCGACGTGGGCGACGGTGAGGTCGACGCCGGCCTCGGCGAGGTCCTCGCGCAGGGCCGCGGCGAGCCCCTCGGGGTTGAACCCGCCGGCGTTGGTCACGATCCTGATGCCGCGCTCGGCGATCGTGGCCAGGTGCGGGCGGAGCTGTTTGCGGAAGTAGTCGACCCAGCCGCCGCCGCGCGCCGGGTCGTAGGTCACCGCGAGCGCGGCGAGCGTCACCTCGGCGAGGTAGTCGCCCATGAGGACGTCGACGGGGTCGCCCGCCATCGCCTCGTCGATGGCCGTGAACCGGTCACCGAGGTAGCCCGAGAAGTTCCCGATCCTCACCGATCGTTCGTTCATGAGGACCGACGATAGCCCTCTCGCGCGGATTCGAGGAGGGGCCGGTGATGCAGTCGCATGCGGACTGCGCCCCGGCCCCTCCCCGAGCCCCTTTCGATCAGCGGCCCGCCGCGGGTGCGGCCCCGGTCGTCACGGGGGCGCCGCCGGTCGTGGCGGCCTTGCCGGCCGGGCTCGTCACGCCCAGCGACCCGGCCGGGACGGCGGCCGGCGCGGCCGCCGGGCTCGCGCCCGGGCCGTTGGCGGCGGGGGTGCCGTTGACGCCCATCGCGGCCCAGGTCCCGCCGACGCCCTCGCCCTTCGAGTCACCGGGCCTGGTGTCACCGCTGTAGCGGTAGAGCGGCCAGCCGTTGAGCGTGAGCTGCTGGGTGCCGTCGGGACGACCGATCGTGCCGACCAGGCCGGACGGGATGCCCTGCAGCGCGGGCTGCCCGTCGCCCTGCACCGGCGGCCACTTCTTGGCGCAGTCGCCGGTGCACGTGGCGGCGGACGGGTCGTTGCGGTCGTTGGCGAAGCGGTAGACGGTGAAGCCGTCGGTGGTCACCACGGTGCCGACGGCGGTCACGCCGGTGCCGAGGCCGCCGGTCGGGGCGACGGTCGTGCCGTTCGCGCTGCCGTTGGCGCTGCCGGACGAGCTGCCGGACGAGCTGCCGGCGGGCAGCGCGTCGCTGGCGTCGACGAACCCGGACGATCCGCAGGCCGACAGCGCGGTCGCGGCGGTGAGGGCCGCGGCCGCCACGAGGACGGGGCGCAGGCGGGCGTGTCGGAGGAGACGGGGGAGCGTCATCTCGGTGGTTCCTTCAGTTCTTCGCGGGGAGCGAGTCGTGCGGTCCCCGCCCGCGGCGGCGGGGGGCGGTGCGCCGAGGACGGGAACCGCTGAGGGCGACCTTATGAAGTCGCGGGCGTCCCGAGTTGCCACGCTGAGAGACGATCACGGCACGCGACGCGACCGGCGCGCCGAGCGGCCGCCGTCTGCTGCCGACGCGCACCGGCGCTGCTCCGAACGCCGTAGGCCGTCCTCAGGAACGATGACGGCGCAGGCCCTGGCGGCCGCTCACCCGCCCACCGGACCGTTCTCCGGCCAGGCCCGCAGCGTCGAGCGGCTGTCGAACCGCCGCTCCTCGCCGCTCACCGGATCGGTGAACTCCAGGGTGCGGGCGAGCAGCTGCAGCGGCGAGGAGAAGTCGTCGAGCGGGGTCTCGTGCAGGTCGGGGTAGAAGTCGTCGCCGACGATCGGGATGCCGAGCCCGGCCAGGTGCAGCCGCAGCTGGTGGGTTCGCCCGGTGAGCGGCCGCAGGCGGTAGCGGCCGAGGTCGCCGCGGCGCTCGAGGAGCTCCACGCGGGTCTCGGCGTTCGGCTCGCCGGGCACCTCGTAGGCCCGGATCACGCCGCGCTCCTTGACGATCCGGCTGCGCACCGTGCGTGGCAGCTCGAGGCCCGGCCGGTACGGGGCGACCGCCTCGTAGGTCTTCCGGACGCGGCGGTCGCGGAACATCGTCTGGTAGCGGCCGCGCAGCTCGGGGCGCACCACGAACAGCACCAGCCCGGCGGTGACCCGGTCGAGCCGGTGGGCGGGGGAGAGCTGCGGCAGGTCGAGCCGGTGCCGCAGCCGCACGAGCGCGGTCTCCACGACGTGCCGCCCGCGCGGGATCGTGGCCAGGAAGTGGGGCTTGTCGACGACGAGGATGTCGTCGTCGCGGTGCACGATCCCGATCTCGAAGGGGACCGGCACCTCGTCGGGCAGGTCCCGGTGGAACCAGACGAACGACGCGGGCACGAACGGGGCGTCGACGGCGAGCGGCCCGTCGAGGTCGACGATCCGCTCCTCGCGCAGCATCTCCTCGATCCGGCCCGGATCCACCCGCGGCAGCCGCTCGACCAGGTGCTCGCGCATGGTCCGCCACGGGCCCTCGTCCGGCGTGCGCAGCCGGACCGGGTCGAGCCCGTGCCGCTGCGGGAGCGGGGCCGGGCGGCGTCGTCTCACCGGGCGAGGATACGGAGGCGACGCCGTCGGTCCGTGCCCGCGGGCGCCACGCCAACGGTTAACCTCACGTGCGGGTGCGCGTTCCTGCGCGTGGCCGTGTCGGGAGGGGAGCGCGATCATCCGCAGCAAGGACGCCGATGCGGGCCGGGTGACGGCGGGGATCGGCGGGGGATCCGTCGACAGCCCTGTCGACCCGACCGACCCGGTGACACCGGCGGTCGTCTCTCCGCGCACGCCCGCCCAGACCCTCGCCGACCGGCTGCTCGACGGTGCCGACTTCGGCGTCCTCGCCCTCGACGACCGCGGCCTCGTCCGCCGGGCCAACGCCGCCGCCCGCCGCCTGCTGCCGGGTGTGCGCGAGGCCGAGCTGCTGCCCGGGCCCGTCGCGGCCGGGCTCTGCGCCGGCCCGGGCGACGGTGCGGGCGACGGTGCGGCCGAGCTCGAGCTGGCAGGCCGCGCCCTGCGGGCCCGTCGCCAGGAGCTGCCCGACGGCTGGGTCGCCTGGCACGTCGAGGACGTCACCGAGCACCGCCGCCGGCTGGACAACCTGCTCGCCGAGCGCGCCCGCTCGCGCTTCCTCGCCACCGCCAGCCGCCGCCTCGGGCTGTCGCTGCACCCCGGGCGGACCGCGCGGGCGGTCGTGGAGCTGGCGTCGTCCGAGCTGGCGGACCTCGCGGTCGTCGTGCTGCCGGTCCGCGGCGGGGTGTCGGAGTGGTACGCCTGCACCGGCGACCGGGTCGCCAGCAGCGGCCGCACGGACGTCGCCGACATGCCCGCCGAGCTGCGGGACGCGCTGGCCGGCGTCGCCGGCGGGCCGCGCCCGCTGCTCGCCGAGGACCTCGCCGGGCAGCCCTGGGCGGCCGGCGCGCCGTCCGCTGCCGCGCTGATCTCGCTGCCCGGCAACGGCGTCCCCGCCGGCGCGCTGGTGCTGCTGCGCCACGAGGCCGACTCGGCCGCCGCCCCGGGCGCCGACGAGGCCCTCACCGAGGAGTTCGCCCAGCGCTCCGGGCTGGCGCTCGCGGCCGCCTCGCTCTACGCGGGCCAGGCCGGCACCGCCGCCGTGCTCAAGCGGAGCCTGCAGCAGCCCGCGCTGCCGCGGGTCCCCGGAATGGTCTTCGGTGCGGCGTACCGGCCGGCCGAGGAGGGCCTGCTCATCGGCGGTGACTTCTACGACGTGCTCGTCGGGCCGGACCGGTCGGCCATGTTCGTGCTCGGCGACGTGTGCGGCAAGGGCGTGCACGCGGCGGTCAGCACCGGGCAGCTGCGCCAGTCCGTCCAGGCCCTGCGCCGCCTCGACCACGATCCCGTCAGCCTGCTGCGGCTGCTCAACGAGACGATGCTCGAGGCCGCGGACCCCGAGGCCGACCCGGGCTTCGCGACCGTCGTGCTCGGCACCGCCACGCCGCTGACCGACGGCGGCCTCGAGCTGGAGCTGGCCGGCGGCGGGCACCTGCCCCCGCTCGTCGTGCGCCGCGACGGGGTGGAGGAGATCGGGATCGGCGGCATGCTGGTCGGCGCGGTGCCCTCCGCCCGGTTCGCCTCGCGCACCGTCCGGCTCGCGCCGGGCGAGGCCTGCGTGCTCTACACGGACGGGGTCAGCGAAGCCCGCGGCGGCGTCGACGGCCGCGAGACCCTCGGCGAGACGCGGCTGGCCGGGCTGCTGGCCGGCGCGCACGTGATGCCCGCGCCCGCGATCGCCGAGCGGGTGGAGCAGCACACCACCCGCTGGCTCGCGTCCGGCGCGCACGACGACATCGCCGTCCTCGTCGTCCAGGCGCCGCGGGTGCTCCCCGATCCGTCGGGCCCGGTCGCGGAGGAGCGCGCATGACCGCCGGGTCCGACCCGCGGGTCGCCGCCCGCCGCGCGGAGTTCATGGCCGCCCTCGGCCGGGCGGACGAGGACGCCGCCGTCGCACTGGCCCTCGGCCTGGTCGACGCGGGCGTGGCCGCCCGGGAGGTCCTCCTCGGGCTGGTCGCGGGCACGCAGGAGGAGGTCGGGCTGCGCTGGCAGCGCGGGGAGTGGAGCGTCGCGCGCGAGCACGCCGCCACCGCCGTCAACGAGCGGGTGGTCGCGGCCCTCGGCCGCCGGACCCGGCGGGGCTCGCGCGGGCACGTCGTCCTCGCCTGCCTCGACGGCGAGTGGCACGCCCTGCCCGGCCGGATCGTGGCGGAGGTGCTGCGGCTCGCGGGCTGGCACGTCACCTTCCTCGGCGCCAGCGTGCCCGCCGCCGAACTCGTGAGCTACCTGCACCAGGAGGGGCCGGACGTCGTGGCGGTGAGCTGCGCGCTGCCCGTGCACCTGCCCGCCGCGCACCGCACGATCGTCGCGGCGCAGCGCACCGGCACACCCGTGCTGGCCGGCGGGCCGGGCTTCGGGGCCGACGGCCGTTGGGCCCGCAGGCTGGGCGTCGACGCCTGGGCGCCCGACGCCGTCGAGGCCGTCCGGCTGCTCGACGAGCTCCCCTGGCCGGAGCCCGAACCCGACCAGGTCGGCGACGGCGGTCCCGGCCCCGAGTACGCAGGCCTGCGCGCGCGACGCGGCGACCTCGTCGTCGCCGCCACCCGGGTGCTCGACGGCCGCACCGCGCTCGGTGCGCCCGGCGGCGTCGTCGAGGCGGGGCTGGAGGACGACCTGACCCACGCCGTCGACTTCCTCACCGCCGCGGTCTACCTGTCCGATCCCGAGGTCTTCACCGGCTACCTGGGCTGGCTCGCCGACCTCCTCGACGCGCGGGGCGTGGACACCGGCTCGGCGCGTGCCGTGCTCGCCGAGTTCCACGCCGGCCTGCACGACTTCCCGTTCGCCCAGGAGTGCCTGCGCCGCGGTTCCGCGCAGCTGCAGGACCGTCCGGCCGTGCCCACCGACGGCGCGGCCACCGTCAGGGAGGCCACGGCATGAGCACCAGCTCCGGCGTGCACCGCGACCCCACCCGTCCCCAGCCGCTGCGCGTGGAGGCGCGGGCCGAGGCCCCGCGGGTCGTCCTGGTCCTCGTCGGCGACCTGACCTTCGGCACGGCACCCAGCCTGGAGGAGCACGTCCGCGAGGTCGCCGAGGCCGCCGGGCCGGACCTGCCCGCGGACCTCGTGATCGACGTCGCCGCCCTCGACTTCTGCGACTCCGCCGGTCTCGCCGCCCTCATCGGCCTGCAGCGCCGCGCCGCCCGCCGCGGCGGGACCGTCACCCTCGCCGGCGCCAGCGGCACGTTGCGCCGGGTGCTGCGGGTGACCGGTGCCGAGATCCTCTTCACCCTCCGCCCCGCCGACCCGGCCTCCGGGGTCGGGACTGAGGGGCAGGTGGGGTAGGGGCTCCGCCGCCGATCGATCGCGCCAAGCGCGCAGCAGCCTGAGCGAGGTGGTCACGGACGTGCTCGGGCCCCTGGACGAGTCCCCGGAGCGGACCTGATTCACGGACCGCCTGCCGTACTACTTCGTGAAGACCGGTCCCGGCTCTCAGGGCGACCGCATCCGCCAGGTGTACGACCCGGTCGCTGCCGCACTCGGCGTCGAGCCCCGCGGGCCTCCCTTGTCGGCCTCACTCCGCGGAGCTGGTCCGGCGCACCCTCGCCAATGAGCGTCGGGACCTGCTCGGGCAGATCGTTGAGTCGCGGGCGCCATGGATCGTCACGCTCGGGAGGAGGCCGCCGACATCCTTGCCGCGATCGCCGAGGAGGATCGTCTGCTCCTCGAGCGCGGGGACGGGTACGCGCGGCCGCGGGCCGTGACCGTCGACGGCCACGACCTGGAATGGATTTCGCTGACCCACCACGGGAACAGACCCGGGCTGGGCAGCGACGCACGTCGAGTGGGCGGCCGGCGGCCGCTGAACTACAGACGTGAAGGAGCCGGGGGAGCTGCGCCGACCGACTCCGCCCGTCACCCCGTCGGCTGGAGGAGCGGGGGTGGTCGTCGCCGTGGGGAGCGGCTCGGGTCCAGCCAGTACGGCGGGACGAACTCGGGGAGTCCGCCGGCGAGGCGCACCTCCCAGCCCGAGCAGTGGATCAGCCGGTGGTGGACCTTGCAGAGCATCACCAGGTTGCCGAGGGCGGTCGCGCCGCCGTGCTGCCACTCCTCGACGTGGTGGACCTCGCACCAGGAGGGTGGGCGGTCGCAGCCGGGGAACGCGCACCCGCGGTCGCGGATCGCGACCGCGCGGCGCAGTCCGTCCGGGACGGTGCGGGCGATCCGGCCGACGTCGAGAGGGACGCCCTCGCCGTCGAGGACGACCGGGAGCACGGAGGCGTCGCAGGCGAGCATGCGGAGCGACCCTGCGTTCAGCCGGCCGCCGAAGTCGAGCACGGCCGTACGGCAGCGGTTCTCCAGGTCGTCGAGCCTGATCACGACGTTGAGCAGCGGGCGCCGGCCGCCGGTCTCGGAGAGTCGGCCGCGCTCGAGGACCAGGCCGCACACCTCGGCGAGTGCCTCGGCCCGGCGTTCCGGGGTGGTGCGTTCGTCGTCCGCGTCGCGGGGTGCGGCGCCGGCGTCGACCGCGGCGGCGATCGCATCGAACATCGCGGCGTCGTCGAATCGGCACGTGAGGCTGCCACCGGGCTTCGTGCGGAAGCGACGCAGGCGCAGCTCGTTGACCTGCGGCGGCGGGTCGTCGTTCGGCTCGGCGCCGTCCTGGTCGAGGACCTCGACGAGCTGGGTGCCCCAGGCGAGGAGCTCGCTCGGCGTGTACACGCCGGTCTTGCTCGCGAGCTCCAGCTCGGCGCCCGCCCACACCTCGGGCGAGAGCCGCCGGGCCGCGCCACTGTCGAGCACCTTGGCGATCACCTCGACGTGCCGGAGGCCGGCCCTGCCGACAGCGAACGCCTCTGCGGTGGCCGGCACCCGGGCGGGCAGCTCCGTCCCGTCGAGGCCGATGCGCGTACGGACCGACTCGGCGGCGACCACCCGGCGGCGTGCCTCGAACCGCTCCCAGCCGAGCAGGTCGCCGAGTGCGCCGGCGGGGGAACGGTAGCCGCGTTCGGCGAAGACACCGCGGCGCTGAAGATCGGCCACGGCGTCGACCACGACGCGGTCGAGACTCCGCCTCACCTCCTCGGCCGCCACGAGGACTGCCACCAGCTCGTCGTCCGACGCGGCCGGACCCGCCGCGCCGCGCAGCTCGTCGACCCCCTCCGTGAGGCGGCCGTGCGCGGCGTCGACGGGGGCCCGATCCATGGCCACAGCATAGTCGAACATCAGTTCGAACAAATACCTCTCGCCGCAGGTCGGAGGCTGTTCGGCCTGCAGTGTGTGCAGCGGTGATCGCCAGCTCCGCGGGGGCCTTCGGGCTGCGACCGCTCGTCGCGCCGGCAGCCGCGCCGAACGGCGGTGCGGACGGAATGGGCAGCGTCGAGCGCGCAGGCCCTTCGGTCGACGACCTCCGGTGGTCGGCTGCAACCGCGCAAGGTGTCGAGCAACTGCTGCGTCGGCAAGGTCGAGCGCCGCGCCGGGGCAGATGGTCGTGCTGAATCCGGGACGGGGTGGTCGTCCGGTCCCGATCGCGCGCAGGGATTCCGGCGAGATATCGGCGGCGTGCGCGACTTCCGGCAAGTCTCCCTCGGGCCCGACGCGCAGAAGGACGCCTGACGACTGTGGTGTGCCCAGGCGTGAGCAGCGGGCAGACCCCGCCTGGGACTCGACTGGTATTACTATACCGCCACGCGTTAGGGTGTCGGTATAACTATACCGGCACCAGGGACGCGAGGTACTCGTGATCGAGCTGAAGACGCCTGCGGAGATCGACCGCATGCGCGTGGCCGGGCGCTTCGTCGCCGAGGTGCTCTCCGAGGTCGGCCGGCTCGCCGACGTGGGCGTCAACCTCCTGGACCTGGAGCACCACGCGCGCGGGATGATCGGGCGGCGTGGGGCGGACTCGTGCTACTGGGACTACGCGCCGTCGTTCGGGCGCGGCCCGTTCCGCAACGTCATCTGCCTGGCGGTCAACGACGCCGTCCTGCACGGCCTGCCCCACGACTACACGCTGCGCGACGGGGACGTGCTCACCGCGGACCTCGCGGTCGGCATCGGCGGCTGGGTGGCGGACTCGGCGCGCACGGTCGTCGTCGGCACCGCCGCCGAGGAGGACCTGCGCCTCGTCCGCGCCACCGAGGAGGCCCTGGAGGCGGCGATCGAGGTGGCGCGTCCGGGCAATCGCCTGGGTGACATCTCGGCGGCGATCTCGGCGGTGGCCCAGGACCACGGCTACCCGGTCAACGACGAGTTCGGGGGGCACGGCATCGGCCGCACCATGCACGAGGACCCCCACGTCTCCAACAAGGGCCGGGCGGGCCGCGGCCTGACGCTCCGGCCGGGGCTGACCCTCGCGATCGAGCCCTGGTTCGCCCGCACCACCGACAAGATCGTCCACGACCCTGACGGGTGGACCATCCGGTCGGCCGACGGCTCCCGCGCGGCCCACTCCGAGCACACCGTCGCCATCACCGAGGACGGCCCCCTGGTGCTCACCCGACGGGACTCGGAGGAGCCGGTCAGGAGGGGGCGGCCCGCCGGTCGCCTCTCCGCCCGCGACGCCTAGCAGCCGAGATGCGTCGTCCGCACCGGATCCACGGGCAGACTGTGAGGGCGGCGACGGAGCCGTCGGCGAGGGTGAAGCGGTGGTGCATCAGCACCGGAGTACCGGGAAAGTCCCTGGGACCTGAGCCCGGTCCGGTTCACACCCCGATCATGATTCGGGCACCGACAGGAACCAGGACCGCAGCTCCTACCCTCCCGGCCCGTTCACAGGTGCGAACACCTCGGCGCCCCCGGGACCCGCATCGTCACCATCCCCGTCCAACCCGGCATGACGACGATCGACGCCCACCTCCCCTTCGACCTCCACGACCTGCCGAACCCGGACGTCTACGAGGAGCTGCTCCGCGCGGCCCCGACGACCGGGCGGTGTCCGGTGTGGATCACCAACTGGACCGTCGGCCGCGTCGCGCCGCTCACGAGCGCCGAGCGCACGGCCCGGCTGCTCGACGTGGCGCGGGCAGACGCGGCCCGGCTCCTCGAGCGGGCGTGGCCCGGGCCCTGCCCGCCGGCCTGCTCCTGCTCGGCACCGCTGCCGGCCTGGCCCGGACTGCTGCCGGTACCGGACCGGAACGCCACGGCCCTGGAGGGCGACCTCGCCGTCGTCGCCGCCGCGCGGTGGGCCCGCGAACGGGCGTGGCACTCGGCGCTCGCCGTGGTCGACGCCGCGCGCCCGGCGGACGTCCCGGCCGTGGTCGACTGGAGCGGCGCGTGCAACCACGACCAGCACGTCACGGAGATCTCCGCCGTGCTGCGCAGCTGGGAGGAGCGCTTCGGCGCCGTCCTCGTGGAGCTCGACGCCGACACGCTGCTCCTGTCGGTCGCCGCCCCGCCGATGACCCGCCCGGAGTGCGAGACGGTCGCGGCCGAGCACTTCGCCTTCTGCCCCGACCAGCAGGACCCGCAGGACGGCCGGATCTTCACCCTCCGCAGCTACGCCGACCTGATCCGCGGCGCGCGGCAGTGGCGGTTCTGGTGGGACTGACTCCTCACGCCTCCCGCCGGCGCCCCCACCGGCGCCGCGGCTCCTCCGGCTCGGGCTCGGCGGGCGCGGGCCCGAGCGCCAGCTCGGACGCCTGCTGGGCCAGCACCTCGAGCTGGGCGGTGACGTCGGCGTGCGCCGGGTCGAGCGCGGCCTGCTCGGCGATGGTCGCCGCCTGGGCGACGGCGTCGGCGAAGGAGGACCGGGCCTCGTCGAGCCGCTGCGAGATCCGCTTCGCCGGCGCCTCGCTCACCCACCACCACGCCGGCTCGATCGAGTCGCCCACCGTGGCCAGCCTGCGGACGGCGCCGAGCTCGGTGTCGAGCTGGGTCGCGATCCGGGCGAGCCACTCCCGTGCGGGCGAGGCCGGGATGGCGGACACGATGCGCCGGAATCGTGCGACGGAGTCCTCGCACGCCGACACGTAGCCGTTCCAGTAGCGGGACAGCCGGGGCGGCGGCGGTTCGGGCTGCGAGCGGGGCACGCGACCAGGGTGCCCCACGACCGCACCCGGCTCGCGTGCCGGCCGGTGCCTCACCGGAAGGTGGGGAGCCCGCAACTCACCCGACGACGAGGTCCGGTCCGGCGCTAGCGTGGGGTGTCCGCATCTTCCCTGACAGCGAGGAGCTCGGCGTGACCCTCTCGATCGGCGACACCGTCCCGGACGTCACCCTCATCACCGTCCGCGACGGCGCTCCGACGCCGGTGCAGAGCTCGGACGTCCTGGGCTCGGGCACCGTGGTGCTCTTCGGCGTGCCCGGCGCGTTCACCCCCGCCTGCTCGGACCAGCACCTGCCCGAGTACGTGCTGCGTGCCGACGAGCTGAAGGAGAAGGGCGTCGACACGATCGCCTGCGTGGCGGTCAACGACGCCTTCGTGATGGACGCGTGGGGGAGGTCGCGCGAGGTCGGGGACAAGGTCCTCATGCTCGGCGACGGCAACGGCGACTTCGCCAAGGCGGTCGGCCTGACGCTCGACGGCACCGGCTTCGGCCTGGGCCTGCGCTCGCAGCGCTACGCCGCGGTGCTGAAGGACGGCGTGGTCGAGAGCGTCTGGGTGGAGGAGAAGCCCACCGACGTGACCGTCAGCTCGGCCGACGCGGTGCTGAAGAGCCTCTGACGCACGACCGCGGCGTGGCCGTGCTCACGGCCGGGGGACACCGACCGGACGATCGGCCAGGGTGGACCGATGCTGCGCGTCGTCTGCACCGAGTTCGGCGATCCGGAACTGCTCACCGTGGTCGAGGAGCCCACCCAAGCCCCCGGGCCGGGTGAGGTCCTGATCGAGGTCGGCGCGGCCGGCGTCAGCTTCGTGGACGGCCTGATCGTCCGTGGCGGCTACCAGGTGAGACCGCCGCTGCCGTTCACGCCCGGGATGGCGGTCGCGGGGCGGGTCGTCGCGGTCGGCGAGGGCGTGGAGACCTGCCCGGTGGGGACGGCCGTGGCCGCCTCGGCGACCGGGTTCGGCGGCTTCGCCTCACACGTCACCGTCCCCGCCCCGCTCGCGGTCCCGCTTCCTGCGGGCGTCGACGCCACCGTCGCCGCCTGCGCGATGGAGAGCTACGCGACGCTCGTCTTCGCCGTCACGCGGCGGGTCACGATCGAGCCCGGCGAGCAGGTCGTGGTGCTCGGCGCGGGCGGCGGGATCGGGCTGGCCGCCGTCGACGTGGCCCGCGGCCTGGGCGCGCGGGTGGTGGCCGTGGCGTCGTCGGAGGAGAAGCGGGCGGCGGCGAAGGCCGCGGGCGCCGAGGTGACGATCGACTACACCGACCTGAAGGACGCGATCCGCGCGGCGACGGACGGCGGCGCGGACGTCGTGATCGACCCCGTCGGCGGCCCGGCCGCCGAGTCGTCGTTGCGGGCGCTGCGCGCGGGCGGCCGGTTCTGCGTGCTCGGCTTCGCGTCCGGTGAGATCCCGCGCCTGCCCGCGAACATCGTGCTGCTACGCAACCGCTCGGTGATCGGGGTGGACTGGGGCGACTGGGCCCGCGAGGTCGGCGGGCCGGAGGGCAACGCCGCGCTGCTGGCCGACGTCCTGGGCCGGATCGGGCGCGACGAGCTGCACCCGCCGCGTCCCACGACCGCGCCGCTCGAGGAGGCCGGGGCGGTGCTGCGGCTCTACGCCGAGCGCCGGGTCACCGGGAAGTACGTCCTGGTCCCGTGAGCAGGTAGACCGCCTCGCCGTCGACGTGCGCGGCCCGCGGCGCGACCGGGCCGAACGGGGTGTCGACGGTGAAGGCGCGCGGCAGCACGACCGGCTCGCCCCGCGCCCCGTCGGCGGACCGGAGCTCCCCGCCGACGATCTCCAGCACCGGCGGGAGCTGCGCCCGGAGGCCGCTGAGCAGCGCGGACGCCGCGCGGTCGAGCACGGCGGTCGGGTTGGCGCCCACGCAGCCGAGCAGGCCGGCGTCGCCGAGCACCCGGCACACGGTCGCGCGGGTCAGCCCGGTCCGGGCCTGCACCTCGGCGACCACCTCCGCCTCGGTGAGGCCGGCACCCGGCTCGAGCGCGTAGGCCGGCCCCGCCTCGGACCGGCCGGTGGCGTGGTCCGTCGTCCGCACCCGGACGAGGGGCGGGGTGATCGGCCGCGCCGCCCGGAGTGCCCGGACGGCGTGCCGGACCAGGTCCTCGGTCGACAGCGGCAGCCGGGCCCGGAGGCCCAGCCCGACCCGCGCCCACAGCGCCGCGAACTCGGCCCCGCGCACCGCCGTGTCGGGGTCGCCGGCCCGCCGCACCACGATCTCGCGCCCGGTGTCCGCGCGGTACTCCTCCTGCAGGGTGCGGGCGAACTCGTCGTAGGCCTCGTTGGCGACCACGGTTAGCCGCGCCACCCGCGGGTCCCGGACCCGCCGGCCCGCGGCGTCGACGGGCAGCCGCAGGCCGCGGCCGATCTCCTGGCGCTTCCGGTCGGGGGAGCGGGTCTCGTTGAGCGTGCAGATCTGGAAGACGTTCGGGTTGTCCCAGCCCTCGCGCAGGGCGGAGTGGCTGAACAGGAACCGCATCGGTTCGGCGGCCGAGAGCAGCCGCTCGCGGTCCCGCATGATCAGGTCGAACGCCGAGGCGTCCGTCTCCCCGCCGTCGACGTACCCGGTCCGCGGGTCGCCGGCGAAGTAGCCGCCGTGCGCCGCCCCGACGGGCGGCAGGTCCAGCTCGGGATAGCCGGGTGCGAGCCGCGTGTAGGCCTCCTCGAACCAGCGCCCGGCCTCGCCGAGCCCGCCGTCGGGCGCCCGGTAGCTCGCCACCCGGTCGACGAAGAACAGCGACAGCACCTTCACCCCGCGCGGCGCGAGCGCGCGCTCCCGGTCGAGGTGCCGGCGGACCGTCTCGATCACCTGCGCCCGGCGCACGCCGGCGTCGTAGGTCCCGGCCGGGGTCGACGGCGTCACGACCAGGGCACCGGAGAAGTGCACCGCCGGCTCCCGGAACCCGATGTCGGCGACGACGAACCCGCGCGCGTACTCCCGCCGCCCGCCGGAGAGCGTGGCGAGATCGTCGCCGAGCCGCACCCAGAGCGTGCGTTCGCGCTGCTCGTGGTGGATCGTCAGCCGCGCGCGGGAGCGGCCGGCGTCGACCGCGAGCAGCCGGACCAGGGGTTCCGACGCCCGCCCGTCCGGCACGACCGAGGCCACCTCGATGCCCTTGACGAGGCCCTGCTCCCGCGCCTCGACCGGGTCCAGCCGGTACACCAGCTCGTGCGGGTTCCGGTGCGTGGCCGAGTAGCGCAGCGTGCAGAAGGGGTTCAGCTTGGCGATGGCCGCGGCCGCGCCGTCGGACTCCATGTTCTGCGGCTCGTCGAGGATCACGACCGGCCGGGTCGACGCGACGACCTCGATCGGCCGCCGTCCGGCCATCTGGTCCTGCGCGCGGTGGACGACGTTCCCGCCCCGGCCCGCGACGTCGCGGCGGAAGGCCTGCAGCGTCATCACCAGGAACTGGACGCTGCCCGAGGTGGCGAAGCGGCGGACGCGGCCGAGCCGGCGGGCGTCGTAGGCCACGGCGTCGAAGGGCTCGGCGTAGAGCGCGGTGAGGTGCTCGCGCAGGGCCTCGATGCTCGCGAGCACGCCCTCCCGCACGGCCACGCTCGGTACCACGACCACGAACTTCCGGAAGCCGTGGGCGCGGTGCAGTTCGAACGCCGTCCGCAGGTAGACGTAGGTCTTGCCGGTCCCGGTCTCCATCTCGACGGCGAAGTCGCGGGTGCGACCGCCGGTCGCCGGCAGCTCGTGGCGCCCCTGGACGGCACGGAGGTTGGCCGGGAGCCGGGCGTCGAAGCCGGGACCGGGCGGGTTGGCGACCCCGGTCTCGGTGAAGGCCGGGTGCGGCGCGCGGGGCAGCCCGGCGAAGAGGTCGACGACGGCGGCGACGGCCGCGGCCTGGTGGGGGAGCGTTGCGTCGAAGCGGAGCACTCACACCACCTGGAGCGCGAGGTCGACGCCCCGCCGGTTGCGTTCGCGGACGGCGTGCAGGGTGTGCAGGCGCAGGGCGTCGTCGCCGCCGAAGCCCTCCTCGGTCACGGCCAGCACTGCGGGCTCGCGCGCCAGCATCGCCTCGACGACGGCCTCGGTGAGCGGGGCGAAGCACGCGAGCAGGGCGCCGTCGGCGACCGACCAGCCTGCGACGCCGGCGAGGTCGACCTCCTCGACGGGCGCGGTGAGCGGGTGCCCGGCGGCCAGCATCAGGCCGGTGAGGTCGGTGCCGCCCCCGGCGACGAGCCGGTAGGCCCGGAAGCCGAGGTCCGCGTCGGGCTCCGCCTCCGGCCGCAGCGCCGCCCCGGCCCGCCGCACCCGCTCCCGCGTGACGTCGGCGATCGACGAGTACGCGGTGCCCGGCGTCGGCTCCGGCAGCTGGACCAGCAGGAACCGCCGCTCCTCGCCACTGGCCAGGTTCTCGGCGAACACGGCGTGCCCGAGCGTCCCGGAGCCGGCGAAGAAGTCGAGCACGAGATCGCCCGGGCCTGTGCCGATCTGCAGCATCCGGCGGACCAGCCGGGTCGGCTTGGGCGTGGTGAACGGCTCGTCCGCCCCGAACAGCGCGACCACCTCGCGCTTGGCCTCCTGGTTGTGCCCGGTCTCGTCGTGCCGCCACCACGTGTCCGGCACGATCCCCGCCTGCACCTCGCTGCGGAAGCCCTTGACCCGCGGCGGGTGGTCGCCGTCCCGGCCGAACCAGATCCGGCCGTCGGCGCGCAGCTCCTCGTAGCGGACCCGGTCGCCGTTCCAGTGCCGGCCCGCGGGCGGCCACACCTCCCGGCCCGACGGCAGCGTGACCGGGTACCGGTAGGTACCGGCCCGTTCCACGCCCTCCGAGCGGACCGAGAAGGAGACGCTCTGCCACGGCCCGCGCGGGTCGGCGTCGGGATTGCCGAAGGCCTTCTCCTGCGCCGCGCCGCGGGGGAGGAGCCGCCGGTCCCACGCCTCGACGTCCCGGGCGTAGACGAGCACGTGGTCGTGGCTGCCGGAGATCAACGCCCGGTTCTTCTTGGCGAACACCTTCTGCCAGGCCACCGTGGCGACGAAGTTCTCCTCGCCCCAGATCTCGTCCATGATCAGCCGCAGGTGCGCGACCTCCGTGTCGTCGATCGTCACGAAGATCGCGCCGTCCGGCCGCAGCAGCTCGCGGGCCAGCACCAGCCGCGGGTACATCATCGACAGCCAGCGCGAGTGCCGGCGCCCCGCGGTCTCGACGGCCGCGTTCGCCCGCCGCCCGAGGTCGTCGACCTGGCCGGAGAAGCGCAGGTAGGCGGCCATGGGGTCGGCGAAGTCGTCCGGGTACAGGAACTCCCGGCCGGTGTTGTACGGCGGGTCGATCGTGATCAGCTTGACCGCGCCGTGGTAGGCGCGGGACAGCAGCTTGAGGACCTCGAGGTTGTCCCCCTCGACGATCACGTTGCCGGTGGTGTCCCAGTCGACGGACTCCGCCGGCATCGGCTCGAGCGCGCCGGTGGGCGGCTCGCCGATCACCCGCAGGCACTCCGCCCGGCCGGGCCAGGTGAGGCCGAAGCGCTCACCCGGCCCGTCGGTCACGGTCACGCGCGGCTCACCAGATGCGCACGCGCGCCTCGGGAGCGGTGAACAGCGCGTCCGACTCCCGGACGTCGAACGCCTCGTGGAAGGCGTCGAGGTTGGTGACGACGGCGTTGCAGCGCAGGTCCGGCGGCGAGTGCGGGTCGATCGTGAGCCGCCGGATCGCCTCCGCGTCCCGGGTCACGGCCCGCCACACCTGCGCCCAGCCGATCAGCACCCGCTGCAGCCCGGTGAACCCGTCGATCACCGGCGGCTCCGTGCCCTCGGTCGCGATCCGGTACGCCTTGATCGCGATCGTGAGCCCGCCGAGGTCGCCGATGTTCTCGCCGACGGTGAGCGCGCCGTTGACCTTGTGCTCCGGCAGTCCGGCGGGGGAGAGCCCGTCGTACTGGTCGATCAGGGCCTTGCTGCGCCGGTCGAACTCCGCCCGGTCGGCGGCCTCCCACCAGTCGGTCATGTTGCCGTCGCCGTCGTAGCGCGAGCCCTGGTCGTCGAAGCCGTGGCCGATCTCGTGCCCGATCACCGCGCCGATGCCGCCGTAGTTGGCGGCGTCGTCCGCCTCGGGGTCGAAGAAGGGCGGCTGCAGGATCGCGGCCGGGAAGACGATCTCGTTCATCCGCGGGTGGTAGTAGGCGTTGACCGTCTGCGGGGTCATCAGCCACTCGTCCCGGTCGACCGGGCCGCCGATGCGGTTCAGGTCGTAGTCGAAGTCCCACTCGGCGGCGCGCAGGACGTTGCCGAGCAGGTCGTCGCCCTTGACCTCGAGCGCCGAGTAGTCCTTCCACTTGTCCGGGTAGCCGATCTTCGGCGTGAACTTCCCGAGCTTCTCCAGCGCCCGCTCGCGGGTGGCCGGGCTCATCCAGTCCAGCGCCGAGATGCTCTGCCGGTACGCCTCGACGAGGTTCGCGACCAGCTCGACCATCCGCTCCTTGGACGAGGCCGGGAAGTGCCGCTCCACGTAGAGCTTGCCGACGGCCTCGCCGATCGCGCTCTCGACCACCGAGACGCCGCGCTTCCAGCGCTCGCGCAGGGCCGGGGTGCCGGAGAGGGTGCGGCCGTAGAAGTCGAAGTCCTCGTCGACGACGGCTCCGGTCAGGTAGTCCGCGGACGCCGATGCGGTGCGGATCGACAGCCACGCCTGCCACTGCTCGAGCGGGAGCTCCGCCCAGAGCTTCGCCGCGGCCAGCACGAACGACGGCTGCCGGACGACGACCTCGGCGAACGCCGCATCGCCGTCGCCCGCCCGCCCGGCCCGCAGCGCCGCGTGCCAGGACTCCCAGGGGAACTCCGGGGCGTTGGCCTGCACCGCGGGCCACGTCATCAGGGTGTAGGTCTTCTCCGCGTCCCGGTTGGTCACCCGGTCCCAGGACACGGCGGCGAGCGCGGTCTCCAGCTCCATGACCGTCGCCGCGAGCCCCGCCGGGTCCTCGAGCCCGACCAGGCCGGCGAGCCGCTCCAGGTGGGTCACGTACTTGGCGCGGATCTCCGCGTAGGCGTCCTCGCGGTAGTAGGACTCGTCGGGCAGCCCGAGGCCGGACTGCGAGAGGTGCACCAGGTAGCGGTCCGAGTCCTTCGCGTCCGTCGCGACGTAGACGCCGAACAGGGAGGCCCGGCCGTGCCGCTGCCGGCGGCCCAGCACCGCGGCGAGCTCGGCCTTGTCCGCGGCCTGCGCGATCTCCGCCAGCAGCGGGCGCAGCGGCTCGACGCCCCGGGCCTCGATCCCGTCCGTGTCCATGAAGGAGGCGTAGAGGTCGGCGATCTGCCGGGCCTCGGGTCCCTCGAGGTCGCCCGCGCCCTCGACGATCGCCCGCACGTCCTCCTCGGCCCGGTCCCGCAGGTCGCGGAACGCGCCGTCCTGCGCGCGGTCGTCCGGGATCACGTGGCTGGTCAGCCAGGCGCCGTTGACGTGGCCGAACAGGTCGTCCTGGGGGCGGGTGCCGGTGTCGACCCACCGCAGGTCCAGACCGCTGCGGCGGGTCCCGTTCGCTGTCTCGGGGGAGGTCGTCACGCCGTCCATCCTGCCGTCCGCCGCGGCCCGGCCGCCACGGGTTCGCGCACGGCGGAGACGGCGGCGGAGACGGCATCGGCGGCGACGGCGAGTGTGCGCAGGTGGCCGGCCAGGTCGGTACGGGTCGGCTGGGTCTGCAGCAGCAGTGCGCTCGCCCACGGCAGCGCGGCGTCGGCCCGCAGGCGGGCGGCGACCTCGGCGGCGGGCTCGCCCGCCCGGATCAGCCGGGACACCGCGACCCGCGGCTCGGCGGCCGCCCGCGCCCAGTAGCGCTCGAGGTCCGGGGCCGCGCCCTGCGGCCGGCCGCTGATCACGCCGATCCCGCGGGCCGCGGCCGCGTCGACCCCGCGGCGCGAGCCCGTGGCCCACCACATCCGGTCGAGCAGGCCGGGCGCGTCGGGCACGAGCGTGGCGCCGCCGAGGATCTCCCGCAGCTCGTCGACGGCCGCGGCGCAGTCGGCGTGCCGCCGCTCGTGGTCGCGGCCGAACAGGGCCGACGCCGCCGGGTCCGAGCCCGCGCCGACGCCCAGCTCCAGGCGCTCGCCGGACAGCGCGTCGAGCACCGCGGCGTCCTCGGCCACCCGCCGCGGGTCCTCCAGTGCCGCCGCGATCACCCCCGTTCCGAGCCGGATCCGACTCGTGGCCTGTGCGACCGCGGCGAGCAGGACGAAGGGGGAGGGCAGGTAGCCCTGGGCCTCGCTCGCGTGGTGCTGGGCGACCCAGAAGGAGGCGAACCCGGCGGCCTCGGCCGCGACGGCCAGCTCGACGGTGTCGCGGTAGGCGTCGCGCGGGGAGCCCAGGCCCCCGACGTGCGTGAGGTAGCCGAGCTCCATGCACGGAACGTACCGACGGGTTGACGTTGTGTGACGATCGGCAGGGGTGACGGCGGACACTCGGCGGATCGCCTTGCGCACCAGGGGCGAGTGACGCGAGTATCCGATCGTGACCCCGGAACTCCGACTCGTGGCTCGGCTCTACGTCGACCTGTGTCGGACCAACGTGGACCTCTGTCCGGTGGACCTCGACCTCTTCTGGACGGGGTCGGCGACGCGCTGCTGGTTCGGTTGAGCGCGGCGGGCACCTGCCCGCCCTCACCGCACGTCCGCCTGCACGAACCGTGTCGCGGACGTCCCGTGCCCGTCGACGACGTCGTCACCCTCCCGATCTCCCCGGTCGCGGCGTGCGCACGCCGCGCAGACGTTCCCGGAGCCACTCATGTCGCCTGCGTCCCTGTCCGCCCTGCCCACCCCGGCCGCCGCGGTCCTGAACCTCGAGCCGCTCGGCCCGCGCTTCGGCGCGATCGTGCACGACGTCGACCTCGCCACCGCCTCCGACGAGCAGGTCGCCGCGATCCGGGCCGAGCTCACCGCCCGCAAGGTGCTGTTCTTCCGCGGCCAGCACGACCTCGACCCGAGCGGCCAGGTCCGGCTCGGCAACCGGATCGGCGAGCTCACGGCGTCGCACCCGGTCGTCCCGGGCATCGACGAGAACCACACCGAGATCTACGCGCTCGACTCCGCCGACGACGGGTACGCCGACGTCTGGCACACCGACGTCACCTTCATGAAGCGCCCGCCGCTGGGCTCGATCCTGCGTGCGGTCACCCTGCCCCCGGCCGGCGGCGACACGAACTGGGCGGACCTGGAGCTGGCGTTCGAGTCGCTGGCCCCGCCAGTGCAGCGGCTCGCCGAGCAGCTCGACGCCGTGCACGACGGCACCAAGGACTTCGGCTACTACCTCGCCCAGCGCCGGCAGGGCCGGGGCAGCGAGTGGGACGGCGAGACGGTCACCAGCCTCGACCCGGTGGTCCACCCCGTCGTGCGGGTGCACCCGGAGACCGGGCGGAGGTCGCTGTTCGTGAACCCCGGCTTCACGGTGCGGATCGACGGCGTGTCCGACGCCGAGAGCCGATCCCTGCTCGACCTGTTCTTCGCGCACCTCACCAAGCCCGAGCACGTCGTGCGGCACCGCTGGGCCGAGGGCGACGTCGCTATGTGGGACAACCGGGCCACCGCCCACTACGCCAACCGGGACTACGGCGACGCCCGCCGCGTCATGCACCGCGTGACCCTGCGCGGCGACGCGCCGGTGGGCGTCGAGGTGCTGCGGAACGCCGGCTGAGACCCCGGCACCCGTTCGGGGTCCCGGGCGCGCCGCCGCGACGCGCGGATGGGAGTCTCGGGGCATGCGCGCGATCGGGGTGAACCAGTACGGCGGGCCTGAGGCCCTCGAGGTCGTCGAGCTGCCGGAGCCGCACGCCGGGCCGGGGCAGATCCGGATCCGGGTGCACGCGGCGGCGGTCAACCCCACCGACACCTACGTCCGGGACGGGTCGCGGGCCGAGCGGCAGCGCAAGGACCCGCCGCCGTACGTGCCGGGGATGGACGCCGCCGGCGTCGTCGACGAGATCGGTGAGGGCGCGGAGGGCGGGCTCGCCCTCGGCGACGCCGTCATGGCGGTCGTGGTGCCGGACGGCGCGCACGGCGCCTACGCGGAGTACGTCGTGGTGCCGGTCGGCTCGGTCGTGCGCGCGCCCGCCGGGGCCGACCACGCCCACGCGGCCACGCTGCCGATGAACGGGATGACCGCGCGCCGGACCCTGGACCTGCTCGACCCCGAGCCCGGGGCCACCCTCGCCGTCACCGGTGCGGCCGGGGCCTACGGCGGGTACGTGGTGCAGCTGGCGAAGGCGGCCGGGCTGCGGGTGGTCGCCGACGCCGCCGACGCCGACGTCGAGCTGCTCCGCAAGCTCGGCGCCGACGTCGTCGTCCCGCGCGGCGACGCCGTGGCCGAGCGGATCCGCGAGGCGGTCCCCGGGGGCGTCGACGCGCTGGCCGACGGGTCGGTGCAGGGCGACCTGCTGCTGCCCGCGGTCCGGGACGGCGGCCGGATCGCCACCGTCCGCGGGTACCGCGGGCCGGAGGAGCGGGGCATCACCTGGCATCCGGTGTGGGTGCGGGACATCGCCGAGGACCGCGAGCGGCTCGACGCGCTGCGCGTGCTCGCCGAGTCCGGCGCCGTCACGCTGCGGGTCGCCGCGACCTACCCGGCCGAGCGCGCCCCCGAGGCCCACGCCCGCCTGCAGGAGGGCGGGACCCGGGGGCGGCTCGTGCTGGAGTTCTAGGACGCCGCAGCGGCCGCCTCCTCGGCCAGCTCGGTGTACCGGGCCCGCGCGATCCCGCTGAACCTGCCGTTCGTGGCCGCTCCGCTCTTGCCGCGGGCGAACCCGTCGTAGTCACGCGCGGCGACCTCGTCGCACAGCAGCCGGTACACCCCCACCCCGCCCGCGTACGGGTACAGCCGGCGCGGCTTGCCCGGGATGTTCGCGCCCACCCACCAGGAGTTCGCCCGCGGCAGCAACGTCGTCGCGGTGACCTCGTCGTGGTGGGAGACCCAGTCGTCCTCCGCCTCGGGCAGGGCCTCGATGGTGTCGTACCCCTGCTCCTCCAGCCGGCGGAGGCAGTCGGTGATCCAGTCCACGTGCTGCTCGATGGACACCGGCATGTTGCTGAGCACCGACGGGCTCTGCGGACCGGTGATCATGAACAGGTTCGGGAACCCGTGGGTGGCGATGCCGAGGTAGGTGTGGGGTCCGTCGGCCCACTTCTCCTCGAGCCCGAGCCCGTCCCGCCCGCGGATGCCGAGCTTGAACAGCGTTCCGGTCATCGCGTCGAACCCCGTGGCGTACACGATGACGTCGACCTCGTACTCGGCCTCGGCGGTCCGCACCCCGGCGGGTGTGATCTCCTGGATCGGCGCCTCCCGGACGTTCACCAACGTGACGTTCTCGCGGTTGAACGTCTCGTAGTACCCGTTCTCCAGCGGCGGTCGCTTGGTGAAGAACGGGTGGTCGCGGGGCGAGAGCAGTTCCGCGACCTCCGGGTCCTGCACGCGCTCGCGGATCCGGGCCCGCAGGAACTCCGCGGCGGTCTCGTTCGCCTGTTCGTCGAGCAGCAGGTCGTTGAAGGTCGTGCCGAGCCGGAACCCGCCGCGTTCCCAGGCCTCCGCGAAGATCCGCTGCCGCTCCTCGTCCGAGACCGACAGCGCGGTGCGCTGCGCGACGTCGTAGGGGAAGCCGAACGCCGTCTCGCGCGTCGCCTTCCAGATGTCGCGGTACTCCGCCTTGATCTTCCGGCCGTCCTCGGCGTCCATCGGCCGGTTGCCGCCCGCGATGTCGTAGTTCGCGGTCCGCTGCAGCACATACACGTTTGCCGCCTGCTCGGCGATCTCCGGGACGGCCTGCACCGCGGTCGCCCCCGTGCCGATCACCGCGACCCGCTTGCCGGTGAAGTCGACGCCCTCGTGCGGCCACACGCCGGTGTGGTAGGACTCGCCGCGGAAGCTGTCCCGGCCCGGGAACTCGGGCAGGTTCGTCGTCGACAGGCAGCCGACCGCGGTGATCAGGAAGGTCGCCGTCACCTGGGTGCCGTCGTCGGTGCGGACCGTCCACCGCCCGGTGGCGTCGTCGTACTCCGCGCCGACGACCCGGGTGCCGAACCGGATGTCCTTCCGCAGGTCGTACCGGTCGGCGACGTGGCGCAGGTAGCTCAGGATCTCCGGCTGGGCCGCGAAGCGCTCGCTCCAGGTCCACTCCTGCAGCAGATCCTCCGAGAGCCGGTCGGAGAAGCTGTAGAAGTAGCTCTCCGAGTCGCACCGGGCGCCCGGGTACCGGTTCCAGTACCAGGTTCCGCCGACGTCGTCGCCGGCCTCGAACACCCGGGCGGAGAGGCCGAGGGTGTCGCGGAGCCGGTGCAGCATGTAGAGCCCCGAGAATCCGGCGCCGACGACGACGGCGTCGAACTCCTCCGGGACCTGGTCCGTGTGCGCGTGGGACATGGTTCTCCTCGTCCGGTTGGTCTCCGTTGACCCGACACGGCGCCGCCGACGTGACGACGGCGTCACATGACCGGACTAACGATCGTAAGGTCGGGCACAAGGGCCCGTGACCGCCGAACGGTTGCTCAGTCGGATCCTCCGGGGAGGTCCTCCTCGTCGCCCCGCCACGTCCAGCGGGGCACCTCGCGGAGCGGGTGCAGCTCGTCGTCCGTGGTGGCGTGGGAGTTCTGCTGGGCCACCCGGGTGCCGAACTCGAGGTGCTCCCGCACGGCCCGGCGGAAGTCGGGATCGGTCGGCATGTCCGCCGCGTCGAGCGCTGCGAGGTACAGCTCGACGAAGCGTTCGCGCTGCCGGTCGGTGATCCGCAGGCCGCGGTGGACGTCGATCAGGTGCGCGAAGCCGAGCTCCCGGGAGAAGCGGTCCGGACCGCCGAAGGACTCGGCGGTGAACGCGGTCAGGTGGTCGACGTGCGACGCCCGGCCGGCTCCGAAGAGCGGCTGGAGCACCGGGTCGGCGAGCACGCTGTCGTAGAAGATCTGCTCGAGCCGGTGCAGGGCGGCTTCACCGCCGGCGAACTCGTAGAGCGAGGGCATGACACCTCCCGAAGGACGCGCAGGTGTGAGTGTTGCAGTGTAATCACGACACTGCAGCGACGCCTCACGCCCGGTCGAGTGCCGCCTCCGCGGGCGGGAAGCCGACCTTCCCCTTGTCCCAGCCCCCGGCGAGCGGGGTCCAGTAGAAGAACGTGACCACCCGCTCCGCGAACCGCCAGGACCCGTCGGCGCCGCGGGTGATCCGGTCCCGGTAGCGGCCGGCGGCGATCTGCGCCTCGCCGTCGACCACGCACGGCTGCCAGAGCCAGGTCTCGCCGGTGGCCGTGTCGCCGTCGATCTCCACGGTCTCGTTGGCGCTGTAGTGCCACCACGCCGTCAGCGGGCCCTCCTGCAGCGCGCCGAAGAAGGACTCGAGCTCGGCGGTGCCGCGCGCGGTGGCGAGGCCGGTGAACACGCCGTCGGGGGTGAAGAGGGCGGCCAGCTCGGGCCAGCGGCCGTCGTCGAGGTACTGGCAGTAGCGGGCGCGCAGCTGGGCGATCTCGTGCGCGTCCTCCAGGCGGCGCAGGCGGGCTTCGAGGGCGTCGGGGACCGGCACGGCTGACCTCCACGATGAGGGTACGAACGATCGTTCGTACGATAGGCGGGTCCTGCGCCCGGAGTCCACGGGAGGCAGGATCTCGAGCGAGCGCGAGTCGGGGAGGAACGAGATGAACCGTCCGCTGGAGGGCCTGCAGGTCGTGGAGTGCGCGAGCTTCGTGGCCGGCCCGACGGGTGGCATGACGCTGGCGCAGCTGGGCGCGAGCGTGATCCGGATCGACCCGATCGGCGGCAACACCGACCACCGGCGCTGGCCGGTCGTGGGCAACGGGACCGGCCCGGCCGACGCGGAGTCGTACTACTGGGCCTCGCTGAACAAGGGCAAGCGCTCGGTCACCGTGGACATGCGCTCCGACGAGGGCCGCGAGCTGGTGACCGCGCTGATCACCGCGCCGGGCACGGACCGCGGGGTGCTGGTGGACAACGTCGTCGGGCGCCGCTGGATGGCCAACGACGTGCTGGTCGCGCGCCGTCCAGACCTGATCCACCTGCGTGTGCAGGGCTACCCGGACGGCCGCCCGGCGGTGGACTACACGGTCAACGCCGAGGTCGGGATCCCGCAGATCACCGGCTCGGAGGAGGGCGGCGCGCCGGTCAACCACGTGCTCCCGGCGTGGGACCTCGTGACCGGGCTGAGCGTCTCGACGGGCGTGCTCGCGGCGCTGTACGACCGCTCGCGCACCGGCCGCGGCACGTACGTGGAGCTGGCGCTGGCGGACGTCGCACTGGCCGGCGTGGCGAACCTCGGCTGGCTGTCGGAGGCCGCGGAACGGGGCCGGGAGCGGCCGCGGCACGGCAACCACGTCTACGGCTCCTTCGGCGTCGACTTCGCCTGCTCGGACGGGGCGCGGGTGATGGTGGTGGCGCTGACCGAGGGGCAGTGGGCGGCGCTGCGGAAGGTGACCGGCACCGGGGAGGTGTTCGCGGCGCTGGAGCAGGCCCTCGACGCCGACCTGACCAAGGAGTCGGAGCGCTACCGGCTGCGCGAGACCATCGCCGCGGTGCTGCGGCCCTGGTTCGCCGCGCGCGACCTCAAGACCGTGTCCGACGAGCTCGACGCTGCCCGCGTGTTGTGGGGCCGCTACCGCGGGATGACCGAGGTGGTGGGCGCGCACCGGCAGGGGCGGCACCCGGTGCTGGCCGACCTGACCCTGCCGGACGGCACGGCGTCGATCACGGCGCGCTCGCCGCTGCGGTGGGGCGGGGAGCACGGCCCGGCGGGGGAGGCCCCGGAGCTGGGCCGCGACACCGACGAGGTGCTGGCCGAGGTCCTGGGCCTGGGCGCGGCGGAGATCGGCGGCCTGCACGACCGGGGCGTGGTCGGCTGACGCCGGGCGGCCGAGCCGGGCCGGTCGCAGACTGAGACACCTGCATGTGACCGGCGCCACTAACGTCCTCCTGCGGCGGTACCGACCGAGGGAGGGCACGGATGAAGGCGCTCGTCTACCACGGACCGGGGTCCAAGGCGTGGGAGGAGGTCCCCGACGCGGCGGTCCAGGAACCGACGGACGTCGTGGTCAGAGTGGACACCACCACGATCTGCGGAACGGACCTGCACATCCTCAAGGGCGACGTCCCGGCGGTGACCGACGGCCGCATCCTCGGCCACGAGGCCGTCGGCACGGTCACCGAGGTGGGCTCGGCCGTGACCGGGTTCCGGGAGGGCGACCGGGTGCTGGTCCCGGCGATCACCCGTTGCGGCCGGTGCGAGTACTGCCAGCGCGGCATGCCGTCGCACTGCCAGACCGTCGGCGGCATCGGGTGGATCTTCGGGCACCTGGTCGACGGCACGCAGGCCGAGTCGGTCCGCGTGCCCTACGCCGACACGTCGATCTACGCCGTGCCGAACGACGTCACGGACGAGCAGGCGATCTTCCTCGCCGACTCGCTGCCGACGGGGTACGAGGTCGGCGTGCTGGCCGGTCAGGTCCGGCCCGGGGACACGGTCGCGGTGGTGGGCGCCGGTGCGGTGGGGCTCGCCGCCATCCTGACCACCGGTCTCTGGGGCGCGTCCCGGGTCATCGCCGTGGACACCAACAAGTTCCGGCTGGGCAAGGCCGTCGAGTTCGGGGCGACGGACACCGTCGAGGCCGGCCCGGACGTCGTCGACGCGGTCAAGGCGCTGACGGACGGCCTGGGCGTCGACGTCTCGATCGAGGCGGTCGGCTATCCGGAGACGCTGCGGACCGCGGCCGCGCTGGTGCGCCCCGGCGGTCACATCGCCAACATCGGCGTGCACGGCGTGCCGGTCGAGCTGCCCCTCGAGCAGCTGTGGATCCACAACGTCACGCTGACCATGGGCCTGGTCGACACCGTCTCCATCCCGACGCTGCTCAAGATGGTCGCGAGCGGCAAGATCCCCGCCGAGAAGATGGGCACGCACACCTTCGGCCTCGACGAGATCGACCGCGCCTACGAGGTGTTCGCCGACGCCGCCGCCAACGAGGCGCTCAAGGTGGTGATCAAGCGGAGCTGACCTGTGAGTGGCGATAGTCGCCATGGCGACTATCGCCACTCACAGGGTGGGCCAGGGGCGCTGGGGCGGGCGGAGCTCCTCGTACGCCATCGCGAGGGCGAGGACGCCCGCGTCGTCGAACCGCCGGCCCACGATCTGCAACCCGATCGGCAGCCCGCCCGCGGTGTAGCCGCAGTTCACCGAGAGCGCGGGCTGGCCGGACATGTTGAACGGCAGGCTCGTCGCGATGTGCTCGAAGGGCCGGGCCGGGTCGTCGAAGGCCGAGGCGTACTCGACCGGGAAGGGTGGGATCGGCGCGGTCGGGAGCAGCAGGAAGTCCAGGTCGGCAAGGGCGCGGTGGGCGGCGACGGCCATCGCGTCCATCTGGCTGTAGCCGTGGAAGACCTCGGCGCCGGTCAGGTCCGCCCCGGGAGCCGCCCACTCGAGGATCGCCGGCAGGACCTTCGCGCGGCGCTCCTCGGGCAGGGCGCCGAGGTCCGACCAGGCGCGGGCCCGCCAGAAGCGGTCCATGCCGTCGAGCATGTCGCGGGTCAGGAAGGGCGCCACCGGTTCGACGACCGCGCCGGCGGCCTCGAGCGTGCGCGCCGCCTCCTCGACGGCGTCGCGCACCGCGTGCTCGGTGGCCAGCCCGACGCCGACGTCGGGGAGCAGGCCGATCCGCAGCCCCCGCACCGCGCCCGGCGCCGCCGGCCAGGCGATGTCGGCGGCGGGCAGGGCGGTGTGGTCCTGCGCGTCCGGCGCGGCGACGACCGACATGAGCAGGGCGACGTCGCCGACCGTCCGGCACATCGGTCCGACCACCCGGCCCGCGTACGGCGGCACCACCGGCACCCGCCCGAACGTCGGCTTGAGCCCCGCGATCCCGTTCCAGCCCGCGGGCTGGCGCACCGAGCCGCCGATGTCCGTGCCCAGGTGGAGCGGTCCGTAGCCGGCCGCGGCGGCCGCGGCGGCACCGGAGCTCGACCCGCCGGGCGTCCGGGTCAGGTCCCACGGGTTGCGGGTCACCGGGTGGAAGCTCGACTGCGACGACCCGAGCATCCCCAGGTCCGGCATGGTCGTCTTACCGAGGATCACCGCCCCGGCTTCGCGGACCCGGGCCGCCGCCGGGGCGTCCCGCTCGGCCGGCACCAGCTCGGTCGCGGCCGTGCCGACCGGGGTGGGCACCCCGCGCGTCGCGATGTTGTCCTTCACCGTGATCGGCACGCCGTCGAGCGGGCGCGGCTCACCGGCCCGCCAACGCCCGACCGACTCCGCGGCGGCGGCCCGCGCCCCGTCTGGATCAAGGGCGTAGGTGGCGTGCAGCCGGGGTTCGTCGGCCTCGATCCGGGCCAGGACGTCGTCGACGACGTCGGCGGGGGAGAAGGTGCCGGCGCGGTAGCCCGCGAGCAGCTCGCGGGCGGTCAGGTCGGCGAGCCGGGTGGTGCTGCGGGTCAACGGTGGTCCTCCTCGGTGCCGGAGCGGGCGGGGACGGGCTCGGGTGCGGCCAGCCGGCCGTCGGGCGCCGAGCCGGGGCGGGCGAGCGACACCGCCGCCGCGACCAGGAGGTTGAGCACCAGCCCGATCGCGCCCGCGTTGACCCCGCCCCAGGGGTCGTTGCCCGTCGCCATCAACACCACCACGACGAGCAGCCCGGCCACCAGCCCCGCGACGCCCCCGGAAAGGGACATCCGGCGCCAGACGAGCGCGATCACCACGAGCGGCAGGAGCTGCGCGAGCCCCTCGTAGGAGATCACGGAGAGCCGGACCAGGGCGTTGGGGAACACGTAGGTCATCCCGAGCGCGAGCCCGCCGGCCACGAGCGTGACGACCTGGGCCAGCTGCCGCTGCCGGCCGCGGGTGCGCTCGTGCAGGCCCAGCACGGAGCGGCTCCACATCGTGCCGATGGCCAGCATGAACACCGCCATCGGCACGATCGCCGACAGCGCGCCCGCCGCGCCCACGAGCCCGAACAGCCACTCCGGCAGGGCGGTGCCGAGCATCTCGAACAGCGCGAGGTTCGAGTCCTTCAGCCCCGGCACCACGAGCGTCGCGGCCAGCCCGAGGATCACCGGCACGAACAGCAGCACCTGGTAGAGCGGCAGGAGCAGCGCGTTGCGGCGCAGGGTCTGCGGGCTCGCGGCGCCGAGGAAGCCCGCGACGGTCGTGGGTATGACGCTGTAGACCGCGCCGTTGAGCAGCGCGGTGGAGAGGAACCAGGCGAGCCCGTAGGTCGACGAGCCCGGGCCGGGCATGGTCAGCCACGCGGCCCGCTCGGCGCCGATCTGCGCGAACATCGCGCCGTAGCCGCCGAAGAAGTGCAGCGGCACGAACACGAAGACCACCGCGAGCGTCACGACGACCGTGACGTCCTTCAGCACCGACACCCAGGCGCTCCCGCGCAGGCCGCTGGCCAGCACGAACACCTCGGACACCGCGAACGCCACGAGGTAGGACAGGCCCAGCCCGACCGCCCCGTAGCTCACGCTCGCCACCACCGTGCCCATGCCGGTGATCTGCAGCTGCACGTACGGGAGCAGGAACACGGTCGCGGCGACGGTGAGCACCACACCGAGCCACGGCGCGCCGAAGCGGTGCGCCGCGATGTCGGTGATGTTGTGCAGCCCGTGCCGGTGCGCATAGCTCCACAGCAGCGGGCCGACGACGTAGCTCGCCGCCATCCCGATGCTCAGGTAGGCCACGACGTAGAGCGCGGAGACGCCGTGGGTGTACGACCAGCCGGCGGCGCCGAGGTAGCTGAAGGTCGTGTAGGTCTCGCCGGCCATCAGCACGAGCGTCATCAGCAGCCCGAGGCTGCGCCCGCCCACCGACCACGCGGCCAGGTCGACCTTGTCCTGTCCCCGGGCGGCCCGGATCCCGAGTACGCACGCCGCGACCAGGAAGAGGGCGACGATCGCGATGCTCACCGGCGGTGCGCCTTCCACACGGGGTCGCCGCGGGCCGCGAGCCACACGCAGACCGGCGAGAGCAGCGTGGCGAGCAGCAGCCAGAAGACCAGGAACGGCATCCCGAGCACCCACGGCTCGACCCGGTTCGCGGGCACGACCGCCACGCAGAACAGGACCGGCGGTCCGAGGAGCCACCACAGCGAGCGGCGCGACGGGCGCGGCTCCGGATCACGCATGGCAGCACGGTCCGTCGTGGACCGGCGCACCGCAACCGCTGGCCGTGAGTGCCGATGGTCGCGATGGCGACCATCGCCACTCCCGGCTCAGCACTCGACGACGGTGAGGGCCAGCCCGCCCCGGCTCGTCTCCTTGTACTTGGTCTTCATGTCCGCACCGGTGATCCGCATCGTCCGGATCGCCTTGTCCAGGCTGACGTGGTGCTGCCCGTCGCCGCGCACGGCCATCCGGGCCGCGGTGATCGCCTTCATCGACGCCACGGCGTTGCGCTCGATGCACGGGATCTGCACGAGCCCGCCGATCGGGTCGCAGGTCAGGCCGAGGTTGTGCTCGATGCCGATCTCCGCGGCGTTCTCCACCTGCTCCGGGGTGCCGCCCATGACCTCGGCCAGGCCCGCGGCGGCCATCGAGCAGGCCGAGCCGACCTCGCCCTGGCAGCCGACCTCGGCACCGGAGAGGGAGGCGTTCTCCTTGAACAGCGAGCCCACGGCGGCGGCCGTGAGCAGGAACCGGACCACGCCGTCGTCGGAGGAGGCCTTGCAGAACCGGCGGTAGTAGTGCAGGACGGCGGGCACGATCCCGGCCGCGCCGTTGGTCGGGGCGGTGACGATCCGCCCGCCGGCCGCGTTCTCCTCGTTCACCGCGAGGGCGAAGAGGGTGACCCACTCGCCGGACTCCACGGTGGGCTCGGCCTCCAGCGCCTCCCGCAGGGCGGCCGCGCGGCGCCGGACCTTCAGCCCGCCCGGGAGCACGCCGCCCGTCGTCGAGCCCCGCTCCACGCACTCCTGCATGACCGCCCAGAGCGCGAGCAGCCCGCGCCGGACCTCGGCCTCGGGGTCGACGTCGGGGCGCAGGCGCCGCATCCGCGCGCACTCGTTGGCCAGCACGATCCCGCTGACCGGCAGCCCCGTCTCGCGGCAGCGGGCGAGCAGCTCGGCGCCGGCCGCGAAGGGGTACGGAACCTCGGGCTCGGGCGGCAGGAGCGCCTGCTGCGCCTCGTCGAGCACGAAGCCCCCGCCGACGGAGAAGTACTCCGCGGTGAGCAGCGCCGTGCCGGTCCCGCCGTGCGCGGTGAACCGCATACCGTTGGGGTGGAAGGGCAACGTCCGCCGCCGGTGCAGCACCACGTCCTCGACCCGGAAGCCGATCTCGTGCCGGCCGAGCAGCCGTAGCCGTCCGGTCCCCCAGACGTCGTCGACGGTGGGGCTGCCCGGGTCGACGGTCTCGGGCGCCTCCCCGGCCAGCCCGCGCACCACCGCCCCGACGCTGCCGTGGCCCTTCCCGGTGGCGCCGAGCGAGCCGAACAGCTCCGCCTTCACGTGCGCGACGCGGGGGAGCAGGCCCTCGCGGTCGAGCCGCCCGGCGAACCGCAGCGCCGCCCGCATCGGGCCGACGGTGTGCGAGCTCGAGGGGCCGATGCCGACGCTGAACAGGTCGAACGCGGAGACCGTCACGGTTCTCGTCACCGCCCCCTCATCGGAATTCGCTCGCGGCGTCGAGCAGCCACTCCGCGAGATAGGTCGCGAAGGAGGACCGCACGAGGAGGCGGTAGTCGGACGGCCCGAGGCCGAGCAGCACGACCCCGGCCTGGCCCAGCAGCGTGACGGCCGCCGATCCGGTGCCGAAGGCGCGCGGGTGCTGGTCGACCGCGCAGCCCGTCTCCAGGACGTCCCGGGCGTGGGCGCCGCGGAGCCGGACCGTGGTGCGCTGCGCAGAGACGTCCACCCCGGTCGCCCCGGCCGTCCGGACCGCCGCCTCCAGCTCGGCCGGCGCGAGGAAGGGGCTGGTCAGCAGCCACTCGTCCGGCCCGAGCCAGATCGCGGTGACGCGCTCGCCGCCGCTCCACGCGTTCGGCCCGGGCAGCGGGGCGCCGACCAGCTCCTCCAGCGCGGCGGGGTCCGCGGTGCGGACGTCGACCATCGCGTGGAACGGCTCGGCCAGCAGCGCCACCGAGTCCGGCAGCTCGGCGAACCGGCCGGCCCAGCCGTCGAGCGCCCCCACCGGGCGCAGTACATCAGTGGACACTCGGCTCACCATCCCGACGGGACCCCTCGGGGTCGAACAGCACGGAACCGGTCACCTCGACGGGCACCAGCGCCCCGTCGACCGGCACGGTCAGGCGCTCGCCGATCCGCGCGTGCCCGCCCTTGACCAGGGCGAGCGCGAAGGTCCGGCCGAGCGCGGCACTGCGGTAGCTCGACGTGACGTGGCCGAGCATGGGCACCGGGGGCGGCGGTAGCACGTCGGCCGGCTCGACGATCTGCGAGCCCTCCGGCAGCTTCAGGTCGGGATCGACCGGCAGCAGGCCCACGAGCTGCTTGCGCAGCGGGTCGGCGTTGGCCGGGCGGGCGAAGGACCGCTTGCCCACGAAGTCCGGCTTCTTCTTCGACACGACCCAGTCCATGCCGAGGTCCTGCGGGGTGACGGTGCCGTCCGTGTCCTGCCCGATGATCGGGTAGCCCTTCTCGGCGCGCAGGACGTGCATGGTCTCGGTGCCGTAGGGGGTGATCCCGTACGGTGCGCCGAGGTCCAGCAGGCGCCGCCAGACGGCCGCCGCGTGCCAGCCGTCGACGCTCACCTCCCAGGCCAGCTCTCCGGAGAAGCTGATGCGCGCCAACCGGATCGGCACGCCGTCGACCTCGGTGTCGAGCCAGCTCATGAACGGGAAGGCCTCGTTCGCGACGTCGACGTGCGGGGCCAGGGCACCGACCACGTCCCGAGACCGCGGCCCGACGACCGGGAAGGTCGCCCACTGCTCGGTCACCGAGGTCAGGGAGACCCGCAGCTCGGGCCACTCGGTCTGCAGCCACTCCTCGAGGTGGTCGAGGATCGGTGCCGCGCCGCCCGTGGTGGTCATGACGAGGAACCGGTCGTCCGCGATGCGGAGCACGGTGCCGTCGTCGATCACCATGCCGTCGAGCCCGCACATCACGCCGTAGCGGACCCGGCCGGGCTTCAGGCTCGACATCATGTTCGTGTAGATCCGGTCCAGAAAGACGCCGGCGTCGGGCCCCTGGACGTCGATCTTGCCGAGGGTGGAGCCGTCGAGGATGCCGACGCCGGTGCGGGCCGCCGCGCACTCGCGCAGCACCGCGGCCTCCATGTCCTCGCCCGGCTGCGGGTAGTACCGCGGCCGCTTCCACTGGCCGACGTCCTCGAACACCGCGCCGGCCTCCACGTGCCAGCCGTGCAGCGCGGTCGTGCGCTCGGGGTCGAACAGCCGGCCGCGGTCGCGCCCGGCCAGCGCCGCGAAGGCGACCGGGGTGTACGGCGGGCGGAAGGTGGTGGTGCCCAGGGACTCCACCGGCACGCCCAGCAACTCGGCGGTGATCCCGGAGGCGATCACGCCGGAGGTCTTGCCCTGGTCGTGCGCGGTGCCGATCGTCGTGTAGCGCTTGACGTGCTCGACCGAGCGGATACCCGCGCCGACGGCCCGCGCGATGTCGGCGACCGTCGAGTCGCGCTGGAGGTCGACGAACTGCCTCGTCCGGTCGCCCTCGGTGCGCCACAGGACCATCCCGGTGCGCGGCGGCGTTGAGGCGGAGCCTGCGGGGCCGACCGTCGGCGCCGCCGGGGTCTCGCCCTTGCCCTCGGCCAGGCAGCCGGCGAGGTCGAACGTCCCGTTCGCCGCGCCGACGACGGTGACGCCGTCGAGGGGCTCGCCCGGCCGGAACGCGCCCAGCTCGGCGTCGTACCGCAGCGCGCCGCGGACGTGCGAGAACAGGTGGACGGTGGGGTTCCAGCCGCCGGAGAGCAGGAGGGTGTCGCAGGGGAGTTCCTCGCCCGTGTCGAGCAGTGCGGCGCACACCTGCCCGGAGGCGTCACCCCTCGTCCCCACCAGCTGTGAGTGGCGATAGTCGCCATGGCGACTATCCGCACTCACAGGGCGAGGGTCGACGACCGTCACGCGCGCGCCGGCGGCCTCGAGGTCGGCGGCGGCGCCGTACGCGGCGTCGTCGGTCGTGAAGACCACGATCTTCCGGCCGACCAGCACGCCGTACCGGTGCAGGAGGTCGCGGGCCGAGGCGGCCAGCATGATCCCGGGACGGTCGTTGTCCTCGATCACGATCGGCCGCTCGTGCGCCCCGGTCGCGACGACGACCCGGGCGGCCCGGATGCGCCAGACCCGCTGGCGCGAGACGTTGCGCGGAGGCTCGGCCAGGTGGTCGGTGCGGCGCTCCAGGGCGAGGACGAAGCCGTCGTCGTACTGGCCGAACGCCGTGGTGCGCGACAGGATCCGGACGTCCGGGTCCGCCCGCAGCTCGGCCATCGTGTCGGCGACGAACTCGTAGGCACTCCGCCCGCAGATCCGCTCGGTACCGAGCAGCGACCCACCGGCGGCGGGCCGGTCGTCGACGAGGACCACGCGGTCGCCCCGGCGTGCGGCGGTCCGGGCGGCGAGCAGGCCGGCGGGGCCCGCGCCGATCACCAGCGTCTCGCAGTGCGCGTACCGGCGGTCGTAGCGGGCGGTGTCGGGGACCTCCGCGAGCCGGCCGCGGCCGCCGAGGCCCCGGGCGACCAGGCCGTCGACCAGTTCGATGGTGGTGGCCAGCAGCATGGGCTCGGGGAAGGGCTCCTCGATCTGGACGAGCCCGGTGGGGTCCTCGCTCCAGGCGGCGGTGATGCCGCGCGGGCGGCCCAGCTTCACGCTGGTCGCGACGTGGCGGACCCCGTTCGCCAGCAGCGCCGACGCCAGGGTGTCGCCGGGGTGGCCGGTGTACTGCTCGCCGTCGAAGGTGAAGGTCAGGGTGCGGGTGCGGT